>NZ_AUDO01000004.1 GCF_000425505.1 Flavobacterium frigidarium DSM 17623 | reverse complement strand
ATGCCTAGACTTGGTGGTAAGAAATCATATCATTTATTGATAGATGATCTTAAATCAATGAAAATAGGGAGAGATAAGTTATTTGATATACTTAGAGCGAATCATTTACTAATTCAACCAAAGCGCAGTTATCACGTAACCACTAACTCTCATCATCGATTTAGAAAGCATCGCAACCTAATTCTAGGTTTAGAAATAAATAGACCCAATCAAGTTTGGGTTTCAGATATAACCTATATTGGAAAACGAGAAAAGCCGTGTTATTTGAGTCTAGTTACCGATGCATATTCTAAGAAAATAATGGGATATTATGTTGCTAACAGTATGAATACAGAAAGCAGTGTTAAGGCTCTAAATATGGCTATAAAGCAGAGAATGAGCAATGAAACACCATTTATTCATCATTCAGATAGAGGATTGCAATATTGTGCGAATGCTTATCAAAACACTTTAAATAAAAACGGAATACTACCAAGTATGACGCAAAACTCTGACCCATATGAAAATGCTGTAGCTGAAAGAATAAACGGAATATTAAAACAGGAATTCATGATTGATAAATACAATTTAGATTTAAACATCATGAGAAAAATTGTCAAAGAATCAGTCAATATATACAATGAATTAAGGCCTCATTATTCTAATTATATGCTGACTCCAAACAAAATGCATTTACAAAGTCAGATTAAAATGAGGACATATAAAACAAAAAACACTTGCAAAAACGTTTTTGCAAGTGTTTAATTAAATATTTTTGTCTAATAATCTGTATTGGTTATTCAGGACGAGACAAATAGTTTTTTTTTAAACAAATAAAATTTAATGTGATCAGAGTATTCAAGTTCGATTGAGTGTTGAAATTTAAGAGTACTGAGATTATGTGGGAGTCCCGATAGCTATCGGGAGTCGTCGCCTTTCTTTAAAGAACCCTTATCCTAATCGGATACGGGTTTTTTCGTATAAGAGTTTTTTGAAAAAGATAATAGATAAAATGTAATACAGACAAAGTAGTTAAGCCCGCCGGAGTTCCAATACTTCGGGAATACTTTTATTATGTGGGAGTCCCGATAGCTATCGGGAGTCGTCGTCTTTTTTCAAGAAACCTATTCTTAACGAAAGAGTTTGTTCACTTGAAAGTTGTATAATGCAGGGTAGTTAACTGTTCTTCTTGAGTTCTAGTCCTCAATCGAAAATTCTATTTTATATCATCATGTAGAGTCTGTTTTTATATGTAACTTATTTTGATATTAATTCTAAATCTTGCTAGCTGCTATAAGTAAGTTTTAGAAATTTTTCAAACGTAATTGATTGCATTTTTTTACTTTCTCATCCTAATATTTGTTGGTAATTTTGTTTTGTTAAATGCGTGAGGGATAGAAATGGTATCCTTTTATTTTGTTTACTCTATATTTAGGTAAATAATATAAAAGATAAAACGGATAGCCCGACCTATAAGGTCACGCCCCAGTTCTTTAACTTTTTTATACAATTTCTGCTTCTCCTTTCAGATTATTAAAATTTAATCAAATTAGGCATAAATTAATTTTACCGTTTGTCTTTGTTAAGGGCGAACTCAATTTTCTGCAGATATATTAATTTTTCGATCTAAAGTTCAATCATTTTATTTGGGCTAGTACCTAACATCATTTCACCTCAATCTGAAACAAGATTTGACGGATTATAAATTTTTATCTATCTCATATTTTATATTGTTCATACGGTTGCTTATACAATTGTAAGTTTTATATATTTTTTTTTGATAGTCCCATTTTAATTTTACTTATAATTTGTCCAGTTATAACAATATAGTTCAAATTCCTCAGTCTTTTCAAGTTCTAGAAGCAGTTTTAATGCAGTCAATTATTTAAATTTTAGATATTTCCTCGTGTAATTTTCGACCAAGGATTTAATTTAATAATGAAAATTATAGAACTTCTTTTACTTGAGAACTGAATGCAGTTTGTCATCAAAGATTTCAACTCAGATTTTAATGAAAATATTTCTTTCCATATGATGTATTTCTTTTCGTAATTAAGCAAGCGTATGAGTATGTTCCATTTTAATTTCCGGCCTAATATTGCTGACAGCTTTGTTGTGTTTTCCGTATTAACTTAATATTTTCCTGAACTGTGGTGATTTAATAGGTTTTGAATTATAGAATAATTTTGATTTTAAAATATGGGAACAATTATATTATGGAATCTTAATTACACGATAGATTAGGTGTTATAATTTTAAATGGACATTTTGAAACTTATAGATTTTTAATAAGCTCCTTCTATTCTAGTTCATTTTTCTAAATCTAATTTTATCTTTTTACATTAAGTAAATTTTGCGGACGTCTATATATTATAAATATTTTAACAGTGCTAAATTTAAAAAATAACTTTGATTTTGTAGCTTTATACTTAAGATAATAATAAAATAATGTAGTTTGTCGATTAAATGTACGTTTAAACGATAAAAGTTTATATATTTGACAACAGACAAACATTATTAATCAGTCGGAGAATTTAAAACTTTAAATTCTTTAACGTTTAAATATAAATATTATGAAAGCAAAATTACTTAGTTTATTATTATTAGGATCAGTTATTTTTACTATGAATTCTTGTTCATCTGATTCAAGTGAAGGTGCAGTTACAGCTAACGCAATTGCAAAATCAAAAGAAGTTTCTACCTATATATATAGTGCAGAAGAATTGAAAGCGATGGAGCTAATTAACGAATACAGAGTTAGTGTAGGTTTAAATGCATTGAAAACAATCAACCATATTTCTTTCAAATCTGAGGAGCACGATTTCTACATGATTAGTAATAATGTCGTTAATCATGACGATTTTGTTGCACGTAGTCAAAATATAATCGAAGTTCTTGATGCTAGCAAAGTAGGTGAGAACATAGCTTATAATTACAACACACCGGAAGGAGCTTTAAAGGCTTGGTTGAATAGTGAATCACACAAAAAAAATATTGAAGGGAACTTCACTCACTTTGGACTTGCAATTAAAAAAGACAGTGTTACTGGTAAGAAATACTATACTAATATATTTGCTAAAATTTAGGTTTATGTTTGGGTTAAATCATAATTATTAAATAATGAATTGCTTTCATATTTAAGGAGCCAGTCAAAACAAGTTTGTTTTTACTGGCTTTTATTTTTACATAAATTGATTGTACCCCTAATTACTTCATTATGTTGGACTTAATATGCTTTAGCTGAGTGGTGTTATTTTTTTTTCAAAAATATTCTCTAATTATATTTTTTAAGTGAAATAAATGTTTAAATTTGCACTCGCAATCAGTAATGGTGGCAATATATTGGAGAAATGGCAGAGCGGTCGAATGCGGCAGTCTTGAAAACTGTTGACTGTAACAGGTCCGGGGGTTCGAATCCCTCTTTCTCCGCGAAAGAAACCCGAAACGTAAGTTTCGGGTTTTTTGTTTTTATGGTATCACCTGAGTTTGCTATTGTGAATTAGATTAGAACTAAAAAATAAATTATAAATTTATTTTTGGTTTGGTTGTTTGGTAAGCTTCTTACTTGCAATAATGAAATATCGTATAGCTTTCCTAAAAGGAATTTGAGACGTTAATTTCGAGATCTAGATTTTCAGCGTTTTTGGAATCTGTATTTGTTTGAATTCAAATGTCATTTGTACGTCAATAATACTCTTGTTTAAAACAGCTTTAGAAATATGATGAAGTTTCATTGTATCGGACATTGATTGCTGTATCGTTTTATTTTTAGGAATTCTAATTTCTTCTCGTATTATAGTTTTATCTATTGGTTTATTTATTATCATCTTTTATAAACATCGCTTATTCTAAGTTTATATGTTTTGCTATCTTTAACAATATTTAAAACTACTACTAATGAATTTGTTCGAAATTATAAAATCGAGGCGGTCTATAATGCCTAACCAATATAATGACAAAATTATTTCAAAGGATAATATTAAAAAAATACTAAATGCTGCAAATTGGGCTCCAACCCATAAACGTACCGAACCCTGGAGGTTTAAAGTTTTAACAGGTAAAAAGAAAGAGGAACTAGGTCTGTTCTTAGCAAACAAGTTTAAAAGTACAGCTTCTTCGTTCTCAGAATTTAAATTTGAAAAAATTAAAAATAATGCAAATAAAGCTAATGTTATAATCGCTATTTGCATGCAGCGCGATGTTAAACAAACTTTGCCAGAGTGGGAGGAGATAGCTGCAGTAGCTATGTCTGTTCAAAACATGTGGCTTATGGCAACAGAACTAGAAATAGGTGCGTACTGGAGTTCTCCAAATTTAATTTTGCATGCTAATGAATTCTTCGATCTAGAAGAAAATGAGACTTGTCTTGGATTCTTTTATATGGGGCACTACGATATGGCTCCTCCAGAACGAGAACCAGGGGGAATTGAAGAAAAAACGACTTGGCTAGAATAATAAATCAAAACTTATAAAATTATTTATGAAATCAAAATCATGCATTATTAATACCCTATTCTTTTTGATGATAAGTATTATTGGATACTGTCAAGCACCATTAAACAAGATAGCAACCGTCGATGAAATTAGTGATACTACCTTCGTGAATTTGAAGGACTATAGTTCTGATTTTATTTATGATATGAGATACGCTACTGATAATAATTTTTTGAAAGCTCAGGTTTATGATTGTGCTGAGTGTCTAATAAGGTATAAGACCGTGAAAGCTTTGATAAAAGCAAACAATGCTTTTATAAGAAAAGGGTTCCAAATCAAATTGTACGACTGTTATAGACCGCTAGATATTCAAAAACGAATGTGGACCATTGTACCTAATCCCAAGTACGTTGCAGATCCTAGTAAGGGTTCGATTCACAATAGGGGAGGTGCGGTTGATATCACCTTAGTAAATTTAGATGGTGAAGCGGTTCCTATGGGAACAGACTTTGACTTTTTTGGTATAGAGGCTAGTCATAAATATATTAACTTACCTACAGATGTAATTTCTAACAGAAAATTTTTAAAGAAAATTATGGCTGCTAGCGGGTTTCAGTCTTTTGATTCTGAATGGTGGCATTATAATCTAAAGTCAGCCTTAAAAGATCCCGTATCTAACGCCAAGTGGGATTGCAACTAGGTACTACGATTAGTAAAATGTGTTGTAAATAGATTATACTTTACTACAAATTATAACAATTTTATTCTCTAAGAAGTCAGTAGTAAAAAAGCTGTATCTATTTCCGCCATCTTTTATTTTCCATTTCTTTCTAATGTTTTCAACTGTCTCAGGAAAATTTCTAACAGTCACATTTGCTTGTGTGTTTTTTAAGTACGCACTCATGTTAGACTTATTGTATTGAAAACACTTCTCAATTTCGAAAACTCTTCCAGGAAAATCAATTAAAGATTCTGAGGTGTAAAGATGCGAATGTTTATGAAGTTTACTCAATTTAAATTGAGAGGCAACTTCTTCAAAACCTCCAGATTTCATTATAGCGCTGTTTGGTTCGTATAAATATTTTCGAGGAACATCGAAATTAAATGAGCTATTTTGTTCCCCCATAATAAAGCTGAAGGTATCAACTTTGTCTTTTGCAATATTTGCCGTACAAATTTCAGGAGAGCCTTCATATCCCTTATGAAGCTCCCAAAGTAGTTCTTTGACTTCATTTTCTAAAGCTACAACATGAATTTTCTTAACATTTTTAAGTTCATTTAATCCAGCTGTGAAATCTAAAAGGGGAGCTGTTTTAATTAGTATCGCCTCTGCTTTGTCAAAATAAAAATCTAGATTTTCGGGAACACTAGGTAAGCAGTCTTCTAACATAAACACCTTTCCCTTACTATCATTTCTGCGGGACGGATCAACATATATCCAAGAGTAATTTAAAGTGTTTTCTTTGAGTATATTTAAACTATCACCAGCTTTGCAGACTATATTTTTAACATCTAAACTTTTAAAATTATTCTGGACAACTTGAGATAATTGTTCGTTTATTTCGCAGTGTGTTACAGTATTAAACTTTTTCGAAAAATAGTAATCATCCACTCCAAAACCTCCTGTTAAATCAATTAGCGTCTCACCTTCGATTAAACTACTTTTGTAAGCAGCTGTTTTTTCTGAAGAGGTTTGTTCTACTGAAATCTTTGAAGGATAAATAATATCACTAGCAGCAAACCAAGTTGGTAATTTGTCTTTTGCTTTTGCTTTTGACTCTATTTGTGAAATGATTTTGATCCATTCTATCTCTGGAAACGGATTCTTCTGCAACGCTAATTTTGATACAGAAAAATTTATGTTTTCATTGATGAAATTTTGTACATCGTTAGATAATAGCGTTAAGCCCAAGATTAGATGTTTTTAGTTAACAATTGAATTACTCTACTTTCAGGGAAAAATTCCTTGGCTACTACTTTTAGTATTGTAAATAATGGTACTGCAATGATCATTCCCAGCACACCAAATAAAAATCCAGCAATTAATATCACCAGAAAAATCTCTAAGGGATGCGAACTAACACTTTTAGAAAAAATAATTGGTTGAGATAAATTGTTATCGATTACCTGAACTACCCAAAATCCAATTAAAACATATATTGTTGTAGGCAATATTTCGCTCTGAAAATCACTACCTAAATTAGCTAACATTGTTAAAACAGCGGCCAAAATTGATGCTATTAGCGGACCTATATATGGAATTATATTTAACACTGCACATAAGAAGGCGATAACTATAGGATTGGGAATTCCAAAAATTAGTAAAATAATCAAGTATAGAATAAATACAATAAACAGCTGCAATAAAAGCCCTATAAAATAGCGAGAAAGTAATTTGTTTATCTTCTCTATCGAATTCAAAATCTGTTCTTCATGACTATCAGGTATTAATTTTCTAGCTGTTGATAAGAATGATTTTCTATCTTTTAAAAAGAAAAAAGTAATAAATAATACAGAGGCTAATCCCATTCCAAAACTACTCAAAGTGGCTAAGATGGCATTTAAAAAATTGGGTATGAAATTAAAATTCAGTTTTGAAGTAATGTCTGCTTCTTGCATTATTTTGGCAGAATCAATGTGATGACGCTCTAGCCAGCGGGTAATTTGATTTATTAATTGTAAACTATTCTGTTCAATCTGAGAGGTGTTTAATAAAGATAAATTTTGCCCTTGATTAAGGATAAGAGGAATGAACATTATTATGAATCCACCAATGATGATTAGAAAGATAAAGACAGTTGCTATCGTTGCAAATGTGTTATTAAACTTAAAGCGCTTAATGAAGAAATCTAAAATTGGATATCCAATTAAGGTTAATATTAAAGCTACAATTAAATAAATTAAAACAGACTGAATTTGGTACAGAAAATAGAGTAATAACGCGGCTACCACGATTGTAAACAGTGCTCTTAAAATACCGTTTGATATTATTTTTGATGTAATCATTAGTTCCTTTTTGAAGGTATAAATATAAATAAAACTCGCTAACAAGTAGTGAGTTTTTAAAACATATGTTCAAAATAAATTAACTTCTAAAACCTTAATTAGTATGTTTAGTTACGTGGACTGTTTCTAACTAGTTCAAATTGTATTCTCAATATTTAAAAGATTGTTTTTCAATAATTAAACGGTACACTTACTCGAAAAACAGGACTTATATTTCGATAAAAACAGTTATGAAAGCATGCCCTTATTAAAGGAGAGTATATTTCTAACAATGAAACAAACTATTATTTATTATCACATTCTTAATTATTAAAAATGTAATTAATAATATTTGCTCCCATTTTTAGAGCTTTTTCTCTAACTTCAGGAGGATCATTGTTTACTGTTGGATCTTCCCATCCGTCTCCTAAATCACTTTCGTATGTAAACAATAAAACGAGTCTATTGTTCGAAAATATTCCAAAAGCCTGCGGACGTTTGCCATCATGTTCGTGAATTTTTGGTAGACCATTGGGAAAGCTAAATGGTTTTTGGAAAATAGCGTGACTGGCAGGTATTTCAACTAATTTTTGATTTGGAAACAACTTTTTTATTTCCTTGCGCACATATTGATTTAAACCATAGTTGTCATCTATGTGTAAAAAGCCTCCCGAATTAAGATAACTTTTTAAATTTTGCACATCAGTTGGACTAAAGACAACATTTCCGTGACCAGTCATGTGAATGAAAGGAAAAGAAAATAAATTAGGACTTGATGGTTCTACCGTTGCAGGTTTTGCCACTATTGCAGTATTGATGTTGTTATTACAGTAAGCGATTAAGTTAGTTAGCGAGCTAGGATTTGCATACCAATCGCCACCTCCGCTGTATTTTAATAGAGCGATTTCTTGAGCAAAGCTGCTGCAAGCACAAAGGAACAACAGTATATAAAACGCTTTTTTCACTATTAATAATTGTTAATGCTTATTTTTCATTGACAAAAACGATACTGTGGCAAGCAACTATCGCAGCTGTTTCTGTTCTTAAACGCGTATTTCCTAATGATACTGCAGTATAATCATTCTCTAGTGCTAATGCAATTTCTTTAAGTGAAAAATCGCCTTCAGGTCCTATTAATAAAGTGATATCTGTATCAGGTTTCAAAACTGATTTTAAAGTCTTCTTATTTTGTTCTTCACAATGCGCAATAAGTAATTGCCCTTTGTGCTTTTTCTTTAAGAACTCCTTTAATGAGATTGCATCATTTAATTTTGGCAGGTAAGCCTCGTTTGATTGCTTTAAAGCTGTTAAAATTATTTTTTCAAAACGTTCTTTATTGATCACTTTACGTTCAGATCGATCGCAAATAATAGGAGTAATTTCGTGAATTCCAATTTCTGTAGCTTTTTCAAGAAATAGCTCAAAGCGGTCATTCATCTTTGTTGGTGCAACAGCAAGATGTGTGTGAAAACCTGACTTTGGTTTTACTTCATAGCTTAAAACTGCTACAGTACATTTATTATCAGACGCTAACGTTATTTTGCATTCGGCAATTAATCCAATTCCGTTAGAAACGTATAAAATATCACCATCTTGTTTTCGCAAAACTTTGATTATGTGTTTGCTTTCTTCCTTATCGAATGAAAATTCCGTTGTTTGTTCGTTTATATTCTCGTTGTAAAATAATTGCATCTTTCTTAAAATTGTATTCTTGCTTTTGAAACTACTGCTGCAGATTCAAATTGTTGTGATAAAAACTTTTGATAACCTACAATTCCAATCATTGCAGCATTATCGGTGGTGTATTCAAATTTTGGTACAAATGTTTTCCATCCGTATATTGCTTCTGCTTCTTTCAATGTACTTCTAATGCCTGAATTTGCTGAAACTCCTCCTCCTATAGCGATTTGCCTAATTCCTGTTTCTTTGACCGCCAACTTTAATTTGTCCATTAAAATTTCGATAATAGTGTATTGGATAGAAGCACATATATCATTCATGTTTTCTGCGATAAAATCAGGGTTTTGCAGTTTCTGTTTTTGCACAAAATAGAGGATTGCTGTTTTTAAACCTGAAAAACTAAAGTCTAATCCAGGCACTTTTGGTTTAGTAAACTTGAATGCTTTTGGGTTACCAAGTTGTGCGTTTTTATCCACTAAAGGACCTCCAGGATAAGGTAAGCCTAAAATTTTAGCGCTCTTGTCAAATGCTTCGCCTACAGCATCATCAGTTGTTTCGCCTATAATGGTCATTTTAAAATAGTCTTCTACTTTTACAATTTGTGTATGTCCTCCGCTGATAGTCAATGCTAAAAAAGGAAAAGTAGGTTTGTCAAACCCTTCCTCATTTATAAAGTGAGCTAATATATGCGCATGCATGTGGTTAACAGCAATTAATGGAATTTGTAAAGCCAATGCAAATGATTTTGCAAAAGAACTCCCCACTAATAATGAACCCATTAAACCTGGCCCTTGCGTGAAAGCAACAGCGCTTAATTGCTCCTTTGTAATATTAGCTTTCTTAAGAGCAGCATCAATGACGGGGACAATATTTTGCTGGTGAGCGCGAGAAGCTAACTCAGGCACAACACCGCCATATTGTGTGTGAATAAGTTGATTTGCTACAACATTTGAGAGTACATTGTCGTTATGCAATACAGCTGCTGCGGTATCGTCACAAGAACTTTCGATAGCAAGAATAAAAACCTTGGGATTTTGCATAAAAAGGCACAAATTTTGAATTATATTTGACGAGCCGAATTTTATTTTTTTATTTTTACGGCGCAGCCAAAATTAAAGAATTTTTATTAAAGGCAGTGCCATTTATAAGGGCAAAATCACATTTCTGAACAAATTATAATTATCTAAAGTATCAAAAAATTCATTAAAATAATTTTACGTCTGTTTTTAGGACTTATCATTCTATTGCTATTAGGTGCAATATCTCTTTCGGTTCCATACGTTCAAACTAAGATTGCACAATATTTTACAAAAAGTATCAACGACGATTTTGGAACAAAAATCAGTATTGATGGAGTAAGGATATCTGTTTTTGGCGGTGTGAAATTTAAGAATGTAATGATACGTGATCATCATAATGACACGCTTATTTTTACTCGAATTTTAAATACAAATATTTTAGAAGGGAAGAAGATATTAGATGGTGATCTTATCTTTGGTGATATCCGTTTAGATGGTTTGGTTTTTAACATGAAAAGGTATAAAAACGAAAAAGACACTAATTTTGATTATTTTTTAAACGCATTTAATACTGGCAAGCCTTCTAATAAAAATTTCCTATTAAAAACAAATAGCGCTACAATTTCTGATGGCCGTTTCGTTTTAATAGACGAAAATAAAGAAAATCCAAAAGATGTTGATTTTAAACGTCTCAATATAAAATTGAGTAATTTTTTAATTTACGGACCTGCCGTTAAAACCAAAATCGAAAAGATGTCTTTTCAAGATTACCGTGGTTTATATGTTGCAAATTTAAGTACTGATTTTAGTTACACTAAAACGAGTATAAAATTAGAAAATTTAGATTTGCTAACTAAAGAATCTGCTTTAAAAGGGGACGTTTTCTTGAAATATACCATTGCTGATTTTCAAGATTTTAATAATAAGGTGAATTTTGATATTAAATTAAAATCGGCTCATTTAGCTACTAATGACATTAGTATCTTTTATGACGAACTAGCCAAGAATCAATACTTTGATTTAACAAGCCGCATAACGGGACCGCTCAATAATTTAATGGTTAGTAATTTAAAATTGACTGATTCTAAGAACACTAAAATTGATGGAAAAATTAATTTTAAGAACTTGTTTGGTAATGAAAATCAACCATTTCTAATGAATGGTAATTTTAATAATCTAAGTAGTAGTTTCGATAATTTAACCGCAATGTTACCCAATGTTTTAGGAAAAAAATTGCCAGCAGAATTGAAAAAATTAGGTTCTTTTTCGATTATTGGAAGTACTACGGTGAGCAAAACAGCCCTAACAGCTGATTTTTCATTGGATACAGAAATCGGTAAAGTGCAGTCAGTATTGAAGATGAATAGTATCGATTTTATCGATAAAGCTTCTTATGCTGGAAATATAGTTCTCGTTGACTTTAATGTTGGAGAATTACTAGGAAGCGAGGATCTTGGTATGGTAAGTTTGAATATAGATGTAAATGGAAAAGGTTTTACCGAAAAATATTTAAATACTGAATTGAAAGGTGACATTACTAAAATTGATTTCAAAAAATACACGTACACGAATGTAGTGGTTAACGGGAATTTTAAGGCTCCTAATTATACAGGTCAAATATCTGTTAATGATCCTAATCTGAGCATGAATTTTGACGGCTTAGTTGATTTACGCAATACCGAAAATAAGTATGACTTTCATATTAATGTTGAGAATTCGGATTTACATAAACTGAATTTAGTTAGCGATCCTATTTCCAAATTCAAGGGAGATGTGCTTGTTCAAGTAACTGGGAACACAATTGAAAACCTTCAGGGAAATGTTTATATTCAAAAAACATCTTATGAAAATGAGAAAGATGTGTATATTTTTGATGATTTTAATATAGCCTCCCAATTTGATAAAGATCGAGTACGTACTATTACAGTAAATTCACCTGATATTGTAGAAGGTGAAATTGTTGGGAAATTTCAGTTCAACCAGTTAGGAAATCTAATTAGAAATTCTCTAGGTAGTTTGTATACTAATTTTAAACCCAATAAAGTTAACAAGGGGCAATTTTTAAAATTCGACTTTACAATCTACAATAAGATTATCGAAATATTTTATCCCGAGATGTCTATTGGTACAAATACTGTAGTTAGAGGAAATATTAAGTCAGATAGTCAGGAGTTTAAGCTTAATTTCAATTCACCTCAAATATTGTTGGCTAAAAATACCTTTGATAATATTAGAGTAGCTATTGACAATAAAAACCCGCTGTACAATGCATATGTTGAGCTAGACAGCATTAAAACTCCTTATTATAAAATTCGTGATTTTAGTTTGATTAACATTACCATGAAAGACACTTTGTTTTTTAGGTCAGAATTTAAAGGAGGTAAAAAGGGGGAAGATTATTTTAATTTGAATTTATATCATACTATTAATAAAGACAATCAAAACGTGGTAGGCGTAAGCAAATCTGAGATGAAGTTTAAAGATTACTTATGGTATTTAAATGAGGAAGACAAACCTAATAACCAGTTGGTATTCGACAAATCTTTTAAAAATTTTAAAATTGATGATTTTATATTATCTCATGAGGATCAGGCAATAACTTTGCAAGGAACGATAAATGATTTATTAAATAAAGATTTGCAACTTAGCTTTAAAGATGTTGATTTGTATCGAATAACTCCTGACAATGAGAAATTTGTATTTAAAGGAAATATTAATGGAGAGGTAAATTTTAAACAAAACAACGAAGTTTACAAGCCTACAGCGTCGTTGATTATTGACCAATTAAATATAAATAATACTGAACTTGGTGAATTAAATTTTAATATTGAAGGAGATAAAAACTTGCAGAAATTTGTAATCAATTCCTCTGTTAAAAATGAAAATGTGGAGTCCTTAAGTGCCATTGGGAATTTTGAGGTGATTGGTAAAGAGACTTTACTAGATTTAAAAGTTGCTTTATCTAAATTCAACCTAGGAGTTTTAGGTTCGTTAGGAGGTGAAGTTTTATCTAATATTCGTGGTATGTTAACCGGAAACGCTAACGTTAGTGGAAACTTAAAGAAACCTAAAATTAATGGACGACTTTTTGTGGATGAAGCGGGGCTTACTGTTCCTTATTTAAATGTTGATTACGAACTCGGAGGTCGTTCAATAATAGACCTTGCTGACGAAAAATTTCTTTTTAGAAATAACACTTTAACTGATACTAAATACAATACAAAGGGAACGCTAAATGGAACTGTAGAGCACAATAACTTTGCCGATTGGAAACTGGATCTAACTATTGATAGTAATAGGTTAGTCGCATTAGACACTAAGGACAAGGATGATGCTGCCTATTACGGAACTGCATTCATTGACGGAACTGCTACTATTAAAGGACCTACAAATAGTTTGTTTATTAAGGTAGCCGCTAGATCAGAAAAAGGGACATCAGTAAAAATTCCAATAAATGATGCCGAGAGCGTAAGCGATAACTCGTTTATTCATTTTTTAACGCCAAAAGAGAAGCGAAATATAGAATTAGGGATTATAGATAATACAAAAAAATATGGCGGATTACAGTTAGAATTTGATTTAGATATTACTCCAGATGCAGAAGTAGAAGTTATTCTTGATCGAAATTCAGGTCACGGAATGAAAGGAAAAGGATACGGAACTTTGTTATTTAAGATTAATACGCTTGGATCTTTTAATATGTGGGGAGATTTCCAACCTTATGAGGGAACCTACAACTTTAAGTACGGTGGTTTTATTGATAAAAAGTTTGATGTTAAAAAAGGAGGTTCTATTTCTTGGGAAGGGAACCCAATGAAAGCGCAATTAAATCTTGAGGCAGTTTACAAAACAAATGCAAATCCAGCCGTGTTATTAGATAATTCTTCTTTTAGTCGAAAGGTGCCTGTAGAAGTAGCTATTGGAATTCGAGGTGATTTAGCCAGTCCAGAACCAGATTTCAATATTGACTTCCCTACGGTGAGTAATGTGCTAAAATCTGAAATACAGTATAAATTAAATGATAAAGATGTGAGGCAAACTCAAGCGCTTTATTTATTATCTTCAGGTGGCTTTTTAAGTCCGGAAGGAGTGAGTCAATCTGATTTTTCAGGAAGTTTATTTGAAACGGCTTCTGGTTTGTTAGGAGGGATCATTCAGTCTGACAGTGAGAAATTTAAAGTTGGTTTGAATTACACACCGGCTGATAGGCGCTTAGGTAAAGAAACTGACGGTAGAGTGATTGCCACGATAACTTCTAAGATAAATGAGCGTGTTACTATCAATGGTAAGTTAGGAGTCCCTTTTGGAGGAGTTAACGAATCTGCAATTGTAGGAGATTTAGAAGTGCAGTATCGTGTAAACGAAGATGGAACATTAAATTTGAGAATTTTTAATAGAGAAAACGACATTAATTATATAGGTGAAGGAATAGGATACACACAAGGTGTGGGTATTTCTTATGAAGTAGATTTTGATACCTTCAAAGAATTAGTCAATAAAATCTTTACAGATCAAAAGCTAGAACAAGCCAAACAAGTCAAAAATGAAATCCAAGATTCGGCTTTGTCACCAGATTATATCAATTTCAATAAACCGGCTACACCAAAGAAACCGACCGTGGAAAAAAATAAAGAAGCTTTGCTCCCTGAAGAAAATTAAAAAAAAGCTTACTGATAATTATTACCCTATCAACTGTGTTTGATAGGGTTTTTTTATGTCCATTATAATGGTGTCAATAAATGCACTTACGCTGTCATCAAGAAACAAATTAAGGTGATGCTTCAAGTGTTAATAACATTGCTTTAAATTATCATTGATTGCTAAATTCTGTTTAATCGTTAAAGATTAAATCTAAAATTTAGTTATTGTTAAAAAATATCGGATATTTTTTGGTTTTTCGAAAACTTATTAACGAAAACGTTTGAATTAACTGATGGTTTTAAAATTATCATTTGCATAACGTTTTTACAACATTATGTTTGTTAATTTTACATTCAAATAGTATTACAATGCCAGAAAAAATAAGAAAAGTAGGAGTGTTAACATCAGGAGGAGATTCTCCAGGAATGAATGCTGCCATTAGATCTGTGGTTCGTACGTGTGCATATCACAATATTGAATGCATCGGAATTTATAGAGGGTACCAAGGTATGATAGAAGGAGACTTCAAAGATATGGGACCTCGATCTGTAAATAATATTGTTAATAAAGGAGGAACGATTTTAAAATCGGCACGCTCTTTAGAATTCAAAACTCCAGAAGGAAGAAAGAAAGCTCACGATAACCTTGTTAAAGCGGGTATCGATGCTCTAGTGGTAATAGGTGGTGATGGAACATTTACTGGAGGATTAGTATTTAATAATGAATATGATTTCCCTATTATGGGAATTCCAGGAACAATCGACAATGATATTTTTGGGACTAGTCACACACTTGGTTATGATACTGCTTTAAATACTGTTGTAGAGGTAATCGATAAAATTAGAGATACAGCAAGTTCTCACAACCGATTATTTTTTGTAGAGGTGATGGGTAGAGATGCCGGTCATATTGCATTAAACGCAGGTATTGGAGCAGGAGCAGAGGAAATTTTAATTCCTGAAGAAGACTTAGGATTAGATCGTTTGCTTGATTCATTGAAAAAAAGTAAGGCTTCAGGAAAATCTTCAAGTATTGTAGTTATTGCTGAAGGTGATAAAATAGGTAAAAACGTATTCGAACTTAAAGATTACGTTGAAGCTAATCTACCTGAATATGATGTAAGAGTATCTGTTTTAGGGCACATGCAAAGAGGTGGTTCTCCATCATGCTTTGACAGAGTTCTTGCTAGTAGGTTGGGAGTAAAGGCGGTAGAGTCGTTACTTGAAGGCAATTCAAATTACATGGTAGGTTTGCAAAATGATGCTGTGATTTTAACACCATTGGAGCAAGCAATAAAAGGAAAGTCAGAGATTGATAGAGAATTGTTGCGTGTATCTGATATCATGTCAACATAATATATTTCGAAAATTATATTAGTATACATTTCGAACAAAAAGATAATAAACTAGAACTAGAAATAAACAAAAATTAAAGAAAATGTCAAAAGTAAAATTAGGAATAAACGGTTTTGGAAGAATTGGAAGAATCGTATTTAGAGAATCTTTCAATAGAGACAATATTGAGGTAGTTGCAATTAATGATTTATTAGATGTAGACCACTTAGCTTACTTATTGAAATATGATTCAGTTCACGGTAGATTCAACGGAACTGTTGAAGTGAAAGAAGGACAACTTTTTGTAAACGGAAAAAACATTCGTATCACTGCAGAAAGAAATCCAGCAGATTTAAAATGGAATGAAGTTGATGTAGATGTAGTTGCTGAATGCACTGGATTTTTCACAACAGTTGAAACTGCAAATGAGCATATCAAAGGTGGTGCAAAGAAAGTAATTATTTCTGCTCCTTCTGCTGATGCTCCAATGTTTGTAATGGGTGTAAATCACGAATCAGCAAAAGCTTCTGATTTAGTTGTTTCAAATGCATCTTGTACTACTAACTGTCTTGCACCATTAGCAAAAGTTATCAACGATAATTTCGGAATTGTAGAGGCGTTAATGACAACTGTTCATGCTACAACTTCTACTCAAATGACAACAGATGGTCCTTCTAAGAAAGACTGGAGAGGTGGACGTGCTGCATCATGTAACATTATTCCTTCTTCTACAGGAGCTGCAAAAGCAGTAGGAAAAGTAATTCCTGAATTGAATGGAAAATTAACTGGTATGGCTTTCCGTGTACCTACAACTGACGTATCTGCAGTAGATTTAACTGTTAAAGTAGCTAAAGAAACTTCTTATGAAGAAATTATGGCAACTTTAAAGAAAGCTTCAGAAACTACAATGAAAGGTATCTTAGGATTTACTGAAGACCTAGTTGTATCTCAAGATTTTGTTGGTGATTCAAGAACATCCATCATTGATGCAAATGGTGGAATTGGATTGAACTCTACTTTCTTCAAAATCATCTCTTGGTATGATAACGAATACGGATATTCAAGTAAATTAATTGATTTAGCTGTGCACATATCTGCATTGAAATAATCATCTATAATTATAAAAATCCCGTCAATTTATTTTTTGACGGGATTTTTCTTTTTAATTTAAATATGTACCAAAAAAAATCTTATTTTAGAAGACAATTTGGTGCGATTATAACCAAATCTTAAACTGATAAAAATGAAATTAATAGTTGATAGTGGTTCTACTAAAGCTGATTGGATTGCAATAGATGATGAGGGAAAAATATTATTTACAACTCAAACATTAGGTCTAAATCCTGAAATTCTTGAAAACGACGAAATCATCAAAAGATTAAACGATCGTTTTGATATTTTGCAAAACAAAAAAAATGCAACTCACTTGTTTTTTTACGGTGCTGGTTGTGGTACCGATAAAATGAAAAAAACATTGACTGAAGCTTTCGAAAGTTATTTTGTGAATGCAGCAGTTTCTGTCGAAGAGGATACTTATGCAGCTGCTTATGCTACTACACCTAGAGGCGAAGAAGCAATTGTAGCGATATTAGGTACAGGATCTAACTGTAGCTATTTTGACGGAACGAAACTACATCAAAAAGTGCAGTCATTGGGGTACATCATTATGGATGATTGTAGTGGTAATGTTTTTGGGAAAGAATTAATTCGAAAGTATTACTTTAATAAAATGCCTCAAGACCTTGCTGTCGAATTTGAAAAAGAATACAATGTAGAGCCTGATTTTATAAAAAGTAAACTTTATAAAGAAGCTAATCCAAATGCTTATTTAGCGACATTTGCAAAGTTTTTAATTCAGCATAAAGACCACGAATTTTGTAGAAAAATTATCTTTAAAGGAATGAAGTCTTTTGTAAAAAACTACATCAAACAGTTTGATAATTGCAAAGATATTCCAGTGCACTTTGTTGGGTCGATTGCTTTTTATTTAAAAGACGAATTACAAGAAACTTTTGATAAGTATGAATTACAATTAGGAAACGTACTAAGACGACCTATTGATGGTTTAATCGCTTATCACGTAGCAAATAAGGAATAGACAATGATGGAAATTGCAATTATAGCACATGACGGAAAAAAGGCTGATATGGTTCAGTTTTTAAATAAAAACAAACTGCTTTTACAAAAGGAAAATATAAAACTTATTGCTACAGGAACAACTGGAAGCAAGGCAGAAAATGCAGGTTTTAAAGTAAAAAGAATGTTGTCTGGACCGTTAGGTGGAGATGCGCAAATCGCCGCGAGAGTGGCTGAGGGTAAAACTAAAATGGTTTTGTTTTTTAAGGATCCCTTAGCGAGTCATGCTCATGAGGTTGATATAAACATGTTACTTCGTGTGTGTGATGTGCATAATGTGCCTATCGCTACAAACGAAGCAACTGCTCAATTGTTATTGAAAGCTATAGTATAGCTGTCATAGAAATTTCTACATTTACATTTTTTGGCAAACATGCCACTTGAACCGTTTCACGAGCTGGAGCGGTTTTTTCGTTAAAATAAGTAGCATACACCGTATTTATTTTAGCAAAATCATTCATGTCCATAATGAAAATGGTTGTTTTTACTACATGCTCAAAAGTCATTCCTGCAGCGATTAATACTTCTTTCATGTTCTCCATTACCTGCTTTGTTTCAGCCTCAATAGAATCAGTTACGAGTTCGCCAGTAGCCGGATCAATGGCGATTTGGCCTGAAGTATATAATGTATCTCCTTTTAAAACGGCTTGATTATAAGGTCCGATTGGTGCTGGTGCTTTATCAGTAAAAATTATTTTTTTCATAATGTATTTTTTAAGTTTAAGTAGTGATCAAAATAGTAATAGAAATGGCGCTTTCGCGAAAGCTAAATAAGTATAGATTATCGAGTTGAAGTACTTCGCTTATCCCATTTAATATCGCTTAGCACACCTGATTTGATCCCGATAAAGAATCCCCAATTTGCGTTTGTTCCAAAAGGTGTCCAGTTAAAATCCATTCTCCAGCTCAGCAAATCTCTTTCAAAACGTAGCTGTGTATAAGTAACACCATTTTGCACAAAATCATAACCGGTAGAGATACCTGCTTTCCATTTTGGCGTCAAATCAGCATTTGCTGAAATCATAATAGAATTTCCGATTATCTCGCGTTCTCTATTATTGTTTCCGTAGGTAAGCGAATATGCAAATGTCATGTCCCAAGGTAGTTTGGAAGTAAAAAACTCAGAAATCACATCCTCACCTTGATCCTCACCATCATCGTCAAATTGACTTACATTGCCATTGTTTACTGTATTCCTACCAAATAAATCATCTTCACGACCTCCATTACGCTGTGTTTGATCGTTTTTTTTATTTTTGTTCTTATCATTTTGCTGGCTTGATATAGAATAATTTAAAGTCATATTAGCACTTGTCATTCGAAACAGACTACCACCATTATCAATATTAAAGGTGTTGATTCTTGTACCTGAATTATCGATTGCATAGGGATCTAGTGTTGCGCCAAAATTCACATTCATTTTATCTTTAAACAGTTGAGTTCCTCCACTTACACGCACGGGAGACCATGCTAATGAAGTAACACCATCGGCATCTAGATTATAGCTAGTAGATAAGTTTAAATTATTTAAAAGCATGATTTTCTTAGGCTCTGTTTTAGTGCTGTCAGTATCGCGAACTTTAGCTTCGAAGGTATTGCTTAAGTCAAAACCTAAAACATTTGAGTTTGTCAATCCTGGTGCACCAAAGATTCCACCCTCAAAACGAGTATATTGCTTGCTGATGGTTCCAGTTCCATCGCTATCGTAAGTGTCGTAGTATTTCTCAAAACTTGGCGTGTATCCATAAGATAATGATGGACGCATGACGTGGCGTATGGATTGGATTTTTTTGTCTTCGCCAAAGTTAAATGTTCCATATACTGTTGTACCTAAACTAGATGAGAAAGAATATGTTCTATAGGCGTCAAAACCATTAACTGTTTTATCAACTACAGCTCCTTGATCGACATCAAAATTTCTTTCAATTGTTTTTGCATACCATACTTCTTCATAGTTTACACTAGTCGAAGCACTAAAGTATTTAAATAATTTAAAGTTGGTGCTAAGAGGAATACTGTGTTGAACACCCACTTGAGCGTCTCTAAACATTTGCGGTTTAAAGAATAGAGAATCGGTAGTGGTGATGCTATTTCGACCACTTAAATTATATTGTAAGTTGATGTTTTTAAAAAATCCTTTTTTGATATCATCTTTTCCTGCAAAAGGATAAATTCTATCAACGCTCAGCTGTAAGGTTGGCAGTGTCATATTGATCACCTCTGTTTGTGTATTTTGTGAATGCGTTGCAGAAAGTGACATTCTTACTTGAGGGATCGAGTTAAACGTTTTTGAATACGAAACAGATGAACTAAGCGTGTTATTTAGATTCGAACCAACATTAGCTTGATTGATGGATTGCTGGAAATATTTACTACTACCTAAGTTGACCGATGCCGAAAAAGTAGAGTTGGGATTTGACTTATTATCTCTAGAATGAGACCATTGTAAATTGTAGATTTTTTGCTTGGCATAATCAGGAAAACCACGCTCACTTGCTATCAAGTTTTCATATCTAAAGTTGATGTTTCCACGGTAATTGTAGCGTTTAGCATATGAAGATTCGAAGCGCAAACCGTAACTTCCATTTGTGTAATAGTCTCCTAAAAAAGTCAAATCATAATGGTCACTCAAAGCAAAATAGTACCCTCCATTTTGTAATGAGAAACCTCTAGTATTTGAGTCGTTATAACTTGGTAATATAATCCCCGAAACATTTGTTTCTTTGCTCATTGGGAAATAGGCGAAGGGCAAAGCAATAGGCGTAGGAACATCTGCAATAACCATATTTGTTAATCCAGTAATTACCTTTTTACCAGGAATAAACTTTACTTTATTAGTTTGGAAATAATATTCGGGATTATCCACATCTTTTGATGTTGTGAATCGTACACCTTTTAAAAAATAAACCGAGTCATTTTCTTTTTTTGTTACTTGTGCTTTTATTCTAAATTCCCCTTGATCTGATCTTGAGTTGTAAATTAAAGCTTTTTGCGTTTTAAAGTTAAAACGTATTGAGTCAGGCTGAACCTCATTTGCACCTTGTTTAAAATTTGGGTACTGTGTATATTTTCCAGTAGAATCCTTTATCCTTCCAGCATAAACTTCGTTTTTCTCATAATCGAGAACAATTATTCCAGATTTTAATTCGACATCTTCATAGTATAATTCTGCTTTGTCATACAACGTCACTAATTTTTTCTTTTGATCAATCTTAACGTAATTGTCGGCCTTGTATTTAACTTTTGACTTTAAAAAAGTTTTCTTCTCAGGGATAGAGTCTTTTAATACATCATTTACTGGATTTTTGATGGTATCTATGACAACTTTAGCATTCTTTTTAACGGTGTCTAATGGAACAACCATTCCTTTTTTAATAGGTATAGGCGAATTTCTCTTCGGGATTTCTTGTGCGCATACATCAAATGAACCTATAGATAGGAGGAATGCTACTAAAACGATATTAAATAAGTTTGTCTGCAAAGGGATAAATGCTATTTTTGTGTAATTATGGCCTGTTTTTTGAACAGTCAAACTTACAGATTATTTTTTGGCAAAAATAATCAAATAAAAAAATTAAGTACTAGTGTTCCATTAAAATTAACTTTAGCATATGAAAATCAACTATTATTGTTTTTTTCTGATATTTTTTACAGCATTTCTAACACATTCTGAGGCTTTTGCTCAAACGGGCCAGAAGTTTACAATTATATTAGATGCTGGTCATGGTGGAAAAGACCCTGGCAACTCTTATCACGGGTTTACAGAAAAAGATATTGCTTTAAAAACTACTTTAAAAGTTGGAGGGTTTCTTAATAAAATAGCTGATGTGGAAGTTATATATACACGTACCACAGATGTATTTGTAGAATTAGTAAATAGGCCAAAAGTAGCTAACAAAATCAATGCTAATCTATTTGTTTCTATTCATTGTAATTCTGTTAGAAGTTATCAACCCTATGGTACCGAAACTTTTGTAATGGGTCTTTCTAGAACAGATTTAAATTTAGAAGTGGCTAAGAGGGAAAACTCAGTAATCTTGCTAGAGGATAATATAAAAGATAATTATCAAGGATTTGATCCTAATAAACCTGAATCTCTTATAGGACTGACTATAATGCAGGAGGAAAACTTGAATAATAGTATTATACTCGCAAACGAAGTACAAAATAATTTTACAAATAATTTGCAACGTAATTCAAGAGGTATCAAGCAGCAACCACTATGGGTGCTTGATGCTGCTTACATGCCTAGTGTGTTAATTGAATTAGGTTTTTTATCGAATAGGGAAGAGGGGGAATACTTGAACTCAGAGGAAGGTCAAGATCAGATGGCTTTTCAAATAGCGAGTGCTATTGTACAGTATAAAAATAAATTTTATGGCACTGGCGGAGGTGTAACAGGATTAGAGTCTAGCGCTCCTAAAATTGTTCCTAGGCAAGTTCCAGTCCCTGCATCTACAACTTCGGGGACTGTATATAAGGTGCAATTAATGGCTAGTGAAAAAAATATCGCAATGATTCCTTCTAATTTTAAAGGGTTAAGTGGTATAAGTAATACATATGATTCACAATTATATCGTTACATGTACGGTGAAACAAATAGTGAAGAAGAAGCTCAGAAATTAGAAAGAGATGCAAGAAACGCCGGTTTTCCAGATGCGTTTGTTACTACTGTAAATTAAAATACGTTCCTACTGCACTTTATCTTGATGAAATGCTTAAGAATAAGTAAGTTTGTAAAAAAAAAAGATTTTGAAATCATCCTATTCTAATAACATCGTTTTAAAAGCTTTTGTGTTTATTGCTTTGTCCTTATCCTCTTTATCTCATGCTCAAGGAAGTAATTTTAAAGTCACCTTAGACGCAGGTCACGGTGCGCATGATTTTGGGGCGACTTATAATGGGCACGTAGAAAAAAATATAGCTTTGGCAATCGTTTTGAAGGTTGGTAAAATGTTAGAGGCAAATTCTAAAATTGACGTTATTTACACTAGAAAAACAGATGTTTTTATTGATTTAGTAGAAAGAGCAAACATTGCAAATAGAGCAAACGCTAATATTTTTGTATCCATACACTGTAATGCAAATAGAAATACATCTGCAAGTGGTACTGAAACGTATGTTATGGGTATGAACAAAATCGCCTCTAATCTAGAAGCGGCAAAAAAAGAGAATTCGGTAATTACACTAGAGAAAGATTATAAAAGAAATTATGAGGGTTTTGATCCTAATTCACCTCAAACAATGATTGGAATGACTTTGATGCAAGAAGAATATCTTGATAATAGCATTTCACTAGCCAGTAAGGTTGAAAACGAGTTTGAAAAATTGGGTAAAAAAATTAGAGGTGGCGGTGTTAAACAAGCTCCTTTCATGGTTTTACATAAAGCATACATGCCTAGAATTCTAATCGAAACTGGATTTATCTCTAATCATACTGAAGGAAATACTTTAGATTCAGAATCTGGTCAGCAAGAGATTGCAAAAGCAATTACTGACGCGATTGTAAGTTATAAAAATGAGTATTACGGTAATGGTAGCGTAGAAAGTTATGAAACACGGCCTTCTACAAGAGCGGCTGCACAAGGCACTACTTCAAAAAATAATGTGGTAGTCGAGACTAAAAAAACAGTTTTAAGAGCATCAGATAGTGATGTTGTTTTTAAAGTACAAATCGCAGCAAGCAGTAAAAAGTTAGCTTTATTAGCTAGGAATTTCAAAGGCTTGAATACTATTTCTATGGAAAAATCAGGTGCTGCTTATAAATATATGTATGGGGAAACTTCTGATTATAACCAATCTAAGGTTTTGTTGAGTCAGGCTAAGGCCAAAGGATATTCGTCTGCTTTTCTAATAGCGTTTAAAAACGGTAAGAAAATCAGCATTCAAGAAGCAATTAAATAATTACAAGTTGGATATTTTATATTAAATTTGTGCAAAATACTTTAAATTTTGAAACTAACAAGAGAAATTAAGACGGCGATATTAGTTATTGCATCTATATTATTATTTATTTGGGGATATAGCTTTTTAAAAGGGCGTGATTTGTTGAGCAGCTACAAGAAATTGTATGTTCAATACGATTCAGTTGAAGGGCTTTCTTCATCGGCACCTGTCACTTTAAACGGTCTAGCGATTGGTCGTATTACTGCGATTACAATAAACCCAAAAACAGGAAAATTACTTGTAGAGATGCAAATCAAATCTGATTTTCCTATTTCACAGTCAAGCACTGCCACAATTTACGAACCAGGTCTGATTGGCGGAAAGCAAATTTCGATCAACCCTAACCTAGCGGATAATACATTGGCAGCAGATGGTAGCTACTTGTCGGGAACCATTAAACAAGGTTTAACTGATGCTGTAGGGGAAAAATTGGTGCCTATTCAAGCTAAACTTGATAAGCTATTAGGGAATGCTGACGAGTTAATTAGTGGTTTCAATAAAGTACTTGATGAGAAAGCACAAGATGATTTGAGAAAGAGTTTGGCTGAACTTAGTCTAACGATGCAACAATTTCATAAGGCTTCGATAAGTATGAATAATGTACTTGATGATAATAAAGCGCAAGTAAAAGGGGTAGTTACTAATTTTAATAAAATCTCTAAAGACTTTGCAAATATATCTGATTCGCTTAACAAAGCGGATATGGGTAAAACCGTACGTAATTTAAATGCCACTTTAGCTAAAGTAAATGGGCTGGTGCAAAACTTAGAGGCAGGAAATGGTACTATGGGGAAATTGCTTAAAGATGACGCTCTCTATACAAATTTAACTAAATCAACAAGAGAGTTGGAATTGTTATTACAAGACGTACGTTTATATCCTACAAGATATATTAACGTATCTGTATTTGGAAAAAAGAACAAACCATATAAAGGAGTGCCTGCTAACGATACAATTAAATAAAAGTTTTTATATATGAGTTATTTAGACAACATATTGTTTGCCATAGTTTTAGGAATAGGTTTTGGGTATTTCTTTATCAATATAAAAAAAATCTACCGTAATGTTAATCTAGGTATAGCTGTTGACCGTAAAGACAATCCAGCTGCAAGATGGAAAAATATGGCAATGATTGCATTAGGGCAATCAAAAATGGTGAAGAGACCTATTGCAGGTATTTTACATATTGTTGTTTATTTAGGTTTTGTAATTATTAATATTGAACTTTTAGAAATCATTATCGATGGGCTGTTTGGAACGCATAGAATTTTTGCTTTCTTAGGTACAACTTATAATGTTCTAATAGCAACTTTTGAAATTCTAGCAGGATTAGTTCTTATTGCTGTTGTTATTTTCTGGTTACGACGTAATGTTATTCGATTAAAACGTTTCATGAATAGAGAAATGGTTGGTTATCCTAAAAATGATGCTAACTACATTTTATATTTTGAAGTTGTATTGATGACTTTGTTTTTATTAATGAATGCTTCAGATTTACATTTACAAAATGTTCCAGGAGGTTTCTCACACTTTATCAAGGCAGGATCTTTTCCTATAAGTCAATTTATCGAACCAATATTTAACGGTATGCCAAATGAAACGGTGATGCTTTTAACAGAGGTTTTCTGGTGGTTGCATATCGTTGGGATTTTAATATTCATGAATTATTTATATTTTTCGAAACACTTACATATACTTTTAGCTTTCCCTAATACTTATTTTGCAAATTTAGATCCGCAAGGTGAATTTGATAACTTGGAGGCAGTTACAAAAGAAGTAAAAATGATGATGGATCCTAATGTTGATCCATTTGCGGCGGCCCCGGCTCCTGCAGAAGGTGAAGTTCCAAGTAAATTTGGAGCTAGTGATGTACAGGATTTAAACTGGGTGCAATTATTGAATGCGTATACTTGTACAGAGTGCGGTAGATGTACTTCTTCTTGTCCTGCAAGCCAAACAGGTAAAAAGCTTTCTCCTAGAAAGATTATGATGGATACTCGTGATCGTCTAGAAGAAGTAGGTAGAAATATCGATAAAAATAAAGGGTTATTCATTCCAGACGAGAAGACATTATTAAATGATTACATCACAGCAGAAGAGTTGTGGGCGTGTACATCATGTAATGCTTGTGTTGAAGAATGTCCAGTTAACATAAGTCCGTTATCAATTATTATGGACATGCGTCGCTACTTAGTCATGGAACAAAGTGCTGCTCCTATGCCTTTGAATGCTATGATGACAAATATCGAAAATAATGGTGCCCCGTGGCAATACAATCAACAAGACCGATTGAACTGGAAAGATGAGAATTAATTCTTTCAAAAGAAATTTAAATTTATAAACTACGCTAGCTTAGGCGGCTAAAAATATATATTCAATGTCAGAAAATTTAGTAGTACCAACAATGGCAGAAATGCTGGCTCAAGGAAAACAACCAGAAGTTTTGTTCTGGGTGGGATGTGCAGGTAGTTTTGACGATAGAGCTAAGAAAATCACTAAAGCATTTGTACGTTTATTAAACCGTTCTAATGTATCTTTTGCCGTATTAGGAACAGAGGAAAGTTGTACTGGAGATCCTGCAAAAAGAGCTGGTAACGAGTTTTTGTTTCAAATGCAGGCCATGATGAATATCGAAGTGCTAAATGCTTATGAAGCTAAGAAAATTGTAACTGCTTGTCCGCATTGCTTCAATACACTTAAAAATGAATACCCTGAACTAGGTGGACAGTACGAAGTAGTACACCATACAGAATTTTTAAAATCACTGCTTGATGATGGTCGTTTAACTATTGAAGGTGGTCAATTCAAAGGTAAAAGAATCACTTTTCACGATCCTTGTTACCTAGGTCGTGCAAACAAAATCTATGAGGCTCCAAGAGATTTAATTGCGAAATTAGATGTTGAATTAGTTGAGATGAAGCGTTCAAAAGCTAACGGTTTATGTTGTGGTGCTGGTGGCGCGCAAATGTTTAAAGATGCTGAACCTGGTGATAAAGAAGTAAACGTTCTTAGAACAGAAGATGCTCTCGAAGTGAAACCAGATATTATCGCTGCAGGATGCCCATTTTGCAATACCATGATGACTGATGGTGTAAAAAACAAAGAAAAAGAAGCTGATGTTAAAGTGATGGATATTGCTGAACTAATTGCTAATGCTCAGGATTTATAATAATTAATAGAATACAATTCAATGAGACTTACCTTGTTGTAAGCCTATAAAAAAAATATCATGTACGTACCATTTGAAGATTTACCAGAAGAATCCCGTGTTTGGATTTATCAATCCAATAGAAAATTTTCTGATGCTGAGTTCACCGAAATAGAAAATGATTTAAAAACTTTTCTTGAAGGTTGGGCTGCTCACGGAACAAGTTTAGAGTCTTCATACCAATTAAAATACAATAGATTTATCATTCTTGCTGTAAACCAAGATTTTCAAGCTGCTACAGGTTGCTCTATTGATTCATCTGTTGAATTTATTCAGCAATTAGAAAAAAAATATTCTGTTGATCTTTTAGATAAAATGAACGTAACCTTTAAATTAGGGGAACATATTGCTCACAAACCATTAATTGACTTTAAGAAAATGGTAAAAGATAAAGCGGTTACAGAGAACACTATTGTCTTTAATAACCTGATTAATAATGTTCAAGAATTTAACGAATCATGGGAAGTTCCAGCAATGGATAGCTGGCATAGTCGTTTCTTCTAAGAAAATATAAAATTACAATTAATGAAAAATAAAGGCATTAGAATCTCAGTTCTTTATGTCTTATTTTTTTTTATGGCCGCTTGTGCTCTACAAAAAGATAAGACTGTTATAAAATCTATTCACAAACCAACACGTATTGGTGCAGTAGTGGACGAATTTGATATCGACAATTCACTTGATGATGTTAGGATAGTTGAACCTGCAAACGTTTTTAACCAACGCAAGATTTGGGTGGATAGTGTTTATAATAGTATGTCACTAGACGAGAAATTAGGGCAACTTTTTATGGTGGCGGCTTACTCAAATAAAGGAGTTTCGCATACTTACGCCATTCAAAATTTAATTTCGAATTATAAAATTGGTGGACTCATCTTTTTTCAGGGAGGGCCTGTGCGACAAGCTAATTTAACAAATAGTTTTCAAGCAAGTTCTAAGATTCCATTATTTATTTGTAACGATGCAGAGTGGGGTTTGAGCATGCGTTTAGATTCTACCTATACCTATCCTTGGAACATGACTCTAGGCGCTATTCAAGATATGAAACTAATTGAAAAATTAGGAAACCAAATGGGGAAGCAGAGTGCACGCTTAGGAATACAATTTAATTTTGGGCCTGTTGTAGATATTAATACAAACCCAAACAATCCTATTATTGGTTTTAGATCTTTTGGTGAAGATAAAATAAACGTGGCTAATAGAGCGGTGGCTTTGATGAAAGGTTTTCAAAACCAAGGTATCTACGCTACAGCCAAACACTTCCCTGGGCATGGTGATACTGAAACTGATTCTCATAAAGGATTGCCGACGGTTAATTTTTCTAAGGAACGCTTAGAAGAAGTAGAATTTTATCCTTATCGAGAGATGATCAAAGAGGGGCTTTCCTCTGTGATGGTGGCGCATTTAAACGTTCCTAGTTTAGAGTCGCGTCCTAATTACCCTTCCTCAATTTCTTATGAGGTTGTGACCAATATTTTAAAGAAAGATCTAGGTTTTAAAGGTTTAATATTTACTGATGCTTTAAATATGAAGGCCGCTAGTAATTACAAAAATCCGGGCGAAATTGATTTGGCTGCTTTCCTAGCTGGAAATGATATTCTACTTTTTTCTGAAGATGTACCCTTAGCTATTGCTCTTTTAAGAACTGCTTATAATGATAAAGTCATTACTGAGAAGAGACTGGCTTTCTCAGTAAAGAAAATTTTAAAATACAAGTATATCGCTGGTTTCAGTAAAATGGAACCTATCGACACAACTAATTTGGTTCAAGATCTAAATGATCCTCATAATGACGCTTTGCAATATGAGTTATTCGAAAATGCTTTGACAGTTTTGAAAAATAAGGAAGCCATTTTACCAATAAAAAATCTAGAATCTAAACGCATTGCTTACGTTAAAATAGGAGATGGTGATAATACCGATTTTGTCAAAACACTAAAGAAATATGCTGAGGTAACTGTTGTAGAGGAAGACAACTTAGATGCTTTACAACAAAAACTTAGTAACTTCAATACAGTTATAGTAGGGTACCACAAATCAGATGCTCCTTGGAAAAGTTATAGTTTCAATAATTCAGAATTAGCGAAATTAGATTTTATAACCCGTAATAATAATGCGATTGTCACTGTGTTTGCGAATCCCTACTCATTGCTTGATGTTCGCGACTTTACAGCAATAAACGGGCTAATTGTTTCGTATCAAAATAGTGCTATTGCTCAAAAAGTGTCAGCTGAATTGATTTTTGGAGCTATTGGTTCTAAAGGGAAATTACCAATTACCATTTCTAGTGAGTTTAAAACCAACTTTGGACTAGAGACAGAGAAACTTGATATCTTAGGTTTTGCAACTCCAGAGAGTGTAGGAATGAATTCGGCGGTATTAGGTAAAATTACTGACCTTGCTCAAAAAGCAATTTCTGGAAAGATGGCTCCTGGTATGCAGGTTTTGGTAGCCAGAAAAGGAAAAGTAGTTTATCAAAAGTCTTTTGGTAACCTTACTTACAGCAATAGTCCTATGGTAAATGACACAACATTATATGACGTAGCATCGTTGACAAAGATTTTAGCAACGCTGCCAAATGCAATGCTGCAATACGATCGAAAAAACATCGATATGACGACCACTTTGGGCCAGATGTTACCAATATTTCAAGATACAGATAAAGCGGCAATTCCTTTTAAAGATTTATTATCACACTATGCTAGATTGAAAGCTTGGATACCGTTCTATAGAGCGACAATTAGTAGTAAAGGAGATCCTTTAACAACGTATTACAGAACAAGCTCTCAACTAGATTTTTCTACTAAAGTTGCTGATAATTTGTATTTGCGCAATGACTATCAAGATACTATAGTGAAAATTATAGCAGAGAGTAAATTAATGCCTAAGAAAAAATATCGGTATAGCGACTTTACCTTTATTATTTTAAAAAATTATATCGAAAAATTAACGGGGCAATCTCTTGATGTTTTAAGTGATGAAATATTGTTTAAGCCTCTAGGTGCTAACCACACCATGTATAACCCTCTAAAAAAGTTTAACAAGAACGGAATTGCACCTACTGAAATTGATACTTATTACAGGCATCAATTAATTCAAGGTTATGTGCATGATATGGGAGCTGCCATGGAAGGTGGAGTAGGTGGTCATGCAGGTGTATTTTCTAATAGTATGGATGTGGCTAAGATTATGCAAATGTACTTACAGAAGGGTAGCTACGGTGGACATCATTATTTCTCAGAGAAAACTTTTGACGATTTCAACACCTGTTACTTTTGCATGGAAGGAAATAGAAGAGGTGTAGGTTTTGATAAACCCCAATTAGGTGAGAGTGGTCCCACTTGTGGTTGTGCATCTATGACTAGCTTTGGGCATACTGGATTTACTGGAACAATGGCATGGGCAGATCCAGAAAAAGAAATAGTATATGTTTTTCTTTCGAATAGAACCTATCCTGATAGTGGTACTAACAAGTTATCGAGAGAAAATATCAGAGAAGATATCCAGCAGCTTATTTACGAGTCGTTACAAGATTAAAGAATTGTTTCTAAACGCACTTACCTAATTACTTTTCTATTGTAAGACTTGATATGGCTACTTATTCTTGTATTTGAAATGATCTCAATGAAATAACAAGTACTTAGAAAACTCCAATTTTCAAGAGTAGTAATAAAATTCACTGCTGTAGAATACTATTTAGCATTTATTTAATGCCAAAAATATTCTCTTTTACTTAATTTTATTAAAAATGAGTTATAATGAAGATACTGCAGAAAAACAACCAACATTCTTGCTGTGGGCACGATGAGGATTCACATAAAAATTCAAATAAAAATCATAGCGAAGCTCATGATGGCCATGATCATAATCATGATATAGGCGATGCAAGTTTATGGATTATATTTCTACCAGCAATTATTAGCTTTATCTTACTAGCTACAGCAATTTTTTTTGACAATTTCTGGACACAATCTTGGTTTCAAGGATACGTGAGAGTGATTTGGTACATAATTGCTTATATTCCCGTAGGATTGCCCGTTTTGAAAGAATCAATTGATAGTGCTAGAAAAGGGGATGTTTTCTCTGAATTTTTATTAATGAGTATTGCTACTATTGGAGCATTTGCTATAGGGGAGTATCCTGAAGGAGTAGCAGTAATGCTCTTTTATGCTGTAGGTGAAATATTTCAGGGTATTGCTGTGCAACGGGCAAAGAAAGATATTAAAAGTTTGCTAGATCAGCGTCCTGATGAAGTTACAATTATAGAAAACGAAACAGCCAAAATTGCTAAGGCAGCTTTGGTAAATATTGGTTCTATAATTCAATTGAAGGCGGGTGAAAAATTAGGCTTAGATGGAATTTTACTTTCTGATTCCGCCTCATTTAATACTGCTGCTTTAACTGGTGAAAGTGTCCCTGAAACAAAGAAAAAAAATGCTACAGTTTTGGCAGGTATGATCAACGGGAATACAGTAGCTCTTGTGAAAGTTACCACAGCATACGAGGATAGCAAATTGTCTAAAATTTTAGAGATGGTGCAAGATGCCACTTCAAAAAAGGCCCCGACAGAATTGTTCATTAGAAAATTTGCAAATGTTTATACTCCTATTGTCGTTTTTCTCGCAATCGGAATCTGCTTAATACCGATGTTTTTTGTTTCGAATTATATTTTTTCAGATTGGTTGTATAGAGCGTTGGTTTTTCTGGTGATTTCGTGTCCGTGTGCTTTAGTTATTTCAATTCCTTTAGGATATTTTGGAGGAATTGGTGCAGCAAGTAAAAACGGGATCTTATTTAAAGGAAGCAACTTTCTCGATTTAATGGCTACAATTCAAAATGTGGTGATGGATAAAACGGGAACCTTGACAGAAGGAGTTTTCAAAGTACAAGAAGTTGTATTGGACTCCACTTTCGATCAAAACGAAATCTTACAGTTAGTAAATGCCCTAGAAAGTCAGAGTTCTCACCCAATCGCTACGGCAATACATGAAAAAGTAGGTGCAGTCGATCCAGCAATTAAAATGACTGATGTTGAAGAAATTCCTGGTCATGGACTACGTGCTTTAGTAAATGGGAAGGAGTTACTAGTAGGAAATTTTAAATTGATGGAAAAGTTTGAAATTCAGCACAAAATAGTACATGAAACCATTGTAAACACGCTGATCGCTATAGCTTATAATAATCAATTTGTAGGATACATTACAATTGCAGATGTCATCAAGACTGATGCCGCATTGGCAATAACAAAATTAAAAAATCTGGGAATTTCCATTACCATGTTAAGTGGTGACAAGAACACAGTTGTTCAAGATGTAGCAAATAAATTGGGGATTACAAATGCTTATGGCGGACTTCTTCCGGAAGGAAAGGTCGAAAAAGTAAACGAACTTTTGGCTAGAAAACAAACGGTTGCTTTTGTAGGCGATGGTGTAAATGATGCTCCTGTAGTTGCTTTGAGCACTGTAGGTATTGCAATGGGAGGTTTAGGAAGTGATGCAACAATTGAAACTGCAGATGTTGTTATTCAAGATGATAAACCAAGCAAAATCGCTACCGCCATAGTAATTGCTAAACAGACAAAAAAAATAGTTTGGCAAAATATTACAATGGCATTTGTGGTTAAAGCAGCAGTTTTAATCTTAGGAGCTGGTGGTCTCGCTACAATGTGGGAAGCTGTTTTTGCAGATGTGGGTGTCGCTCTACTAGCGATATTAAATGCAGTGCGTATTCAGCGAATGAAATTCTAAGAATTCAAATATAAATGTTAAAAACCAAAGGGAATAGTTTGCTTTTCCTTAATTTCGTTCTACTTAAAATACATACATGAGAATTGCAATCGTTTGTTATCCTACCTTTGGAGGAAGTGGTGTAGTCGCTACAGAATTAGGACTTGAATTAGCACGCCAAGGGCATGAAATACATTTCATAACATATAGTCAGCCAGTGCGTTTAGCACTTTTGAATCCAAACGTTCATTACCATGAGGTAAACGTTCCTGAGTACCCATTGTTTCACTACCAGCCTTATGAGTTAGCCTTGTCAAGCAAGTTAGTTGATATGGTTAAGTTGCATAAAATCGAAATTTTACACGTACACTATGCAATTCCGCATGCTTATGCTGGATACATGGCCAAGCAAATGCTTAAAAGTGAAGGTATCGAAATTCCTATGGTTACAACTTTACACGGAACTGATATTACACTTGTGGGTAACCATCCTTTTTATAAACCCGCAGTGAGTTTTAGTATCAATAAATCAGATGTGGTAACATCAGTATCTAAAAGCTTAAAAGAAGACACCTACAAGTTATTCAACATTAAAAAGGACATTCACGTTATTCCTAATTTTATCGAATTAGATAAAAATACGACTGACCCTACAATACCTTGTAATCGATCTGTGATGGCTCAAGGTGGCGAACGTATTATTACCCACATTAGTAATTTTAGAAAAGTAAAACGCATTCCAGATATCGTTAAAATTTTCTACCAAATTCAGAAAGAAATTCCAGCTAAATTAATGATGGTTGGAGATGGTCCTGAGAAAGAAGTAGCAGAAGCGTTATGTCAAGAATTAGGTATCGCCAATAAAGTGATCTTTTTTGGTAACAGTAATGAAATCGATAAGATATTAAGCTATACAGATTTGTTTTTACTGCCTTCAGAAACAGAAAGTTTTGGTTTGGCTGCATTAGAAGCAATGGCTTGGGGTGTGCCAGTAATTTCTAGTAATTCGGGAGGGTTGCCTGAAGTAAACTTTGAGGGAGTTTCAGGTTTTCTAAGTGATGTAGGAGATGTAGATGCAATGGCGCAAAATGCAATTAAGATCTTGAAAGACGACTTAACATTATGTGAGTTTAAAAGAAATGCATTGACAGTGGCACAAAAGTTTGACATTAAAAATATCCTACCTTTATATGTCGAAATTTATGAGGAGGCAATAAAGAAATACTCTAAGTAAAATAGTTCAATTATAACCATTAAAAAAGCCACTATTTCTAGTGGCTTTTTCTATAAATCTAATCTTGATATTAGAATTGGTATTTGATTCCAAGTGCGATATCTGGTCCAAAGTCTTTATCAATGTTATCTGTAAAATAAACTTCAGGTCTAAAGTCTAAAGATAATAACAATGGAATATCAAAGTTGTACTCAATTCCTATGTCTCCAGCTGCAAATAAATATGTAGAACTACCGTCTCTGTTTCTATCATTTCCGTTGTAATCAGAGTTAGCTAATCCACCACCTACACCAGCATACCAGTTGAATCCACCATCGATATTCCATACCCATTGGTATAATCCTGCTAGTTTAACTGCATCATAGTCATTACTATTTCTCCAACCTAAATCTAGTTCTAATCTATTATTATCACCTAAACCTCTTTGGTATGTAACTTCTCCACCAAATCCGTCATTGTCACCTAAACGTAGTCCAAGTGCGTTTTTTGAAATTTCTTGTGCTTGAGCTGTAAAAGCTAATCCAACTACCATTATAGCTGATAAAATAAGTTTCTTCATAATCATCATTGTTTTTTTTACAAAACTAAGTTAATAAAGGAGTCGTTCTCTTATGCTTAAATAATCATTTGTTATGGAACTATCATTTTTTAATTTCAATAATTTAGTAATTAATTGTTAGTCAGTATTTAAGGTGTTTTTTGGTTATTAACAGTTGTTTGGCTTAAATGTTGGTAGGTTAAATGCTCTATTTCCATAAAATTGTCGTCTTCTATATAATCACTTTCTTTATAGTGATACAGTTTCCACCGTTTATTATTGTACTCTAAAGCAGTTAAATTTTCTACCCAATCTCCAGAGTTTAAGTAAAGTGTGCTTCCATGATTATTCTCTTTCAGTATTATTTTAGGTTCGTGAATGTGACCACATAATACGTAATCGTACTTTTGTTCAATGGCAAGGTCAGTAGCTGTTTCCTCAAAATCAGAAATATGCTTGACCGCTTTTTTCACACTAGCTTTTATTTTTTTCGAAAAAGAATAGGGTTCTCTGCCTAATTTTTTAAGAAACCAGTTGATTAGCCGATTGAACAAGATCAGGTAATCATACCCTTTGCCTCCTAATTTCGCAATCCATTTGGCATGATGCACCGATGCGTCAAAAATATCTCCGTGAAAAATCCATGCTTTTTTTCCGTCTAGGTCTAGTACTAGCTTGTCTAGTAACGATATGTTACCTAGATTCATTTCGCTAAGCTTACGTAACATTTCATCGTGGTTTCCTGTAATATAGTACACCTTTGTACCTTTAGAGGCAAGACTCATGATTTTTTGAATAATCTTTAAATGTGTGCTAGGGAAGTATGATTTTCTAAATTGCCAGATATCAATAATGTCTCCATTAAGGATCAATGTTTTTGGTTTAATACTAGATAAATATTTATTCAATTCGACAGCATGACTGCCATAAGTACCTAAATGAATATCAGAGAGTACAACTAATTCAACTTTTCGTTTTTTCACCAGTTTGTATTTTGGAGTTTTACAAATTAATCGAATTAAAAAGACTGCTATTTAAAATTAAGGTTATTAATTTAACTTTATTATTAAGTAAAAGATAAATTTTATTGGTGTAAATAGTAAAACTTTAAACCGTAATCTTTTAAACTTTGAACTAAAATATTACATTTGTTCAAAACTAGAAATAATGGCAGGAAATAGCTACGGCACACTATTCAAAATCACCACTTTTGGAGAATCACATGGTGAAGCTTTAGGAGGTATCATAGACGGTTGTCCGTCAGGAATCACAATAGATTTAGCAGCAATACAGTTAGAAATGTCTAGGAGAAAACCGGGACAATCTGCAATTGTAACCCAAAGAAAAGAACCAGATGATGTACAGTTTTTATCCGGTATTTTTGAAGGTAAAACAACAGGAACTCCGATAGGGTTTATCATCCCAAATACAAACCAAAAGTCGGATGATTATTCTCATATAAAAGACAATTATAGACCAAGCCATGCTGATTATGTTTATGATCAAAAATATGGTACACGCGATTATCGCGGAGGAGGAAGAAGTTCTGCTCGTGAAACGGCTAGTAGAGTAGTAGCAGGTGCTATCGCTAAACAAATTTTACCTGAGATTAAAATCAATGCCTACACCTCTTCTGTGGGAGATATATTTTTAGAAAAACCATACCAAGATTTAGACTTTTCAAAAATAGAAAGTAACCCTGTTCGATGTCCTGATGAAGCTTCTGCCGTTAAAATGGAAGAATACATTCGTGAGATTCGCAAGCAAGGCGATACAGTAGGAGGAACAGTTACTTGTGTAATCCAAAATGTGCCAATAGGTTTAGGCGAACCAGTTTTTGACAAGCTTCATGCTGAGCTAGGAAAAGCAATGCTATCGATAAATGCGGTAAAAGGATTTGAATACGGTAGCGGTTTTTGTGGTGCTAAAATGAAGGGAAGTGATCATAATGATTTATATAATCCTGACGGAACTACAAAAACAAACTTATCGGGAGGAATTCAAGGTGGAATTAGCAACGGAATGGATATTTACTTTAGAGTAGCTTTCAAACCAGTTGCGACAATTATGCAAAAACAAGAATCACTAGACAATAAAGGAAATATTACCGAGATGACTGGAAAAGGACGTCATGATCCTTGTGTTGTTCCTCGTGCAGTGCCAATTGTTGAGGCAATGGCAGCGATGGTATTAGCAGATTTCTATTTAATCAATAAAACGTATTCCAAAGAAATTTAAAGCAAAATTACCCGGTGCATTTTACCAAAATGCAAAAACCAAAACTCAAATAATTTTTAAAAACCAAATGCACACAAAACCAGAAAAGAAGGCGTCAATTTTATCTAATTTGACGACACAAATCCTAATTGCCATGTTATTAGGAGGGATATTAGGAATAATCATCCACAATACAATTTCACCTGAAACCGCTTTGGTTTTCAGTGATAAAATAAAAATCTTAGCGACTGTTTTTATCCGCTTAGTTCAAATGATTATTTCCCCCCTAGTTTTTACTACACTTGTTGTAGGTATTGCTAAATTAGGAAATGTAAGCACCGTAGGTAGAATTGGAGGAAAAGCATTAGGATGGTTCTTTACTGCCTCGTTTATTTCTCTTTTATTAGGGATGTTTTTTGTCAACGTACTTCAACCAGGTGACGGTTTGAATTTATCAAATGTTGATTTAACTTCAGCATCTGATGTTGCTGAAAAAACTAAAAGTATTTCTTTCGAAAATTTTATCGAACACATCGTTCCTAAGAGTATTTTCGAAGCTATGGCTACAAATGAAATTCTGCAAATTGTTGTATTTTCTATTTTCTTCGGATTAGCAGCTGCTTCAATTGGTGAGTACGCTAAACCTGTAGTGAATGCATTAGATAAGACATCACATATTATCCTTAAAATGGTGAATTATGTAATGAATTTTGCTCCTATTGGAGTTTTTGGAGCGATTGCAGGAGTATTTGCTGTTCGTGATTTTCAAGAATTAGCAATTACGTACTTCAAATTTTTCGGATCGTTTTTAATTGGTATCGCCTCTCTTTGGGTATTATTAATTGCTGTTGGTTACTTATTTTTAAAGAGTAGAATGACAGTGCTTTTAAAACGTATTGTAAGTCCGTTGATTATTGCTTTTGGTACGACAAGTAGTGAGGCGGTTTTCCCTAAGCTTACAGAGGAATTAGAGCGCTTTGGTGTAAAAGACAAAATCGTTTCTTTCATGTTACCTCTTGGTTATTCCTTCAATCTTGACGGAAGTATGATGTACATGACTTTTGCTAGTATTTTTATTGCACAAGCTTATGGGGTACACTTAGATTTGGGTACGCAATTAACGATGCTACTTGTTTTAATGCTGACAAGTAAAGGTATTGCTGGTGTTCCTAGGGCTAGTTTAGTAGTTGTAGCTGCAACTTGTGGAATGTTTGACATTCCTATCGAAGGAATTGCACTAATCTTACCTATTGACCACTTTTGTGATATGTTTAGAAGTGCAACTAACGTTTTAGGAAATGCTTTAGCGACTTCAGTTGTAGGGCAGTGGGAAGAAGGTAACGACGAAGTTGTTGCGGCAGAATAAAGAAATTTTAAATTAAAATAGATAAAGAACTCCTCCATCGCGAGGAGTTTTTTTTGCTTTAAATTGAAGTAATTTGTGTTAAAAATATTGATATGCAAGTTTATCTCTTTATTTATTGCTAGATTGTAATCCTTAAACGGCGTACAATCAGTATTAACAGCCGTTCTAACAAAAATTGATTAAAATAAATTTATGAAGAAATTGGCTCTACATTGGAAAATCTTAATTGCAATGGCTTTAGGATTACTTTTTGGCATCATTATGAAAAACCTAGCCTTAAACCAATTTGTAGTTGACTGGATTAAACCATTTGGTACCATTTTTATCAACTTGTTAAAGATGATTGCTGTTCCGTTAATCGTCGTTTCTCTAATTGTAGGGTTAAGTGATTTAAAAGATATTGCCAAGATTTCTAAATTAGGAGGACGTACCGTTTTATTTTATCTGTGTTCTACAGTTATTGCTATCACTGTAGGTTTAGGTTTAGCTAACTTAATTAAACCTGGAAGTTATATTAATGAGAGTTCTAGAATTTCTCTTCTCGAAAGTTTCTCGGTAGATGCAAATCAAAAGATTGCTCTAGCAGAACAAGCGAAAACAAGTGGTCCTCTCCAACCTTTAGTTGACATTGTTCCTGATAACTTTTTTGCTGCTTTAAGCGATAACGGAAGCATGCTAAAAGTAATTTTGTTTGTCATTCTTATTGGGATTGGTCTTATTTTAATCGAAGAAGAAAAAGCCAAACCAGTTGTAGATTTCTTTAAAGGCTTAAATGATGTCATTATGAAGATTATTGATATCATTATGGTTTTCTCTCCAATAGGTGTTTTTGCTTTAATGGCAGCATTAATGGCTGAAATTCCTGATTTTAGTACCCTGGGTGCTTTAGGGATATATGGTTTAACGGTGCTAATAGGGCTAGCATTTATGGTCTTCATATTTTACCCTTCTTTACTATTAATCTTTGCTCGAATAAACCCAATTACCTTTTTTAAAGCCATAGCTCCTGCACAACTTTTAGCATTTTCTACTAGTTCTAGTGCAGCAACGCTTCCAGTTACCATGGAGTGTGTAACCGACTTAGGTGTAGATGATGAGGTTTCTAGTTTTGTGCTACCACTAGGGGCCACTGTAAATATGGATGGAACCAGTTTGTATCAAGCGGTAGCTGCAATATTTATTGCTCAAGCAATGTTGCCTTATCCGTTAGATTTACATACCCAATTAATGATAGTAGTTACAGCAACTTTGGCGTCGATAGGATCAGCTGCGGTGCCGAGTGCGGGTATGGTTATGCTAGTGATTGTTTTAGGTCAAGCCGGTATTCCCGAAGCTGGTTTAGCACTTATTTTTGCCATTGACAGACCATTAGATATGTGTCGTACGGTTGTTAATATTACCAGTGATTCGACCATTGCTACTATCGTTGCAAAGTCAGTTGGGAAATTACACGCACCCCCAAAAAAGTTGATATAAATAGACTTTGTTTGAGTATTGCAAACGATTGAATAGATCGATTTGCGGCACTTTGTAATTGTATAGAATAATTGATGCATAAAAAAAAGCGTCTTTCAAGATAGGAAAGACGCTTTATTAAGTTTATAAAGAGGGGTAAATTAATACCATCTTTTTTTATTTGATTTAGAAGTGGCTGATTTTCTTGATTTATGAGCAGCGCCACTTCTGTTTGAGTTTTTAGGTTGGTTTGAAGTTCCTGAAGCAGTTTCAGGACTTCCCGAATGCCATGGATAAGGATGCTCTTTTACAGTTTCAACATCGACCTTAATTAATTTTTGAATATCTTTCCAGTAAGCATGCTCATCTTTACTACAAAACGAAATTGCAATTCCTCCATTCCCAGCACGACCTGTTCTACCTATACGGTGTACATAAGTCTCAGGAATATTAGGTAGGTCAAAGTTAATTACAAATGGCAACTGATCAATATCAATTCCTCTAGCAGCAATATCTGTAGCCACAAGAACACCTACTTCTTTATTCTTAAATGCTTCTAAAACGCGTTGTCTTGCATTTTGAGATTTATCTCCGTGAATAGCTTCTGCAGCAATATTATTTTTACGTAAAGCTTTAACCACATTATCAGCACCGTGCTTTGTTCTTGAAAAAACGAGTACATTAGATAAATTATCATTTTTTATTAAATGATAAAGTAGGTTTCTTTTCTCTGACTTTTCAACGAAATAGACCTTTTGCTCTACATTTTCAGCTGTTGATGAAACTGGTGAAACCGTCACTGTCTCAGGATTAGTTAAAAACATCTCAGCTAATTCTCTAATAGCAATTGGCATTGTAGCAGAGAAAAATAATGTTTGTCTATTGTTTGGCGTAAGCTTGACAATTTTCTTTACATCATTGACAAATCCCATGTCTAGCATTTGATCTGCTTCATCTAATACTAAAGTATGTAAATGATCTAGATCGATAAATCCTTGTTTGTGTAAGTCTAATAGTCTTCCTGGAGTTGCGATTAAAATGTCAACACCATTTTTTAAAGTATCTACTTGTGGGTTTTGTGAAACGCCACCAAAAATGGTAAGCTGCGTTAAATTTGTGTATTTAGCATAAGTCTCAAAACTTTTACCAATTTGAACAGCTAACTCTCTAGTAGGAGTAACAACTAAGGCTCTAATTTGTTTTGCTTTTTTTGACGAACCTACAATACGGTGTAATTGATGTATAATTGGGATAGCAAATGCTGCTGTCTTTCCTGTTCCTGTTTGTGCACATCCAATTAAATCTTTTCCTGCTAATACTAGCGGAATAGATTGCTCTTGGATAGGCGTAGGGTTAGTATAGCCTTCTTCATAAACGGCTTTTTGAATACTTTTTGAAAGTGATAAATCTTCGAATAACATATTTTTGATATTAAATATCTTGTATTAAGTACATGATAGTGCAGCAAAGATAGTGTTAATTATCGACTCGTTAAATTTTGTTGAATATCTGTTTGTTTATTGATTAGCTTTTATAAAATCAGTTACGAGGTAGCCAATTAATTTACCAATAAGATGGTTGTTTTTTTCTTCACCTAAATCAGGTGCGCCTTCACAAATGTGTAAATAACTTGCATTTTTACTTCTACCAAAAAAAGAGGTAAATTGACGCAATTGTTCTACAGAAAAACCACTAGGTGTCATAGCACTACTAGCAATATTGGGAATTGCATCTAAATCAATTTCAATTCCAAAAAATTCTGTTTTCACAAATTCGAGTGCTGTTGTAAGTTCGTGATCAAATGATTTTTCTTTTCGAATTTTAATACTGTCATAAGTAGTGTAACGTACACGATCTTCGGTCTTTTTGATTAAATCCAAAACACTTTTTGATGTGTAGTTTTCGTGTAAACCAAAAATGAAGTACTTTTTCAAGAACCCTTCTTCGTAAGCATATGAAAATCCGTTTCCGCTATGTCTGCCTTCAAGAATTCTAAAATCAGAGTGGGCATCAAAATTAACAGCATTAATTGGTTTTCCTTTTGCAAGAGCAGTACCTTTTATATTACCGTAAGAGTTATTGTGTCCGCCACCTATAATTATAGGTGTTTTACCAGCTTTAACAATGGTAAATATAATGTGTGAGACCTCTTTATCAATACGCTCTACAAGTTGGCTAAGTTTAGACCTATCGTCAATGTCGTTAAAATCTAAGTTTTCGACCTCTCTCATTTCGTCAGCTACGTCAATTTCCCCTAAAATTAGAATATGACTTCCTTTACAAAAGCGGTTGTGCTGAATGTTTGCTATGTTTTTCATCGCCGATTCCCAAGCAGAAGCAGCTCCTGGGCGTCCAAAATTTGCTCGAATACCAATGTCTTCTGGTATTCCTAAAATAACATATTTTACCTCTGTAGCTTCTAAAAAATGCACTGGATCAACTCCTTTAGGTACAGTGAGCATTTTTTCGCCAAATTTTATTTCCCCACTTCTATGATTAGTCACCTTAGCAAGGTCATTGGCGCTGTAAAGCTTGAGTTTTTCCATAACAAATTATATTTTTTCAAAAATAATATAATTGTGTTAACTTACGTTATAACTTAAATATATATTGTTAAATTTGAAAAAAATAATAATTTAAATCATGGAAAATCCACGCAGCAATTCAAGTCTAAAGGCAATTATCGCCGTCTTAGCAGTCTTACTAATAGGTAGTTTAATTTACATTTTTAAGGCCACTTCTGATGCAGAAGTTGTGCAAACAGAATTAAAAAGTACGGTGTCTGAAAAAGATTCTGTAATGAAAGATTTACAAGAGCTAAAAGCGACTTATGATGCAGCAATTGCCGAGAATACTTCTATGTCTGACGAGTTAATACAAGAAAGAGACAAGGTAGTTAATTTAATTTCAGACTTAAAAAAGTCTAAAGGAGATGTGGCTTCACTAGCTAAATACAAGAAACAGTTTTTTGCGTTGCAATCGAACATGAAGGTTTTAATGGCTGAAAATGAAGGCTTGAAAAAGGAGAATGCTGTTGTTTCTTCACAACGTGATAGTACTGTAGTAGTTCTTGGAGAAGCTAAAAAATACAATGAAGTGTTAGTAGGTCAAAATGAAGAACTTTCTAAAGCTGTAGAAAAAGGAGCGAGATTAACGATCTTGAACATGAAAACGTCAGCATATAAAATGCGTAATTCAGGTAAACAAATTGAAACTGATAAAGCAAGTAGAGCAGATGTTCTTAAAATTAGTTTTACAATCGCTGAAAATCAAATCGCAAGATCAGGTGATAAAACGTACTACGTTCAAGTTATCGATAGTAAGAGTAATGTTTTAGGAAATAAGAAAACAGAATACTTCGGAGATAGCTCTCTAGTATATAGTTTTATTACAAATGTTAAGTACGAAAATAAAACGGTACAAGTGAGCGAAGATTTACCTGGTAAAGATTTTGCAAAAGGTACTTATTTTGTAAACGTATTCGATAAAAACGAATTGATTGCTAAAACAAGTTTTACTTTAAGATAGTAGAAATAGCCATCAACAAAATAAAAAGAGGAGCAAATTGCTCCTCTTTTTTTATGCAATAATTAATTTGCTAATCATTCTTATTGAGGCTTTACTCCAACTAGGATAGGCTTCAATATAACAGACTCAGATTTATTAAAGAACTACTCTGCTCTAAATTTGATAGTAAATAATTTAATACTGAGCTTGATGAAACATGTTGAACTGACACTTTTATTTCACTTAAAATTATAGCATTCCTATATACATTTTGTTCAGCTGATATAGTACATTATATTATTCTGAAACTTTTATTTCAAATAGAGTATCCCAGTTTTTACCTGTTACAAAAATAGTTTTTGTTTTTGGATTGTAAGCGATTCCATTTAATACTTCTGCAGTGCTGTTTTTTACAAGTTTTCTTAATCCTGACATGTCGATGATTTGCTCAACAGAACCAGTTTGTGGATCAATCACGGCAATTGCGTCCTTCTGCCAAACATTAGCAAAAAACTTTCCATTGATGTATTCCAGTTCGTTAATTTGTTTGATTTTTGTGTCACCAGCATACACATTGATGTAACTCATTAATTCTTGTGTTTCAGGGTTTGTAGTCCAAATTTTTTCGGTACCATCTGATTGGTATATATTCTTACCGTCATTTGTCATTCCCCATCCTTCAACATCTTTAGTGTACGTAAAAGTCTTTTCCAATTTTAAAGTAGCTGCATCATAAATAAAACCAGTTTTTTCCTGCCAAGTCAGTTGGTACAATTTACCATTTAGGAAAGTGATTCCTTCACCAAAATATTGATCTTCAAGATTTACTTGATTTAATACTTTACCGGTTTTGTAATCTATTTTTCTAAAATAAGAATCTTTTTTTTGACCTGTACTCTCGTACAGAAAATCCTGATAAAACTCTAAACCTTCAGTAAACGCCAAAGTATCATGAGGAAAAGTGTTTACAATTTTATACGTTAGAGGTTTAGGTTGTATACTAGATCCCAGTTCAATTCTAGCGGTTGCCTCTGCGTTTTTACCGTCGTAATACACTAATGCTTTTAAATTTTGGTATCCTAATTTTTGATCTTTAAGCGGAAAGGATAAAGCTTTAGCTCCTTTTACAGTACCTACTTTATTTTCGTTCACAAAGAAAACAATGCTGTCAATTTCTTTAGTATTAGGATTTGCTATGTCTAGATCAATAGCATCACTATTAATGTATTTGGATTTAAAAGTGCTATCGTTGAAAGTAAATAAAGAATTTTCATTTTTTTTTGTGTCTCCGCAATTGGTAAGAGTGATGCCTAATAAAATGATAGATAGTAAGTTATATTTTTTCATGTTTTGATTTTTTGACAATAGCAATATACAATGTTATTTTTACAGCACAAAGGGCTTGCAAAAATATAAAAAGGTTGTATATTTGCACCGGCAAGTCCTACACGACCAGCTCCTGCAGACTCCCCCAGGATGGGAACATAGCAAGGGTACGTGGTTGAGCGGTGCGATGTAGGTCGCTTGCCATTTTTTATAATCTGTTCGTTACGGCGAGTCAGATTTTTTTTTGTCAAATTTTCAATATTTATCGAAAATAAAATTAATAATAGTCTTCCATTAGGAGGATTTTTTTATTTTTGGTGCATCCAAATTAGCGTTTCTAAGTATTGCACTGACTGCTATTATAAAAAAAAGGAATTAATGAGTAAAGTAGTATTGATTACCGGTGGTTCTTCAGGAATTGGAAAATCTATCGGAGAGTTTTTACATCATAAAGGATTTATTGTTTACGGGACGAGTAGAAATCCTGACCGTGTCTTGAATTCGGTTTTTCCTTTAATAGCGTTGGATGTTAGAAATCCGGATACGATTGCTACTGCAATATCAAAAATCATTTCCATTACGGGTAAAATAGACATTGTGATCAATAATGCTGGTGTGGGAATTACTGGGCCGCTGGAAGAGATTCCAACAATAGAGATGAAAAATCATTTCGATACCAATTTTTTTGGTCCTATTGAAGTAATGAAAGCCGTGTTGCCACAAATGCGTAAACAAAAATCAGGCTTAATTATAAATGTAACTTCGATTGCAGGCTACATGGGATTGCCGTATCGCTCCATGTATTCAGCATCAAAAGGGGCACTCGAGATTGTTACAGAGGCGTTAAGAATGGAGGTAAAATCTTTTGGGATTCATGTTACTAACGTCGCTCCTGGAGACTTTGCTACAAATATAGCTTCGGGTCGTTATCATGCTCCGGTGATTAAAGGGTCTTCGTATGAGGAAACTTATGGGAATTCTCTAAAAACGATGAACGATCATGTCGATGAAGGGAGCAATCCTAATCAAATGGCAGAGGCGGTGTACAACATAATTCAAACTAGTAATCCTAAAATACATTATAAGGTAGGCGCGTTTATGCAAAAATTCTCGATAGTTTTAAAGAGAATACTGCCTGATAAAATGTATGAAAAAATACTAATGAACCATTATAAGTTGTAGTTTTACCAAAGATTTGCGTGAAGGATTGTTGCGGAAATCCTTTCATTTTTCTTCTTTAGAAAATGAAAGATTGCAACGAAAAGCCTGTTTCGCCGCGGCGAACACGCCCAAAAATAAACACACAATTAATTAAATATAGAATTATGAAGTTTTTTATTGACACGGCTAATTTAGCTCAAATTAAAGAAGCACAAGCACTAGGGGTTTTAGATGGTGTTACAACTAATCCATCATTGATGGCAAAAGAAGGAATCACAGGAAAAGATAGCATTTTAAAGCATTATGTTGATATTTGTAATCTTGTTGAAGGTGATGTAAGTGCTGAGGTTAATGCACTTGATTATGATGGAATGGTGAGAGAGGGTGAAGAGCTAGCTGAGTTGCACGAGCAAATAGTTGTTAAATTACCAATGACTAAAGAAGGTGTAATGGCTGCAAAATATTTCTCAGACAGAGGGATTAAAACAAATGTTACATTAGTGTTTTCAGCAGGGCAAGCTTTACTAGCTGCAAAAGCAGGTGCTACGTATGTTTCTCCATTTATTGGTCGTTTAGACGATGTTTCTACTGATGGTCTTGCTTTAATCGAAGAGATTAGAGATATCTATGATAATTATGGTTATGAAACACAAATTCTTGCTGCATCTGTACGTCACACAATGCATATTGTAAACTGTGCAAAAATTGGAGCAGATGTAATGACGGGACCACTTTCGGCTATTTACGGTTTGTTGAAACATCCTTTAACAGATATCGGTTTAGCACAGTTTGTTGCTGATTTCGAAAAAGGAAATAAATAATATATAAAGTAGGGATTTCAATCTCGATTTATAGAATAAAAAAAGTGCCATTTCATATCAAAATGGCACTTTTTATTTGGCTTAACTTTGTATATTATTTGCGTACAAATGGTGGTAATAATTTTGAAGAAACCTCTCCAAATCCAATCCGTACTTGGCTATTTTTACAAAATCCTTTCATGATAACAGTGTCGTTGTCGTTAATAAATTTGCGCTCTGTACCGTCATTAAGTTTGATAGGGTTTTTACCTCCCCATGTTAACTCTAGCATTGATCCATAGCTATCAGGAGTAGGTCCAGAGATTGTTCCAGATCCCATCATGTCACCTGAATTTACACGACAACCGTTAGAGGTGTGGTGTGTTAATTGCTGGTTCATTGTCCAATACATATGTTTAAAATTAGAGTTGCTTACAATTGTAGGCTCAGCATCTTCTGGTTGGATTGCTACCTCTAAGTTAATATCAAATGAATGTTTTCCTTTTTGTAAAAGGTATGGTAACGGACTCGGATTTTGTTTTGGTCCCGGAACTCTAAAAGGTTCTAGAGCATCCATAGTTACAATCCAAGGTGAAATTGATGACGCAAAATTCTTTGCTAGGAAGGGTCCTAGTGGTACGTATTCCCATTTTTGAATGTCACGAGCACTCCAGTCATTTAACAATACCATCCCAAAAATATAATCTTCAGCTTCATTAATAGGAATCATTTCTCCCATAACGTTAGCATCTGTAGTGATGAAGGCAGTTTCTAATTCGAAATCAATCAAACGAGAAGGACCAAAAACAGGTGTGTTTTCACCGGCAGGTAAAGTTTGACCGATAGGTCTATGCACTGGAATTCCAGAAGGTACGATAGTCGAACTTCTACCGTGGTATCCTACAGGGATGTGCAACCAGTTAGGTAGTAAAGCATTTTCTGGGTCACGAAACATTTTACCTACGTTTGTAGCGTGTTCTTTACTTGAATAAAAATCAGTATAATCACCTATTAGTACTGGTAATTGCATTTCGACATCTACGATATCAAAAATGACAATATCACGGTGTTTTTGAGTATCTCTTAATTTAGGATTATTACTATCAAAAATATCTGCAATGCGGTTACGAACGAGTCTCCATGTTTTTTTACCATCAGAGATGAAGTCATTTAAAGTGTCTTGCATAAACATATCATCTGTTAACTCAATACCTTCAAAGTAGTTCAGTTGTTGCAGAGCGCCTAAATCAATAGCAAAATCACCGATTCTGGTTCCCACTGTAACAACATTCTCTTTTGTAAGAAAGACTCCAAATGGAATATTCTGAATTGGAAAATCACTGTTTTCTAGTACTTCTAACCATGATTTACGGTTCGTATCGTTTGCTGATATTGGCATAATATGTTAATTATTTTGTTGAAAATTATACTTCAAATATATTATATTCTAACAGTTTCACAAACGTTTTTTTGTATTTTTGCTACAAATTAACTAAAAACATACAAATGCAACGCGACGAACAAATTTTTGACCTTATTCTAGAAGAACAAGAAAGACAAATACACGGATTAGAATTAATTGCTTCAGAAAACTTTGTAAGTGACGAAGTGATGGAAGCTGCTGGATCTGTACTGACAAACAAATATGCTGAAGGATATCCTGGAAAGAGATATTACGGAGGATGTGAAGTAGTTGATGTTATCGAGCAAATTGCTATTGATAGAGCTAAAGAATTGTTTGGTGCAGCTTACGCAAATGTACAGCCTCACTCAGGTTCTCAAGCAAATACAGCTGTATACCACGCTTGTTTACAGCCAGGTGATAAAATTTTAGGATTTGATTTGTCTCATGGAGGGCATCTTACACATGGATCACCTGTAAACTTTTCAGGTCGTTTATACACTCCTGTTTTTTATGGTGTCGATGCTGAAACAGGTCGTTTAGATTATGATAAAATTCAAGAAATCGCTACTAAAGAACAACCAAAATTGATTATCGCTGGAGCTTCTGCTTATTCTCGTGATATGGATTTTGAGCGTTTTAGAGTAATTGCTGATAGTGTAGGTGCTATCTTATTTGCAGATATTTCGCATCCTGCAGGATTGATCGCTAAGGGCTTAATGAATGACCCTATTCCTCATTGTCATATTGTTTCTACAACAACACATAAAACATTACGTGGACCAAGAGGTGGTTTGATATTAATGGGTAAAGATTTTGAAAACCCAATGGGATTAAAAACACCAAAAGGAGAGATTAGGATGATGTCTTCTTTATTAGACTTGGCTGTTTTTCCTGGTAATCAAGGTGGACCGTTAATGCATATTATTGCAGCAAAAGCAGTAGCTTTTGGTGAAGCATTAAAAGATGAATTCTTTACTTACGCGATGCAATTGCAAAAAAATGCAAACGCTATGGCTGATGCTTTTGTAAAAAGAGGATACAATATAATTTCAGGTGGTACAGATAATCACATGATGTTAATCGATTTGAGAAATAAAGGAATATCAGGTAAAGAGGCAGAAAATGCTCTAGTAAAAGCTGAAATCACAGTGAATAAAAACATGGTTCCATTTGATGATAAATCACCATTTGTAACTTCAGGAATTCGTGTTGGAACTCCAGCAATCACAACTCGTGGATTGGTAGAGGAAGATATGGAAACTATTGTTGCTTTGATTGATAAAGTACTGACAAATCATACTGATGAAGATATTATCGAAGAGGTAGCAAACGAAGTTAACGAAATGATGAGCGAAAGAGCAATCTTCGTTTTCTAAATATTTAGGTTTAAAAAGTTTGAAGTTTAAGGTTTTAAGTTCTGTGGCAGTCTATTTTGCCGCAGAATGAACCTTAAACTTTTTTTTTGGAAACTTTAGACGTGAAACAATTTTAAACAAAAAAATCATGGGTGTATTACGATTACAATTGCCTACTGATCCTAGATGGGTCAACATAGTTGAAAAAAATATTGAGGAGATTTTAACGGATCATGCGTGGTGCGAGCAAAAAGCAGCTACCAACGCGATTACCATCATTACTCAAAATTCAGAACACCAAGATTTAGTCAAAGATTTATTGGCTTTAGCCAAAGAAGAAATTGAGCATTTTGAAATGGTTCATAATATTATTATCAAGCGCGGCATGCAATTGGGTCGTGAGCGCAAAGACGAATATGTAAATGAATTGTATTTATATATGAAGAAAAGTAATAATGGCAGTAGGGTGTCAAGTCTTGTGGAACGATTATTATTTTCGGCCATGATTGAGGCAAGAAGTTGTGAGCGATTTAAAATTTTATCTGAAAACATTAAAGATGAGGAGCTTGCTGTTTTTTATAGAGAATTGATGGAAAGTGAGGCGGGACATTACACCACTTTTATTACTTATGCACGTAAATATGGTACGGGAATTGATGTGGAGAAGCGCTGGAGAGAATGGATCGATTTTGAAGCTTCTGTAATTGCTAATTATGGAAAAGGAGAGACGATTCATGGTTAAATCAAATTATTTTATTTTTTTTAAGTTAAAATGAATTAAAATATGATGTTTTAATTTGGTTTATAATCAGATATTTACATAAAATGCAAGAATAGTTTAGAAGTATTTTGCATTTAAGTTTAAAAATCTTGTCTCTATTGCTATTTTTGGCATATATTTATACCAATTTTGTTTAATAAATACACTTAAAATTAGATGAGACTCTATATTAAATATGATGGAATTGTAGCTTGTAGAGTTATATTACAAGAGCAGTTAGAAAGATTAGACATTAGTTACAAATTATTAGAGCTAGGGGAAATTGAAATCTCAAATTCTGTTACAAAGGAGAATCTAGCACAGCTTCAAGAGGCGTTAAACAAATATGCTATATTTGTTGTTAGTAATGAAAAAAGCCAATTGATTCAAAAAATTAAAGACGCAATTGTGGAGATGGTTTATGAAAAAGATAAATTACCATCTGTTACGATTTCACAATATCTATCTGATAAACTAAATTTTAGTTACGGATACATTACCAATATTTTCTCAGAGTACACTTACACGTCTATTGAGAACTTCATTATTATTCAAAAAATAGAAAGGGCAAAAAAATTAATCATTGAGGATGAATTGACTTTGACTGAGGTTTCTTATAAATTAAACTACAGCAGTGTAGCGTATTTATCCAGTCAATTTAAAAAAGTAACAGGTTTAACGCCATCTGCTTTTAAGAGAATTGTCGATAAAAGGAGAAACTTATCAAATTAACAAAACAAGCAAAAATACCTACAAACAAACAAAATATAAAGTTATGATTACACACAAGGATTCGATCCATATTTTGATTGCTGATGATGATGAAGATGATCGCGCTTTCTTTAGTGATGCAATGATGGAGCTTAAAATGAATAATAAATTAACATTATTTAATGACGGTAAGGACCTAATGGAATATTTGGCCAATCCTGATATAGTAATGCCACACATACTTTTTCTAGATTTAAATATGCCTTATAAATCAGGTTTTGAATGTTTGAAAGAGATTCGTGCTGACTCTCGATTTAAAGAGGTGTCAATAGCTATTTATTCTACATCGTCATCAGAAAAAGATATTGAAGAGACCTTTATTGAAGGAGCCAATATTTATATTAAAAAGCCTAATGACTTTACTAAACTTAAGAAAGTCATCAAGGAAGTTTTAAACATTAACTGGCAATTTCATTCTTCAGGATTAAATAAAGAAACTTTTTTCTTTAGCATTTAAATTTTCTGGAATGAATTTTAGAAGTTTATATAGAAACTCTCAAATTTTCAAAATAGCTTTAGGAATAGCAATTTTGGTAGTTGGATACATTGCATCTGTTTTTTACAAACAGATGCAAAGTTTAGAGTCTTCAGTGAATGTAATTACTAATGCTACCGAAACTCAGCTAGAATTAGAACGCGTCCTTTCGATTATTAGTATTTATGAAACTAATTTAAGGAGCTACGTTATCACCAAAGATAAATCGTATTTGGAACATCGTTTTTTGCGTAAGGGTGAAATCGAAATGAATTTCATTCGAATAAAAAAACTAGTTGCTAACAATCCCGCCAGAAGTAAAGATGTTGATCAACTAAAAAGAATGATTGATTATCGCTTCGCTTTATTCAAAGAAACATTATTACTCGCAGAGAGTAAAAACCCCGGCAAAGAGCAGCTTATCGCAAAGTTAAAGGAGAGTAGTGACTTTACTGAATCCATGAAAACTTTTGTGTATAAAACAATCAACGCAGAAGGGGATAAAATTAAAATACACAACGATAATCACCAATTTGAGCTTCAAGATTCAATAATAAGCGCTTTTTTACTAGTCATTCTTTCATTGTTGATTTTATTGTTGTCTTTCAACAAGATGAATGTCGATATTAAAGAATTGAAAAAAGCTAATGATGATTTACAATTTTTAAATCACTCTTTTAATAATGCCGAAAAAATTGCTGGTTTTGGACATTGGAAAATTGATTTAGAAACCAAGCTCTACACATTTTCTGATAATTTCCTGAGGCTATTAGGGGTTGATCCTAATAAATTTGAACCTACGATTGAGAATTTTTCTAAACATATTCATCCTGACGATGTAGATTTTGTAATTAAATCTCACAAAGAGTCACTGGAAACCTTAGAACCAACTTCGATGATGTTCCGTTATATCTTGCCTGATGGTGATATTCGCTACATTAGATCTGTAGGCAGTTTTACGCGTAACAGTAAGGGAGATATGATTAAAACTGGTGTGAACTACGATGTTAGTGATCAGTACAAAAAAACCTTAGAATTAGAAGAAAATAACAAAGAGTTAAAGAGCATAAATGAGGAGTTAGAATCTTTTAATAATATAGTGAGTCACGATTTACAAGAACCACTTCATAAGATCCAAATGTTTATTTCTAGGATTGAGGCTAAGGAAATTGATTTAATATCTGATCAAGGGAAAGTTTACTTTTCGAAAATTAAACTTTCAGCCAATAAAATGCAAACATTGCTAATTGATTTGGTTAATTATTCTCGCACCATTAAAGGCGATAAAGTATTTAAAGAAACCAATTTAAACGAAATTATAACTCAAATTTTAGATGATTTAGCAATAAACATTGAAGATAAAAAAGCGGTAATTTCTGCAGCTATATTACCTACTATTAAGGTGATTCCATTTCAAATGGAACAATTGTTTATTAATTTAATTTCGAATTCACTAAAGTACAGTAAAGATGATGTTAATCCGATAATTTCAATTTTTGAAGAAGAAATTTTTGAAAACGAAATCTATGAAAGTAAGATAATATCAAACGAGGAATATTGCAAAATTGTCATTGTTGATAATGGTATTGGTTTCAAGCAAGAGTACTCAAGTAAAATATTCAATTTGTTTTACCGCTTAGAGAAGGATTCAAAGTATTCAGGTACGGGATTAGGATTAGCGATATGTAAGAGGATTGTTGAAAATCACGACGGTTTTATTCAAGTAAGTTCGGTACCTGGAGAAGGAGCGGAGTTTGCCATTTTTATTCCTCGCAATATATAGAAAGTATCATTTTAAGGTGCTTCTACAATTAAAAATAATACGCAGTTAAATAGTAGTATACAATTATGATAACTATCCGCGAAGCATTAGATAGCGAACTACATTTAGTTCAAGAAATAGCCTTTAAAACTTGGCCTGGTACGTATGGCGAAATACTAGGCGAGGAACAATTAAAGTTTATGCTAGATTCTTTTTATTCGAAAGAAACCTTGTTAGAAAACAAAGAGCTCAAAGGACATGTGTTCACGCTTTTATTTGAGGATGAAAAATGCGTTGGCTTTGCTTCCTATGAACATGATTTTAAAAAAATGAATAATTCGCATATTCACAAAATTTACTTATTGCCCGAAACTCAGGGCAAAGGATTAGGAAAAATGCTACTGCAGTCAGTTGAGCAAGCCGCAGAGGCTTTTGACGCGAGCACTTTGTCATTGAATGTTAATAGATTCAATAAGGCGCAAAAGTTCTACACTAAGTTAGGATTTGAGACCATTGAGGAAATTGATATCGAAATTGGACATGGATATTTGATGCAAGATTACATTATGGAGAAAAAACTGAAGCTATAAAAGCAGCTGCTAAATTCAAAAAAAAGGGCTGAGTGATATTCACTCAGCCTTTTTTTATTTAATCCTGTCCCGTCCTGAAATAGCGATACACAAAAAGTATCCTAATGGAAAAGCATGAAGAAACACGCTATGTTAAGCGAACTCAAAAAGATTACTCAATGTCTTTTAAATTACAAATTGTTCAAGAAATTGAACGAGGAGAACTTACAGTTACGGAATCCACAAAGACTTATGGTATTCAAAATAGATCAACTGTTGTTAAATGGCTCCGAAAATTCGGTAACTTTGATTGGGAAAATCAAACACCATTTACTATGTCAAAGTCGCCAGAACAAAAGATCATGGAGCTTGAAGCCAAGGTAAAACTTCTAGAGAAGCAGAAGTCCTTTTTGGAAAGACAAGCCTTTGTTGCAGATAAAAAAGCAATCATTTTTGATATGATGATTGATATCGCAGAAGAAGAATATAAAATTGACATACGAAAAAACTCTCCACCCGAACAATCGACCATTTTAAACACAAAGAACAGCAAACAATAATGTTCGCCTGTAATTTGTTCGGGATAGACAGACAGGTTTATTATCGAAGAATTAAAAGAAAAAGCAACAAGGAAGCTAAAGCAATTGAAGTCGTGTCAATGATTAATCAAGTTAGGAAAACAATGCCCAGGCTTGGTGGTAAGAAATCATATCACATACTAATGAATGATCTTAAGCCGATGAAAGTTGGAAGAGATAAATTATTTGATATACTCAGGGCTAATCATTTATTGATACAGCCAAAACGTAGTTATCATGTAACCACTAATTCTCATCATCGATTTAGAAAACATCAAAATCAAATTCTTGACTTAGAAATATACAGGCCTGATCAAGTGTGGGTTTCAGACATAACATATATCGGAAAACGAGAAAAACCGTGTTATTTGAGCATTGTTACGGATGCATATTCTAAGAAAATCATGGGGTATTATGTTGCTGACAATATGAATACAGAAAGCAGTGTTAAGGCTCTTAATATGGCTATAAAACAGAGAAAGAACAACGAAATACCATTGATTCATCATTCAGACAGAGGATTGCAATATTGTGCTAATGATTATCAAAACACGCTAAATAAAAACGGAATATTGCCAAGTATGACGCAAAACTCTGACCCATATGAGAATGCTGTAGCTGAAAGAATAAACGGAATATTAAAACAGGAATTCATGATTGATAAGTACAACCTAGATTTAAAAAACATGAAACAGATTGTTAAAGAATCAGTCACTATATACAATGAATTAAGACCTCACTATTCTAACTATATGCTGACTCCAAACAAAATGCATTTACAAAGTCAAATTAAAATGAGGACATATAAAACAAAAAACACTTGCAAAAATGTTTCTGCAAGTGTTTAATTAAATATTTTTGTCTAATAATCTGTATCGGTTATTCAGGACGAGACATCCCGAAATCTTTTATAATGTTGGCAATTCCCTCTTGATAGGTAGTCACTTTAAAATCAGGAAATCGTTCCTTAAATTTGGCTGAAACAAAAATATTATCAATCTCATATCGAGGCAATAATTCGGTTGTTTCTTTCATGTTTTTGTCTACAAGAGCTGCAGCTTTAAGCACTAAGCTACTTAAAACTTTGTATTTAATTTTACGTCCTAAATTTGAAGAAATCTCTTCAAAAAACTTCTCATATGTCAAGCGGTCATCATCACAAGGTAAGTGCCAAGTTTGTCCATAAGCATCTGCGGTGTTCCCTATAAGTGCCATGGCTTTACTAGCGTCTGGAGTATAGATTAAGGTGCGCAATTTATCGTCTCTTAAAAAAACTTTAGGCTCCTTTTTATCTCTTAGACTTTCAAAAACCATCATATTTGTCAGTCCTTTTGTTTTTCCAGGGCCATAAAATTCAGGAGCTCGACATATTACCGCTTCAATTTCTTTGTTATCAATTGCTTTTAAGAGAACTTCTGCGGCTAATTTTTTTCCTCTTCCTTTTTTTCCTTCAGATTGCATTGGAGTAGATTCCACTTGAATGCTTACATCTTGAGGATAAGCATATGTATTGTCAAAATAAACAAGTTTACAATCATTGATTTTGCAAGCCTCAATTACGTTTTCAAGGACTATCTTCCAGTCTCTAAGCCAGATTTCCGAGTCATAAGGCAAACCAACTGTTAAGTATGCTATACTGGTATTTTCTAATGCTTCTATAACGCTTTGTCCATTCATTAAGTCAGCTGAAAAAACAATATCATCAGGGTGAACTTTCGTTGGGTTTCGGCCAACTAACTTTATATCTTGGGTGTAATTCTTGCGTAATTCTCTAGCTAATTCTTCGCCTATAATTCCGTTTGCTCCTAATATCGTTTGCATGTTGTATTGATTTTATAGATAAATTAATTGTAGGCTAAGTTACGAAGCAAATTATTGATTCGATTGTGTTATTGTAGTTTTAAGTTTTAGTTTTTGCATCTAACAGTCGTTTGGATAGAGAAAAAAACTAAAGGATATATTTGAATTAGCATAATTTTAAAATGTAAATTTACAGAGAAAAATTAATCAAGATATTATGAAAAAAATAAACCAATTTTTAGTTGCATTTATTGCTATAATTACGATCGCAACCACTAGTTGTGCTCAAAAAAACCAAGATGAAAAAGAGGTTAGCAAAATAGTAGATCAGATTGAAAGTGCCATGGGAGGCAGAAAAGCATATGATGCGATACAGACTTTAGAGTGGAATTTTGTAGGTCGCAAATTGTATTGGAATAAGTGGACTGGAGATTTAAGAGTCGAAAATCCAAAAGATAATCAAGTGGTTTTAGTCAATATCAATACGATGAAAGGACAAGCATTTGAAAATGGTATACTAATAACAGATACAGGTAAATCAACAGCATTATTGCAGCGTGCAAAAGAATGGTGGATTAATGATTCTTATTGGCTAGTGATGCCTTGGAAATTAAATGATAATGGTGTAAATCTAAGTTATGTTAAAGAAGATAAGTTAGCAGATGGGAAAGATGCAATAGTATTACAAATGACTTTTGATGGAGTGGGAGTGACACCACAAAATAAATATTGGGTTTATGTAGAAAAAGATACCAAGCTAATTAAGCAATGGGCCTTTTACAAGAATTTTAATGATGAGAATCCTGCGTTTTTGAAACCTTGGAGCGATTATAAAGAAGTTGCCAAGGTGCTATTTTCTTACGATCGAATGAATGAAAAAGTTGGACCAACTAATGTCGTTGCAAATAAAGATTACGGTACAGATATATTCCAAAAGCTATAAAACTTAAATAATAGAGCCTTCATAAGAACTGCAATTCTTTGAAGGCTTTTTTTATGAACAGTTAGCTATAAAAATGATATTCTCTTTTAAATAAAAAAAAAACACCAGCCAAGAAGCTGATGCCTTTTTCATCAAAAAAAATTAGGGTATTCTTTTTGTATTATTTTGATGTACTTTTTATACCAGCCACTATTGAAGTTTTTTTAAAGAATTTAATTTATTTTAGTTGCAAAAGTAAATTTCATTCTATGTTATTCAAATACTTTCTAATAGATACTATTTATTTTGCAGTTGTTAATAATGATGATAGAAGTTAGCTGGACTTAACAGTTTGATTTAAAAACACATAAACAAAAAAAGGGATCCAGCTAACTATAATGTAGCTGAATCCCTTTTTATACTGTATATTTTTTAAAGTTTTTTAACGTACTGTGTAATAATTACAATTGTTTGTCCGTCTACTTTTCCTTCAATGTACTCTGCATTTTCATGATCTAATCTAATGTTTCTAACGGCAGTACCTTGTTTAGCTACCATGCTTGAACCTTTTACTTTCAAATCTTTGATTAACACCACGCTGTCTCCTACTTCAAGGATAACGCCGTTACTATCACGGTGTATAACTTTACTTTCGTCTTCCTCGCCCTCACCAGTCGCTTGTGCCCACGCTAAGGTGTCCTCGTCAAAATACATTTGGTCAATTAATTCTTGAGGCCATCCAGCTGAACGTAAACGGCTCAACATACGCCAAGATACCACTTGAACCGCTGTATGCTCACTCCACATACTGTCATTTAAACATCTCCAGTGATTTAAATCCTCTGTACCAGGATTTTCAATTTGGTCAAAGCAAGTAGAGCAGGTCATAACCGCTTCATCAATACCACCTTTTTGTGTAGGAGGTACTTGATATACTTTTAGATTTTCTGTGTTACCACAAAGCTCACATTTAGATCCACTACGTTTATTTAATTCTCTTTCTATACTCATCTTTTGTTATTTGTTTTTTGCGAAAATAACATTTAATAGTTCGCAACACTAATTTTATATATTTCTAAAAGTTTGCTCATTACTTACCCAAAATAATTAACGACCTCTATTTCAAGCGAACGGCCTTCGGAACTAGTTTTTGATACTCTCCACCGTTTCTTAAGACATCTCTAACAATGCTTGAGCTAATATAGGACGTCCTAGCGGCGGTTAATAGAAAGACTGTTTCTATTTTTGATAAATACCTGTTAGTATGTGCAATTGCTTTTTCGAATTCAAAATCGGCAGGGTTACGCAATCCACGTAAAATGAAATCAGCACCCAATTTTTTACACAGATCAATTGTTAGACCTTCATAAGAAATCACCGTCACTGACGGTTCGTTTTTAAAGGTCTCCTCGATAAATCGTTTTCTATCTTCGAGTGAAAACATGTATTTTTTTTCAGCGTTTATACCTATCGCGATTACTATTTCGTCAAAAAGCGGAATAGCCCTCTTGATAATATCTTCGTGTCCTAATGTAATAGGATCGAATGATCCTGGGAATATAGCTTTTTTCATAGTTTGTTGCTGGATTTCAAATTTAGGTAATTCGGATTGATTTTATTGATTCGACCCATTCATCTCTGTCACAGTGCTCACACACCGCGGTTCCGGCTGTTTTAATTTCTGTAAATCCGCAAAATGTACACGAGAAATACCCGTCTTTAGGGATGTTTTTATTTTTTTTATCGAATAAATGAGGCAAGATTGGCAAACCATATTTCACTTCGTCATCGGCATAAAAAAAAGTACTTATTTCGCCACTTGTTTCGATATAGGCATTTTCTATTTGTCCTAAATGTTCAATAGATTTTAATCGTAATTCAGAAAAAAATTCATCTTGTGCCAGACTTTCTTTTTTAAAATTTTTGATCGAAAAGCGTCCTTCATTTATAAAGCAGGCTGTTTTGCCTTCGATAAAAGTTTCAAATTTTTTACTTTTTGCGGCCATCCAAGTGATCAGTCGGTACATTAAAATGATTACCACAAAAACAGTTATTGCTGGTAAAATACCCACATTGTCATATAACATGGGATCTCCTGCTGCAGAACCTAAAGCGATTATTATAACAGTTTCAAAGACAGATAATTGTTTGACACCTCGCTTACCTGCAATCTTTAACGTGAGTAAAAGAACAATAAACATCACGATGGAACGAAAAATCACTTCTACCAAAAAAATTTCGGGTAGATCGTTCCATAGTACGCGACTCCATTCAAAAATGTCTTTCATGATATTGGTATTACTTTAAAGCCAGTTGAATCGCATTGTCAAACAAATCAGTAAGCGTTATTCCTGCTGCTTCAGCTTGTTGAGGAATCAAACTTTCTGGTGTTAATCCAGGAATAGTATTCATTTCTAACATGAAAGGTTCGTTATCTACAATTATAAATTCTGTTCTTGAAAATCCTTTCATTTTTAGTAATTCATAAGCGCGCTTTGCTATATCACCGACTTTTTTAGTCATTTCTGGCGAAATTCTTGCTGGAGTGATTTCTTGCGATTTACCTTGATACTTAGCTTCATAATCAAAGAAGTCGTTCTCAGAAACAATTTCGGTTATTGGTAGTACGACTATTTCACCACGATAGTTAATCACTCCTACAGTAACTTCGGTTCCATCTAAGAAACTTTCTATGATAATCTCGTTATCTTCTTGGTAGGCTACTTCGATAGCTATAGGCAATTCTGCAGCCGTCTTTACCTTTGAAATTCCGAAACTAGATCCTGCTTTATTTGGTTTTACAAAACAAGGTAATCCAAGTTTTGCTACAATTTCGTCACTATTAATTTCGTCACCTTTATTTAAGTAGTACGATGTCGCGCTTTTAATCCCGTATGGTTTTAAAACAGATAAAAAATCTCTTTTATTGAATGTTAATGCTGCTTGATAATAATCACAAGAAGTTTGCGGAATTTCAAGTAATTCAAAATAAGCTTGCATCAATCCATCTTCTCCAGGAGTGCCATGAATGGCATTGAACACACAGTCAAAGATGATTTTTTGTCCCGCTATAGTAATAGAAAAGTCATTTCTATCGATAGGAAATTCGTTCTTATCATCATCGACACATACCCACTTTTCCTTAAAAATATGAATGCAGTAACAGTTGTATTTTGTTTTATCCAGAAATTTATAAACGACGTTTCCAGAGATTAATGATATCTTATATTCACTAGAATAGCCGCCCATTATTATGGCAATATTTTTCATTTTTTGTAGTTTAATTTCTTTAATAGCGCTTTTATCATTGTCGCATAAAGAGTCATGTTATGTGATTGTATCGTTTTTTTAGCCCCGATAGAAGCGGCATCCCACACATTTTTGTGTGGATACAGCGGATAGCGGGATTAGCTCCTAATAATGAACAAAGAAAAACTAAATACCATTAAACAAAATTATCATTTTTTTTGGAACGAAATAGGTTTATCTTTGCCACAAATAAAAATAAATTTATGAGTTTACGTAACTATCTTATTAGCCGTGTATTTCTTTTACAAGTGTTTCTTGCTGCAGCAATTATTGCTGTGTTAGGCTATTTGTTCATGCACTGGCTAACTTTTACTACAAATCATGGTAACGAAATTGTTGTTCCTAATTTGAGTAAACTTACAGAGGAGCAAGTTGAAGAGAAATTAGATGGTCTTGATTTGTCTTATATATTATTAGACAGTTTAGATTATCGTAATGATTATCCTAAATATAGTGTGATTCAGCAAGATCCATTACCTGGGGCTAAAGTAAAAGAAGGTCGTAAAGTATATATCAAGATCAATTCTTCAGGATTTTCATCAGTTAAGATTCCGGATTTAATCGAAAAAACATACCGTGAAGCTGTTCCTACATTAAAAGCATTAGGCTTAGAAGAAGGGACAATTACTTATATTCCTAATTTAGGAAGAGACATGGTTCTTGACATGCGTTATAAAGGAAGAAGTATCAGACCAGGAGATAGAGTTTTAAAATCGTCTAAAATTGATTTGGTTTTAGGAGACGGAAAAGCGAGTTACGAAGAAGATGTAAGAACGGATTCTGTACCAGAATCAATTGATGAAATGCCAGATGAACAATAATATAGAGTCAGACGACTTAGAACAAGAATTATACGAACATTTTAAATTTGAAGTTACTAAAGGGACAACACCTTTAAGAATTGATAAATATTTGATGGGGTTAATACAAAATGCGACACGTAATAAATTACAGATTGCAGCGACAGAAGGAAATATTCTTGTAAATAATTTACCAGTAAAATCAAACTATAAAGTAAAAGCGCTGGATGTGGTTCGAGTGATGTTAACGCATCCTCCTTATGAAAACCATATTATTCCAGAAGATATTCCTTTGAATATTGTTTATGAAGATGATGTACTGCTTTTGATTAATAAAGAACCAGGGATGGTTGTACATCCAGGTCACGGAAATTATACAGGAACTCTTGTTCACGCTTTGGCACATCACTTTGAGAATTTGCCAATGAATAGTAGTGAACGTCCCGGTTTAGTACATCGTATTGATAAAGACACTTCAGGATTATTAGTGATTGCTAAGACTGAAGCGGCAATGACACATCTAGCGAAACAATTTGAGGCCAAAACTTCAGAAAGAGAATATGTTGCTTTAGTATGGGGAAATGTAGCTGATGATAGTGGAACAATCGAAGGAAATCTAGCTCGTCATTTAAAAGATCGTATGCAAATGGCGGTTTTTGCTGATCCAGAAATAGGGAAACCGGCTATAACACATTATAAAGTTTTAGAGCGCTTTGGGTATGTTACTTTGATTTCTTGCCAACTAGAAACAGGTAGAACACACCAAATTAGAGCGCACTTAAAACATATTGGGCATCCTTTATTTAATGACGAGCGTTACGGTGGTCATTTAATATTAAAAGGGACTACCTTCACAAAGTACAAGCAGTTTATAGATAATTGCTTCAAGATTTTACCAAGGCAAGCTTTACATGCTAAAACATTAGGTTTTGTTCATCCTTCAACTGGTGAAATGAAACGTTTTGACACAGAGCTACCTCAAGATCTACAAGATTGTATCGAAAAATGGAGAGGATATTCTAAATCACATTTAACTGATGATGAGGCGTAATTGCCAATGGAATATGAGAACTATAAAATTATAAGTCAATTATTATATGCTAAATATGATAATGTAAAAACCCCTATTTTTCTGGTAAATAGGGGTTTTTTGGTTGCATTTAATAGCTTTTGGTTAGGCTAATTGTAGTGCAATATTATCTTACTGTGTGCGTCTGGTTTCCTTTGGAATGGCATATATTCAAGCTTTATTTAAATTATTGTTACAGCAGTTTGATTAGATAGCTATTTTAAAAAGCTTCTTCTTAGCGCATGTAAATAGACAACATTAAAGGGACATCGACAATACCCACTTTTAGTGATATTTTAGACTTACAATTTATAATGTTGTGCACATTATTATAAAATGAACCGAGTTATAATTCAACATTAAAAAGGCTTTTATAAAATATTTTTTAGAGTTAGCGTTTCACAATCAATACGTTATTAAGCAACTTGATTTTTTTGAATTTGCTGGCGTAGTTTATGTTGCAAATGATAATTCTTTAATTAATTTTACAGAAATATAATATACCACCATTGAAAGATACTGCAAAACACCAAGGACTTCGAAACCAATTAGTAAGCGTTTTACAAGAAAAAGGAATTACAGATAGAAATGTTTTAGATGCGATTAAAAAAATCCCAAGACACCTATTTTTGAATTCTAGCTTTGAAGATTATGCCTATCAAGACAAGGCTTTCCCCATAGGTGCAGGGCAAACTATTTCGCAACCTTATACTGTTGCATTTCAATCGCAATTATTAGAAATTAAAAAGGATCATAAGGTTTTAGAAATTGGTACTGGATCAGGATATCAAACAGCCGTTTTATATTTGCTTGGCGCTAAAGTGTACAGTGTAGAAAGACAAAATGAATTGTTCAAGACAACATCTACATTGTTGCCTAAATTAGGCATTAGACCTAAACATTTAACCTTTGGGGACGGTTATAAGGGTTTGCCTAACTTTGGTCCTTTTGACAGCATCATTGTAACTGCAGGAGCTCCTTATATTCCGCAGCCTTTAATGGCGCAACTTAAAATAGGAGGTAGGTTAGTTATTCCTTTAGGAGAAGACGTTCAAGTAATGACTTTATTGATTAGAAAGAACGAGACTCAATTTGAAAAACACGAGTTGGGCGAATTCAGATTTGTACCACTCTTAGAGGATAAAAACTAAAAAAAATTAAGCCCTATCACACTTATTGATGGGGCTTTTTTCTGCATCTTTATTCCTGTTATAAAAGCCGATGCGAAATACAGATTGATTAGTTTTTTTAATCCACTTTCTTCATAAATGAAATATTGAATTTCAAACTTTCTTTCTCTTGTTGCAATAGAAATGTTGTGAAGCTACTATTATTTTGATCTTGGATACTTGCTATCAACGCACTTAAGTACGTTTTCTTACTATTACTATCGCTCATGTAAATAATTGGTGTCAAATCATTTTGTAATAGTATCAAATTGGTCAATAATCTAGCAATTTTAGCCGTTCCTTGTTTGAAAGATTGCAGACTGAGAAATTTAATTTTGAACGCTGCTGCTAAAAGCACGGGATGCAAATGATTTTTGTTTTTGTTAAGCCACAGCATTAAACTTTCGAGATCAGCTTCTATGTTTTCAGGTTTTGAAGGCGAGAATAAATCATCTTTAATACTAATTGCAGTGGTCCTAAAAGTTCCAGCTTCTTTAGGGTTTATTCCTCTAAAAAGTAGTTGGTGAATCTCTATGATAGTTGCGACAGTTAGTAATTCTTTACTTTGTGCTATTTTATGGGTATAGCGCAACGCTTCTTGATGATTGATTACAGCTAGATGTTCGTGCATGCTTTTTCCTGCAATGCTCTGTCCTTCATTTAAGATTAATTCGGTTTCTATTTTTGAAAGTGAATTTCCATCTAAGCTGTTGCTTTCAAAAACATAGCTAATTATAAAGTTGTCTTGTAGTTTGATATTATTTGCTACTCCTAATTGATGTGCTACTATCTTAAGTTCTTCGATTAGTTGTAAATCTTTTTCAAATAAATCGTTTATTGACTTGCTTTCTTTGGCCAATTTTATAGTTAGTTCCTCTTGTGCTTCTTTCAAAGCTTCGAGCGCAAATTCCTCATTAGAAATCTCATGTAAAATTTTTTCTTTAAGCCAAGAAATTAGTAAAGGAGTTAACTCTATGTCAAGTGTGCTGGCAAGTTTTAAGAGTTGGTCTTTTGTAGGTCTGCGTGTACCACTTTCAAATTTGCTGATAAGAGCCTGATCAACTTGCACCATCTTTGATAGCTCTCTAGTTTTTATTCCTTTATTTTCTCGGGCAGCACGCAAAATATTTTTCATAATCTAATAAAATTTTGACTAAAATTGTCATCAAATAGGAGCAGAAAAAAGGGTTAATTGCTTAACCCTTTTTTATTACTTGTATATTTTTTTTATTCGATCTAAATCTCTTTTTGTGTCTTGCTCTTTGAGAGACTCTCGTTTGTCATATGTTTTCTTACCGCGACAAAGTCCAATTTCTAATTTAGCCATCCCTTTTTCATTGGTAAAAAGTTTCAAAGGGACAATAGTAAGACCTTTTGCTTGAACACTGCGCTCTAAGCTTTTAAGTTCTCTTTTATTAAGAAGTAGCTTTCTTTCACTTCTTGCTTGATGGTTGAATTGATTACCAAAAGTATATTCCTCAATATAAGTATTGATGGCAAAGAGTTCGTTATTGCTAAACTCACAAAAACTCTCTGTGATGTTTGCTTTACCCAAGCGTATTGATTTAATCTCAGTTCCTGCCAAAACTATTCCGGCAGTGAATTTCTCGATTATTTCATAATCAAATCGGGCTCTTTTATTAAGTATGTTGACAGTTTTTAGCATAGGATGACAAATGTAACAACAAATGCATGAATCAGCAATTTTTTTTATAAAATTGGCATAAATTTGCCACATGGAAAAACAAAATTCAAAAGACCCTTTACACGGCGTAACACTCAAGACAATTGTAGAGCAATTAGAAGCACACTTTGGTTTTGATACCTTAGGAGAATTAGTTAAAATTAAATGCTTTAATGACAACCCTAGTATAAAATCAAGCTTAACTTTTTTAAGAAAAACAGATTGGGCTAGAAAGCAAGTAGAAGAACTTTATATCTCAAATTATACAAAGTTTACTTCTTAGTTTAATTTATATGAAATCATGACACCGCCTCTATAAGGGAACCATTCACCACTTTTGTTGTAATTTTTAGCGGAGTCATATCGTGTTCCATCACTAATGTGATATCCTTTATAAAACCCTTGATGCCAGCCACCGCCTAAAAAACAGTCTAAATAAAACTTATCATTTAGTTTTGCTTTATAACCTAGAGTGGCTCCCACAAAGTAGCCTTTTCCTACTTCGTAGTTGTCTGTGTTTAGATAATTCCATTTTTGGAAATTATATTTGCTTACACCTACATGACTACCCACATACAAACCATCATCTGTGGCTTTAAAATGGTAGCGGTATTCTGCAGTTAGGGTGTAAAATTCACGTGGCTTTCCATTGACAGATTGCCAAAACGAACCTAAGGCATCAAAATTTAAAGTAGATTTTTCTCCTACCTTAGTCTCGATAGCAACATTAGGTATAGTCAATAATGTAGTCATTGCATTTACTTTTACATAGGTTTGACTTTGAGAAGAGATACTTGCTAGGAGTATCGCGAACATAATAATTTTCTTCATAGTAGTTTTATTAACCGAAATTATTTATAAATCTTATCGGTACTAATTGTTTTTAAGGTAAACACAAATGGAGTAGTTTTAGTATCTAAATAGGAGAATTAAATTTCTTCAGATTGATTATTGCGCAGCGAATAGACAACAGTGTCTAAAAATTTACCTTGATAAAATTGATTTTCAATAAAGTGTGCTTCTTTTTTAAATCCGCTTTTAATTAAAACTTTTTCAGAGCCACTATTATTAGGATCTATTACCGCTTCAATAGAGTGTAATTTCATTTCTTTAAATCCATATTCCATTACTTCTTTCATCGCTTCCACAATAATTCCCTGCCTTTGAAAAGACGGATTGAGGATGTAACCAACCTCGGCCCGATAATTATTAGGTTGTATGCGATAATGCCCAATCAATCCTATTAACTGATTGCTGCCTTTTAATGTGATTGCCCAATTAATTCCTTCATTGTTATCAATAGTATTATCAATGGTTTCTATGTGCGCTGCTGCGTCAGCAATAGTATTTGCTATGGGCCTAGGGATGTATTTCATCACTTCCTCATTAGATCGTAAAGCAAAAACTTCGTTGACATCAGATAGAAGCACTCTTCTTAATAACAAACGTTCAGTTTCTAAATTTGGAAACGGATTAAAATTTAAGGTGAGCATAATGTATATTTTCGATTATAAAATTTCGATACTGTATGCTGTTGCAAACGTGTCAGCAGCCACAATGGTTTGAATTCCCTCTTTATCTACTATTTTTCCAGTAGCTTCAGTTGTATCTGAGTAGCCGTACCAAGGTTCAATACATAAAAATGGCGCCTTCTGCATTGTCCAAATTCCCATGTGTGGAAAGTTATCGTAATGCATAGCTAGTAATGGTTTGTCGTCTTCAATTATCGTTATCGAATTTGATTTCAAGGTTTTAAAAATTAACGCGTCTCTTTCAAATAAAGAGTATTTTAAAGCTACTTTTTTATCAGTTGATTCAAGGAGCTCAGTAACATTTGAAAGTAAGTTATCTTCTAGTAAATGGTACGTTAGCTTTTCTTCTTTTTCGAATTCTAATTTGTAGTTCTCAAAATCTAGGGGTAAAGAAAATGCTGGATGAGCACCAATAGAGAATGGCAAATTTGTGTCACCATTATTAATAACAGTATATTCAATTTTTAGAGAAGCATTGTCTAATGAATATTTAATTTGCAATTCGAAAGCAAATGGATAAACTTTTAAAGTCGTTTCATTCGAAAGCAAAGAAAATGTCACGCTATCTTCTTTTTTATCGATAAGCTCAAAAGTTAAATCTCTTGCAAAACCATGTCTTGATAAAGTATAGTCGGTTTCATTATAGCTATAAGTATTGTTTTTTAAAGTTCCCACAATTGGAAATAAAATAGGGGAGTGCTTGCCCCAAAAATCTGGATCTGCTTGCCACATATATTCCCTATTATTTTCTCTTTTTATAATCGAACAAAGTTCGGCTCCAGCGTGTTTTATTTCTACTGAAAGCATTGAATTTGAAATGGTAGTCGTCATCGCGTCTTTAAATTATAGTGTCATTGAATACTGTAAAGATATTTTTAAAATTTCAGATTTTGGGATTGATGTGCAATTAATCATTCATTAAATAATATTCTCTTAAATTTTGCACCTTAATCTATATTTTATTTAGCGTTCTCTTTTTTTTTGCTAATTTGGTTGTAAAATTCAAACACATGAAAAATATTAGGTTCAAAGTCATACTTCAAATGGCTATATTAGTAGGTGTTTCTTCTGTTTATGCTCAAAATGAGCCAGCAAAAACAAAGGATGTGCCAGTTTCAAATTACAATTATCATGATGCTTTTGCACCATTTTTTTACTCTAAAAATGGTACGACAACACGATCTGCTAGCGGACAGCCGGGAGCGGAATATTGGCAAAATAGAGCTGATTATGTGCTTACAGCTAAACTAAACGCTGAAAATAATGAAATCGTAGGTACTGATATTATTACGTACACCAACAACAGTCCTGATAAAATGAAATTTGTTTGGATGAACGTAGATCAAAATTTATTTAAAGCTGATTCAAGAGGAAATGCTGTTGTGCCCCTTACAGGTAGTCGTAACGGCGCTCAAGGTGAAGATTTTGATGGAGGTCATAAAATAAAATCTGTAAAAATCATCAATTCCGTAAAAGGTAAAGTCAATGAAGTTGATGCAAAATATTTAGTAACAGACACAAGAATGCAAGTTTTTCTTCCTGAAGAATTAAAGGCAGAAGGAGGAACTGTTAGAATTAAAATTGAATTCTCGTATATTTCTCCAAAAGAAGGATCAGATCGTACCGGAGTTCTAGATACTAAGAACGGAAAAATATTTACAATCGCGCAATGGTACCCACGCATGTGTGTGTATGACGATGTACGCGGATGGAACACAAATCCTTATTTAGGAGCATCTGAATTTTATTTAGAGTATGGTGATTTTGATCTTAATATCACAGCACCTGCAAATCATATTGTAGTTTCTTCTGGTGAGCTAGTTAATCCTACAGCGGTGTACAGCTCAGTGGAGCAAAGCAGATTGGCTAAAGCAAAAACGAGTGACAAAACAGTGATGATTCGCACAGCAGAAGAAGTGGAAGCATTGTCTAAAACAAATTCAACAGCAACTAAAACGTGGCACTATAAATTAAAAAATGCAAGAGATTTATCTTGGGCATCTTCAGCTGCTTTTATTTTAGATGGAGCAAAAATAAACTTGCCAAGTGGTAAAAAGTCCTTAGCATTATCGGCATATCCAGTGGAAAGTGCAGGTGAGGGAGCTTATGGTCGCTCAACTGAATATGTGAAAGGATCAATCGAACATTACTCTGAAAAATGGATGGAGTACACGTATCCCGTTGCGACAAACGTAGCAGGAAACGAAGGTGGAATGGAATATCCCGGAATTGTTTTTTGTAGCTGGGAGTCTAAAGGTGAAGATTTGTGGGGAGTTACAGATCATGAATTTGGTCACAACTGGTTCCCAATGATAGTAGGTTCAAACGAGCGTTTATTTGGATGGATGGATGAAGGGTTCAATACTTTCATTAATTCACTAAGTACAGAGGCGTTTAATAATGGCGAATACAAATCACCAGCCTCAGACTTAAATAAATTAGCAGACAGATATACTAATGATAAGTTAGAAACGATTATGAGTAGTCCTGATAACATGCTTGAAGGAAACATTGGTTTACTATTGTATGCAAAGCCAAGTTCAGGATTGGTTATTCTAAGAGAACAAGTGTTAGGGCCAGAAAGATTTGATCTTGCTTTCCGTACTTATGTTGATAGATGGGCTTTTAAACATCCCACACCAGATGATTTCTTTAGAACAATGGAGAACGTTGCTGGAGAAGATTTAGGTTGGTTTTGGAGAGGTTGGTTTCAATACAATTGGAAGTTTGATCAGGGAATCACTGGAGTAAAATACGTTAAAAATGATCCAAGTAAAGGAGTGGTAATTACTGTCGAAAACTTCGAAAAAATGCCTATGCCTGTTATTATTGATGTAAAATTAAAAAGTGGTAAAGTAGATCGCATTAATTTGCCAGTTGAAGTTTGGCAGAGAAATACTTCATGGTCATTTAAGCATGAATCAACAGAAGAAGTTGATAGCATCACGCTAGACCCGCAGCATGTTTTACCAGATAATAATCCTGAGAATAACATTTGGTCTTCTGCAACGGGTGAAGTTGAAAAAGATATTATACTTGATGGTTATTTAGGAACTTACTCTAACAGTAGGGCGCCAATCAAAATTATATTCTCAGAGAAAAATAGTGTTTTAAATGTTGCCATTACTGATTACCCTGACTTTACAGTAGAGCCTATTGGTAAAGATTTATTCGAATCTAAAAGAGCAGGATTACAATTTCAATTTAATGATAATAAAGATGGTTTTGATATGATCATCAGTGCAGATCAAAAAATTCCGTTTACAAAAGATAAATAATAACAAATGTTATTCTGTTTTTAAAACAAAAACACCAGCCTATAGCTGGTGTTTTTTTGTATAATTAAATCGTCCTAAGCATTTTATTCAGCAGGAATTTGTTGACTCAAACAATGTAAAGTTCCTAGTCCCCAAATCAAATCAATTGCACTAATACCGATTACTTCTCTATCAGGGAAGCACTCTGCTAATATGTTCAAAGCTTTGCGATCGTTAATATCATTAAAAGTAGGCACCAAAACACATTTGTTCAATATTAAAAAATTAGCATAACTAGCCGGCAATGTCAAATCTTCAAAGTCGATTTGTTTAGGCATTGGTAACGCTACGATTACTGGAGATTTACCATTCTCTAATTTGGCTTCTTGCAATCGTTTTAAATTTTCCTGTAATGGCTTGTAGTTAGCACTTTCTGCATTCGTTTCAACAATTGTTACTATGGTATCCTCATTAATAAAACGACTAAGATCATCGACGTGCCCATGCGTGTCGTCACCTTGAACGCCATCTGCTAACCAAATCACATTTGTAACTCCTAAATATTCTTTGAAAACAGCCTCATAATCAGCCTTTGTAAAACCTGGATTACGCACTTGAATACTAGGGTGCATTAAACATTCCTCTGAAGTAAGTAGTGTTCCTCTACCGTTAACATCGATGGCTCCACCTTCTACAATTACAGGCTTCCCTTTATACATCACTTGCGTTAATGGTAGAGATAAAGCATTGGCTACTGTTGCTGGAACTTGTCTGTCTAATTGATGATTTTTATATTTTGCCCAACCATTAAAGTTGAAATTCAAAGCTTCTCTCTTGTCTCCGTTTCTCACGATGATAGGACCTGAATCACGCATCCAACTTCTATTTGTTTTTTGGATAATGAACGAAATGGTGTCTAATTCAACTTTAGCCATTTCGAGCATTTCAGTAACTTTTTCTTTAAGTTTTGTGTCGGCTACAATTAAGTAAACTGTTTCATAAGCAGCCACCTTTTTTATGAATTCTATAAAAGCCCATTGAATCGCTTCATATTTTCCAGGCCAATCTTTTCCGTTGTGTGGAAAGCAAAGTAATATTCCTTGTTGATTTTCCCATTCTGCAGGAAACCTTCTGTTATTTTCAGTCATAATAATTTTCGATTACAAAGTACAAAGGTAAACATTCGAGAACAATTTTTATTTTATTTACGGTAAGTAAAAATATAAAATGAAGCTAAAATTGAACTCTATTAGGTGTTTTTTACTCCAGTAATGTGTGATTTTACCCAAATAAGTAGATTAGTTTTTGAATGATACAATTCAATAATTAGAAGAAATAATTTAAAAAGAACTTTATTTATAACAGAAAAGGACTAAAGCGAGATGCTTTAGTCCTTTCAACAAAAAGTGTTTTATAATTTTTAAGAGCAATTAGTCAATGGCTCTTTTAGTAATATCTCCAAAAGCGTCAATTCTACGGTCTCTAAAAAACGGCCAGTTTTGACGAATATTTTCTTGAACATCTAAGTCAACTTCTGCGATTAGAATTTCTTCTTTATCATGTGAAGCTTGTGCTAAAATTTCTCCTTGAGGACCTGCAATAAATGATGCTCCCCAGAATTCGATTCCGTCAGTATCTGGTAAATATTTCTCTAAACCTATTCTATTGGCAGCAGCAACATAAACTCCATTTGCCACGGCGTGACCTTTCATAACGTTCATCCAAGCACCGTACTGATTTGTTCCGTACTGTTCTTTTTCACCTGGGTGCCATCCTATAGCTGTAGGGTAGAATAAAACTTCTGCACCTTGCAAAGCAGTTAAACGAGCTGCTTCTGGATACCATTGATCCCAGCAAATTAAAGTACCTACTTTTCCTTTTTTAGTAGGAATCGTTTTAAAACCTAAATCTCCAGGTGTAAAATAGAATTTTTCGTAGAAATGTGGGTCATCTGGTATGTGCATTTTTCTGTATAAACCAGCTTCTGAACCATCAGTGTCTATGATATAAGCACTATTGTGGTAAATTCCTGCCATTCTTTTTTCGAAAAAAGGAACAATAATTACCACTCCTAATTCTTTTGCTAAAGCGCTAAATGCTATAAATGAAGTACTATATAATGGCTCGGCAATTTCGAAATTATCAACGTCTTCACTTTGACAAAAATAATGGCTGCTGTATAATTCTGGTAACGTAATTACTTCTGCTCCTTGATTTGCAGCATCTCTTACCCAGCTCATACATTTTTTGAGGTTGTTTTCGGCAACGTCATTTAAGTTCAACTGAATAACTGCAATTTTATATTTTTTGTTTGACATAGTATTGATTTTAGTGTACAAATTTAGTGAATTTTATAAACAGTAAAAAATGATGATTTTTGATTTAAGAAAAAATTATACAACGACAATATCATGTTTGGCAAGTAAACCATGAACTGCTGATAGGGAAAAGTTTGCTTTTTTAATTGCAGTCTTCTTTGGATCAATAATGTAATTGTAACTGGTGTAAAAATTTGTTCGTATAGCTTTTGCACCAGCAAATTCTGAACGGTATAAATCACAATTAGCAAATAAAGCATCGGTCAAATCACAATCCATGAAATCGACTGCGACAATACTACAATCTTTAAAAGTGGTGTTTTTCATCTTCAAAGCATAGAATTTTGAGAAATCAAGTTTGCAGTTATCAAAATTAATTTCGAAAATTAATTTGTCACACATCGCGAAATTGACAGCTATAATAGTGCAATTTTTAAAATTAGCATTCCTAAAAGCAACGTGATTGATCATTGCATTAGAAAAATCACAATCTGTGAAAATACAATCTATAAATGTAACTGCAATAAAATTACAAACAGTAAAGTTGCAAAATTTGAACGTACAACTTTCAAATTCTTGATGATTTAAATCATTTTGCTCGTAATTTATATTTTTGTAGGTTTTATCTAATATATATGCAGTCATTGTGAAGTGTTTATAGTAGATAAAGTAATATGTTTTCTGGTGCAAATTTAAGAAAAATAATGGTTGGTTTTGTCTTTATTATAGAGCGATATTTTTATCTAATTTATGTATTGGAAAGTATTGATTTTGACCTAGAAAATCCGAGTGTGTAGTTACTTTTCATTCATTAGACTATACATTTTAGCATCATTATGAATTTAAGGCAAATCTTTGCCAAGCATATATTTTATAGGCGTTTTGACAACAAATGTGTTTTTATTTATACAATTTTAATAAAAAGTTATAAGATTATAATGTCAAAAAATATTATTTTTATATCATGATGATTTTACAACAAATTCACCTAATATTACAACAATTTATAAGTTCTTTTATTTATTTTTGAGCCGATAAAGTAGACTTATTTGTACAGAGAATAATGAAAGAATTTCACCACAGTTTAAATCACAATGAACCAAGTGGTGTGAATTTATAATTTTTTCTGAATAGGCAATTAATAAGTTTGATTTTGTTTCACAATTTATGTAAAAATTGCTACCACTTAATGCACCGTTTTTGTGAGATACAAAAACACCTGAAATAAAAATTATGATACTAATCGTAGATGATATAAATGCCAATATAATTGCTTTAAAAAAAATATTGGAACTTCACAATCTTGAAGTTGACACCGCCGAATCAGGTGAAGAAGCTTTGAAGAAAATCTTGAAGTACAACTATAGTCTTATTATCATGGATGTTCAAATGCCTGGAATGGATGGCTTTGAAGTTGCAGAAATATTGGCAGGTAATAACCGAACAAAGGATATTCCCGTGATCTTTTTATCTGCAGTAAATAAACAAAAGAGATTTATTTCAAAGGGGTATGAAACAGGTGGAGTAGACTACATTACAAAACCTGTAGATTCAGATTTACTTATACTTAAAGTTAAAACTTTCCTAAAAATATACCAACAACAAAAAGAATTACTAGATATTAAAGACTTGCTTTCTAAGGAAGTGGAAATTAGAAAGGAAGCTCAAGAAAATTTAGAAGTTAAGATTAAAGAACGCACTAAAGAGTTAGTGGCAAAAAATGAAGAGCTAGAATTGCGTAATCATGAATTGCAGCAGTTCTCATGGGTTGTATCACATGATTTAAAAGAGCCACTGCGTAAAATACAAATCTTCATTAATATAATTAAAGACCGCTATCTTGTTAGTGATGATAAAGGGACTGATTATGTAAATCGCACCGTAAAGGCTGCTGATAGAATGCAAAATCTAATTTCTGATTTATTAGAGTACTCAAGATTGTCTGCAAAAGTAACTCCCGAAAAAGTCAATCTAAATGATTTAATTGAGGAAGTGTTAATTGATTTTGATTATTTGACAGAAACTAAAAAAGCAATCATAAATATTAATAAATTGCCAACAATTCAAGGGATACCTACACAGCTTAGGCAGGTGTTTCAAAACTTGATAGGAAATTCATTGAAATTCACTAACGATGAAGTTACACCTATGATTGATGTGAGTTCAGAGATAATTGAAAGCAGGGATTTTAATAGCAATATAAATGAGGAAGGAAGCTACTGTCGCATCACGGTAAAGGACAATGGTATTGGGTTTGATGATCAATATTTGAACAAGATTTTTATGATCTTTCAAAGTCTTAGTGATCGAAAAGTATATGAAGGTACCGGAATAGGTTTAGCTATTGCTAAGAAGATTATTGAAAAGCACAATGGATTGATTACCGCTAAAAGCCAAGTAGGAGCGGGAGCAAGCTTTATAATGATTTTACCATTGCAATTTACAGAATAAATAATAACAGGTTAAAAGGTCTATGAAAAACAATTTTAAGAGAAATGTATATATCAGCTCATCTATCTCGATGGTGATATTAATGGTTAGTTCACTGGCCTCTTTTATAAGTATTAAAAGTTTATTAAATAGTAATTCATGGGTTAACCATACCCAAGAGGTTATCTATAATCTCAATGAAGGTGCTAATAATCTCGTAGAAGCGCAAACAAGTATGAGAGGGTTTCTCATTACTGGAAGAGAGGATTACTTAAGTCATTTTGACCAATCTCTAGAAGTTTCAAATGCTGCTTTTGAGAAAATAGAGGAATTAACCTTAGACAACCCCATTCAGCAAAATAATTTAAAGGAGCTGAAGCCTATTCGACTTAAATTTTTCAATTTTTTACGTTATCGTGTTAACGACCGTAGGATGGGGGTCAATCTTCAGGCTTATGATCTTGACACGGGAAAATCGTTAATGGACCAAATTAAAGTAATTGTAAAACGTATTGAGCAGCACGAGCAAGGCTTGTTAAAAATGCGAACAGATAACTCTCAACGTTATGGGAATTATAGCTCAATTTTAATAATTGTGGCATCTTTAATTGCGATTATTATTACTGTTTTAATGGTGGTTAGAATACTGAAGGACTATAAAGAAAGATCGCTATTACAAGAGGAACTGCTTAGACGTGACGCAGAAACTGCTGAACGCATCAAGGCAATTAGCAGTATAGCCTCTCAACTTTCTGATGGAGATTATTCAATTTCAGTGACCGATAATCAAAGCGATGCTTTAGGCAGTGTGGGAGTTTCCCTAAATAATATGGGTAAATCATTGAAGAAATCCTTTGAGTTACTTTCTCATAAGGAGTGGTTACAAACAGGTATAGCGCAGCTAAATAATATCATGCTTGGCGAGAAAAAATTAAGCATCTTAACTAAAGATATTATCGAGTTTGTTGCAGTATATAGCAACAGTAGTGCTGGACTAATTTACACCGCTGAGGGTGACGAACTAGTGAAAGCAGCTGGCTACAGCTATATTCCTAGTAAGAGTCAAGAGCGACTTAAAATGGGTCAAGGAATCACGGGACAAGCCGCTATCTCTAGAAAAATAATTTCGTTAGATCAGCTTTCAGATACTAATATTGCGGTATCTTATGGATTAGGAGAGGTGAAACCATCTCAAATAATTGCTGTGCCTTTATTAGATAATAAAGTAGAAGGTGTAATAGAATTAGCCAGCGTTAAAGGATTTACCTCGATACAAATAGAATTTTTAACTAGTGTTGCTAGCAACATTGGTATCGCTATTAAAGCTACGCAAAATAGAAAACGTGTTATCGAATTACTCGAGGAAACGCAATCACAATCTGAAGAATTGCGCTTACAGCATAGTGAAATGGAAGCAATCAATGCGGAACTAGAAACGCAGACAGAAAAATTACAGGCTTCAGAAGAAGAGCTGAGAGTACAGCAAGAAGAATTACAACAAACTAATGAGGAGCTTGCTGAACGCAGCGTATTGCTAGAAGAGAAAAATTCTGAAATTCAAAAAAAATCAGAAGACCTAGAATTAACAACGCGTTATAAGTCTGAGTTCTTGGCAAATATGTCACATGAGTTGCGCACGCCTTTAAATTCAATTTTGCTACTAAGCCGCTTACTTTCTGAAAATAACGACAGTAATATGAATTTGGAGCAAATTGAATTTGCTAAAGTAATTCAAAGTTCAGGAAATGGTTTATTAGGATTAATTGACGAAATATTAGATTTATCTAAAATCGAAGCTGGAAAAATGGAATTAGAGTTAGATCAAGTTCCTACTAGTAATATTACAGATGGCTTAAAAGGCTTGTTTACTGAAGTTGCCAAAGATAAGAAAATTGAATTTTCTATCATCAATAGTGATGCACCCGCAGTGATCAAGACAGACAAGATGCGATTAGAGCAAATCTTGAAAAACTTGATTTCAAATGCTATTAAATTCACATCAAAAGGTAGTGTAACATTAGAGGTGAAAACAGATATTCACGATCCAAAAATGATTTTATTTACTGTAAAAGATACAGGAATAGGAATTCCATTAGAGAAGCAACCTTTAGTATTTGAAGCTTTTCAGCAAGCAGATGGGTCTACTAAAAGAAAGTATGGTGGAACTGGATTAGGGTTATCAATCAGTAGAGAATTGGCTAAACTATTACAGGGAGAAATCAAGCTTAAAAGCACTGTAGGAGAGGGAAGTGAATTCACTCTTGCGATTCCTATAGTAGGTCGAGAAGGTGAGCAAGTTCAAGAAGAAGAAGTTGTCATAACTCCATTAGAAAAAATAACTACAATTGTAAAAGAACAAGAGACAAATAAGTACCTAAGTCTTACTATACCCGAAGATGTTCCAGATGATAGAGATGATATCAACGAGCATGATAAGGTGATTTTAATAGTGGAAGATGATGTGAATTTTGCAAAATCGCTACTTAGCTTTAGTCGTCAAAGAGGGTATAAAGGAGTAGTTACCGTAAGGGGTGATTATGCCTTAAATTATGCTTTGCTATACAATCCGGTAGGAATTCTATTAGACATTCAGTTGCCTATTAAGAACGGTTGGCAAGTAATGGAAGAGCTAAAAGCGAACTGGAGAACAAAACATATTCCGGTGCACATTATGTCATCGCATCAATTAAAACAAGAAAGTTTATTAAAAGGTGCGGTTAACTTCTTGAACAAACCAGTAGCATTCGAAAAAATGCCTGAGATCTTCAAGCATATTGAGCAAATTATTAATAAGGAGTCGCAAAAGGTTTTAATTATCGAAGACAATCCTAAACATGCTGAAGCTCTGTCGTATTTCTTAGAGTCATACAGTATCAAGTCAGAAATTAAGAGTGAAGTTAGTCAAGGTGTTTCGGCTTTAAGCCAAAAAGAAATTGATTGCGTTATTCTCGACATGGGAATTCCAGATGCTAAGGCTTATGAGATATTAGAAGAGGTTAAAAAGAATAACGGCCTTGAAAATTTGCCTGTAATTGTTTTTACAGGAAAGAGCTTGTCGATGAAGGAAGAGCTCAAAATTAAAAAGTATGCTGACTCAATTGTTGTTAAAACAGCGCATTCTTACCAGAGGATGCTTGATGAGGTTTCCCTATTTTTACATTTAGTTGAGGAGAATAAGGAAGATGACGGCAGCAAGAAAGACATTTATAAGAAGAAAAGTTTGTTAAACAATATTCTTAAGGATAAAACAGTATTAGTTGTCGATGATGATGTGCGTAATATTTATTCTCTTACAAAAGCTTTGGAAGTTTTTGAGATGAATGTAATCACTGCTATCGATGGTAAGGAAGCGCTAAAAATGTTAGATGAGAATCCGCAAGTAGACGTTGTTTTACTTGATATGATGATGCCTAATATGGATGGTTATGAAACCGCTGGAATTATTAGACAGAATGAGAAATTAAAGAACCTTCCCGTAATTGCCGTAACTGCAAAAGCGATGACAGGCGATAGAGAGAAATGCATCCAAGCAGGTGCGTCAGATTATATTACAAAACCGGTAGATATCGATCAGTTACTGTCTTTACTACGAGTATGGCTTTATGATAATTTTTAAATATAATGGAAGTAGAAAAGACTAAAAAACGAATTTTGATTGTTGATGATGATGCACGTAATATCTTTGCATTATCAGCTACTTTACGCTCACGCAAGTTTGAATGCTTGTCTTGCCTAAGTGCGCAAGAAGCCTTAGACATTTTAAGGACAGATGAGCCTATTGATGCCGTACTTATCGATATGATGATGCCCGATATTGATGGGTACGAAGCTATTCCTTTGATTAAGAATATTTCTTCTAGAGCCAATACATATATAGTATCTGTAACTGCGCAAGCGATGGTTGGTGATAGAGAAAAATGTTTAGAAGCTGGTGCCGATGATTACATTTCTAAACCAGTTGATGTTGACAAATTATTGGCATCGCTAAGCAATATATAAGAACGCTTTATGATTGAGGATTTACAATTAGAGACACTTATAAATGTAGTTTATGAATACTACGGTTTCGACTTTGGGAGCTATTCAAGAGCGTCTTTAAAGCGCAGGGTAGACCGTATCTATCAGCTAGATGGTTTTCAACGGTTCTCAGATTTTCTTTCAAAAATAAGGTCAGAACCTGAGTATTATAAGAGATTAGTAGAGGAAATCACTGTGAACGTTACCGAGATGTTTCGTGACCCTTCTTTTTACAAAATTTTAAAAGATGAAGTTTTACCAAATCTTGCCGCCAAACCGTTTATCAGGATTTGGCACGCAGGATGTTCTACAGGGGAAGAGGTTTTTTCGATGGCAATTTTATTAAAGGAAGCCAACTTATTACAGAAAGCAATTATCTACGCTACAGATATAAATGCAAAAGTGCTCGAGCGTGCAAAAAAAGGCGTTTTTGGTTTACAGTTAATCAAACAATATGCTGAGAACTACCGCAACTCAGGAGGTAAAAATGATTTTTCAAATTATTATATAGCAAATTATGGCGTGGCGAAGTTCAACGATGAATTCTCGGAACGCATGGTTTTTTCACAACATAATTTGGTTTCTGATGGATCATTTAATGAATTTGATCTTATCTTGTGCCGCAACGTCTTAATCTATTTTGATAAAGATTTGCAAGAGCGTGCAATAACTTTGTTTGATGGTAGTTTGTCTACTTTAGGATACCTTGCCTTAGGAAGTAAAGAAACACTTAAATTTGCTTCAATCAGTGACAAGTATGTTCAAGTTAATAAAGAAAAAGTATGGAGGAAACTAAAGTAGTGGGTAAATTTGATGTTGTTATCCTAGGCGGATCAGCAGGAAGTTTACAGGTACTTATGAAAATCTTACCTTTATTAAATGTCCAGTTGCCCTTTGCCTTTGTGATTGTTTTACATCGTAAAAGCACCGAAGACAAAACCTTAGAACAGCTTATTGATCTCAAGTCTACGGTGAATGTAAGGGAAGTTGAAGATAAGGTTTTACTTGTGCCTGGAAATATTTATATTGCTCCGTCGGACTATCATTTACTTTTCGAAAAAGACAATTACATTTCGCTAGACGCTTCTGAAAAAGTGAACTATAGTAGACCTAGTATTGATGTCTCTTTTGAATCTGCTGCAGAAATATATAAATCTAAAGTTTTAGGTATATTGCTTTCTGGTGCAAATGCCGATGGGACAAAAGGGATGCAAATTATTAAAGAAATGGGAGGAACAATTATAGCACAAGATCCCGAAACTGCAGAAACACCTTTTATGCCACTAAATGCAATAAAATTTGCCAAACCAGATTACATATTAACGGTTGAAGAAATTATTGATTTCATTAATAGTATTCAATAATAATTAAATTTAAAACTACATTTCAAAATTACACATATAAAAAAACAGCTTTTATCTAAAAGCTGTTTTTTTATGTAATTTATGGAGTGCTTACAAGCTAACGAATTTCAGTTTTTCAGGAATTTTAAAAGATTTAATTCCTGAAAATAAGTATATGATGTGCTAAACTAGCTGGCTAATTTTAAACTTTCATGAGCAAAAAGTAATCTTTTTACTCATGAAAAAAATATATAGTACGCTTTAAAAGCTAACGAATTTTAAACTTTTCAGAGGTTCGAAATTTGATATTTTTAAACCTCTGAAATCATATATATTAAGCTGTAATAGCTAACGAATTTTGACTGTATTTGTATTCTTTAGGTGTGCAATTGTATTTTTCTTTAAATATTTTTGAAAAATAACTTCTGCTAGTAAATCCTATAGAATAAACAATTTCAGAGATGTTTAAATCAGTATTTCTAATTAATTTTTCTGCCTTTTCAATTCGCATCATGGTTATAAAATCGTTCACAGTGTGATTGTGAATCATTTTAAATCCCTCTTGTAATTTATTTGGTGATAAACCTGTTTGCTTTGCTAATGATTTTATAGAATACTGTTCAGCAGGATCTTTTTGAATTGCATCAGAAAGCATTTTTATTTGTTCGATTTGTTTTAGAGTTAAACAGTTCACTACCGATTCAGTTGCTGAATAGCTATTTGTATGGTGTTCGATTTCCATGGCTACAATTATTTGTAATAGTCCTTTTTTAAGTAAATCACGTACAATCCCTTTCTGGTTGATTGCTCTAAGTTGCGAAACCTTTTGTGCAATAGTAATGTGTTGGATACCTACATGTGCAAAGTTCTCTGCCTTGTTAAGAAAGGTTTTCTTTATTTTCGAATTTAAAGAATCTTCGTCCTCATTAATAGTATTGCCTACGCTGATAATCGATAATTTTACTGCCACATCTTTTTTAAAGTAAAAAACATTTATCGTATCTTCTACAGTATTGATTACAGCATTTTGATTTGCCGAAATAGTATTTACATTCTCTTTTTTACCAAAAGTGTGCTCTAATGAACCAGATAAGCAATATGCAAAGTAAGTAGGAGAGGCACCATCAGATTTAATACTTAATTTCACATCCTCTAGAAACTTAATGTCAAAATCAAAATAACTCAAGTCATCTTGATATGAAGTAGCCTCGATAGTTCCTGTGACTAATTCAGTATCTAACTTAAGTTGGTATTCATTCATGTCTAAACCTAATATACCATCAAAATTATTTTTAAGGTCAACAATAAAGTCTTTAATATTTCCCGATTTGATAGTTATATTTTTCATTAGAAGCTGTTTTAAATTTCGAACTATATTACTTTAGCACTGTGTGCAAGTATTGTTTTTTGATATTTCAAAATTCGTCATAAACGTGCTGCCTTTCGTTATAGTATTTTTAACTAATGTTTCATTATTTTAATTTATGTCCCTTTATTGCAGTAAAAAAGCTGTTAATCTACTTTTTTAGTATTGATTAACAGCTTGTTATGTGTATCGACTATTTATTGCTATTCTAATGCAGCCTTATCTGAACAATTTTCCTCTGGAATTTCATTAAAAAATTCGGCAGCTTCTAGATCTGCTGTTGGACCGTATCCTAATAGGTAAGTTCCTTTTACAGCATCTGCAGTTTCGATAATATAAAGAATCGACATATCCTCTGGATTACTCATTCCTTCATATCGATGCTGCGCTACAATAAATAATTCATTTGGTTGGTATTTGTACTTAGACTCGGTATCAACTAAGCCATCTTTTTGAAATAGAAAGTTTGTTGTGTATCCTATGGCTTCGTATCTCTTAATATACCCAATTTCGTGTTTAGCATATTCTTCCATAACGTTTTGTGTTTTAAATTAAAAAGCTCTTCTTTAAAATAAACTTAAAGAAGAGCTTTTTATAATTATACTTTTCCTCTACCGCTAATAAGCGAAAGAATAAATAATACGATGAATATAAAAAATAATACTTTAGCGATTCCTGCAGCTCCTGCAGCTATTCCTCCAAATCCGAAAATTCCCGCTACTATAGCTAGAATTATAAAAATTACTGTCCACTTTAACATGATATTTGATTTTTAGTTAATATATAACGTTTGTTTTGTTATTACAAAGATGCAACTGATTTCGCTGGCTTCTTAACTCAATAAATTTCATTATTGACGCAATCGAGTTCAATTATGCCTATGTTTATTGATAACTTGTAGGGAATTATTCGAACAAAAAAAAATCTAGTACTGCATAGGCTGCAATACTAGATTTGGAACTAATGTCTTAATTATTTAATCTAGAGTTTCACGGTATTAACTGTAAACGACATTCCGTCGATAGGACCATTAACTTCACTTATGCGAGAGTTTGTGTAATACAATGTATTATTATGAATACTAAAGGTGTCAGGCCATTTTACCTCATCTCCTTTAACAAATATTGATATTACGCCATTTACATCTCTCTTCATGATTGCGTTTTGCTCAAGATCACCATAATACAGATCACCATTACTATTATAAATCATTCCGTCTGGAGCAGATGTTTTTGCTATCTTTTCAACAGATTGTGCTATCTCTTTATCTGTACCATGTATTAATACCAACGGATCGATCGCATATAAAGTATAACCAGAAAGTGCGTGAAAGTATAGTTTTTTATCCAGTGGGTTTAGCGCAATACCATCTGAGTGAACTACGTTTGTAAAAGCTTGACCATCGATAGTTAAGTGATCTACTTCTGCTTTTGTAGCAATGTTATTATCCAATACTCTTTTTGCTTCTGTAGTTTCCATATTCAAAACAATCAAACCTGCATGTCCAGAATCGGTTAGGTAAATACTTCCGTTTTCCTTATCTACTCTTAAATCATTTATATATGAATCTTTGTGGTAACTGCTCTCAGGAAAAGTATATGTTTTTTTAAGTTTGTTTGTCGATAAATCAAAAACAAATAATTTGGGTGGGGCAATAACACCTTTAAATTCTGGATTTCTAGTATCTAAAACATAAAGATCATTTTCGAATGCAACTACTGATTGCACAGCAACAAAAACCGAATCAGACACTTTTTTTCCTATCTCCCAGTTGTTCCAACTATCATTAGGAAATGCACTTGGCTTACCCTTTTTTACTTCAGCTACTGCTGCAGTCACACCTTGACGCCATCTTGGAAAATTCACAAAAACTCTTCCATCTGTACTTACAGTAACCCCAGTGACTTGTTGCCCTTTAAAGGAAGCAATTTCTGTAACCGTGGGAGCTACAATAACTTTTTCTTTAGTTTCTGTATTTTTCTTTACTTCTTTCTTACAGCTAGTCAAGCTAGCAATGCTTAAAGCTATTAATAGTACTTTTTTCATATTATATTGTTTTTACAATAGCTTCTTGCGCTAATCTTGATTTTGGTTTATGGCTAGGTTGATTTTTGTCATCGGCATCTCTATATCCTATTGCAACAGCAAATAAGCTTGTATATCCGTCCATTTTTAATATTTGGTGGTATTTCTCTGCTTCGATACCTTCCATGGGTGTCGCGTCGATTTCCATTTGAGCGCATGCGGCTAATAAAATGCCTAATGATAGATATACCTGCTTGTCAAACCATACTCTCAATTCATCATGCGTTAATTGCTTTAAATGAGTATTGTAATAATCAATTGCCGACTGCGGCAAGTTCTCCTTAATTTGCTTTTCGAATACCTCCACATCATAGATAGAATTGAAAACAACTAAAGTATCACATTGGTTTATTTTTTCCTCATTGAATAAAGAAGCTGCGGCTAATTCTTTCTTGATCTCTGGATAAGAAACGAACTGAAACTGCCATGGCTGACTATTAATAGAAGACGGACTCAAAACAAGTATCTCTTTAAGTTCTTCAATTAATTTTGCATTTATTTTTTTTGTCGCATCATACTTCTTTGTACTGTAGCGTTTTCTCATTGCATTTATGAATTCCATATGCGTAATTTTTATTGTTTTATACTGTAAATGTACATACATGGTACTTTAACAATGTTATAGGATATCCACTTTAACCGTTTTTAACACTATTTTCTGATTTAATTATCAGGACTATTTTTACCTATATACTGGTTTTTCTAACTATGAATATTTTTTAATTTATTGATTGTTAAATATTTATCTAATTGCTACATGTTAATTTCGAAAATATAATATCGTATAAGTTGGTAAAAGGAATCAAGGGAGAATGCTTTGAAAAATTATAACAAATTTTATTCTTAAAATAGTATTAAAAACTATTTTTCTTTACATATTTCAATATACTTTTGATAAAAATTTCACAAGATAGTTTCGGACCTTCTTATACTTTAAATTTTTTACACTCATATTGTTAAAAAAAGCGAATAGCTGATGAGAATAGCCTTGTTTCTAATATATTTCAGTATGCTGCTTTTCTGCGGAGGAACAACTATGCATGCGGCTACAATGCATCCACTTCAAGTAAATTGTATAAAAGCAACACTTACAAAAAATCCACAAATAAAATTTTTCCATAAAGATCAGGATAGCGACTTAATTGAAGATGCAGATACTGATACAGAAGACGACTGCAATTTTGGCGCAAATAATAAATCCAACACTGATAAAAATTTAGCTGCTGTTAGTACTAGTAGTACACAAGCATGGTATCATGCTTTTATCTCACTTGATTTAAAAACTAAAGTACTTACTACTCAAAATCAACACGCACATTTTTGTGGTTATTCTTCACCTACATTTTTTAGACTTCAAGTTTTAAGAATTTGAGCAATACGTTTTTTTAATTGCCAAAATCCCTATTTATAATTTTGTATCGCATCATAGCGCCTTGCTATACTATGCGTTAGTTTTTTTTGGCAATCACTATTTAAAAACGAAGAGAGATCGCTACGTCTCAATCATTTCATTGCTAAATTACTATTGAATACCATGAAAAAAATCATCATGATTACTGGCTTATTGGCCGCAAGTTTCCTTGTGAGTTGTAATTCTAAAAAGGAAGAAAAAGAAGCACCTATAAAATACACTGTAACAAGTCCTGCAGTTATTGACACCTCATTTACAAAGCAGTATGTTTCTCAAATTAAATCGGTGCAAAACATCGAAATTAGAGCACAAGAAAAAGGCTTTCTACAGAAAATTTATGTCGATGAAGGGCAATATGTAAAACAAGGGCAATTACTTTTTAGAATCATGCCCAAAATGTACGAAGCCGAATTATTAAAAGCACAAGCGGAAGCTAAATCTGCTGAAATTGAATTCCAAAACACCAAAAATCTAGCAGATAAAAACATTATCTCTAAGAATGAACAGGCGGTTGCAAGTGCCAATTTACAACAAGCTAGAGCGCAGGTTGCTGTAGCTAAACTTCACTTGTCTTTTACTGAAATAAGAGCTCCCTTTTCAGGTACGATTGATAGAATACCTAAAAAATTAGGAAGCCTAATTGACGAAGGTGAGTTACTAACAAGCCTCTCGGATAATAGCGAAATGTTTGCTTATTTCAATGTTTCTGAGCCTGAATATTTGAGTTATGAAACAGATTTTAAAAATAGAGCCGATACTAAAGTCAACTTGAAATTAGCAAATGGGGATATATTAAAACAAGCAGGAAAAGTAGAGTTAGTCGAAGGAGAATTCGATAATGAAACAGGGAATATAGCTTTTAGGTCACGCTTCCCTAACCCAGATAAACTGCTGCGTAATGGCGAAACTGGTTCTGTTATGATGGTGGTACCCTTACACCAAGCCTTAGTTATTCCACAAAAAGCTACCTACGAAATACAAGATAAAAAGTATGTTTTTATTGTAAACAAAAACAATGTTATCAAATCTAGAGAGATTGTGGTAAAAGGAGAAATGCCTGATTTGTATGTTATCGAATCGGGAATAACCGTAAACGATAAAATCGTATTTGACGGTATTCAAAAAGCAAATGAAAACGATACCATTCAATATGACTTTTTAAAACCAAGTAAGGTGTTAAATAGTTTGAGACTTCACGCAGAATAGTTGGTTTAACCAAATAAAAAACAGAAAAAATGTTTGATAAATTTATACAAAGACCAGTACTTTCGATAGTGATATCGCTAGTTATCGTCTTTTTGGGAGTACTGGCAATGACTGGTCTTCCGGTGACGCAGTTTCCTGCAATTTCGCCGCCTAAGGTGAATATTACCGCTGATTATCCTGGAGCTAATGGGGAGTTGATGGTTAAAGCGGTTGTAATTCCATTGGAGCGTGCTTTAAATGGTGTTCCGGGAATGAAGTACATAACTTCAGATGCGGGAAATGATGGAGAAGCGTCTGTGCAAGTCGTTTTTAATTTAGGTACTGATCCTAACCAAGCTGCAATTAATGTTCAAAACCGTGTGGCATCTGTAATCAATAAGTTGCCACCATTAGTAGTGCGTGAGGGATTAAAAATCACACGTGAAGAGCCTAACATGCTTTTGTATGTCAATTTATTTAGCACGGACCCAAATACCAATCAAAAGTTTCTTTACAACTATGCTGACATCAATATTTTATCTGATTTAAAGCGTGTTAATGGAGTAGGTGTTGCAGATATTTTGGGAAATCGTGATTATGCCATGCGTATTTGGCTGAAACCTGACCGCATGCTTTCTTTCAAAATTTCTGCTGAAGAAGTTTTGGAGTCATTGAGCAACCAAAGTTTAGAAGCTTCTCCTGGAAAAACAGGTGAAAGTTCTGGTAAGCGATCACAAGCATTCGAATACGTACTAAAATACAAGGGGCGTTTTACTACAAAAGACGGCTATGAGAATATTGTTGTTCGCGCTGGTGAAAATGGAGAACTCCTGCGATTAAAAGATGTAGCCGATGTGGAATTTGGTAGTTCGATGTATGATATTTATTCGAGTATAGATGGAAAGCCTTCGGCTGCGATTACTATAAAACAGTCTTACGGGAGTAATGCAAGTCAGGTAATTACAGATGTGAAAGCCAAACTAGCCGACCTTAAAAAATCGTTTCCAAAAGGGATGGATTACGAAATTAGTTATGATGTGTCTAAATTCTTAGATGCTTCTATCGAAAAAGTTATTCACACGCTTGTTGAAGCTTTTATATTAGTAGGTTTGGTTGTGTTTATTTTCTTAGGAGATTGGCGATCAACAGTTATTCCAGCTATTGCAGTACCCGTATCCTTAGTAGGAACATTTGCATTCATGCAGCTTTTTGGGATTACCATTAACTTGATCACTTTATTTGCATTAGTCTTAGCGATTGGAGTGGTGGTAGATGATGCCATCGTAGTTATTGAAGCGGTTCACGCTAAGATGGAGGAGGAGCATCTTTCGCCAAGAAAAGCAACTAAAAAAGCTATGTCAGAAATTGGTGGTGCAATTATCGCCATAACCTTTTTGATGGCGGCCGTATTTATTCCAGTCGCATTTATGTCAGGTCCTGTAGGTATATTTTACCGTCAGTTCTCGATTACGATGACTACAGCAATTATCCTTTCGGGAATTGTGGCTTTGACATTGACACCAGCATTGTGTGCTTTGATGTTAAAAAATAATCATGGTAAACCCCGCCCTCGAAACTTAATCAATAGATTTTTAGATGGTTTCAATAAAAAGTTCGATGATCTTACTCATGGGTATAAAAAAGTCTTGACCTTATTCATTAACAGAAAATCGGTTACTATTGCAGTATTAGCTGCATTTTGTGTGGGAATATTTTTTATCAATAATAGTTTACCATCGGGATTTATTCCTAATGAGGACCAAGGAATGTTTTACGCGATTATACAAACACCTCCAGGTTCGTCATTAGAAAGAACAAATGAGATTGCTGAAAAATTGCAAAAAATCGCTGAGAAAATTGATGGCGTTAAGTCTGTTTCAGCATTGGCTGGATACGAAATATTGACCGAGGGAACAGGGGCCAATACAGGAACTTGTTTAATCAATCTTAAAAGTTGGGAAGAGCGTCACGAAAATGTAGAAGAAGTTATCAAGCAACTAGAAGAAGAGACTAAAAATATCTCTGGTGCTACTATCGAATATTTCCAACCCCCAGCTGTTCCTGGTTATGGAGCTGCAGGAGGATTTGAGTTGCGCTTGTTAGACAAAGCAGGATCAGGTGACTATAAAAAAATGGAAACGGTAAGTAAGGAGTTTGTTGCTGAACTTAAAAAGCGTCCTGAACTTACTTCGGTTTTTACTTTTTACAGTGCTAGTTTTCCGCAATACATGCTTGATATTGACAACGACATTGCCCAGCAAAAAGGAGTGAGCATTGAGAATGCAATGAACACCTTGTCTACACTGGTGGGTAGTAATTACGAAACTAATTTTATTAAATATGACCGTCAGTACAAGGTAATTGTACAAGCATTGCCTCAATATAGAGCTTTACCTGAGGATATTTTAAAATTGTATGTAAAAAACAATCGTGATGAAATGGTTCCTTTTTCGGCATTTATGAAAATGAAAAAAGTCTACGGATTATCTGAAATTACGAGACACAATATGTACAATGCTGCCGAGATTAGTGGGGCACCAGCAATAGGATACAGTAGTGGTACTGCAATTCAGGTTGTCAACGAAGTCGCCGCTAAGACTCTTCCTAGAGGCTTTGGGATTGACTGGGCAGGAATTTCTGCTGATGAGGTTGCAAGAGGAAACGAAGCGATTTACATCTTCCTCATTTGTTTAGGGTTTGTGTACCTAGTTCTTGCTGCTCAATATGAAAGTTTTGTACTACCATTAATTGTAATCTTATCACTTCCTGCAGGTATTTTTGGAGCATTCTTATTTTTGAAATTATTTGGTTTAGAGAATAATATTTACGCGCAAGTTTCCTTAATAATGCTTATTGGTCTGCTAGGTAAGAATGCCGTTTTGATTGTAGAATTTGCCGCATTAAAGCACAGTCAGGGTGTCGCCGTACTTGATGCAGCTATGGAAGGAGCGCTAGTGCGTTTCAGACCTATTTTAATGACTTCATTTGCTTTTATTGCAGGATTGATTCCGCTTTCTATGGCCTCTGATCCAGGAAAAATAGGGAATAGAACATTAGGAACTGCAGCGGCGGGAGGAATGTTCATAGGGACATTGTGTGGTGTGGTCTTAATTCCTGGACTATACTTAATATTTGCTAAAATATCAGAAAAGCACAAGCTCTCAAAAGACGAAGACGAAAATCCATTAACAGAAGAATTTAATCACCATGAATAAATCAATCATGTATCGCTACGCAGTAGTTATGGTGACAGGCCTTACAATTATTAGCTGTAAGGCTCCATCTGCCGCTACTGTGCCAGAACCAACTGCTATTCCAGAGAGTTTTGGCTTGTCTCAAGACACAGTAAATGTCGCTGCCTTAAATTGGGAATCCTATTTTAATGATCCTAAGCTTACAGCACTAATCACAGTCGCTCTACAGAATAATCAAGAATTAAATATCACCCTGCAGGACATCGAAATTGCAAAGAATGACATACGTGTTCGCAAGGGACAATTGCTCCCTTCAGTAGGTTTACGGGCAGGTTCTGGTGTTGAAAAAGTAGGTCGTTACACCAGCCAAGGTGCGGGTGATGCAACTACCGAAATTGCTCCTGGTAAAGAATTTCCAGATCCTTTGACAGATTTTAATATCAGCGCATTTGCAAACTGGGAAGTAGATATTTGGAAAAAATTGCACAATGCTAAAAAGGCTGCTGTAACAAAATATCTGGCTTCTGTTGAAGGGAAGAATTTTGTAATTACCAATCTCATTGCTGAGGTGGCAGATTCTTATTACGAACTACAATCGCTAGACAATCAGTTAGAAATTGTAAAACAGAATATTGATTTACAACAGCACGCTCTTGAAATCGTAAAAGCGCAAAAAGAGTCGGCTAGAGCTACTGAACTTGCAGTCCAGAAATTTCAAGCGGAGGTACTGTCGTCAAAGAGTTTGGAATTTGATATTAATCAAAATATAGTTGAGACTGAAAACAAAATCAATTTTCTACTGGGCCGTTATCCTGAAAAAATTGAGCGAGAAAGTAGTAACTTCTTGAATTTGTTACCCTCAGCTGCTAGTGCAGGTATTCCATCTCAATTGCTAGCCAATCGCCCGGATATTAAGCAAGCTGAATTAGAGTTGGCTGCAGCCAAACTAGATGTAAAAGTGGCTCGTGCAGAATTTTACCCGTCCTTAGAAATCTCAGCGGGATATGGTTTACAAGCATTTAAAACCTCATACTTGTTGAAATTCCCCGAGTCGATATTGTATAATTTGGTTGGAGATATTACAGCGCCATTAATTAATAGAAACGCCATCAAAGCAGAATTTGCTTCGGCAAATGCAAGGCAGATTCAAGCGCTGTACAATTATGAGCGCACTATATTGAACGCTTACTTTGAAGTCGCCAATCAGATGGCTAATATCAATAATTTAGATAAAAAGTACCAAATGAAAAGCCAACAAGTAGCGGCATTAAACACTTCGATTAGTGTTGCGGGCGAACTATTTAAATATGCACGTGCTGATTATTTTGAAGTGCTTATGACACAAAGAGACGCTCTAGATACTAAATTAGAGTTGGTAGAAACTAAAGAGCGGCAGTTAAATGCCTTTGTTCACGTATATCGCGATCTTGGAGGAGGATGGAGATAATATTCTTAAAATTAAGAGCCAGCAATTAATGTCTGGCTCTTTTTTATTACACACATTTTTAAAATTAGTAGTACATTAACAATAATACCAACTTGAATTCCTTAATTTTAGTAACTTCATTTTAGTGCGTATAGTGCTGTAGATGACAAAAATTAAATTTTACAACTTCACTTATGACAAATAGTACTACAAGCGCAATGCTTCCGTTTTTATATATGGTTTGGTCAGATGACTTACTTACCGAGAAAGAATTTGATACACTTCAGGACTTTGTTAATAAGCAACAGTGGCTTTCGCCATTGGATAAAGAAGAATTAACTGCGTCAATTGTAAAGGAGGTTCCGCCTAGTCGTGAGACAATATCTAAATGGTATTACCAAATACAAGAAGTAGTGCAGTCTCAAAGCGGAATAAAAACCATATTTGATGTGGTGCTTTTTCTTTCGAATGATAACCAAGCAATTATAGATAACAAATTAGATTTTGTTAAACTAGAAGCCGACTTGGGAATTTTAAGTGAAGAGGTTATAGGAAATTTTAAAAAAATAGGTAATACACAAACAGCACGTTATCAAAACACAGACTTATTTAATATAAAAGCAATTACTAAACTGCTTGATGGGGAACAAGCTCCTATAATTAATAGAGTCAAAGAAGTAATTTCACGACCTGAATTTGCTTACATACATACAACAGATACCGCAGTGTATAGAGAAAAAGTATATGAGTGGTGCAAAATACTTGCAGATGAAAATTTGGGTAATATGGCCTATCCTCAGGAGCACGGAGGTGGTGATAACATCGTTGATTATTTTGCCATTATGGAAACACTCAGTTATCACGATTTGAGTTTGGTTATTAAATTTGGGGTGCAATTTGGGCTTTGGGGTATGAGTGTGCAATCTCTTGGTACTGAGAAGCACTATAAAAAATACCTTCGTGACATTGGTACTTTAAAAATTCCAGGTTGCTTTGCCATGACCGAAACGCATCATGGATCGAATGTAAAAGGACTAGAAACTACGGCTACTTACAATCACAATGACAAAACATTTACGATCCATACGCCACATGAAAAAGCGCAAAAGGAATACATAGGAAACGCTGCAGTGCACGGGCAAATGGCTACGGTTTTTGCTAAGTTGGTTATTGATAATCACGATTACGGTGTCAATGCTTTTATAGTGCCATTGAGAGATGCGTCGGGGACAGTTCTAGATGGGATTATCATAGGAGATTGCGGACAAAAGATGGGTTTGAACGGAGTTGATAATGGAACGATACAATTTAATCAAGTCGTTATTCCTAAAGAAAACATGTTGGATCGCTTTGCTTCAGTGAATGAGGATGGAGAATTTGAAAGTCCAATTCCTAGTGACAATAGACGTTTCTTTACCATGCTAGGTACGCTAGTGGGCGGGCGTATTGGTATTCCGCGTTCTGCTTTGGCTGCAGCCAAAAGTGGATTAGCAATAACCATTAAGTATAGTAATCAACGCAAGCAATTTGGACCAGAAGGAGGAGCAGAAGTGCCCATTCTTAATTATCGAATGCACCAACGCCGTTTATTACCGCCATTAGCAAAAACATATGCCATTCATTTTGCATTGCAATATGTTACCAAACGTTTCATGCACAAGAAAGAATCAGAAATGCAAGAAATTGAAGCACTAGCAGCGGGTATGAAAGCCTATTCTACTTGGAGCACAACTGCAATTTTACAAGAATGTAGAGAAGCCTGCGGAGGAAAAGGGTACCTATCTGAAAATCGAATTGACGCTTTAAAAAACGATACCGACATATACACCACTTTTGAAGGTGACAATACCGTTTTAATGCAATTGGTCGCTAAAAACAGATTATCAGAGTTTAGAAAGACTTTTGGAGAGATGGGAATCTTTAATTACGTTTATGAAAATGCGGTTACCGCTATCACAGAAAAAAATCCTATTGCAACCCGTAAAACAGATAGCGAGCATCTTTTAGATGGGCAGTTTCATTTACAAGCTTTCGAACATAGAGAAAGAACCATATTGGCTTCGGCAGCACGACGTCTAAAAAAATTAATAGAAAGTGGTTTAGAAGCCTACGATGCTTTTAATGTTGTGCAACACCAAATGATTGATGTAGCACAAGCCTATCTTGATAGAGTGGTTTTAGAACAATTTCAAGTTGCCATAGCTACTGTTAAGGATAGTGATGAGAAGAATATTTTGGATAAATTGGCACAGTTGTATGCTTTATCACAAATAGAGAAAAATAAATCTTGGTACCTAGAAGACGGCTACATGGAAGCAGTAAAAACCAAGGCAATTAGAAAAATGGTGAATCAATTGTGCTGGGATATTAGACCTTCGGCTGTTGCCTTAGTAGATGCCTTTGCAATTCCAGATTCTTGCTTGGCTGCACCAATAGCATTTAACTAATTAAATAAAATAAATAAGGCCAGTAAATACTTTTTGCTGGCCTTTGTTTTTTGAGATAGTTTAGTCTTTTATAATAGAAATCGGATTTTTTTCGTCATCTATCGCTACAAAAGTAAATTCTCCTGTGATTGCTTTCTCTCTACGCTCGTCATACATTTGTTCGATAAAGATCTCAACTTTTACCTTCAAACTTGTATTTCCTACGTGTATCACGCTTCCAATAAGTTCAATAATTGTTCCAGCAGGAATAGGTTTTTTAAAGTCGATTTTGTCACTACTTACTGTAACCATTTTTTGTCTGCTAAAGCGAGTAGCGGCGATAAATGCTACTTCGTCCATGTGGTATAATGCAGTTCCTCCAAATAATGTGTCGTAATGATTTGTTGTACTAGGAAAAACGGCTTTAAATATTCTTGTTTCAGCCTTTAATATTTTTTCTTCTAATGTCATCTTGTAAGTTTTAAATTGTGCTATACATTTATTGTCGCTTGAATGTACTAGCAAATGCAAATATAGGATGATTTAATACTAAATTATTTGTGAAACAGTATTTCTATTACTAAAAATGCAATTCATGAGGTCCAAACATCAAAAAGTCATTCATAATTCACAATTAAACTTAGAGTTAAATGAGAATAGGTAGATGAAAGGGATTTAAAATTTTTAGATGTTGAAAAAATAGCCCATTAAATTACATTTTATTTTTTTTATCATCCAATTAATAATATATTTGGACAACCAAATTGGTTAACCAAATTAAGGAGATTATATTGATGTCCTAATACACATAAATTGACCTATTTTTTGTAATAAAAAGTAGGTAGCTAATACATAAAAGAGCTATGTTATCAAAAATAATTAATCAAGGGATTGCGATTGCAAGTTGCTTGTTGTTGTCTGCTTCGATAATGGCACAGCAGCACCCAAGTCTTGTCATGACAAAAAAAGGAGTAGAGAAAATTAGGGAGAATTTAGGTAAGGTGCCACTTTTTGATACTTCTCTAGCAAATGCAAAAGTAGAAGTAGATCAAGCTATAGCAGATGGAATTGTCGTACCTATCCCTAAAGATATGGCTGGTGGATATAGCCATGAAGTACACAAAAGGAATTATTTACTAATGCAAAAAGCAGGTTTGCTTTATCAAATTTTAAATGATGATAGTTACGCACTTTATGTGAAAGATATGTTGTTGCAATATGCAAAAATGTATCCTAAATTACCATTGCATCCTCAGGAACGTTCTTATGCTAGAGGGAAATTATTTTGGCAGGCTTTAAATGATGCAAACTGGTTAGTATATACTAGTCAAGCATATGATTGTGTTTATGACTACTTGAGTAAAAAGGAGCGCGCTACTATTGAGAAAAATTTGTTTAAACCTTATGCTGACTTTCTTTCGATAGGATCTCCGCAATTTTTTAATCGTGTGCATAATCACAGTACATGGGGTAATGTAGCAGTAGGTATGATTGGACTAGTGATGGATGACGCTGTTTTACTTGATCGTGCATTAAATGGATTAAAGGAGGATAATTTACCTGCAGGAATGAAAGATAATGATGGTGGGTTAATAAAGAAAGAAGGACAAAAAACGGGTTTTCTTGCAAACGTTGACGAGCCTTTTTCTCCTGATGGGTATTATACTGAAGGGCCATACTACCAGCGCTATGCTATGTATCCATTCTTAGTTTTTGCTGCCGCCTTACAAAATAGTAAACCTGAGGTTAAAATTTTCGAATATAAAAATGCTGTATTGCTGAAATCAATTTATGCTTTATTGAATTTGACAAATAGTGAAGGAGAATTTTTTCCGTTGAACGATGGTCAAAAAGGGATGTCGTATTATTCTAGAGAATTAGTTTCTGCAGTGGCTATAGGATATACTTATGGTACGAGAGATCCGGAATTATTGTCTATTGCCAAAAAACAGAATCGTGTAGAATTAGATGAAAGCGGTCTTGAAGTTGCTCTTGCTGTCCAACAAAATCTAGCAGAACCTTTTGTAAAAAAATCATTAAATCTATCTGATGGACCTGATGGAAAGCAAGGCGGAGTCGCTATTTTACGCAGTAAGGAGCAGAATGACGAAGCTACATTAGTTTTAAAATATGCAGCACAAGGATTGAGTCACGGGCATTATGATAAATTGTCATTCTCTTATTATAATAATGCAGATGAGGTTATTCAAGATTACGGATTAGCAAGATTTGTTAATATCGAACAAAAAAATGGAGGAGGTTATTTAAAAGAGAATGGAAGCTGGGCAAAACAATCGATTGCACACAATACGGTTATTCAAAACGAAACCTCACATTTTAATGGAGATTTTGATATTGGAAGTTTAAATCATTCTGATAAATATTTATTCGATGTTTCTGATCCAAATTTTCAAGTTGTTAGTGCTATAGAAAATAATGCATATCCTGGAACTTCATTGCATCGTACAATGGCGTTAATACAAGATGAAAGTTATGAGCGCCCTGTACTTTTAGATATTATGCAAATAAAGTCAGAGCAACAAAATCAATATGATTTTCCTTATTACTATTTTGGGCAAATCATGTCGGCAAATTTCAAGTACGAGAAAAGTAAAGCGCTAATGCCTCTAGGTGATAAAAACGGCTACCAACATTTATGGAAAGAAGCCAGTGGTGTAGCTACTCAAGATAATTCGAAAGTTAGTTGGCTTAATAAAGGTACATTCTATAGTTTGACTGCAGCATTATCTACAGGAGATGAAATTATTTTTACACGATTGGGTGCAAATGACCCTAACTTCAATTTAAGAAATGATCCTGGAATTATCTATAGAAAAAAAGCTGCCCAAAATGCTACTTTTGTAAATGCATTAGAAACACATGGCTCGTATAACACTGTTTCAGAATTTACATCAAATGCATACAGTAGCATTACTAAACTTGAAAAAGTACGTGATGATGCTAATTATATCGCTGTAAAGATTTATAATAAAGATAATAGTATCCTACTGTTTATAATGGATGTAAAAGATAGTTCTACAAGTAAAACACATCAAATAACTGTAGATGGTGAAAATTATCAATGGACAGGATGTGTATTTCATAAAAAAATAAAATAAAAAGCAATACAATAATTTAAATTTAAGAATATGCAAAAGTTTGGAGCAAGCAAAGAGTTTTTACTAGGAGATGAAATACCATGGGAAGTAGTGGGCGAAGGAGTTAAGAGAAAAATAATGGGTTATGATGACACCATTATGTTAGTTAACGTTGATTTCACTAAAGGAGGAATTGGTCCTATGCATGAGCATTACCACGCACAGGTTACTTATGTAGTAAGTGGAGAATTTAAAATGACAATTGGTGAAGAGACTAAAATTTTAAAAGGGGGAGACTGCTTTTATATTCCGCCACACGTAATGCACGGTGCATTATGTCTTGAAAGTGGGGTTTTAATTGATGTTTTCAGTCCTATTAGAGAAGATTTCATGTCGAAATAATCTCGCTGCGGTACATTAGATCAATAATTAGCACATTATGTATTTTTTAGAGGTAAAAAATACATAATGTGTTTTTTTATTTAGAAAATTTTAAGAATAATTTTTTTTACGTTAAAATTATGTTATATTTGGTAAATCAATCTGGGTAACCAGTTTGGAAAACCAAAAATCACTTAATTTTTGACTTGCTTAATACCTTGTCTCATTTTGAACCTATGTGGTGAAATACAAATGATTGACTTCCTAATCAATCTATAATAAATCAAACATATCAAAACCAAACAGAGAAATTATGAATGTAAAAATTAAACTTTCAATTTTGATTATTTTACTATGTAACGTGGTTGTATTTGCTCAGAAGAAATACACACTAACGGGTAAAGTAACTGCCGCTTCTGACAAAATGCCTATTCCTGGGGCCAACTTAATTATTAAGGATTCAAAAACAGGAACCATCACAGATTTTGATGGAGGATTTTCAATCTCTGTATCTTCAGGAGATAAATTACAATTTAGTTATTTAGGTTATGAGACAAAAACAATTGCCATAACCAATCAGTCTACTCTAAATATTGCTTTAAGTGAAGCTGGTAATCAATTAGAACAAGTCGTTGTCATAGGTTACGGAACTCAAAAAAGAGCCAACGTAACAGGGTCAATTTCTAAAGTTACCAATACTGATTTAGATCAAATTCCGGTTTCGCGTGTCGATGATGCCTTGATAGGGCAGGTCGCAGGGGTGAACATTCAACAAACAAATCCTGGTGCGGGTGAAGCGCCTACAATTAAAGTAAGAGGTCAAGGTTCGATCTCATTTTCATCAAACCCATTAATTGTGGTTGATGGTATCGTATTAGGAAACGATGCTGACTTCCTTTCTAGTCTCGACATGAATGATGTAGAATCAGTTGAGATATTAAAAGATGCTTCTTCTTCTTCTATTTATGGTTCTAGGGGTGCGAATGGGGTAGTTATGGTTACAACAAAAAAAGGAAAAGAAGGTAAAACTAAATTTTCTTATAATACATATACTGGTTATAAATTTGTGCCGCGAACTAATATTTTGTCTACACCAGAAAAATGGTCAAGCTTTGTTAGAGAAAATAACGGGGGCGAGTTAACAGACCAAATGCAGTATATTGAAAAACTGGGTACCTATACAAATTGGGAAAAAGAAATTATGGACGGTGGTGTCATCACTGATCATAATTTATCTGTAAGTGGAGGATCAGAAAGTACTAAATTTAGAACTTCGATAGGATACAATAGTGACGAAGGTGTACTTCTTAACGACAACTTCAAAAAAATCAATCTGCGTTTAAATTTAGATTCTAAAGTGGATAAATTAGAATTTGGTGTAATGATTAATCCTTCTTTTACAAAACAAAGAAGATTCCCTATTAATCTTGTGGATGCTATCAGACAAAACCCATGGTTACCTGTATATCTAGATGAAAATTCTATTCAATATGTAAACAGATTGAGAGAAAATGGTAGATGGGCTAATGCCAAAGTTGGAGATTATGCCATGGAAAGAATGTTTGATAATTACGATTTAGAAAATGGTGTTCCTGTAGCAAGCGGAGGAACTAGTATTAGTGCTACTTCTAATCAAAATGCTTTTGCGAAAGTAAATGAAATTAACGAATTAAAGTACCAAACTAAGTTCTACGGAAATACTTACTTTAAGGTAAACTTTACAGATAATTTTAATTTCAAGCAAACCTTAGGAGGAGATTATAGATTTATAAAGTCAGAGGAGTATAGAGGTGTACAAGCAACGCGTAATGGTGCTGCAGATTCGGCTTCATTCTATAGTTCAACTGAGCAAAATCATATGGTAACTGAAAGTTTATTTAGCTACAGCAATGATTTTGGAAAACACAATCTTAGTGCAATTGCTGGTTTTACAGCAGAGTTTTGGTCTACAACGCTTGTAGGTATTTCAGCTGCTGGATACAGTAATGATTACATACAAACTATTCCAGCTGCAAATTTAACAGGTGGATCTACTAGTAAATATAAAGAAAGGTTGATTTCGTATTTATCTCGTGTGAATTATTCTTATGACGACCGTTATTTAGTTTCAGCTAGTTTTAGAACTGATGGTTCATCAAAATTCGGACCTGATAAAAAATTCGGATTTTTCCCTGCAGCTTCTTTAGGGTGGAGAGTATCTAATGAAGAGTTTCTTGCAGACAGCCGTTTTGTTAGAGATTTAAAATTAAGAGTAAGTTATGGTGTAACAGGAAGCAATTCAGGTATTGGTGAGTACGACTATATAGGTCTAGTTCAACCAGTAGGGACAGCACTTGATGGATTATCAAATGGTTTTAATACCACAAATATTTCAAACCCTAATTTAGGTTGGGAACAACTAGTAGAATTTAATCCTGGTATCGATGCTTCATTATTTGATGGTGCTTTTGGATTTTCATTCGATTATTACACTAGAACAAGTAATGATTTGTTAATCGATTTACCAGTTGCTGCAGTTACTGGATTTGAGACAGCGTTAGTAAATAGAGGGGAAGTTAAAAATGAAGGATTTGAGTTAGAACTGCGTTCAAAAAATATTAGAACTAATGATTTTTCATGGACTTCATCAGCTTTGTTTACTCGTAACAAAAACACATTAGTTGATTTTGCTGGATCAAGTGGATTAATTAGTATAATCGATGACAAACGTCCGGCAGAATGGATCTCGCTAGAAGGTCACCCTATTTCATCATTTTACGGTTATGTTGTAAGTAGCCAAATTGACACACAGTATATTAAAAATCCTTTTTATCCTATTAATGGGCAGGCACAAGATGTTTATGTAAAAGATTTAAACGGAGACGGGATTATCGATACGGATGATCGTACCGTTTTAGGAACTCCTTATCCTGATTTAGTTTGGAGTTTTAGCAATAATTTCAAATATAAAAATGTTGACTTTAGCTTTATGTTTCAAGGGTCTTACGGTGCTGAGGTACGTAATATAAATTCGCAGTACATTAATAACGAGTTTGCATCAAATCAAGATTCTACGTCTGATTTACCTAATGCAGATTTTACTACACAGCGCATTTTTACAAGTGACGATGTTCAAGATGCTTCATATGTTGCTTTGCGTAATGTGAATTTAGGATATACTTTTTCTAAAGAGATGTTGAAAAAATTTGGGATTGGCAAAATGAGATTGTACGTAGCTGGGCAAAACCTATTGTATTTTATGTCTAAAGATTACACAGGTTACAATCCAGAAGGAATCACAGATGGATCTAGTAATCCTTTAACGTACGGATATCAAAAAGGGGCTGCGCCAATCTACAAAACGGTATCATTTGGACTTAATGTTGAATTTTAAAAAAGAACAAGAAATATGAAAAATATATATAAACTTTTAGGATTATTTATTCTAGTTTCAAGTACTTATTCATGCGGAAAAGACGATCTAAATTTAGCTCCTCTTTCGCAAATTGGTGACAATGCTTTTTATCAAAATGACGAAGAAATTGAAGGAGCAGTAATTGCAATATATGACGGTTTACAAGAGGTGCCAATGCGAGAATTTGCGTTGACAGAAATGAGATCAGATAATGCAAAATCCAAATCTCGTGAAGGAGATTGGGCACAGTTTGAAAGCTTTAGTGTTAAATCTACTAATGTTGCCATTGTTAATTACTGGAGAGCAAACTACAATGTAATTTTTAGAGCTAATGTGGTACTTAAAAATATTGATGTAGTTCAAGACGGTGCTAAAAAGAATCAATATGCTGCAGAAGCTAGATTTGTTAGAGCTTTATCACATTTTAACTTGGTTAGAGCTTACGGTGATGTTCCATTACTTGATAAAGTAGTAACCCCTACAGATAGTGATTATGCCACCTATTTAGCTAAAACTTCAGCAGTAGATGTACTGAGTTTTATACAAACAGATTTAGAGTTTGCTGCGGCAAATCTTCCTTCAAAAGCAAGTGCTTCTTTTGGGCGTGCTACGATGGCGGCAGCTCAAGGATTGTTAGCAAAGGTATACTTGACACAAGGAAATTACACAGCAGCTCAACCGTTGTTAACACAATTAGTTGCAAACAATCAATATGCACTACAAGCTGCATATAGTGATGTTTTTTATTCAGAGAAAAATAACGAAATTCTATTTGCGATTCCGTATACGAATGATGATGTTAATGAGTCACAAGATTTCTCATTTGAAATGACTCAAGGTGGGCAAGTTAGTGGATTGAATTTTGTTACTGATGACTTAGCTGGGGCAATAGATCCAGCAGATGTAGAAAGAAAACCAGTTCTGATTAATCCTTTAGATCCTAAGGCAAATGCTAAATTTTTAACCACTTCTGGAAATGCACGTTTGTGCGGAAACGACTGGATTGTATTGCGTTTAGCAGATGTTTTATTATTACATGCAGAAGCTATAATGGCAGGACAGTCAGAAACAGCAAGTGTGGCGGCAATAAAAAGTTATAACTTAGTTAGAGCTAGAGTAGGACTAAGCACATTGCCTGAAAATGGAACTGCCAAGTTGACTAAACAAATGTTGATGGATGAGAGAAGAATAGAACTAGCATTTGAAAATCATAGATTGTATGATCTTATACGTTTTGGAGAGGCACAAAATGTGCTTTCTATTTATGCGACAAATACTGCTGTGAGTTTTTCTCCAACAGATTTATTGCTTCCAATTCCGCAAGCTGAAATCAATGTGAGTGGTGGTGCATTATTACAAAACCCAGGATACTAGTATTAATTACATTAAATTTAAAAAGCGACACTATGAAAAAAAATAGTATTCAAATTATAACAACGTATGTAAAGGCATTTGTTTGCACAGTAGTAATCGTTGCAAGTCTGCAAAGTTGTGACAGTTATGGATCTGAATGGCCTGAAGAGGCAAGTATTGCAGATCAAACACCTCCTACAGCAGGATTTACGGCAAAAGTAAATACAGCCAATAACCTTACCGTAGATTTTACTAACATTTCTGTGAGCGCTACAGATTATGTGTGGGATTTTGGAGATGGGGGTTCAAGCACCGATAAAGATGCATCCCATGACTTTCCTGATTTTGGAAAATATACAGTGACTTTAATAGCTACTGATAAATTAGGAGTAAGTAATACAGTGACTCAAGAAATCGAAGTAACAAAACCAACTGAGGTTTTTAAACCAGTAATTCTAAATGCAGGTTTTGAAAGTGGTACTGAAAGCTGGGAAAATGCAGACCTGGGAGGAAAAATCCAAGTGACAACAAGCCCTGTCGTCGCAGGTAGTCAAGCTGCTAAATTCCCTAGCGATGGTAGTAGAATAGGTTACCAAACGATAACAGTTGAAAAGAATAAAATTTATACACTTTCGTTTTACTACACTATAAAAACTTCACCCACTGGTAGTGTAACTGTAGCAGTATTAGGAGGAGCAGTTAATAGTAAGGCAGATCTAGCTTCGGCAACGATAGCTACTGCAACTGTGAGTGATCAAAATGATGCAAATACTTATATCAAGGAATCACTAACATTCAATTCTGGTGAGAACGCTTCGATATCTATTTATATAAGTAACCAACTTGCAGAAGCGCGTGTTGATGATATAAGTATTGCGAGTAATTAATTTAAGTTTACAATTGATTTATGATTTCTAAGAAAAACATTCTAACTAGTATTACTGTAGGGTCACTGTTGATTTCTAGCTTTGGTATGGCGCAAACATCTGATAAAAAAGACAAAGCGCCATTTGACCTCACGCATTGGAAAGTTACCATTCCTGAAGGTAATCCCACTTCGGTAGGGTATCCTGAAATATTAGGATACAATACAAACGAAAGTATTAATAAGTACATGTATAATGACCCAGACGGTGCGGTTGTTTTTTATGCCTATCCTTCAGGAGTCACAACTACAAATACGCATTATTCTCGCTCAGAATTGAGAGAGCAACTAGTGCCCGGCAAAAACGATCCTAATTGGACATTTAGCCAAGGTGGTAGGATGAAAGGAACTTTGGCAATGGGTGAAGTTTCGAAGAGTAAGGAAGGGAAATTTCATAAGGTAATCATCATGCAAATTCACGGTCGCTTGAGTAATGCTCAAAAAGACCTTATTGGTGAAGATGACAATAATGCACCACCTATTTTAAAAATTTATTGGGATAACGGGAAAATTCGTGTAAAGACTAAAGTCTTAAAAGACAAAAAGGTTTCGGAGACTGATATGTTAAGTACAAAAGCGTGGAAAGATGATAAAGGCTACAATTTTAAAGAAAAGGTGAATTTTGATAAATTTACCTTAGAAGTAATTGTATCAAAAGGTAGGTTAGAAGTAGTTTTAAATAATAATGAGTCAGTTGTTTATCGCTCTTCAGATCTAAAAAAATGGGGTGTTTTTGAGAACTATTTCAAAGCTGGGAACTATTTACAAACAAATGATGAAGGTGCATTTGCAAAAGTGAAGTATTACAGTCTTGATGTGTCTCATTAACAACGGTTTAACATCGATTAAAAAAAAAGTTGTTTTGTTTTTTTATATCGATATTTTTTATATTTTTAACAAACCAATCTGGTTAACCAGATTATACTAAATATATGAAGTATGAATTTAGAGGCGTTAACAAAAAAAGATAATAAAGAGGTTGTAAATAATATTATCGCTAAGATTAGGGATTATATGAATTTCAAAAATTTAGAGCCTGGCGACAAATTACCTTCGGAGAGAATGTTGTCAGAGCGATTTGAAGTGAGTAGAAACTCTGTTCGTGAAGCGATACAGAAACTAGAATTTTACGGTATTTTAAAGTCCATTCCGCAAAGTGGAACCTTTGTAGCAAACATAGGAGTTATTGCGATGAATGGTATTATTGAAGATATTTTAAAGTTGGAAGAGTCTGATTTTAGATCATTAGTAGAAACAAGAATTTTACTCGAATTAAAAACAGTAAGACTTGCAGCTACTAGAAGAACCGAGTCAGATTTAGTTGCTGTGAAGGCGGCATTAGATGCATACAGTATCAAAGTGCTAGATGGAGAGGAGGCAGTTCAGGAAGATTTGCTTTTTCACTTAGCTATTGCAAAAGCTAGTGGAAATAGTACGATAAATACCTTGATGCTAATCATCACTCCAGAAATTATTACAAATTTCGAAAAGTATCATGTATGTGATGAAGGACAAGCTGTGAAAGGGATTCAAGAGCATTTAGATATTTACAATGCAATTAAAGATCAAAATCCACAGTTAGCTAAACAAAAAATGAAAGAACACTTTAAGGCTTTGTATCAGTACTGCTATAATATTTAAATAAAACAATACTAAAGCAATTGCGCGGTTGCCTTAGTTATTATTTTAAGTATTGAGTTACTACTTTTAGTTCTTTAAAATTAGCAAAACAGTTTAAAAATTAATATTCCGTCCTGTTCTCAGAATAGCGATGCAGGTTTTGTTGTGCTTTTTTTTAAGTGCAATTTGAACCCTAAATAAAAACAATTAACAATGAAAGTAAGAGGATTAAGATGGTGGATTATTACATTAATTTGCATCGCGACTGTTATTAATTATATTGACAGAACTGCTTTTGGAATCATGTGGCCAGAAATGGGTAAGGATTTAGGTATGGACGAAGCAGATTATGCTGTTATGCTTAATATTTTCATGATTACTTATGCAGCAGGTAAATTCTTATCAGGAAAATTATATGATATTATAGGGACTAGATTGGGGTTTGTAGTTTCAATTGTATTATGGTCTGTAGCATCTGTATTTCATGCATTTGCTAGAGGATTAATCTCTCTAACTCTTTTTAGAGGATTATTAGGGTTAGGAGAAGCAGGGAACTGGCCGGGAGCGGTTAAAAGTAACGGAGAGTGGTTTCCCGTAAAACAACGTGCTATTGCTCAAGGTATATTTAATGCTGGTGCTTCACTAGGAAGTGTAATTGCTCCCGTTCTAATTGCTTTTTTATATGGTAGTTTTGGTTGGAGATCAACGTACATTATTATTGGTGCAATTGGTATTTTATGGGTTATTCCATGGTTGTTTATTAACAAAGCTACTCCAGACAAACATCCTTGGATTACTGAAGAGGAATTAAATTTAATCGTATCAAGTAGTAACGCGAGTCCAGTATCTAAATCTAATGAGAAAGGATTAAGTGTATTGAACATATTAAAATATAGAGAAGCTTGGGGAGTATTAACTGCAAGTTTTTTCATCGAACCTATTTGGTGGTTATTTGTGGGTTGGATGCCTTTATACTTGCACTCTAAATTTGGATTTAGTATTGTAGAAATTGGTTCAACAATTTGGATATCCTATTTAGGAGGTATGGCAGGAAGCCTTATTGGAGGATGGTACTGTGGAAAATTAATTGAGACGAAAACTGTCGATGCAGCTAGAAAAATTTCGATAACTATAGGTTGTGTTTTAATCTTTCTTGGACTATTAGGAATTATATTTTTAGTAGATGGAGATAGCCCAATGACATTTATATACATTGTGAGTTTAGTGCTGTTTGGTTTCCAGTTTGCCATAGGTAATCTTCAAACGTTATCAAGTGATTTATTCAAAGGTCCATCTGTAGGTACGCTTGCAGGATTAGCCGGTAGTATAGGTGCTTTGTCAGTAATTGTCATGAACTGGTTAATTCCTAAAATTACAACTGTATCGTATACACCCGCATTTATAATTATTGCGGTGTTAGCACCATTAACAATAGTTTCAGTTTTCTTTTTTATTAGAAAAATAGAACAAGTAGAGAAATAAAACGATTAAAAATTAGAACAAAAATTTAAATATTAAATTAATTAAAGATGAATAAAGTAGAAGGTAAAGTTGCTATTATAACAGGTGCAACAGGTGGTATAGGTTTTGCAGTAGCTAAAAGATTAGGTAAAGATGGTTACACAGTTGTATTAAATGGTATTGAAGCAGAGGCAGGAGCAGCAAAAATAGCTGAGTTAACTGCTGATGGAATTACTGCTGAGTATTATGGTTTTGACGTAACAAATGAAGAAGAAGTTACAGCTAATATTACTAAGATTGGTGAGAAGTACGGGAAAATTGATGTTCTTGTAAATAATGCAGGTGGATTAGGTGGAAGAGCTAGATTTGAAGAAATGACAACTGAATTTTACAGATCAGTTATGGCTTTAAACCTTGATTCGGTATTTTTTGCTTCTAGAGCAGCAATTCCTTTTTTAAAGAAAGGTGAGAATGCGTCTATCATTAACTATACTTCAAATGCAGCATGGAATGCAGGTGGACCGGGAGCAGGAATTTACGGTACTTCAAAGGCAGGAGTTAACGCAATTACAAGAGCTTTAGCTAAAGATTTAGCAGAATACGGAATTAGAGTTAACGCTGTTTCTCCAGGAACAATTGACACTCCTTTTCATGCACAAATTAAAGCAACTAAGCCAGAGGTTTTTGCAACATGGAAAAACAGTATTTTATTAGGTAGATTAGGTGAGCCAGAAGAAGTTGCTTCAGTTGTATCTTTCTTAGCTAGTACAGATGCTTCTTTCATGACTGCTGAAACTATCCAAATTGGTGGTGGTCAAGCATTAGGAATCTAATAATTGATTAAACGTACTAGCAATTCTAGTATTTTTGATTAAAAGTATAATAATGGGGTTTTAATTTTTACTATTTAAAACTTTATAAGGAATATAACAATGAATAAAGTAGTCACTTTTGGTGAAATTTTGCTCCGCCTTTCTACTGAAAGACATTTGAGATTTTCTCAAGCGGATTCGTATAAAGCTACCTATGGTGGTGGTGAGTTTAATGTGGCTGTATCATTAGCAAATTATGGCGTTGCAGCCGAATTTATTACGAGACTTCCTGACAATGAACTAGGTAATAGTGCATTAAAGGAGATGCGTAAATTAGGTGTAGATTGTCATAACGTTGTTTTTGGAGGAGAGAGATTAGGTCTTTATTTTTTAGAGACTGGATCGGGTACTCGTGCTAGTAATGTTATTTATGACAGAGCAGGTAGTTCGATGGCCACTATTACTCCCGGTACAATAGATTGGAGAGAAGCATTAAAAGAGACTACTTGGTTTCATTGGAGTGGGATCACTCCAGCATTATCTCAAAGCGCAGCTGATGCTTGTTTTGAGGCAATTAAGGTAGCGCATGAAATGGGGATTACTATTTCTACTGATTTAAATTACCGTTCTAAATTGTGGAATTACGGTAAAGAACCAAAAGATGTGATGCCAGAAATGTTGCAGTACAGCAATATCATTTTAGGTGATATTGATACTGCTTATTTTATGTTAGGTATGGATAAAGTAAATCCAGACTATAGCAATGAAGCGTCTTTACCAACGCTTTACGATGAATTATTTAAAAAATGTCCAAAGTTGAATACTGCGGTCACAACGTTACGTTATTCAATTAGTGCTTCTCACCAAAGAATTGGTGGAATATTGTATGATGGCGAAAAAGTGTACAATGCCGATGTACAAGATGTTACTCCTGTAGTAGATCGTGTAGGAAGTGGTGATGCATTTATGGGTGGTTTGATTTACGGTTTACTTCAAACACCTGTTAACAAACAAAGAGCGTTAAATTTTGCTGTGGCGGCTTGTTGTTTAAAACATACCATCGCAGGAGATTATAACCTTATTACAATTGAAGAAATAGAAAAGTTACTTGCTGGAGATTTCTCTGGTAAAGTATCAAGATAAAATATACAAGATGGCTCAATACAGCAGAATAGAAGTTGCATTAAAGATGAAGGAAACTGGACTAGTGCCGTTGTTCTATCATCATGATATCGAAATCAGTAAAAAAGTGTTAAAAGCTTGTTACGATGGAGGAGCACGTTTATTAGAATTTACTAGTAGAGGTGACTTTGCTCACGAAGTATTTGCTGCTTTAAGCAAGTATGCTATTGCTGAATTACCAGGAATGATTCTTGGGGTAGGTTCAGTTACTGATGTGGCAGGCGCTTCTTTATACATGCAATTAGGTGCAAACTTTATTGTGACTCCAGTATTAAGAGAAGATATTGCAATTGCTTGTAACCGCCGTAAAGTTTTATGGTCTCCAGGCTGTGGAACATTAACAGAGATTGCACGTGCTGAAGAGTTAGGTTGCGAAATCGTTAAATTGTTTCCTGGTGATATTTACGGACCTGAATTTATCAAAGGAATTAAAGGGCCTCAACCATGGACCTCAATTATGCCAACAGGTGGAGTGTCTCCTAATGTTGAAAATTTAACCAAATGGTTTAAAGCAGGGGTAACTTGCGTTGGAATTGGTTCCCAATTAATTAAAGCTGATGCAAACGGAGATTATGATTTAGTTAAAATTGAATCAGTAATCAAAGAATGCTTAAGTATAATTCAATCTTTAGAATAATAAAATAGCTACTTAAGGTAGCCTATCAAAAACAGTTGAGCTTTTCGTGGAGTTACGTGGTGGTTTTATTTGGATTTTTTTTTGAGTTTTATAAATTGTTGTAATTTATTTTAGTTTATCTAAAGACTCCACGAAATAGTTCACACTGTCATACAAACTATAAGTGCATTATGTCTGCATTTATTTTATAATTTACTTGTAAAACGCCTCGTTTTATTGGGAGGCGTTTTTTTTTATGACCTTTTAGAAAAATCAAATTTTGATGCAAGTCTTATTGGCATCTTATTAAGGCTATCATCGATATTTAAATAACGCGCAATCAAAGCTCTTTTTATCAGCCAGTTATCTGGATATATTTTTTATTAAAAACCTGATTCTCTGTTTTTAATTTAATTTCTGATTTTAAATTTTGGTTGTAATTATGTAATAATTCTCCATTGAATTATAAATCTAGAAAAAATATAATCAGTAACTTTCGTATTCTTAATTCCATAAAGAATTTAAAATATATGATTAATCGTTTTTTAGAAGTCAGAAATCAATCCGAAATTCTTTGTGAGCCACTATTAATTGAAGATTATTCTGTACAAGCAAGTGAATTTGTGTCACCACCTAAGTGGCATCTTGCACATGTAACTTGGTTTTGGGAGGAGTTTGTTTTAACAAAATTTGATCCCAATTACACCCCTTATAATGAAGAGTTTTCTTTTTTATTCAACAGCTACTATAACAATGTAGGCAAACGTGTGCTACGCCCAGTACGAGGTTTGATGACGCGCCCTTCAGTTCAAGAAGTCTATTCTTATAGAAAATATGTAACTGAAGCTATGGTTAATTTATTAAATACCAAGTTAGATAAGGAAGTATTAGATATTATCGAAATTGGAATTAATCACGAGCAGCAGCATCAAGAACTTTTTGTTTACGATATTAAATATATTTTTGGAAATCAGCCTACTTTTCCAACCTACAGAACTGGCTTCACGCCAAAAGCAATTAATCAAGCAACTGAATTTTTAAAAGTAGATTCTGGAGTTTATGACATTGGTCATCAAGGAGCCAATTTTTCTTTTGATAACGAACTCGGAAACCACAAAGTATATGTTGCTGATTTCGAAATTTCGAATAATTTAGTTTCTAGCAAAGAATATCTTGAATTTATTGAAGCTGGAGGGTACAAAGATTTTAATTTTTGGCATGATGAAGGTTGGAGCTGGATTAATGAAAACAACATCCAAGCGCCACTTTATTGGCACAAAATAGAAGGGGAGTGGTGGAATTACACTTTACAAGGATTACAAAAAGTAGATCTGACTCTGCCAGTAATGCATCTTAGTTTTTACGAAGCATTTGCCTACAGCCAATGGAAAGGGCAGCGATTGCCTACTGAATTTGAGTGGGAAATTGCAAGTGATAAGTTTGAATGGGGGCAATTATGGGAATGGACGCATAGCGCGTACCTTCCTTATCCTAATTTTAGCAAATCGCCCGGTGCACTGGGGGAGTATAATGGAAAATTTATGGTAAATCAGATGGTTTTAAGAGGCGGTTCTGTAGCGACAGCTGTAGGGCACGGTAGAAAAACCTACCGTAATTTTTTTCACCCAAACATGCGCTGGCAGTATAACGGAATTAGATTAGTAAAATAAAAAAATAACACATTATGAAAGCAATATTCAATGATATCGTGATTGCAGAAAGCGATCAAACAGTAGTTGTAGAAGGAAATCAGTATTTTCCTATTGACAGTATAAAAAAAGAATATTTTACAGAAACAACACATCATACAACCTGCCCCTGGAAAGGCAAAGCATCGTATTATACGATTTCTGTAGATGGAGAAACAACTGAAAATGCGGCATGGTTTTATAAAGAACCAAAAGATGCTGCAAAAGAAATAAAGGGATACGTTGCTTTTTGGAAAAACGTAGCTGTAAAACAATAATTATATATTTAAATTATGAGTATGAAAGAGTTTGATTATATAATTATAGGAACAGGACAAGCAGGGACTCCTCTGGCATTTAGCCTAGCAAAAAAAGGAAAGGTTGCTATTATCGAAAAGAGTTTAGTAGGCGGAACTTGTGTTAACAATGGTTGCGTTCCTACAAAAGCTTATGTAGCAAGTGCCAGAAGAATGTGGGATAGTAATCACGGAGAGGATTTAGGAATCGAAATTCCCGCTGGTTCAAAAGCAAATTTAGAAAAAATAAAAGCTAGAAAAGAAACCTTTGTCCACGCATCTCGTAACGGAATTGAAAAAAGTTTTGATGACAATGAGAACATAACATTGTACCGTGCGGAGGCATACTTTGTGTCTGATTACGAGATAATGGTTAACGAAGAAAAAATTACTGCAAAACAAATATTTATAAATGTAGGAGCCCGAGCAGTAGTGCCTGAGGAATACAAGAGTATTGATTACCTAACTAATATTAGCATACTAGAATTGACATCAATACCAAAACATTTAGTAATTGTGGGTGGTAGTTATATTGGTTTAGAATTTGGTCAAATGTTCAAGCGTTTTGGGAGTGAAGTAACTATTCTTGAGCGTGGTGATCGCTTGATTAAAAGAGAGGATGAGGATGTTAGTGAGGCTGTCGCCAAAATTATGCAGAATGAAGACATCAATGTGAATCTAAATGCGAAGGATATTACAATGTCACAAGGTGGTGCAGAGATTACTGTTAAGATGAATAATACTCAAGACAGTATTATTGCTTCTCACGTTTTACTAGCAATAGGCAGACAACCAAATACGGATACTTTAAAATTAGAAAATACTACTATTGAAGTAGATGATAAAGGTATGGTGGCTGTGGATGATTTTTGTAGAACAAATGTTGAAGGGATTTTTGCAATAGGAGATTGCAATGGGCATGGTGGCTTTACACACACTTCATACAATGATTTCCAAATCGTAGATGCGTACCTTTTAGATAAAGAGGAACGTAAAATAAGTGATCGTATTACAACCTACGGATTGTTTATCGACCCCCCATTGGGTAGAGTAGGAATGACTAAAAAACAAGCTGTTGAAAAGGGATACGAGGTCTTAGTGGCAAGCAGACCTATGTCTAAAATTGCACGTGCTAAAGAAAAGGGAGAAACCCAAGGTTTTATGGAAGCTATTATTGATGCTAAAACTAATCTTATTTTAGGTGCTAGTGTTCTAGGCGTAGGAGGAGACGAAATCATTAATGGTTTTACTAATTTAATGTATGCTAAACAACCGTATACTGTTTTTAGAGATGGAGTACATATTCATCCTACAGTAACAGAATTGATTCCAACAATGTTGGAAAACGTGAGTCCTTTAAGTAAATAAACAGATTTTGATTCCAAAATTATTCGATCAAATTCGTTCCAATAGCCTGTTATTTTATGGGGCATTATTTGGTGTTTTTTTCTTTTTTACGGGCTTGTTGGCTCCGCAATTTTTAACTGAAGTTTTAAATGACTTAAATCAAAATCTGCTATCAGTTTTTAGCACGTATTATTTATGGGTGGGCTTAATTGCTGTTCTTGCTGCCGTTGTGATATTGATTTTACCTATTCGAAATAAAAGGCTTGGCGATGAAAAACCATCCTATTCTTATTTTAGTTGGGTGGCTTTATTATATAGCACTGGAATGGGATCAGGCTTATTATTAAGAGCTGTACAAGAACCTGTGTACTATTTTAAAAATAGTCCAATAGCGACAAATGCTAGTGAAATTACGGCTTTGCAATACACCTTTTTTCATTGGGGTTTTACGCCATGGGCTCTATATAGTTTGTTCGGTTTAATTGTAGCATATAATTTGTATGTGAAAAAAAACACGAACTTATTGGATGCGATTGTTCCTTATGCAAAAAATAAATGGCTAAAATTTATAGCCATTTTGTTTATTATCTTAATCACAATTACAGGCGTGATTGCCTCTTTGGGATTAGGAACAGCTCAAGTAGTAAACGGAATAAATTATGCATTTGATGTCGATTACGGCACTAATTTTTTATTGTTAATGGTTATAGCAATAGGAGTTATAGCGACATACTCAGCGTTAACCGGCTTAAACAGAATCATTAAATTTCTAGCCGATCTAGATTTTACAATGTCTATTATTTTAATGTTGTTTATCGCGTATTTTCTAAACTTTCAAAGTTTTGGTTACCAAACTTTATCCGCGTTTTATAATTATTGCCTTCATTTTTTTGAAATGAGTTTGTCTTTTGGAGACTATCAAACATCAGAAAGTTTTACAAAAGATTGGACCGTTTTTTATTGGGCTTTTTGGTTAGCATGGGTACCTTTTACAGGAATATTTATTGCAAGAATCTCTAGAGGGCGCACAATCAAAGAGTTTTTAATTACGACTATTTTGATTCCAACAATGGCAACTGTATTATGGTTTTCAGTATTTGCAAATGCTGCTTTTGATATTGTAATTGATGGTAACGCAAGTCAATTTGATAATGTATTTAGTTCGCTATTTGTGTTTTTAGAGCATTTTCCGCTGCACCATGTTACTTTTTTTATTGCAGGTTTATTAGTATTAATTTCGATTATTAATTCAGTCGATTCGGCAATATTTGTGTTAGGAATGTTCAGCGATAAAGGAAATGAGAATCCTTCTAAAAGGCACAAATTTATTTGGGGGTTCATTATTACAGCTACAGCTTTGGGATTAACAGCCATTGGAACAACAGAATTATTAAACGGAATTAGTAATTTACTAGTGATTATGGCATTGCCATTTAGTTTTTTATATGGGTACATCGTGTTTTTCTTTTTTAAAAATATCGTTTTTAAGAAAACAGTATCTAATCAAATTAATGAGTCTTAAGGATATTCTTAAGCATAAAAAAATATAATAATTTATATCTTAACAAGATGAAAGAAACAAATACCTTAAATAAAACTACCTCAAATAGTACTATGAGTGATCAACTGATGAATGATGTTGATTTAGGGCTTTCGAATAAAGAAAAAACCTTGCCTTCAAAATACTTTTATGATAAAATAGGAGATGCGCTTTTTGTACAAATAATGCATCTGCCAGAATACTACGTGACTAGAGCAGAGCACGAAATATTTAAGAATCAAAGTCAAGAAATTATTGCCGCATTAAAACTTGATCCTAACTATTATTTTGAACTAATTGAGCTTGGTGCTGGTGACGGTCTTAAAACAAAAGAACTCTTAAAAGAGCTTAATGATGGCAATTATAATTTTGATTATATGCCTGTCGATATTTCTCAAAATGCATTAGATAGTTTAGAAAGTGACTTAAATGAAAAATTGCCAGACGTTTCTATTCAAACTAAACAAGGTGACTACTTTGAAGTACTACAGTCGTTAAAAGAAAATAAAAAACCAAAGGTGATTTTATTTCTAGGTTCGAATATCGGGAACATGGATGACGATATTGCTGCCGATTTTATTTCTAAATTAAGTAATAGCCTGCAAGAAAATGATAAAGTTTTTCTAGGTGTGGATTTAATCAAAGACGCGGCTATAGTTTTGCCTGCTTATGACGACAGTCAAGGAATCACGGCTGCTTTCAATTTAAACTTGCTTACAAGAATCAACCATGATCTCGATGCAAATTTTGATTTGGGTAGTTTTGAGCACCGTCCAGAATATAAGGAAAGCGACGGAATAGCTAAAAGTTACCTTGTAAGTACGGTCAAACAAAGTGTTTACATTGGCAAACTTAACAAGTCATTTCAATTTGAGAAAAATGAGAAAATATTAATGGAAATTTCTCGAAAATACAATGACGAAATCTTAAATACTATATTGAGCGACACAAGATTCAAAATTAAAACGAGAATTACAGACAGCCAAAAGTATTTTGCAAACTATGTTTTGGAACTAAAATAAGAAGATAGAAAGAATTTAGATTCTGATTTTATTTGAATAAGGAAGCTGCCTTCTATGTGATAATTCATGTAGGAGGTAGCTTTTTTTAGCTATAGATTCTAGGGCTTTTTAAATATATTAAACTTAATTTTGTAATAAGCCGATTTGTTTTGTAATGGTCATTTAAGTCCAATACATTGCAAATTAAAAAGCGCCCTACAAATTACTTCTTGAGTTAAAAGCATAAAATATATGAGTATTAAAATTCTTCACACTGCAGACTGGCATATCGGGAAACAATTGCATAAAATTGACATGGCTCCAGATATGGAACTTTTTTTTGATTGGTTGCTGCTTTGTATACAAGAACAAAATATTGATGTGTTATTAATGTCAGGTGATCTTTTTGATCAAGCTAATCCTTCACAGGCGGCAATGACACAATATTATAAATTTTTAAAACGATTAATTCCTTTAAAGTGTAAAGTAATTATTACGGGAGGGAATCATGACTCGGCTCATGTTATCAATGCTCCTAAAGAATTATTACAAATACTGGATATAAAAGTAGTAGGAGGCATTCCTGAAAATATAAAAGATTTATTTGTCGAGGTAAATGCTCACGGTGAAAAAGTGGTTATAGCTGCGGTGCCTTTTTTAAGGGATCGCGATATTAGAAATGCAGCTCCGGGTGAGTCGTATAGTGATAAAATCGAATTAATAAAAGAAGGAATCGCTGCCTATTTTAAAAGTGTTAATGACTATTATAATGCACACTATGGCACAACCGCATATATTGTAATGGCGCATTTATTCGCACAAGGAGCTTCAATATCTGATAGTGAGCGTGAGATCCAAATAGGGAATCAAGCATCAGTGGTTTCAGCGGTTTTTGGTGACGAACCACATTATGTTGCTTTGGGTCATATTCACCGACCTCAAATGGTTTCTAAACCGTCTGTTAGATACAGCGGATCACCAATTGCACTCAGCTTTAGTGAAAAGAAAGATATTAAAGAAGTTGTTTTGCTTACAGTGACAGGAGATAAAGTCGAGTTTGAAACAGTAGCAATCCCCAAATTTAGAAAGTTGGTTACTTTCAAGGGAACTATTGAAGAGGTTGAGGCTAAGATTAATTCGTACGAGTCCAACTCACAACTGACTGATTTAGCTGAAATTATTATCAAAGAAGAAAACGAGAATATTGCCCATGTGAAAGCTTTAGAAAATTTGTTGACAGCAGAAGTAGATAACAAACTCCAAATTCTTAAAGGAAGTATTCAGTTTAAAAATGCAGTAATTGGGACTTCAAAATTGCTTTCAAAAGGGGAAGATATTAAAGATTTTTCGGCAGTGCAGTTATTTCAAAAGAGGCTGCAGCAAGACGAATCGATCTCTAATAGTGAGGAATTAATTCATGCTTTTAAGGAAATTTTAGAAGGATTAGAAACTACAGAGGTAATAGAATAACGGCTCACAACTCCAACTATACATGAAAATTTGTAAAATAAAATTTGAAAACATACATGCTTTAAAAGGTGTGCATACTATTGATTTCGAAAACGGAATTCTGGGTGAAGCAGGCTTATTTGTAATTACGGGCGCTACAGGAACTGGGAAATCGACTTTATTAGATGTGATTACATTGGCACTATACAATAAAATTCCAAGGATTGATAAAGCCATCACAGAGTCGGTTATTGAAAATGAAGGTGTGATTTTAACTAAGAATGCAAGTGATTGCTATGCTGAAGTAATTTATGAAGTAAGAGGTGTCAAATATTTGTCTTCATGGTCAATACGTCGCACGAGAACGGGTACGTTAGATAAGAGAAAACAGGAGCTCGTTAATCTTGATACTGGAAAAATTCTTGTTTCTACTGTTCAAGAAGTGGTTAGCGAGAACGAGCGCATCATTGGTCTAAATTACAATCAGTTTGTGCAATCGATGATTCTAGCTCAAGGACAATTTTCGAAATTGCTTTTGGCAAAAAAGGATGATCGAAATGCTTTATTAGAGGAAATTACAGGTTCTTCAATTTATCGAAAAATTGGACGTGCTGTTTTTTATAGATACAAAGGAACTGATGAAGCTGTAAAAACGCAGAAGATAAAAATGGGGGAGACTGTTTTATTAGACCCCGAAGTAGTGAAGGAAATTCAAGTTGATATTGATACTCGAAAACCGCTTTTAAAATTAAAAGAAGTAGAGCATGATACGCTTTCGAAAAAGAAAATTTTAAAAGAAAGTATTCTGAAAAATCTCAAATTGCAACAGAATAATGCTGCAAAGTGGTTAGATTTTCTTAAACGTAAAGAAGCTTTTTTACCGCAAGAGAAGCAACTTGCAGTTCACAACGAACTCGTAGTATTTAAGGATCAAATGCTAGTTTTAATGCAAACTCAAAAAACGATTGTTGCAGTAGAGGAGCAAATCGCTAGCTCTAACAGCAAAGTAGCAGACCAGATTACCGTTAAAAATAACTTAGTTGTCCTTGCAAACGAATTATTGAAACGAGAAATCGATCCACTACAATTTGAAGTGGAAGTAAATAGCTTTAGGTCACAAGTATTAGATTTAGAGCAAAAGGAAAAAGATTGCTATGCTAAAGCACAGCAGGAGTCGCAGCGAATTCAAGATAGAAACGCAGAACTTAAGAGCTACGGAATAATATTAACTGTTAATGAAACCCTAGAGGAACAAATTAGCAAAGAACTTTCAAAAATTGATGCCCTTATCCAGCAAAAAGCGATTAGTAGTATTGACGCTGTTCGAAATGAGAAGGATATTTTGACTAAGAGAATTATTATTGCTAATGCATTAGTTGGAGATAAAAAATTATTTGATGAGCGACGCAAGGCTATAGTTGATTTGAAAGTTAAAATAGAAAGTCAAGAAAAGGAGATCATTGCACTTACAACACAGCAAAAAGAGCAGCAATCTTTTATCGAAGCACTTGTTCCCAAAGTAGAAAAAGTTAAAGGGGAGTTTGAGTTGTGGCAGCAACGCAAAAGTTTAGACGACCACCGACATGACTTAAAAGATGGTCAACCTTGTCCTTTATGTGGTTCAGAAAAACATCCTTTTGCTGAAGAAGCTTCTCAGATCTTGGTTAAAACTTTAGAAGAAAATTATAAAGAGCTTACTTCTAAATTGGAAGTACTTCAAAAAGTCGTGCTCGAAAATAAATTTAAATGTGAGAATGTTATTGAGAGTACTAACAAAGATCAGCAAAGCTTACAGCTTAAATTGATTGATTTTCAAACGCTTGAACTGAAAATCGAGGAGGGATGTGCTAAATTATCATGGAAAGCAAATGAAGCATTGCAAATTTGGGAGCAAAATACTCTTGCTCTTAGTAAGGAAGTGGCTGAGTTAGACCAATTAGAGAATTTCATCAAAGCTAAAAAGGTTTTAGAAAACTTAAATAACTTATTTGTAGACTATTTGGTTTATAAAAGGGATTACAGCTTGGCAAAAGCTGACTTAGCAAAGGTTTATGATCGTAAAGATATTACTGCTGAAGTAAGTAAGTTGAGCAATGGTTTTAGTGCTTGTAGTTCCACTTTAAAAAATTTGCAGGAGCAATTAGCCGTTTCTTTAGAGAGTCTTAAGGAGTTCACTGTAGAGCAAGCTAAAATTCAAGTAGTTTTAATTCATCAGCTAGAAGAAAGAGGAATCGCTACTGTTGAGGAGCTAAGATCTAAGATTGTTGATGAAAACGAAGCTGCGCAATTGCGTGCCAATCTCCAAGGACTGACTGAGCATGAGATTAAATTAAAATCTAACAAAGACGCTATTGAAAAAGCTTTAAATGAAGAGCAAAAGTTAGATGATACATCTGAAACTTTGGATGAATTGTTAGTTGAGCTAAACAAAATTTCAGTCGAAATTGAAGCAACTAAAAAACACATCTGGGAGCAAGACAATAAAATCACTTTGAATAATTTGAATAAGGAGAAGTTGAAAGAGAGTCAAGTAATGTTAGATGCTTTACAAAAAGAGTCTGCATTGTGGGAGCAAATGAATGCATTAATTGGTGATGCAAATGGTAAGAAGTTCTCAAATTTTGTTCAAGATTTGACTTTGAAACAATTGTTAGAATATGGAAATCAAAGGTTAATAGGATTCTCAGATCGTTATTTATTAGATAGCTCAAGCGATTATGACGGCTTGCGTGTTATTGACACGTACATGGGGAATACAAAGCGTTCGGTAAGTTCGTTGTCAGGAGGAGAGACGTTTAAATTGAGTTTAGCTTTAGCTTTTGGACTATCGGACTTAGCAGCTCGAAATGTCTCTATTGAGTCGTTGTTTATTGACGAAGGATTCGGTTCATTAGACCCTGAATCTCTCGACCAAGCGATTAGTATATTAGAAAATATGCAACATGAAAGCAACAAGTCAATTGGGATTATCTCCCATGTTGGTGAGTTAAAAGATAGAATTGGTTCAAAAATTAAATTAGTAAGAACCGCTGCAGGATATAGTACTATCGAAATAGAATAGAGAAATCAATTTAATACTTTATTAAATTAATTATTTAGGTAATCATTAGTAATGACTTGGTTCTTAAATTTCCCGAATGTAATTATACTGTAAAAAATTTTTGCTCTTAAAAGCAAGGCGTTTTTCCATAAGGATCTGCTTCGTGGTCAATAGTAAAACTGAACTCTTTACTAGAAGTTGCGTTTTTATAACTTACATAATCCCAAACTCCGCCATGAGTGAGTGTGTACACACCATTTATTTTACCGTTAATCATTTCCTTATACGTTGACACAGTTGTAGGGTAGGAACCGTTTTGGCTGCTGTCTTCGTCTTGAAAATCCAAGTCTATAGCATTTTTTTGACCTTGATATTTAAGCCTAGTAGCTTTTCCGTCTTCGGTGAATTCGATCCAAATTCTCTTGTCTTTATTATTATCGAAAGTGTAGCAGATATAGTGGTGGTTGGCTTTAATACTATCTTTTATATTCACAACAGTGGTACTATCAGTATTTTTGATTACTTCTTTTTCTATAGGACTTGTACTGACTGTAGGATTTTCTCCATTTACATTTTCATCTTTCTTTACAGTACGCTGGTTACAAGAAAATAAAATAGTGCTGCTTAAAAATAAAATTAGGGCTTTGCTTTTCATGTTATTTTGGATTAAAAAGGCGTTAATTTTGCGAACTAGAATTTGAAGCTCTCTCATTAATATAAAGTTCTTGAACTAGCACAATAACGATCACAGTAACGGGTGTTGCTAAAACCAGTCCCCAACCACCTGTGAGCGCTCCCATTAAGAGTTGCGCAATTATTATTAAAGCAGGCGGCATATTGATTAATTTTTGTTGTACTAAAGTCGTTATAAAATTACTTTCAACAAATTGAATCAACATGTATAATCCTGCTACAAGTAAAGCAGTTTGCGGACTTTGCAGTAAAGCCACTAAAACAGCTGGGATTAAAGCGATGATTGGACCAAAGTTAGGTATGAAGCTAATTAGTCCAGCAAGTAAGGCTAAAACCAACCACAATGGCATCCCTATGGCAGCTAAACCAATTGCTGTAAGAATGAAAACGACAAACATAGAGAAGAGTTTTCCCTTTAACCAATTGCGCAATTGCTTATTTAATTTTCCCATAATCTGTCTCGCTTTGTCCTGTCCTCTTTTAGGTACGAGTTGGATCATTCCCTCGGTGTACGTTTGCGGAGCTATGGTGAAAAATATTGCTATAAAAAGTATCACATACAAATCACCAAAAACGCCAAAAGTAGATTGGAAAAACTGACCTGCAAAACCCTGCACTTTTTCAGTAGAGTCAGGTGAAGACATGTTATCGATTACCTTACTTCCCACAGTGCTACTGTTCATTCTATCTTTTACATTTTCAATTGTCTTGGGCAAAGTGTCTATCAAGTCCCCGATTTGTGTTTGCACTTTGGCCCCGATTAAATAGAATAAACCTGCGGCGATTAATAGCGTTCCGAAAATCGAAATTAAGACAGCAATGTTTTCTTTCCAGCCGGTCTTTCTTTCAATAAAACTACTAACTCCTCTAAAGAAAATTGCAATCAATGTTCCCGCTAAAATCAATAAAAAAACGTTGAAAGTGGTTTTTAAAACCAGTAGTGTAATTAATGTAAAGCTTACGATTCCAGCAGTAATCCAAACTTTCTTTTGAAAGTTGGCTGTGTTTTCTTGATCGGTTTTTGGGGAGTTGTTTTCTTCTATCATGGGGAATGGTTGTAATTCAAAAATGGTTTTAACTTATATACTTATCTAAGCTTTAGTTCTATTTAATAACATCTCTTGAAGGGAATCATGAATTCATCTCCTGTTAAATAAACAGACGTAAGAAAACAGCTTTAAATTTTAGTTTTATCTAAAATAAGTAATTTTTTAGAGTTCGAAATATAAAATTATGTTAATCCGTGTCAAGGCTTCTGTTATTGAGGTACAAAAGTGTTTTCCTGACTTAACGTAATTCTTGTTTTAGGTAAGCTGTGTGGATAATTAGCTTGTATAAAACTGATCATTTTTTCTCTAATGTAAACGCGCAAATCCCATGAAGTAGGGGAGTTCTTTGCACTTACTAAGATTCTAATTTCGATTGTAGTTTCCTTTGAGTCGGTTACTTGGAGTACGTTTACATTTTTATCCCAAAGCGGAGTCTGATTTAATTGTCTTGTGAGTTCTGTACGCAATTCTTCAAAATCAATAGTATAATCGGTATATAAAAATACGGTTCCAATAATATCAGCATTTGTCCTCGTCCAGTTTTGAAATGGTTTTTCAAGGAAATAAGTAGACGGTAGTACTAATCGTCTTTTATCCCATATTCTGACTACTACATAAGTCAAATTAATTTCTTCAATCCAGCCCCATTCATTTTCTACTAATACCGCATCATCAATTCGGAAGGGTTGCGTAATGGCAATTTGAATTCCCGCTAATAAGGCACCTACCACCTTTTGAGCAGACAAACCAATAATTATTCCTGCCACTCCCGCTGATGCAAATATTCCTATTCCTATTTGTCTTATGCCATCAAAGGATAACAAAATACTAGCAACAGTAATTAATACAATTACAAAAATGACCACTTTCTCAAGAAGGTTGATTTGCGTATGTAATTTTCTAGAGCGTAAGTTGTCTTCAACCGTAATATCGTGCCTTTTCAATATATTCTGTTTCATACGACGCAGCACGATAATCAATAAACAAGACAAACTAGCGATTATAAAGTTATGCTGTTGTGAAGCGAGAAAAGAGGTGTCAATATCAAGTGTATTTGAGATTGCAGTTAGGATTGGTCCTAATGCAGCAGAAAGTGCAATAAAACAGATACTTATTATGAGGTAGCAATTTCTTTTCATGATGGTTATCTGTTATTGATTATTTAGAGTAATTATCTTATTTACGTGAATTGACATATTAGTTTCCTTAGGGAGATCCTAATATTGCTCGTAAAAACGAAAATACAAAAAATAGATAGGGGCTCAAAAGTTAGTCTTAAAAAATAGGATTTTGTTAAGAAATGAGCATTCTAAAAACTCAATTACATTTATACGTTATCTTAATTATTAATAATAAAAAAGCCTAAACAATCAATTCTTAAATGGATTGTTTAGGCTAGTCTTTGAGACAACTCACATGAAGTCGTTTTATCTTTTATTCAGCAGGATTAGCAGTTGCCATATGAATAGGTGTTTCAGTAAGTGTTGTTCCTCCTTTAATCCCGAAATCTAATGTTCTAATTGGGAACGGAATCATGATATCGTTAGCGTCATACGCTTTTTTAATATTTAAAATTGCTTGGCTTCTCACTTTATTGTAGATAGCTTGCTCTGGAGTATTTACCCACATTCTGACAGATAAATTAATTGAACTATCTCCAAATTCCATAAAGAATACGCTTACTTCGTCTTCTTGCGAGAGATCTTCAATATCTTTTACTGCATTAAAAGTAATTTCGCGTACTTTTTCAAGATCATCACCATAAGAAACTCCTACGCTTAGATCAAATCTACGTTTTTGAAGAATTGTATAGTTTTCGATTGGATTTTGGAACACTTCTTTGTTTGGTATAATAACCGTTTTACCTTGAAATGTCTCGATGACAGTATCACGTAAATTAATCATTTTTACTTTACCCATGTAATCTTTGATTTGGACAATATCGCCCACTTTTAAAGGTTTCCTAAAAGAAATGAAAATCCCCGACATGAAGTTTGCTGCAATATCTTGAAATGCAAACGCCAAGGCCAATCCTAAAATACCTGCACCGGCTAATATTGAAGTAACTGCCTTATCTAAATTCAAAATACTCAAAACAGTAAAGAGAATAATACCGATAAAAGCAAAATAAACGACAGAGCTAAAAAGGTTGTTTAAAGTAACGTTACTTGATATTTTTGAGACTAATTTTAATGTAATTCTTCTCACAAATTTGGCAATGTAAAGTCCAATAACTAGCACTATCGCTGCAATCACAATATTAGGAAGTAACTTAATTATCATTTCCCCCCAATTTACCAACTTCTCGTTCAATAGATCAGTCATTTTATCTATGTCAAAATTCATCTTTTACTTTTAGTTTACTATTAATTTTGTTCGAAAACACTAATATAAGGAATCAAATGCCTATAAGCAAGTTTTTGAGGCCTATGAGGCTATCCTCTATTTATTTAAAATGTAGCTGAGTATAGTTTTCAAAATGCTAACTGGTTTAAGTACAGAAGCTGAGACTTAGCTTTTCTTAATGCTATTGATTCAATATATTTTCGATAAATTTTTTTAAAAAAATCATGTATTATGTTGAATCTTAGTTGCTTTTACCCATTAAAGTATCTACAGCATAACTATTGTCTTTTACATAATTGACCAAGTAAGCAACGAATGCAAGGTGTACTAACTGAGAAGTAATAGCGTCCCAATTCTCAATTAATGTGCAACCAAATATCAGTGAAATCAACAACGCAGAAAGCACAATTGCAGCGGTTCTTGTAAAAAGACCAAGTACAATCATTAAACCGAAGGTGAACTCTACAATGGGAATTGCATACGTGAAAGGAACTGTCAAAAATTCTGGCAGTATAGAGTTGGCAAACATTTTCACCATTCCGTTACTAAACGCTTCAAGTTTGGGTAAGCGAACCAGTCCATGTCCGAACATGCTTAAACCTATTCCTAGTCTTACAATTAAATACGTGGTTTTACTCTGCATTTTTATAGTTTTAGTTTTTAATTACATTTAAATAGTGCTAATTTATAAATAAATAGAACTTTTATATACCAACGAAGTTATGAAAAATATGATTGGCATATAGCAAATTAGCATAGAAAGTGGGACAGTTGATTTTGAAACATTTTACATTGACTAAAGCTTACACAAAATCTAAAAAAAAATACTGCTGGTCTTAATTTATGGAAATTCGCGTGAAGGATTGAAGTGGAAATCCTTTTATGGAGTGCAACGAAAAAAAAGATTGTAACGAAGAGCCTGACGAAGCTGAAATGCAATGAAAGCTGCGGCACGCCCAAAAAACGAAACGTACTTAAAATAAAAAACCTACTACAAAACTGTTTCAAGCAGCCAATAGTAGGTTAGAATTTATAAGAAATAGTAGTTTAACAATCGGCCATATTAACAGCAATTGCTAATCCTCCTTCTGAAGTTTCTTTGTATTTATTATTCATGTCTTTGGCAGTTTCCCACATGGTACTTACCACTTTATCTAAAGGTACTTTTGCATTTTTAGCATCTGTAGAAAGGGCTAATTCTGCTGCGTTGATTGCCTTTATTGCACCCATGGTATTGCGTTCAATACAAGGAATTTGGACCAAACCACCTATAGGATCGCAAGTAAGACCTAAGTGGTGTTCCATGGCGATTTCTGCAGCCATCAAAACTTGAGCAGGACTACCACCCATTAACTCACATAGTGCAGCCGCTGCCATTGCTGACGATACTCCAATTTCGGCTTGGCAACCGCCCATTGCTGCAGATATAGTCGAACCTTTTTTAAAGATGCTTCCTATTTCGCCGGCAACAAGTAAAAATTGTTTGATTTCTTTAGGGCCTGCTTGATGATTCTCAATTACCAAGTAATACATTAAAACAGATGGAATAACACCTGCGCTACCGTTTGTAGGAGCAGTAACAATTCTACCTAAGGCGGCATTTACCTCATTTACTGACAAGGCAAAGCAACTAACCCATTTTAAGATTTGGCGAAATTTTACCTCAGTTTTACGAATTTCTTCTAACCACGATTGCGGGTCTGAATAATTAGATAAGCCTATTAACCCTTGGTGCATGTCAAAAGCACGTCTACGTACGTTTAATCCTCCAGGTAAAATCCCTTCAGAGTGACAACCAATATACATGCATTCTAGCATGGTGTTCCAAATGCGCATTAATTCATGATCAATAACTTCTTCGGTGCGCATTGATTTCTCATTTTCGTACACAATTTCTGAGATGCTTTTTTCTTCGCTAATGCAAAAGTTAAGTAGCTCAGCAGCGTTGTTTACTAGGTAGGGAAATGCATGTTTGATTTTGATTTTTTCCTTTGCGTTAGTACGCTCTTCTTTGACCACAAAACCACCACCAATAGAATAGTAGGTTGCAGTGTATTCATCGCCCACAGCATTGTAAGCTGTAAACATCATACCGTTTGAATGAAACGCTAAGAAGTCTTTATTGAAAACGATATCGTCATGAATATGAAAGGAAATTGCATATTCATTTGCAAGAAGTAAAGTGTTTGTTTTTTCGATAGTTTTGATAATACCATCGATGTTTTCTACGGGAATATATTCAGGATCTTGTCCGCTTAATCCTAGCATCACGGCTAGATCAGTTGCGTGACCTCTGCCTGTTAGTGATAAAGAACCATAAAGATCCACTTTTACTCTAGTAGTGCTTTCAAGAATTTGTTCTTCTCGAAGCTCTTCTAGAAAGCGTTCTCCTGCGCGCCAAGGACCTAAAGTATGTGAACTTGAAGGACCAACACCAATTTTAAGCATGTCAAAAACCGAAATGCATTCTTCCATAGTTAGCTTGTTTTTTTGGACAAATATAATTGAATTTAGCAACGAACGCAGTCTAAAATTTATAAATGTGAAATTTTAATTCGAGAATCCTCACTTTCAATGATTATTTCACAATGCGAACTAGGGGTGCATTTTCTTTATTACATAAAAATAATGGGGAATTTATTTCAAATTAATTAAAATGGATAGCCAATTGCTAAGTTAAAAACCAAATTATCACTTCGCCATCCGCTGTTACCTAAACTAATTTTATCTAGAACCCAGCGCTCTCCATCAGCTAGATAGGGTTTGCGAATAGGGAAGGCAAGGTCTGTTCTTAAAACTAGGAATGAAAAATCAAATCGCAAGCCGGCACCTACACCCACAGCCAGTTCATTCATGAAATCTTTTGAGAATTTCGCACCAGGTTTTTCTGGATCTTCTTTTAGTAACCAAATATTACCAGCGTCTAAGAAAACTGCCCCTTTTACTAAGCCGTATATTTTTGCACGATATTCTGTGCTGAATTCGAATTTAATATCTCCAGACTGGTCTGGTAAAAAAGTATTATTATTTGTAGATCCATCATAAGTACCAGGACCTAGGGATCTCGCTCTAAAAGCACGAATACTATTTGTACCTCCATTAAAGAACTGCTTGATAAAAGGCATTTCGTCTGAGTTACCATAAGCGAAACCAGCCCCTACAATCACTCTACTCGCGAGTTGGGAATCAGGTCCTAATTTTAAATAATGTCTGAACTCATTTTCTATTTTGATAAATTGGCTAAAAGGGACATCAAAAACTTTAATAGTATCTCCTTTTTTAATATTAGCACCCGATAGTAAACCGGTAATGTTCCCTGATAAATCAATACTTCCTTTATAGTAAAAAGTATTCTTTTTTCTTTTCTCCATTGTATTGGTGTATGTGTAAGAGTAGGTAGGACCAAAAATTAATTGCTTCTCGATTACACGACCTAATGAAGCAGTTGAGTCTATTTGCGCTTGATATAAAGGGGTTACATTTCGCGGGCTCGCATAGGTGATTTCCGTTAAATTGAACAAGTGTTCTTTGCGTTCGTTTTCTTTCCACAAGTATCCAAAAGATCCTTTTAAGGTTTGTAAAGAGTATAGTTTGGTTCTATTTTGGAATTCATATCCTAAGGTTGCTTTAGTTTTTGGAACAAAGCCACTTGAAGATTCAAATTTGAACGGAGAAATTATTCTAGGCCATATCAAGTTTGCTTCGGTACCAAAGCGATAAACGTTAAAGCCATTATTTTGTCCGGATACTTGTACTTCAACACCTCCAAAAGCCGATATTGTTAATTGCTCAGCACCTTTCCATAAGTTACGATTACTCCAGTTTAAGTTTAACTCTGTTCCGGTATAATTTGCTGAGTTGGTTTTAGCTAATAATTCCGCTCTAATAGATTTTTTAGGTAACGGAGTCAAATAGTAATATGCATCTAAATAATTTCCAACAGTGTCTGAAACTTTAAATTGATTTTTCACAAATTTGAATGTACCCAAATTCACTAAGCGATTTAGCGATAAATTGTGGTTAGTTCTATTGTATAAATCATCTTTTTTAAAGTATAAGGTGCGGTCAAAAATCCTTGGTTTGAATAAATCTTCTTTATCAATAATGGTGAAGTCATTGTATTCTAATTTTTCTTCATCAACTACAGCAGCACTATCTTTTGATAATTTAAAATTAGGATACACAACTATTTTATTAATTTTGTATTGGTTTTTGGCAAGATCTGGTGTTTCGTTTTTAATTTTTACAATCAAATCTACTTTATGATCCGCTACCGTGCTATCTACTTGAACTAGCAAATAATCTTCGTTAAAGTAATAGAACCCCTTTTCTTTAAGACGCGTGTCAATTCTGCCACGCTCTAATTTTATATTGTCTAAACTGTATCCCGCCTCTTTTTTTAGCACCGAACCTCTTCTCACCTTATTCACTGCTGTTCCTAATAATGTAGAATCTGCAGGAAATTTTACGTCTCTAATGGTATACAATCTTTTAGGATCTAACGTATATTCAGCAGTTGCTTTTTTACCACTTCTAGTAGAATCTGCTACAGAAGTTGTATTGAAATAACCATTATTCTCAGCATAATTTTGAAGTACTTTTTTATTATATTCTAGGTCTACTTCACTATACAGTACCGGTGGTTCACCCACTTTATTTCGAAGCCAATATCTAAAACCTTTATCTTTTGTAGGCTCTCCCGCCAAATTATAAAAGAATAATTTAGGACGCATCCCTAAAAAAGAAGCATTTGGTTTAGGACGTAATAATGGTTCTAATGCAGCTTCTAATGCTTTGCGTTCTTTCTTGGGTGTTGATTCACTTACCACATCTACAGATCCGCCAGTGTATAAAAGATCGCCTTCAGGCAAGTTACGTGTACCAGAACAACCTGCAATTAACACTGCGGTAAATAGGCAATAGCTTAAATTATGTCTACTCTTTATCATCTTCATTATAACGTATTATTTCTTAGCTTCTTTTTCGTTTGTTTTTTTCGAATGAAACAGCTCTCTAAATTTATTGTAGTCAATTGTTAATACAAATGACACTCCCGTTTCTACCACTTGACCTTGTAAAGCTACTTGGTATTTGTTGATACGGTATGCTTTTAATTTGTATCGACCATCTTTAGATAATTGGTATTCGATACTCACATCACCAGCAATATTGTTAGTTTCCTCATTAGTTTGCTGCGGTCCTTCTAATCCAAAACTACTACCCACAGTTACCTTCAAACGGTCATTTAAAAGTTTCTTAGAAACACCTACACTTAAATCAGTTTTATTTTCTAATTGACCTGTAGTATAATCTTCAGTAGAGTTTAGATCGAAATTTAATTCGACTCCATTGATCAAGTCACCTGCTAAATTATTCAACTGTTGTGACAAAATTTTACTAGCACTTTCTCTTGCTAAAGACGAAACTGAAGTTCCGCCTGCTTCACTAGAGAATGGGTTTTCACCAATAAAACGATTCAATAATAAAAGCGCAAAAACTTGCTTGTTCAATTCATCAGGCTGCTGGCGTAGCTGTGATAATTTGGCTTGGGTTGTGTTAATGATTTCTGTTGAAACACTATTGTTTCCATCAGGTAAAACGATATCAAATGTAATAGTTGGTTTCATTAACTCACCGTTCATTATCAGTTCAGTTTCAAACGGAATTTTCTGCTTATATGTGTTTCTAATATCAGATGAAGTGCTTCCTAATTGGTCGTCAACTAAGTCAATAGGAGCAGCCTCATTTTTATAAACAGCAGTAATATTAATATCAGCAGATGTTGGTTCGCCTGTCCATAAAATATAACTTCCTTCTTTAATTTCGAATTTTCTCTTGATTAAATTGAAGTTCATTTCATAAGCACCTTCATTCAGTTCATAACGTCCCGTAAGTGAAGTTTTACCTGAAGGATCAATTCCTCCAGTTAACTCGGCTTCTCCTTTTAATTTCAAGAAATCACCATTTGCTTTGTCAATGATAATTGATAGTTCAGCATCTTTATCTACCACAATATTTACAGAAGCGTTCATCCCTGTAATTTCTGTTTTACTTAATGACTCGTCAACAGCGATTTTGGTAATTAGTGGTGGATTATCTTGATCAATAAATTCTACAATTCCTTCACGATCTGCAATGGATGGGTCAGATTGTGGTAATACAATAGCAAACTTAGTATCGGCATTTACTTTTATAGTACCATCAATTGTAGGGTTATTTAAATCTCCTTTTATTCTAAGATCGTTATTTAAATACATTTCACCATAATACAAATCATTGTCCTGTGGTTTAGAGTTTACAGCTTTAAAATTCTCAGCAACTAATGTTAAGTCAAATCCAGGATTAGTCAAATCATCGGTAGTGATTGTTCCATCTATAATCATGTCATTGTCCTGCTCATCTTTAATTGTAAATTGATCAAATCTAATTCCTTGAGCATTAAAAGCAATATTATCATTCAACTCTTTAAACGTTGCGTTTAGAGGTGTTACATTAAAACCAACATCGTTGCATTTTAAATTCCCTATTATTTGCGGCTGTGATGCTTTTCCAGTAATCTTTAATTTACCGTCTATAAAACCAGTACTTTCTTGCAAGTTTCCAAGAGTAAATCCTTGAACACTTTTTAAATTTAGTTTAGCTACATCTAGATTCATATTAAGTTCTGAATCCACCGCTCCGTATGTTCCATTTAAATCAAGTTGGTTTCCTTGTCCTGTAATTCCAACTTTAGCAGTGTAAGTATTTGCGATGTTATTATCAACGTGGATTTCGATTGTTCCTACGGTGTCTTTCTTAAAAGCAAAATCTGCAATGTTCAAGTCAGAAGTAAAGTTAGGATCGCCTTTTAAATTTTTAATGTTTGCGTCACCATTGATATTTCCGCTAATTTGCAAATCGCTCTTTTCAACAATACTACTGATAGTTTCAATTTTGAAATCTTTGAAATTAACATTTAAGGGAGCGTTTGCTTTTTCAGATTCAGATTGCACTAAAATGCTGCTTCCTGATTTACTTAGTTCGAATTTGTTAGCATAAATTCCATTTGTTCCAAAACGAAGTAGATTTTCTGCAGCAACTTGCCAAGGCTCATAATTTAAAACTAGATTTTCAGGATTTAAATGCACTTCACTGCTACCATCACCAGATTTTAAAGTTCCAGAAATCGCATAACGTTCTACATCTTTTAAATCTTTTAATTGTAAGTTATATGCGGCAACATTATCTTTTAATTGTCCTGTAATTGCAGTATACGGTAATTGAAATTGATCGTTTTGAATATCATCAACAATAAAAGAATAATCTAGAGCTTTCTCTTCTGTTTTCACAGCAAGTACAGCATTAGTGATTGTGTTTTTGCCGTAAACTAATTTAGGTATTTGTCCATTTATTACGATAGTGTCGTTAACGGTATTGTATCTACCTGATAACAAAATTGGTTCCATACTTTTAATTTCTGGAAGTACTTGTGAAATAATAGGACTGTTTTGAATTTTCATTTTGAAATCAAAATTCTGTGGTTCGCTCACCGCTTTTTTCTTAGCAGGATCGGTATCATAATATGTCGCTAATGAATTTTGTAAAGCAGTAGCAATTTTAGATAATTTGTATTTTCCTCTGATTGCTGCGTTTAGGAACGGCGATTTTACAACAATAGCAGTAGTATCTGGTTTAGCAATAGCAATTAAACTAATAGAGTCTGAGACGATTTGCTGTTTTGCATCGGCAATAGTCAAATTCACAATGTTAATCTTCCCATTTAAGTAATCTAAATCAGCGGATTTAATATCTGCATCTATTGCTCCTCTTATTTTTAAAGGACCGGCATGAAGGTTTAATTTTTCTAAATCGGCGATGTCAACATTTAGTTGTGCTTTTACAGCTGGATATTTATCTTTAAAATTTCCACTACTAATTAAATCAAAAGTCAGATTTGGATTTTCCATATCGGCTGCAATATCAAAAAGCCCATTATTGATTGCTCCTTTTAAAGCTAAATTTTGGTATTTGTATTTGTTGTAGTCTAAACTCAACAACGTTCCTTGCACAGTAGCTTTGGCTGTTTTTGGGTCTAATCCGGTTCCTTTAGCATTTGCTTTTAAACTTAATTTCCCAATGGTTTTATCACGCATTAGTTTTCCCAGATCGAAATTTGCAAAACTCACTTGCGCATCATAACGTTCTTTATTTTTAACTCTTTGGTCAAATAAAGCATTTACTTTTGCAGCACCGTACGAACTTCCTAGAGCCAAATTAGTATTAAAATTTGCGATTGTTCCTTTAAAAGTTCCTTTAAGATTCAATAGAGATGGCAATTGTATAGTTGCTGGAATTGTACCTTTAGGAGTGAACGAAGCAATGTCTTTAGAAGTAGTTTTAACTTCTTTAATATTTAAATCAAAGTAGGCTTTGTCTACATCTGGTAATCCAGAGATTGTTCCGCTGGCTGCGATTGTAGTGGCACCAATTCCGCTTACTTCTAATTTTGGAATTGCTAGTTGTTTTAGTTTACCGCTAACCTGACTGTTAATTTTTAAAATAGCATTAGGATTGCCTTTAAATGGAACTGAATTTGCCATTCCAGGCACAAAGATCAATACATCTTGAAAGCCCAATCTACTGTTGTTTAAATTAGCTTTTACACTTAGCTCACCAAGGTTGTCGCTAATACTTTCAATAGAAGGATAGCCAACTTCGATATTATCCTTAAGTTCTGTTTTTGCAGTTTTTAAATTTAGGTTTTTTAAATACGAGTTTTTTCTGCCGTAGAAAAAGTCTGTTGTAAAAGATTGAATTGCTAAACCGCTCTTCTCTTTCACGCGCAATGCATTTAATTTCCCATCAATACTCAATGGACTATAGTGTAAGTTTTCTAAATCTAAATTTAACGATTGAATATTGAGATGCTGGTAATCGATTCCTTTTGTAACAACAGGAGCATTGTCATTTTCGAATATGAAATCTATATTTTTAAGCGTAGTTTGCTTAATTTTTAATTCTAATTTGCTTTTTTCTTCTACAACCGCTGAAGAATTTTTAGTTAATGGTTCAGCATTTGTTTTTCCAAACGCTAGTTTCCCTTTTGCGTTTTCAAATGCGATATCGTCAATAATAAACAGCTGATTGCTGATATCGATTTTGTTGAATTTGATAAGTAGCTTTTTGAAATCTAAATTGGTCGCTAATTTGCTTTTTTCATCTTTATAAATCACAGCAATTTTAGCCAAATCAACTTCTCCTAATTGTAAGTTGAAAGGAGCGTCAGTTGCAGCGACTGCAGCATCTTCAGCAACTTCTTCAATTTTTTCGACTAAACCTTGAGCCAAATTTAATTTTAAACCACTAATCTTGATTTTTGGAACTTCAAAATTCATTGCGTCTAAATCGAAAGTCTTTACACGTGTTTCAAAGTGATTTAGAGTTACGGCCAAGTCATTTTTAGTATAGGCGTCGTTGTATTTAATTTTAATATCATCAAGATTAATGTATCTCAATGAAAACTGCATTGGAGTAGCAGTAGTGTCTACGGGAGTGGGTTCTGCTGAAGCAAAGGCTTTAATGATGTAATCAAAATTGAAAACACCTTTATCATCACGACTTACATTTGCAGTTATTCCCTTTAAATCGATGCTGTTTATTGTGACTTGATTGTCTAGTAAGTCAAACATATTAATATCTACAGCCAGTTCTTTTCCGGCTAATAAAGTGTCTTTTTTCTGTCCCTCAAAGTAAACACCTTCTAAGATCACCTTCTTTGGAAAACCAATATCTAATTTATCAATAGAAACCTTAGTTTTAACTTTCTCTTGAATAAATGCAACCGCTTTTTTCTTTGCAAAATTTTGAACGGAAGGAAGTTGTATTGCAACAGTGATTAAGATGATTAATGCAAATAAGATCCCTACAATCCATAAGAATATTCGTAAACTAATCTTTAAATATTTTTTCAAGTGCTTCTTTTTTAAGTCAAACGGCTGTTACCAAACGGCTTCATTTTAAAGAAAATAAACCAATCGCAAAGATGAAAAATTTAATCTGATATATATTACAACCTAAAGATTTAATATTATAAAATTATAAGGAATACTCAGGGTTTTGAATGTTGCAATTAGCCATTTTTTATACTTGCTGTAATCGCATTGAATGTTCTTTAAAAATAAAAAGCGGATCATTTTCGAGTTTGAAAATGATCCACTTTTAATAAAATATTGAGAAGGCTACAATTATAGCGCTTTGAAATCTTCCGTTTTAGGAAAGCTTGTCAAGGCTTGAACTGCAATTTCTGGAGTTGGATTTGCAATTTTTCTAAGTTTGGTATCCATCCACGCACCATCAACAGTAATAGTTGCGCATAACTGATCGTCCGCTGTTTTAAATTCATGTACAATTGACCATCTTGAAGCATCTGCTCTCATTTGAGATACTTTTGTATGCATGAAGATCACATCTGATAATTTGATTTCTTTTCTAAAAACACATTCTTCTCTAAATAATATAGGTCCAAAGTGATTCATTTGTAATACTTTCATTGTCAACCCTAATTCTTCTAAGATTTCGATTCTATGTTGCGCCCCAAAATCATAATAAGCACTGTGGCGTACATGAAAATTTGGGTCTAAATCTGACCATCTAAAAGATAATTGTTTTTTATATGCTGTCATGTTCTTTGTTTTTATGCTACTGAAATCCTCAGTAATACTATCAAAATTAAAGAATTTTATTCGAAAAAGCACTCAGCTTACTAACAAATGAAAATAAATAGTAGTCAGGTTTTTCTAATTCAAACAGCGACAAAACTTTAGATTCAAATCTGTTTATATTGTGGTTGCTTCCATTTTCATTTTTAATATTTCCTCACTCTCATTTGCAAGTTTCTCATTTTCCAACGGTGTAATTTGTTTGTTATGACATTTCGTTTGAAACTCATTGTAGTTTTCCCAGAAAGGAGCTGCAGTGGTTTCTGTACCAAACATTGTGTCCAAGCAAATGTTGTTGTCCTTGTACTTATTGTATAAAACAGCTATGATCTTAAAGAAAAAAGCATCTAGCATTGTGATTGCTTCAAATTCAGTTTGTAATGTATTGTAATCAAGATCTTTAGAATCTAATATGTGCAAAGTCACTAAAACTTCTGCTTTTTCATCTGCTGTGATGGTACTTTTATGACCTAATTTTAACGAATTAAATACTAAGTTATTCCAAGCCGCGCTGTCGTGACCCCATTTTACATCAGGAAGATTTAATGAATGCTCGCAAATTAAGATTATTGCAAACAACACGTCATTTAAATATTCTGCTGGGAACTCATCTAGGCTTCTGAATTCAAAACCACTTTGGTACATTTTCTCTTGATTGAAATCTAAGCCAACTTCAGGAAGCAATTCATATTCCATTTCGCTTTCAATACGGTCTCTCCACCAGATATTGTCTTCTTGAGAAAATTGCAATAGCTTTCTAAAATCATCTACCTTGTAAGTTAAGATTTTCCCTTTTGGCATTGCTTTATTATATGTTCCTACACCTATGTAACGTGACATTGCACTGCGCATAGAACCCATTGTAAAACTTTTGTCAAGATCGTGTTTCTCACAAATAATCCCCATAATATCAGGGTTTCCTAGAGTAGCAATAAAAAATGGCTCAAACCATTGTAATAAGTAAATTGCATTTGCGTGCGTTTTTTCAAAAGCATCATAATCTGCAATACGGCTATCCTCAGTAAGAGTAGGTAAGGTTATATGAAAGTGATACGTACCATTGTTAAACAATACCAAGTTTTCTTGATTGGTCATAAACATATTTAATCCTGAATTGTAATCAGGAAAACGTAACTTTTCAGTCAATACGTTAGAGTCATTCAATCGATCAAGAAATATTTTTTTAGTAGCTTTTAGTTCTTTACAAGAATCCACTACTGTTCTATTTTCGAAATATTTAGTTACAAACTCAATTGAATCTCCGTCAAAGTGAACAGACCCCATGGTCTTTTCTCTTTGAGTAATCATACTTTGAATGTTGTAAGGTTGTTTCTCTAAAAATGTTTCCATTATTGATTTTCCTAAAAACTCTGGGTTGTCAATGGTCAACGGAGTAGCAAATGCTGCTTCATCTTCGCTTAAAGCAACGCTAGGTAGAGAAATCGTTTTGTGCTGAAAATTCACATCTAGTTTTTCTAACGAGTGACTGTTCATCATGCGACTTACAGCGTAGTTCTCATTAGCAATAAATGCCTTTTCTAACAACGGACTCAAACTATCCTCTTTGTAGTTTTTTCTATAATCAATACTATATTTTTCACAACCTATTTTCTCCTGTATAAATGCACCACTAACGATTAAAGATTCTTCAAATTGTAAGTAGGTTTCATTTTCTAAACCAATACCCCAATAATATTTTGTTTTGTGATTTTCTTTCATTTATACGATGGCTTTCTTTAAGTTATAAATACTATTTTTTTAATTTGTATGGAGACTTTTCGTGTCAAACACCTTGGTAAATACCTGTTTTTATATATCAGGCAGCTTAGGGGAGTAAGCAACAAATAAGTTTTTACTTTTAAATTACAGGAATTTAATTTCAGTCTTAGAAATTTAGTTTTTGATCGACTGAAATACTGTTTAAAGGAGCGCTGAGTTCAATTTTAAAATTTTGCTTGTAATCGCTTTGTAATTCCTTTTTAAACAATGTTTTAAGAAGACGAAGAGACAAAAGTAGATTTTGCTTCTTCTTATATTTTTCCAGAGTGCAAAAGTACTCCATTTTTTTCGAAAAAACAACATCAAAACACGATGCAAATATGTTAAAATTTTAGACACTTTTAAATGCTGCGATTTCTACGTTTTTTTGAGCTAATTTTAAGCTAATTTAGTTTGTAATTACTTCTAAAAGAGTGTTGTAGTTTGTGAGAAGTACTGGAGGTCTTTTTTCGAAAATGAAAGTAGATATAAAGAAAAACCGACCTAAAATTAGAACCTTTTTTTATTATAGGAAAGGAGCTTAATTTAGGTCGGTAATTGTAACGAAATTAATCGTGATAATAGAATACTGATGAAGAGTATAATTCGTCATTCCACCAGTCTTTTTTAACCTTAGCAAAATACTTATAATTTACTTTACCAGCTTGAGATTGTAAAGGGTAAATCACGCGTCCTTCTTCTCTGTAGGCTTTTTTAGTTGCTGTTTCAGGAACCACAGGAACAATGTGTCCAGACAAACCTCTTATTTTTCTTTTGGCACAAATAATTCCAATCGCGCCTTCCTGATTTACTTTCTCTTGTAGTTCATTTACATCCATTGTTCTTTTCCACCCAAAGGCTGCTCCCCATTGTAAGAACCAATCGTGAATAGCACTTGAATATATGGTTTTAACGGTGTCGTTATAGATTGGTTCGACATCTTCTCCAGCTTGCAGTCTCACAATGGCCTCGTCTGTCCACCATACGGTAGGTAAATATACATTTGTGAAGTGGCAGTAGTCAAAGGAATACACATTGCAATAAGTGTCTTCAACGGTTCGCTTGTATCTTAGGTTTTCTTTCACGTTCAACTTTTCAATTAGCTGAGCGATTGTTTGTTTTTTTGTAGCTACGGTAGATTCATCTCTAAAAGGAATACTCGAGTCAAGCATTGGCTTGTATTTCATTCTAGTTAAATCTAATCCTGATGCTGCATCAGCTGCAAAAACAGCTGCTTTCATACTTCCTTCTATGATGGTATTTTCGGCTACTTCTTCTGTAGCATATACGGTACTGTCATTTTTCATTTTGATCATTTTTTAAAAAAGCAGCTAGAGTTCTTAAATAATAACTCCTACTGTAGTATGTGACTTTATTAAACACATTGTTATTTTACAGTCGCTTTTTTAGACATAAAAATAAATGTAGTAATAATATTTTTGAAACAGCACAACGCAGACCGTTTAAATTCAAGATATTTTATCGAAGTAGTATTTTCGAACAAAAATCAATGCAATTTAACGCCAATTAATTTTCATGAAATTCTTCTTCTTTATGAAGTCATTCGGAATTTTTTCTAATATTTCAGAACGCAGCGCTTCAATCAAAGTATCTTTCGAAAAAGAATGATGCACAACTAAACTAACTTCTCGAATGGGTTTTGGGTCAGTAAAATTGATACTGCATCCTTGATCGCTTTCACTAATGGCCATCTCAGGAACAAGTGTAAAACCACCATAATTATCAACCATACGTTTTAAAGCTTCGATAGAACCGCTCTGAAATTTTATACTTTTATTATTGTCTGTATTGTTGCAAATATTCAAAACTTGATTTCTAAAACAGTGGCCGTTTTCAAGCAACCACACATCTTCTAAATGCTCAACATCTTGAGCAGAAATTGCTTTTTTAGTACTCAAAGCATCTGTCTTTTGACCGTAAAAAACAAAGGGTTCGTTATAGAGATTGATTTCCCTAATATAGGGCTCACTAATGGGAGTGACTAGAATACCAATATCAATTTCTTTCTTTTGTAAAGCGGCAATAATCGCTTCAGATTGCATTTCTTCAATTCGCAAAATGGATTTGGGATATTTTTGAGAAAACGAACCAGATATCAACGGAATTAAGTAAGGCGAGATCGTAGGTAGAACACCTACTTTAAACTCTCCCTCTAAATTACTTAACTCTGTATTGACCATATTTTTCAAGTCACTTACTTCACGCAAAATAATTTTAGATTTTCTGACAAACATTTCTCCCAAATCAGTGGGGATAAAAGGCGAACTGCTTTTGTCAAAAATGGCAAAACCTATTTCGTCTTCTAGCTTTTTAACTTGTATGGTGATAGTGGGTTGCGTTACAAAACATTTCTCTGCGGCGGTCACAAAGTGCCTGTAAGTGTCTAGTGCAACCACATATTCTAGCTGTTGTAAAGTCATACATATTGATTTTATTAATACAAATATAAATATTATTAATTTGATTAATAAGACAATCCACTAGATATTTGTGCTATAATAAAAACACAAATTACATGAAATTACTTTTATCAGCGTTGGCTTTATCGATTGGATTAGCCGCAAGTGCACAAATGAACCCGCACAAGGCCATGGCTAGCAACAACGGTGCTCCTGTGGGTGACAATCAAAATTCTAAAACAGTAGGAGAGTATGGTTCAGTATTATTAGAGGACAGCTATCTAATCGAAAAATTAGCTTCATTTGACAGAGAACGTACGCCAGAGCGTGTGGTGCATCCTAGAGGTGCTGGAGCTTCGGGTTACTTTGAAGCTACAAAAGATATGTCGGCCTACACTAAGGCAGTTCTTTTTGCAAAAGCAGGAAAGAAAACAGATTTGGCTGTTCGGTTTTCTACAGTGATACACGGGAATGGTTCGCCAGAAACTTTAAGAGATCCACGTGGATTTGCTGTAAAATTTTATACGGAACAAGGAAATTATGATATTGTAGGTAACAATTTGCCTGTTTTCTTTATTAGAGACGCTATGAAATTTCCAGACATGGTGCACTCATTAAAGCCTTCTCCAGAAACCAACAAACAAGATCCTAACAGATTTTTTGACTTTTTCTCGAATGTTCCTGAGTCAACAAACATGATTACAAGGTTGTACACTGATTTAGGTATTCCTCAAGGTTATCAATACATGGATGGAAGCAGTGTTCATGGTTATAAATGGATCAATGCAGCTGGAAAAGTAACTTATGTGAAGTACTCATGGGTGACCAAGCAAGGAGTGAAAAATCTAACTATTGAAGAGGCTGCAAAGCAACAAGGTATGGACTGGCAACATGCGACAGTAAGTTTAAGAAAAGACATTGCCGATAAAAATTACCCGCAGTGGGATTTATATGTCCAAATGATCGCTCCTGAGGATTTACAGTCATTTGATTTTTGGCCCCTAGATGCAACTAAAGATTGGCCAGCTGATAAAATCGAGAAAATCAAAATTGGAACGATGACTTTGAATCAAAATCCTGTGAATTACTTTGAACAAGTTGAAAGTATTGCATTTTCACCAGCTGATTTAATTCCAGGTGTCGAAGCTTCAGAAGACAAGTTATTACAAGGGAGATTATTTTCTTACTTCGATACACAGCGTTACAGACTTGGTGGTAATTTCCAACAATTAAAAATCAACCAGCCACTTGAGCCTGTTGTTAATTACAATTCGAATGGATACGGTAGTTTTGCAAACAAAAAATTTGAAAACCCTGATGTAAATTACCAACCAAGTAATAAAGCTTCCTTTGCAGATAATAGCGAATTCAAACAGTCAGAGACGACTTTATCGAATGTGACAATTACACAAAAGAAAATTTCGAAAACAAATGATTTCGCACAAGCGGGAGACTTTTATAGAGCACTAACTAAGAAAGAGCAAGACAATTTAATTAAAAATTTGTGTGGAGATTTAGGGCAGGTGACTGATAAAGAAATCCAAAAGAAGATGATTACCTTTTTCTACAGAGCTGATTCAAATTATGGAATGCGAGTGGCTGAAAAATTAGGGTTTTCACAAAAAGATTTCAGAAATTAATTTATATTTATAAAAGATAGGGGAGGTAGTACTATTTCCCCTTATTTACATTAAAAACATGAAAGAAAAATACTGGTTGCTTTTATTTATAATGACAGCAACTGCACAAGCGCAATCAATATTTGAAAATGCTAGAACCGGAAATATAACAGCAATCGAAAAACAATACAAGATGAATCAAGAAGAGATAAATGCCGTAGACAGCAAAGGATTTACACCTTTAATTTTAGCAGCTTATAACAACGAGGTCGCTACAGTACAAATGTTAATTAACAAAGGTGCCTTGATAGATGCACAAGATAAGTCAGGAAACACAGCGCTCATGGGAGTTGCTTTTAAAGGAAATTTAGAGATTGTAAAAATTTTAATCGAAAACAAAGCCAACGTGAATTTGACGAATTTGAATAATGCTACTGCATTAATTTATGCAAGCACTTTTGGTCAAACAGAGATTGTCAAATTTCTTTTAGAAAATGGTGCTGATAAAACAATTAGAGACAATCGAGGAAATACCGCTTTGAACCACGCCGCAATGCAAGGTAATGAAGATGTAGTTACTGTGCTTTCTGAAGAGTAGTATTAGTTATATGTACCATTTTGCAACTTTGATTGGCCTGAAATGCACTATTTATCTACTTGATTTAAACTAAAAGAGGATTTTTTGCGTATTTATAATTTAAATACCACTTTAATAAATACCAAAGAACAAATGAAATTGAGAATGATAAAAGGGAATAAAATTGTAAGCGGCTTACTCTTATTGTTAGTATTGGGAACTGCTTGTTCAAAATCAGATGATAACAGCGAAGAGGCAGCAGCCTTAGTTACAGTAAATAATAAGAGAGCAACAGGGAGTTCGTCACGAGATTTATTGTCTGATGTAAAGTATAAAAGTATGGTCATCGAATTAGTTTATGTAACTGGATTCGAACCTTCAGCTGTTGCGATAAATAACCTTGTGGCATTTATAGAAGCACGTACTTTTAAACCAGGCGGTATTACCGTGCTTAAAAAAGAGATTCCGTCGCCTGCAAAGAGTATGTATTCTACTGCTGATATAGCTGCAATTGAAGATGCCAATAGAACCAAATACAACAACGACACCGAAATAGCTGTTTGGGCTTACTTTTCTGATGGAGCTTCTGCTGAGAATGAAGGGAATAGTGTGGTTCTAGGAACTGCGTATCGAAATACTTCTTTTGTTATTTTCGAAAACACCATTAGAAGGAATACCAGCAGTAATCCACTTTCAAACACGAGATCACTGCTAGAAGCCACGGTGATGGAACACGAGTTTGGGCACATTCTAGGTTTAACAAATTTAGGAGCAACATTGCAAAGTGATCATGAAGACCCTGCTAATGCTAAGCATTGCGTGGTTAATGATTGTTTGATGTACTTTTCATCAGAGATGCAGGTTGGTATAGGTGCAATGGCTGCCGCTGGTCGTGTCCCACAATTAGATGCACAATGTATCGCAGATTTAAGAGCAAACGGAGGTAGATAAAAATTGAGAAAGGCGGAATGGAAGATAATTAAGTAGCGGTTTTGATTGTTCTCGAATAAAAAAATCCTTTAATTTCTGTATATTTGGAGCAAAACAAGAATTAGATGGTTGCTACAGAAAAATCGACAGTGCTAGAACGTTATTTTCAACAATATAGAGAGAACATTATAGGAATAGATCAAGAATTTGTTTCACCTTATGGGACAAAGAAAATTATCTATACTGATTGGACTGCTAGCGGAAGATTGTACCGTCCTATAGAGGAGAAATTGATGAATGAATTTGGCCCTTTTGTTGCCAATACACATACAGAAACAACCATTTCAGGGACTGCGATGACAAAGGCGTATCATAAAGCGCGTCATATTATCAAGCACCATGTTAATGCAAGCGAAGATGATATTTTAATCACTGACGGAACAGGTATGACTGGGGTAGTAAATAAATTCCAACGTATTTTAGGGCTTCGTGTTCCTGAGAATTTGAAAAATTTTATCACAATTCCAGCAGAGAAGAAACCAATTGTTTTTATTTCGCATATGGAGCACCATTCTAATCAAACTACTTGGTTAGAAACTATCGCTGATGTTGTGGTAATTCCTTCAAATGACGAAGGGCTTTTTTGTATGGAAAATTTCAAAAAAGTTCTAGATCAATATAAAGACAGGACTTTAAAAATCGCCACCTTGACTGCGGGTTCTAATGTAACGGGTATTCGTACGCCATATCATGAAGTTGCAAAAGTGATGCATGCTAATAACGGACTCTGTTTTGTGGATTTTGCTTGTTCAGGGCCTTACGTGGCTATTGATATGCATCCTACAACTGATCCAGAAAGTTATTTAGATGCTATTTTCTTTTCTCCTCATAAATTTTTAGGTGGTCCTGGAACACCAGGAGTACTTGTTTTTAATAAAAAATTATATCAAAATTTAGTTCCAGATAATCCAGGTGGAGGTACTGTTTCTTGGACCAACCCATGGGGGAAGCATAAATTTATCGATAATATCGAAGACAGAGAAGATGGTGGAACTCCAGGATTCTTGCAAGTGATAAAAACAGCACTTGCCATTCAGTTGAAAGAAAAAATGGGAGTTGACAACATGCTTGAAAGAGAACATGAATTAGTTGATTATGTGTTTGATTCTCTTGGTTTAGTTCCTAATATAAAGATTCTTGCTGCTCAGCAGAAGGATCGTTTAGGAGTAATTTCATTTTATATAGACGATCTTCATTTTAATATGGGTGTCAAGATTTTAAATGACCGTTTTGGGATACAAACACGCGGAGGCTGCAGTTGCGCCGGAACATATGGACATTTTTTACTGCACGTAGATCAAGAAACATCGGATAAATTAATTGACGAAATTTCTCTTGGTGATTTAATAAGAAAACCAGGTTGGATTAGAATGTCAATTCACCCAACAACGACAAATGTCGAAATTGAATTTGTATGTGAGAGCATTAAAGGATTAGCAGCAAATCACCAACAATGGGCACTAGATTATAATTACAATAAACTTACAAACGAGTTCATTCATAAAAATGCTACAACAGTTGAAGATACTTTAGTTGATCAATGGTTTAGCTAAAAATAAAAATCCCTATCACTCTATCTATATAGTGATAGGGATTTTTTATAGTGATTTATTTCCTCAGTTACGAACTACAAGATAGCATTGAACTACCTATTTTTTGTCTCGCCCAGTCCGGTCGTTTAGCGAACCATTTTTCTGAAGAATGTTGGTCATCATAAGGGTTCTTGAGTAACTCATGAAGTTCATAAAGTAAACTGTAATCTCCTTTTTCGGCTGAATCAATTGCTAATTGAGCCATGTAATTACGCAGCACATATTTAGGATTTACTTTATTCATTTTATTTGCTCTCTCTATATCAGATACATTATGTTCTCTAACTTTTAAAAGATATTGTGTAAACCAATAAAGCCAAATTTCTTTTGTCTCAGTGCTGATTTTTTCCAAATTATAAAATGATTCGCTGACTTTTTCGAAAGCCATTTCCTCACTATCATTTTGTTCAATCTTTCCTAAATTTCTAAAGAAAATGGTCATATCTGTCTCGTGCAATAGTAAATTTTGCGAAAGCAAACCGATCAAATCTTCATTATTATTTTGAGTGGAAGTCAAGCCAAGTTTTTCATTCATCATGGTATTGTAATCTACTTCGTATTTATCTTGATACGACTGTAATATTGCTTCAAGAGGAGCAGCTTCATCTATAAGAGGATACAATGCATTGGCGAGTTGGTACAAATTCCAGAGCGCAATTTGAGGTTGGTTCCCAAAACGATATCTTCTGTTTTCACGATCTGTGGTGTTTGGTGTCCAGTCAGGATTGTAATCTTCTAGCCAGCCGTACGGGCCATAATCAATTGTCAGTCCTAGAATAGACATATTATCAGTATTCATCACACCGTGCACAAAGCCTACGCGCTGCCAGTGTACAATCATTTGGCGAGTTGCATTTGCGACCGTTTCAAACAATGCTACATAGCGCGATTTATCGTCTCCTTTAATTTGAGGATAATAATTTTCGATAGTAAAATCGGCTAATTTTTTTAAATTAGGAATGTCATTTTGTGAGGCAAACAATTCAAAATTTCCAAATCTAATAAACGATGGAGCGACTCTACACACGACTGCGCCTTTTTCATATTCGGCGTGACCGTCATACATCACATCTCTCAAAACTTGGTCTCCGGTAAGCATTAGTGATAACGATCGGGTTGTGGGAACATTTAGGTGAAACATGGCTTCACTACATAAATGTTCTCTTATAGATGATCGCAAAACCGCCATACCATCAGCTCTACGAGAGTAAGGAGTAGGTCCAGCGCCTTTAAGTTGTAAGGTATAATTGGTGTTATTTGTGGTAATTTCAGTTAAAACAATTGCTCTACCATCACCAAGTTGTCCAGCCCAATTACCAAATTGGTGACCGGAGTAGCTCATGGCATAAGGACGCGTTCCTTCAATAAGTTCTTTTCCAGAAAATACATTTGTAAATTCAGGACTAGCTGCTTCTGTTTCTGAAATGCCAATTAACGCAGCTGTCTCTTCCGAAAAATGTATTAATTGAGGATTAGAAGGTACCGTAGGGCGCACATAAGAAAAGGCCGTGTTAGTAACTTGACGCGTTCCAACCGTCTCATCGGGATCAGCGGGAAGTTGATTGCTATATTTATTATTTATCTCTAATTTCATAATAACAAAATTAAAGAATATATCTGGTAAGGCTAGTTAATATAAAGTAAAAGTGTGTTTATCGACTGTGTTTCCACCTTTTATGTGTCCAAAAATAATATTCTGGAGCTTCATGAATTTGTTTCTCTACTTCTTTAATAAACATATTTGTGATCTCAAAATTTGGAATAGACTTCGGATCGTCTGTTAAAGGTATAAGTGTTGCTTGATAGTAACCACGTTTTACTTTTTCGACCTTTGCAAAAAGTACGGTTAAATCATATTTTTTTGCCAAGACTTCGGCTCCAGTATGCACCGGCACATCGATTCCCATAAAATTTCCCCAATGAATTATTCGATCATTTTTAGGAGATTGGTCACTAGCCATACCATACATTGATAAAATTCCCTTGCGTTGATTATTTGCAATCAGCGGAATGGTTTCTCTAGTAACGACTAATTTCGTATTGTATTTAGATCGTATGTCTATTACTAATTTATCAAAATATTTGTTGGCTAACTTCTTGTAAACTCCCACACCTTGAAAAGATAATTTTTTATTTAAGGCGAGTAACCACTCCCAACTTGCATAATGCGAAGCAAGCAGCATAATGCTTTTTCCCTTTTGTTCGTACTCAGTGACCAATTCAGGATTTGTAATAACAAAACGTTTGTTAATTTCTTCCTCAGAGATGGTCATTGTCTTTGCCATTTCTAAAAACATATCACAAAAGTGCTGATAGAATTTCTTTTCGATTACCCTTCTTTCCGCTTCACTTAAATGGGGTAAAGCCAATGCAAGATTATTTCTCACCGTTTTTTTACGGTAGCCAATGATGTGATAGATCAAAAAATAAATAACATCTGACAGTGCATAAAAAATAGGAAAAGGAAGTATAGAAACTAACCACAGAAAAGGATAAGCGATAATATAAACTAGAAATTGCATGCAATAATTTTTGCTACAAAGGTAAGCCAAAAATGAATAGCGTTAAAAAATTAAAAAGTTACAAACCCGTCCCTTTTAGAATGTTTATATTTACTGAAAAATATAAAATAAATTTATGAATACCATCTTGATTATTATAATCGCCGCAAATGCCTTAATGAGTTTTAAAGGATTTAACGATATTAGTTTTTTTCGAAAATATGAATTTCACATGGGAAGTGTTCGCGCAGGCGAGCAAATACGATTATTTTCGTCGGGATTTTTACATGCAGATATTGGTCATTTAGCATTCAATATGTTGACACTTTACTTTTTTGCTCCTGTTGTAATTGCTTATTTAGGAAGCACTTCGTTTATCATTATATATTTTGCCAGTCTGCTCTTTGGTAGTTTACTAACTATTCTATTCCATAAAAACGATTACAATTATAGAGCTGTCGGTGCCTCAGGAGCGGTTACTGGAGTTCTGTACTCGGCTATTTTACTGCGCCCAGATATGATGTTAGGATTGTTCTTTATCGTTCCTATCCCAGCTTATTTATTCGGGATTTTGTACCTTTTATATTCTATTTACGGCATGCGCGCCAAGAATGATAGTATAGGACATACAGCACATTTTGGTGGAGCCATTGGAGGCTACTTAGTCACACTTGCAACCAGACCATCGCTGATTGTAGAACACACTTTCATGGTGGCTTTATTAACTATTCCTATAGTAATATTGTTTGTAATGGCTCGAATGGGGAAACTGTAATGGCACGGCTTTTGAAATAACAGGATAACAAAACAAGTACAAACAAAAATAGCATATTATGAAAAAAGCATTAATGATTTTAGCAATGGTTTTTATGGCTCAGTCATACGGACAAGAAATAAAACAAGTTCCACAAATTAGTGTCAATGGTCAAGCCAAAGTTAAAGTTGTGCCAGATCAAGCAACAATTACTGCTACTGTAGAAACTAAAGGGAGTAACGCAAAAGATGTGAAAAGGGAAAATGACAAGCAAATTGATGCTGTTCTAAAAGTGATTAAAAAAAATAATATTGCAACTGCAGATTATAGAACGCAACGTGTTGCTTTAAATCCTCAGTATGATTATGATAAGAAAAAAACTAGTTACAACGCGACTCAAACAATCGAAATCATAGTGAGAGACTTAAATCAATATGATGAATTAATGGAAGGGTTAGTATCTGAAGGTGTCAATAGAATCGACAATGTGGTTTTTCAATCTTCAAGTTTAGCTAAGCATGAAGCTGAAGCAAGAAAATTAGCAATGAAAGATGCTCAAATGAAAGCACTAGATTACGTTGCTGTTTTAGGGCAAAAGGTAGGTCGCGCAATGACAATTTCTGATAACTCTCAAAACTATTCTCCTCAGCCCGTCTTTGCTCGAATGAAAACGATGGAGATGAGTGACAGCAATTCAAGTAGAGAAACTTTAGCAGCTGGTGAAATCGAAATTTCAGCAAATGTAAGTGTTAGTTTTATCTTGGAATAAGACATAAGAACACTATCAATAATAATTTAAAAATCTGCTTATTCTCAAAATAGAGAATAAGTAGATTTTTTTTTGATGCAAAATGTAATCACATAATTTATAGTTTGTGGCGCTTTATGTTACATAATTCTCAATATTTCTTTATTTATTTTAATAATATAAAACCTAATCATAATCTTGTAACAGCCACGCTATATAGAATGTATAATTTTAACAAATAGAAAAGAAACAGATTTTAGACTGCGATAGTAACGTTTTTTAAACCTACCAATCAATTTGAAATCTCTTTTTTGATGAGTTGAAATAATTGACCTGATACTAGTGGAAACGAAGAACACGGGTAGGCAGGTTGTTGAAGCAGCTGTAACGGCGCATGTACTTTCCATCCGTTCGTGCATGCATTAGAGCCTACGTCTTTAAATTTTTAAAGATCAGTTGCCCAACGATGATACTAGTATCGGTCAATTTTTATTTATAATTCAAAATAGTATAGTTAAGGAAAAATATATAAAATAGGTTACTATTAAAAGATACTGAAATGGATACAGCAATCGTTGATACTATCGAGTTGGGGACAATAGAGAAAGAGTTTAAGGATTTTATTATTAATAAAAATCATCCTTGTATAATGGCAAATACGGTTTTTAGAATGGATAAATACCATTTAAAAGTCTATGATGATATTACTTCTGATGAGGTAATTGAGCCTATATTAAATGATGTGGCAGAATACTTAGAAAGCTATGACTTTGAATCGAATATATTCGAATCTCTAATCATTAGTTTTAAAGAAAATAATTTCAATACAGAAGCTGAATTTGAGAAAGCATTGTGGAATTTTTTACAGAAATTGCACAATCATGACGATTCAGTATGGGATCCTAATGTAAGTAAAGATCCAAATGATTCCAACTTCAGTTTCAGTATAAAAGGAAAAGCATTTTACATTGTAGGGATGCATCCTGAGAGTTCTAGATTGGCGAGAAGGGCGCCTTATTGTACAGTAGTTTTTAACTTGCACTGGCAGTTTGAAAAATTACGGGAAATGGGAACCTACCAATCTGTGAAAAAAAGAATTAGATGGAGAGATAAAGCTCTGCAAGGAAGCATCAATCCAGTTTTACAAGATTTTGCTGAGGATAGCGAGACCAAACAATACAGTGGTAGGGAAGTAGAGCCAACATGGAAATGTCCGTTTCACAATAAAAATAATTAACGATGAGCACAGAAATAGAATTAAATGAATACAATCTTATTCCACCACAAACCGGAGCTGCTTTTATCTTAAAAAAAGGAGAATTTTTAACGGTGGTAGATCCCCTAGGAAGTCAGGTTAGCGATATGGTTTTATTCAATCTTGAAGATAAAAAAGAAAAATTATCCTCTGGAAAAACCTTAGATTTTGAAGAAAGTATCTTAATCACTGAAGGAAATTTTTTATGGAGTAATCGCTCCCATAAAATGATGGAAATCGTCGAAGACACAAATGGTCGAAATGATTTTTTATTAGCGCCTTGCAGTCCTGAGACCTTTCAGATTATGTATAATAATCATGAGGAACATCCAAGTTGCTTGAATAATTTAAAGGTAAATTTGAGTGAATTTGATATTGAATTAGATGATATACCTACAGCATTCAACATTTTTATGAACGTACAGTTTGATGAAAAAGGTAAAATTAGTGTTCTACCACCCACATCTATTGCTGGTGATCATGTTAAATTTAAAGCAGAGATGGATTTAATAGTTTGCTTAACCGCGTGTTCTGCTGAAGATAGTAATGGTGGTACTTTTAAACCAATTCACTATGTGGTGACTCAAGTTTAAATAAAGATTTGCGGTGTAAATTTCGATAATAATATTAGTATTAGACATAAAAAAAGCCAGTATGTTATTGTTTAACATACTGGCTTTTTTGTTTTGAACTTTTTTTATTGCCATCCACCACCTAAGGCTTTGTACAGTTCAGTATTGTTGCTAAGTTGTTCTCTCTTCAAGTTTGCAAGTTCAAGCTCCGCTTGTAAAACGTTCGCCTGAGCTGTTAGCACCTCTAAGTAATCAGCCATACCATTTTTAAATAAGAGGTTGGCGTTAAAAGTTGCTTTATTTAAAATTGTTACTCGTTGTTGTAGAAAGTCTATCTGCTCTTGCAATTTATCTAGTTTGACTAATGCATCGGCGACCTCGCTAACCGCTATCAAGACCGCTTGTCTAAATTGGATCACTGCTTTATCACGTTCAATAATAGCGATATTATAATTTGTTCTCAATTTTTTATTGTTCAACAGTGGTTGTGTAAGCCCTCCAAGTGCAGTCCCGAATAATGAAGCTGGCATATTGAACCAATTTGAAGATTCGAAAGAGTTCAAACCTCCTTGAGCAGTAATTTTTAAAGTAGGATACAAATTAGCTTTACTAACACCTACTCTGCCGTTGGCGATTTGTAGCGCTAACTCTGCGCTATGAACATCAGGACGTCGTCGTACTAATGACGACGGAATACCAACCGCCAAGCTATCTTTGATCTGGATGTTATTTATTAAAGCAGTTCGAACTTTCGAATTAGGAAAATCCCCCGTTAATACACTCAACGCATTTTCTTGGATGGCAATATTTTGCTCTAATTTAGGAACTAGTTGTTGGGCGTTCAATTGCAATGCTTCTGACTGTTGAATTGCTAGCGAGCTTACTAATCCTGAGTTATACTGTAATTTTATAATTGTCGTAGTGCTGTCGTTAAGCTGTACATTTTTTTTGGCTATAGCCAACTGAGAATCTAACATCAGTAAATTATAATACCCTTTAGATACGTCTGCGACAAGAGTAGTTTTTACCGCTTTGCTAACTTCTGCTGATTGCAAATAACTCACAAAGGCCTCTTTATTTTGATTTTTTATTTTACCCCAAATATCTGCTTCCCAAGAGAGAGATAATGATGTAGAATAGTCATCTAAATGTTGTTGCCCTAAAGCTTGCCCTAAATTTTTACCTGTAAAACTATTATCAGAAGGATTTGTTGTACTTGCAGAAATGGCCAAATCCAAGCGAGGCACATTATTCCATTTTGATTGCGTGTATTTTTTCTGAGCGATTTCGATGTTTTTAATGGCTATTTGTAAGTCATTATTTCGAGTAATTGCACTATCGATAAGCGTTTGCAAAGCATCATCTGTATAGAAGTTTTTCCAGCTAATGTCTGCAATGCTGGAACTATCTGTAGTCACATCTGTTCCTCTATAACTTACGGGAAGTGCATTTGTAGGCAAGACGGTATCTTTACTTACGTTGCAGGATATAATAGTACTAACTGATAAGACAGCTAGTACTATTTTTAATTGATTTGTTTTCATTTGAATTCTAATTAACAGTCTGGACAAGATTCTTCTTTTTCTTCTAACTCTTTCGAAATTTTGTGTGATATGTATGCCATTGCAAATACTACGGCGACAATAATTGATGTGATATAATGGTTCATTTGTTATTCGTTATTATTTGTTATACTTGGGTCCCCAGTGAATCTCTCTTGTAAATTTTGAAATACAATAAATAAAACTGGAATTATTAAAACCCCTAAAATTACTCCTGAAATCATTCCTCCTGCAGCACCTATACTGATCGAATGATTCCCTTGTGCTGACGGACCTGTAGCTCCCATCATTGGGATTAAACCTACTACAAATGCTAGTGATGTCATGATAATAGGTCGTAGACGAAGTTGCGCCGCCTCGATTGTTGCTGCAACTAGTGGCTGTCCTGCTTTTCTACGTTGCAAGGCAAACTCTACAATCAAAATCGCATTTTTGGCTAACAATCCAATAAGCATGATTAGTGCGACTTGAACATAAATGTTGTTTTCGATTCCTGTAAGACCAATCGCAGCAAATACTCCAAATATTCCCACTGGGATTGATAAGATTACCGCTAATGGTAGGATGTAACTCTCATACTGAGCTGCTAGCAAGAAATAAATGAAAATCAAACACAGTAAGAAAATTGTTGCCGACTGTCCTCCTGATGAAATCTCCTCACGAGTTTGACCAGAAAATTCATGTTTGTATCCCGTAGGCAATTGTTTTGCTGAAACTTCTTCGATTGCCTGAATTGCATCACCGGTACTAAATCCGGCATTTGGAATGGCATTAATCGAAATCGAATTAAACAAATTGTATCGTGAAGCAGTTTCTGATCCGTAGATTCTAGTCAATTTAACTAGAGAATTTATTGGAACCATGTCACCGTTTTTATTTTTTACAAATACTCGGTCAATTGCCGAAGGATCTGCTCTGTCATCAACATCTGCTTGAACAACTACACGGTAATATTTACCAAAACGATTAAAATCTGAGGCTTGAGCACTACCAAAATAAGCTTGCATGGTACTCAAAATATCACTTACTTTAACACCAAGTTGATCTGCTTTTTCATCATCAATGTCTAATTGTAATTGCGGGTAATCAGCTTTAAAACTAGTAAAAGCAACTGCAATTTCAGGACGCTTCATTAACTCCCCGATGAAGTTTTGAGAGATTCCACTAAATTTATCTAGTTTGCCTCCCGTTTTATCTTGTAAAACAATATCTAATGCTTCTACATTACTAAACCCTGGAACGGTAGGGAAACTAAATACAAAGAAACTTCCACCTGAAATAGCACCCAACTTACCGCGAACTTCATTCATGATTGCATCAATGTCTTTGGTTTGACCACGCTCTTCATTTGGTTTTAACAATAAAAAGATAATTGCCGATGATGGACTGGTTGAGTTCGTCAACAAGTTAAAACCAGATATAGCCGTTACAAATCGCGAACTCTCAATTCCTCTCAAAGTACTTTCGGCATCACCCATGATTTGTTGGGTACCGTGTAGCGATGTTCCTGATGGTGTGTTCACAGCAATTGCAATAAAACCCTGATCTTCTGTAGGGATAAATCCAGCAGGTGTAGTCTTGACCATTACCACTGTAGCAAAAGTAATTAATGCCAACCCGCTTAAACTAACCCATTTATTTCGAATTAAAAAGCGCAAACTCCCTACATAACGATCAGTTAATTTGTTGAAACTAGTATTGAATCCAGTAAAGAATTTTTCTTTGAAACTCGCTTTCTTAACTACCTCGTGATTCTCATCATGATTGTGGTTGTCTTTTAAAAATAGAGCAGCTAGCGCCGGACTTAAAGTCAATGCATTTACAGCAGAAATTACAATTGCAATTGCCATAGTAAAGGCAAATTGACGGTAGAATACTCCGGTGGAACCTTCCATGAAACCCACTGGTAAAAATACCGCAGCCATAACCAATGTAATCGAAATAATAGCACCTGTAATTTCGTGCATCGCCTCATGAGTGGCAGCTTTTGGAGACAGTTTTTTGTGTTCCATTTTGGCGTGCACCGCTTCAACGACAACAATTGCATCATCGACGACAATACCAATTGCTAAAATCAAGGCAAAAAGCGTCAGCAAGTTTATTGAGAACCCAAACAACTGCATAAAAAAGAAAGTTCCTAATATTGCTACTGGTACTGCTATCGCGGGAATCAGTGTAGATCTAAAATCTTGTAGAAATAGAAAAACAACAATAAAGACTAGAATAAATGCTTCAATTAACGTATGCTTTACTTGCTCAATAGATTGATCTAAAGCCACTTTTGTACTGTAAAAAATATTGTGTTTAATTCCTGCAGGAAAATCTTTTGACGCTTTTTCCATTAGCTCGTTAATCGCAATTTGGATTTCGTTAGAGTTTGATCCAGCTAATTGAATTACTCCAATTACTGCTCCTTTTTTACCATTTAGACGCGTTAAACTAGTATACGAATAAGCGCCAAGTTCGACTCTAGCCACATCTTTCAAACGCAAAATTGATCCATCTCCATTTGCTCTAACGGCGATATTTTGATAATCTACAGGCTTTGTTAGTTTTCCTTTGTATTTAATTACGTATTCGAAAACCTCTGTACTTCTTTCTCCAAATTTACCTGGTGCAGCCTCCAAACTTTTGTCTTTAATGGCAGCCATTACTTCAGCAGGCGTTACATTATGCGAAGCCATTTGAGAGGGATTAAGCCATACACGCATGGAATAATCTTTTACACCACCAAAAATATTAGCAGAACCTACTCCGGGAATACGCTTGATTTCTGGGATAATGTTTATTTGCGCATAATTAGAAACAAATGTTTGATCGTACTTCGATTCGTCTTCAGTGTATAGACCAATCGCCATAACAAAACTATTTTGTTGCTTAGCTGTGATAACTCCTTGTTGTACAACTTCACTTGGCAATTGACTGGTTGCTTGAGCAACTCTATTTTGAACGTTTACTGCAGCTTGGTCAGCGTCTGTTCCTAATTTAAAGAATACAGTAATAGCAAGCGTTCCGTCATTACTTGCTGTCGAACTCATGTATGTCATGTTTTCAACACCATTAATCGACTCTTCTAATGAGGGCGCTACTGATCTAAGAACAGTTTCGGCATTTGCCCCAGGGTAAACCGCTGTAACAAGTACAGATGGTGGTGCAATATCAGGGAATTGCTGCAATGGCAATTTTGATAATCCTAGTACTCCAAGAATCACTAATAAAATAGAGATTACAGTGGCTAGTACTGGTCTTTGTATAAATATTTTGAACATTTCTCTGGCAATTATTTTTTAGAATCTATTTGTGCAACTTCTTTTGCTGGTGTTGTAACGGGTTGAATTAATTGACCTTCTTGCAATTTGTCAATTCCGCTTAACACAATCTTATCTCCTGCTTTCAAACCTTCACTAATTAAATAATTAGCACCACTTTTGCCTGAAATAGTTACAGGCGTTTTAGTCACTTCATTTTTAGCATTCACAGTAAAAGCAAATACTTTATCCTGCATTTCAATTGTTGCAGATTGCGGAATCAAAATTGCATCATCATGCTGGATTTGCAATCTTACTTTACCCGTGTTTCCTGAACGTAAAATCCCGTTTGCATTTGGAAAAGTAGCTCTAACGGTTATTGCTGCAGTGTTTTTGTCGAATTGCCCATCAATCATATCGACCACTCCTTTTTTCTCATAAATACTGTTGTCTGCAAGAACAAGTTCTACTGCAGCTAGATTTTTTAGTTTTTCAGATAAGGTATTTCCAGCGTAAGTTTTTTTGAAATTGATGAAATCGCTTTCACTTAAAGAGAAATAACCATATACCTCATGTACATCAGAAAGTGTGGTTAAGGCTTCAACATCTGAAGAAGAAATTAGACTTCCCTGCTTTTTGTATAATCTCCCAATATATCCGCTTACGGGAGCGGTAATGGTAGTGTAACCAAGATTTATACGAGCAGAGGCAACCATTGCTTTATTTTGCTCAATATTAGCCATCGCAACTTTTTGCATGGCTTTGGCTGTTTTTAACTGATAATCAGAAACCACCTTGTTTTTAACTAGAGGATTTAGCTTGTCTACTTCAATATCAGAATTGATTAAAGCGGCTTCGGCAGCATGGAGATTAGCCAAAGCATTGTTTAACTGTTCTCTATACGGTCTATCATTGATTTTAAATAAGGCTTGACCTTTACGTACATAAGCTCCTTCATCTACAAGAACTTGATCAAGATTTCCGTTGACTTGTGATCGCACTTCAACGTCTACAGTACCTTGAATTGCGGCTGGATAGGCTACAGATGTTGCTGTTGATTCACTTTTTAAAGTTAGAACGGGTAGGGAAGGCGCAGCAGCGACTGGAATTTCTGCTTTGTTATTACAACTGCTAATTAATACAGCCAATAAAAGACTTTTTATAAGGGTAGTTCTCATTTCAGGTTTTATCTATTTTATTTTTATTATCGAAATCAATGTTTAATTGATCGCTCTTTATTTACATTATTAAATTATCTAACACTGTTAAGTATAAGACCGACAGCTGTTACTAGGTAAGGTTATTCTATATTGCTACATAATCATATTAATTTATTTAACGGTGTTAAGTAGAAAGCATCAGATTATTAAAATGATACCTATTAAATAAGAAATTATACCTTAGTTAATTTATCTAACAGTGTTAAGTCGTTTCTAAATTTTTTTATTTAATGGATTTGATAATGCCTCCAATAGCATCTTTTAGTATTTGATTATTTATAGATTCTGATACATCGCTTCTATTAATAATATTTATTGCAATCAATCCGTGAATCACAGAGAAAAAGGTAAAATACTTTTGCTTAATCACTTCTTCCGTTGGATTTTTATCTTTCATTATTTCAGATATAACCGCAATAAAAGAGTGATAAGGAGAATCTGTTACTGAACATTTTTGAGAGCAGCAATTCATCTGTACACCGTACATCACTTGGTACATTTCTGTATCAGTAAATGCAAAATTCCAATAAGCCATCCACATCGCTTCTAATTGATCATCTGCTGAATCGTGTTCGGCTTTTGCCAACTCTAATTTTTTAGATAATTTTATAAAACCTTTTGTGGTTAACTCTTGTAGAATAGATTCTTTATTAGAGAAATATTCATAAATGATTGGTGCTGTATATTCAATTCGATCTGCAATTTTACGCATGCTCAGTCCTTGCCAACCTTCCTCTTTGACAATATCATGCGCAGCCTCGAGAATGTTATTTCTCGTTTCTTCTTTGTGTCTTAAAATTCGATCTTTACTTGCCATACAATAGCCTATTAAATCATTTAACAGTGTTAGGCAAAAGTAGTGCATTTATTCTGTCTCCACTATTTGCATCATCATTTTTTCCTATTATGAAATAAATTTTATTGATTTTTATTGCTTATTCGCAGTTCAAAGTGCAAGAAATTGATATTTAGAAATATCATATTTCAATTTAGAAATCTGTAAGTCAGTTTTTTAAAATGAGTAAAAACAGTAAATGGGAAAAAATAATTTCCAGCTATTATCATTAAACTATTTCCTGGGAACAAAAAAAAATGCCCATCCTACTAAAAGGATGGGCATTAATTAAACGGTTTTAATACTATCTATAAATATCTCGGCCACTATTTGTTCTCCAATTCTGCTCTAAATAATCAGCATCTTCATCATTTCTAGGATGAACTCCTAAAACTACCTGACCTTCATTAATTCCAGATTCGTATACTTTTGCACGTTCTTCAGGAATACCTGATCCCACAAGTGCACCAATCAATCCTCCAGTGATTCCACCAGCTCCCGCACCAGCTAATCCGGCTGCAAGCGGTCCTGCAATGATTAATCCTAGTCCTGGAATAACTACACTTGTTCCTATTGCTGCGATTACTCCAACAATTGCACCTATAGTTCCACCGATAGCAGATCCAGTTCCAGCAGTTTCAGCTGCTTTTGTCCCTAATTCAGAGTGGTCGTCAGCATCTGAGTAATGTTTTTTACGAGTCTCATCTGACATCAGTAAGTTAATTTCCTCACGAGTATACCCGCGGTCGTGTAATGCGTTGTATGCATTTTCAGTGCTTGTTCTATCTGCAAACATTCCTGTCATCATAGGACGTTTGTCCATATTGTGATTGTCTCTACTTTCCATAATTTTTTTTTTTAATTGTTTGATAATTTGTTTGTTAATGTAAATTTCCAAAAAAAATGTTTCGCAAAGACTATAGAATTTTTTGTAAATATTACAGAATTTTAATCAACTAAAATCAAAACCTTAAGCTGTTTGGTCGTGGGCATGTATTTTAACGTAAACTTTTTTTATTAAACCTTCTAAACGTTTTTGATAATCCTCCATCAACCAAGTTTTATAGCTGGAACTAGCACTTTCTAAACACTTTACATATTGCTTCACGCGCCACTGAACTTCCGGTGTTAGCATTGCAGCAAGTTCAAGTGCGTGACTTAAGGTTTCAGCATTGTCTAAACACATCTTTGCCTGTTGTCTTATAGATTCTTGAATAACTGATTTATGCTTTTTATCCATATCCAGTGCTTCTTGAAAATGACTATCTATGTCAAAAGCCATTTCTAAAGTTTTTGGAAAGTGACTTCTTAGTTCTGAGGTAAGAGCAGGAGACTGAGAAGATGCATTCCCAGCGATTTGATAATGCAATTGCTTAGCAAAGTCATCTGGATGATCAAAAATGTATTTCCAGTCCAGAGGTGCTTCCCACGCTCCAAAACGCTGAATATTATTTCCTAAATCGGTAATTCCGAAAGTTTTTTTAGATGCTAATCTTCTTGCACCGCGCCCTACCATTTGGTGGTATAAGGTAATCGAAGTAGTCGCTCTATTTAAAATGACGTGTTTCACTGTGGGTTCGTCAAATCCTGTTGTCAAGATAGAAACTGAAGTCAAAACAGCATTTTTGGTTTTCTTAAACCACTGTAGTATTTCTTTTCGCTCTTCCTCTGAAGTTTTGTTATCTAAATGTCTCACTGGAATTCCAGCTCCTCTAAAATTCTCCTCTACTAGTTTTGAGACTGCAATCCCGTTATTGAAAATCAAAGTTTTTTTACCGTTTGCATTGTCTTGATAAGCTTGTAATAAAAGTTCTTGCATGGGTGCAGAACCATACAATTCGTTAGAAGAGCTAACAGTGAAGTCACCATGAATTCCGGTTTTAAGTGAGTTTAATTCTATTTCGTATTGATGAGACTTTGGCTTAGCCAAAAAACCATTTTCGATAAGATTAGCAATACTTTCTCCAGTGATTAGTCCGTCATAATAGCGATTCATAGGTTTAGAAATATCAGAACTAAAAGGTGTTGCCGTAGCTCCTATAATAAAAGCGTGCTTGAATTTCTTAGTTAGTTTCCTAAACGAATTGTGGTGTGCTTCGTCTATAATTACCAATCCTACATTCTTAGTGTTTATTTTTTTTGATTTAATTCTGTTTCTTAAAGTCTCCACCATAGCTACATAACAAGTAGCATTACTTTTAAAGTTTTTTGTTTTACTTCCAATAATTTTATTTTGAACAGTAAGTTTTTTAAGCGTCGTAGATGTTTGTTTACATAATTCGTTACGATGCGTTAAAATCATCACTTGCTTGTCGTATTGTGAAAGATATTTTCTAGCAATTTCTGAAAATATCATTGTTTTTCCACCACCTGTTGGTAACTGATACAATAATTTTTGGTCGGGATTACTTTCTATATTAGTAAAGATAGTAGCGATATCTTTCTGTTGGTAATCATAAAACAGAGTCGCATTTTGAGTAGCACTTTTCATGGTTGTATCTTTTTTTAAGTGCGTTTTCAATAAATCTATGGTAGTAGAGATATATCTGGAGTAGAAATTAAATCATCTTAATGTGAACCTGATTTCGCTTCATTTCTGCGCTCTTCTATTGTCTTTTTTTCTTTGATTTCGAAAAATAAAAGTAAGCTTCGCAACCAGTATAAATTTTATACAATTCGAGGACTTTATTACAGAATTTTATTAAAGATGAATCTAGTTTACTAGTTATTCTCCAGGCGGAATTAGATTCTTCAGAATGACTTTATTTGTTCTTATAAAATTTTTTGGAGCAGATATGTGATAGACTTAAAAGATGCTATTACTATAAGTATTTTGGTTAACTCATTTTAAACTTTCTATCACCTCTTTCAAAGTTAGCTTCTAAGGGTGATAAAAAAAAAGGGAAGAATATATTTCGATAAATATCATGAGAAATCAATTCTCAATCGAAGAAGTAGAATCTCTTTTTGCTTTTTTTTCTGCTATAATACTAATAACAAAAATTTGAATTCCATGAAAAAGCATTAATGGAAGTAGCACAATTCCCATGGTTGCGGCGTTATGCCAAAGTATTTTCGAAAATATGGTTCCATGAACTAATGATTTTTTAGTTCCGCAAAATTGTGCTGTAATCGTATCCTCTACGTTAAAACCTAACTTCTTACTGATAAAACCCGTTACAAAATAAACTGTAGCAAACAACAATAGCACACAACAAGCAATTGCAAATATCGAACTAAGCTGCAACATGCTAAACAGGTTTTCGTCGAAAGACGTGGCAAAACTTTTATAGATAATCAGTAAAATAACCGACTTGTCGAAGGTGGTTAAAAAAGTACTGTATTTAATAGCATATTTGCCTAAATAACGATGAAGTAGTAGCCCAATGATTATTGGTAATAAGATTTCGGTTATTAGCTTGATATAGACTGCGGTTAAATTAAAATCGCCATTTTGGTTTCTTAAAAACAAACCCATCCACAAGGGCGTGATTAAGATTCCAATTAAACCAGAAATTGTTGCGTTGAAAATAGCTGCTGGAATATTTCCTTTAGCGATAGAAACCATGACAACACTTGATGAAACAGTAGACGGCAAAGCACTAAGAAAAAAAACGGCTAACCAAATATCTTTTACTTGATTACTTTGTATAAATGGTAGAAATAGCAAAACAATCAATGGAAAAAGTAAGAAGGTAGACGATTGTATGAGTAGGTGGAGTTTCCAATTTTTGAGTCCGCTCTTGACTTTCTCCGGACTTAACTTTAATCCGTAGAAAAAGAATATTAAAGAAATACCAAAACTAGATATTGTATCTAAGTCTATAACACTATTTACTCGGCCTAACTGAGGAAATAAATAAGCTATAAAAACGGTCGTAATTATTGCTAGTATGAATTTATCAATCTTTAATTTCATGGTAATCTATTGTAAAATTCAAAGATAATAAGTTACCATTAAAATCGAGTGCGCTTTAACGCTTTAGATACGCAGATACATATTGATTTTATTTGAGGGATCAGTTTGTGAAATTCAACCACATGAATATCATGTAATTAAATAAGCTGTAACTATAAACTATCTGGAGTTTGGTTGCCTATATTTGGGTATACAAACAAACTAGAGATGCTTTAAAATTTAAGATCAATCGAAATAGGAGATTATTTTTTCGAAAAAAATCAAAATTTTAAGCGGTAAGAAAAACAAACAAACAATTAAAAGTGAGGAATTATGAAAGATGTAAACCAATTAAACAGAGAGGTCGTTGATCAGTATTTAAAGGAGAAAGAGCAACAGGATAGAGACAGCAATTTAAAAAGCAAACTTTTTTCCGAGGATGTGGATCACCAAGAATTACCTGATAACAATGACTTTATGGCTGATGATCAGGTAGATAAAGTAATTGAAGAGGATTCTCTAAATAGTAATTATGTGCAGCCAAAAGAAGAGATTGTACAAGATCTAGAAGCTGATAAAAAAGTAGATCCAGATAATATTAATGTTATGGACGAAAGTTATGGAGAAGAGTATATTCATGATGTCAGTATGGTGAGTACTGATCCAGAAAATGACGAGCTAGAAGACAATAGATTAGAAGATTCTGAAGAGTCAATTGAAAAAACTCTGGAGGAAGACGATGATTTTTTAGCAAATGACTTAGATGATGGAGCTGATGATGACGACTTAGATCGTTACAACAACTAGAGAAATCAGGAGCTAATACTATTATTGATTAGTTACTTACTACTATTTATAAATACAAATAAAGAGATCATTTAAGTGGTCTCTTTTTTTGTTTGATAAATTACTAATCTTAATCATGTTTAAAAAACGATATGAATTTTAGAGCAAAGAACAAAGGAAGCAAGTTTGAAATTAAAATTTATGATAATATGCTAACCTTAGCTTAAAGTACAATTGATACAAAACTGCTACTATTGTGCTTGATGAAATAACCTATTGCCATTACTCCAAATTTTATAACTGTACACATGCAATTTAAAATATTAAAAGCAGTAACTAAGGATTTTAGTTACAGGTGCTTTCTAATCGCACTTATAATTTATTCGAACCAAGTGACAGCACAATCTATCCAAGATCCAATTCAAATAGCCTTCTTGGCAGATATCCATTTACAAGATATTTATGGCTCGCTTTCGGATTCTAATTTTAAAGGTGTTTTAAATCCTAAAAACAATAAGAATGTTTTAATCCGTACAATGGAATCGCAGTTGCAATCGACGCGTATTTACAACGAAAATTATTTTGCATTCTTAGCTGCGCTAGACGATATTGCTTCAAGAAATATAAAAATAGTAGCGTTACCCGGTGATTATACAGATGATGGACAGCCTTTACATGTGCGCGGTTTAGCAAAAATTCTGAAACAATATCAAGACAAACACGGAATATCATTTTTCATAACTACTGGAAATCATGATCCTTCAGGTCCCTTTGCTCAAGAGTCTGGCAAAAGTGATTTTATGGGGCAAAATGGGAAAAGTCAAGCGATCTATAGCCAAGTCGGTTTACATAAGGTAAACCTAGAAATAGAAGACCCGCTAGTACTTTCATCAGATGTAATGAAATTAGGTTACGAGGGAATTATGAATGAACTGAAGGCCTTTGGTTTTTATCCTAACAAAAAAAACAAATTTTGGGCAACGCCATTTTCGAATTATACTACTGAAAATTATGACTTTTCGAAAGCAGAAAATGCGGCTTCGTTACACAATCGGCAATACGAAATTGCAAAAGGCTACACAATCCCTGATGTAAGTTATTTGGTTGAGCCTGTCGAGGGTCTGTGGTTATTGGCAATTGATGGTAATGTGTATACTCCAAAGTCTGATGATGGTAAAAACACAACTTCATCTGCAAGTTATGGAGAAGCGAGCACGGGCTACAATAATGTTTTGTCTCACAAAGCACATTTATTAAAGTGGATCAAATCAGTATCGGAACAAGCAAAAAAACAAGGGAAGACTCTGATTGCATTCAGTCATTTTCCTATGATTGATTTTAATGACGATGCTACAACTGATCTCAAGGAATTATTAGGTAAAAATAAATGGCAACTCAATCGCGTACCTGAAGAGGCGGTTGCAGAACAGTTTGCTGATGCAGGTTTGAAAATGCATTTTGGGGGACATATGCATATCAATGACACGGGAGTACGTAGGAGTGCCAACGGAAATCAATTGGTAAATGTACAAACGCCTTCGCTAGCGGCTTACATCCCTGCGTATAAACTGTTGACTATTTCGTCTGATAGTATTGCTACTGTCGAGACGGTGACAATAGACGAAGTGCCTCGCTTTAACGAGCTTTTTGATTTATATGAAAAAGAATACCAATTTCTAAAAAATACAGGATCAAAAACATTGTGGAATCACGATATATTAAAAACAAAAAATTACCATGAATTCACCGATTTCCATTTAAAAGAATTGGTTCGGTTACGCTTTATGGCAGACTGGCCCAAATCGTTTGCCGATTTTCTTTCGACTACAAATGGAGCTGACTTAGTGATGCTTTCGCAAAAAAAATCCAGTAATGATCTAGAAGAAATTATTGCAAATAAAAATTCAGAAACAGCAGAGTGGCAGAAGGCAGAAGAGAAAATTGATACCCTTTTGCAATCTCAAAATTTAAATATTGAAGATTTTAAAAAGTGGAAAGGTAGTGACTTATTTACAGATTTTTATCGAATACGAAATGCAGATAAATTAGCAATAGCAGAAATAGGCTTGGAAAAAATGAAACAATATAAACTATTAATTGAATTGTATCTAACGGCTAGAAACGAAAACAGTGTAAATCCTCAGCGCCGTCAACTGTATTTGTTTTTCAAGATTTTTAATAAATTTATGAATGGAGCACCAGCAGATCATTTTTCAGTTAATTTAAAATCAGGTGCTATCGATGATTTGAATAAGTAGGAATACAAATAAAAAAGAGAGACAATTATCTGTTGATAGCTTGTCTCTCTTTTTTATAAATTTTTACTTCCCGTTGACTGGATTTTTTCGAACATAAGTACCATCGTCAAAATTTATCTTGTAGGTAGAATCAAAAAGTTGACTTGGCGTGTAGTAATCTGTAGTAATTATCTGCGCTCCAGATTTCTTAGCTTCTTCAAATCGACTGTAATCATTAGCACGGGCCTCTTTTGTATCTGCATCTGCGCGGGTTCGTATCAAGTATCCTTTTTCGACCAAATCTTTTATAGTCGCATCTTTAGGATCGTTTCTAAATAAGGTAGCTGCTTCTGGAGTTCCTGGTTCGGCATTGATAAAGAGAACAGCACTTTTAAGAGAGGGATGGTGAGCCGCATACATTGCTTTTTTGGTTCCATTGTTATCCATGATAAACAAGAATTTTCCTTGGGCATTTTTTAATGATGGCCAATTGTGGTGTAAAACAGCTTCTTCTAATGTGTTGTACGAGCCACGTACATTATCAGGCGTGATGACTTTATCAGGACCTAAAGTATTTATAATTACGTGATCTAGTTGATCAAATAAAGCGGTGGTAAATTCTTCAGGCATGTTGTTAAAAAAATTAGGACCACCATCTTTTGGTTCTAAAGTGATAAAAACAGGAGTATGATTTGGATTGTCATTGGACCATTTTTTCAATTCTTGTAAACACAGCTCTAATGTTAAACAAGAGGTTCTAAAATCAATGTCAGGCATGTGCAACACTTTGAATCCTGGTTTATTCATGACTCCTAGAGGATCATAAGCTATTTTAGAATGTATTAGTTCTAAACCTTTGGGATGCGCATATTTTCCTCCTATAGTATCCGCATAGACATCAATTTCTAAATTTCGTAAACCCTTATTTAATTGGTCTGTTATAGCGATGTGTTCGTATTGCAAACCTTGATAGGAGTTAGTCGTATCTCTTTTAGCAACCAAATTATAAAGGTCACTTTCGAGTGCTTGCCTGTAACTGTTGTGAGAGCCTATTACCTGTAATTGGTTGATTTTGGAGTTGCTCTTTTGAGCGTGTAGTGTGGCACCAAGTGAACAAGTGCTTAATAAAATTAGCGCTGCTTTTTTCATAATAAAAATGAATTTTAGTAGTGGTACGGCGGACAGTAATAAGTGGATGCCGAAAGTACCTATTTTGATAATGATCTGTGTTAAATCAAGAAAAAGAAATAGATAAGCAATCATTAGCAATTTTGCTAGAGTAATAGTGGTGTAGCAACCATTTCTTAATTTATTGTTAACACTCAGGCAAAAGTGGTTGACCATACATTTCATTCATTTGTGTGAAACAAAAACAGCCATTTAATTTTATGAAAAATCCTGAAAATTTTGAGAAAATCTATTTGTTATATTGGGAAAAACTTACGGCTTTTTCTTTTAATATGACGCAAGACATGGATGTCGCTCAAAACATAGTTCAAGACGTTTTTATAGATTTATGGGAGAGGCGAGACAGACTCGAAATTACGTCAATAGAATCGTACCTATATAGAGCAGCGAAGAATCAAGTTTTTAAATATTATCAAAATAACCGATTTGACAAAACCATTATTGAAGAAAAATTTGAAGATTACATCGTTGACAATTTAACTACAATTGATCCCGAGGTGATGGAGAAAATCTACGCCATGATTGAAAACCTCCCAGAAAAAAGAAAAGAGATTTTGCTTATGCATAAAATGCAAGACATGACCATTGATCAAATTGCGATAGAGTTGTCTTTGTCGAAACAAACAGTGAAAAACCAAATTTCTTCTGCTTTAAAACACCTTCGTTTTGCGCTAAAAGATGTGTCGTGGATGGCGTCATTGCTAGTAGTATCGTATGAATTTTTAAGATAACTTTCCCTTAATGGTTTGATAATATTCTCGAATAGTACGATTTTAAGTTTTCAGTACTTATAGGTAACACTACCCGTTATGATGAGAAAATTGAAACACAGTTTAGAATATTTTACAAATAAGAGTCTGAACAAAAAGACCAGTCCGGCTGAGGAAGATGTTTTAGATTCTTTTGCTAAAGCAGAATATGAAGCAGCATTTTGGCATGAAGATAAAATGGGTAGCAGTATAATAGTAAGACAAACTATTTATGAAAACATTTTACATAAAACCGAACATAAAAGTAGTTGGAAATCGTACGCAATTTATGCGGCCGCAGCAAGTATTGCGGTACTCTTAGGAATAGGTTTCTATAATAGTACAACCACAATTTCTGAAGAACAAAAACTGTTTACGACATCAAACAGCTCTCAATCAATTCAACTTAGCGACGGATCAATTATTCATTTATCTGCGCATTCTACATTACAATATCCTGAAAATTTTACAGCCTTAGAACGAAACGTTTCTTTATTAAAAGGTAATGCCTTTTTTGAAGTAGCAAAAGATAGCGTGCATCCATTTATTATTTCCTCAGGTAAAATTAAAACAAAGGTCATTGGGACTTCTTTTCATATTCAGCTGTCCAAAAATAGGGCTATCGTTATGGTAAGAACAGGTAAAGTTGAGGTGAGCACAAACAAACAATCTGTTCAATTGACTCCAAATCAAGAAGCTGTTTTTTCGAATGATGCTTTAAGCAAAAAGACAATGGATGCCATTTTTGCTACTAATTGGTACGCTGAAGATGTCACTGTAAACCAAATGAAATTGAGTAAGGTTATTGAATTAATCGAATACAAATACGGAGTTACTTTTCAATACATCAAAGGAGTTAACGGCGAAGGTCCTTTGACTGTTTTTATTGCTAAAGATGCAAGCCTAGATAGCGTACTACAACAAATCAATTATATAACAAATTTAAAATTCAGTGTTTATGGCGAAACAGTAAAAGTGGAATAAAAAAAAGCAGTTGCTACGAACAACTGCGATTAATAATTAAGTATCGAAATCAACCAATAACTTAAATCATGTATTTTAAAACTAACTATTTAAAAATAAAAAGTATCGTCTTTTTATTTCTGGCCTTACTGTCGTTTGGGAACGGAGTGGCAAAAGCACATCCTAAAGATCCAAATGTAAAAAATAAAGTGGAAAAAGCAACATTAGTCGCTATATTTTCAAAATTAAGTAAAAACACTGCTTATAAATTTAGTTACGGAGCCGAAGTGATTGCTGATGATACTATGTACCAAATTGAAAATACTGAGAAGCCAATTCTAGCTATTATAAAAGAACTTTCTCAGAAAGCAAATTTCAATTATTCGATAAATGGCAAATTAATATTGGTACACAAGGAAAAAGCAATTAAAGTACAAAATGCCGATAAAATAACGGCAAAAGGTAAAGTTGTAGATGAAAATGGAATGCCTGTTCCCGGAGCAACAGTATTAGAAACAAATACTGCGAATACTGCCATAACAGATTTTGACGGAAATTTTCAAATCATAGTTAACGAAGGTAGAACACTGCAAATATCGTATATGGGCTATCAAACAAAAACAGTTAATGCATCAAAAAGCTTTATAACTGTTAGGTTAGAACCTGATACTGCTGAGCTGAATGAAGTATTAGTGGTAGGTTATGGTAAACAGTCAAAAAAGGATGTTACTGGAGCAGTCACGCAGCTTGACGCTTCTAGTTTTAGGGAAGGGGTTGCAATATCAGCAGATAATTTAATTCAAGGTAAAGTAGCTGGAGTGCGTGTCGTAAATACTAGTGGCGAGCCGGGTGCTGGGGTAAATGTTACGATAAGAGGAGTAGGATCGATACGAAGTGGTAGCACACCATTATTTGTAGTCGATGGAATTCCTTTATCAAATGATGATGTGAGTCCGTCAGGGAGTAATGTCGGTTTTGGAGCTTCGGCAGCTAAAAATCCTTTGAATTTCTTGAATACAAGTGATATTGAATCGATTACCGTACTAAAAGATGCATCTGCAGCAGCAATTTATGGAGCTAGAGGTTCTAATGGAGTAGTGCTGGTTACTACAAAAAAGGGAATGAAAGGGCAAGGTACATTGAATTTTGATTCGTATTTAGCCGTTTCAACCGTAGCAAAAAAATTGGATATCTTGAATGCAGAAGAATACAGAAATTCCATTAGTGACCCAGCTTTTGATCACGGAGGCAGCACTGATTGGCAAGATGTAATATATAGAACGGCAATTACAAAGAACAATGCTTTGTCGTTTGCAAAACAAACAGATTCGGGAAATTACTATGCGTCATTAGCGCAAATGGATCAAGAAGGAATTGTTAATAATAGTAATTTCAAGCGTCTTTCGGCGAGGATAAATGCTTCAGAATCTTTTTTAGATAATAAAAGACTGAAAGTAAAAATGAATCTTACGGCAAGTGAGACTAAGGATGACGGTGTACCTACTAGTGATGATGGTGGATCAAATGGGCAGTTGATTATTCATACTTTAATGGCAAATCCTACAAGATCAGTTTATGATGAAAATGGGGATTTTACTAACTTCAATATGAATGCACATTACAATCCGGCTTATCTATTGAGTATTTATGAAGATGAAACGCGTAATTTAAGAGTCTTGGGGAATTTAGAAACTTCTTTTAGAATCGTCAACGGATTAGAATACAAACTGAATTTAGGTATCGATCGATCACGTGCAAAAAGAAGTACAACAATTTATCCCAATTTAACCGATCTAAACCCGAACGGTAGGTATGTACAGAACAATCTAGATTCTAAAAACTCTCTGATTGAGCATTACTTAACTTATAATTTAGCACTAGATAAACAAAAATTTGAAGTTTTAGGAGGATTTTCGTATCAAAAATTTGAACGCTCAGGAACTAGTTTTAGCATTGATGGTATTGCAGCTCAGGGTACTGGAGTAAAACCAGCAATTAATCCTGGATTTGCAGGGATTCAATCAGGAGTATCAGGTTATGCACAAGAAAACGAGTTGCAGTCTTATTTTGGACGTGTGAATTACACTTTAAATGAAAAGTACCTTTTGACGGCGTCAATGCGTGCCGATGGTTCTACTCGTTTTGGTACAAATAATAAGTACGGATACTTTCCCTCTTTTGCACTAGGATGGAACATTGCAAAAGAAAAATTTTTAGTAGATGTCGCTGCTATTGATAATTTAAAATTACGAAGCAGTTGGGGACAAACAGGTAATCAAGAAGTAGAGAATAAAATTACACAAGCGAGTTATTCCTTGTCAGGTGCTGATGGATACTATTTATATAATGATTTAAATTTAGTAAACGGAATTACTGTAAACAGAACACCCAATCCAGATTTAAAATGGGAGGTCGTTACTCAATATAATGTTGGTCTTGACTTTAATTTATTGAAAGACAAAATTTATGGAACGGTAGATTATTTCAATAAAACTACGACTGATGCTATTTTAAATATTCCTTCTCAAACCTTGAGTCCAACTACAACGATATGGACTAATATTGATGGGAAAATTGTTAACAAAGGTCTCGAAGTTTCGTTAGGATCGAAAGTGATTAATACGGATAACTTCTCTTGGAACATTGATGCAAATGGTGCCACCTTGAAAAATAAAATTGAAGATCTACCAGTTTCTGAAATCTTAACAGGTTCAGTATCTGGACCGGGACAATCTGGAGTGGTTGCTAATATTTATAAAAGTGGTTATGCAGCTGGTTCCTTTTATATGTTAGATCATATTGGCTTTGATGACCAAGGCGCTAATATCTTTAAGGATACAAATGGAGATGGTAAAATTGATAATTCGGACAGAGTGATTATAGAAGGTGCACTTCCAACTTTCTATTACGGATTCAATAGTGATTTAAAATATAAAAATTTTAGTTTGTCATTGTCAATTATTGGACAAAGCGGAGGTTACCTTTTAAATAATACGGGCTTAAATGCATTGAATATTAATAACTTGGCTTCAGATAGAAATGTAGCCACAGACTATTATGAGTCAGGAGCAAATGCATCAAATGCTCCTATATTATCAACTCTTTTCTTAGAGAAATCAGATTTTATCCGCTTAAACACAGCAAGAATAGGATACACCTTCAATTTAAAAAATCTAAACTGGTTGAACGGTTTGACTTTATACGCAACGGGTCAAAACTTATTCACAATTACAAATTATTCAGGATACGATCCATTAGTTAATAGTCCGAAATCAAGCGGTGGAAATCAATCGATAGGTATTGATTACACTAGTTATCCTACTTCGAGAACTTACAGTTTTGGAGCAATTTTAAAATTATAAACGATGAATACACATAGAAAAATTTATAGAAACATTTTTACAATTTGCGCTATGGCCTTGCTATTTAGTAATTGTACAAATTTAGATGAACAAGTATTAGATGAGGTCCTTGGGGAGAGCACTTCTAATCCGGCAGGCGCACTTGCTGCAGCATACGATCGATTAGGAGATGGAACTTTTGTAGATCATTCAGGAGTATTTGCAATGCAGGAATATACTACTGATGTGGCATTATTGCCTACTCGCGGAAGTGACTGGGGTGATGGAGGTAAATGGCGTGCTATGCATGAATTTACTTGGGCTTCTGATAATGCTGTAATTTCTGGAAACTGGAATATGCTAACCAATGGAATCACCCGTTCTTTAACTGCTATTCAATCTATCGAAGAAAGCAATATCCCTGAAAAGAAGTTATTTTTGGCGGAAGCCAAAGGACTGCTAGCCTTTTACACCTACACCACTTTGGATTTATTTGGACAAGCACCATCTAGAGATCCTTTAAATCCTAAAGCAGATTTAGTTGTATTGAAAGCTGAAACAGCGATAGATGATCTCATTTTAGATGTTGAAGCCGTATTGCCAGACTTGGCTGATTTTGGAACACAAGCTACGCACCACGGAAGATTTACGAAACAAGCGGCTTATGGTTTGTTGACAACAATGTATTTAAATCGTGCTACATTGAAAGACCGTTACAATGCGAGTTCTAATTTTAATTTTGCTGAAGCGGCTGTTAGTGGTACCGGTACTGACATGGATCGTGTAATTTACTATTCATCGTTGTTGATTAATTCAGGGAAATTTAGTTTAGAAAGTAATTACTTTAAAAACTTTTCTATCGATAATGCAAATGGTAGTGAGTTGATATTTGCTGTAAGTCAAAAGATAGATTACATTAGAAATGGTTCAAATAGTTTTGCTTATGTATGTGTAGAACGCAATCAAAGAGCTTCGCCAGCAAATAGAGGAACGAATGCTGCTTGCACAACACCAGAATTTTATGCAAGTTGGAACGGTAACCATGAAGACCCAAGATTTCAACGCAGCTATCAATATGGTGATGGAACTTGGTTCAAAAATGACGGTACCACAGCTAGTGTTCCCGCTACTGATATTGTTGCAAATAGTAATGGACTGCCATGGTTCCACTTTAATGCTGGAATAAATGTTGGACCACAATACGGTCCAAAGCTAATTTCTTCGGGTAAGTTTGAAATGACTACAGACAATCGCATAAAGGTTTCGCCATTGTACATGGAAAAAAGCACAACAACTCGTATGGATTTTACACCAGAACTTAATTTTGATAATCCTTCACAAGCTGTATTTGCACAAAACCAAATCAATAGAGGGGCACGTATTTTTAAATTCGAATTTGATCCTGAAGAAGGCAATGGATCCAGCAATGTAGATATACCTTTATTTCGTTTAGGGGGAATTTATACAATGCGTGCCGAAGCGTACTTTAGAAAAGGAATGAATGCGCAAGCACTTGCTGATGTAAACATGCTGCGCACTAGCCGAAAGAGAGAATCTTTATTCGGTAATCAGCCAGGTGCAGCTATCACTGCAATCGACAAAGAAATATTGTATAAAGAATTAGGTTTCGAAATGTATTGGGAAATGTACCGTCGTCCTCAAATGATCCGCTTTGGAAAGTTTGATTTGGCTTACACAGCAAAACCGCTTTCACAACCATTTAGAAGATATTTCCCTATTCCGCAATCTACGATTGATGTGACTAAAGAGTTTACTCAGAATCAGGGATACAATTAAGTTAGTTTTGTTTATTTTTTTTTGAAAGCCTGTTCCTTTTTTGGGAGCAGGTTTTCTTTTTAAATTCTTTTTTCTCTTTCTTCAACTATTTTTTAACATGGATAGAAATAGCTTTTAGCTAATGATTAGATTTAAATATCACGGAATACGGTTAGTAAAAATTTATGGTATTGCTCCAAATTTGTAATGAATATTAAAATAGATACAAATATGGATTTCATAACAATGTTGCAGTTACCGGTATTAGATACTAATGAGGTTTTAAAGATAGCTCAAGAAATAGCAGATATAGAGAGAAAAGAAGAAAGACCGCGCATGCCTAAGGTAAGTATTAGGACGCATTGCGACAGCGCTTCTGGATTTTTTGTGAATTATGATAGCCAGAAACAAGTAGTTTTATTGTGTGACATTTATGACCGTGATGCCCAATTTCAGTACATTCAAGTGCATTCTATTTCATCAATTTCATTGAGTAATATAAATAAATACGGTTATTTATTATCTGATGGAACGATTCCTTTTGTACCTGATGCTAGTGAAATCCCAACTATGCTACAAATCAAGAAAGACATTCATACACTAGAGCTTGAAGTCAAAGAATTACTGGAAAAAGAAATTGCTATTGCATATAATAATGATGAAACTCCCGAGGATTTAGAGAAATTCTATGCTTCAAAAGTAATCTCATTATTAAAAGAAACACTTTGGAAAATAGCGGCAGATAATTTAGGTAAAGAGGCTTTTACAAAATCAATTTCAACTATTAATTTTAATTTAGGTCAGGAAAACAAATCAAGTCTAGAAAAAGAGGTGATTTCAATTACTATCGATACTTCAAAGGGACTGAAGAGTTATCCTAAAGCAGCAGCATTACAAAGTTTAATCGAAAAAGGATTGTAAATTACATTTTAAAAATAAAGAAATGAAAGAACTAAGTGTTATTCAAAAAATAGAGTTGAGAATCAAAAAGGACGAAAATTCAGAGCAATTATTTAACCTAGCGAGCTGCGATTATAGTTTTTCTACGTATTTTACTGATGAGGTAGAAAAAAATAAGTTGGAAGTGAATTTATCATGTGCTATAAGCGGTGGTATCGATAATTTCTTTTTAGAATGGTTGTCAAATCAAGCAGGAGAGTGGTCTGGTTCTTTGAAAATTTTTTATCAAGATCAAGAGAAACCAGAGATGAGTTTTGTATTTGAGAACTCTCTGATTCATAATTTTAGTCAATCTTTTTATGTGAATAATGAACACGCGCAAGATGGATACTTTAGTGGTTCATTGAGAGGTGTCGTTTTAAACGGAATCAAAATGAATTAAATCATTTGATAATGATTTTTATAATTTGCCTTTAGGATTTATTTTCTAAAGGCTTTTTTATGCATAAATTTAATTATAGGAAATAAAAAAAGAGGAAAAACCAGTATTGACTTTTCCTCTTTTCGAATAAAAACTAAAAACTATAAATTATTTTCTAAGTACTCACGAATTGTCGAATCGATGAAATAGCCACTGTGGTGACCACCCCAACAGGCAGTAAGAGAGAAAACGCCATTCTCTAATTTCAGTTCTTTCTTAGCTTCGGCACCTTCGTTAGGGATGCAGTATACTTCTATAGAATTTACACTTTCTGCCATAGCTTCTTTTCCCATATCGTCTTTGCAAACTAATTTGATTCCATCTGTAAGACGTTGCAAACATACGCTTGGTACAAATTTAATGAAGTCCATTTCAAATGTATCCCAGTTGATATTTATAGGCAATTCCTTCCCCACAAGTTCGTTGATTTCCTTTTGGTAATCCCCTAAATATTGCTCTTCTATTGACTTTGCTGCTCTTTTTTCCTGTAATCCCATGTTAAATTTTTTTATGAATGAATGATATCTCAAAGATATTTGAATCGTACTTTTCATTTGCACCACTTTTAAGTGAATGTTAAAAGTCACTGAATTCAGTGAGGCGCTTTCTTTCTCTTAGGTTTACATTTATATTAAAAAACAGAATTATGAAATTTGTCATTATAGCAGCCGTTACGCTACTTATTATTGCTTTTATTGTATCAGGGTGTTCTAGGTTAGCGGGTGGACTTTCTAAGAAGAAAGCGGCAAGTAACCTGGAGACTTACCTTGAAAGAGAATATGGTGGCGAACTCACATTTAGTGATTTGAATCGGTTTTTTAATGCTGCCACGATGAATCCTAACATTTTTACGGTGCTTATTTACAATAAAAACATACCAGAAATCGAATTTTATACCCACATTAATGTCAAAACTATTTTGGAAGATGATAGTTTGCCCATGTATGGCAGCGAGAAAAAAACGATACCTGATTTGTACAATGAAGCATTAAATCGTTATACGATTAGGCAAGCAATCATTACTGATTTTAAGAATGATATTCCCGAAATTATTTTTTCTACAGATATAATAACCTTGGATTTTAAAACAAATTTAGTTGCAGCTGAGCTACCTAAGATATTGGAAAATTTTGTCGCTAAAATGAATCAATCTTTCGAAGAATTATTTAGTGGTTACGAATGGAGTTTATTAATTAAAACCGATAAACATACTGAAGGCTTTATCGAAATTCCATTAGATATTGATGATGACAAATGGCATTTGAAACCATTTATGTTGTCTGAAAAAGTTAATAATTTTAATATATTAAAAGCTAAGGTCGAGGAGACTCTTCAGGCCAAACTTAATGCCTCGTATACTAATTATAAAATTTCTGATTATAAAAAAATTTACCTCGACAAATCCTCTTTGTCAAAAGGAGCTTGGGTTCATTATCTTAATGATAAAAGAGTGGTAAATGTTGAAAATGGTCCATGGAAAAATCCCCAAAAAGCAATTTATATCAGCTATTTTGACTTAGATTCACTTTTTATTTATCGAGGCGTGATGTTAACTGAGGAAAGTGATAAAGCTTCGTTTGAAGAAGAAGCAACACAAATTGCCAAAGCGCTTAAAGACGAAGGTATCATTATCAATTAATCTAGAATTTTCTCTAGTCAAACAATCCCGATTCGATCGCATATTTTACTGCTCCAGTAGTTGTTTTTGAACCTGTTTTTAATAAAATGTTTTTACGATGTGTTTCCACAGTATTCACTGAGATAAATAATTTTTCTGAAATTTCTTTAGAGGTTAACTCTTCTCCCAATAAAGCGAGTACTTCTTTCTCACGAGGGGAGAGTTCGATATTGCTGTATTTTTTCCTTTCGAAAACACTCTCCATATACCGTTGCTTGATTACTTCGGAGAAGTATTGTTCGTTTCCTAAAACTGTTCGTACCGCTTTTTGCAGTTCTTCCTTGCTAGTAAATTTGGGAACAAATCCATCAGCACCTTTTTGGATCACTTTATGTACCGTTCTATGGTTGTCAAGCATACTTAACATGATTATTTTTACGTGGCTGTGTTTTTTCTTGATTTCTGTCAGTAGTTCAATACCATCCATTTTTGGCATGCTAATGTCACTAATAATCAAACCTATTTCAAATTGTTTCAGTAAGCGAACCACTTGATTTCCTTCGGTGGCTAGGTGTACGTCACCAATCTCTTCCATATCGCTCAATATGGTGTTGATGCCTTCAAGAAACATTAAATGATCGTCTGCTATGATGATGTTTATTTTACTCAAAATTTTTAATTTAATGGAATATCAACTGTAATTGATGTTCCGTGTCCTGGGCTACTATCAATATCTAAGGTTCCTTTTACTTTTTGCAAACGATCTTTAATATTGCGTAGGCCTATTCCGTTAGTTTTACTTTTATGAAATCCTTTACCGTTATCACTGATAAAAATGTTCAGGTGATCAGTATGTTTGGTTAATTGTACGTCGACCTGGCTCGCCTCAGCATGTTTTAAAATATTATTGATTAGCTCTTGCACGATGCGATAAGCATCTGCTAACAAATCCTCAGCTAGTTGATCAATATCTTCCTCAGGGAAAAAGTAAGTCTGGATTTTAATATCTGCCTTCTGTGTGATTTGGCTAATAAAATCATTTAGGAAACTGACAAATCCTATTTTCGAAAAGGGTAGTGGATGAAGTTGGTGTGACAAACTACGCACATCAGTACAGGCATTATTGATAGCATTTGCAATTCTCTTAGACTGTGCTTTGTCATCGTGATGCTCTGTATAATGTTCGAAAGCAATTCGAATTCCAGCTAAATCACTACCAATTCCGTCATGAATTTCTCGCGCTAATCTGGAGCGTTCTTCTTCTTGACCTTCTTGATATCGCTGAATAACAGATAATTTATGATTTCGAATCATATCTGTAATTTTGTGTTTAGCATTTTCTTCTTGCTGCAAAGCAAACTCTTTTTGCACGCGCAAACGTTGTACATATAATACTCTAACAATAATTAGCATTAGCAAAACTAATATAAACCCAATGATAAAAACATTTCTAATCAAGCGTTGTCTAGTCACTTTTACTTCCGCTTGTTGCAATTCGGCTTCGCTTAATTTTTGTTCTTTTTCGAGCAATTGAATACGTGCTTCTTTTAATTGCGTTTCGTATCCTTCTTGAATATTGGCGACATATTTCTCTCTGTCAAGAGAGTTTTGATCAGCGACTGTGGTAACCCCTTTTTGGTAGAATTCTAAAGCCTTTTTATAATCGCCATCCTCTTGATACAGCTGTGCTAGGTTTTTATAAATTTCGGCACTGTATCTTACTAGTGAACGCTTTTCCCCAATGGCTAATGCACGCTGAAAATATTTTATGGCTGATTTAGTATTACCCAATTTCTTTTCACACAATCCCAAATCATTTAATACAATTACCATGTCTGAAGTAAACTGGATTTTTTCTAGCAGAATTAAGGTTTTTTTCATTGCAGTGACAGCCTCTTCACAGCGACCTTCTTCAACAAGCATTTGAGCCAAATTTATATTGATGTAAGCAATGACAGCCTTATTGCCTTCTTTCTCTCGATACCCTAAAACGGTTTGATAATGTTTTCTTGCCTTTGCATATTCACCTTTCTCTTTCATGATGTTAGCAAAATTAAATAAGGTGGTAAGCACACCATCATCATCACCAATTGCTCTATAGAGATTTGCTGCCCGATCTAAGTTTTTAGCTGCTTTGTCATAGTCTTTTTGAAGTAAATATAGTGTAGCAATATTTTGATACGCATTAGCTTCTTGAACTTTATTATCTGTTTTTTCAGAGTATTTCAAGCACTGCATAAAATTATCAATCGCTTTAGGATATTCTCCCAAACTCTTGTAAGCAGAAGCCATAATATTGTAGCAAGCAGCCATGCCTTTTTCAATCTTTAGCTTGCGTAATATTGTAATCGTTTCATTAGTGTATTTGATGGTACTCTTGTAATCTCCCGTGATATTACTCAAATTTCCCAAAGCATATAGTGCCCGGACTTCTTGCAGCTCGATACCTAAATCCCGACTTTCTTTCAACCATTCTTTAGCCGCTTTTGTGGCAACTTGTGGATTAGAATTAATATTTTTTTGATAGGCAGCAGACAGTGAATCAATACGAGCTGTATTGTTAAACGTTTGCGATATAGCTGTATTAATTAATCCCGTGAAGAGGAAAAATAGCAGTAAAATAAGATGTTTTGTCAATAGCTTCATTTAAAAATATACGTAAACTTAACAACTTTATACGAAACTAGTGTTCCTTATTCTAGTTTTGATTTCTGAAAGAGCTTCAATTTCGCCATTTTCAAACTCAATATCTAATTTAGTAATGCGTTCTAATAAATTATGTTGCAGGTACAAATCATCCTTAAAATGGGTGTTCGCAACTGTTACTTGATCCAGTAAAGCCACCTCTGATGGTTCTTCTTTACTTAAAAACATAGCGTTGTACTTAATATATGCCTCAGAATTATTTAAATCCTTAGAGATAAATTTTAATCTTCGTAACATCATGTGGTTTTCATCTTTTGGGAAATGCACAAAAGAGTAATCAGGATAATTTTGCAGCATATTTTGATACGCTATTAAACTGTCGATATATCTTTTATCATCGTATAAAAGTTCCGCATAATCAAAATCAAGTTGCCAGTCGCTAGCCTCTGGAGCTTCTCTTTTAATAGTCTCGCAAATTTCAATTGATGGAGCTGCAATAAAACTTTCTTTCGAACAAGCCAAAGCTAATTTTAAATAATACCCTTTATTCGAAGCCATCTCAGCAGCTTGTATTAAAGAAGCTGCTCCTGCACTATGGTTTCGCAACATCCAATGAATTAATCCATTGTTCCTAAAATCTAAAAAAGTGCTTGGCTCAGCAATTAAATCTTCTTCAGTTGCGCTATTTAAATCTTCAGGTTTAGGGATGTATTCATAAAAGCAAAGCCATTGCAAAACAGGCTTGAGTTCCTCCGGCAAATGTCCTTGTTCGTGATTGTATATTGCATATTTATAACATTCTTGATAATCGCCCATTTCTAGGAGTGCTTCGACGCATAAATTTATGGTGCTGCAATAATCAGAATCCCCTTCTTGATAATAATTAATTTCTTCCTGCATGTCTTCAAAAAATGCTGTATAATCGAGATTGACTTTATGGATTATCATTCTTAAATTGTAAATCCATGGTGCATAAGAATGTGCAGGCAGTGGAAAATCAGATAGAGATTCATTAATGACTTCGAGAGCTTCATCAAAGCGTTGCAATTTAACTAAAGCACGCGCTCTAAAAAACATGGTTTTAAGAGTAGGGGATTGCCTTCTATGAAATTGTGCCACGATATCTAATATTCCTTGCCAACTTTCAATTCGACTGTTTACTTCTAACAAATAAAATAAATACTCGCTCATTCTCAAGCCATTCCTAAAAGCTTCATGATAAGTCGCTCCACATTCGCTATATTTTGCTTTTCGAAAAAGAGACTTGGCTTTTAAAACTAATAATAATGGGTTTTTAGGATTTAATGCTAAGCCTTGGTCCACGCAAGTTTGAAGTACTTGGTCATTTTGAGTATGATAATTGGCAGCATTTCCTAATAGTAAATAGTGATGCTGAGCCAACTGCCAACCTGAATTAGCCAATTCTTGCATGTACTCTTTGTACTGATCAAAATTGCTGTACTGCTCCTCAGGAAATTGCGGTTTTGATGGCGCTTTTAAAATTTGAGATACGATATCGTACATCATAAAAGACGCAGCATAATCAGCAATTAATAAACGAGTGCGATTTGCTAGCTTCAATGATTTCCATTCGGTTTTCCAAAGGTTTTTGTTTTCTACTGAACGAGCTTCCCAGAGTGAAATTTGGATTCGAGCATGATCTTTACTGGCAAGGTCCAATCGATCGTCCACCTGTAACTCTTTTAAAACAGATAGATTATGCGTAGCAGAAGCCAAGTCCAATAGTTGATGCCTGTCAACTTCTTCATTTGAATTAGATAGCTTTTCTAACTGAGCAGCTTCTACCTCCCAAAGTAAAAACCTTGCTTCTGTTAAGGCAGGATAACACTCTAAAATATATTTAAAAATAACAATAGCTTCATCATATCGTTTGTCTTCTTGTAATTTCAAAGCATAATAAACGTGCAAATTTTCATTGTATGGAAATTTCATTAAAGCATTTTCGTACACTTCATTCTCGCATTCTTTGTAATAACTACACACATATTCATAATCTGAGGCTTGCACTTCTCTACAGTTTTCTAACGCGACTAGATAGGAATGTAAAACGGGCATATTTAGTTCCTCAAAAGCGCCAACATATAGCATATAAATTCTATAATAGCGCGCATAATCTGCTGTGTTCTCATCGCCTAAGACATCAATATTATCTTGAATTGTGGAGATGAGTGTTTGCAACTGCATGTATTGATTGGCTTTATATATTTCTTCAGCACGCTCAATAAGTTTTAGGACTTCTTTTTTTGATAAACTCATTTTTTCCATTCTTTAAACCAGTCGGCTTGTTGTATATTTAGTCTTTGGTAGCACTCCCACAATGTTCCACTGCCTGGAAATGTACTATTATCTTGTTCTGTCGTACCTAGTATGTATTCGTCTCCCAAACAGACGTTGCGGTGAAATTCTCCCCAACTAGAAAAGCTAGTTTTTACAGTATCATTGGCTTCTTCTAAACGTAGTAACATTTCGTCTGTTTCAATAAATCCTAGAACATGACCCAATCGCATTTGCATGATATAAACAGCCATTTCGTAGCCAATTAATTTCTGCGTTTTTAAAATAAAACGGTATTTCCAGACTAATTTGTAAATGTTTTTAGATCGTGGATTTTGCTCTGCGTTGTATTTTGCATCGAAAGTGGTTGTTGTATCATTGCGCAGTTCTGAAGCTAGTTTTTCAAAAGATTGCGAAACCATTTGGCCGCTTTCATAACGTTGCAAACTGTTTCGCAAATGCAGACCTGATTTTATGCCAAATAATTTTAATAATCGCTTGGCTTGTTTGACTTGCATGTCATCATTTAAGTCAAATCCTGACCAAGTGGTTAAGTCTGCATGCTTGTGATTCTTTTTCAAAATCAGCGCCGATAAATTCAATTGATCTTGTATTTTAGCTGTTATTTCTTGTGTCATTTTTTACGATTTTAAATCTTCTACCACTTGTGATAAAACGGTTGCTACATTCTCAGGATAGACACCTGATTTTATCATTGCTTTTAATCCCATGGCATAAGAGCCTGCCATTTTTGTTCCTTTTACTAAGTGTACAAATAGACTTTTACTTAACGTTCCATAATTTTCTAATGTGGTTCCTGGAGCTAAGTTTACATCTAGCAAAGTCATATAAAGCGCTTGCGTAAATCGGGTCTCTATGCCAGTATCATCTTGTTTTAAAAACGATTTAAATGCAACGATATCTCTATTAAAAACCTCTAATATTTTGGTGTCACAAATACCCTCAGCACTATAGTTCTCTAAATTTTGTAATAGGATATCCACATACTCCGGATTGATAGATGCAGTTTCGATTGCAACAGTAGTAGTTATATGATGCTTTATAAAAACGTTAGTTTCTTCTTTTAACACGTCTTTAAAATGATGCTGATACAATTTGTCAATAATTGGTAGCAACCGTGTTTGATGTACAAAACTGCTTGTGTCATTTTGACTGTATTTTTTAAGAAATTGAAGGGTGTTAGTATTTAAGTTTTCAGCATTTAGTGCACCCAAAAAGTCTGATAGAAACAACTCGATTAGCGCAGCTATTTCTCCTGCTATTTGATTTTCGGCTTCTCTATGTTTGCATTTTTTATGAAAACTTGTGATGTGATTTATTGCGCGATCAATAAAAAAACTAACATTCTCATCGTGAGCATTAAAATATTGTGCAGCGCGTACACCCTGGGTACTGAAAGCGTCGGCGATCCAAATGGCTTCTTTTTTCGAACTGTAATAAAAGTCGCCTAGGTAGTTGAACCAAGCTTGAATAATATTTAAATTCAACGGACGGTTTTCGTTTATATAATGACTTTTAGCAAAATCATTACAGCTCTTTTTCACACAATTATCAATGTTTTTTAATCCCCAGATTTCGTTTACACGGGTAAAATTTCCAGGGTCAAAACATAAAATGCTTAATGATTTTACAATTAAAGGTAAATTTTGCTTCGTAATTTCATCAGAAGTATCTCTTGCAGAATGCGCCATTTCTAGTAAATATAGTTGCAAGAATTCTTGTTGCTCGGCGTTGTATAAATTCAATAATTCTTCTTGGGCATCATGAAAAGTGCGAACAAGAAACTGATTTAGAGGACTGATTATTCCGAGTTTAATGAAATCTTGAAGCCAGCTCTTAAAAATCTCAGAAGTTTGAAAAACGTCGTTGATTAAAAAAGCTCCTGTAACTTGAAAAGCTTCGTTTTGAAAACGCATTGTAGGCAATCTGTCAGTTTGATTCTCTAGCAGTAAGTTACCAAATAAAGTATTGTAAACCTCTATTTGATGTCTTTGTCCAGCTTTAGGATGGCATTTATTAAACCAGAAAGGAATGCATTGCAAAGGCAAAGCCTCGGCAGTATTCTCACTTAAAATTTTTATTCCATGATTTTTAAAAGCTTCTGTGTTAAAATTACTTCCGCCGTCAATGAGCAGCCAATCCAAAAATTTCAAGTAGCAATAGTCTAATTGATTTTGAGGTATGTTCTTATCACGATTATTAAACAACAATACATCTCCAGCGTCCCAAACTTTGTTCCCGATGAAATGGACCAAAGGATAAAAATTATCAGAGGTTTTGATATTAAGTAATTCTACACTCTTAGCTTCCGTGAAAATTAGTCTTTCCTTTAAAGCATTGATTGCATATAAACAAGATTCAGTATTATTTTGGTAAAACAATGCTAACTCGTTACTAAACCAAGGACCCATTAAGTCATAAGCCGTCAGAGAACCAATGCGACCTACTGGGAGAATTTGATGGAGACTAGTAATGAAATGGTGCCAATCATTTTCGAAAAAATAAAGAATGAAATTGTCATCAATTTGGAATGGATGTGTGGAGATGGTTTGATCTTGATTTACCACTGTGTATGAATTTAAGATGTCATATTTAATACAATTCTGAATCAAGAAATCTGAATTTAGAACATCTCTAATGTCAAATATTCGCTCTAGTAAAAAACGCGCTACAGTAAGAGAAGCTTGCGATTTACTTTGAACTAAAATTTTTAAAATCTGGAAAATTTGTGCTTTTATTACTTCAGAGGTCGTGCTAGATTGAAAGTAAGTCAGATTGAAATATAGAAAGTCTAATAGTTTAAGGACACTTTTTTCATTAGGATAAAATCCGTTTTCAATAAGGGGCAACCACGACGCAACAAGTTCTATTCCTGCTGCTTCATCTTTGTAAAGTTCAGGGTGAAAATAAATTTGTTGAGAGACTTTACTTGAAAAATCAGCTTGGACCTCTTTTAGATTACTGTTGCTTAGCGATTTTTTATAAACATTATTTTCGGTAACGTTAATCAATTCTAAAATTTGAATTACTGCTTTTAATTCAGCATCACTAAAAGATGCTTTTTCTAATTTTGGGACTATATTTTTTATAAAAATGGCAGACATTTGCTGGGTGGTGTTCAAATTGTGGTTTAATTTATTTTTTGCTATCAACTCTCGGTTAGCGCTACAATTCTTTTATACATTCCCGTTTAGGACCATAGCTTCCATATGTTTTTTCGAACTTGAAATCTATTTTTCGAATGAAATTTTGATAGTCAAAACTAGGGAGTTGGTCAAGACAGCTTATCAGTAAATGTTTGTTTATAGCAAAATTTTGGTGGTGAATCGCATCGCAACTCAGAGCAAAATTTATAAGTTCAGGATCTAAAGCTTGGGTTCTAAATACTCCTTGAAATTCATTAGTAACATTAGCCTCCTCTTCATTATTTTGGAGGGTAACCTTTGCTGTATTTGACATTGGGCCATTTCCATGACGGGTTTGATAACAACGCGTTATGTAATGTATTTCGATAGTAATACTATCACTTAAATGTGCTTTTATCAATGCAAGAGCATTCTTTGAAGTAGTATTACTCCAAGTAGTATGCGGATGAAAACCATGTTGTGTATCGAGTAGAATTCCTTGACTTCCTTCAAAAATGAAGTGACTAAAACTACTAGCTAAATTGGATAGAGACGTTATGCTATAAAGTGGTCGAATGTGGAGACAACTCTCAATAAAATCATGATCGGCGTACTCTTTTAATTCCTCTTTATAATACTCTTGAACATCTTCGGGCTGGCTTTTTAATTTAGTTTCATAGTACTTTTTAATACTAGTCAAACGCTGTTTTATGACCCATTCAAATTGCAAATCACTCGCATAGAAGTATACTTCTTCTTTATTTCTAGCGATGGTAGTTCCAAAACCCAATCCGCAAGAACCGTGATTTTGTTGCTTTTCTAAGGCTCGATTAAAAGCAATATCATACATGGTCGTAATCATTGCCAAAGGGTGAAAATATAATTTGGGTTGGTATGCTTTTAAAAATGTTCCTTCATTTTCAATTGCAGGAGGGAATAGGGTAGTGTGCTCAGAATAATAAGTAGGCACAGCAAGCAAAGTCCCCGATCCAAAATTACTAAAAGTATGTGTTAACTCTTTTGTGCTCACAGTATGCCCCACTTGATGTCCGCCAGAAAAGCGCACAACCAGACTGTTTTTAGGATCTTGCGATGCTAGAAAATCAGTAGTCAAACCTTTTCCAGCATCACCAAAACCTAAATCGATAACCAAACTACATTTTGCCATTTATAACATGTTTTCTACCTCTGTATCTGTTCCAGCAGTAGGAGTATTTTTATTTGTATAAGCAGCTGGTTTGTGATTTTGAATCACCACTTGAGCAATGCGCTTAGCTACCGTTTTATAATCAGGAATTTCGATATAGTTCTCCCCTAAAAGTTCTTTCCAATTCCCTTTTCTAATGTCTCTTTTAGCCCAATCATCATGTTCTAAATGCATGTGAAAAACATTGTATTTTTCTTGTGCTTCTTTGATAATTGCTTCGGTTGTGATCGTTTCTGCTGTATTAGTGCAAGTGTATCTTGTGATAATTTCTGCAGGAATAGTAGGGAATACAGGTTCGTCACCTATGGTAAATAAAAAGCCTTTTTGCTTTCTTTTTTCCCAGCAGTCAATCGAAGTATGACGTGCCGCAAAAAGATGTGCTAGATTATATCCTTCTTGGTTGTTTCCGCCACCGCCGCCTTCTAAGTACACTCGGGTTAACCAGCGGTCTAATAATTCTGCCGAAGATTCAAATTGTCCAACTTGCAATGGAGCGCTGTCATAAATAAAATCACCAATCCCTAAAAAAAGTACTTGCGGATCCTCAATTCCCGCCTCCATTAACGAACTAATAAGATCAGGTAACGCTTCTTTTACAATGTGTTCAGGTACAAATCCCATACTTCCAGTGACATCTAGAGCGACAATAATCGAAACAGTTTCAGGATGCTCTTCAGAATCTCTCGACTCTCTAACAAGTGCTTTTGCAGGATCCATTTCAGGATCTATTTGCCTGGAAGTGAATATCTCTTCTCTCGACTTGTTTCCGTAATCTTTTGATTTTCGTAGTCGTGCATACGCGTCGGTACTAAATTTTCCTCCTCCCATAATTATATTTCGTTTATCGTTCCACCAAATAAATGCGTGTAGCGCTTTTTAGCTAGTTCTAATTTTATTTCTAAGTTTCTTATTTTAACAGACATTTCTAAGTCTTTAGATACATAATCTTTAGCGTCAAAATCAGAAGCCAAAACCAAACTATTCGCATCAGTCGGACTCATATCTAACATATTTTCTTGCTCACGAACTAATCTTTTTAATGATAGTGCTAGGTCCTCTGTTTCCCGCTTGTACATTAATTGTGCATCTTCTGCAATAGCACTTGCGCGGTCGTCTCTTATCTTTTCGTTGTTGCGTTTTAACGATTCTAGAAACGCAGCATTTGTAACTTTATCTTCCATAATATCGGTTTTCAACAAAGTTAGAGGCATTAAATGTTCTTCTTATCCCTGAAAATAGTGATATTTTCCTTTTCGAAAAATTAAAAAACTATAGTGCAATGGCAAAGAAGATTCTTTTTCGAAAAAAAATCACCGAATTCAGTCAGTGCCATTCTTCTTGAAGATATTAAATTTGATACTCTAAAAATACATTCATGACTACCATACTTTTTTCTAGTAAAGGACTCCAAATCAACGCGACTGATATCACATTTCCGATAACGATAAACACCTTAGAAACTTGTCTCGATGCTAATTACAGGACCTTCAAAAAAAAGGGTAATACTATCTTTACTTGGGACAGGCTTGGGATTTTGGCTTATTCTAAAAATGGAAAGCAAATAGAATCCTTTACACTACAATTTCATCTAGTGCATTATGATTTTATCCCACAAAATATTTTTACGGGCATATTTCAGTTTAATAATCAAGATGGTATCGAATATTACCTCTCGCACAAATCACAACGAGTAAAATTGTATGATAGCGATGACAGCGGTGCTTTAATTTCGAATGAAATTAGTGCTTCATTTTTAACAGATGATCATACTGTTACTGCTGTCGAAATTAGCGCTTACATCCCCTATGTAAGATGGGAAGGCATCCCTGAAGATAAGTACAAAATTAAACCCTTAGAGGAAGAGCCCATTGTGTTCACCGACTTAGGGTTTAAAATGTCAATTATCGAAGAGTTGATGTATAACAAAGAGTTGTTGCAGCCCAAATTTGACATTTATGAGTTTGCCAAATGGTATAGAAACCGAGAAATTGATATTGACGAGGAGGGATATGGACCAATTAAGGAAGTGGTAACGTACTTCAAAGAGCTACCTATTCCCAAGCGCTTTGCTCCTGAGGTTACTGAAATTTATCAAGATGGTGGAAATGATATTTACATGAATTTAAGTCCGTTTGCAGGTGGTGGTGAAGAGGATTGGGATATAGAAAGTGCTATCGACGCCAGGCAATTTCCTAATTTGAAAAAAGCAACTTTGTGCCATGCTAAAGAGACAGTTTATGATGAACTTATAGCAATGGGAATTGATGCTGAATGGTTGTAGAAAGCAGTAGTTTCAGATATCATTAATTTCAGGGATGGATGCGAGGGACTTAGGTTATAATTTTGTCTTATAAAACAAAAACAGCAAAACAATGGGATTATCAATTATAACTGGAATTTTGGTCGATTTTATAGAAAACGAGCCACAAGGTTACCAAGCTTACGAAGTGATTTTTGAGAATATAAACGCCATATTGGTCAAAAATAATGTAGCACCCTACCAAGAACCAAAGGTGATGGAGACAAGTCCGTTGCAATTTGGAGGTTTTCCATATAGTTTTTTGCATCACTTAAGAAGATTTGCAGCACATACTTGGGAGAATGAAGATAACGAAAACTGGAAGCCAACAGTTTTCTCCGTGGAAGATGAGCCTAGTGCAGATGCTATCTTAGAAGACCATTATTCCTATATGTCTAGTCATCTTTTGACACATTCAGATGTTGAAGGATTTTATATTCCTGTAGCATTACCAGAGGTTCTTTTTGACAATGATGAGTTTCCTGTTCCTGGAGCGATGATTGGTTCGTCTTATGATCTTTTAAGTGAATTAAAAAGTCTTACCACTCACTTAGGTATTGAAATAGATGAGGATAACAAGCTTACTAATGTAGATGAGTTAAATACAATTATTTCTAATGAAGGAGATTTTTGGATTGAAATTTTAGTGTGTGTAACTCTGATAGATGCTGCAAAATTTAGCATTGAAAATAAAACAGCAATCCTCTTTAATTAAATGTGATTAACCTCAGTACTTTCCAAAAACAGTAATAGAATACCAGCATAAAACAATTTTCACTTCAAGCACTATTGAAATAAAATAACAGTAATGAAATTAGCAAATACGGATATAGAAAACATCAAACTAGAATGGAATACGGTAGGAAGTAAATATGCTTCTGATGTAAATAAAATGGTGGAATTTGGAGATACTAATGGTTGGGAAAACTGGAAAGGTCCAGAACCTAAAGATGATAGAGACCATTTATCAGATGCTGTTTTTGAGCTCTTGAAAGAAGCCAATTTGAATAATACGGTGTCTCAATTTAGAGAAGATTTTCCACCAGCTCACGGACCAATGGTCAACTTTATGAAAACCAAAGGGCAAAGTATAGAACAACTACATTTTATCGAGGAGCAAAAGATTCTTTTTGTGGTAGGAACTGCTTACACAAAACGGCAAGCTTATATTCTCAAAGGAAAGATGGTTATCGAACTCGATGCGGCTATAAATGCTATTGGGAAATCCAAAAAAAATAATGTTTTTGCCATTGCATCAAATAATGCTATTGTAACAACGCAAGGTTGGGAAGGTACTATTATAGCACAATTTAATCTTGATATAACAAAGGATTTCGGGATTACAGAACTGATTCCGTTTAATGATGGAGAGAAAGTTTTGCTAATCACTTCTGAGGGGATATTTATTATTTCCACGGAATCTGAAAAAATGATTCATCCATTACCTGATTTGGAGGATGAGGAATGGGAGTCTAACATAGACATGGAAAATGCCACACTTTCAAATGATAACAACTATATTGTTGTGGGAGATCAGTGTTGTGAACACCGAATTTTAGACCACAATGGAGTTGAAATCGCTGATGTAGAATTGCAGTCTTCTTATCCTCATTTTTGTCTTTTTTCGAAAGATGATCAGCAATTGATTAGTAATTCTTGCCATTTTTATAATGGTGTTACCCTAGGTATAGCAACCTCTGATTTAGAAAATGGTACTGTTAACACTAATGTCGATTATGATCCTTATACTTTGATTGATGATGGCATGCGCGTGTATTGTGGTGTAGCCACCTCACAATATTACATTTTGGGAGATGCTTATGGGTATATTAAAGCAATTGATACAATGGGAAAATGTATTTGGAAACAATTTTTGGGATCAACAATTTCAGGTATGACAGTCTCTGATGACGAAGATGTTTTATGGGTAGGTTCCTCGTCAGGAATGCTTCACAAATTAATCCTAAATAAAGGACTTAGAGACAAGCATACCATAGGAACTGCAAAGCATTATGAAGAATTCCGTTTGGTTATTTGGAAAGAGGAACCAATTATGAAATGGTAAAATTTAAAAGAAACAATAAAGATAAAAGATATGAATGAAGATTTGATTGTCGAAAATATTGACCTCGCCGCAAATTTGTTTGCAAAAAACTACAGTACCTTTATAAAAGAAAAACCAAGAAAAGTCACTATCGAAGATGAAGTGTTTGCATTATATAGTTTTGAAAAGATGATTGCGTTAACAACGATTAATGGTATGCAAGTTAGTGAGGTTCGTGCTTTAAAGGCTTATGCGAATACATTAAAAGATATTTTAGGCCCTACTATTTATGACCAAAAAGGTAAGAGTTGGTCTATGTTAATGTTATCTGCAAGCATAACAATTGGAAGTAATACCGAAGGCGATTTGTTATTTATCGACAGACATGACGGTAAAACATTGTACATTTTTCGCCATGACGATGGTAGTTTGTTTAAAACCAAAATGACTTTGTATAAATTAATTAAAGCTTATTCGGCAGTGTAAAGTTTGATTACTTATTGCATATCATATTAAATGCCCAATTATAATTTTATAATTGGGCTTTTAAAGTTTTAAATAATAATCAGTTAATCATGATCTTCTGTGCTGAATTCTTTTTTCAATTTAGTGTAACCTGGCGTTATTAAGTTATTGTATTTTTCTGGATTCATATTATGTCCATTAAAACCAGAGATGTAATATTTTAGTTCTTTCAGTTTTAGTTTCTGAAAGTATTCGGGAACAGCATTTTCAAACTTACAATTATCAATAGAAAGACGCTTAAGGTTTGGTAAATCGGCAATCCAAGTTGGTAAATCGACAAAGTGATTTCCTTCAATAGATAAGGTTTCTAACGTAGTTATATGCTTTAGGAATTCGGGTAAGACTTCAAATTTATGATTGATTAAAAACTCAGTAAGTTGTAATTCTGAAATACTTTTAGGAATGCTATTTACCTCATCAGCAATACCCATAAAGCTTAGTTTTTTTAAAGCTTTAAACTGATTCAATTTTGCATACCCTGCCATACCAAATTGATAACTTAGCGCGATATAAAGCGATTCTAAAACAGGCGCTTCTAAAGTTTCAAGCGTTTTAAAAGAGGTATAACTCAAATCTAGATCTTTTAAATAAGTCAGCGTAACCTTAGGAAAGGTCGCTGTAACTTTATAGTGCGCCATATTTAAGGTTTCTAAATTTGGCATATTAGCGATGATATCCTCTAGATTTTCGGCTTTATAAAAATCTAACTTTAAATACTTTAATTGAGGCGCAGCTTTAGATGTTATAGGCACAGGGCTAGCTTCATTATTATCTAAATGTAAATACACTAAATTGGTACAATAGTGAAGTACATTTTGAAAATGACCGGTATTAGTATAGGCTTTTAGTGTGGTCAATACATCTGGTTTTGGCAAGTATTGTATTAAGTCTTCTTCTGTGTTTTTACATTCGTTAATACCTGAAAAATGAAGAGATTTCGTAATTAAATAGCGAAATAAAACTTGAGGATTTGCAATAGCTACATTCCCAAAATAAGCCTGTTCAGTTTCTAATAATTTTTCTGAGGCAACGTATTCTTTAATGTCAAATAAATGCAATTCTTTAATTTTAGAAGGTAAATTTTCAGCCTCTATAACTAAACTTCTACAACTAATAAAGCACAAATAGTCTAAGTGTTGCAGGGCTTTAAAACCTTCCGGAATGCTTTCTATGCTGGCGCCGTATACTTTTAAATAGCGTAACTGCGTACAGTTTTCAATATTTTGAAATAAGGTTTCCATAAAGCTTCCTTGATGAATATCGATAGCTTTAAGTGTTGTTAATTGCCCAAACCCGAGCTTTACAGCAGAAAAATCTGTGATATATTGGATTTTTAGTTTCTCTAAATGTGAGAAACGTTGCGGATGCGATAACACGTAATTTAAAATTTCGACATCATTAATTAATAATTCAAAATTTAGAATTGGCGCATTTCCTGGTACAATTTCTAAACCATCATCTAAAGTGATGTATTCACAACGTTTTGTAAATATTTGATGGTCTTCAATCGTTTTAATCAATGGAATGGCTTTAAATTTAAGAACAAAAAGCTTTTCTAACTGGTTGAATCCACTCGGAATTTCAGTAAGATTGGGACATTTAAACAAATTAAATTTTTCAAGATTTACTAGTGTAGAAATACTAGCAGGAAGTTTTGTTAAGTGTTCTAGTCTTATAAAATCTAATTCTCTTAAACTCAAAGGAAGTTTTAGTTGAGAAATATCTTTTAAATTGACTTTGTAGAAGCCTACTTCTTCTAGTTTTGTGAGTTTTTCTAATTGAAGCGACTCTTGGAATTCTGTTTCTATGTCGCTTAATGCTAGTTCTTTTATATTTTTTAAAGACCAAAATGATTCTGGAAATAAAGTAAGTTTAGGTAACTCTAAACTAATTTTTTCTAAAAGTTTTAAATTTCCAATATTGCTAGGTAAATACGGGTAATTACCTTCAATTTCTAAAGTCGTCAAAGAGGCAATATCGCAAATCTCACTAGGCAAACCTTTTGTAAATACGTTGTCTATTTTCAATGTAGTTATACCGTTTAAAAGCGAAATAAGTTCTGGATGCTTTTCCAGTTTTTTTGCGACAGTTTCGTCATTAATAGAAAGAGATGAAAACCCTAGTGAGCTATACATTTTTCCTAAGGGAAATGAAGGGTCTATAACACCATAATGAAGTAGCGTATTCAATATTTTAACTGAATCCTCGCCATTTTCAGGAAGTTTATTTCGCGTTGCAAATGCTGCATTAGTTTCTAAGCTACCATGTTCTTTAAGAATTTCAGTAACTTCTTGAATTATTGCGTCATTGCGAGTTACTTTCCCTACTAGGAAAAGTTCGTATAAAAAGGCCTGAGGAAACTCCTTTTCAGATTTTAAGTTTCCATAAAAGCTGTCTAGATTTTCTTTGTTGAATTCCATTATTAGTTTTGAAATGAGCGAATTGGGCTCTTTTTATTTTGAATTAAAGAGCTATTCTACCGTATTAAATTACAGTTTAAAACCTTAAGTCATTAGAGTAAAATATATTATTCTCCTAATGCGCCATGCCCTACAATTACACCGTCTTTGACAAGAAATAAAATGTTTGCTATAGGAGCATTGCCGTAACTGTCATCGTTCCACGTATGTTTGTGTAAAAATATGAAGGTGTTTAAAAGTTCCTCATCGGCGTCTTTTGAAATTACCATCATACACGAGCGTCTTGGTATTGACACTAATAATTCATCTGCCTCTAACATTTGGTGTGCTTTCATCATGTGTTTTTTAGAAAGTATTCGTTCACTCGAAAAGTCATTTCCACTAGAGGTTAGCGCTTTGTTTTGCAAAGCTCCAGAAAATTCAAACTCTGTTGCATAGTTTTCTAAATTTTCAAAAGCTTCTTTTGCAATTTGGTCAGCATCCATCGTTTTTAAGTGATCCTGAGTAAGGAAGATAAAATTATCCGGAGTATCTATACCGTAACCTATCACGACTTCTAAATCATTGTTTTCTGTAGCACCAATAAGTTCAGAATTTAATGCGCCTGCTTTAAGACCCACCCAACTTGCAGGTTTTAAAATAGGAAAGATTTTTTTATCACTTGCTTCTGTTTGTGCTACAATTTGTGCTATTTCTTCTGTGGTCTTTTCTTTTCCGTAGATTGTTTTGCTCATAATTAGTTATTTTCTTTACTACAAATTTAGAGAGGCGGGACAGTTTTATTTTAACCGTATTCCGGTATTTATAATTTTAGTACTTAGTATAATTGTGTGTTACGCTAAAGCAAAAGCAAAAAAAAAGGACACTCAATTGAATGTCGTTTTTTGTAAAGATAGGCTAGCAGAATACTAGATCGTTAATCTACTTTGTAAACCAATTTCATAGTGATTGATGCTGTTTTGTCTCTAGAGCTAGTATTAAAAGTCCCTCCCCAAGAATAATCCTCTCCTGAATTTTGACCCGTTATTTGGAAGATTCCCATCTTAGCTGATTCTAGATTACTTAAATCTCCACCAGAATATTTACTAATGTTTTCGGCGCGTAATCTTGCGTCTTCAGTGGCTTTAGAAATCATTTCGATTTTGAGGTCGGCTAATTTTGTGTAGTAGTATCTTGGTGCTTGGGAATAAAATTCGACCCCTTGATTCAGTAATTCAGTTATTTCTCTAGACACTTTTTCGATTTTATCAACCTCTTTAGATTTGATTTCGATGGACTGTGAAAGTTCGTAACCTACAAATTCTTCACCTGCATATTCACCACTTGCATTGTATAGTTGTTTGGTTTTTTGGTTTGTAGCAACAGCGCTATAAATGATCTCGCCAGTTTTAATTCCTTTCTTTGTTAGGTAATCATTAATTGTTGCTTTTTTTTGTTCCAAGGAAAGGTAGGCTTGCCTTAAGTCAGTATTGACAGACCCAAAACGACCTTCCCATACAATCAGGTCTGATGAAAAATCAGTTGTTCCTAAACCCGTTACTTCAATTTCACCGTCTTTTTTATTTCTATCTGTAAATGCTTTTCCTAGGAAGAAAGAAGAGATAATAATTGCCAGTCCGAAAATGATGGCATTGCTGTAGTTTTTCATAATGTGTACTTTATTTTTTTATTTTTTTAGTTGTCTTCTTTAAGTTGCAATGTAGTTAATTAAATTATTTTAGTTACCAATACGTACCTACAAGAAATGTCATTCTTATAAAAGCTATGACACTTTGTGAATGCAATTCTAATGGTGTTTCTAAAGCGGTAATTTCGTTATCGTCCACAAATACAAGAAAGAGTCCGTCTTGAAAAGCGAGTAAGACATTGTCAATTGCTTTTTGTAGGTCAGCCAACTCAGTATTAGCCAATTCCCCAAATTCGATTTTACCACTTTGGGCTTTTTCTTGAATTTCTGCCGGACTTAAAAAGCCAATCACGTTAACCTCTGTTCGTTTTGCATTGAAAGCTTCTACTTGATTTTTTACACAAGCGATTAATAATTCTTCTAAGTTTTGAGGATTTTTCTCTAATGTAAACGGGACTTCTTTTACTTTCTTCTTCCCCAGTCTTTTTAGTTGTAACCTTAGTTCCATTTGTACGGATTTTTTTTGCGTTAGGGATTGTAGTGGAAAGCCCACAGCGCGGTAGCGCGAGGACTTGTAACAGAAAGCCCGCCCTCACGCCTTTGTGAGGGAACGCCCTAATCCTTTAATTGCTAGCTATTAATTTGTGCCAAAATTGTTGGGTCTTGTATTTTATTGTCTTCGGCTAATAATTTCATTTTCGAAATAATCTCAGCTGATTTCGGGTCATCATCTACAAACGGTAAAAACAAGCGCCCACGATGCTGGCTGTGCACCGGAATAATCGATAATGAGAGTCCGTTTTTACTCACTTGACCGCTTCCAAGATGAATACTATATTCGCCTAAAGTACCTTTTATAAAAATGTGACGCTCTTTGACGGTAATGTTATCAAGCTTGAATAATTTAGCCGAAGCTTCTGCTAGAGCGCCTCGCATTTCCATGGTGCTGTGGCTCGCCTCAGGATCGACGCCACCCACATGCGCTACGCTCACGACAAGGTCTACATCACGCATGATTTCGCTAAAAACCACAGCAGGGATATCTGTAAGCGGAATCCTTTTGTAACTGTCGATAGAGTGAAAACAGACTTCCTCGAGAGTAGGCGCTTCGGCGTCAGCGGGTGAATACCAATCGGCCATAGCATACATTGTGGCTATAAAACCACGTTTGTGATAGACTTTTTGCAGGCCTTCTTCATTGCTTACTGTCCAGCCACGACCTCTTAAAAGCGCGACAGTTTTATTAGGTTGGATTTGGTGTCCTTGGTAACGCTCAGATCGATTGCTATTTTCACGTTCGTCATTTGTGAGTAAATACAACTCTCTAAAAACTTGTTTAAAAGGTTGCGTTATGCGTGCTGCAAACAAATGTTTCTGGTATAAATCCCATTCTATAGCTTGGTATAAATGCGCGGCGTGAGCAATGAGTAACAAATCTTTCTCGTCTAATAAATGCGTTTTACCAGTGGCATCAGTCAAAGTACCGTCTTTATAAAACCCTGAAATTTCTTTTTCAGGAACGCATAAAACTAATTTAGTCAGCATCACTTTTACGATAGGATGCTGCATCATATTATGAATTTCAATTGCGGTAAATTGGTCCTCGTTCACCATTGCATTTTCTAGTGAAATACGCGTTCTACTGTATTGTCTAGAGAGATACATTCTGTGATCTTTTAATGCTAGAACTTGCTTGTCCTTGCTAAGTTTAGCAGGAATATTTTTTAATGATTTACCTGCTTTAGTGACTATTATATCTGTTTTACCAAGTTCATTAATAACCAATTCGATTACTGTATCATCGATGGCAAGCACGGCATTATCCATGATTGCTTGCGTAGCTTTTGCTTCCATTGCCCAGCTGAAACGCACGCGATCTTGATAACCTGCATTTCGAGACAAATTATCTAGCTCGATTTCGACTGCAATAGCTTCGCTTTCCTGACGTTGTTGTCCAAATTGCTTGCTCTCCTTTAAGAAATCTTGTAAAAGGTTGTAGCGTTTTAGTAAATCTTTTTCAGGAATTGTTTTACTCAATGGAATTAACCCTAAAGCACGCACGTAATCTTTATCTCGTTTGTCTTTTATTTTCTTTAAAGCTTCAGTGATTTTAACTTCGCCCAGCATCACGCTAGAATACAATTTTACTTGACGGTGGCCGTTTCCATCAGAAATATATTTGGCTGCATCGTGAAGCAATTTCCAGTTGCTTTTACCCACAGTGGCGTAGGCTTTATTGAACCAGTCGATGTCTATGGCACCAATGGCGAAATCACTTTTAGGGATGTTTGAATACCGAGAAATAATAGTTTCTTTTTCGCTATTCATGTACTCTGAAGCATGCGCTTGAAACCACCACACAGCAGACTCTAAATTTTTAATACCTAAATATTCGCCTACAAAAGTGGTCCATTGCGTAGCATAGCAAGCAAGTTCAATTAAGCGTTGTTTTGTTACTTTTGACTGCTCGGCAAGAGCTGCGAACTCAGCATAACTTTCGGTGTCTTTTAACGTTGTCTTTTTTAGAATTCTGCTGAAAACAGTTTTTTTGCTGTCACCATAATAACTGTAGCCCCGTTCGAAGTTTTCTTTTCCTAATCGTTCTAGGATTCTGAAAACATAATTTACGCCTTCCACGGTTTGAATTGATCTCATAAATGGCGTAGCGGGAGTCGCTAAATCGCCACGTTCTAATTCAGATTCTAGTAAATTAGTCTTTAGATTGGTAAAAACCTGTTTAGGAACGCAGTTTCTTTCGATGTGTTTGTAGTTCATTCGATAATTAAAACCGCCATCAATAATAGTCATTAACTCAGAAGAATTTATGGCTTGAAATAGCAAATCATCATCGTTTATTAAATTCTTTTTGTATAGTTTTAAAGTAAGATCAATAGCTGGAAAAGGCACAATACCCGGTCTTTTTTCTTGCTCAGTTATAATCTTAATATCAGTAGTGGCATCAGGATAGGCAATGTCTTGAGCGATTAAATACATGTGAAGTCCCCAGTATCTTTGCAAATCTTCCGCCTCAAGATATTGAACATTGTTGTGGCTTAAACTAGGTGCAAGAGGCAAAATAATATTCGCATAGTTATAGGTTTTAGTATCGTAGCGGTAATTATCCGATTGAAATTTCATTAACCTGAACTTTTGAGGAAAAGTAGCAATCATGTCTTCGAGGATATCTAGTTTAAAATTAACTATAGTTTTAGTATCTGCAAAAGCTTTGAATAAACTACTTAAAATAGTTCGATAGGTACTTGATTTAGTATGATATAAAGTTTTGTTGTCTAGATTCAAACCACTTAAATCAGGATAATATTCTCTAGCAAAGGACTCTAGCTCTTTGTACTCCCCAAACGGATTCCCTCGATTATTTATATGCCGAATTGCTGCATACATTTCGAAATCATTTAAGTTACTTTTTTGGTACCATTCGATCCATAAATTTGCCAGCGGGATGTTGTGTAATTTCTCCTCAGCGGTAGCATCTTCTTTTAATACTTTAATATCATGAATACCTTTATTGATGTAGGTAGTTTGAATTTCGCCATCATATATTTCAGCTTGATATTCATGATTTCGATTCTCAGTAACGATTGCAATTAGGTTGTTTATTTGTGTTATAATTTTGTTACCATCAATAAAATCTTTAAACTTAAATTTGGATGTTTCTAACATGGAAACGCCCAATCTATCGAAGAAGCTTGTTTTGTTTTCGAATTTAATTTTGGGTAGGTATAGTGGCGTTAAATTGTCATAACTGATAGCACCAAATCCATTAGTGAAATTAAATTCCTCTGTATTATCTGCAAATTTGTCTAAGTAAACTTGTTCGTTTTTAGTAATTTTTGGACGTTCATTATACTGACGAATATGACCTTCAATAAAGTCAGGCTGTCTGTTTGCATCGTGCAACATTGTGAGCATTTCCAAGCCTGCTATGCGTTGGTCAATATTTTTTGAAGTGACTAAATTTGTCACACTATTTCGAACACTATCTACTGGTAAGCCAATAATTAAGTACATTAAAGAACTACGTAAATCTTTATTTTTTCGTTTTAATAAATCTTCGGCAATAGTTAAATCGGTGTCGTAAAGATGCATTTTTGTAAACAAATTGAGGCCTGTTGCCATCACTAGTTCGTTTCGGTTGTAGATGGCTTTTCGTGCCAATGCTCTTTTCCAAGAATATTGATCGAAATTTAAACGCTCTTTATCTTGAGGTTTTTGTTTGTAGTTATAAACTGAGTAGCTGTAATGCTTGGGGAATACTTTTCGAATGTAACTCTCCCTGAATTCTGTTTGTAAATCCTCCAAATTATCGGCCATTAACTCTAGTTGTTGTTCTGTGGCACCGTTTATTAGAAACTGATAAAAATAGCTTGATGAAGGTGTAAAGGACCACCATGAGAAAATTGTACTCTCAAAAGTTTTCCCTTTTTCATCGGCTGTTTTTGCAACTTCAAATAAGCGCTGGAATGTTTCATTTTCTAAGGTAGTAGGAGGTAGGTTGACCGTGACCCAATGATCTATTGCGAAATCCTCGCCAATATGCTCTATAAAGTAGGGAACCAAAGCATCATTTGTTCGTTCTGTAATGTAGATAAAGTAAAGCGCTAAAATCTTCTTATTTCTGTCCTTTGATGTGATGATAAGGTCGAGTGCTTTTCTATTTGCAGTATCAACATCTAAGATTGCTATGGCCCATAAGCCAACTAACACCTCTAAGTTGTCTTTACTGTTAATATAAGAGTCTACTTCTTTTAAATTCAGAATTAAAGATTGTGCGATTTCTAAAACACGGTTGATTACTGACTTTTTAGGAGTTTCCCATCGAAGACCAAACCAAGTACTTACCGCTCTAGTAACGCTACTAAAACGTGCTAAATCATTTTTGAGAATCACATTAATCATGTATTTGAAAGCACTCAAACCAGCTTCGTCTAATGATTCTAAAATTGTTTGTCGTAGCCCTTCTTGACGTTGTGCGGCAAGCAATAGTTTGGCTACCATTTCCCAATGTTGCACATCTTCAGAAAGTAATAGCGCTTTTATGATATTAGGGCTCACGCCACCAATTTCATCTTCCCCTTGAATAATATCATTTAATAGTTCGTCAAATAATCCATCTGCATTGTGCAAAACGGTAGCGAGAAAATAGCTGTTTAAACCTGGGAAATAGGTACTATATTGAAATTGTTCTTCAAGGGTTAGTTCGCCATAACCTGTTCTGCTAAAACGTAAAAATTGCGTGAAATAATTTAATTTATTTCTTAGAATATCCTTCGAAGGTTTTGATCGAAAAGCTTTTCTGTCGTAATCTTTTTGATACGGGAGTGTATTCATAAAATCCCACATAGCTGCTAAGTATGGTGCTTGGATAACACCATATAATTGCATACCTAAACGCATTCCTTCGGGAGTTTCCCAAGGGTTTACAGTAATGGGGTCGTCAAAAACTTCGATAAAATCAGTACTATTGTAATAGACTCTTTTATCTTTTTCTATACTGCCTAGAATCTTTGCTAGAATTCGATACGGTTCAGAGAAGGCCCTAAAGGCAAAGCGATCTACTTCTGGTTTTTTATTTTGGTGGACGTATTTTTGAGCATCTTCAATTGGAATCATGGAATATAAGTCTTTTAAACTGTTTTCAAAATCAACTATTTATAACTATTTAAAAATAGTTATAACGATTTGCAAGATAAAATAAACAGAACTTTTAATACTCACGGTATTTGGGGATTTTTAGCAGTTTTTATGATTCTGTATTTTACGATGCTATGTTAAATGATTGGTAGCAATAGAAATGACTACAATTTTTGGGCAACGCCATTTTCGAATTATTTTATTGAAAAGAATCTTTAATTCATTGTGTCATAAAGGAACTGCTGAGTGTATTACCTTGAATATACTTAGTTTTTCGTCACATTATTAATCAATTTCTATACTTCTAATGAAAGCAAATACTATGAGTTTCACGGACTGATATTCAAAAAAGTGTTTCACATCACTTTTAGATAGTCGTACAATCATTTCCATTCGAAAAAAACTACCTCAACTTTGTCAAATAATTTATTAAAAGTGACCTGCACTAAGCTAGTGATAAAAGCAATTAAATTAAAGCACTACAGATATGAAAACAAATGAAGAGTTACAAAGAGATGTTCAGAATGCCATTCAATTTGAACCCCTTATGCATGCTGCAGAAATAGGAGTGATGGTAAAAGATGGTATTGTAACCTTAACAGGAAATGTCGATCGCTATTATAAGAAGATAGAAGTAGAAAATGCAACCAAAAACGTGGCAGGTGTAAAAGCTGTAGTTGAAAATATTACAGTTATCAATAATGATTTTGTCAAAGATGACAATGAGATTGCTGTTGAGGTTGTATATGCCTTAGATAGTAACTGGTCAGTGCCTAAAGAAAAAGTAAAGGTTAAAGTAGAAAGAGGCTGGGTTACTCTTGATGGAGAATTATCCTGTAACTACGAAAGAGATGCAGCCAAAAGTGCTGTAAATTATCTTATGGGAGTTAAAGGTGTTACTTGCAATATCAAAATTAAATCTCAAGTTCCTGATGGTATTGAGAAAAAACACGTTGAAAACGCATTGGCACGCCATTGGTCTATCAATGCCAAAGACATTACTGTTACGGTTTTAGGTGCTATGGTCACCTTAACAGGTGATGTGACTTCGCTATACCAAAAGGAAGAGGCTGGGCGTATTGCTTGGAATACACCAGGAGTATTGTCAGTGAATAATAGATTAGTAGTAGAATATGAGTATGCATTTGTTGATCAAAGCAAAATAATCTAGAACGTACATAGCTATATGATCAGTAACAAATAGAATAATATGAATACTGAGCTAGCCTTACTAACGTGGCCAGACTTGCCAACCACTACACACATGGGTACATTCTCGAAAATTAAGCTAAAACTATTATGAAAATAATTATTGTACTAACATCTCACAAATTTCTAGGGACAATTGATGCGCAAACCATCTCTCGAGTTGAGGAATTCGCTGCACCTTTTTTTGTTTTTTAGCTGCAGAAGCAACAATAAACATTGCCTCTGCAGAGGTTGTATTTCAGATAAAGAGACAAAAATTAATTTAAGACACGATAGACAATGATACAAGTAAAGAAAGAAGGTGTGGTATTAAGTAAAACGATACTTCCGTTTGAAAACGAAGGTGTACTAAATCCTGCTGTCATAAAAGAAGGCAATTTTGTTCATATGTTCTATCGTGCTGTGGCTGAAGGGAATCATTCGACCATTGGTTATTGCAAATTCGATGGTCCTTTGACATTGTCTGAAAGAGATAGAAAACCTCTTTTAATTACTGAGTTTGATTATGAGTGCCAAGGTATGGAAGATCCTAGAATTGTAAAAATTGAAGACCTCTATTATTTAACCTATACCGGTTTTGATGGAATCAATGCTCTAGGATGTCTTGCTATTTCTAAGGATTTGATTCATTTTGAAAAAAAAGGGGTGATAGTACCACAAATCAGTTTCGAAGAGTTTGATAGATTGGCCGAAGAAGAAACAGCTATAAACCCAAAATATTTTCGATACAATGAACACACTAATAGTTTAGAAAAAGACAATAATAAATATCTAGTTTGGGATAAGAACGTGATTTTTTTTCCGCGAAAAATAAATGGAAATTTTTATTTTTTGCATCGCATTCGACCTGAAGTTCAGATTGTTGTAGGGGTCAAAGATTTAAAAGATCTGACAGAGGTGTTTTATCAAGATTATCTGAGACATTTTAATGATTATGTAGTGCTCAGTTCTAAATTTGATCATGAAATCAGTTATGTTGGTGGAGGTTGTCCACCCATAGAAACGGCGCAAGGATGGTTGTTAATTTACCATGGTGTGAAAGATGGTGCTGAAGGTTTCATTTATGCAGGATGTGCTGCCTTATTAGATCTCGAAAATCCACAAAAAGAGATTGCTAGACTTCCTTATCCACTTTTTAAGCCAGAATTAGATTGGGAATTAAACGGCGAAGTTAATAATGTTTGTTTTCCAACAGGTACCGCACTTTTTGAGGATACTTTATATATCTATTATGGCGCTGCAGATGAAAGAATTGCCTGTGCCTCTGTTTCCTTTTCAGGATTGCTAAATGAATTAATACTTTATAAAAAAGAAGATGATAAATAACGTAAGATTAAAGCATAATGATGCATTTGTAGTTGTAAACGAACCTCTAATTAACTCGATAGCGACTACTAAACAAATAGTTAAAACCAACAGTAGATCTGAAGTATTATTTATAACTTCTTATCCACCACGCGAGTGCGGCATTGCTACCTATTCACAAGATTTAATTTTTGCATTAAATAACAAATTCGAAAACACATTTGATATAAAAATAGCAGCATTAGAAACAAAGAAAAATAAATACAGCTATGGAAAAAAAGTGGTAGCTGTTTTAGAAACAGATAATGAAAATTCCTATCGTGAACTTGCAGCGCAAATCAACAACAACACATCGCTAGAGTTAGTTCTTATTCAGCATGAATTTGGACTATTTAGAACAAATGAAGCTGATTTTATTGATTTTTTAAAGTCTATAAATAAGAGTATTATCATTGTTTTTCATACGGTTTTACCTAATCCTGATGCGGCATTGAGAGAGAATGTTGCACAAATTAATGCAAGTGTTGACTCATTTATAGTAATGACAAAAAACTCAGCAAAATTACTGCATCAGGATTATGGAATTTCAATGGATAAAATTACTGTTATTCCTCACGGCATCCACTTAGTGAAGTACATAGATAAGGAAATTTTAAAAGAAAAATACAATTTATTAGGCAGGAAGGTAATCTCTACATTTGGTTTATTAAGCTCAGGTAAATCTATCGAAACAACACTAGATGCAATGCCTGCTATCATTGCAAAAAGTCCAAATGTTTTGTTTTTGATTATAGGTAAAACACATCCCTCTGTGGTTTTGGAAGAGGGAGAAAAATACCGTGAGGGTTTAGAACATAAAATTGAAACCTTAGGGCTGCAGCAGCATGTGAAATTTATTAATTCTTTTCTGCCACTTGATGAACTGTTAGATTATTTACAACTTACAGATATTTATCTATTCACGTCAAATGATCCTAATCAGGCGGTTAGTGGTACGTTTTCGTATGCAATAAGTTGTGGTTGTCCTGTAATTTCAACGCCAATACCACATGCAAATGAGTTAATCAAAAACAAAGGAGGATTGACAATCAATTTTGGTGACTCAAATCAATTAGTTAAAAAAGTAACCTTATTGCTCGATAATCCAAAGTTGCGTAAGGAAATTTCAAGTAATGGTATTCATAAAATGGCGCCAACAGCTTGGGAAAATTCTGCAATTGCACATGCTACTTTATTTAAAAAATTTATTGATAAAAAAATTAGACTGCAATATATTACTCCTAAGATCAATTTAAACCATTTGAAAGAACTGACTACATCATTTGCTATGATTCAATTCTCAGTAATTAACAAACCCGATTTTAAAAGTGGGTATACGCTTGATGATAATGCGAGAGCTTTAGTAGCTATGTGCCAGCATTTTGAATTAACAAATGATCTTGAAGACTTAACTTATATCAACCGATATTATGAGTTTATTCATTTTTGCCAACAAAAAGACGGTACTTTTTTAAATTATGTAGCTACAGATAAAAAATTTACAGAACAAAATAGTGAAAATCTTGAAGATTCAAATGGTCGGGCAATATGGGCGTTGGGATTTTTGCTTTCGATGCACGAAATACTGCCAAAATCATTAATCATAAATGCAAAGCATACCATGCAAGCTGCCTTGATAGGTGCCGTATCCATGCATTCCACAAGAGCTATGGCTTTTACGATAAAAGGAATTTATTACAGTAATAAAAAAGTAATGAGTTTTGAATATAAAGCATTGATAAAATTATTAGCTAATCGCTTGATGCAAATGTACAAGCACGAATTAAAACCAAATTGGCATTGGTTTGAAAGCTATATGACGTATGGCAATAGTATTTTACCAGAAGCAATGCTCTGTGCTTACCTTGCTACTGGAGAAATAGTTTATAAAGAGATAGCAAAAACATCATTTGATTTTTTATTAACTAAAATTATGTCAGATGATAGCATTACAGTTATTTCAAATAAAGGGTGGTTACACCATAATGCTCCAGTGAAAGAGAAAATACTTGGCGGCGAGCAACCCATCGATGTGGCTTATACCATCCTGGCTCTAGCAAAATTCTACGAAACTTTTAGATGTGATCGCTATCAGCAAGCTATGGAAATGGCATTTAGTTGGTTTTTAGGTAATAATCACCTGCACAAAATTATCTACAATCCGTGTACAGGAGGTTGTTATGATGGACTAGAAGATAGTTATGTCAATCTTAATCAAGGAGCAGAGTCAACAGTAAGTTATTTAATGGCAAGATTAACCATGGAAAAATTAAAAAGGGAGATGCATGATAAGAGCATGACGATTAAAAATCGAAGTGTAATGTTAACCAATTAAAAAATGGGTAACTCCTAATGAGAATTTTAAAGAATCAGGTACCAGTAATTTATCAATACAATTAGTAATATGAAACCAACAAGAAATATTTTCAAATCACCAGAATCACAGCAAAGTAATTTAGATCGAATGCACTATGCACCAAGCGATGATATCTTTAATAAACTTACAGAGAAACAAGATATTGATCCAGAAAATATTTTGAAAAAAAAGTTCATTATTAAGCCTCGAAACAACAAATGGAACGAAAAGGATTTTATTGAAGATGTTTCCGGTTCTGACTTAGATATTCCAGGTTCTGAACTTGACGATGCAATGGAACAAATTGGTAGTGAAGACGAAGAAAATAATGGGTATAGTTTGGGTGGCGATGCGCACAATGATTTGGACGAAGATTAAGTAAATCAATAGCGTTTGGTTTTTAAAGATAAAAAAACTTAACAATTATGGTTGTAATTAAATTCAACAATCTATCAGCAGTAGGAAGCACTCCTTATCGAGAATACACAAATGTATCATTTGGTTTTATAATTTACTAGACTCGCATTAAGGCTGCAAATAAAATGAAATACGACATGAAATAAGCTGTATTACAATTCATATGAATATAATATTAATTGTTCCAGGAGATTAAAATTCACCTAAAAATTTCAAATCAGTCAGGTCCTAACCAAATAATATTTATCTATTTAAAAAAATAATCATGGTAGCTTTTATAAAAGAGCAGTTCACTCAAGCTGGAAAATTTTCTTTTTTTATTGCAAGATTTTTTAGAGAACTAGTTACTCCTGTTTTTCAGTTTAATGAATTTGTAAGACAATGCTATACCATTGGGTACAAATCCATACCCCTTGTTAGTATTACAGGTTTTATTATGGGCTTAGTACTGACCATACAGTCAAGACCAACAATGACAAAATTTGGTGCAGAATCTTGGTTGCCCAGTATGGTTTCACTTTCACTAATAAGAGAAATTGCACCAGTGATTACAGCTTTAATTTGTGCAGGGAAGATTGCTTCTGCCATTGGTGCCGAAATTGGATCTATGAAAGTTACTTCACAACTCGATGCTATGGAAGTTTCTGCAATAAATCCTTTTAAATATCTAGTGGTTACTAGAATTTTAGCCACCTCTTTAATGGTTCCTTTACTTGTTATTATTGCTGATTTAGTGGGGATTTATGGTGGGTATATTGGGTATAACGTGCACAGCAGTATTAGCTTAATGCGCTATTTCTCAGATGTTGTTGAGCATCTTGATTTTATAGACCTTTTACCAGCGACCATAAAAACTTTCTTTTTTGGATTTTTCATTGGTGTTATAGGTTGTTACAAAGGATTTAATGCTTCAGGCGGAACCGCAAGTGTAGGCCAAGCAGCTAATTCGGCAGTAGTCACCGCTTCACTGTCAATTTTTATTTTGGATATGCTTGCAGTTCAAATAACCGATTTATTTTTCTAAAACTATGCAAGAACAACCCATCATAAATATCAAAAAACTCACTAAATCCTTTGGTAAAAACAACGTATTAAGAGGCATTGACTTAACTGTGAACAAAGGAAATAATTTAGTCATTCTTGGTCGTTCAGGTTCTGGTAAATCAGTAACGATCAAATGTGTAGTAGGATTGCTAAAAGTTGATAAGGGAATAATAGACGTCTTTGGAACCGATGTAACAAAATTAAACTACAAGGAACTCAATAAAATACGGTTGAGAATTGGGTTTTTGTTTCAAAATGGTGCCTTATATGATTCGATGTCTGTAAGAGACAATTTAGCTTTTACGTTAAAACATCATACTAAGGATTTACCAAAAGAGGAGGTTGAAAAACAGATCATCGAAGCATTAGAAAATGTTGGTCTTGAAGAAGCTATAGATAAAATGCCTTCTCAATTATCGGGAGGTATGATTAAACGTATCGGTCTGGCAAGAACTTTAATCATCAAACCAGAAATTATTCTCTATGATGAACCTACGGCAGGACTGGATACCATAACTGGTAAAGAAATTAGTGAATTGATCTTATCGGTTCAAGAAAAATACAAAACTACTTCGATAGTTATAACACATGACATTATTTGTGCAAAAATGACCGCTAATAGAATCATAATTATAAAAGATGGATTGATACATGTCCAAGGAAGTTTTGAAGAACTTAAAAACAGTTCTGATGAATGGGTGCGCTCTTTTTTTGAATATGAATAAATTACAAATAGCATAAATACAGTTTTTAAAATAAATCTAATGGAAAATAAAATTATAAAAGCGTGGAAACTTGGGATGTTTGTAGCGCTATCGCTTACGGTGTTCTTGGTTGCTATTTATTTCATTGGCAAAAGCCAAAATCTTTTTGGAACAACCTTCCATTTGGAAGCAAAATTTAAGAATGTAAGCGGTCTCCAAATAGGTAATAATGTACAACTTTCAGGAATCAACATTGGAACGGTGAAAGAAATTGAATTCGTTTCTGATTCTATTGTAATGGTTAATATGGTGATTCGTTCTGAAATTCAACAGTATATCAAGACAGATGCCTCTGCAACCATTGGTTCTGATGGATTGATGGGCGATAAAGTATTGATGATTGCTGCAGGAAGTGCATCACAAGAAATTGTAAAAGATCATTCTCTAATAAAATCTACTGAAGCCGTAGGAATGGAGGACTTGATGAACGGACTCAAAAAGAGTATTGATAATGCCGAGATTATTACCAAAGAGTTATCAGAATTCAGTTATAAAATCAATAACGGCAGAGGTGCTTTATCAAAGGTGCTAACCGATGAAGAGTTTTCTAAAAGCATAGATCGAACATTACAAAATCTCGAAACCGGAACTGACGAATTTGTAGTTTTTACTAAAAAAATGAACGATAAAAATGGTTCTTTATCTAAAGTTATGACTGACCCCGTTTATGCTAGAAGTCTAAAGAAAACCTTATCAAAGTTTGAAAAAAGTGCTGCCGATATAAATGTTTTTACAGCCAAGTTAAAGAATGATAAAGGGATCGTGTCCAAATTACTTTCGGATGAAAAAATGGCTAATGATCTAGATTCAATTGTAACAAACACGAGAACAGCAACAGAAAAACTGAATGAGTTAGAAGAAGCTGCAAAACATAATTTTCTCCTAAGAGGTTTTTTTAGGAAAAAAGAAAAAGCCAAAGATAAAATGGAAGCCAATAAAAATCACTAATGGTATTATATAAATTATAGAAATAGCCTTTTTAATGTAATTATTACGAACGCAATTATCTTGATAATATAATACTGATCTTAGGCATCGGCTTACTAATCATGGAGACAGCTTCATTGAAAGGTTTATACCTTTTAATAATTTGCTCATCACTCAAATCAAGCCTTTTTTTTACAAAGAGGGACGGAGGAAATAATAAGAATATAAACTCATATTTTTAATTGAATTTTTGCACCAAATTAAAGTGATGAATATCACTTTTTTAACCACGCTGCGTCATTTCATGAGTAGTCTTTAAGGCGCATCTTTGTTCAGGAATTCAAAATGAAGAGCTTTAAATACAGTATTATGAAAAACAGTATTGAAATCACAGCCCAAAATAGAAAAGGTGTTGCAGGAGATCTAGGAAAGATCTTGGCAGATGAATATGTATTATATACCAAAACTAGACACGCACAGTGGAATATTGAAGGCCCTAACTTTCTTGACAAGCACAAATTCTTTGAAGCTCAGTTTGGCGAACTAAATGGCATGATTGATAACATTGGTGAACGCATACGCACTTTAGGGCATTATGTAGATGCGATGCTCAAAGCATTTCTCAGCGTGACACAGTTTACTGCACAAAAGCGAGAAAAGAATGACAGTCAAGGTTACTTAAAAGAATTATTAATGGACCATGAAACATTGATCATGTCCTTAAGAGTTAATATTCCTGTTTTTGCTAACGAGTACCATGACTTAGATAACAGCGATTTTATTACAGGACTTGTAGAAACACATGAAAAAATGGCTTGGTTTTTACGCTCACATTTAAATAATTAAATTATGATGGAATATAACAATTACAGTTACGTAGGAATGCACTTGATATGGTGGTTTGTTTGGATGGTATTATTATTTTGGATTTTTGCTAGTCCATTTAACATCCCTGGACAAAGAGCCAGAAAAGATACACCACTTGATGTATTAAAGAAACGTTTAGCATCAGGAGAAATTGGTAGAGAAAAGTATCAGGAAATCAAAAAAACACTTGAACTTAAATAATCACAAAACCAAACGGTATTATGATGAAAAAAAATATGGGAACAGTTGACAAAACAGTAAGAGTACTAATTGCAGTAGTTTTTATAGGCTTATACTTCGCCAATGTAATTACAGGAACAGTGGGTATCGCTCTTTTAATGTTTGCTGGAGTTTTTATCCTTACTGGTTTTATAAGTTTTTGTCCGTTGTATTATCCGTTTGGATTCTTTTCGAATAAAAGAATGGAAGACAGAACGTAAACAAAAACTTCTGATAACGAGCTAGTAATTACTATGACTTTATTACATAGCATGATAACCGTTGCTACTTCTCCCGAATTCCCAAAAGGACTAGAAATGATTTAGTCAGACGAACACGTAAGCCCTTATCTACTTTATAACCACTAAACAAAAGCAAAAATGGAAACACAAAAAAACTTAGGCATTTGGATGGATCATTCAACTGCCAATTTTATCGATTTAAATTCAGAGAAAAACAGCAAATCTATTGATTCAAAATTCACTACTGATACAAAAGAAGAAGTGCTATCAAGAAGTGAGTTTACCATGCACAATAAAGAGGAGCAAATGACAGAAGCCTTCTACAAGAAAATTTCAGAAAAGATTTTGAAATACAATCACGTACTTTTATTTGGTCCAACCAATGCAAAAACAGAACTGCAGAATTACTTAGACAAAGATTTACATTTTAAAGACATACAGATTGATGTGGAAGCGGCAGATAAAATGACCGACAACCAACTCGATGCATTTGTTAGAAATCATTTTGATAAATAAAAGCATAAAATTATTTTAAAGCGGGCATATAGAGGCCACATTACTACTCTAACAACGATAATTATGGAAAAAACAAATATGGATAGCTTGGTTACAGTACTAGCCGAGGTAGAAAAACTCGGCTTTCAATCGCAATTTGAAATCAATGGAAAAAATCTAGTTTCTTTAAAAACAGATAAACATTTTCTATCGACCGAAGTGAAAATAGCACATTATTACCGTTTTGAAGGCGAATCCAATCCTGATGACAATTCAATAATGTACGCAATTGAGTGCAGTGATGGTGAAAGAGGAACGCTAATTAATGGTTACGGCCCTAGCGCTAGTCTTGAAACCGCGGATTTTATCACTACAGTGGAAAACATCGAAAAATAATCTGCAGTACCAACTACCTTTAAAAAATTAGAAAAAATAAGTATTTAATAGCTGCTTTTTTTGCGTAACTTCACTACTAAATAGATCATTAGTGATACGGTATAATAACACCTCTTGATAATACATAGATTTTTATGTCCCAAAATAATTTTAAAATTAAAGGTCTAACCGGTGCCGAAGTACGTGCTGCAAGGGAAAAACATGGAGAGAATAAAATTAGCTATAAAAAAACCAATCAATTCTTAAAGGGGCTAATTCAAATTGTCACTGAGCCTATGACAATTTTATTATTTGTGGCTTCTACTATCTATTTCGTGAGTGGAAAAACTTCAGATGGAATTTTTCTAGCTGGGGCTATTATTTTAATCGCCGTAATATCATCGTATCAAAATGCCAGAAGCCGCAATGCTTTAGATAAATTAAAAGATTTCACAAAGCCCAAATGCAAAGTCATTAGAGATGGCGCTAACATAGAAATTAAAACCGAAAATTTAGTAGTAGGGGATAGCTTATTGGTCGAAGAAGGGAATGCAATTGCAGCGGATGGAACCATTGTACATTCAAATGATTTTACGGTAAATGAATCTATTCTTACGGGGGAATCTATGGCTGTTGCCAAAGACAAGTCGACAAAAGACAACACTATTTTTCAAGGAACCACCGTTGCTAGCGGATTGGCTATTGCAACCATTACAGCCATTGGAAGCGAAACCAACTTAGGAAAAATAGGCAAAAGTCTCGAAGAAATTAAAGAGGAAAAAACACCACTAGAATTACAGATTAATAATTTTGTCAAGAAAATGACTATGGCGGGAGCTTTGGTCTTTTTTATTGTTTGGGCAATAAATTATTTCAACTCCTACCTTCTGCTTGATAGTTTACTCAAAGCATTAACGCTTGCCATGAGCGTGTTACCCGAAGAAATTCCTATTGCTTTTACCACCTTTATGGCACTTGGCGCATGGCGTATGATGGAAAACGGTATTATCGTTAAGCAAATGAAAACGGTCGAAACCCTAGGAAGTGCAACCGTAATTTGTGTGGATAAAACAGGAACGATTACCGAGAACAAAATGAGTTTAGCCAAAATATTCACGCTGAAATCTCAAAAAATAAACGATATCGGAAACGATTTGTCATCCGATGAAAAGCAGTTAATTACAATCTCCATGTGGGCGAGTGAGCCTGTTCCATTTGATCCTATGGAAATCGCGTTGCATGAAGTCTACACATTAGAAATTGAAAAAGATCAACGTTCTCAATTTAAAATGGTGCATGAATATCCACTGTCAGGCAAACCGCCTATGATGACCCACATTTTTGAAAATAAAGCGGGAGAACGTATCATTGCCGCCAAAGGTGGTGCTGAAGCTATAACGGCAATTTCACAGCTTACTGGTGAAGAAAAAGCAGCAGTTCAAGACGCCATACAAGAATTATCAACAGAAGGCTATCGTATTTTGGCTGTCGGAAAGGCGTTGTTTGAAGGAGATAATTTTCCAGAAAAGCAACAAGATTTTTCATTTGAATTCATAGGATTATTGGCCTTTTATGATCCACCAAAAAAGAATATTAAATCGGTTTTACAAGCTTTTTACAAAGCAGGAATAAAAGTAAAAATAATCACAGGAGACAATGCCGAAACAACGGGTTCTATAGCCCAACAAATTGGATTTGTTGGATACGAAAAAAGTATTTCTGGAGATGCATTGATGCAGTTATCCGACGAAGAACTTCAAAAACAAGTGGGAGAAATCAATTTATTCACCCGAATGTATCCCCAAGCAAAACTAAAAATCATCAATGCCTTAAAAGCAAATCAAGAAATTGTGGCCATGACGGGCGATGGTGTCAACGATGGCCCCGCACTCAAAGCGGCGCACATAGGCATCGCCATGGGTAAAAAAGGAACCGAAATTGCCAAGCAAGCGGCTTCTCTAATTTTAATAAATGATGATTTAGCCAAAATGGTCGATGCGGTTGCTGCGGGTCGAAAAATATATGCCAACCTAAAAAAGGCCATACAGTTTATCATTTCTATTCACATTCCCATCATTTTCACCGTATTTATACCGTTGGCTTTGGGCTGGATTTATCCTAATATTTTTTCACCAATACATATTATATTTTTAGAATTAATTATGGGACCCACTTGTTCTATCGTGTACGAAAATGAACCGATAGAAAAGAATGCAATGTCATTAAAACCAAGGCCTTTTACAAATACTTTCTTCAGTTGGAAAGAGCTCTCCACCAGTATCATGCAAGGAATAATGATCACAATAGGTACATTATTTATCTATCAGTTTTCGGTGTATCAAGGTTTTAATGAGCAAGTAACACGAACTATGGTTTTCTTGGTTTTGGTGACTGCCAATATCTTTCTAACCTTAATCAATCGTTCATTTTACTATTCCATTTTTACTACGTTGCAGTACAAAAATAATTTAGTATTCATCATTACCGGAATTACGATTGTCATTACAGGATTATTGCTAACCGTACAGCCACTAATTGATTTTTTCTTATTTACAAAACTAAATTTGCAGCAAGTAGGGCTCGCTATCGGTATAGGAATCGTTTCGGTGCTTTGGTACGAATTAGTTAAAATTTGGAAGCGGAATTTTAAAGCGATTTAGATGACTTATTAGTTATAATTGGCATAATTACTTTGGGGCGGGAAAAAGAAAGGGTGTTCAGCTACTTATAAAATTTGATAGAACGCAACCCATTGCATGCCCAAATATAAGTGAAGCCAAAATACAAAGTGGTGTACTCAAGTATTTTTATTCTAATTACGTAGTACTGTTTAGCTAAATAACTAAGTGCGTTTGTCTAGTTCTTAGGGATGCGGCAATGAGATTAAAGCTTGTAGTTATCTTTAATCATTTAACGATATTTTTTAATAAGTAGTTGATAAAAGTGATATAGTTTTATGTGTTTAGGCCTTATTTTTATTAGGTGTAGGACAGTGTTTTTTTCGTTTTAGTTGACAAAAAGTTAGTGTAGCTATTCACCAATCAAACGGAATTATAAAAAGACTTTTACGGTAAAAAACTATTAAATACTGCCAAATTGAGAATGTTGTGCATTAGCTGACCTAGGTCATTTACAATAACCTTGATATGAAATACTTTTGATAAATATTTACTGCACACAGTATTAACATTAAAAGCCTAAATCATGAAAAAAGAAGTTTTATACAACTCCAATATGCATTTTGAACACGAACAATGGAAAGGGGAACTTGCCTTTTGGAAGGGCGAACTACTATTCTTCAATAATAAACTGAGCGAACTCGTAACGCGCTGGACAGACAAGGACGTATTGGCTCAATTAGAGCACTATCAAAACGAATTTGTGTTGCACGGTGGTATTATCGAAGATCTACAAGAACTTATTGAAAAACACGAAGAGCGTATCGCTGGACAAAGCATGATTGGTGAGGATGCTTTAGATATTCGATCAACTAAACAGCATTTAGAATTTAGAGATAAAATAGAAACGCAAAGACATATTTATGCTGAACTAAAGAAAGAATTTTTTAGATTTCTTGAGAAGTACATGTAATTTTAAGGATCACTATTTTATTTTCCTAAATAGAATGATAAAAACAAAGGTTGACTACTAATTTTAATTTGGTAGCCAACCTTTTTTTTGTGAAAAAAACGTAAGACTTATAAGGTTAGGAATAGATAAACTGTAAAAATTGTTTGGGCGTGACCACAAGGGTCGGGCTTTCCGCTACAATTCCTCGCTGCACTCCCAATAAAAATTGGGAGTTTGCTGTGGGATTTTCACTTCAATCCCTCACGCACGGCCATTGTTAACCCTCAAAATTAAATTGATTTCGTCTTTTTTAACCTAGCTGATCTAGGTCAGTGCAACAGTCTTTCTAACCACCTAATTTTGAATTTTGAAATTTTGCTGATGGTACTATTCGATAATTATAAACGGAATTTTAAAAGATGGTGTAGTAATAACTCACTGTAGGAAGCAATAATGACAAAATAACAAAACGAATAATATATTTTGATTATGAAAAGTAATAAAGATAAAAAAGCCTATTTCATAGGTGGCGGAATAGGATCATTAGCAGCAGCAGTATTTTTAATTCGTGATGGTGGAGTAGCCGGTGAAAATATTACGATCTATGAAAGTTTACCCGTTTTAGGCGGAAGTCTAGACGCAGGCGGAAACCCAGAACAAGGGTATACATTGCGTGGATCGCGCATGCTGACTTTAAATATTTATGAATGCACTTGGGATTTATTCAAATCGATTCCGTCGCTTGCAGATCCTAATACTTCTGTTTATGAAGAAACAGTTGCATTTAATGAACGCGTAAAGTCAAATGCAAAAGCTCGTTTAATTGACAAAAACCGCGCAATAGTTGATGCCTCTAAACTTGGTTTCTCCATGGAAAATCGTGCAGAATTGTTGAAACTAAGTGAAGCTAGCGAAGAAACATTGGGCAATAGCTGTATTTCTGATTGGTTTTCACCTTCGTTTTTTGAGACTAATTTTTGGTTTATGTGGCGTACTAGTTTTGCTTTTTCACCTTGGCATAGCGCAGTAGAGTTCAAACGTTATTTGCACCGATTCATGCAAGAATTTCCTAATGTAGAGACAATGACAGGCGTAAAACGTACCGTTTATAACCAATATGACTCTATGATTCTTCCGTTGGTTGTTTGGTTGAAGTCGCGTGGAGTGAATTTTATGAAGAATTGCACGGTAATAGATTTAGAAACTGCTTACGAATTGGATTCAAAAACCGAAACCGAAAAAGTGGTCGTTAAAAACCTTATTTATGAAAATGATGGAACGAGTACCTCAGTTGGTATTGATGCCGATGACCTGGTATTCCTTCAAAATGGATCTATGACAGATGCTTCTAGTTATGGATCTATGACAACAGCTCCTCAATTCTATACAAAAGAAGACAGTCAAGGCTGGGTAATTTGGGAAAAATTAGCTAAGAAATATCCTGGATTTGGTAAACCAGAAGTGTTTAACTCCAATATAGCAGAATCGTTCTGGGAATCTTTTACCGTTACATTAAAGGACACTGTTTTCTTTGATCAAATGGAAAAGTTTTCTGGTAACAAAGCAGGAACAGGAAGTCAGGTTACACTGAAAGATTCTAATTGGTTCATGAGTTTTTCATTAAACAAGCAACCTCACTATAAAGAGCAACCAGAGAATGTGCAGGTGTTTTTTACTTATGGTTTACATCCTGACCGCGTTGGGAATTTTGTAGGGAAACCCATGACAGATTGTTCGGGAGAAGAGATTCTTCGTGAACTATGCGGGCACTTAAAATTTGATTACGATGTGGTGTTTGCTAATGCCATTTGCATTCCGTGTAGAATGCCGTACATCACCAGTATGTTCATGCCGCGCTTATCTACTGACAGACCGCTTCCAGTACCTAAAAACTCAAAAAACCTCGCGTTTGTTAGTCAATTTGTTGAGATTCCAGATGATGTGGTTTTCACTGTGGAATACTCGATAAGAGCTGCCCAAATGGCGGTTTATGAACTACTAGAAATTGATCTTGAAATTCCGCCAATTACAAAATTTGATAAAAGTATAAAGGTTGAAATAGAAACCTTAGTAAAAGCATTTCATTAAAAAAAACTCTGAAAAACAAATACTTATTAGAGCAAAAGTGAAGACTCTAATATAAAATAATAGAAACATGAAAAAAGAAAAAGAATACACGGTCGGAACTTATTTAGCCAAACGTTTACAAGACATCGGTTTGAAACACCATTTTGCTGTCGCAGGTGACTACAATCTTGTGTTGCTTGATCAGCTTTTAGCAAACAAAGAAATGGATCAAGTGTATTGCACTAACGAATTAAATTGTGGCTTTAGTGCTGAAGGATACGCACGTGCAAACGGAGCTGCTGCTGCAGTAGTAACTTTTAGTGTTGGAGCACTATCTGCTTTCGATGCCATTGGAGGGGCTTATGCTGAGAACCTTCCAGTGATTCTGATAGTGGGAGCACCAAACAGCAATGATTATGGAACAGACCATTTATTACACCATACACTAGGAACACATGATTTTAGCTATCAACTCGAAATGGCCAAACACATCACATGTGCTGCAGTATCAATAACATCAGCAGTTGCTGCACCAGCGCTAATAGATCACGCTATTCGTACCGCTTTACGCGAAAAGAAGCCTGCATATATTGAGATTGCTTGTAATGTAGCTGGACTTCCCTGTGCTGCACCTGGACCTGCAAGTGCTGTTCTTAGTGAAATTCCAAGTGATAAAGAAACATTAGACAGAGCAGTAGAAGCAGCTGCAGCATTTTTGGCTAGTAAAGAAAAACCTGTACTATTGATTGGTAGCAAGTTACGAGCAGCTGGTGCAGAAAAAGAAGCGATACAACTTGCAGAAGCACTTGGGTGTTCTGTAGCGGTGATGGCTGCAGCAAAGAGCTTTTTCCCAGAGGAGCATCCACAGTTTGTAGGTGTATATTGGGGAGAAGTTAGCGCTCCGGGTGCACAAGAAATTGTAGACTGGTCAGACAGCATTATATGTCTAGCGCCACTCTTTAATGATTATTCTACCGTTGGTTGGACTGCAATGCCAGAAGGTCCTAACGTAATGATTGCGGACCAGAAGAATGTTCGTATGTTGGGACACGATTTTTCAGACCTTCACTTACGTGACTTTCTTTCGGCGCTAGCTAGTAAGGTAGAAAAAAAGCCAGCTACAATGGTTGAGTTTGAACGTATCAAATACAAGAGAGAACCAACAAAAGAGGCGGCTCCCGATACAAAACTAATGCGAAGCGAATTGTTCAGACAAGTTCAAAAAATAATCACACCGGAAACAACCGTTTTTGCTGAGACTGGCGACTCTTGGTTTGGTGGTGTAGCGCTTCATCTGCCTGATGGTGCTCGTTTTGAGGTAGAAATGCAGTGGGGACATATTGGATGGTCCATACCTTCAGTTTTTGGGTATGCTGTTTCAGCATCAAATCAACGACGCATTATTTCATTAACTGGAGATGGTTCTTTTCAACTAACAGCGCAAGAAGTAGCACAAATGATTCGTCGTAAACTACCTGTTATTATTTTTCTAATTAACAATCGAGGGTATACCATTGAAGTCGAAATTCATGATGGTCCTTATAATAATATAAAAAACTGGGACTATGCAGGTCTTATCAAAGTTTTTAATGCTGAGGACGGAAAAGGGCTTGGTTTTAAAGCGCAAACAGCAGGGGAACTAGCGGATGCTATTAAGAAGGCACTTACTAATCAAGAGGGGCCAACATTAATCGAATGTGTGATTGATCGTGACGATTGTACAGCGGAACTTATATCATGGGGACATCTAGTTGCTAAGGCAAATGGTCGTCCGCCAAGTGTGCGTTAGAAAAGAATCCTCAATGACTAATAAGTCATTTAAGGATATTTAAAATTCATTAAATAATTAAAAAATAACAGTATGACGACAAATGAGTCTAACTCCACTATTAGTAACAAGCAAACGGCAACATCCCCCCCATTAAAGTTAAAGAAGGTTTACCTTCTAGCTTGGTTTCTTTGCGCGCTTTTCTATTTTTATCAATATGCTGTGCGATCTGCACCGGGAGTCATGCAATCAGAATTGACAGCAGCTTGGGGCGAAAATGAAATAGGGTCAATTATTTCTGCATATTATATAGCCTACGCGATAATGGCACTAGTAGCGGGAGTTTTATTAGATCGTTACGGAGCTCATCGTACTATTCCAGCTGGTATTGTAGTAGTTGGTGTTGGTTGTTTAATATTTGCGCAGGGTAGTGAAATCGCTGGAATGATAGGATTTGTACTTCAGGCTATCGGGGCGATATTTGGATTTATAGGAGCATCTTATGTAGCTGCGAGATATCTTCCAGCAAGAATGCTCGCCATATTTATAGGCTTGACACAATGTCTGGGTATGGCTGGTGCAGCGTTTGGTTCTAAACCTGTTCACATGGCAATAGATCCTACTGGAAGTTTTCAAGTACCTTGGCAAACAGTGTGGATCACGTTTGGTGTTATTGGGTTTGTGCTGGCGATTGCGACATGGTTCGTGATGCCCAAGGACTCTGGTGATAGCGCAACGCATCATGGCTCACTTTCTATAAAAAGCTTAGTTTCACCTTTCAAAATTGTTTTTGGTAATCCCCAGAGTTGGTACGCTGGAATTATCGGAGGGCTTCTTTTTGTTCCAACCACTATTGGAGCTCTTGTTTGGGCAACTTCATTTCTACATTCCGGCGAGAATTTACCCATGTCGGATGCAGCTTCAATTGCCTCAATCGTCCCTATAGGATGGGTAATAGGATGTCCTTTACTCGGTTATATTTCGGATAAAATGGGTAAAAGGAAACCTGTTTTAATTGGGGGAGCTATTGTTATGCTGGTTGCCGGAATAACAGCTGTATATATGCCTGCAGAAAGCACCATCTGGATGCGATATGCCGTAGCACTAATTTTAGGTATTGCTTCAGGAGCAGCTATGATTCCTTTTTCTATGATTAAAGAAGCAAATCCACCTGAGGTAAAAGGGACAGCAGCAGGTTCTATGAATTTTATCGTTTTTGGAACAACTGGATTATTGTCACCTTTTGTCTCTTTTTTAATGGGACCTACACCAGACAGCTCGCTAACTTTAACTCAGTTTCAGGAAGCGCTTCTTCCTCTTATAGGAGCTATTGTAGTAGCAATTATTCTAAGCTTCTTCATTAACGAGACCGGTCTTAAAAAAGATAAAATTAAAGTATAGAAAAGCACAAAGTTATAGACTTATATACATGTTAATCTTTCAACTTGCCGTTTTAAATAACATGAGAAGCGTGTAAGGCCATGAAAGAATGCATAGTAAAAATAATTTATACAATAAAAATAAAGAGTTAGAATTCCCAATCAAACATCATGGCAAATATCATAGTGATTCCGTTTACAAAAGAAGAACATGCAATAGCAGCTTTACACAAAATCAAAGAGTTAGATGGGTATGGCGATATTACCCTTTATGAACATTTAATGATTCGTAAAATAGAGCACAATCAGTACCAAATTATATTTTACAAGGAGCAAGGGGAAGGCTGGCGCACTGTAACAGGAATGGCTCTTGGTGGCTTGTTAGGAATGCTTGCTGGACCTATAGGTCTTGTCGTCGGATTGTATACGGGCACTGTTGTAGGTGCCGCATGGGATGTTAATCGTCATGATTTTGGAGAAGATCTCATCCAGAAAGTGAGTAACAAAATGAATATAGGAACGATAGCAATTATTGCCATGGTTGGCGAAGACAGTTCGCTATTTATTGATGATGTCGTAAAACCTTTTGCGTCAGAAATTATTAGAAGTGAAGCTGGGATTGATTTTGACGATTATATAGATGAACATATAGAAGACATCGAGAATAAAATTGAAGAAGAACGTGAGCAACTGAGAAAAGCGACTACAAAAGAAAAAGACAAAATTAAAGCTAAGATTACCGATTTAAAATTAGAAAGAGAGTCGAAAATAGCAGCTTTTGAAGGTAAAAGGAAATCGGCTTTAAAAGAAGTAAAAGACGTAACAAAAGATAGAATTAAGAAATTAGAATCGCGTCTTAAAGACTATGAACATGCCGTTGAAGATGTATTTGCTAAAGCAAAAATAAACTCAATAAAAAAGAGACTACAAAAACAACAAGAAAAATTAGCTCACTTACTTAACGTTTTAGACGAAGAAATAAGGGATTAATAAACATTTCATAAGTAAACTTATATGGGAAAACTGATATTGGTAAGGCACGGAAAAAGTTTGTGGAATATAGCCAACGTATTTACTGGCTGGACCAATGTCGACCTTGCTCCCGAAGGTATAGTGGAAGCAAATATAGCGGGCGAAATCATCAAAGAGCACCGTATTGCTATTGATATTTGTTATTCTTCTTATCTTAAAAGAGCCATCCGTACAGGACTAATTATCTTGGAACATGCTAATATGATGCACATCGATTTCATAAAAAGTTGGAAACTAAACGAACGAAATTACGGTGCTTGGCAAGGCCAAAATAAAGAGGAGATAAAAGCTGCAGTGGGAGAGGAACTCTTTTTAAAAGTGCGAAGAGGTTTTAGCACTCCACCTCCCAGTTTGTTACTTACTGATAAAAGACACCCCAAATTTGACCATTTGTATGATAATATTAATAGCAACGATTTGCCAGCAAGTGAATCACTAGAACAAACAGAAGTGCGCGTAGTACAATACTTTTTTGAGGTCATTATACCAGATCTGGTCAAAGGAAAAACTGTTTTGGTTGCTGCACATGGAAATTCGATTAGAGCACTAATGGCACATATTGAAAATATTGCTTCTGCTGATATAGCAAAGGTTACGGTGCAAACAGGTATGGTAAATATTTATGAATTTGATACTAACATGATTTTAAAAAAGCAATATAAATTAGAACAAATAATAACCATTTAAAACAACCCATTATGAAAACAAAATTTTTATACTTAACCATGATTACAGTGATGGCAGGAACTATTTTAACGAGTTGTGGAAAGACAACAAAAGAAGATGCATCAGCTGTAAAAGAGGATGTTACAGAACTAAACCAAGATTTATTAGAAGGAGCAAAAGATACTAGTGTTGAGACCAAAGAGGCCGTGCATGCAGATTGGAAAAAGTTTGAAGCTTCGGCTAAAATAGCCATTGAAAATACAAATTCTCAAATTAATGCACTTAGAGATAAAATAGCTAAAGCAGATAAAGCAGAAAAAGTGAGATTGACAGCAAAAGCAGATGAGCTAGAAAAAAAGAACGCAGAGCTAAAAGAAAAATTAGTTAAAAGAGGGAAAGAAATTACTGAAGATGTTAAGGAAATGAACGATTCAGCTAAAGAAGAAGAAAATAAATTTGAAAGAGAGTTCAATCATGATATGGATGAGATGGGCACTGCTATAAAAGACCTTTTTAAAGACAATGTAAAATAAGCTGAAAAAATACTGCATAGCAGCGTAATTGAATTTTAATATCAAAATAGATTATTTACAAAATAAACTCATGAAAATTAAAAAAAACAAAACACCTCAAAACTCTAAAGTATATTTAATTGGGAGCGGTATCTCGTCACTAGCAAGCGTAGTTTACCTAATTAAAGATGCCAAAGTTCTTGGGTCGAACATACATATTCTTGAAAAAGATACTATCGCTGGTGGCGCACTAGATGGTGCAGGAAACATAGATGATGGATTTGTAGTACGCGGGGGACGCATGCATGAATCACATTATACCTGTTACTGGGACTTATTATCGAATATTCCCTCATTAGAAGATCCGCTTGTGACGGTGACCGAGGAATCCAACGAATTCAATAAACGGTTTGTTTCTAACGGACAAGCACGACTTTTAAAAGAAGGAAAAATATTGGATGTCTCCTCTTATGGACTTTCATTAATGGAACAAGCGGAGTTGTTGAGGTTGCTATTTGCATCTGAAAAATCATTAGGAAAGAAAAGAATTGAAGATTGGTTTGACCAGGAATTTTTTGAAACCAATTTTTGGTACATCTGGTCTACGATGTTTGCTTTTCAAAAATGGAGCAGCCTTGCCGAAATGCGACGTTACATGCGACGCTTTATTCACATGCTTGATGGATTGAATAAATTGGGTGGCGTAATGCGTACCAAGTACAATCAATACGATTCAGTTGTGGTACCGCTAAAGCGTTATTTAGAAAAAGAAGGTGTTCAATTTACGATGGATTCTGAGGTGGTAGATGTAGATTTTGATATCTCTTCTGATAAAAAAACAGCTACAGTACTGCATCTAAAAAATAAAAATGAAATTGTACTTAGTAAGAATGATTATGTTTTTATAACCAATGGTTCCATTACAGATAGTACAGATAATGGTGCTTGGGATAGACCAGCACAATTAAAAGGGCTGGAAGAATCTGGTTCTTGGAAACTATGGAAAAAAATTGCCGAAAAAGATAGCGAGTTCGGAAATCCAAGTCCGTTTTGTGATGCTATCGATTTACAAAAGTGGTACTCTTTTACCGCTACATTAAAAGACAGTACATTTCATGATTATATGGAAAATTTTTCTGGAAATACAGATGGGACTGGAGGGTTGGTCACAGCAACCGATTCTAATTGGTTGATGTCGATTGTTATTGCGCGCCAACCTCATTTCCCAAATCAGCCAGAAGATGTTAAGATTTTTTGGGGATATGGTTTGTATCCTGATCGAAAAGGGAACTACATTAATAAAACGATGGCTGAATGTACTGGAGCAGAAATCCTAGAAGAACTATGGTTTCATTTGAAGATTGAAGATCTTATGAAACCAATTACAGCTGCTGGAAAAGTGAATTGTATTCCTACCGCGATGCCATTTATCGATAGTTTGTTTATGCCAAGAAAGATGGGCGATCGACCAAGAGTGTTACCAAAAGGAACCACAAATTTTGCTTTTTTAGGACAATTTGCTGAGGTTCCTAAAGATGTAGTTTTTACGGTCGAATATTCGGTTAGAACAGCTCAAACTGCAGTTTATGGCTTATTCAAAACGGATAAAAAAGTGTTACCCATATATGATTCTATTCATAGCGCAGAAGCTCTTATAAAAGCAGCAAAAGCCATCTGTAGATAAAGCGAGAGTACGTTGCTACCCTGTTATATAATGAAGAAAGGGCGCTGCATCAGATTAATTTAATAACTTCAATTTTGAGTTAAAAACAGCTTTGCCAATATATTGGTTGGCTGTTTTTTTTTAGACTTCACAATTAGTTATAAATACATGGCAATGAAGTAACATATGCTTAAAACTCCGTAATCTTAAAAGGGCTCACAATGATTATATTTGAATATAATTTTAACGGAGCGAATGAAAATTTGATTCCAATGTTTAATTTAAACAGTACATACTATGTTACAAAAAAACGATACCGCACCCAATTTCACCTTATACGCAACACCGGACAAAGAAATATCACTAGCAGATATGAAAGGAAAAAATGTAATTCTTGCCTTTTATCCCGCAGATTGGAGTCCTGTTTGTAGCGATCAAATGGCTTTATATAATGAAACTCTCAAATACTTTGAAAAACATGACGCTGAAATATTTGGTATATCAGTAGATAGTAAATGGTGTCATCAGGCTTTTACAGAATCTCGTAATCTACACTTTAATTTATTAGCCGACTTTGAACCAAAAGGGGCCATTTCAAAAGCTTACGGAGCTTATGATGAGAAAGAAGGGCAATCTAAAAGAGCTTTATTTGTAATTAATAAAGAAGGAGTTATAGAATGGAGTTTTGTCTCTCCAAATGAAGAAAACCCTGGTGCCGATGGTATACTAGAAGCATTAGAAAATATGAACAAATAAAATACAATTAAATGAGTTTACATCCAGAAGTTAATAAAAAAGATCATATAAAAGGGGATTCAAGCGCTAATTTAGAAATCGTAGAATTTGGGGATTTCCAGTGCGGACATTGTGGGGCAGCACATCCAGTTGTAGAAAAAATAATCAAACAATTTGGTAACCAGGTTACCTTTGTTTTTAGAAATTTTCCATTGTCAGAAATGCATGAAAATGCTCGTGGAGCTGCAAAGGCGGCAGAAGCAGCTGCCATCCAAGGAAAATATTGGGAGATGCACAACAGCATTTTCGAAAACCAAGAAAATTTACAATCCAATGATTTTATTGCGCATGCGGAGAAATTAGGACTAGATATTGATAAATTTAAAAATGATATGGAACTAACGAGTATCGCCGAGAAAATTGATACTGATTTTGAAAGCGGTATTCGAAGCGGAGTAAATGGGACGCCTTCTTTTTTCGTTAACGGAAATAAATTTGATGGAGATGCTGCTAATTTGTTAGCAGTAATTGAGGGTAGTGTAGCATAAAAGTCCTCTCAAAAAAATAGTTTTAATACTGACGTAAGTCATTTTAATAGCTCTTATGCTTTAATAACTTTGAGTAATTAAAAATTTAAAACCAAAAAAAATGAAAACTCCAAACATCGGAATTTCAGTAGAGAATAGACAAGCAATCGCAGACCAATTATCAAAGATATTGGCAGATGAATTTATTCTTTATTCAAAAACACTTAATTTTCATTGGAACATTGAAGGGCCTGATTTTCACGCAGTGCACTTATATTTAGAAACATTGTACCAAGAGCAACAAGGCACTGTTGATACTGTTGCCGAAAAAATACGTGCTTTGGGTCATTATGCACCGGCCACTTTAAAAAAATATTTGAAACTAACACACCTTACTGAAGAAATCAAAGGTAAGAATGACAGTCAAAGTATTTTTGCTGAATTGTTAGAAGATCATGAAAGTATTATTGTTTTCATTAGAGAAGAAATAAAACCTATTGCCAACAAAATGAAGGCAGATGGAATTAGTGATTATATAACAGGATTAATGGAGCAACATGAAAAGACAGCTTGGATGTTGCGTTCTCATCTAAAATAAGATTGCTAATTTAATGGCAATGCAAATGCAATTTATCAACCCAAATAGGAATTATTCTGTTTGGGTTTTTTCTTTTTGAAGAAAATAAATTTTTCAGTAATTTTTATGCTCTTTTAATTTTTGACGAAATAAATATGTGCTGATATAGATCATTGTCAATGCTTTATAGCCATCATACATTTGTTTCATAATCATTCTTAATTTAAATAACAGAAATTATGACAACAGATCTTAGTATAAAAGAAAATGTTTTGGAGGAATTACAATGGCAACCCAATATTGACGAAACTCAAATTGGTGTAATTGTAAGAGATGGAATTGTAACGTTATCAGGAATCGTAGACAGTTATGTAAAAAAACAAGAAGCAGAAATGGCAGCCAGGAGTGTAGTAGGAGTAAAAGGAGTAGCTGAAGATATTGAGGTTAAATATGGCACCACCTCTGTTAAGTCAGATACTGAAATAGCTACCGCAGCAGTCAATGCTTTGAAATGGAATGTATCAGTTCCAGAGAATAAAATACAATTACAAGTAGACAATGGCTGGGTGTATTTAAATGGTGAAGTAGATTGGGATTTTGAGAAAAATGCGGCTAAAAAAGCTATAGAAAACCTAACGGGTGTTCGTTATGTTATGAACAACATAGTCCTTAAAAACACAGTGAACCCGATTGATATTAAGGAAAAAATAAAAAAAGCATTTGAACGTTCGGCTGATATTGATGCTGGAAATATTACTGTAAAAGCTGATGGGCATACCATTAAATTGACGGGTAAAGTGCGTTCTATGAAAGAAAAAGATAAAGCTAAAACAACAGCTTATTACGCCCCAGGAGTGTGGAGAGTAGAGAATGAGTTGGAAGTGGAATAGCAAATTTATTTTAGTAGTAACGAGGATTTACTCATGATAATTTCCGTTAGAAAAAGGCTCTAAAACTATCAAAGTTTAGAGCCTTTTTCATAGCTGACTCAGATCAGTTAATGTTTCTCTTGAAAATACTAATTTTGGAGTAATCTTGCTTATTATGAGAAAAATAGTAGCATGTATTGCAATAAATGAGGATGCAGTGCACCCAATCCTAAAAACAATAACAAGCGAAATTTGGGATAAAGAAGAGTAACAATTTAAATAATTATAAAATGAACTATAAAAATATTACCGTAGCAGGAAGTGGCGTTTTAGGATATCAAATTGCATTTCAAACAGCATTTCATGGTTTTAATGTAACTGTTTATGATATAAATGATTCTGTGTTAGACCAAGCAAAAGCGAAATTTAAAGATTTAGGTGCTTCCTACAAAAAAGATTTGAATGCAACTCAAGAACAGTTAGATAGAACCTTTAAAAATTTGAGTTATAATTCTGATTTAGGGTTAGCTGTTGCCAATGCCGACTTAGTCATTGAAGCAGTTCCAGAAAATCCAGCGATAAAAATAGATTTTTATCATAAGTTGGCTAAAGTTGCTCTCGAAAAAACAATTTTTGTAACCAACTCTTCAACGCTTTTACCAAGTGATTTTGCAGATGCTACAGGAAGGCCATCCAAGTTTTTAGCGTTGCATTTTGCCAATACGATTTGGATTCACAACACGGCCGAAGTTATGGGACATGCTGGGACAGATCCTGAAGTTTTTAAAGATGTAGTAAGCTTTGCTAAAGCTATAGGGATGCTTGCTTTGCCGGTACTGAAAGAGCAACCTGGATACATTCTAAACTCTTTATTAGTGCCTTTATTAAGTGCTGCGACTAATTTGCTAGTGAATGAAGTTGCCGATGTGGAAACGATAGATAAAACATGGATAAAAGCAACTGGTGCGCCTGTAGGACCTTTTGGAATTCTAGATGTTGTAGGTATTACCACTGCTTATAACATAAACGTAATAGCAGCTGAAAAAACACATGATGAGTTAAAAATAAAAACGGTGAAATACTTGAAAGAGCATTTTATTGATAAAAATAAACTAGGTGTTGCTACTGGTGAGGGTTTTTATAAATACCCGAATCCAGCTTATGAAAATCCGGATTTCTTAAAATAGGTTATACAAAATTAAAGCCCTTAGATATTTGAAGTAAAAGCAAAATAGGATAAACAGACTCCCTACTTTTTATCCTATTTTAATTAGTTAAGAACGCTTTTTTAGGTATCCCTTTAAAATATCTATTTGAAAAGCGCCCACAGAAGATAAATTAGAATCGGCGTTCATCAAGACCAACCCATAACCTAAATCAGACAGTTTACAGTCTTGAATTATTTCATTATTGATGCTGCTATAAATAGGCATGAAATGTTTTTCGACTTCAATTCCTGAAACATTTGCTACTTTGATAGCTGTTGTAAATGCATTTGCAATTTGATCTGGAGATAATCCTTTATCTAATAAATCAGTAGCTAAATGTTTCATGTTTTCAGCATTACAAAAATGCATGAAATTTTGAATATTCTCATTTACTTTGTATTTTCTCTTGTATAGTAATACTTGCATGGCTTGAAGTTTCTAAATTATTAAGGAATTATTTTTTACTTATTGCTGTGATATTTGTTTAGTGATTAGGGTAATTAACCTTATTAACTAAATGAATCTTTTAACAAAACTTGTTTAGTGTCAGTTAAAAGTTGGGAAACCTCTTCAAGTGTGTTGTTTCTTATTTTTGCAATTTCTTCTAGTTCTAGTTGTTCAATAGCGAATATTTCAAATACATTGCGCATGGAATTAGGTAAATTGTACAGCACCATTTGAATGTGATTTTGAATTTCTTGAGCACTTAGATCTTTGTCAATTTTTTCGATAAATGCTTTTTGATTGTCCTCTATAAATACATGATTTAAAGTATAGTCGTTATGGTTGTAAGACATATCATCTAGCTCTTCAATCATTAAAAGATCGCCACCACCATCTGTGCTAAAATTTTCTTGCATTGCATCCCATTCGGGTTTAGAATAGTCATCAATGTTTTTAAAGAATATTTCATCAAATTCTTCTTCTATGGTAAGATCATCTAGAAGTTCATTTGTCTTTTTAAACAACCAGAGATAAAAGTTCTTTTGCTGTTTTACCTCATCAATATGATCGTAGATTTCGATAAAAAGTTGGTCAATAATATCGTCTGCTTTGATTTTATTTTTCGAAAAATGTCCTTTTTTAATTACAGTATCAAGTTGGCCATTGATATACTTTTTTATTTCAGGCATTATATTTAATACTAGTGCATTGAAAGATGATTTATTGTCTTCTTTTTTTAGCTTGATCAGATCAAGAAAAGTATTGCTTACAAAATGACGGAATTCCTGTTTGTTATGATAATAAGAAATATTTGTTTGCATAAGAGATCTTTTTAAGAAGTTTACTGTAAAGATATGTTGTTGCTGTTTTTCCTAAAATGATACAGGTCAGTCTTTTAGAATAGATCAGGTTATTCACTTAAGTTTTAAAAACCGATTTTATTTATCATAAAATAATTTAAAGAAATAGGGAAGTAAAAGTAAAGTTTAAAAAAATTACCAACTGATGCAGGTCATTTATCACATTGTAATTAGTAGCTATTTTTGTGGGAGAGAGAATGAAAAGTATTGCTTGAAATGTTAATTTTCACTATGGTAATGAAAGTCTCTAAAGTATTAGAAGTTGTTTGTAATTGTTTATCTTTTTAAATTAACCATTGGTTGTTATAAATTTAAAAATACAGTTGTAAAGTAGGACTGATACTTTCAAAGGAGCTAAAGCATTTGTACTGTCTTAGCTCCTTTTTAAATGCAACTGTGTTGTCCCTAACTAGGATTATAGTATGAAAGTGTTATTTTGTAATTCTAAATTAATTTTTTAAGTACTAGATAAAATTTTAATGATTATCAGCAACTTGTTTTAGTCTGTTTTTATCTAATAAAACAAATCTTTTGTTAGTTTCAACAGCTATTAATCCTTCGTTTTTAAATTCAGTTAGCATTCTAATAGCAGTCTCTGTGGCAGTACCTATGAGTCCGGCAAAATCATCTCGAGGAATACTTATTCCAATATGATTTTCATCTTTCATCATTCCCTTTTTGTCTAATTCCAAAAGCACTTTAGCAGTACGTTGTCGTACAGTCGCAAAAGCCATGTCGACCAATTGTTCTTGAAGTTCGATAATATTATTAGAGATCATCCCAAAAAACGTATTAGATACTTCTTTATTAACGTAGAGTAATTGCGTGAATTCATCTTTTGGAATCGCTAGAATTTCTGCATCTTCTAAGACGCTAGCCGTTTCCGCATAAGTTCCTGCACTAGCAAGAAGGGACAGTTGTCCTATAAAATCGCCAGGGCCATATAAGGCAATAACAAATTCCTTTCCTGACTCCGTTGTTCTATAAGTTTTTACATTTCCGCTTTGAATAAAGTACAATTGATGGGCAGCGTTACCTTCGGTAAAAATTTGTTCTTTCTTTTTGTATCTTTTTATATTTCGATTCTTTGATAAATCTTCAAGATTTAAATATTGAGAAGCTTCGGTAAGGAATTCGCTAACGCCATCTATATTTTTTGCATATTCCTTTTTCAAAAATGCCTTTTTCTTAAGTCTGCATTCAATCGCACCTAATAAATCTTCCACTTCAAATGGTTTTATTAGATAATCGTCTACGCCTAAATTCATCCCTTTCCGGATTTCTGTTTTTCCAGATTTAGCGGTGAGAAAGATAAATGGGATATTAGCTGTTACGATATCTTTGCTTAAAGCATCATATACACCGTAGCCATCTATTTGGGGCATCATAATATCACAAATAATAATATCTGGACTATTTTCCAACGCTTTTTGAATACCAATTTTACCGTTTTCAGCAGTAATAACTGTATAATTTTCAAGTTCAAGAATTTCAGCAGTGTTTTCTCTCACGTCTTGATTGTCTTCGATTATCAGTACTTTATTCATTTGTTTTTTTATGTAATGGGAATGTTATATAAAAAGTGGAGCCTTCTTTTAACTGGCTTGTAAAACGGATAGAACCACCCATCAATTCTGTATACTGTTTTACAATGTGTAGACCTAAACCTGTTCCTTGAATATTTGATGCATTATTAGCGCGATAAAAACGCTGGAACATGTTCTTTTGATCTTCGGTTGGAATACCAATTCCATGATCGCTTATCTCTATGGCAACTTGCTGGTCGTTACTTTTTATTTGTATAGTTATTTCCTGATTCTCTTCAGAATATTTGATGGCATTCGACAGTAAATTATATATGATGTGCTTAAATAATTTTAGGTCTAAAAATGCTTCAATTTGTAAATGATCATATTTTAGTGTTATAAATTGACCATTCTTTTTTATATCCTCCAATTCTTCAATTAAAGACTTTGAAAAAGCAACCATATCAAATATTACGGGTTGTACAATCACTTTTCCTTCTTGCAGTTTACTCAGCGATAGAAAATCATTAAGAATTACCACCAAGTTCTTTACATTCGACCTAATTTTCGATACATAATTTATCCTTTTCTCTTCTTTACCAACACCATTTTGCTTTTCGATTAAAATAGCAGATGAGAGTATTGCACTCAATGGAGTCCTAAACTCATGGGAAGCCATAGAAATAAAACGTGATTTTAACTCGCTTAATTCTTGTTCTTTTTTTAAGGTAGTGAACATATCAAATTCTGCTTTCTTTTGTAAAGTGATATTATTATACACTAATAAGACTTGCTTGATTTTGTTCTCCTTGTTAGCTAAAGGGGTGGTATTTACTAAATAGTAATTGTCTCTAAACTCAACTTCAAAAGAAAGGTGTTCGCCTTCAAGCGTCTTTATTATTTTACCTTTAATCAATGTTTTTAAATAATCAGAAACACCAGTAATATCGTCAAGTAATGTTTCGTTTTTAGCTAAATTTTCAAAACCTAATGCAACTAACTCTTCTCCTCCTATAAATACAACTCGCAAATTGAAATCGACAACAGATATAAATCCACCTGGAAAATTATGAGAAACATCATCAAGTAATTGCTTACTTATTAAGGCTCTGTTTTCAGCCTCTTTGGTTTCATGTATTTGATCTTTAAGATTTAAATTGGAGGTCGTCAATTTTTCTACCATTACATTAAGCGCATTCGTACGTTCACTTACTTTATCTTCTAGTTGTTCAGCGTAGGCAGCTAATTTTTCTGTACTTTGTCTTAAGGCATTACTAATGCTGTGCTGCTCAATAGCTACACTAGCTATTCTGGTAATATCTTGAATAATATCTTTCTCAATAGCCAATGGCTCCCGAATGCTATTAGAATAAATAGCAAAGATTCCCAAAACTTCTTGGTCTGTAGAATAAATAGGGAAACACCAGCAGGATTTTATGCCGCTATCTCGCGCTAAGGCAGTATATCCTTCCCACAATGGACTAATTGAAATATCGGCAACAATAACTTCTCTTTTTTCATTGACAGCGGTACCACAAGAACAGGTATTTTGACTGATGCTAATTCCTTCCAATCCTTCGCTAAAAGATTTTGGAATACTAGGCGATGCTAAATTATATAGTGTCTTCGTTTCTTTGTTTGATAATAAAATGGCAACCATACAGTTGGGAATGGCTGTTTCTATAGTTTCAGTTATTTTATTACCTATAAGATCAAGTGGTTGATACTGAATAATCATGTCCATTACATCCTTATTTGCACTTTTGAAAAGATCATCCTTTTTACGAAGGGTGACATCGTTCAAGACGCCAATAAAATGAGTCATTACTTTTTGATCATTAAAAACAGGAGTTAAGGAAATTTCGTTCCAAAACAGAGAGCCATCTTTTCGGTAATTACGTAATACTACATTGCAAGCTTCCCCTTTTTTTACTGCATTAGACATGATTCCAATTTCTTCTTGATCATGGTCAGTTCCTTGCAAAAACCGGCAGTTATGTCCTATAATATCACTCTCATTATAGCCTGTCATAGTAAAAAAAGAATCGTTAGAATAAACTATAGGCGAGTCGGGTAGTAGTGAATCAACAATAATAATTCCGTTTGATGCAGCGGATAATGCTCTAGTTCTAATAGATAAAGTATTGTCTAACTGTTTTTTGGATGTAATGTCTCGAACAATAGCCAATAGTCGGTTATCGTCAAAACGGACGATTCGTGCTTCATAGAAGCGAAATGTTTTTTGATCCTTTAGAGAAAACTCTATAAGTTGCGGTTTTTTATTGTCTGAGACATCGTTTAATGATACTTTAAGGGCTTGATACGTTTCTTTAGGCAATATTTCTTTTATATTCTTACCAATAAAATTTTCTTTTAATTTTAGTAATTTTCTAGTCTCTGGAGCAAATAAGTCCAAATATTCCCCTTGATTATTTAAAATAAACATCATATCAGGTAACACTTCTAGAATAACTTTGTTACGATCTTCACTATCCTTCAGTTCTTTCTCGGTTTCTTTCTGCTGGGTAATATCTTGTGTAGTCCCAAACAGTTCAGAAGGTTTTCCTTTTTCATCATATGTTATCACCCCCTTGCTAATAACGTATCTTATGCTATTATCAAGCCTTACTATTCTCTTTTCATATTGATAGTCTGTTTGATTTTCGATAGCAAGAGCAATTGTTTTTAATTCATTTTCGCGATCATCTGGATGAATAAAATTACTTACAGAAGCTTTATTAAGCCGATCATCATTGGGTAAAAGGCCGTAAATTCTATAGAATTCGTTTGACCAGCTTCTTTCATTTGTTTTCAAGTTCCAGTGCCAGTTTCCTACTTGTGCAATTTGTTGTGCTTCTGCCATTCTGCTTTCACTATCGACTAACGCTTGTTGTGTCGCCTTGCGTATTGTGGTATCAATCACAAAAACAATGACTACTTGATTACTGTCTATAGTTGTTGGGCTTAAACTTATTTCTAAAGGGAACTGTGAACCATCTTTTTTTAATCCCCATAAATCCAAATTGTGCCCCATACGTCTCGCTTTAGGTTTTACGGCGTAATGTGCTCTATGTGATTGATGGTTGTTTCTAAATTGGATGGGTATAAGACTATCTACTTCTTGATGTATTAATTCCTGTGGTGCGTAACCAAACATATTTTCACCAGCAGGATTTGCTTTAATGATGAATCCTTGCTCATCGACTACCAATATACCTTCGACAGAAGATTGAAAAATACTCTTAAAAAGGAGGTTGTCTTCTAAATTATTAGTCATTTTTACTTTTTTTAAATTGGTCCAATTGTCTTAATTTTGGTAAGCATTCAGGATAATTTTCTTGTATAAATTCTATAAGTTGTTCTCTTATTTGGCAGCGTAAATTCCAAACCTCGGAAGCATTTTTAGCACTAAAAGTTGCGCGTAATTCCATTGCTCGATCATCGCTTTTAGTAACTAAAAGTTCTGCTGTTTTTTTATCCCAGAGTGTATTGTCGTTTAAAAGCACTAGTAGTTTTGTTCGTAGCGTAGCAACAGGAAAAGTATAGTCTACACTGATAAAAACACTACCAATTAATTCTCTAGAACTAAAAGTCCAGTTTACAAATGAGTTATCACTAAAGAAGTTAAGAGGTACAACGAGTCGCCTCCAATCCCAAGTTTTGATAACAACATACGTCAGCGTGATATCCTCTACAGTGCCATATTCCCCTTGTATTACTACCTCATCATCAATTTTTATAGGTTGTGTAAAGGCGATTTGAAAGCCCGTAATAAGATTGGCAATTGATTTTTGAGCAGCAACTCCAGCGATGATACCAATTACACCCGCAGATGTTAATATGGTTGTACCTAACTTTCTTGCTGCAGGGATATTCCATAAAACGACTGCAATGGCAATAGTAATAATAATGATGATTGAAAAGCTCTTCATAAACCGCAATTGCGTCAAGACCCTTCTTTCTTTAGCTTGATGGAAGCCGTCTATAGTAAATTTTTTTTGGACAATCTCTTCTACTGCATTTAACAAGGCAATTAACATCCATGAGAAGTTGATGATAATAAGACTTTCTACAACTGTTAGCCAGTAAGAATCTAATGCAATAACACTAAAAGAACCGTAGATAAGTAGGAATGGTAACAAAAATCGGGCAGGTTTTTTTAAATGCTTAAGTAGCTGTGTTTTTAAAACGGTTGGACTTTTTCGGTTAGAATAGCTAAGCAACCAAAATAAAAACCACCTGAGCAATAATCCCAATACTATACAGCCTAAAATTACTATGCTGTAAGTAATAATAGGATCAAAAGGGAGTGACGTTATTATTTTGTTGACATTCATATGGTCTAACAAAATTAAAGTAATGTTTGACCTTAAAAAATGATATTGGTCACCTTATTTATCTATTTCATAAAACCTCCAAAATTAACTGAGAATGGAGGTTTTTAATGGTTAGTGGAGAAAATGGATAGGTACTTGGAATAGGAATTCTTCTAGTGATTTACCCTTCTAAACAACTTTACTTCCCATATGTATCTAAAGTGCTTTAAATTTAAGATTATATTTTTATTGCATTTTAATACTAGTATGGAGTCCCAAAGACAAAGGTAAATAGCACGTATAATATGAAATAGCTTTAGCCATATAGACCTTTACGACTAATGATTTAACTTTTTAATTACCAGCTTCCATGGGTAAGTTCAACTCATTTATTCTGATATTTACCCTTTTCCATTTTGATTTATTTAGAGCAGTGGTATCAACAGCAGTTGTCCAATCGATAAGTGGTACTATTTTCAGGCGTTCTATAATACGTTCTCTATAGCCAAAAGCAAACCTACTGGCTTTCAGCTGGAACTCAATTGTTTGGTTTCCGTTTTCAATGTTTTTATAAATAACAGTTTGTGTTTTCCAGTCTCCTTCCCAAGTAAAAAAAGCCTTTCCTAAAGTGATGCCTCCTATAATTAAAAAAGTGATTACTATTGATTTGATAGTTCGTAATTTCCCAAACAAGTGCCCTATAATAATTACAAATGATGATGCCGCTGTAAATAACACTATAAAGTGTAAAATGGAGCTATTAATATATAGAGATGTATATCGGTTAAGTACTACTAACGCTGCGGTTAAAATAAATAGAATATAAATTAGGATGTGCTTCATTTTGTTTTATTTATTTGATTTTACTTAATACAAGTGATTTGGTGGCACTACCGACAGTGTGCGAATGTTTTTTATTTACGCAGTAACAATGCTTTATTATATTCATAATTCATTCGACCAATATTGAGAACTGAAATATCCTGAGGGCATTCTACTTCGCAAGCTTCTGTATTGGAGCAATTCCCAAAACCCATGGCGTCCATTTGGCTAACCATGCTAAGTACTCGATCTGCTGCTTCCAGTTTTCCTTGAGGAAGCTGAACGAGATGATTTATTTTTGCCGAAGTAAATAAAGCTGCACTAGAGTTTTTGCATGTGGCCACACAAGCGCCACAACCTATACAAGCAGCAGAGTCAAAAGCCGCTTCACTTGCTTCATAACTCACGGGTATACTATTAGCCTCTGGCGTTTGTCCAATTGCCGCCGAAATATAGCCTCCCGCTTCGATAATCGAGTCAAAAGATTTTCTATTTACTTTTAAATCTCTTAGAATGGGGAAAGCTGACGCACGGAATGGCTCCAAATAAATGGTGTCTCCATCCTTAAAACTTCGCATATGGAGCTGGCACGTTGTAGTGTGTGTCAAGGGACCATGTGCTCTACCATTTATCATGATACCGCATTGACCACAAATACCTTCGCGACAATCGTGATCAAATTCGATTACGCGCTCTCCACGTTGTATTAATGATTCATTTAGCATATCAAGCATTTCCAAAAAAGACATGTGTTCAGATACTTCACTTACCTCATATTCAATCATTTCTCCTTTTGAAGCAGCGTTCAACTGTCTCCATATTTTTAAGTGTAATTTCATGCTTTTTCTCTTTTCTTTTATTTATAACTTCTTACGCTTAGTTTGACAGCTTCAAACACCAAAGGTTCTTTGTGTAATTCCGGTGCTATATTTTTTCCTTTAAACTCCCATGCAGACACATAACAGAAGTTATCATCGTTACGCAATGCTTCACCTTCAGCCGTTTGAAATTCCTCTCTAAAGTGTGCCCCGCAAGATTCTTCTCTTTGTAATGCGTCGTAACACATCAATTCGGCAAGGGCTAAATAATCAGCTACTCGACCAGCCTTTTCGAGTTCACTATTTAAGGTGTCGTCTCCAGTGATTTTTAAATCTTTTTCGAATGAAATTCTTAATTGAGCAATATCGATAATGGCTTGTTCAAGGTTTTCTTTATTTCTGGATAAACCGCATTTGTCATATAATAACTTGCCTATTGTTTTATGGAAATAATCAGCAGAAAGGTGTCCATCAGTATTTAAAAATTGGGTCAACTGTTTTCTAACGGCATTTTCTGCTTCTATAAATGCGGGATCTTCAATCGTTGCTTTGGCATTTTTTAATTCGCCTGCCAAATAATCCGGAATGGTATAAGGGGCTATAAAATAGCCATCTACGCAAGACTGAAGTAAAGAGTTGGCACCAAGTCGATTGGCACCATGATCAGAGAAATTAGCTTCGCCCAGTGCAAATAAACCAGGTATTGTGGTCATTAAATTATAATCTACCCATAAACCGCCCATTGTAAAATGTGCCGCTGGCGAAATAAGCATTGGTTCTTTATAAGCATCGATGCCATTTATTTTCAAATACATAGTAAATAGATTGCTGTATTTGGCTTCGATAGCTTCTTTGCCTTGTTCTGCAATGGCTTTAGAAAAGTCAAGGCAAACGGCATTCTTCATTGGGCCAATTCCACAACCGGCATCAATTCGTTCTTTAGCCGCACGCGAGGCAATATCACGAGGTGCCAAATTACCAAAAGTAGGGTAGCGGCGTTCGAGATAATAATCCCGTTCTTCTTCTGGAATATCGTTTGGTCTTCGATCATCTCCCGCTTTTTTGGGAACCCAAATACGTCCATCATTTCGCAATGATTCCGACATTAAGGTTAATTTTGATTGTGTTGCTCCCACTTGAGGAAGACAGGTAGGATGAAACTGAATCCAGCTTACTCCAGCCATATAAGCTCCCTTTTTATGGGCACGCCAAATCGCAGAACTGTTGCATCCCATGGCAAGAGTAGAAAGGTAATATACTTTTCCATACCCGCCTGTTGCCAGCACGACAGCATCTGCTACGTGACGTTCTAAAGCACCCGTTTCAAGATTGCGAGCAATGATGCCTTTTGCTTTACCATCAATCACCACCAATTCTAACATTTCATGGCGCGTATGAGACTTTATTTTTCCTTTTCCTACTTGCCTCATGAACGCTTGGTAGGCACCCAACATTAGTTGTTGCCCCGTTTGCCCGCGAGCATAAAACGTTCGTGATACTTGAACACCTCCAAAAGAGCGGTTGTTGAGGTAGCCGCTATATTCTCTTGCAAAAGGAACTCCTTGTGCCACTGCTTGATCGATCAAATTTGCGGAACATTCTGCTAACCGATAGACATTTGCTTCGCGAGAGCGAAAATCGCCTCCTTTGATGGTATCATAAAACATGCGAAATACACTGTCTCCATCGTTTTTATAGTTTTTTGCAGCATTAACACCACCTTGAGCCGCCACTGAATGTGCACGTCTAGGCGAATCTTGAAAGCAAAAGGATTGTATGTTATACCCTTGCTCTGCCAAGGAGGCTGCACATGATGCCCCGGCAAGACCGGTGCCTACAACAATTACATTTAGTTTTTTACGGTGAGCAGGGTTTACAAGTTGCGCTTTTGCTTTGTAATTGCTCCATTTCTCATTGATTGCTCCCTCTGGTATTTTTGAATTCATCATGATATTTATTTTATAAAATGGATGTATAGCGGAATGGCCATAAAACCCAAAGTGATCAATAGTGTGTACATCCAACCAAAAACTTTCACGGCTTTTACGTATTTAGGATGATAAAGACCCAATGTACGTGAGGCACTAAAAAAGCCATGCAGTAAATGAAAGCCTAAAGCTAAAAATGAAACTTCATAGACCAGCACATACCAAAGTTGGTCATAGGTTGTAATAACAATAGTGTATAGATCTTTGTTGCCTGCAGCATCTAGTGGTAGATCTGTAAACATGTAAACATACCAGAAATCTTTAAAATGAATCACTAAGAAAATCAAAATGATAGTGCCTAATATTCCCATATTTCGACTGCTCCATGGACTTGACACTTTGCGTTTATCATAATAATAACTACTTGCATTTGCTTTTTTACTTTTTCGAGTAATTAGAAGTGCATATACAGCATGACTTATTAAGGAGAGGTACAAAACCCATGAGATTATTTTAATTAAGATATTTCCAGATAAGAGATGGGAGTACCAATTAAATTGTTCCTGAGCACGAGCTGCAGGTAACAATAGCTGCAGGTTTCCCAAAAGATGTATGACTAAAAAGAAGCACAAGAATAATCCCGTGGCAGCCATGATTAGTTTGTATTGAAGTGTGGTTGTTTTCATATTCTGTTTTTATAAATAGTGCTATCGGGAACTAATTTTCTTACCATAAACCAATTACTTTCCACCAAACGCCTCCGATTAAGAACCAAACCAATAGAAACAATACACTCATAAAAAAGCCTTGTTTCCACCAATCCTTTAAATCTACATAAGTGCTTCCAAAAAAGATAGGGGCAGGTCCATGCGCATAGTGTGTAATAGAGCCCATCAAAGTGGCACAAGCACCCAAAAATATTGCTAACATAGTTCCTGGAACTCCTACTGCAATACCTACTGCTAAAAACACAGAGTACATGGCAGCTACTTGTGCGGTGGCACTTGCAAACATATAGTGACAGTAAGAATACACGATTATTATAAGAGGGAAAGCCAATTGCCAACTTAGGCCAGAAAGCTCATTACCCACCAAATTACCAAACCACCCTACAAACCCCAATGAATTAAGATACGAGCCCATCATTACTAATGATGAAAACCACACGATAGTATCCCATGCACCTTTTTCTGATTTTACATCTTCCCACGTAAGAACGCTACTTAATAGCAAAATACAAAGTCCGATCAATGCTCCCGTAGTGGCATCAATAGAAAAAAGATTACCAAAGATCCAGAGTATCAGCAGGATAATAAAAGTAGCGACCATAAGCCATTCTTTGGTAGATATTGATCCCATTTCTAAAAGTTGCTTTGCTGCAATGGCAGGCGCTTCTTTCGTTTCTTTCAGTTCTGGCGGAAATACTTTATATAAAAATATAGGGACTAAAATAAAACAGATTAGCCCTGGTACGGCAGCAGCAATAGCCCAACTTCCCCAGGTAATTATAATTCCTTGATCAGCAGCAAACTTTTGTGCCATAGGATTACTCGCTGTAGCTGTTAAAAACATTACCGATGTAATCATATTGGCATTGTAACTACTTAAGGTTAAAAATGCACCAATTTTGCGATGCGTTTCTGGTTTTTCTGGTATCGAACCCATATTTACTGCAATAGATTTCATAATCGGAAAAATAACTCCACCAGCTCTTGCCGTGTTACTAGGTATGGCTGGAGCCAATATCAAGTCGGCAGTATTAAGACCGTAAGCTAATCCTAGCGGGCTTTTACCAAAGATCTTTATAAAGTTATAGGCAATTCGAGTTCCTAATCCCGTTTTTATAAAACCTCTAGCAATAAAAAAAGCCAAACCGATAAGCCAAATAGTCGAGTTACCAAAACCGCTGAGGGCATTTACGATTGAAGCTTTAGGATCGCCAGGAGCTAAGACCTGCGTTGTTGCACATAATGTCATTCCTATAACGGCCATTGTTCCCATTGATGCTGCTTTTGATATAATTCCAGCAATGGTTGCTACAAAAATGGCAAGTAAATGCCAAGCATTTGGTTGAACTCCTTCAGGAGCAGGAATGAACCAGATGGTCAGCCCAATAATCGTTGTTATCAGTAAGGACTTAAAATTAATCTCTTTCATGTTTTAGTTATCTATTAAAATCGTATTTGCAATTGAACGTAGGCTAGATTATGACTATTTGTTGTTGTTAATGGTACTTCTTTTTTATACCAATCTATTGATACTCCCATTTGTAATGCTGCATAATAATCGTCAGCAAATATTAAACTAAGATTAGGAATGATTGTTTGACGGGCATTGCTGTTCAATTTGTAATTGTCGTCTAAATATTCGTAGCGAGAAGAGAATTCTATCGCACGAATTCGCTTACTCTGTAAGTCATATTTGAGGGTAGGGAGAAAGTAAAACCCGTGCATATTGTAGTCTGATAAGGCTGATTTTATTATTACCGTGTCATCTGCAGTTGCAGCATTATACTCTAGGAAATTAGACCCTATTTTTGCTTCAGCCATAAGCAAAAGCTGAAATTTATTGGACAAGGGTAATCTAGCTGTTAAATCGACACCATAAGCATATCCTGTACCGCTGGTAGCGATGCTTCCTGTGGCGACATTTGCGCCTAGGGTGAAATTTTTGACTATATCAGTTTCTAATCTTAGGTACCCATTTTTGCCATTATTATCGTCACTCTTCTGGGTTTTATTATTACCATTATACACGCCCATAAAATAACGCAAATCACCTTTCTTGGTCAGATCTCCAAAGACGGACATCCCTATCTGAAAACTTTGCCATCCATTTTTACCGAAAGAGTAGTATTGATTTGAAAAATCTAGAGTTCGAATAACATCTACTGAGAGGGCATCTTCTACACCAAAAGCGGGACGAAATTGTCCTACCTGCACATGAAAATAGTTGCTTTGACTGTATTTGATATAGGCATTCTCTAAGACTTTATTGGTAGGGTTCCCACTGAAATCTGCTAGGTTCACTAATATATTTGCTGAAAAGTGATCATTAATATTGGCCTTAACCAGTATTCTGGCTCTTTTAACTGTAAAGGTGTTTGTAATAGCCGTTTCATCACTTGATATATAATTTTTACCGTCAATATCAGTATTATCAGTTAGTGAATATACATAGCGTGTTTGCATTACACCTCCAAAACTTAATGCTCTTTTATAGGTAGAGTAATTAGAAATGCTGTCTGTAGATGAGGTTCTATCTCGCTGTTGTGCCAATAAAAAATTAAAGTTGACTAATACCACAAGAAAGACAAAGGACAGTTTGTTTTTTAAATTCATATAATTTATTTTAAAGATGGTGAACGATTGCTACTACTTTTGAATGTCGGTCACCGCACGCATGAAGTCGGCAGTTGAAGTGTCAGATGCGGTTCCATAACCATCGACTATAGTTCCTTTTTCGTTAGTATCAGTTTCAATGGCATACATGATAGAATTATCATCTTGACTTGAATTCCCTTCAAATCGATAAAAATGAATGATTTTTATTTGATCAGGCATAAAATGTTGATCGGTTTTAAGCGAACTCAGAGTCTTTCCATTTACCTCAAATTGCGATGTAAATCCTAAATTATCGACATATGCTGCTATCGTTACTAAGCTATCCATGTTTACTTCGTTCATAATAATTTTGCTTTAGTAGTGGGTGTTCGGTTCTTATTTTTCTTTCTACAAGTGACAAAATTGGGCAAAGAACAGCGCATTCGAAATGACGTAGATCAGTCTTTGAAATTTTGCTTTCGATCATTGGTAAAATTTTAATTAAACCGATAAGACATAGGTTTAACGATTAAAGCAGCCTTGTTCAAATTGCCAATTTCTATTAATTACATGCTGCAACACTTTATTGCGTTCTATAACATTATTTGATTTCTTGATATAGATGTTGGCTCCTGCCTTTAGTATGTCTTCATCAAAAGAGGAAGCCTTGGAATCATACACTATTATAGAGAGATCTTTACTTTTTAAGTATTTTCTAATAGTTGCGATTTCTTTGGTACACTTTCGCACATTTTTATTTAAGTAAAAAAATAAAATAGGGGTATCCATATTAGGCATCTCCTTCAAATTTTGCAGACATGATTCTATATTTCGATATAAAGAAATGGGAGTTCTTGACCCCATATGTGTTAATGCTGTTTGAAAAACGGTTAATATTTCAGCATCTTCTTTGAGAAGAAGTCGGTGTACTGGGAGCGTTTTATGCGACATCATAGACTGTATTATTTGATAATGGCAAAGGAGCAATAAAAGCGCATCATTAGTCGTGATTAAAAACATGTAGCTTTATGATGTAAATCACTTTTTATAAATCAAAAGGATGTATCACCGAATTAAAAACCTTATTAAATTGAAAGAAAATACCCAAGTTATTTCTTTTTATATTAAAATAGAGGGTACATGCGAGTTATGCTGTTATTAAAGTCACCTAATTCCTTTACTGAGTTTAAATAGTCGTTCTTTATCCAGATCATCATAATTTGATCGATAATTAGATGAACAACGCCGCTCTTTTATATGCTCTTGTGCAAAATGCTTTGGATGGGATCATCACTATTGACGAAAACGGAATTGTAGAATCTATTAATCCCGCTGGTTGTATTCTATTTGAGTACCTAGAAGAAGAAGTTATAGGTCAAAATATAGCTATGCTGATGCCTTCAAACGATAAGGGAAAACATGATGGCTACCTAGGAGATTATAAAAACACAAGAAAGCCAAGTATAATAGGCACTGGTAGAGAACTGATAGGATTACGCAAAGGAGGGCAAGAATTTCCAATGAAACTGGGAGTCAGTGAGGTTCAATATTCAGGGAAAACAATGTATGCAGGATTTATACATGATCTCACCCAACAGAAAATTGATGAAGAACGATTTAAAAATTATGCCGCAGAGTTGGAGACATTAGTTGAAGTTAGGACCAAGTCGCTTAATGATACGATTTTTGCTTTAGAAAAAGCTAAAGAAAAAGTCAGCATTTCATTAGAAAAAGAAAAGGAACTTAGTAAATTAAAAAATAGATTTTTGTCGATGGCTTCACATGAATTTAGAACGCCACTAAGTACGGTGCAACTATCTGCTTCATTGATTGAAAAGTATGCAGAACCGTTTAAGAGCGGTCCCATAAGTAAACATGTGAGCAAAATTAAAAATTCGGTGATGAATTTGACTGCTATTCTTAATGATTTTCTTTATGTTGAAAAATTAGAAGTAGGTAAGATGATAGTTAGTATTACTAGTTTTGATTTGACTATGTTTTCTAAAGAATTAACCGAGGAGATGCAGTTATTGGCAAAAGCCAATCAAAAAATTAATTATAAGCATTTAGGTAACGAAACCATGGTGTCCTTAGATATCAATTTATTAAAAAATTGTGCGATTAATTTAATTACTAATTCCATCAAATATTCTGGTGATACATGTTGCATTAATTTAGTAACAGAAATTACAGATTCACACTGTACTTTATCTGTTCACGACAATGGCATAGGTATTCCGTTAGAGGAACAAAAATATTTATTTCAGGCCTTCTTTAGAGCACACAATACAGCTAGCATTCCCGGCACAGGCTTAGGCTTAAATATCGTTAATCGCTACGTTTCTTTGATGAATGGTACAGTTGAATTTAAAAGTAATACGCAGGATGGAACACTATTTACATTAAAATTTCCTTTATCATGAGCAAAGTATTAATTATAGAAGATCACAATGACATTAGAGAGAACGTTGTAGAAATACTTACTTTGAGCGGGTACACCGTTTTTCAAGCCAATAATGGTAAAGTAGGAGTAGAGTCTGCAATTTCTAACATGCCAGACATAATTTTATGTGATATTATGATGCCTGAGCTTGACGGCTACGGCGTTTTATATTTGCTTAATAAAAATCCAGCAACAAGCACAATTCCGTTTATATTTATTACAGCAAAGTCAGAGCGACCAGATTTAAGAAAAGCGATGGAAATGGGAGCAGACGATTACCTGACCAAACCATTTGATGATATTGAACTGTTGCAAGCAATAGAGAGCCGACTGAATAAAAAAAAAGTAGAACAAGAATTTTATAAAGATACTATTGGTACGAATGTAACGGGAAGTTCTAGTAAAGAGGGAATAGCTGAACTTAAAAAAATAATAGATACGCATGCTCGCAGACCTTTTAAAAAAAATCAAGTTATTCACTACGAAGGTGATCGTGCTGTTGGAATTTACCTTGTTATTTCAGGTAAGATTAAAACGGTAAAAATGGCTGAAGATGGTCGGGAGCTGATGACGGGTATTTATCAATGCAATGATTTTTTGGGAATTAATACCATTCTCTGTCATGCGACTTTTACAGATACAGCAACGGCAATTGAAGATAGCGAATTGTGTTTTTTTCCAAAAGAACAATTTGAAGAACTGATAAAATTGTATCCAGATGTAGCCGAGAAATTTATTAAAATTTTATCGAATGAAATTCGTTCAAAGGACACCCATTTATTATTGATAGCGTACCAATCTGTTCGAAAAAGAGTAGCAGAATCACTGCTTAAAATTTTCATCTTTGAAGATGAGGTTCAAGGTAACAGCATTAAAATAACGCGAGATGATCTTGCGGCCATGTCTGGTACAGCTCCAGAAACGGTCAGCAGAACTTTAACAGAATTTAGAAACGAAGGTTTGATCGAAAAAAAAGGAAGCTACATTGTAATTTTAGATTACAATAAAATTAGCAGAATGAAGAATTAAAATGGCTGCTAGCAGCTGAAAAGAAATCAGAAAATTCAACATCTTCAGCATTAAATTTAAGTCGAATAAAAGGTATTACATGATTGATGGTGATAGTGAAACGATCGAGAGTTCCTTTTGCGTATCCTTTACCCAGCAAAGCCGTCATTTCCTCATTATGTTTTTGGAACTCTTCAAGTACTTTGGCTCTCGTAGCATTTTCCCAGAATGTAATCCATAACTTTCTGAGCAGTAATTTGCTTCCCGTTGTACATGCTCTCGGTTTTGTACTCATTGATTTTCATTGCAAGAGACTCTAAGAACATATCAATAGATTTTGCATCTTCCTTAGTTCCTATTGCTCTTTCTAATTTTTGATCCCAACGTGAGATATCCCATTTACGTTTCGTAGATGTTTCTTTAGGTATCCCATCTACTGTAATTCTAAGATAAATGGTTCTAATTTTACTTTCATTGCGGGGAGGGGCAAAAAGATAACAAGCCCAAAACTGCTTTCTAACATAATTCAACTTTTAGGATTAATAAATGTAGAATTATAACGTCAAAAAATCAAGTCGTTAAGCACGTTAACCCCTGTGTGTATAAGGGTTTAACTCATATTCTGTGGCACATTTTCGAAAAACACAAATGTGCCACGATTCTGCCATAGAAACTTTGAGCGATTTTATAAATTTTGACAAAGTGGAGAAAATGAAAAAAGCCTGCAAATCGTTGGATTTGCAGGCTTAAAAATTTGTGGGGAGAGTAGGATTCGAACCTATTCGGCTGAACCCTTATCTATGCTACATTTCTCCAAATTTAAAACTTAATGTGCCACGATTTTGCCATAAAAAAAATTTAATCAATTTGATAGTTAAATGGTCATGTTATGAGGCGATTGACTTGATTTTAATGAACGTATTAATTCATGTATATCGAAATGCAAAGGTAGCGTAATTTCAAAAGGAATTGTACAAGCTAATAAAAAAATATTACATAGGCATTCTCAGTTATTAGGATTAACAAGAGAACTCATCAATGAGGTGAGAAATACAATTAAAATTATATGTGAGATTTCTTCTAATATTTAAGGATGCATGGAAATACAGATTGGTGGGATACTAAAACATAAATTACCCAAATAATAAAGTTTTAATTTAAATTATTCTGTTTAAGGGAGATAAATAAGAGTACATACCTTATTCCATATTTAACTTTTTTTATAAAACGAACAATCTTTCTGAGTCCGTCTATTATAGCGTGGTTATTTTTACTTTTTCTTAAAAATACTATTGGTATATCGTTATATTAGGGCGGGACATGAATGAAACAAAAAAAATACTAAGATTTAGTAGTGCTTTTTAAGTTTCCGTTAAAATCATACTTGTCACAAGCGTCAGATACTGCTTGTTGAAAAGCTTCATATTCTTCAAACGAAATCTCTTCATTTAAAAAAAGTTCAATTGCATCGTGAAGTTTTTCTTTAGCTTCTTCTATTTCGGGAATTTTGTCAAAATACTTAGAGTTATCCATAGTGCTGTTTTTGCACAAAATTAGAGGATATAAATAAATTTTAATCCTTTTTGAATGTTACAAATTAGAACATAATTTAAGTTAGACCATAGATTAAATATATGATTAAAAATATTTATCACCTATTTAATAAAATCCCTGATTATGATTTTATTTAGATGCTCTCTCCTGATTTTGGTGAAAATATATTTATTATGGAAATATAATATCTTCATTTTTTTTATACTTGGATATTTCCAACTAAGCTCAGTTTTGATATTTGAAATATTACTTATTGAATTGTACTCATCGCCTAAATTATTAGATCCAGTAACCACTACTATATATAACAATTGGAAACAATCAAAGCCAAAAACTAAGTTTAAAAGCATTTACAGATTAATATAATTCACTTTCACAGATTCAATATAATTACCGATTATACCAGTAAGCATGGGCAGTATTTTTGTCTTTTTTTTATTGAATATGAATAACGTTTCATCCTCTTCTATTTTATCATCTATCTGATCAACTGATGCTCTTACAGATTCAAGTATGTACTCGAATAGGCTTCTTTGGGATCTAACTATATGATCGTCAATCGCCTCTTGAGGTTCTATCTGTTCAAAAGGATATTGATATTGTGTAAGTTCCACTCTGTAGTGCAAAATACCTTCAAAGTATTTTACAAAATCTTCATCAGTTACTCCATTGTAATATTCATTTTTCATATTAATCTATTTTAAAGCCAACAATATTATCTTGGTATGGATATGCAAAATCCTTTATTTTATTATTTGTATCAAGCCAAGCTTTTTCATCTTCGCGATTAATAATTAGCGGCATCCTTTTTTTATGATTGTGAATGTATTCCATTAGCTCATTTGCTTGAGTGGTAATCATGGTATAGGTCTTCATCACGTCTCCATTAGCCGGGTTGGTCCAAAAACTATACAATCCAGCGAAAGCGAAAACCTCCTGTTCTTGAGAATAGATCTGATATCGCTCTTTTGATTTCCCTTTTTCATCTAGCCATCGCCACTCATAGAAAGAAGTTGCAATAATTAAACAACGATTGTTTGTCACATTCTTAAAGGAAGGTTTTTCTTCTACTGTTTCTATTCTGGCATTCAAAGTGTTCTTTCTAAATTCAATATCTTTTGACCAACTAGGAATAAGTCCCCATGAGTGATCAGTGGTAATTACATCAGGAGATGAGTTTGTTATAATTGGAATGTTGGGATGTGAAAAACCATTTATAAAAGTGCCTTCATGGTATGAGTCATACTCTTTTATCTCAGTATTGAACCGCGTCCTTGCCGCCAACAAATTCGCTTTTTGATCAACATCGTAACACATACCACTTGGATTGAATAATTTTAATTATTGCAGTTCGATTGAAGGTTGCCCTAATCACAAAAATAAAAAATTAATAGATATATAGTAAATGTGTAATCAACTTTATTTGTAAAAACTAAATTATCATTTTGGTTTTAAGGTCTTGAATAATTATATTTTATATAAAAGGAATTTTATCAGGCTTAAAGTTTCAATGGAGAGCTATGAAAAACTTGTCGTCAGAAAATAAATGTAGAAAATAAATATTTATTTCATTTTAGGAGATAATGGTTGAATTATCTGTTAATATAAAATAGTCGTCAATGGCTTGAAAGCAATTAATAAAGATTTGCCTCAAATCACTATGATCATTTTGGGCCATGTATGATATGAATTGCTTTTTATGAAAAACTATTCAATTACTTCTTTTAGAATTCAAGATTTATATACTTTTGTTTTTAGTTTTTATTGCCCTAACGTAATCATAGATGGGAATATGGCAAAAATACAAGTTTTAATTTTTCCTAAAGAAGTGGAAGCTCAGCAGTAACTTATAATGTTGTTTTCAGTGCTATCAGTTAAGAAACTTATATATCAATTATAGGTAGTTCTAAATGTTTGATTAAGAATTAAAAATCAGTATCACAAAGATTATAATCATTACTTGTAATAATTGCAATGAATGCAGTTGATAAAAGTAGCAATTCGTAACCGGAAGGATAAGCCCATTGATATAGGGGGAAAGAGGGAATTTTGCAAACTGGATATATTCGGATAACTAATCACTGTAATCTTAATCGGGAACTAAAATATTTAGTATGAAATTATTTTAAGCTAAATAGGAACTGAAATAAAAATAATAATTTCTTTTATATACGTTTTTGCGCATTTTTTTGATTATTTAATGCAAAAGTATTGTAAGAGATATTTTAATTTCATTCTTGCAATTGGACCAAAGGATTTATTAAATACACATGGGTTTTATTTATGAATCTTCTAATAATATTGTACAATAAAAACAAACTTGTAACTCCTCTTTTAGAATGGATCCATGATAAAGAATGTCAGGTCAGTAAAGAGGAGCAGAGGAGAAAAACTTAATTTATATAGCATAATTGGTCATAGGAATTATATCGATAAAATTAATTGAAATTAGCATTAGTATAGAATATCGAGAATTAATAACAGAAACTACGTTTTCAAGATGGAGGAAACAGCTAAATGTTTAGAAAAAAAATATTTTAACGTTAGTATTACTTTAAAAATTTTATTCAGATCAGTAATTAATTTCTGGCCGAAAATTAATTAAGAATGCTTTATTTCCTATGTATTGATTATTGATATAAATGTTTAATTTTGTGGAGTTTACATTTTTTATACCCTTCTAAAAATGAATAACTAATAATCTAATAACACTTTGTTTTTAGCTATGAAGTTAGACCAGGTACTAGGTTGTTTACCAGTAATCCCATAAAAGTTATCAAAGGTTTCACTAGCATTTGGTATAGTGCCCCGTGCATGCTGTTTCCAGTGATCATATACACATTGCATGTATGCCATTTCAGCACCTGCTGCTTGCATCTTTTGCAAAAATAGCTCCGGTGAAAGAGGCTCATAGCGGAATGGTTTGCCGACAATAGTTGTCATAAGTGCTGCAATTTCTTCGAATGTTTTTGCATCGTAGCTTAAACGATACGTTTTACCATTGTGCAGTTCGGGAACTGCTAGAGTCACTGCTGCAACTTGTGCTACATCATCAACATCAACCCAGCTTAATCGAGCATTATCAACGTAGGCGTTGATCACTCCATTTTGCGTTCCTTGTTGACTTCCATAGGTTACTACGTTTTGCATAAAATCTTGGGGGCGTAAATGGGTATATGAAAATCCATGCCATTCAATATACCTTTCTACGAGCTGATGCCATACCCAATGTCCAATTGTAGCATCGTCTGGACCGCAAGCTCCTAAATGGACTACGTGCTGGAGCCCAGCTTTCTTAGCATTATCTAATAAAACCTTGCTTTGGCGTAACATATCTACTGTATATCCCGTCACCATAAATAGACGATCAATCCCTTTCAAAGCTGCTTCATGTGTACTTGCGTCATCAAAATCTAGAATAACAGTTTTAATTCCCTTTTTAGAAAAAGGAATTGCTTTTTCTGCTGTGCGAACTGCAGCGATGACTTCGATGGAAGTGTCTGATAAAAGACATCGTAGCGTTTTACCACCTACTTGACCAGTCGCACCTGTAATCAATATTTTAGGAAGTATTGTATCAGACATAATTTTATTTTTATTTGGCAATTATCTAAATGCAAATGTATAAGAAGTTATATGTTAACTATATGATATAGGATAAGAAATTTAAGTATTAACAAATGCAATGCGATCAAGAAATGTTTTGTTAATTGGTTTGACTTGAAAGCGTACTACATTTTCATCTTTGTTGGCCCGAGCAATGTCGAGATCATCAATAGTTGATGAGATGACAAAAATTTGACAATGTCTTTTAACGTTTGGTGGTAGATGATTATAGGCTTCTAAAAATTCAAATCCTGACATAAGCGGCATGTAAATGTCGACAAAAATTATTTGAGGTAGAGTAGAAATTTTGTCATGATTATCTTGAAGAAACTGCAAAGCATCTTGTGCATTTGAGTATTTCATTACTTCTTGTCCAAAATTATTTTTAACTATAATTCGCGAAGCAATATAGAGATCTATGATATTATCGTCTATGAGCATTACTCTTTCAAATTTTTGATTTAATTCGTCTTTCATTTTCTTAAATTTTTTATAACAATTGTAAATGTAGTTCCAGTTCCTACTTCGGATTTTATCTTGATACTGCCCTGTAGTAGGTCTAGAGTATCCTTAACTATATACAGTCCTATTCCAGATCCGTCTTTAATTCCTGAAAGGCGAAAAAACATTTCAAATATTTTAGAATGATAGGCCGGATTTATTCCAATTCCATTATCCTCTATAGTAATGTGTAATGCTTCTTGATCGCATTGGCCAATTATCTTAATATACTTACTGGACTGTACTTCTTTCTGAAATTTAATTGCATTTGAAATAAGGTTAACAAGAACGGTGGTAAAGCGCATTTTATCGGAGTAAAAAGGATTTTTTTCAAGTATATTTACTTCGAAATCGATGCAGTTTGCTTCTTTTGTGTTTTGAAGCGACTTTATTATGTCCATGGTAGTATCCTGCAATTGAATTTTTTCAATATCTAAACCGGTACGGTTATTTCTAGAATAGCTAAGTATTTTTTTTATAAACTCATCTAAACGATTCACACTATTTCGAATCATAATAATATGTTCAAGGGTATCGGCCTCTTTACTCTCTTCTTCAATAAAAGAAATCAGCCCTAGAATGGAGGTAAGAGGCGAACGTAAATCGTGTGACACACTATAGACAAAACGATCCAGCTCGGTATTTGTCTTGATAAGATCTCTATTGGTATTTAATAATTCGTTTGCACGCTCCTCTTTTTCCAAATTTTGATATGCAAGTTCTTTGTTGGCAATTATTAATTCATTTGCTCGGTGTTCTTTTTCAATATTTTGCAAAGCAAGTTCCTCATTTTGCCTTTCTAGTTGTATTTTTGCTGTTTTTATTTCAGTTACATCATTTGATATGCCAAATAAATTACTAGGTTTTCCATCTTTATCGAACTCAAATTTTGACTCTGAAGCGATATGTTTTATTGTACCATCTTTTATAATGATTCTGAAATCAAGTGCGATGTTATTGGATGTATTATGCCATTGATTCAATATTGTAATCATAACATGATTGATATCCTCAGGATGGATAAAGGATAGCATACTAGAATAGGAATGTTGATTATTTTCAGAAGGAAGTCCATATATTTGACATGTTTCATCAGAACATAAAAATGTGCCTGTTTTAAGATTGAGTTCCCAACTCCCAAAATGAGCAATTGATTGCGCTTCTTTTAACCTAGACTCACTTCTTAGAAGGTTATCCTCTGCCTTTTTACGCTCAGTGATTTCATTCGATAAAATAAATTGTGCGGAGGCTCCTTGGAACATTATTTCTTGACAAATAATTTCAACAACAATCTGAGTGCCATCTTTTTTACAATGATTCCAAATTCCTTTATCATAGATTGCTTCACTATTTTGGAAAGATTTATTTGCTTTTATGTAACGCTCTTTATCTTCCTCAGGTCGTATATCAAGAGCAGTCATAGAAAGGAATTCCTCTCGACTGTAACCATATTTCTGTAAAGCAATTGGATTTACATCTAAAAATTTGAAGGAATGTAAATCGATTACCCACATGGGCATAGGATTATTTTCAAAAAGGTATCTATATTTTTTTTCACTTTCTTTTAGTTCATATTGTATTTTATTGTGCTCCGTTATGTCACGGGCAAAGAGAATTGTATTTCCATCTTTCATTATTTTGGCTGACAGTTCCACATCGATCGTACTATTATCTTTTCTTTTAATCCTCCTTTCACTTCGCAGTGTGCTCCCTTGTCTTAAGGCTTCAGTTTTCAAAGGATTTTCCTCAAGATCTTCTTTTACAAAAAGATCTTCAATTAAAAGCGCTGTAAACTCTCTTTTATTGTAGCCCAATTTATCGCATGCGTACTTATTTACTTCAATAATTTTATGCAAAGGGTCTATGATGCATATTGCATCGCTAGCTTGCTCTATAAGGGAAGTGTATAGTATTAAGTTATCCTCAATTTTTTTTCTGGATATAACTTGTTCAGTCACGTCATTGACAAAGAAAAGAATACCATCAATATTGTTATCCGTATCTCTATGAGCTTGATAAATAAAATTCAAGTAGGTATCTACAAGTTGTCCACTTCCATCGGGGTCAAATTTTACTAACATTTCATTTGCTGAAAAGGTTTCGCCAGTTTTATAAACAATATCTAAAAATTCAAAAATTCCTTGTGATTCTAGTTCAGGTAAAACTTCTTTTAAGGTTTTGCCAATAATATTTTGTTTACCTATCAATTGTAAGTACAGCTCATTGGCTAATTCATGTACATAATTGGGTCCCTTTAAAACACCCATGCATGATGGAGCCTGTAAAAATAAATCATGAAAGCGCTGCTTTTCAATATCAAACGCTTTTTCTAATTCTTTTTTTTCAGATATATCCTTTCCAATATAGTAGCTCAATTTTGAAGCTTCATCCCACACTGCAGACCAAAGCAAGGTAACAATATTTCCATTCTTATGTATTAGTCTGTTCTCAAAAATAGTTAAATGCATGCCAGATTTAATGTCAATATCTGCTTGTATAGCATTTTCAACATCCTCGTGAAAAAGATACTTCACGTATTTTTGCCCTAATAATTCCTCGGATTTATATCCCACAATAATTTCTGAGGCTCTATTTATTCGTTTTATTATCCCATGTTCATCATAAGATAAAATCAAATCTAAAGAAAAATCCAAAATCTTAGTAAGATCATTTAGTGTCTGTTGCAAATTAATATTATCCCTATCATTATTTTCAGTCACCCGTTTGTGCGGTGTTATATCGCGTATATTCATGGTGTTATTTTCATCTTCATTGTTATTATTAATTACTGCCAATTTTTTTTTAGCAGTCAACTACCTACACTATTTAAGAATTTATTTTATGCATAATTAAAATCCTTTCTATAGCGTTTATTGTATTATTTATTACATTGTTTTTCCATTATTTAGTAAGGTATAATCATTTTAAAATCATTCATTTTATACTTGATCGTACTCTATATTTTGCAATTTACCATTTCGGTTGTAGTATACCCTTATATGTCGATAGTGTGGTACTTGAACTAAAAGTGTTAAGGTATTCAAGTTTTAGTAGTTACTTTTAATTTCTGATTCTGAAATTGTCATTCCTTAAGCTTTATAAACTTATTGAAATCATCTTGTCTCCTCTTAGCTACAGGCAGATGAATTCCATTTGGAAACTCACAGAAATAACCATCTTTTTTTGAGATTTTGACGATGTGCCTAAGGTTAATTATGTACGAATGATGGATTCTAAAAAAGTAGTTATTATCTAGGATTTTAATATATTCACCTAAATTTCTACTAGAAACTATTTTCCTACCATCTAAAAGCATGAAATAAGTATATTTTCCATCAGCCTTGCAATAAATAATTTCTGACATGTGGATGAGTTCAACTTTGTCTAATGATGATATGGCCAAGTATTCATTAGTTTGATTAAAGGTGTTTAAAATATTAATTTCATTTATTTTTTGATTCTGATACGATCTTTCCATCTCAATTATTTTGATCGATTTATAAACAGATAATATGATCGAATTAAAATCTATTGGTTTTAAGATAAAGTCAACTGCATTTTGTTTGAAAGCTTCTATTGCAGAATGTTTATTATCCGATATGAAAATCAGCTTTGGGATATTAAACTCTAATTGTTCAAGCAATTCAAAAAACAGGTTTTCTTTTGTCATAATATCTAAGAATATTACGTCTGGCTTTTTTAATTGAATGATGCTGATTCCATCAATAATGGATTTGGCTTCCCCGATTATTTTAATAATCAAAAAGTTTTCCTCTTCAAATTTTTTTAAGATTTTTAGAGTGTCTTTTCCTTCGGTTATGATTATTGCATTAATAGGAGTCATAGGCTGGTATATAGATTTTAGAGGGGCTTATTGAAAATTAATTAGATAGGAAAAATAGTTTAATCACTGTGAATCAGTGTAATATAATTTATGGTGTGGAGTAAAATTCAAGGGATTAAAGTACTAGTTTAAAATTCTAAATAATTCGTGGTTAGATCAATTAAAAACAAAAGTAACAAGCGTGGCTACTTTAGTAATAGTCGTAATTAAAAACGAATAACTGTATTCGTAAAGATTTTATTTAAGTATTTTTAAGAGAAATTACTAAATGATGCTAGTTGATTTTAACTAATCATTCGCCGAATGTGATCATCTTAATAGTTTAAACCAAAATGAAAGTGTTTATTTAGAAATGTCTAAAGGAGATTATTCCCAAATTTATTAGAGGGGGAAACATATTAAATTTTGACATACCTATTATTAAGTCTTTGGGTCAATTACTATGCCGAACATTAGAAATATATTTTAATTTTAAGACTAACTATTTAAAATATAGCAGTATACTTTGAAATTAGAATTTAAAATGTTAAATCCTCATCTGTTTTCGGTCATTATTTCAAAAGCATGTAACAGTGGTTTAACAAGCTTTCTGTTTCCAATTATTTTTGTTTGTAAGGGTTATTGTGACAGTCGGAGGGATCTTCAAGATGTTTGTAACTACCATTGCAAATCTGTATAGATATCTCATATTTTTTCATCATAAATAGTTTGACCGGACTCGAAATACAATGAATTTTGCCTAAACTTCGTAAGTAGAAGTATTGGTTGCAGTAAATTTGGCTGTATTTACTTCTTAAACTGTAGAAAACACTAAATTAGTAATTCAGATATTCATTGCAATATAGATCAATGTATTCTTTAAGTTTTTATTTATAGAGCACAAATTCTATATTGTCTACTATAGCTCCATTGGCTCCATTTTCAATCTTAAATATTGCGTTAGAGGACTGTGCCGCCATTTGTAAATTTTTTAATTGCAGAGCATCTAACTTTGCTGAATAATAACCCGATTTTAAACCCAAGAAACTAAAATATCCGTCAGATTCTGAGAGGAGAGTCGTAATAATATTATCGTGGACATCATATATATTGATTTTCAAGCCACCAACTCCAGTTACAGACCCCTTTTTATTTATATTAATATATCCAGCCACTTCCCCAACAACAATAATGGGTATTTCAATAATTTTTAATTGATTGGGGTTTAAGATGATGTTTAAAGATTTGTTAGTTACCCTCCAAGCGATATTAGAAATGCTAGTGGTATTAAGTTCAACATGATTCTTGATATAAGGTTCTAATTCTGTAATTATTGTTATTCCGTCTTTGGCATGATGTTGTATACCGTTGTTCAATTTAACTTGTAACCCTGATACTAATGGTTCACTGAAATCTCGCTTTGCATTGCCATTAATATCTAAAAAAGGAATAAATTTTATACTGGCTCTCCCTACACTTAAGTTATTATTGAAGGAAATAAAATCTGCTGCAGGCTCAAATATAATGCTTCCGCTAGCCGCTTGAGAAAATGTGGACTTACCTTGCATGACACTGGTGGTAAAAGCTGTATTTATCGATTTGAAATCATATCGAAAACCTATTTGCATATAAGTATCTTCAGTTTTAAAATTATGATCAATAGACACCTGAAGAAACCCTTTTTTAAACATTTTTTTTTTGAATTCTGCTTTTAATACTGTAATACCTTGAGTATTGTATTCATACCTCAACTGGGGGATAAGAACAACGCCTTTTGGAAGCTGTAAAGAGGTGGAGAGATTACTATAAATGAGTTGCTTTATGGAACCGGCAAAAAAAGAATTGGTAGTGAGATTAAAATTTAAGCCGTAGCCTGAACCTGATAATAGTAGTTCTACATTGGTATGTTTGCTATTCTGAAATAAATTTTGTTGAAAGGATAATCGAGAATTGCCCGAAAAATTTTGATTATGAAGCGGATATGATATCACTGCCTTACGCACTTCAGAATAATTGAAACGAACCAGCTGTTGGTTCAGAGTGTACTTTGTGTAATCTAGCTCCATCCGGAGTTTGTTTGAAGCAGTATAGTTCAACAATCCTTTGTACATAATATTGGGGTAGTACGATCCCGAAATGAACAATTGAGACAATGCACGTACGGAAGAATTGAAAAAGGCTATGGTTTTATTAGTATTTAAATATGATACGTATTCTATACCACCTCCTAAGGTAATATAATTCGAAAGTCCGTAGCTTACTTTTGCATTAGCAAAAGGACTATTTTTACCATCTTGTATAATTCCAGAACTCAATACATATTCCCACTCTTTTTTAGGAAGAAGTTGAAATGGAATTACAAAATTTTTACCTGAAATTTGTTCTTCACCCCAATGACCGTAATATCTGAGTGAAACTTCGGTGCTGCCATACATCAGGGGAACATTGAAAGAAAAAAAACCGTCAGCATCCGCTTTTACGTAATCGACCAACGCATTGTTTATGTACAATTCTACCATCCAATTAGGTTGGGTGTGGTCGCTTAAAATATACGTACCAAAAGATTTTCTGATTCGAGTGGGTGCATTGGTAATTTGACCACCAACTAAAGGATCCAAAATAGTAGCCGTTAAAGATGTTGCTATTCTACCAAGCGTAATCTGATTGATGTATTTATTGTTTTCATTGACATACTGCCATCTGTAATGCTGGTTTTTTAGTACAAAAGGCTGGTTGGTACTATAGTTAAGAGTGCTTGTCAATTCTCCTCCCGCTAGCATGCCTCCTAGATTTAAATGAAGTCTTTCTGAACGTAAACCGTTCTCCTGCTGAGTGGCATTCAAGGACCAATTGGCTGTTCCGAAATGAAAAAGGGGTCTGTCTCTAACTATTGTAGAATCAGCAGTAAAATCGTTCCTGATTTTTTTAAGGTTTTCTCGAAGCTGTTTAATACGTGCTTCCCTAACTATTGGCAGTTCAAATTTTGAGGACATCGATAGCGATAAGTTGCTAAAGTTAAAGCTATTATCAAGTTCAAAAATTGCATTAAAAAGAGACGCCTTAAGAAATAAATTGGTTTCCGTCCGAATTAAATCATTATCTTCTAATGAAATTATTTTATTATTATAGCTTACTTGTTTGGAGTTTACATCAATTTTGAAAATGTTCGTCTGCTTCAAAAAAAAACCTTCAATGACGCTGTAATTAGTATTAGTGAAGTTTTTAATCTTTAAAAAATCAAACAATTCGTTTATAGAAAGATACACTTCCTTACCACAAATTATTGATGATAACTCAGTACTACCAATGTGTTTGAATTGTAAGGTAAGTAAAACTTCATCGCAAGCGGGTTCTTGCGCTCTAGCCACGGGTGACATTAAAACTAATTTTATTATGAATATATATACTAGAGCAATGGATTTTCGGTTGAAAAACAAGATAAATAGAAGCCGATTTTCGATAGGAACATTTTTTGATGGATGCATTCAGCCATTATATTGTAGCATCAGATAATATGTGTTCACTGAAAGGTAACTAATGGAGGAAGCAGTAGGTTTCGAATAGAGTTATGGAAGTTAGCATGATAAAAAATCGCTATATCTGTGAGGACTATAAAGATCATATGTTTTTTAATATTATAAAACTAGACTTGCTTCAGCATATTTCACGGTTTTGTCTTGTGTTGAATAAATGACCTGAAGTTGTCCTTTGGTATAATCTATATTTGAAGTGGTAACAAGTTTAATTTTCGTTCTACGTAAATTTCCAGGAACGTAAACAGCAAAACCTTTGATAGTGGCTGCGTTGATGATGATTCCTGATGTAGAAATATGGTTTACCTGTATGTTACCGTAACTTGAGCTGTTGCCACTCCTATTAAAATTTAAAGAAAGGATCATTCCCTCTTGGGAGTTTTGTACTGCCAGATCCGATAGTGATACAGTTGCAGAGGTTTCTCCAATAGTAATAATATTAGCAAGCGATATTCCAAATACCGGCTTTACACTGATACTTAAATTTCCAGATTCGTCATTGGAATCTTTCTCACCTAAAACACTATTTTTGGCGACGCCTCGTATGTATAGATGGGAGCGGTATTCACCTTGTTGTATTTCATTAGTTCCAACCAACTGTATTTTTACCGTCTGTGATCCATTAGGAGGAAGAGTAACAGTACGTGGGTAAAATCTTAAATAGGGAGATGCAAAATGCTGGTTAGGTTCCGGTTCTTCAATAGAAATAAATTTACCGTTCTCATCCATTTTTATCTGCTTGAATGATAGCTTGTAAGTAGCGGTATCCTTCCCTACGTTTGAAAGATTGATTACTTCCATTCTTTTTTGGATACCTTCGAAGCTAACACGTTTTGGGAAAATCATCAAGTTGCCCTGTGACATTGCAGAAGAATTAAAATATAAAAATAGTAGTATAACAAGTGAAATTTTTTCTTTCATAGGGATTTATTCATTATTATGTTCTAGTAATAGTATTGATAGTCAGCATTTATAAAAAGTAAAAGGAAATGTGCAAAATGCTAACTGTTTGTTCGCAGTTCTAATTGTAGTTCACCATCACTTCAAGACCAGTGGAACTGTTATATGATCCTGGAGTTTGCGAGGCTTCGGCATTCAGTGTTGCACCAATAAAAATAGTTTCTGTACCAGTTGCCAAAGAACCAGCGGTAGAAGGACTGCTTGTTAAAGAATTTACAGTCATATATGAAGGACCAGTTCCAGATTCATAAAGTGTGAAAACGTCAGGTAAGGTTATAGAATAGGTGTAATATGGTTCACCCGATACTATAAACTGAGCTGCAGAAACAGTCCCGGTAAACGCTGGCAAAAATATTCCACCTGAAGAAGTTCTTAACCCAGAAGTTGATAGAACGACACTTCCTGAAGTAGATGAGACAGTTATAATACCAAAATTTAGGTCCGTGTTTTTTAAAATGGAAACGGGAGCCTGCGCCATAATCGTATAATAATAAGGTAAAAAAAATAGCAATAACAGTAAATTTTCAGTTTTGATGAGATTATCAATTTTCATTCATTTATCTTTTTCGATGCAAAGTACATGTACAAAATTATTTAGAAGGGTACTGCCAAAATCAGCAGTACCCTTTTAAAATTTCTAGTTATAGTTTACTGTCACATCAAAGCCTGTTGCGTTTTCATATAAACCGGCTACTTGATTTGCACCAATGTTTAATGTCGCACCTACAAGTATAATTTCAGAACCAGCAGTTAATGTACCAGTTGCATCTGGTGTACTATTAAAAGAATTTAAAGTCATTGTTTCAAGAGTAGTAGCTTTAGTAATAGTAAAGTCTGTAGTAGGTAGCGTAATTATAAACGTGTAACCAGCCTCACCACTTACTGTAAATTGAGCGGCAGTTACTGTACCTGGTGTTGCAGGTAATGTAGCTCCTAGGGTTTTAGTACGTCCACTATCAGGTGCTAAGATTACCGATCCAGCAGAAGACGACACAGCTACGTTACCAAAATTCATATCAGTATCTAGTGCAATAGATATTGGAGCAACAACTGTTGCATGAGTTGGTGCAGAAGCTGTTACTTGTGCAGAAGCCGTAGATGAAAAACCGACATAAAGAGCAATCATTGAAATAACAAGGGTAATTTTTTTCATATTGAAAATGATTTAAAGATTAATTATTGTACAAAATAAGAGCAACCATTTTTGCTTGCAAAGCAAGAAGTAATAAGTGCAACATAATTAGAATAACCGATTAGTTACTTAATTAAGAGGTAATTTGTACCACTTATTGAAAAGTTTTAAACACTAATGGTCGAAACATTCACGATATTGATGAAAATTAATCGTTATTTAATATTTAGCGATATCATAAGATTTGTTGAAGAATTTAAATAATTATACTTCTAAAAAAATTAAAAACTAACATCGTAAAATAATAGAATTCTTATTTCTTTCCATTTAGAGCTGTTACTATAATGATCTAATTTCTTAACTATATTTTTTTATACTTTGGTTTGCATACCCTAATTTTGAGTATTTTATTTGCTTCTTAAAGTATAAGTATTCAACCCATTAGAGATGGAATTAATAATCTGTCTTTTAAGCACTAAAAATGATTAAATTTTAATCTTCTCGAATTAGCAATCAGTAATCTTTTGTATCTCAGATTTTATTTGAAGGTAGTTGAGTTGCAGTGGCCCAGCTCTGATTTCCCTAATCTTAGTATTGCTCTAACACATATCGCCTTCTTCTTTTAAAACTTTATGATTTTCTGAAATTTATTGCTAGAAGGATTTTAATTGTATTTTGCAATCGAAATCATCAGCTATTGTACCATAAAATACAGAACTCAATGACTACGTTTTTTAATAAAGAACCAAAGCTTTTAGCTTTTTGAAAAGGCTAATTAATAGTTAAATATCAATGGAGAGGCTGTCGAAATCTAGCAAAATTGTTATAGATGATTTCCATAATTTTTTTTGCGAAATTACCATTTACCTGAATAGAGTTGATTTATTCAACAATGTTCATAATAGCATGTAACTATTCACGTCCGCTATATTTCATAGTTAACTAAAATCTGGAAAGCCCAAACAGGTGGCTACTCTATTTCTTCTGGCAGCATTAATTTAATAATATATTGTATTGTTATATAAAGATGTTTTAAATAGTCTTAAAAGATTAGAGAACTATCTTTTTGTTGCTTATACCAAGACAGTCAAACTAAAAGATTAAAAAGAGATAATTAAATCAAAAAAAATACAAAAGACGTTTTGTTTACTTCATTATAGTACGCAAGATATCCACCATGCCATTCTACAATATTATTAGATAAAGTTAATCCAATTCCTGCGCCTTCTTTTCGGGTGGTGAAAAAGGGCAAGAAAATCTTGTTTTCAATTTCGGGGTCAATTCCTTTACCGTTATTTGAAATAGTAATAAATGTTCTGTTTTCTTTGGCTTCCGCCGAAATAAATACCTTTTTTTGCTCCTTATCATTCAAAGCATAAATGCAGTTTGTCAACAAGTTGATAAAGACTTGTTCCATTTGTTGCGCATCAATATTTGGCCAATTATTTAGTAAAATGGTATTTAAAACTTCAATTTTATCTTTCTTAAATAAAGAAGGCATGACTTCTAAGCTGTTTGTAATTAGTTTTTGGAGTGGTATTTTTTCTTCTTAGGAGATGGTAACATCGCAAGCTTACGGTAACTTTCGACAAATTGTTGTAGATGATCGCTTGGGCGTAACATCTTAGCCACGTAGGTTTTCATATCTTTTAGTGGTGCTAATTGTTGGAGCACACTAATGAGCAAATGTTACACTGTAGGTGTCAGTAAATTCTATCAGCCATTTTTTAAGCTCATTATTTACAGTTAAACGAGATATATTTATATAAATAGCCATATAATTTTTAGACTTTTTTTCACATAACAAAGTCTGTATAATTATCCGTTCACTTAAAGTTAATCGCTTGTAGGTTTTATTCATAATTCAACAAAGATAAAATTTATCATTTGTTGCGCTAGATTATTGAATTCTCTAACTCTGAGTCAAAATATCGAACAACGCTCCCGCGCCTTGCATAGTTTGCGATTTACGAAGACTACTATTTTCGGTAAAAAAAACATGATAAAAAATAAATAATTCCAATAAATTCGCAAATTGTGCAAGACTTGTATTAGCGGATGGCTAATTGTTTACCTCACTTTTATTAAACCCCAAATTGTGTCAAATGATGGTCAAGATGTTTTGTTAACATATTGCTCCATTCATGTTTTGTCAAAATTCCAAATGAATGAGATTTCTTTCCGACAAAATGACTATCTCCAAGTTGTTGTGCCTTCACTATATATTCGATTAACCGCTTTTTTTCGGATTCAAAATCTCTACTATTTTTAATAATAAATTCGGGTGCTGTTTGTCCGTTCTTTTTATAAGGGTTTTCACTGACTACAACATTTTTTACAAACATTTTCAGCAATAGTTTTTTTAAAGCATTTGGTTTCGGATGAATGTCCTCGTAAATTTTTTCATAAGTTACGTTACAATGAGCCAACATTTTTGCAACGTCCATTTTTCCCCAATTAGGTTGTGATGTTGATGATAATCTTTCAATTCGTTGGATGAACTCGGCAGTATCATTTTGATTAAAGGCGTTTTTCACAGTCTTGTACTTTTAGAATTTCAGTATTACTATTGCGTTAGATTCTTGACTCTGCGCTACACTTGCCTATAACGGTTTGCAGCTACACGATGCACAAGGATTCGGAAATCCGAGTATTTTCCGCTAAACGAAAACGTGTTGCGAAACGATAATTCCACAAAAGCCTTGTGTATTGTGTAACTGCTGTTATGCCTTCGGTTTTTTTATTTACTCCAATTTTCACGTTTCAATTTTCGGTTTCGCTTCCGCACCGTTTAATTCGGAAACAGTTTTAAAAATTAATTATTATGCTTAATTTTATATGTAATTTACTCAAAAAAAAAGAAAAAAATGTTTTTGATGAAAGATTTGGATTTTTATTAAAACACAAAATTGTTTCAAGAAAAGAATATAATAGCGTTAAGGCTTATTTTTTTCGTGGTCAATCAACATATCCATAAGAGCTTGTTGGTTATTTGGTAAAACTTCTTTTATGAATTTTTCTCTTTCGTCTGGTTCTAAAGATATTATTACTTGAGAAACAACATTTAACAATTCAATATGTCTGTCGTTAATTGTTTTTTTATAAAACTCTTGCAATGGCTCTGTAGTTGTTTTTATTAAATGGTCTGACATTTCTTTAAATTTCTGATTATTCATCATCATTTTAGAAGCGTCTTCCATTACACGTTCGTTTCTCATTTCAACATATTTTTTAACTTCGTCTATTTTGAAAATATCCATAAAAGATTTCATCGATGCGTTTATTTCTTTTGTTTGGTCGATTTGTGATTTTTGCACAAAGAATACAATTACATATACAATAGTATATAAACCAATTATTCCAACTGTTAATTCATTACTCATATTATTTTCGGTGTTTCGGTTCGGCTAAAATGACGCACAACGTTATGCCACTTTGAGATGGCTGGAAGTTCGAAACCACTAATTTTTCGGCTTAACGGAAACTTGATGCGAAACGATAATTCCACTAAACTCCAGCTAGCTCAAAATGGTTGTTATCTGTCGTTTTTTATTTCTCTATCATTACATCAACATTTATAGACGGTTCACCTCCTGAATATTTTTTCCATTCTCCAAAATAATTTCTGTAATAAGTATCTTTTGAAAAAGCAAAAATATTTCCACCAAAAGAAAGTTTTCCTTTAAAGTCTTCTGCAATTCTTACTAAGACAAAAAAATCTTTATCTGTCCAAATATTTTTATCAGATACATCGATAGACAATTTCTTGTTTTTTATGTCATTTTCGCTAACATTCAATTTTAAAGTTTCATTAACTAAAGATTGAGAATCATCAGGGAAACCATTTTTTTCATTTTGTATGTCAAAAATAAATGTTGCAGTTTTTTCAAATTTGAAATCAACAATATTAATATTTATGTTCTTTATCTTTAGTTTCTTTTTGTTTTTAATTTTTACGGCGTGTTCTATAAAAACATCGTCTGGGTCATTTGAATCAATTCCAAAATATGCTTTTTTAGTATTTGAAGTTCCTAAATTCTTATAGACATATTTTTTGGGATTGATTATTACTGTTTCAAGATTAATAATTTTTTTCTTTAGGTAATAAGTATGATTTTGAGATTTGATGAATTCAGCAATTGAAACTTTAAAAGGTTCATATTCATTAGCTATCACTTTGAAAGTTTCGGTTTTATCAATGTTAGTTAAGTCAATAGTGTAATGTCCATTACTGTCTGTTACACCGCCAATTTCTTTGTTTTGAATTCCGATTCTTGCTTCAGAAATGGGATTGTTATTTTCATCCAAAATTTTTCCTGTAATTTTTTGAGCATGAAAACTAATTGTAATTAAAATAAATAGTAGTGTAAATTTAACTTTTTTCATTTAAACGGTTTTTTTGGGTAAAATGACAGATAACGTCTCGCTGCTTTGAGATGGCTGGAAGTTCGTAACCGCTTAGTTTTCGGCTTAACGAAAACTTGATGCGAAACGGTAATTCCACTAAACTCCAGCTATATCAAAACAGCTGTTGGCAGATAGTGCTTTATTGTTATTTATTCTTTTTTGTAAAAAGCTAGTATTGTATCAGTAACTTTTGCTTCACTTATTCCAGGTTCTTTTTTAATTTGTCTTGAGATTTTTATTTCATATATGTCTATAAAATTTATTCTGTCAGAACCCTCTTTTATAAGTTTGTCAAAATATCCATTAAATTGCTCGCTATCGTTACTTACGAAGTTGTAATGTCCAGTATCACAGTTTAAAGCTCTGAATTTACCTATTTGTGTAAAATTATCGTTGTCGACTACATTTAGGTTTTCAATTATTTTCAACCTTGCATTTGCTTCTTTGTAGTTTATATTTTGATCTAACTCATTAAAGTTTAATGGGCTGAACCAATTAAGTTCTAGATTTAATTCTAGTTCATATATGTTTTTCAAGAATGCCTTATATGAACTCATAGTAAAGTCACTATGTTGTAGATATTCATTTTTCAACAATTCAGAGTCTTCGCTATTATTTAGTAAGAGAAAAACTCTTTGTGCAATTATTTCAGTATTTGAGGTTTGTTTGAATAAATCATATTCGGAAGCTTTAGGTCTTATTAACACACTATACGATGCTGCTATATTCCAATATACTTCAGTAGAGACAAAAGGGTTTAATTTTTCTTTTTTAGCTTTAGTAAGCTTTGATTCTCCTCTATTTTTCCCAAGGTGAATATCTAATGCGACATCTTTGTATAATTTGTCAAATTTTGTCAATGTTTTACCTAATATCTCAGTATTAACAGTTCCGAAACCAATTCCTCGACCTTGATGTAAATGTATATTTAAGGTTTCTGATTTTTTTGCTATTGAAATTTCTTTAATAGTTTCCTTAATTGGAATACTGTCTTTTTCTTTTTCTAATTCAAAATAATCCTTAATCTTATCAATCTCTACAGCGTCATCTTCATTTAAGAAGAAATCACTTGAAGGTTTATATTCATTTGGTAAATAATTATTTGAAAGTATAAAGTTGTTGAGAGTTGTAGAATTGGACTCATCTTGAAAGTGCAATAATCCATCAATTGAATTTAAAATTAAATCTTGGTGTGAAATTATTCCGTTAATAAACTTTTTTAACCAAAATCTGGAACTTTTATAATAAAAGTATCTGTCAATTTCTCCGTCATCAGAACAATCAACCCATTCTTTTATAATGGGATTGTTTTCCTCGTCAGAAAATATAATTGTAGTTGAAAATTCTGCAAACAAGAGATTACCAACAAACTTGTTTGTTGGTAATCCCAATTTTTCGGTATGAATTCCTGAAAGATTTATCATCTTATTTTACTACTTTTTCAACGATTTCAAATTTACTATTTAAAATTATATTATCATATTCAAAATGGTCAAAATGACCTCTGAAGTTTGATTTATTAGAAATACCATCACTTTTTTCTAAATTACCAAGTGCTATATGAGTTCCTAATTTTTTAAATAAATTCTCTTTATCTTTTGTTAATTCAAGCAGTCGTTTTTTTGCTAAAATTTGGTTATCGTAAAAGGATAATGCAAAACCTGCACAAGTTGTTTGTTGCCTTTTAGGATCTTTGTAAACAGGTTCAAAATTTCTTTTATCATTGATGTCTGAAAAAACCCAGCGAAACGAAATTCTATCTTGTTCGACAAATGACTCTAACTCGCAAGGCAGAGCACTAATTTCTTTTAAATATTTTAATTTCATCTGTTAGGTTAAGTTGTTGTATTCTCTCAGTTTTTTTAGGCGGATTCAAGTTTCTAGCGCAATTTCATTGGGTTTTATTTTTGCCTTATTTTTCTAATTCAGAAAGCAATTTTGATTGTGTTTAGGCTTTCTAAATTCAAAAAATAAAGCTACGATTTATTTTGAATTTACCTACGTATTAAATAAAATTTTGATTCATATATAATCTGCTAATTGTATTCAAAGGCGATTCATATTCAAGTGTTTGTCGTGGCCTTTCATTGATTTGATTTTGGACTACTTTGAGTTGTTTTTTAGTCACTAAATTAAAGTCTGTTCCTTTAGGAAAATAGTTTCTAATTAGTCCATTTGTATTTTCATTTGTAGGTCTTTCCCAAGGACTATATGGATGAGCAAAATACACTTTAACTTTGCTGTTTTTAGTAAATGTTTTGTGTTGTGCCATTTCGGTTCCATTGTCATAAGTAAGAGAAAGTTTCAAGTTAGTAGGAAGCTTTCTAAATTCTCTTTCAAAAGCCTTTCTAACAGCGGTTGAGTCTTTCTTTTTTAGGTGAACAATTATTAGAAAGCGAGTGGTTCTTTCTACAAGTGTTCCAATGGCACTTTCTCTGTTTTTTCCTAGCACTAAGTCACCTTCCCAGTGTCCTGGTATTTCTCGAGTAAGTACTTCAGAAGGTCTTTCATCAATACGAATTGGGTCTTTTATAGTCGTTCTTTTATCAACACCTCTACGTGTGTTTCCACGATATTTTCTCTTCTGCCTAAGTTGTGATATTAGTAGTTTTTCTACCTCTTTTTTTGGTTGAATATAGATGTGATAATAGATACTTTCGTGTGAAATTTGCATTGTTGAATCTAATGGGTAAAATTGTTTTAGAGCGTCCGAAATTTGCTTAGGAGACCAGTGTAATTCTAAGCGTGAATGTACAAAATTTTTAAGCTTTGGATTACTGTTAATTTTAGATTTCCCTAATCTTTTGTCCATAAGATTATGAACGTAATTCACTTCTGCTTTTATGTTATTATAAGGCTCATTTTTAACTCTTTTCAGTTCCCTAGTAATGGTGCTAGGATGAACGGATAGAGCAGTGGCAATTTGCTTGTTATTTCTGCCTAAAGCAATGAGTTTTTCAATCTCAATTCTATGATCACGATTGAGTCTTTTGTAAGCTGTTTTCATACTACAATTTTATACATTTTTTGTTATAAAATTGCGTTAGATTCTTGACTCTGCTTTAGCATTTCTGCCAACGTTTTGCTGCTTTGAGATGGCTGGAAGTTCGTAACCGCTCAATTTTCGGCTTAACGAAAACTTGATGCGAAACGATAATTCCACTAAATTCCAGCTATATCAAAACAGCGGTTGGCAGTAGTTATTTTTTTTTAGTTCGTAAATTTAACATCAAACTTTGACCTTTTTCTGTTGTACTCCATATTAAGTTTATTTGTCCATTTTTATCAGTAATAGCATCTAATTCAATTAGCTTTAAAGCTGAAAATTGAATTTTTATAGTTTGAAAATCTTGATCTCTTATGTAACTTATTCCAGAATCTACAAAATTATGTATTGTCTCGTATATAGCTTGTGAAAGTTTTTCTTTTACTTTTGAGTCATTAGGTTTCTTTAAAAGATAAGGTGATATTAGTGCAAAAATTTCACCCCAAGTTAATTTTTTAGACCAATTTGATTCAACATCTTGATGATTTTGATTATTCCAATATGTATGTTTTCCTGAAACTTCAATCAAATCTTCAATTTCTGCAAGATTCTCTATTTCGAGTTTGTTTTCATTTATTGTTATTTGTGATTTTAACTCTTGATTTTCTTTTCTTATTTCGTTTAACTCAACATAGACTTCAGGGTTTGATGTCGCATTTGCTCTTATCCATCCAACTGCGGGATATGTCTTAATTGTTTTAGGTAAATTTAAAGCTACTAAACCAGGCAATTCCTCTGCATTTTTCCAAAACTTAATTAATCTATTTGTTGCTACTTTATCTTTAAAATCTTGAAGCTTTTGTCTTAAAGCTGAATCTTTTTCAGACTTTCCTAAAGGAATTTCATCAGGACTTGAATGAATAAAAGCAATCACTTTTATGTTTTTTGAGATAGCATAATCATATTCCATTTCTGTATAACTTATGCCTTCTGCAGAAATTGAGCCATATCTTCCTCCTATGATTAATATGTAGTAATCGCAGTCATCAATTACTTTTTTAATAAATTCGAATTGTTCTTCATCAATCGCAGGAAAAATTTCCATTCCTGCTGGTATGCAATCTAACTCCATTATTGTTTGTATAACTTTTGCTCTTTCATCTTTTAAATCGGCATAAGTAGAACTTATAAAAACTTGATATCTTTTATTCATTATTTTTTTCTTTCTGCGGTATAATTACTGCCAACTCGTATATAGGCGAAACAAACCTTCTCAAAGACACCTATAATCGGGTAGATATGTGAAGGTTTGTTTCGCTTTATTTATAATTCAAATATATAAATTTAAACTTACAAAATATCAGAACAATTTTTATATTTTTTGCATCTGTGTGTTACCAATATAAGCATCTGATATTTTCTGTATATATTAGATAAGTGGATTCCGATTTAAATTCTTTTGGTGAAATTGCTAAAACTTCACTTTTAAATGTAATAACCACCATTTAAAATATTTTCTGTAATTCTTTATAGTTCTCAGTATAGTATATAAAAAAGTGTGTGTAAGCATCTTTTAATTTCCTTTTTTTTATATATAACAGTTATCTTATATTGTTTTAATTGTTTTTATTTGAACGACGAATTTATTTTGCTAAAATTACATATATATTAGCAGTTGATTTTGAGTTGTTTATAATTTTTTTTTAAAGCATTAATAACTTTCTTTTATTTCTTTTTAAATTAAATATTATAAAATTTAAAATGCAGTAGTAATAAAGAGTACATAATTCATAAATATTTATTTCAAAGGTTGTTTAGTACAATGTTTAGGTCCTATAAAAATTACTATTCTTATGCCCCACTTCGTTTGCAATAATTGAAGATGAAAACTTCCTGTTTAATGAAAACGTTCTGCAAAGCAATAACTGCACTAACTTAAAGTTTTATAAATAAGATTGTTAGCTCTTTTTATTTTATGTTCAGTTATTCGCAATTTCTTATTGGCGCTAATAATTTAGTTTGAAAGTCAAGGATTTCGTCAATACGGGTTAATTAACTTTTATATCTCCATTATTTTTCCTTTGTGGGAAATTTCAAAGTATTTATTCGAGAAATAAAAAAGTAGAATTCAAATCTTTTTTTTCTATTATCATTAAATTAAATACCAAAATATTATTGAGTATTTCTAAATGCAATTCTAGACAAAGGTAAATCTTCTCTTAAAACTTTTTTTACAATTTGGGAACTCTCAATTTCATCTTCTGCTGTGATTTACTTTGGAGTTTCAAAATTTTTGCCAATCGCAATTGTTTGTTCAGATGCTTTTGAAGGAAGGGTTTAAGATATATTTAAAGCATTTATTAATCTGAAGCTTGTTGTTTCGTTTATTGGAGTAAAAAATGCTTTTTTAATATATTTCTTAAATAAAACTAATCTTGGAGCAGCCATAGGTTTATTGCAAATCGATTAACTAAAAGAAGAAACGTTTTATTGGAACGTTCTAATATTTCTTTTCCGAATTCTTTCCGAATTTCTTTTGTATAATTTAGTCCTTCTGTGAATCTAAAGTTTTCTCAAGATTACAACCATTTTTGGAAAAATTTTAAACTTGTTTCTGTCAAGTCGGATAAATTTACAGTGGGACAAGTTTTTTTTATCCATAACATTTGGTTTCTCTAAGTCGGCATAAAATTATAAATATAACCATTTGTTCAAACTTTAAGGGAGATTTTGAAAGGTATAATATCTATAATACTAAGAATTATTAGTGTTAATATTTTCATTCCAATTTTCACATCTAATAATAAAATTGGTGCGCCGTCTTTTTTAATTACATAATCTATTTTCTCACTATTTTAGTATGACTATTACAAAAGTTTTCAGGATACTTCCATTGCATTAAAGATATTATAACCTAGTATTTAAATAATAATCATTAAAAAAAGATTTTCTTCGCTTCCTCTGTATTTATTGGGTCTTTTAAAGGATCAATTCGTTCAGGTAGTTGTTGTAATTTTAATTTTAAATCTTCCACATATTTTTATAATTACAAATTTTTAATATCCACTCTTTGTTTTATATTAAGGTAAGTTGTAGCCAACTAAATTATAATATCAATAGGTAACACTTTATCAAATGTTTAGAAATTTTTAAGTTTTACATGTAATTTAAAAAGTTACAATTTTTAAATAGTAATAGCTATTTTCAGTGGTCTTTTAATTCGCGATGAAGGAAATCAAATACTATTGCCAGAGTTGAATACAAATTAAATAAAAAAAGGTCCTTGGATATCCTTAAATTATAAAATATTAAACAAAATTATTTATATTGAATATACTCTAATAACTCTCTAGGATGTTTGCCTAATCCTTTCGCTAAATCTAAAAGTGTAGTAAAAGACAAATTTCTTTTACCATTTTCTATATCGCTTATTGTAGCTTTGATAAGTTTATCACTATTTAATGCTACGTTATCTTGGCTTAAATTTAATTCTTTACGCAGATTTTTAATATGTAGACCAAATTTTTTTAACTGTTCTTCCTTGAATTTATCCATATTGTAGCTTTTAAACAAAAAGCGTTATATTTATTTTAAAAAATGTTATAAGAACTTATAACAAATAAATATTTTTTGTTATATTTGTCTAATATTTAAATTTTTACCAAGTAATATTTGCTATGAATATTTAATTAAATAAATTTGCGATTCTTCATTTAAAAAATTTGAAGCATTCGCTTTGAATCTCGTTATCGAAAACTGGCGTTTAAATAACCACGAGATGATAAGTAAGATGCTCACGTCCCATGGCGTGGGCTCACTTATTCGTGGTAAGGTACCGCCAGTACCCCGATAACGATAAGCTGAGTTCCATGCCATTTTTTATGCCTATTATTTAGGCAAAACTCGCTTCATTTCTTAGCACTGCCTCTTCTTTTTCAGCCTCGCAATATCATTAACTGTTGAATTAGTTTGTTTGGAAACGCACTGCCTGAGTCGGGCTGCAACTGGCAATGGCAGTGTACTTTCCTTTATAATTAAAAAAATTTCGCAATTATTGAAATAAAAAAAGGGGACGTAAAAAATTTCACTTGTAATAATCATATTAATCGAAAGGCAAGAATTAACTAACTAAAACAAGAAATACTGTTTAACTAAAAAAAAATCCATTTTATCTATAAAATGCATTTATATTTTTGAATTTATACTTCTGGTGCTTACTTCTAAAAGTCTTTCTAAAAGTAATAACAAATCACGCATCATTAATTTAATATTTGGATCATAAAGTACAACAACAACTATTAAACAAAGTACATAGGTAAATTAATTCCTCTGAAGTAATAAAAAATAGAGATTTATGCATAAGAATTATCGTAATTAATCAAATAAAAAAGGCCCTCTAACTCTTCTTGGTGGACGAATAGAGGACCAAAGCAAACTAAACCGAAGTCTCATTTAACCAATTCAAAAGTATGAAAAAAAAATCATTTTTGGAGTTTTGGACAATAACGCAACTGTCCAAACTGTACTGCATCCTCTTCCTGTGCTTCATAACAGGACTGAATGCTCAAACACGATCTATAAAAGGTAAAATCACCGTTGATACTATTATAGTTCCCGGCGTAACCATAAAGGTTAAAAACAAGCCAATAACAGCATTTTCAGATGAAAATGGAAATTATTCAATACTAGCAGCGGAGAATGATGTTTTGGTTTTTTCCTATTTAGGCTATAAAACGATTCAAATTGAAGTTGCAGATCAAGCAACTATCAATGTAAAATTGACTGAAGACGCAACTACTTTAAAAGAAATCGTTATAAATGCCGGTTATTATTCTATTAAAGAAAAAGAGCAAACCGGTAGCATTGCAAGGATGACTGCAAAAGACATCGACAAGCAACCTGTCACAAATGTACTAGCTGCAATGCAAGGAAGATTGGCAGGTGTCAATATCATTCAAGATGGGGGAACTCCAGGTGGTGGTTTCCAAATTAAAATTAGAGGTCGCAACAGTATTCGTCTTGATGGGAATGAACCATTATACATTATTGATGGAGTTCCCTATTCAAACGAGTCCATAGGAAGTGCGAACACATCAACGGCATTACCAAGCCAAGCCAGCCCGCTCAACAGTATTAACCCCAATGATATAGAAAGCATCGAAGTATTAAAAGATGCCGATGCGACTGCAATTTACGGTTCAAGGGGAGCAAATGGTGTGGTCTTAATTACCCGAAAAAAAGGAAAATCAGGTAAAACAAACATTTCAGTAACTGCCTCAACAGCCGTTGGTTCAGCGACTAAATTTGTAAATTTGATGAATACGCAGCAGTATCTGTCGATGCGTAAACAAGCATTTATCAATGATGGAATTCCAATATCGGATACCGATTATGATGTAAATGGAGCTTGGGATCAAACTCGATATACCAATTGGCAAAAGGAATTATTAGGCGGTTCCGCAACAATTAATGACTTTAGAACCAGTATTTCTGGTGGTAGTGAAACAACACAATTCTTGATCAGTGGGAACTACAGAACCGAGGGAACAGTCCTTCCGGGAGATTTCAGGTACATTAAAGGAGGGATTCTTACCTCAATAAACCACACTTCTTTGGATAAGAAATTCAAAATCTCTTTTTCGGGAAATTACACGGCACAAGATAATCTACAAGCAGCGACAGATTTGACATTAACAGCGCGTTATTTGGCACCAAACGCTCCCGCACTCTACGATTCAAATGGAAATCTGAATTGGGAAAATGATACCTTCGAAAATCCTTTGGCACCCCTAAAAAGCACCTACCGCGCTAACACCAATGACTTAGTAGTCAACAGTGTGTTGTCTTATGAACTAATTCCAGGTTTAGAAATAAAATCAAATTTTGGTTTTACCGATTTAAAAACCAAGGAAGTTAGAACGATACCATCCACCATTTACAATCCCGTTTACGAAGTTGGGAGTGACAATTCCTTAATGTACTTAAACCTTACCAGCAGACAATCATGGATTATAGAGCCACAATTAAGAGGTTTCAAAACTTTTGGAAACCACAAATTTGATGTACTACTGGGGATGACAAGTCAACAGCAACGTACAGAACGCCTATTTCAATCGGGTATTGGTTTTGCAAACAACAATCTGATTAACAACTTAGCCTCTGCAATTACAAAAAACATAACCAATAGCGATACCTTTTTATACCGTTATCAAGCTTTTTTTAGTCGCATCAATTACAGTTACAACGAAAAATACTTTTTAAACTTTACAGGTCGTCGGGATGGTTCCAGCCGATTTGGACCAGGCAAACAATATGCTAATTTTGGAGCTATTGGTGTGGCATGGATTTTTAGCAAAGAAAAATTCAATCCAGCAAATAGTAAAATGAATTTTGGAAAACTCCGTTTTAGTTATGGAACTACGGGCAATGATCAAATTGGAGATTATCAGTTTCATGATACCTACGGTACAACTGGTGCTAATTATCAGGGCATAATTGGGTTACAACCTACACGACTTTATAATGCCGATTTTGGATGGGAAACCAATCGTAAACTAGAATTAGCTTTAGAAACTGGTTTTTTTAAAGACAGAATTTTTAGCACGCTAGCATTTTATAGGAATCGTTCGTCAGATCAATTGGTGGGTATTCCTATGCCAGCTACAACAGGTTTCTTGTCATTATATGCAAATCTTGATGCTACCGTTGAAAATTCAGGTTTTGAATTTTCCGTAAGAACCCTAAATATTGATTCAAACTCTTTTAAATGGTCAACGAACTTCAATGTGGCCGTTGCAAAAAATAAACTACTTTCTTTCCCGAATCTTTCAGGTTCCACTTTTGCAAATCGGTATGTGATTGGACAATCCATTGATATTGTAAAATTATACCAAAGCAAAGGGGTTAATCCACAAACAGGATTATACGATTTTGAAGATTTAAATGGGGATGGAAGCATAACAGCAGGCGACAAGCAAATTAGCAAGGACTTATCTCCTAAATATTTTGGAGGCATCCAAAACCAATTAGACTATAGAAATTGGCAATTGGATTTTTTATTGCAGTTCGTAAAAAGAGACAATTACGATTACATTTCAAATGTTCCGGGAGGAAGTCAAGTAAACCAAAGCAACACTAGTAGTGACGCTAGGCAGCAAATTGGGAATCAAAGCAGTTCGCAACTGCACACTACGGGACTAAATGGTGCAGCGGTAAGCACTTATTATAGGTACATAGAAAGTGATGCCGTAATTACAGACGGCTCTTTCATCAGACTAAAAAATATTTCACTTTCCTATGATATTCCGTTACAAGCGACCACTAATGTAACATGCAAACTTTTTATTCAAGGTCAAAACCTACTGACATTTACATCCTACAAAGCAGGTGATCCCGAGTTTAAGTTCTCAGGATTCCTCCCTCCTCTAAAAGTGATCAGTGGCGGAATGACATTAAACTTTTAATCCTCAAAAAATAGTAATATGAAAAATTTACAATTTATATCGGTACTAACAAAGCCATTTCAGGTGTATCGCATTCTTTTGGTTTTGACACTGATACTGTCTTCAAGTTCCTGTAGTGATTTTGTAGAGGTTCCATTACCGAATTCTCAGCTTACAGGAACTACAGTTTTTGAAAGTGAATTGACAGCAAATGCAGCAATGGCACAAATCTATGCACAACTTCGTGACGGCGGCATCCTATCTGGATTACCTACTGGTACATCTGTTAGAATGGGCTTATACGCTGATGAATTACAAGATTATACCAACTCTACAATTTCCCTACCTATTTACAACAATGCGCTTACGGCTGACAATGCTACTGTGGCGTCACTTTGGACTTCAAGCTATAGTCAAATATATAATGCAAATTCGGTTATTCAAGGTGTTGAAAATTCGACAGGGTTACCTATTGCGGTTAAAAATAGAGTTTCGGGTGAAGCACTATTTGTTCGTGCTCTAGTGCATTTTTATTTGTTGCAAATTTATGGTAGCATCCCCTATATTACAGGAACCAATTATGAAATTAATAGAAAAGTTACTCGCAGTTCTGCTGATGAAGTATATACAGAAATCGCGAAGGATTTGGAAAGTGCCAGTACTAGATTGCCTGAAAACTATAGTTCTTCGGATCGTGTCAAACCCAATAAAATGGTGGCCAAAGCTATGTTGGCCAGAGTATATTTATACAGGAATAAAAATACAGAAGCAGCAAATGAAGCAACTACTGTTATTAATAGTCCGCTTTATGCTTGGGAAACGGATTTAAACAAAATTTTTCTAAGAAATAGTAAAACTACTATTTGGCAATTAGCATCAGCAACTGCGGTACGAAACAGTAATGAAGGTACAACTTTTATTTTCATATCAGGACCACCACCAGTTTGTGCGCTTCGTACCGATTTTATGAATGCATTTGAAACAGGCGACCAACGCAAAGTGAATTGGACAAAGTCAGTTACTACCGGATTAAATACTTGGTACCATCCTAATAAATACAAACTACGTACTGCAACAACAAGTTCGCAGGAATATTCTATTGTGTTGCGCTTAGCAGAACAATATTTGATTAGAGCCGAGGCAAGAGCCAAACAAGGCGATATAGCGGGTGCAAAAGAAGATTTAAATAAGATAAGGACGACCGCTGGTTTATCAATAATTACATCATCTATCACTTCTGAAATTTTGTCTGAAATTCAAAAACAACGAAGATTTGAGTTTTTTACGGAACATGGGCATCGCTTTTTTGATTTAAAGCGCAGTGGAAGAGTCGATGGAATACTATCTGTTTCAAAACCAGGCTGGAACAGTTCAGATATTTTGTGGCCTATTCCAGAGCTAGAATTGAACGCAAATCCAAATTTACAACCACAAAACACAGGATATTAAAGTTATGAAGCTATTAAAAAACAATAATACTATCGCTTTCAGTTATTCTTGTAAAAAAACAATTTTAACATTTTGGATAGTATTATCCTGCTCTATTTACGGGCAGGATAAATCCAAAAAGAATATTGCTGCAGCAGAGTATGAAAGATGGGGCAAATTAGAAAATAGAGCTATTTCCCAGAAAGGAAACTGGATATCATTTGATATGCAGTACAGCAATGGTTCAGATACACTCTTTGTAAAACATACGCAGAAAAATATTGGATTTAGTTTTCCACTGGGAACACAAGGCAAATTTGGCGGTGAAATTGCATTTGGTGCCTTTCAAGGTGATAAAGTAAAAGTAACCAACTTAGAAAGTAGTGAAAGTTCTGTTATAGCGAATAGTGCTGCTTTTGAATTTGCAAATAGTGGGAAAATTATTGTGAGCTATTCCAATGATGGAGAATTAATGGTAAGAACCATAAAAAACAAAGAAATCATCCGTGTTCCAAATGTAACAGAATACCAATTAGACCAGCTTAATAATATCCTGACTTATCTCATTAACAATAATGGGGAAAGTAGTTTTGGAACAATAAATCTTGGGACAAACCAAAAAACAGAATATCACACAACGCAAAACAAATTATCTGGTCTGACATTAGCAGAATATGGAAAAGGTGTTTTTTGGCTCGAAGAGGGCATCAACGGGAAATATACAAAACTGAACTTCTACAAAACCCAAGATAAAAGTATTCAAACCTTTGAACCAAAATCATTCTTAAATTTTCCAGAAAAGCACGAAATTGTTACCACAAAGTCTTTCAAAATTTCAAGTGATGGTAAAAGGGTGTTTTTTGGAATCGCAAAAGTCAAAGAAGGGGCAACACCAAAAAAAGACGAAGTCGAGGTTTGGGATACAGAAGATTTATGGATTTATCCAAAAGCAAGTAGGGAAAATCTTGAGGGGTACTCCACTTTATCGGTTTGGTTTATTGAAGAAAAGCGCTGGAATAAGATTACAAGTAAAGAACTTCCTTTTGTACAGCTTAACGGCAGTAAATCAGTTGCATTACTTTACAATCCAACTGCATATGCACCTCATTTTAAGCGCTATGGTGAGGTCGACTATTTCTTGTACAATCTGGCTGATGGCACCAAAAAGCTATTTTTAGAAAAGCAACCTGGCGAAAATTACTTATTGTCTTTTTCTCCAAATGGAGCGTACATTTGCTATTTTAAAGATAAAAATTGGTGGCTGTATAATATAAAAACACAATCTACAGTGTCAATTGTGCCACATACAGGTTCCGAATGGGTTTCAAATGATTTAAAGTATATAACAAGACCACATGTTTTTGGAATGAAAGGCTGGAGTAATAAGGGAGAATACCTTTTGTTACAAGACGAATTCGATGTCTATCAATTTCACATCAAAACAAATAAACTAGAACGCATTACAAACGGTCGAGAAAGTGGTACTTATTTCACTGTAGATGGTGCGAACATCAAGCAAATAGGAAATGATAATTACAATGGTTGGGCTCTTACTGAAATTAATGCGACTAATAATTTAATCGTTTCATCAAGAAATGCGACTACCAAAGCACAACAATTCAAATTAGTTTCTACATCCAGCACTTTAATTCCAGTAGCAAACAATGATACAAAATCAGATGAATTACGTAGAGCTAATAATGAAGTCTATGTATATAGAGAACAATCACATAATGAGTCTCCAAGAATTGTATCATTTAAAAACGGTGTAAATAAGGTTCTATTTGAAAGTAATACCCATGATAAAAACTTTAGTCAAGGAAAGGTAGATCTAATTTCATTTTCAAATTCAAAAAGAGATAAACTCCAGGGTTTATTATATTATCCAGTAAATTATGAAGCAGGTAAAAAGTATCCGATGATTATCAATGTGTATTCGCAAATCACTAACGCACTACACGAATATTGTATTCCAACATTATACAACGATACCGGTTTTAATGTAAAACATTTTGTGCAACAGAATTATTTTGTACTAATGCCTGATATGAAATATTATGAAGGAGAAACCGGAAATAGTGCACTGGATTGTGTTGTTGCTGCAACCAATGCAGTTGTAAAAACAGGAATGATCGATACTAAGCATGTTGGCTTAATAGGGCATTCTTTCGGAGGTTATGAAACAAATTACATTATTACAAAATCGAATATTTTTGCAGCTGCAGTATCGGGTGCAGCAATTTCAGATATGGTAAGTTGGTATTTTAGTAACTCAAAAAGTCTCAATATCCCAGAATTATGGCGAAGTGAATCGCAACAATGGAGAATAGGAAAATCTATTTTTGAAGACAAAGAGTTGTACCTAAAAAATTCACCAATACTTTATGCAAATAATGTTACTACACCTTTACTATCTTGGGTGGGTAAAATGGAGACTAATTTACCCTACGAACAGAGTTTACTTTTTTATAATGCATTGAGGAGAGCCAAGAAAAAGAATATTTTATTGGTATATCCAAAAGATCAGCATGTAATTGTAATAAATGAGAATAAAATGGACCTTACAAAACGAATTACAGATTGGTTTGACCAATATTTAAAGGAATAAATTAATTAAGTGCAGTTTGAAAAAACTGCACTTATTCGTTAATCTACGGATTAACAGTTCTAAAAAGCGGCGTAGAACAAGTCGTTTCACTATCTTTATCGAATACTTGTGAAGAACCACTCATACAGAAAGCATTTCCAGTAACATCGCAATCTACGTTTACTAGTCTACAACTGGAAGGGAGTGGTGAATGGATGTAACCATCAATAATTGCCGTAGCCGTTTGGCTTTCTTTAGCCTTACTAGTGGTTACAGCAGCAGCACTAGCCAATGAGAATGCTACCATTGGAAGCACCATCAATTTTAAAAAATCTGTTTTCATAATAAAAATTTAATAATTATTATTTTGATCTACTCTTTTCTACAGGTTTTCGATCTTACCCCTGATACTGGCCAGTATATCTTTAATTTTATTTTTTTAGTTGCGTTAAAATTGGGGCTCCAAAAGTATATTTTACAATTTGATGTCCTACGATTGCATACAAGGCCTTTTCGGTTATCAATAAATCACTCATTTTCATTTTATATTCGTGGTAGATGTAGAAACTGAATAAATAAATTTTATTCGTAATATCATAAACATCAATTACAGAAACATAGTTCCAATTTTTTTTACTTTCATAACGACCACGAAGCCCTGATTGATTAAACAAAAGTTCATCAAAGGCAGCACTTCTTAAATTAACAGTATAAGGCGGAGCTGTAAGTTTACTATCCCCTGATTTTTTGACTCTGACTACTTTTAATTTAGCTTTGGTAGTAGTATCAATATTCGAAACGCGATGGACAAGTTGCAAAGCTGTATCGGCTACAATAAATTGATTCCGATAGAAATAAATGTAAACGATTTTCTTTAAACCCTCACTATAAGTCAGGGTTCCTTCCGTATCAAAAATACCGTCTATTTGTTTTTGTAATTAGTGCTTTTGCTTTCTAATTTTTAAAGAATCATCTAAAGCTATGGTGCCCAATATATTTTCGTAAGTACCTAATTGTTGCCCTCTAAATACACAAAGAGTAGAATCAATTGGTTGTAATGTAGTAAAGTAAGGTTTTTTGGTAACTCAAATGGTAGCTTTCCAATCAGAAACTAAACCTCGATAAATGATAGGAATAGAGCCATCATAAAGAAAAAAATGAGCATCCTCAATTTTTGTTTTAACTGCTCTAAAAGGTAAAGGATCAGGAATAAGTTGAATAGAATATTGTTTTTTATGTCGTAATGTGCTGTCAAACTCAATGATAGTTAAAGGAGAAATGCTACTTCCTAAATAGATCTTTCCTTTAGAGTGGCCGGCAAAGTAAAATCCATAATTATTTAAGTTTTTTCTTAAAGTCCTTGATGCAACGTTAGGAGTAAATCGACGAATAAATGGATTTTGCTTATGCATAGTATCCTCTGACGATAGAAATAAAAAAACAACGAAAACCACACTTGATACTACTATTACTAAAAGTGTGATAATCCCTTTTTTGTGGAATTGACAAAGCATAAGTCCACAACTACCTATGACGATGAAAAAAAGGTTGAAAATCAAGTGTTCAGTCCATCCTAACTTTTCTAAAATTCCACCACAAGAGCATGGAATAAACGAACTAAAATTCAAAATCAAAATAATATATGTAGTAAAAACAGTCATTAAGCCCACTGATAAATAGAGGGCCTTTATTCGACTTACTCTCAGAGATAAAGCAAGTACTAGTCCCAATTCCGCAAAAATTACAAGAAAAGAGATAGAAGCAGCATAAGCACTTAAAAGTGGAGACTGGCCTAATTGATTTTGAAAGTTTTCAAAATCAATTAGTTTACTGATTGCAGCATACGTAAACAAACTGATATACAGGAAGCAGACCATCTCTAAAAATACATTTTGTAATTTAATATTCAGTTTCATAGTACTTTTTATTTAAAGCAAAATTCTGAATTATAAAATGACTATAGTTGTCTTTTTGGGAGTAAGAGATGACTGAAACGGATAACTTTAATCCTCAACTGACGAAATAAAACCAACTTCATTTCGCTTTAATTCGTTGGGAGAAAAACCAAATTGTTTTTTAAATGATTTTGAAAAATTTGGATAATTATTAAAACCATTCATGACAGAGATATTTTTTAACGGTATTCCAGTATGTTCAATCATAAAGAAAGCTCTTTTGAGACGCTCTTGATTATAAAACTGATAAATACTAGTCTTAAAAAAATGGCGAAAACCATCTTTTAATTTATGTTCATTAGTACCAAATTTAGAAGAAAGCACCCTTAAGGAAGGAAGGGGTTCTTCAAGGTGTGCTAAAATATAATCATAAAGTTTTTGAATCAATAATGCATCTGCCTTTCGAGTTTTATTATGTTTCTCGTTTTCATTCCCATACAGTAAAGGGCTATAAAGATCTTGACGCGCAGGAGCAATCAGATTTATTATAATTTCCGAACGATTAAATAACCGTACAATGCTACTGGCAACCGAAATAGGTAAATGTTCTTTAGGTGTAAAATCTAATATAATGGTTGTAGGCAAAGTACTATTTGCATCAACTACTTCTTGAAATTGTTCAAAAGAGGCTGTAGTAATAATATCCGTCAAAGATAGGTTTATCAGGTCAGATTCGGAATGACCCAAAAAGGTAGTAACTTCCGATGTAAAGCTCTTGATTATAAAAGAGAAATCTAAAACAAATGTGCTTAGAGCTGTAAATTGAAATGTCTTATGTGTATTAACGTAACCAGTTTGAAAAACCGACTCTTTCATTTCTTCTGCTACCATATTAATTAAAACAACTAGCGTTTGCAGTTCTTCATCATTGGAACTTAAAGGAATACGCATGTTGAAATTACCACGTGCCATCTCAAATAACATTTGATGAATTGTAACAATACGCTCCTCGTTATATAATTTATTCATAAGATTCAACTTTTAATTTTTTATCTTACACTAAACGCTAAACAAACCCTTTTAGATAAATTAAAGCGTCATCTTCTTTAGTGAAAATTTGAGTGGGTACAGAAGGCTTACTAATCTCTACATAAAAAGTACTAATAATTAAGGAAACTTTTTCATGTACAATTAGTGCTACTGCTTGCGTCAAAATAGAGCCCGACTGTGCTAAATGATCTCTTCCAGCTTTCTCAGTAGCTACAACACCTCTAATGTCACATAAAATTGGATAAGTAAATTCGTTTTGAAAATGAATTCTATCGGTTACAACGCTCTGGGCCACCCTTAAATCAATAATAGTATTAGGTTTATATTCAAAAAAGAGAATGCCCCCAGAGATCCAAAATCTGGCAAAATCATTCTCATAAAAATCATGTGCTGCAATCATGTTTTATGGATTTAAATTTTCTAATTTAACAAAAGTATAAACATCTATTAATAAGACACTTGCCAATTTGGGATTATTTGTTGCAATTTGGATGTTTTAGTTGTCAATTCGGGACTATGACTTGTTATATTGGGAGTTTTGAGGCTTTAGATGAAATAACTTTCAATTTTTATAATGAATTTTAGATATCTTATTTTTAATACAACTTAAACAATTTGAAAATGGCAAATATCAAGCACAATAATTATATTGACACAGTCCATGAGGTTTTATCAGGACCAAAAAAAGAAGGAGTACTACATCTATATGCAGAAGACAAAAAATTGACAGGTAGGACAATACAAATTAAAGGAAAGGAAATGTTTCATTTTGGAACAACCGGTTACTTGGGACTCGAACAAGATATTCGGATGAAAGAGGCCGCAATAGCAGCCATAAACAATTATTGTACACAGTTCCCAATTTCAAAGTCATATATTTCACATCCGCTGTACAGTGAACTAGAGCCAAAAATTGAATTAGTGTATGATATACCTCCTATAATTACAATGAACAGTACATTAGCATAAAAAACTGTTTTTCCAAAATTGTTAAGATATGGAGATTCCGTTATAATGGATGATCAAGTTCATAGGAGTGTACAAAAAGACTGTCAGTTTTAATGATAAGGGAAATTTTAGTGGAAATGATGCGACATAGCAATTTGGAAATGTCAGAAGATAAAATCAAACAATTAAATACCAAATGAATTAAAGCCTGATATTTGGCTGATGGAGTATATTCCATGTTTGGGGATTATGCATCTACCATAGAACTAATAGGTTTGGATTATAAATAGGTAAAAGAATACCAGCTGTATAGGCAACTGTTCTTTCAAACCATAAAGAGAGCTAATCATTTGCAACATCAAAAAATAGATTTTTGAGTGTCACCCTGATTTGAAAAAATGAAAAGAGGGGCTAGGATATTAGCAAAAGTATTCTATGTTCAGGCAAGAGATAATTACGTGATGGAACTTATGAATACTTTGTAAAATGATTACAAATCAATTGCCAAATGAAGAAAGATATTGACAACTAATATTTAAATAGATGTTTGAAAAAGCGATTGAATCATTTAATGCTGTCTGTAATGAAATATACAAATAAATTAATTATCAATTATTATGATTATGGAGTCTACTTACAAGGATGCTCTTTATAGAGTACTGAAAAAAGAACAAGAAATTAGTTTGGAATCAGTTCATGTTATTAATGAATCCTATCGGATGATAATTTTTCTTCAGGATTTACTTTCTGATATGAAAAAACGTATGTTGAATCATCAATTTATAAATGAAAATGAAGAAATTGAGTTTTTCAGAATCATAAAACCGCAAGTACTAGGTAAATTAATCTATTACAACAAGGTGTACAGAATAGAAACCTCTTGTCCGGTGAGTACAGGAAAGATGTACAATAAGTATTTTTCCCATGAATTACAACAGCTAAAGCAGGAATATAAGCACAATATCTGTAATTCTGATTTTTACCGGTATTATCGCTCTGGACGAACAGATAAAGATCACGAGTTTTTTAAATTAGGAAAAATAAATTTTAATATGGGACTTAACAGTTTTATCTTTGAGATTGATACCCAATTTTCTACATATTATGATTACAAAGTTTCCCGTATAATAGCGGATGAACTGCTTTATAACTATTTAATTATAAAAATAAATCCTGTAGATAAGTTAGGTATCGAATTAAAGAGTGCCGAATCTACCAAAGATTTTTTTTGGACTGAATCCAAAAATGCACTGATAGAATTAATTTACGCCCTTTACGCATCAGGAGCAATTTCTAATGGAAAAGTCGGAATCCGTAAAATTACTTTAGTTTTTCAACTGTTATTTCGTGTCCAATTGGGAGATATCCATCATGCATTTCATAGGATGAAAGACCGCGCAGGTAATCGCACTTTATTTTTAGACCAGCTAAAATCTTCTTTAGATCATTACATGGATAAAGATTTATAAAAAATATCAAAAGATACTTCTGCTTGTCCAGTAGTTTTACTATTGGCTTAAAGTCAATTAGTTCATATAGTGGTGAAATTATCAAATTATATTTAATGCTCCCAATCAAATTTACCGAATTTAAACAACCACTTAGGAACTGTGCTGTAACTATGATTATTGTATCCTTGAGTTACCTCAGAAACTGGTACATATCTTTCCTCCTTTTATTTTATATAATTTAAAAGACATGGTGCATTTCTTTGGTATATGTTGTGGTAACGGTTCAGTTAATCTCCTGTAATAAAGATAAATTTTATGCATCCTTATTTCAAGACTGGACATTCAAAGTATTACATAAACAGTGTTTCTCTACGCTGCTTTTTTTTGCCCATAATTACCAATTGGTAAAACCGTATTCCATTTTTCATTAAGTCCTGAATGTCCTGTGAATTTTGACTATTAGCTCATGTAGCTTGCTATAGTGTTATTAATTGAATTACTAAAAAAATGTTTTTCAATTGGTTGTTCTTGGCAGAATTTTACTTAAATCATTTACAAATTTGCACTAGATCAGTAAGTAAGTGTACAATTTTTAAAGTAAACCGATATGAATATTGATAGAATGGAATTTTTAAGTTGGATGGAACGAATCATGGATCGATTTGATTTAATGAATGATCAAATCAATGATGTTCAAAAAAGCAGAAACAAAATTGATGGAGAAGAGTTGCTGGACAACCAAGACCTTCTACAAATGTTAAAAATTAGTAATCGGTCTTTACAGCGCTATAGATCCTCGGGAAAACTTCCTTACTACTCAATTAGTGGTAAGATCTACTATAAATTATCAGATGTGCATCAATTTATACGAGATAGCTTTAATGCTCCCTTTGAAAGGTGCAAGGACAATTTAAGACATGGTATTCCTATAGATGCCAAGGCGTAACCCTCTATTTTATATCTAGTTACTTTCGAATAAATTAATTTTTAAATGGAAAAGTTATGAAAAGAGATGTAAATAATAATTTGAACAAAAAAGGTAGTTTTTCGAAAACAGAAAAAACTGAACTTGCCAAAACCGAATCTAGAGAAAAGACAAAAACACGCTCAGCTAAACTTGCAGCGGATGTTTCCGAAATTGGAGTGAAAGATTTTAAACGTGTAGATAAACAAGGTGATTTATTCTCCGATTTTTTTTCTGATTTTAAGAAGTAATTCTGAATACTAAATCCATCTAAGTAGCCTATTAAGCAGTTAAAATTATATTACCAACTATTAAAAAACAAGAATTATGGAAGCAACACAGAACGCAACAGATGCGGGAGAAAACCGTTACAAACTAGAGCAAATCGATTGGAAGTCAATGTCTAATCTTGGTTTGTCTAAAGAACGACTTGAAAAAATGAATGTCCTTGAACCTTTACTAAAAGGCTACAAAACAAATGAATTAGTTCCTGTTACTCTTGATTTAGGGACATCAATTACTAAAATGGATGCTAGGCTATCGCTACAAGCAAAAGAAGATGGCCATGTAGTATTGGCAATCCACGGAATTCGAAAAGAACCTCAGCTGCATTTTAAATTCTTTGGTCATGAATTTACAAAGGAAGACAAAGATAATTTGCTTAAAAATGGAAATATGGGGCGAGTGGTTGATTTGACAAATCCCAAAACAGGAGAAACAATTCCATCAATTATAAGCATAGACAAATTGACTAATGAGCTCATTGCGCTACGTACAACCCTCGTAAAAATTCCAGAAGAAATAAAAGGCATTAAGCTTGATGATCAACAAAAACATACATTGTCAGAAGGAAAACCTTTGTATTTAGAAGGTATGATTTCAAAAAAGGGAGAACCATTTAATGCTTCGGTACAGTTTAATGCAGATAAGCGATATGTTGAGTTTTTGTTCGATAGAGGAACTAGTAACAAGCAAATAGAAAAGCAAGATATTGAAGCTCCAAAAGCTTTTCGAGGGAAAGAATTGGATACTGCGCAATTTGAAAAATTTAAGGAAGGACAAACGGTTTATGTCAGTGGATTGGTTGATAAGAAAGGCAAAGAATACCAAGGATACATCACATTTGATAAAGATACAGGAAAAACAGGTTTTTCTTTTGACAATCCCAATAAAGTAAAAGAGAAAGCACAACCAAAAGAGGAGAGTAAAACCCAAGTTGCTGTCAATTCTGATGGTAAAACCAACGAGGCGACTAAAAATAGTAAAGAGCCTCATAAAAGCAAACAAAGTAGCCCTGAAACGGAAAAGCAGCAAGAACAACAAGAGAAACCCAAAGAGGCCAAATCAAAAGGGCGAAAAATGTAATTATGCTAAAGACTTGTTCAGATGAAAGTAGTAATTGCAGAAAAACCAAGTGTTGCTCGGGAGATTGCTCTCTTGTTAGGAGCTACAGAAAAGAAAGAAGGTTACTTGATGGGAAATGGATATCAGGTAACCTGGGCGTTCGGGCATTTAGTGGCTTTAGCTATGCCGGAAGATTATGGAATTAGTGGGTTTCAAAGAGAAGCTTTGCCTATACTGCCTAATCCATTCTTATTGACAGTACGTAAAGTAAAAAAAGACAAGACTTATACTCGTGATCTTAGGGCATTGAAACAACTCAAAACAATTGATCAACTATTTAAAAACTGCGATAGTATAATTGTGGCTACCGATGCAGGACGAGAGGGAGAGCTTATTTTTCGATACATCTATGAATATTTAAACTGCTCTAAACCTTTCGAACGATTATGGATTAGTTCGTTAACCGAAAAGGCAATTCTTAATGGATTTGAAAATCTAAAATCAGGAAAAGACTTTGATAGTTTGCATGATGCGGGAGTAGGAAGGAGTCGTGCAGATTGGTTAGTAGGAATCAATGCATCGCAAGCACTAACTGTTACGAGTGGAAGTAGTATTTTTTCGCTGGGTCGGGTTCAAACTCCAACATTAGCATTAATTTGCAAACGTTTTTTAGAAAATCAGTCATTCAAAATTGAAGACTATTGGCAAATTGAATTGGAGCATAACAAAGAGTACGTTGATTTTAAAAGTCTTTCTACACTTAAATGGGATGAAGTTAAAAAGGCTGAGTATGTATTGAAAACAGTATTTAAGCATGGAAAGGCTTCAGTAATAGACACAGAAACCAAAACCATAAGTGAGCAGTCACCATTATTATTTGATCTTACTGCATTACAGAAAGAGGCTAACACAAGGTTAAGTCTAACAGCCGAAGAAACGCTCAATATCGCTCAAAGTCTTTATGAAAAGAAATTCATTAGTTACCCACGTACTGGGAGTAAATATATTCCTGAGGACATGTGGGAAGAAATTCCTAAGTTGATAAGGATAACAGAAGAGGTGGAGAAATTCAAAGCTATAGTTAGTAAAATGAAATTGAACCGGTTGAATAAACGGATCGTCAACGATTTAAAAGTGACCGATCATCATGGTATATTGATCACCGATAAAATACCATCGGCTTTATCAGCCAGAGAGAAGGCAATTTATGAAATGATTGTCTATCGATTGTTAGAGTCAGTTTCTCCTGTTTGTACTAAAGAAATAACAAACATTGTGCTACAGGTTGCACACTATGATTTTGGATTAAAAGGAATCAAAATTCTAGATGCTGGTTGGAGAGTTATCAAAGGTGATTTTAGCGATGAAGATAAGGATCCAATTCAAGAGTTACCAACTCTAAAAATTGGTGATGAAGTAAAGATTAAGACAGCAAAAATAGTAGCAAAGAAAACCAAACCACCAGGTATTTATACGGAAGCAAGCTTATTATCTGCAATGGAGAACGCAGGGAATCAGATTGAAAATGAGCAGGAACGCAAAATAATACAAGGTGTAGGAATTGGTACTCCTGCCACTAGAGCAGCCATTATTGAAACACTTTTTAACAGGGAATATGTTAAACGCGATAAAAAATTACTACTGCCGACAGCAAAAGGATTAAAGGTCTATGAATTGGTAAAAGACAAAAATATTGCTAATGTGATGTTGACTGCAAACTGGGAACTAGCTTTGCAAAAGATAGAGAATAATGAATCTAATTTAGCAACCTTCCAAAAAGAAATAGAAACTTATACAAAGTCTTTAACTCATGAAATACTTGATTTAGCAATAGAAGTAGAGCGACAACCGGAGCTTATTAGTCCAAAATGTAAGGTCCAAAAATTGATTCTTCGAGACAAGTTGGTTAAATGCAAGGACGAAAACTGTAATTGGGTTCAGTTCAGAAATATATGCGGCATACAACTCAATCTTGTAGATTTGGAAGCATTGATAACTAAAGGAAAGACCAGTCTCTTAAAAGGAATGACAAGTAAATCAGGTAAGAAATTCGATGCTTTTATCGCTATGGATGAAGGAGGAGAGACCTCTTTTATATTTCCCCAAAAGAAGAAAGGAAAATAAACTGGTTGACAGATCTTTGGTTACTTTTTAGTAAAACTTACTTATAGAGAAAAATATGAATCTAAGAGATTTGAGTACCAACTCAAATTAATAAAAGGAAGGCTATAAGTAGGATAGGGCTGGAATGCAGTGGAGCGTAGGCACGCAGCGTAAAGTAATGAAGCTTTATCCTGCTTATATAAGCCTGACCGAACGCAAGGAATGAACATGTGGAGCTGAGGAACGGAACAGCCTAAAAATAACAGTTGCTTATTTTCAAGCTGCTGTTTTTTTTATGGGCTGTGAAGTGCCTGCGAAGGGTAGGGATGCCGAAAAACAGTTTTTCGCTTACACCTTAATCATTAAGGCATACCGACGGCAGCAGCCCACTGGAGCAAAGAGAATGACTGGAGTGAGACTGATAGGTTTAGTAAAACTCCTCAAATGTTAAGAAAAAGTTTAATAAACCTTCAATTTTGTTAATGTAAACGTAACCTTGAGAACCTACCCATGCGGTTACTTTTGAAGACATATATTAAAACCATAAATTGTATTATATGTTATTTTTAAAATTACGAATACATGACAACTTATTTACCAAGTTAAGTCTTTCTGAAAATGTTTTTTATATAACAGATAATAAAAAAGCTAACGGTCATGTATAAAAAATATATGGATGAAGAGCTTGTTGATTTATTAAAACAAGGTAAAGACAAAGCGTTTGACGAATTGTATTTTCGGTATCGAGATTTACTTGTTCGATTCGTCTGTGTCAGGATGAAATCTATCCCCATTGCTGAAGAAATTGTTCAGGAAGTTTTTACTACAATTTGGGAACGACGCAAAGTCTTAGTTATTCAAAAGAAATTTTCTGCTTATGTCTATACCTCTGTGCGCTATGTCACTTTAGATTATATAAAAGCGCACACTATAACCGATCAATATATAAAAGAAGTTTTAGACAGTAATACATTAACTGTTAACAGTAACAACACTATGGAATCAATCTTTCATGATGAACTGCAGCAAGCTGTTGATAAGGCCACCTCATTACTACCTAAAAAAGCTAAAGAAGTTTTTGTCATGAGTAGGTTTAAACAATATACCAATAAAGAAATTGCTGAAGAACTTAATATTTCGATGGAAACAGTCAAATACCACATTTCGTACTCGCTTAAGTTTATGCGTTCCTATTTAGGAGAGTTTAACTAAAAGGCTATTTCTCATTTAGTGAATATCTATTTGATAACACAAGCGTAACCTTACAAACCTACCAGAAACTACAATTTCGGGGACATACTATTAAAGCAATAAACAAACTATAATGCCAGAAGAATTACATCAAGATATAAAATTTTTTTTAGAAGGAAAGTCAACTTTAAAAGGACAGGTACTTTGGGATAGTTGGTATGAAAATCCTGAACCAATAGTAGAAAATCAAAAGATTATTGTCTCTAGTGATCTTAAGATAAAAAAAGAAATCGCAGCAATCAAAAAGAGTAATAATTCATTTTTTATATCAAAAGAAAGTTGGACTGTGGCCGCTTCGTTTTTAGTATTGCTGGGGCTCTTTTCTTTTTTTATATTTTCCACTTCATTATTCAGTAATAGAGAATACACTACTAATAGAGGGGAACGCACCAAGATAACGTTGAGTGATGGTTCCGAAATATGGTTAAATGCAGCCAGTACTTTAAAATATCCAACCGAGTTTAAAGGCGATACCCGCGAAGTTTATCTATCTGGAGAAGCTTTTTTTGATGTAGCCAAAGACAAAGTTCATCCATTTATAATTCACACAGATAAAATGGACACAAAAGTGATAGGAACTAGTTTTAATGTACAAGCTTATCCTGACCAATTAAAACAAGAAGTAGTTGTAGTAACTGGAAAAGTAAATGTTAAATCAACTTTTACTAATGAGAATGTGTATGTGACTCCAGGTCAAAAAGTAGTTTTAAATGGGCATAACAACAAACTTCAAGCTTATAATGGTGTCGCAAAAAATACAGTATCGCTTTGGCGAAAAAATATTTTGGTTTTTGATGAAACGCCTTTGTCGGAAGTAATCGCTACACTAAATCGCAATTATAATGTGGTTATAAAAGTTGAAAATAAAAATTTGAATAATCTAAAGATAAATGCCTATTTCAAAGCGCTTCCAGCAGATCAAGTTATTGATTTAGTGTGCAATATTATCAATGCTACTTATAAATTGGATGCAGGTGTTTACACTATAAAGTAACTTTTACTCGAAAAAGAGAACCTCTTGCTTGTGCATTTAGCACAGCTAAAATAGAATACTAAGAAATGCTACGTAGAATAATTATATAAAATCATGAACAACCTAACTAAAATTTAAAACTTAAGATTATGAATGAAAAACAAATGCGGTATGCCAAAAATCATCAAGGTATTAAAAAATCCGTATTGGCAAAATTAATCCTCTTTGTCGGTTTATTTTTTATCGGAATAACAACAAAAGCGGCAACTATTGATGGTAATAACAGAGTGACATTAAAAGTAGAGAATGAAAGTATAAAAAATATTTTCCAGAGAATTGAAAATCAAGTTGATGTACATTTTATGTATGAAACGAACCAAATTAATACGAACCAAAAAATCTCTTTACAATTAAATGATGTTACTTTAGAACAAGCACTCAATAAAATTTGTTCAAATCTATTTCTTCGCTACGAAATTGTCAATAGTAATAACATTATCATTAAAAAAAGTTCAAAGGTAGGCGCAATAGATCTAGAAAAAATTATTATTACCGGAGTTGTTTACGGTGATGATGACGGAATGCCTTTACCTGGGGTAGGTATCAAAGTTAAAGGCGCTAATGTTAGCACTGTGACTGATTTTGATGGATCTTTTAGTCTTACGGTCAATGCTGATGAAGCTACACTACTGTTTTCTTATATTGGATACATTACGCAAGAAGTTCCCGTAAATGAATTAAATAAAGTTCTAAGTGTACGATTAGTGGCTGATATGAAGCAACTTAATGAAGTTGTAGTTATGGGATATGGTAGTGTGAAAAAGTCTCAAGTTGTTGGCGCTGTTTCTAGTGTGTCCATGAAAGAATCGTCAAGTAGAACTTACAATTCAACAGCCGAATTATTACAAGGAACTGTTGCTGGGGTTACGGTAATTAATAATGGGGGAGACCCGATGGCTCCGCCTACAATAAATATTAGAGGTGTAGGTTCAATAAATGCGGAATCTCCTTTAGTCGTTTTAGACGGAATTATTTATAGTGGTTCCTTTAATGATATTAATCCAAATGATATTGCATCAATAAGTGTGTTAAAAGATGCGGCTTCTGCAGCAATATACGGAGCTCGTGCTTCGGGAGGTGTGATTTTAGTTACTTCAAAGAAAGGAAGTAGTGATCGCGTGCGTGTTAACGTGAATTATCAAGCGGGTTATCAAAATGTAGCTAAAAAATTAGAAGCTTTAAATGCGGCGGAGTATGCTGATGCTATGAATACAGCAACGGATAATGCTGGTTTGCCTCGAGTTGCCGCTTTTGATCCAAATCAAGAACCGTCTGCTAGAACTACAAATACAGTATGGATGGATGAAATATTTCGAAAAGGAAATATTAATGACTTAACGCTTTCTGTTGATGGAGGTAGCGAAAAATCCAACTTCTTTATTTCTGGAGGATACCGTAAAAATGAAGGGATTTTACTAAATACATTTTCTGAAAGATATACAGCTAGAGCCAACTCGTCTTTTAAAATTACACCTAACTTCACGATTGGTGAAAATATTACTTACTCATTGAGGAACGGGCAAACAGCAAATACAAATGACGGTTATGTGGGTGCCATACTATCGGCTATATTTTATCCACCTAATGCTACTGTTTACAAGCAGGATGGATCTGGTCAATTTGGTGGTGTGCCAAATAAATATATAGGTTCTTATGGTGATGTTATCAATCCTGTCGCTTATTTAAAAAGATTAGACAATAGCAATCCTATTAGCACAATTCTAATTAACCCTTATGCTCAATGGGAAATAGTTAAGGGTCTTACTTTTAAATCTAATTGGGGTATTACTCGAATTGAAGACAACAGTAAACAATTTCTATCTAAAGTTACTGAGCCTGGGAAAATTTTCGATTTTAACCAACTGATTCAGTCTTCGACGACTTTAACCGATATATTAGGTGAACAAACTTTGACATTTGATAAAAAAATAGGAAAGCATAGTTTTACGGTGTTGGGAGGATATACTTATCAAGATACCAAGCAAGAATACTTCCAAATATCGGCAACTGGTTTTGATAACGAAGATCCATCGCAACGCTATTTAGTGAATGGTAAAGATTTTAGACAATTGGGTGCAAATGGAAATCACCAATTATTGATTTCTTACGTTGGGAGATTAAATTATTCGTATGCTGATAAGTATTTATTCTCTGGAATTGTACGCCGAGATGGAACTTCAAAATTAACTTCTGCTAATCGTTGGGAAGTATATCCATCACTGTCAGCTGGTTGGTTAATTTCTAATGAGGGGTTTATGGCAAATAGTAAGAATATTGTTTCTAATTTAAAGTTACGTGCTAGTTGGGGGCAAATAGGAAACTTAGGAAGCTTACAACCGTATGAATTCAGTGTTCCGTTAACGCAAACGACATCTTTACTTGGTGACACACCTATAATAAACTATGGGTACGCCGAAAGGAAATTGTCCAATCCAGATTTAATTTGGGAGAGTTCTGAGCAAACTAATTTAGGGCTTGATTTTGGTTTATTAAAAAATAAATTGAGTGGTACTATTGATGTTTTTGTGAAAACAAATAAAGACATGTTGGTTAATAATCAGTTACCAGGGCTTGCTGGTGCAAATGAAGGGCAGACTGTAAATGCAGGAAAAGTTGAAAATAAAGGAGTAGAGTTAAGTTTGAATTACAGAGAATCAATTGGGGATTTTAAAATGGACTTTACAATTAACGCATCTACATTAAAAAATCGAGTAGTTTCAATTAAAGACGATTTGACTTATTTTGAACCTCAAGGTAGAGCACGTGTGCGTAGTTTACCAATTGCAAATGTTTATGAGGTAGGTAGTGCATTAAATTCGTTCTACGGATTTTCAACTGACGGATTATTTCAATCTGTAGATGAAGTGAACAATTATGTAAACAGTACAGGTGTCAAATACCAACCCAATGCTGTAGCTGGAGATATTAAGTTTAAAGATATTAATGGTGATGGTCTTATTAATAATAGCGACAGAATCGTTTTAGGAAATCCTTTTCCTAAAACAACGTACAGCTTTAATGCAAATTTAAATTACAAAGGGTTTGATATGAATATTTTCTTGCAAGGTGTAGCTGGAAATAGCGTTTTCAATGCTGTGAAACATACAGGACTTAATGCTTCATTTCCTGGGTATAACTTGTTAGCTGAGTCAAAAAATGCATGGTCACCTACAAACACAAATACATCAATTCCTATTCTATCATCAAAAGACAATAATAATAATTTTGGTCGAATTTCAGATTTTTATATTGAAGATGGCTCTTTCTTACGATTAAGAAATGTATCACTAGGATATACTTTTGACAACCAATTATTTAATGATAAAGTAAAATTAAGAGTGTATGTCTCTGCGCAAAATTTGTTTACCATTACAAAATATTCAGGTATGGATCCTGAAGTAGGATTAAACAATTTCGGAATGGATTTAGGTCGTTATCCATTATCTAGAATTTATATGTCAGGTATCAATTTATCTTTTTAAAGAAAATAATAAAATAGAAGTAAAATGAAAAAAATTAGTTTTTTATTTATCGGTTTAGGACTTTTTTTTGCAACATTAAGCTGCGAAAATGAATTGGATCAAATACCGCAAGGAGCACCATCTACAGGGAATTTTTGGAAAACAGCTGCTGATGCAAAAGCAGGAGTAAATTCAATTTATGCTCTATATAATGATGATAATATGTATGGTAGAGGATTTTTTTGGCTCAATAATGCCAGTGATGATATTGGAACTAAACCAAGGCAAAATGCAGAGCGTATTAAGAATTTTATTGTAGACGGGTCTGAATCTGATACTAAAGATATCTGGAAAGTTCATTACGAAATAATGAAGCGTTGTAATGATGTGATTCGCAATATTCCAAACATTACGATTGACGAACCTACAAAAAACAGAATGTTAGGCGAAGCCTATTTTAACCATGCTGTAATGCACTTAGAATTGGCTTATCGTTATGGTGACGAGCGTGCGGGAATACCTATTCAAGATCGTGAAGATCCTACTAATATTTTTATTCCGCGTGCCAAAAATGTAGCAGAGAATTATGCTTACATCACAGCTGATTTAATCAAAGCTGCAGATTTACTTCCTTATTTTAATGAGTTAAGTGCGGATAATTATGGACGTGCGCATAAAACTGCTGCTTGGGGGTATATAGTGCGTACTTCACTTTATGCTAAAGATTATGATAATGCGATTAAATATGCCGATTTAATAATGAAAAGTGGCAAGCATGCTTTGTTAACTAATTTTGAGGATGTTTTCAAAATTTCTAATAACTGGTCTTCTGAATATATTTGGTCTGCAACTTCAAGTGCCGCTAATACTACTTTAGGCTCTATCTTTCCGGGAGTTTGTCTTGAAGACAAAGGATGGGGTGCTTATAATGGATGGGGGAATTTTTATCCTACTAAAGAACTATTGGACACTTACGTTGCTAATGATAAGAGACTTTCGGCAACTATTTTGAAAAAAGGAGATAAATTCACGTACTTCGGTACCGAAGTTACTTTCAATGAAGGTTCTTACCAAGTGAGTTCTAGTAATCGTACGGGAATGCAATTCAAGAAGTATATGGATCCATTTAGTTTTCCTAAAACTACTTCAGGTAGTGTTGATACACGCTATGTAAATGCCAATGGAGACAAACCATCGACGGCATTAAATGTTCCGTTATTACGTTATGCAGATGTAATATTGATGATGGCTGAAGCGAAATTAATGAAAGGTCAAAATGCCGACACCGAAATAAATATGATTCGCAATCGTGCCGGTTTAGCCAGTATTTCTGGAGCAACAATGACCGACTTAAAAAGAGAAAGACGTTGTGAACTAGCAGGAGAATGGACAGACAGACATTTTGACCTTGTGCGTTGGGGAGATGCACAAGCAACATATGCAAAACCGCTTCACGATTATAATGGAGTAGTGATTTACCCAGCTCGTAATTTTAATCCAGCAATACACAGCGTATGGCCAATACCACCAGATGAAATTGCTGTAAGCAAGGGCACGCTTACGCAAAATCAAGGTTGGTAATCACTAATTTCAGTTTTGTTTTTGTTGTAAGTCTTTACCCTGCGGGTTTGTTGTAATCTCGCAGGTGTAAAGCATAAAACAATAGTATTTTTAAACTTTAAAACCAGTCTTTTTTAAGTAAATAGACTGGTTTTTTATTCAAAACCTGTGCTATTTAATCTCTGTAGCTACATAAATATTACTCTAATGAAAAAAATAATTATCCTTCTTTGCTTTCCTATTTTCTTATTTGCGCAAGTGCACCAGTACACTTCTTCTAATATCCATTCACATAATGATTACGCAAACGCCCTTCCGTTTATTGCCGCTTATACCAACGAAGTAGGTGTGATTGAAGCAGATGTGTTTTTATCAAATAATGATTTATTTGTTGCACACACCTTAGCAGATATTACACTAAATAGCACGCTAAAAAAGCAATATTTAGAACCACTTGTCTCTAAAATAAAAGCGTTAAAAGGTAAAGTATACCCAAATGACAAACCATTAATTTTAATGATTGATGTAAAGTCGGATGCGGTGCCTAGCTTACAAATGATTGTACAACAATTAGAGATATATCCTGAAATAACGGATAATAAATCATTAAAAATCATAATTTCGGGCAACAGACCAGATCCGTCTTTATGGAAAAATTATCCATCTTATATTTCTTTTGATGGTAGGATAAACGAAATATACACTACCGAGCAATTAGCACGTATTGAAATGATCAGCGAGGATTTAAAAAATCATACTGTATGGAACGGTAAGGGCGTTCTAGCAGCATCAGATTCCGAAAAAATTGAGGCTATTATTAATAGTGTACACGAGCAACACAAGAAGATTAGATTCTGGTCTACCCAAGACAATGTCAACACTTGGATCGCTTTAATGAATTTAGATGTAGACTATATTGCGACAGATAATACCACTAAATTAGTGCAGTTCATAACTGATTTAAAAGCGAATAGTTATAAAAACACCGATTTTTACGAAACCTACATACCTAAAAAAGACTTGGCTTTCGCCAAAGTAAAAAAGCCTAAAAACATTATACTATTAATAGGTGACGGAATGGGTTTAACCCAAATTTATGCTGGTTATACAGCAAACAAAGGGCAATTGAATATTTTGAACATGCCAGTACAAGGATTTTCAATAACAAATGCCTCCGATAGTTATATCACAGATTCTGCCGCAGCAGCAACAGCTATGGCAACTGGACATAAAACAAACAATCGTTTTATTGGTGTTGATGAAAATGGAAAACCTTTAGTATCTATCATACAAAAATTAGTTAAAAACAATTTTCAAACGGCCCTAATTTCTTCGGGAAATATAACTGACGCAACTCCAGCTGCATTTTATGCAAAACAAACCGATAGAAGTTTTAATGAAGCCATTGCTTTAGATTTTTTAACGTATCCAACGGATATTTTAATAGGAGGAGGGACAAAAGAATTTATAAATAGAAAAGATGGCAATAATTTAGCAAAGCAATTACAAGAAAAAGGATATACCTTTTCGGATAAATTTAGTATGATTGACAGTATTAGCAACACTAAATTTGTAATAGCTGATAATGGAGCAGTGGTATCTAAAAAAGACGGAAGATGTGATTTTTTATCCAAGGCTTTTACAAAAACAATTGAGACTTTTTCCAAATCTAAAAAACCATTTTTTATAATGGAAGAAGGAGCACAAATTGATTACGGAGGACATAAAAATGAACTGGATTATGTAGTTCGCGAACTTCTGGATTTTGATCAATTAGTGGGCCTAGCCATGAAATATGTTGACAATAACAATGAAACTTTACTTATCGTAACTGCTGATCATGAAACAGGCGGTTTGTCTCTAATAGATGGAAATATTGAAAAAGGTTCCGTGCATGGCAACTTTAGTACAAATGATCATACCGCAGTGCTGGTTCCTGTTTTCGCTTACGGGCCAGCTGCCGAAACTTTTATCGGTACCTATCAAAACACTGCTATTTTTGATAAAATACAATCCCTTCTGCTCCAAAATTAAAATAAATTTTCGCCTTTTTATTCACAGCTATTTTACTTTTATAAAGTAGAATAGCTATTTTTTATTGATTTACAATTGCTTAACTATTTAGTAAAGGGTTGTGACCCAACTTTAAATGCGTTTTTGAGACACAATAGAAATATGAAACCCAATCATATTTTATGAAAAATCATGTTTTAAAATTAGTTCCAATTATGTTTCTCACTTCGGTATTTTTGGTCTCATGTCCCACACGTACGATGGAAGAAAACACAATGAGTATTATGCAAGAAACGAATGTAAGTGTGAAAAATAGTAAGATATTAACTGCTAGAGTCGCCTCCATTCCGTGGAATTTTTTTCTTGCTCGGGAGTGAGTTTTAAATTTCCTTTCCCAGGAAAACTTCCTTCTCCAAATCCCTCGAACTCTTTACGCTATTTATAAAGCTGTGGTGCTGTGACTCCCAACTCTTTGGCGAGTTCTGATAAATTTATTCTATCCTAACTCAATTGTACAGCTTAATATTTAAAATAAATATTAATAATAAGCCAAATGTGATCATACATTTTCAAAAATGAATCCCTATTTTACAAATTCTATTTTAGGCTTCAATTTAAAAACGATGGCTAGAGCAGTCAAAGAAAGAACAACCCAAAAAACATCCATTACGAAAATTTGAATATATCCTTTCTGCCAAGTTACCCAAGGCCAATTCCCAGTCATAATACCATTTGAAATAGGTACCAGAAAACCAAGAATACTTCCTGAAATCAATGAAACTTTATTCGTGAAATAATTATCTCCTTTGATAATAAATAATGTACTTAATACAAGCCAACCACAGAAAAACACACTATAAATTAATGTTTTTTTATCTATTTCGTAGCCATTCAGACATTTAACAATAATAAAAGTCACTGCTGTAATTGGATACATACTTAAGCAAATTGCCATATAAATACGAACTAACCAAATATTAAATCTTCTTTTATACTCGGGTATATTCTTTTTATCACGAGCAACCAACCATATTAAGACGCCCGATATAATTACAAAACAAGTAACAAGACCAAGTATAAAATAAATGATTTTTAAACCATAACCTCCATAATCACCGTAATGTAGTCTTTGTAAAATACTAGAGCTACCATCAATATAGGAAGTGGAAGCAGCATACGGATCTTTTTGGTCTACAACTTTGTTATCTAAAGCTCTGTAAGTTATATAGCCTTCACCAGCGAGAAACTTATCATTGTATTTTGGTTGACCTGTAACCTTAATATGCATGTTTACATCTCCAAAATTAAAAATTTGAACCCGTGTTAATTTTAGATTTGGCCATTTTTTTGTTACTTGATTTACAAATGCGGTATAAGAAACTGTTTTAGTTAGTGGATCTTTTTTAAAATCATATTCGGTATTATTTTTTGCGTAAACTACTTTTTCAAAAGCTTCCGAATCATCATTAAACAATACAGATTTGACAGGAGGCAACATTATAGAGTAGGCTATTATTAAATAACAACCAGTAACTGCAAACATGAACTGAAACGGAAGTCCAATCATTCCTAATGAAACGTGAGCATCTGTCCAGACTGTTTTCCATTTTTCTTTAGGTCTAAAAACATAAAAGCTCGAAATTATTTTTTTCCAGTGCACGATTACACCTGTTAAAATAGCAAACAGGAAGAAAAACGAAACAAATCCAGCGAATATATAACCGGAAACTCCGTAAAAATTTAGCTGAGCAAAGAAGTGTAATCGATAGAAAAACTCACCTAAGTTATACGATCTTTCTTGACTCTGAAATTCATTACTCACCAAATCTGTTTTAATGAAAACTCTTTTGGGTCTTTTCCCTTTAGACTTACCTGATTTCCCCCCTTTTTTTTCAGCTCCTTCATTCTTGACTTTATTATCCGAAGTATCTTTCGATTCTGATAATGACACAAAAGCATGTTGACCCGAATTATAAAAAATGCTAACATCTTTACTTTTTAATTCATATTCTTTTTCAATATTTTTTAAGATACTGTCAAAACTAGCTTGACCAAAGTAATCTCCTTTAATCGAAGTTTCATTATTTTCCCAAGCCTGAATTTCCTCTTTGAAAAAAGAGATCGATCCTGTAAAAAAAATTACATACAATGCAGCACTTATAATAATGCCACTAATAGTATGCGTATGAAACATAACATTATATATTCTGTTATTAGACATAAAATCTTAAATTAAATAGTGAAAGGTTGTTTATAATAAATTAGCCCAATAAAAACAAGGCTTAGAATGAGGTAAATTCCCCAAACTTTCCAACCATTATTTGCTAAAAAAGCCAAGATTAAGAGCACACACCAAAGTATAAACCCAGCATAACGAAGTGTCATTATCGCATTAGGCTTATCCCACCACAAAGCCAAAAACAAATGGAATGATTGAGTTAGTATAAAACCACCAATGAAACCAGCGGTTATTTTTGAAAAGCGTTGTACTGGCGTTGATAATTCTTTTTTATTTGCTGGCATAGTAATTCTAAGAAATTAAAAATTCGACTCCAAAACATACTATAGCAATAATTAATAGTGCGGAGATATTAAAAAAACGAAGTGGAGAGATTAACACAACTAAACTTCCCATAGTCATTATGTTAACCAAAGAAGAAAAAATACCAGATCCAAAGCCTACAGAAAGTATATTTATTAGTAAACTAAATAGTAATAAACTTAGACCAATAGTATTTCCTTTTTTTGGGTTTTTAGCTATCCATTTTTGAAAACTATATTGCAGTATTAATTTTGCACGCTTACTGGTGCTGTATAACATATAAAAGCCCATTAAGGCAAAAAAGATTGATAATGATACCATTGTATTTATTTTTACAAATCAGATTTACTACTTTCTTATATTAGAAAAGCTTTAAAGGACTTAATCTCATAAAATAAAAAGAGAAAACTGTTGGCAGCGATAGTTTTTATAAAATTACAGCCAACAGTTTATATTATTTAAAAATTACAGTAGTTGTAATAATACGTTCTCTTTTTGTATATTCTTGATTAGTACTATTTTCTTTCACACTGGTTTCAAAAAGATACAAACCTGTCCACTCAGGTGTAAAACTAATCACACCTTCTGCGTTCGTTTTTAATCCTTTTCCCCACCCACTAGGTGCAACTACAGTAACGTAAGTATCAGCTAATAATACACCATTGTTTACAATAGCTATCGAAAGTTCTTTTTTAGAACTAGAATTAGTTTTGAACATCAGTAATTGATCAGAAATTTTATCTTGATTTGAAACAGTATCAGGATTGCCAACTTTAACTATTGCTGAAGCATTAAATTGATATTGTATGTTACCCGCTAAACTCTCAACTGTATGATGAACAGCCACATAATAATTTCCATTTTGAGTTGGCAAAAAGGAAGCTGTAAAATGATCATTCTCTTGATTAGTAGACAGTTTTTCTTTAGTTCCATCAGGCTGTATCAACCATAATGTAAAATCTTTAGTATCGGACCACCAGTCTTTAATAAGCTCTTTTTTTGGATCACTGGGTTCTTTGTAATAGATAAGAATTTTTTGAGATTGCCCAATTTTACCTGTCCCATTAGTTTCAACAAACAAAGCATGAGCAACAGTTGTTGAAGTACTTATTAATAGTATCAGTAAAATGAATACGGTTTTAAAATTTTTCATAATTATTATAAATTATTCTTATTGAGTTTTTGTAAAATAAGATTTTGAACTGTATTTCTAAATATTTTGATGTGGATTCAATCAACTTGAAAATAAAGAGTTGAAACTAGAAAAATATCATCAATTTTAATAAAGTCTCTGTTTTAAAATGTTTGAGCTAATAATATTAACCGCAAGCAACGAAATTTACCTGCGGTTAATAAATCAAGTTTAATATTTTAATTTAGCGATAGCAGTAATGTTACCTCCCTCAACTTTTTTACCTTTATTAGCTACAGCTGTAGTACCATCAATGGTGTAAATCCAGTTACCCTCAGGTGTATTTAGACCGATAATAGCAGATTTACCGTCTTCTGTAACGATATTGTAACGACTTGTCGCGGATGTTAAAACCTCAGGTGCATTAGTTACCCAAGTAAAAGTTTTATTGTAAACATCAGCAACAGCCAATTTTACTGTTCCTTTTTTTGTACCTGGTGTACCGTACATTAATAATAAAAATTTACCTTTAGAGATGTAATTGGTAGAGGAAATTTTATATCCTCCTGATTTTTCTTCAATATTAAAGAAATAAGATTGATCGAACTCAGTAGTTCCTTTTTTGATTCTAATTACAGCTGAAGGTTTTGTAGATTTTAATTCCGAATTACTCGTTGCAATTGCTCCTGAAAAACCATAAGCATCACCATTTTCGTCTTGAAATAATCCATTCGTGAAATAAGATCCAAGGTAACTTGTTCGGTTATCTTTGATTACTTTTTCTAATTTCAATTCAGGGTAATTGTATACAGCGACCCAAGTACTATCAGGATATACCGTTCCAAAATTATCAACTCCGTCACCTTTTATACTCATATAGGGCATATACACTTTATCGCCAACTTGGGTCGCCCAAGTGTAAAATGCTCTTTCACCATTTCCAGCTAAGATTTTAGTGTCTTGTTGTGCTTCGCCAACGATAAGTGATTTTTCAGCATCGATTCTAAACATTGAAGCAATAGAAGCGTTTCCACTTCTGGGTACTTTTATTGTCAAAATGTCTTTGTTTACTGCAGTAAAAACCTGTACTGTTTCTGCTTGAAAATCTGACTTTTTGACTAAATTTCCTTCGGAACTTAAATTATATGTTGTTACAGCACCTGGGTTACCTTGCCCGTAAAGTAAACTAAAAAAGTTATTCTGAGCTGTAATATAATAACGATATGTTCCGTCCTGCTCTAAACCGTTCCCTGTAGTAGTTATAGATCCAGTAGTAATATCATCTGTAGTTAATAGATAATCTGCAATACCGGTTGCGCCAGTTGTTGCTGTAATGATATATTTAGTTTTTCCTGTGTTTGTTCCTCCGTCTGGGGCTGTAGTTGGTGAATTCGTATCACTGCTACAAGAAAATAATGTAAGAGCAAGTACTGTTGCTAAAATGGCTAATGTGTTTCTTTTTTTCATGTTATTACTTATTATGTATTAAAATTATTTATTTGATTTAGTAAAAAAATAGCGGAACTTGATATAGAATGCCCTACTGGGTTTTTGAAGTGAAAAGTTATCATAAAGCTTATTATCAAATATATTTTTGCATTCAACAGCTAAATTATACTTGCCGTTTGCAAAAGTGTAAACAGCATTTAAATCAGAATTGAATTGTGTTGGTATATCTAACTTACTATCCTTACTTCCTTGACTGGGCCAAGACAAATAATGTTTGTTTACATATAAAAAATTATAGCCAAGGGATAAATTGTTTCCTTTTTTAAACATGTCATAGAAATAAACGGTTGCATCAGCATTTCCAAAAAGAAAGGGCATGTTCGGAATTCTATCTTTGTAAAAAGAAGAAACATAATTTTGGTTTGGTTCATACTTAGTCATGTTTCGTAAGTTTTGGTAAGTCATATTTACACCCGCAGTAAATCTATTGGTATATGAGTATCTAATTTCACCATCAATTCCATAATTAGTGACTCGACCTTGATTTACATTTTTTTGCATAGTTTGATTTAAATTCAATGTTGGTCGAATAAAATCTGTGGCATCTCTGTATAAAAGATTCATATCGAACGATAGCGAATTAACCGTTTTAAAACTAGTTTGATAACTTAACCCTAAATTGAAATTGTTACTTGATTCAGGTTTTAAATCAACATTACCTTCTAGATTATTATTCACATTACCAAAAATTTCCTCAGGACTAGGAAGACGGTAACTTTTCTCAAATGAACCTTTAATTTGTAAATTTTGCTTGAGGTAGTAGCTGCTTGCAGCACCATAACCTAGAGAAGTGCGATTATCAACATATTCTTGATAAGCAATATCACCAGTATTTCCTGTAGGGTTGTAACTTCTAGAATAGGTCGTATTTAGATAGTAATATTTCGTAAAAACAGAAGTACTCCATTTTCCATTATAATTGAACTTGTAACCGGCACCAAGAATATCTTTTTGTGTTTTTTTAGGTTGCTTATATTTTGTTGATTCTGGAACTAATTCATCACTTTCTTTACGATCAAATGTTGTAAAAGTATTATTCAGCATAAACGAATGTCTTTCGCCTACATGATACAGTGCATTTGCAGTTGCGACTCCATTATTATTTTTGAATATACGCAAGGTGCGACTGCGCTCTCCTCCATCACCATCATACTGCTTATAATCTCCAAACCAATTATAGCGTCTATTTAAAGTATCAATATTTTGTTCTTGTCCGAAATTATAATTTGCAGTCAAATTAAAATCTAAACCTTTCGTAAAAAAATCCTTTACTTGATATTTTAAAGTTGGCATCAAAATATTCCCTTTACGATACATTTTTCCAAAAACACTGACCATTCGTGCTCCAGTTTGAATATCTGCTTGATTTTCTCCTGCTGTAAAACCAATAAGTAATTTTTCCGCATATTTTTTTCCAGTTAATCCAACATTAAGAATTACGGTTTCATTACGGTATCTATCATGAAACCTTCTAACTCGTTGATTAGGAAAATACGCTCCAGTATTCAAATCAGCAGCATCAACATTGACCCAATAATTATTATCTGAATAATTTTGAAATGCATTAATTTCTGCAGTTAACCCACTTTTCGCCGTATAACCTGCATTAACAGTTGTTTTGTGTGTATTGAAAGAACCGAAAGAATACGAAGCGTCCAGATATGTTCTTGGCTTTCCATTGGTCACAATATTTACTGCCCCTCCTAACGCATCACCACCAAGCCAAATTGGTACAACACCCTTATATACTTCAATTCGATCTGCAAGATTAATTGGAATATTATTAAGTTGGAAAGAAGATCCAAAATTATCCATTGGCACACCATCAATAAAATACTTCACCTGATTGCCTCGAAAACCATTTATAGAAAGTTCCGATTGAGATCCGACACCACCTGTTTCTCGTACTCTGACACCAGAAACCCTATCTAATGCCTGAGAAAGATCGAGTGTTGAATTGTGTAATTTCTTTGCATCGATAGCAGTTACGCTATAGGCTTGCTTATTTATTTTTTCCGTTGCGCTACGCCCTAATACTGTAACGCTTTCTAATTCATTTGTTTCAGTTTCCATTCGAATAGAAACATTGATATCCTTATCACCAAAAACTATAAATTGTTTTTTTACAGTAGTAAAACTAACAGCAGTAATTTTTAAAGTATAATTACCCTGTTTTACATTTTTTATACTAAAATTACCATTTTCATCGGCTGCTGTCTTCAAATCAACTTCTTCAATCGTAATGCTTGCAAAAGGTATCGTTTGAGTAGAACTTGCAGTTACCTGTCCTCTTACGGTAACAGTGCTATTTTCTTGAGAAAAACAAGCAATTCTGGAAAGAGATAAAAAAATAAAAAATAAAATTTTGTAGTTGAACATAGCTTAATTAGACTAATTATAAATAAATTTGCTGCAAAACTATTTATATTTAGTCTAAATAAATTGTCTAAAACGGATTATTATTTGGTAAAAACGGATTAACTTATGAAAATAAAATCACATCTATTATCACAGCACACTTCACTATTTGAAATTCAAATGGACCTAAACTACAGTGAAAAAACTCGCTCAAAAGAAGGGGCAATAAATATTAAAACCGCAGATTTAGAAGCGATAATAAATTATTATTTAATGAGTAATGCTATTGTAATTTTAGATACACAAATGTATTTTACAAGGCCAGAAATTTTTAATTTTGAGATGAATAGAGAATCGGTTGTGATGAACTTTATATTCTGTAACAATGTGGAAGGATGTATTGAAAATTTAGGTACTGAAAAATCTTCTCAAGCAAACACACATAATTTATTCTACACAACTAATTTAAAAGGTGTTTTTAAAGTACCTGCATTAGAGAAAGTTAATTACTTTTCAATCATTATCTCTAAAGATTATTATCTTAAAATAATCAGTCAAGATTATACAATACACGATAAATTTTCTAAAAACCTATTACAGAAAAAACCTTCATACCTGAGCACTGAGTACTTACCGCTCACTCCAGCAATTCAATGGATAATTTCAGAAATGAAAAATTGTAAAAGGAAAGATGGTTTAAAAAAGATTTTTATTGAAAGTAAAACAAGAGAACTCTTACTGCATCAAATTGAAGCTCTAGGAGATGATAAGAAATTAGGTTATAAAATTTCTAATGATGACTTAATAAAATTGGAAAAAGTAAAACAAATAATTGATAATGATTTCATAAAAGCTCCAAAATTAACTGACCTCTCAAGGATGACATCTTTGAATGAGTTTAAACTTAAGAAGGGATTTAAAGAACATTTCGGTTACACTGTAAAAAATTACATTATAAAATTACGTATGGAATTTGCAAAATCACTTTTGAAAGATAAAAATATCACAATTAGCGAAGTGGCAACAAAGTGCGGTTATAAAGATCTTTCTAATTTCTCAAAAGCTTTTAAAGCTTTTTATACATTTTCACCGCAACAAAGCAAAGAAAAATAGTAATCAGCAAGATCCAAATTTTAGTTATATTGATCAATTTTAATTAATCATCTGAGTGAATTTAATAAACTACCCAAATATCTTTTCTTAATAAAAATAGAATGAATAGGAGTGATACTTGTTTTTGGGGGACAAAACAAAAATTGAAACTCAATTAAGTTTTTTTCAAATAAACAAATTAGGTATATCATTATTTGCAGGTATAAAAAACTGCTATTACAACTTATAATATTCCTATTTCAAAAACCAAAAATCGTATTAAGATTTCCTTATAGGAGGTTTTAGTGAAGGCGTGTTACCTGGTATGTCTTTATTATCTCGTTGACGTTTATCAGGTTGTCCAGTAGATTTTGCTATTCTTTTTGGTCCAGTTTTAAGTGCCATGTTTCTGTTTATTAAATCGTTGTTAATCAAATTTATAAAAAAAAAATACTTAAGTTTTACTTTCAACTTAGTAATATTGAAAATATTTTTTTCAAAGAAATAATCTTAGCTTCAAAACAAAGATCTTACATGAATTATAGCTTAAGATTAAAAGCTTTTTCCATCATTTCCAACTCTGCTCTAGAAATTCCTATTTCGGTGGCTATTGTTTTCCAGTTGCTTGTAACTTGTATGACTTCTTGAATAATGTTTTCCATTTGTAAAGTATTCAATCTGAAATACTCCCCAACACTTTTTGCCAATTCAAAATCCAGCGCATTGTTGTCCATATCAATATTAAGAGCCAAGCCATCTTTGTCTATAGAGGGGTTAAGGTCGTAAGCCAGGGAGAGGATCCAGCCTTCTTTGGTTAAAATAAAACCATGGTTACGCAAATGGTCATCGGTGTTTGAAATGGCTATATTAAAAACGATTCTGCGCCATAGTTGGTGTAAATTTTCTTCTACGTTTGCACCTTGATTACTGATGAATTCGGCAATATCTAAATAACTTGCGGGATTGTCTCTTATAGTATCTTCATTGTTGCCTGTCATAGTCATAGCCGAGGCAAAATGAATTCTTTTACCGTTCTCCCTGTCAAAGCGTTTGGTAAAGAAAGTATTGTGCTTGCCCATGATTTTTTCTATTCGACAGGGCGCCATGTTGATTCCGACACTGATAGCCAATTTGTAGGCTAAATATTCCCAAGCTGCTTTGTCTACAGTATCTGTTTTGGAGGGGAACTTAGCAATCCAAAGACTTTTATCGTTGTCTAAAATATTGGCTTTGGGTCTAGCGCCTCCTAATGAGGATCCAGGTGCCATAAGAACCGATAGCCATTTGTTGACCTCTTCATTATCTTTGTCATTTTCGAAATTAGCTGCTGCATTTTGGAGTTCTCGAATAGAGGACCAGGGCGGGGTAGAAGTGTTTTTATTGTTATCTAAGAAATCTCCATTGGGGTCGGTTTTAAAGCGTAATGCTCCCATACGACTTTCATCATATACACCTAATAGAAAATCAATATCATAGAGTGTTTTTGGTTTTTCATTCCTTTCTCTAGCAAGCTGCGCTTCTCGACGTTTCATTAAAGTACGTCCCCAAGTATCAGGCATGCTGTCTAAAAAAATGCCGAAGTTTTCTTTTTGGTTCGGGTATTGTGGACCACCATATAATTGAATGTCTGGATCTAAAAGAAATTTTTGTTCTGTTTTGAGCCAGTTTCTGTCGTATTCAAAACTAAATGCTTTTTTACCTTTGGCTTGTTGTGCAGATAAGACACCTATTAATTTAGGTTCCTGCATTTCTTGCCAATGGGCATAAACGTAGATGTCGGTTTTACTTTGTGACATGTTTTGTGTTTTGAGTAAGAGATCAGTTTAATTTATTTCTAGCAAGGGATTACTTTAATAGGTCAAGGTCTTGAAGTTTTCTTCCTAGTTCGTCGTCAGCAGCTATTTTTAAAAAATCGTCTTGCAAACCTAGTACTCTCAGTACATTAAAATAGGCACCTATTGCCACTCTAGAGTTTCCTTTTTCTATTTGGTATAAAGTGGTTCTAGCGATATCGGCTCTTTCAGCAATTTGTATTGCAGTGAGTTTTCTTCTTTTTCGAGCCAATTTAATATTCTCACCCATTTGCTCTAAAAGGAGTTGGTGCTTTGGGAATAGTACTTGCTTTCTTGCGTTCATTTTTTTAAATGTTCATTAATATGAACAAAAGTAGCAAATATGTACATAATAACAAACATATAAAAAGTATTTCTTCTATTTAGGGTCATTTATTTTAACCCTCTTGCACCAAATGTTGCAAATCAGGATCGTTTTTAATGCGTTCCAATTCACTTTCTATAATTAGAACAATATCACGCTTAATCTGTTTGTAATTAGCCTCAATTTCGACTTTCATATTATCTTGTCCGTTTTCATCAACGAAAGGTAAAATAACGGGAATCTTTTTATAAGCCTTCGTTTCTGCCGCTACTTTTTCATTGTCAACCACAATTTCAGAATGGAAAATTTTCTGTTCGATGCGTTCGTCAAAGTTATCTGAAACAGCTCCAACAAACACACCTTGCGTAAGCGTAGAGATTTTTGATGCTGGTATCAAACTGTCTAGCTGTGTAGATATTGAGGTTGATTTGTCATTTCGATTGATAGTTAAACTCTGGCGTTTCTGTAATACTTTGCCAAACCGTTCTGATAAGCTTTTGGCCGTTTCTCCTACAACCTGACCACTAAAGATGTTGCCCACCGTATTTTGGATAACCTTACTTTCCTTATCACCATAATCACGAGTCAATTGCGAATAATCTTGAAATCCCAAACAGACCGCTACTTTATTACTTCTAGCAGTGGCAATCAAATTATCTAGTCCTCTAAAATAGATCGTAGGCAACTCATCAATTATCACCGAACTTTTTAATTTTCCTTTCTTATTGATTAGTTTTATGATCCTGGAATTGTACAAACCCAAGGCAGCAGAATAAATATTTTGCCGATCGGGATTGTTTCCCACACAAAGAATTTTAGGTTCATCTGGATTATTGATGTCCAATGAAAAGTCATCTCCAGTCATCACCCAATAGAGTTGAGGGGAAATCATGCGAGACAGCGGAATTTTTGCGGAAGCGATTTGTCCTTGCAATTGATCTTGTGCGCCACCTTGCCAAGCATCCATAAACGGTGATAAATAATTTTCGAGATCAGGGTAGGAAGTAAGGATGGTAAACACATCAACATATTTCTTGTTGAGCAATTCAATGGCATGTGGAAACGTACAATACTTTCCATTGTCATAAATCTTTAGAAACCAGATTATAGCGGCTAGTAATATAATAGGAGATTCCACAAAGAAATCCCCTTGTTTTTGTATCCAACTGCGGTTAAGATTCAACATAATGGTGCAAGCAGATTCATAAGCATCTGAGATGTCAGTCATAAAATCTGGATTGATGGGATTGCAACGATGGCTTCTACTAGGATCGTCAAAGTTGATGATATAGAATTTTGGTTTAACTTGATACTTGTCCGAATGTTTTAGTAAATGATTATACGCAATGGTAGAAAGATCATCGAATTTGAAATCATAGATGTACATCGAAAATCCTTTTTCTATGTGCTGCTTGATATAGTTGTTTATAATGGCATAACTTTTACCAGATCCTGGTGTTCCTAAAACGATGGAGGCTCGAAATGGATTTACCACATTAATCCAACCTTCATTCCATTTGCCTTTGTAATAAAATTTGGTTGGCAGATTAACGGAATATTCATTTTGCATCAATTTGGTTTCTTGCATGAAGCTTTCATTCTCATTATTAAAAACATCGCTCATAAGATTGGTCCTTAGTATTCGAGTGATCCAAACGCCAGCCATCATTAGGGAAATGTAGCCCGCTGAAGTAGTCATAATATATAACGAAATAGCTAAATCAGCGGACAACTTCAGCAATGTTGTGTTGAGAAAGAAAAGTATAAATCCAACGATTACCGCACTAGCTATTTTTGACCAACTAATTTTTTCGTTTTTGACTCCTTTTGTTCCCAAACAACTTAAAGCTAACAATATCAAAGCAAAAATCTTGGTGTATATAGTATGAGAGAATAGGCTTGCAGTTCGTTGGAAATTACCCAGTATCTTGTTAATGACTTGCAACGTCCAGCCCTTTTCTAAGAAAAAACTATAACAGAACCAGTAAAAGTGCATGAGTATTAGAAGGATACTTACAGCACGCATGAAAGCCATTATTTTGGCGAGTCCTCTTAAATCGTCTTCTCCTTGCATAATTAAAAAGTTAAAAATGTAACGAGCGAAAGTAGATCGAACGTAAAAGAATCTAAGTCAATTGACTTCTATTGGCATCAGTTGGCGTTGAATGTCTCGCTAAACTATTTCTTGCCTCGTTGATTGTTACGTTTTGTCTTTTTCTTTATTTGATTAGCAAATACTTGTTCTTCATAATCTTCACCTTGAGTAACTGGTAGTAAACTTCCAAGGCTTTCTATAAGTCCGAAATCAGTAGTAGCATGTGTTGAATGATTTCCATTAAGGAAATCAAAAAGTGCATGTGGTTTTTCTGTTTCTGGTTTGGATTCATTTTTACGACCTGTGGATGAAATTGTTTTGTTATGCTGTATCTCATTTTGAACTTTCTGATTCCCTTCATTTTTCCATAAATCATTAAAAACGTTGGCAGATAAATTTTTACTCAACTGGGATCCATTCCAAACAGTGCGTGATTCATGGTCAATAAAAGTCATTCCGTAGATACGACCTTGATCATTTCTTCGAACAATGGTATTAACTCCTTGATCGACTAGTTGTTTCTTAAAATCGGTTTCATTATTCGTGGTGTGCATGGCAACCTCTATCGAATTTTTTAGGATGTCTTTAGCAGGTGCTGTTTTCATTTTTACTTTCGATTGTTCGAAATGCTTTTGCAAACTATCCATACCAGCCTGTTTTCCAAAAAGAGAGGATTTAAACGGATTCGTTACTTTTTCTCCTTTTTCATTCAGTGCGAAATAAACAAGTCCTTGCTTAGACTGACCGTGTAATTCACCCTTTATTTGCTCAGCGGTAATATTAAAAAGAGAAAGTAGTGCATTATAGGCTCCTAAACTTTGATACTGATAATACTTTGGCAGATGTCGAATTACCGATGCTATTTGACTTTTCACATTGGCTTCCTTAAAATCAACTGGTTTAAAAATTACTTCCTTCGGATTTTGATTCTTTTCAGTTGCAGGAAGCAATTGATACTTTTGTTCCAATGCACGGCAGGCATTCATAGAACGTAATTTTTCATAGGAATCAGACAACTTTTTTCCGTAACGATCCACGCAGGTCGAAACGATATGAATGTGGGTTCGTTCAATATCGGTATGCTTAAAAACAACATAAGGCTGGTCTCCATAGCCCATAAGTTCCATGTAGTCTTGTGCGATTTTTTTAAAGTCTTCATCACTTACACTATCTTTTGGGTTTGGGTTAAGAGAGATATGCAAAACAGGTTTTTCTGTTCGCATGTTTGCCATTAAATACGGTTCGAACGAAGGGTATAATTGGTTAACAGTAAACTCTCCATTGACTGTTTCTCTTATTCTATGAGTCGATAAAACTGATCCATTTTCTTGATTTACTTTTAATTGGTTATAAGAAAGTGCGCCAATTATATTTGCTCCATGCCCAATTTTTGCTATCATTTTTCTTCTATTTTCAAATGTTTTAATTCAAACTCTGCTGTTAATTGCGTTATGGCACGACATAATTGAGCCAATTCGATCGTTTGTTTTTCCAATTTAAAGAGATAGGCTGCGGCTTTCTTTTCAGAAAAATTGCGATACAATATCTTGACAATTTGATTGTAATTAACGCCAACAGCACGAAATTGACCGTACAAAGTGGTTAAGCGCATGTAATAATCCATTGCTGCTAGATCTACTTTTACCGTTTTTATTTGCTTTTCGAATAAGAGAGAAGTGATAAATAGGGCTTTATTATCCGCTCCCGAAGCTTCAAAAAGAGAAAGGAATTTAGCATTTTCCTGGTCTGTTAATCGAAAAACATAACGGTGGATGCTAGGATCCTTTTTAGGATTTCTACCGCCTTTGTGTTGCTTTTTGTTTTGTTGATTCTCCATCATCATTCCAATTTTAATTTTTAGAAAACCCCGACTTCGGAGGGAGTTTTTAGCCCCGCGGCGGCGGCAAGTTGTTTTGAGGCACGGAATTCATTTCGAGTGCCTCAAAACACAACTTGCTCTGTTCTGGTGAACAGATAATCCGTCCGCCTGTCGGCGGAACAGATTTAATAAAGCAGGGAAAAACGGCTTTAAGCCGTTCCAGTTCTTATTCAAATATAGATTTGGACCTTTCATATTCTAATTTATTTACTTCTATAACAAAGTAAATCATTGAATTTTAGAATGGTGTAGTAGTAAGTATTGCCAAACATTGCCTTTGAACGCCAATGAGTTCATCGTTCTGAGATGGTTTGGAGTTACCAGCTTTCTTTGTTTCAAAGTTGTAAAAGGATATTTATAAGTAACTCTATATCCAATTTCAAACACAAGTACCAAGGTTTAGGAGTAAGCAAGTATTTAGTAAAATAGTAAAGTATAAAACGATACAGTTGTACAACTATAAAAATGTAAAAGCATAAAAGCAGTAAAACAAATGAGCGTACATATTACCAATAAACAAGAAATAGTTGTTGGAAATTGTATGAATCTACAATTGTAGATAAGCACATACTTAAAGCAAATAAATAGGGCAAAAACTTGTAAAGAAATACAAGAAGGCATGCAGCCGTACAGCAAAGCAATTTAGCAAATAGATAACTTTAAAATTATAAGTAATGGAAACAATAAAAAAAACTTTAAAAATTAGTTTCTCTACCCAAAAGGGTGGAGTAGGGAAATCTACAATGACAACCTTGTTAGCTAGTGTGCTTCACTATCGATTGGGATTTAATGTGTTGGTTTTGGATTGTGATTTTCCGCAGCATAGTCTCGGCAATATGAGAGATAGAGATCTTAAAACGGTGATGCAAAATGAGTATCATAAGAGAGCAGCTATGAAGCAGTTTCAGACGATTGATAAAAAAGCATTTCCTGTCATTCGTTGTAAGGCCGAGAATGCGCTAGAAAAAGCGTCAGAATATATAGATCAATCCAATAGTGATTGGAATATTATTTTGTTTGATCTTCCAGGAACAGCCAACACCAAGGGCGTTTTGACCACATTAAAAGCAATGGACTTCATCTTTTCTCCTATTACTGCCGACCGTTTGGTAGTAGAAAGTACTTTAGGCTTTGCCAAAGCATTTCTACAACTTCCAGAAACAGATGGAGGGAACAAGAACTTAAAATTTTGGTTGTTTTGGAATCAAGTGGATAGGAGGGAAAAGACTAGTTTGTATAAGGCCTATCAAAGTGTAATAGAAGAATTAGGGCTTTCTATTATGGAGTCAAGAATAATGGATAGTAAACGTTTTCGCAAGGAAACGGATGACACTAGTAATTATATTTTTAGATCTAGCCTGCTTCCTGCTGAGCCTAATTTGATGAAGTTAACTAAGCTTGATCTTTTTGTAAATGAATTTCTGAAAATCATAAACCCTTAAATCTTTTCTTGTATGGAATCTGATAAAAAGCATAAAGGGTTTCAAAAACCAGTTGTAGATGAGGATTACCTCATGAATATTATGAGTGGGGACGAAGCGGTTAACTACGATAAAAACACAAGCCAAAGTGTCGAAGCTAAAGAAAATAAACCTAAAGATAAAATTCGTGTAACCGCCCCAAAGAAACGGAATTATGAAGAAGTATTTCTCACTAACAGATATCCGTCTGGTCGTAGTGGTAAAGTTGTGTACATAAGACCTGAATACCACGAACGACTCCTTCGGATTGTTCAATTGACAAGGGAAGAGAAAACAACATTGTATTCTTACATCGATAACATTTTAGAACAGCATTTTAATGATTTTGGAATCGAAATTCAGGAGTTTTTTAATGAGAGAAACAAGCCTATTTTTTAAACAATGTATAATACTAAATAGCATGGAATCTGTAATTGTAATTTGTTTGCTCATCGTCATTTTCCTTTTGGCAAAGGATAAAATTGTCATTAAAAAATATCATAAGCAACAGCCAAGGCAACAGAAAGTTAATTCTAGTCTCCCGGATATTATGGGACAGCCTAAGCCTCAAAGAAGCCTTTCTGTGCCAAAGAATTCCTATGACAGTCAAGTGCAAAAAGAAGATCATTATAATGATAATTTTGATATTGAAATCGACGAAGTTAAAGTCGAATTACAAATTCCACAAGAAGAGCTAGAGGAAGTTTTTGGAAATGTACCTGATTTTGAGAATGAGGAAGAAGAATGGAATAGTTATGGAATATCCGATGGCGATAATGGTTTTGCCCAAGGGGTTACCTTTGAAGAACTAAGCACTGTAAAAACGTTTTTAAAAAAAGAGAAAATGAGACCCTCTCAAAAGGAAACAGCAACAGTCTTTCTTCAGAAAATACAAGGAACCGAATTATTCGACCTATTGGAAAATTCCATCGAAGATGCTTCTCAAAAAATAGCCAAGCTGCTAGACGGTACACTTTCTACAGAGACGGATTTTAGTTCTTCTTTTTTGCATAAAAATGATTTGGAAGATTTTGATATTGAGGAGTTTGTTTAGGCTCCCCAATATCTGTCCTCATTAAATAAATTAGATAGTATTTATTTGCTTTTCTATTAGTTTGTATTTGTCTCTTACAGTTTCTCCAGAGTAATAATCTAATAAATCCTTTTTTGTTAAGGTTCCATCTATAAGAAATTTTCTTAGATACTCTTGATTAAACTGCATTAATAGAATTGATTTCTCAAGCTGTTTTAAAATAGCTTTGTTATTCTCAATGTTATTTATAACTAATGATTTGATAGTTATAACTTCATTGATGTCTTTTATAATTCGATTTACTAAAATTGCTAATAAATCTTTTTCTAATTCAATCGGTTTTGCATTTAATGCAATATCCCTAGCAAGCATATATGCAATTGTTAAATTAGAATAATCACCTTTTTGAGAGTTTATAATAGCAATAAATCCTATTTCTGGAATATAGCCTACATTTTCAAAATTTTTCAAAATCGAATTTTCAATTAACGAAATATCAAAAACAATCAAACTCACTTTAGCATCTCTATTGGCTTGTGCCTCTATTAATTGACTCCATGCTGTATCTGATTTTCTAGTAAAAATATCTTTGGTTTCAATATTTCCAAAACGAACGCTTTTATCAAACTTACATTCAATAGCAATTTTTAAATCTGGGTTACCATTAATTTCACAAATAATATCTCCAGTTTTGTTTTTCGGTATACTTCCAGCAGTATTGCCTGTTAAAAAAGCTTTGTCTTTTATTTTTCTTTCTTGAAAATAATTATTCAAAAATTCTGCAATTTCATCTTCGGCTAAAATTCCTTTGATAGCTGACTTGTAGAAAAGTTCTTTTTTCATTTCAAAAATCATTTTCAAACTTTCTAATTCAGTTCCTAACTCGTTGTTCGTTTTAGCTAGAAAAGAAGAAATACGGTCTTCCATTAGTGCCAAGATACCAATGTATACCGCTCGAAGTAACTTTTCGTTTCTTTCGGTGGCTGGAAGATTATCAAAATAGTTGAATACTATTTGATTTTCAATTTCAAAGTTTGAAATTTCTACTCTTTTGAGTTGTTGGTTAAGATTTATCATTTTCTATCCAATTCTTTCATAGGCATACACATTCTTGTAGTTTCTATGTAAATAAGAACCCAAAGATGGAGCATCTCTTAAATTTTCATATTCATGTATTGGAACTCCTTTATAAACATAGATACTTCCGTTTATAAATTGTACATATACATCTTGATTTGCTTCATCATATCCGATACTTTGAATATTAGAAGAACTAACGGCAAACATTTCTGGTAAACTCATATTTTATAATTTTTATTACGCCAAGATTTTAATAATTTTTCATATTCGATTTCTGAATTATCAATATTTTCTAACCATTTTATTGAAGCTTTTGGATCAGAACTTTTAGGTGCATTTGCAATTTTAAAAAACTTAACTCTTGATGGTATTTTAACAGCTTCACCAGATATCAGAGCTTCACCAGTTCGTAAACTTGGCAATAAATCAATCATACTCTGTAATTCATCTTGTACTGCAGATTTTATATGCCCTCTATCTTTGGAATTATTCATCCTTAAGGCAATCATAGTTCCGCATTGACTAAGTACTGTTTCATCTAATTCCGAAGGTCTTTGTGTTACTAATAACAATCCGACACCATATTTTCTACCTTCTTTTGCAATCATTTGCACCGTTCTTGATGATATGGAGTTTTCGCCTGCTTTTAAATAACTATGTGCTTCTTCTAATACTATTAATAATGGTTGTTGTTTTCCTCCAACTTTGGTATTAACTCCCCAAAAGAGGCCGTCATAAATAATTTTTAATAAGGTTCCTGAAATAGATGACATTATTTCACTTGGAATTCCAGATAAATCTAAAATTGTAATAGGCAATTCATTTCCTAACCAGTCAAAAAATAAACTATCTAAATCTTTATTTATTTTTCCGTTTATATCAGGTGTAAACTCTCCAGGAGCGAATAAGAAACCATAACTGTTATCTTTTATTTTGTTTCTCACACTATCGAGGAAACTAAGTATTCCTTTCCTACTATTATTGATAAATGGTGGACTTGAACCTAAACCTGGAGGTGGATATTCATTTGATTTTAGTGTTTCACTATCTCCTTCAGATAATAATGTTGATATAGTAATTCTATCTTTTTCAAAATTCAATCTTTCAAAATTATCCAATTCAAACCATAGTTTTTTGATACTAAAAGGAATAGGTGAGTCTGCTGTTATTGATTCTTCACTTACATCTAGATTATTCTCTTTTGCACTTAAAATTTTAGCATCAACTACCTTTTCTCTAATATATTCTAGTTGAGAATCATTTAGATTTCCTGAAAAAATAGACATTAATTCATTAAAAGGTAAGGCCCAAAAAGGTATATAGAGTTTATTCTTTTCAACTTTAGGGGTTGTTTCTATGACTCTCGAATATTTAAAAAGTGCATCATTGTACTCACCATGAGGGTCAATAACTAAAACTCTTGAACTTGGAAAATTTCTCTTTGCAATCGCTTCCAGTAATACTGACACTGAATTAGATTTACCACTACCTGTAGATCCAACAATTGCACAATGTCTAGAGATGAGTCTATCTAAATCTATTTTTGCATCTAAACTTTCAGACACGCTAATATTTCCTACAGTAATAGAATTTGATTCTTCATAACCACCATATATTACATCTAAATCTTTAATTGTGACTAAATGTACTTTGTCGCCTGTTGTAGGATATTGAGTAACTCCTCGCTCAAATTTTTTCCCAACCTGCTCACCAGCTAAAACAATATTTATCCATCTTGTGTTTTTGAAATGATCATAGTCTCTATATACTATTTCTTTGAGGTTCTCAGGTATAGCAGCCGATCCAATTTGCGTTACAATTCCATATAGATTGGCGTAACCAAGAGGTATTCTAACAAAGGAACCAATTTGACCGATTCTATAAACAACCCCATCAATAATTGGCATATTTGATTTGATATTATCAAATAATTTTACTGAAATATTATTTCCACTAATGCTATCAATTTCACCAATTTCAGTTATCTTATTTTTTGACATCTTTCCCTATTTTTTTTATTTCATTATCGCTAATCATTGAGTTAAGAAATAAAGATAATTTGCCAAAATCAGGTAGAATAAACTCTCCTTTTCCTGACCATATTTCATCACCTTTCTTCTCTGACTTTAATTCTTCGTCTAAATTTGTATAACCATCTTCATCAAAAAATAGATTAAGATTAATTGTGTCATCTTTTGAAGGTTCAGATTTCAATGCCCAATCGCCTAATTTACCACCGATTACAGATTTTCTTGAAGCATAAATTGATATTTTTGTGTTTTCAAATCCAATTTTAGCAACTTTGCTATCCAGTTTTATTGGATCATATTTATCATAAATTAGACCTATAACGTGTGAATTAGTATTTGTTTTTAATGCAGAAATTAATCTTGAATTTATATGTTCATCTCCCCAAGAATATCCACAAGTAATTAGTATTGTGTCTTCTTGTTTTAAAAAACTTGACAGCCTATCTAATAAACCTTCATAAGGTTGTTTTTTAGAGTCTTTATATTTTAGGCTAGAAGGATAAATTAGTATGTCGTCGTCGTCTGGATTGACCCGTAATATTTTTTCTGTATCTTTATCAAAATGCCATCCTAATGATCCGTGAATTTTCCATAGTTTGGTTTGTTTTGGTAAAAAATGTAAATCTTCTACAGATTCAGGATTAAAAAAAGGTCTTAAGCTACCGCAAAATCCGTCATAATAAGGCACTTCTTTATTCTCTAATCCGAGTTCAAAAAGAAAATCATAATTGGTTGTGAATATTTCTATAGGATATTTTCTTTCTGCTTGAGCAATCCAATTTGCAAAATCGGTATGAACAAGTTCATTTACTATCTCTTTTGTTACGATGTTATCTTTATCAACCTTATGCACACTTACCATTTCTCTTACATTCTTCTTTATTTCAAGAATTAGACTATCAAAATCTTCTTTTTTAAGAGAATTTAAAATTCCTCCTCCTATAAAAGTTGATTTTTGTTCTAAATTTGATAAAATAGTTTCAATATTAAAGTTTACGCCTCCTAATTCTTCCTTTATTTCTTCTAAAGCTGTTTGGTATATTTTTTTTGTTTCTCCAACGTTAGCCACAATATCATTAGTCATTTTAGTAATTGCAGGAACTGTCAAAGCTTTCAAATTACCTTCCTTTTTGGCTAGAGAACTTCCAGCACCAAATAAAAAACCTATTCTTTTTTTATCTGAAATTAAAATTTGCTGTATACCTCTAATGTATTCTGTTGGATCGTGATTTAATTCTGACATAATGTTGTTTTTAATATGTTCTATTTTATTTCTTAAAACTCGAAAAATTTGAAAATTAGGTATATTTTTCTTTTCCTATTTCTTCTATTTTCTCCAATAAGTTTGTTTTTACAAATTCATAAGCTTCCATAATACTATAGGATAGACCCGGTCTTAATAGCCCTTCCATATCGCCTAAGAAATCTTGATCTACAGTTTTCTTTTCCATATTTTCAAGAAATTCTTTTTGCGTTATACTATTTCCTTCTTCTTTCATATAAAAATTCCATGCTTCGATAATTATTTTCGGGGAAACATTACTTTGTGTTATTGCATACCACATATCAAACAAATCCCTTCCTTTTCTTCTTTGGTAAAGTGCACGCATTTTTGTTCCCAATAACTCGCTTAAGTGATAAGATGGTATCGATACTTCTCCAGTGTACCATTCAGATTGCATAGTATACGTTACTTCTTGAATACCAAAAATGGTGTGATGTTCTCTACAGTTAACTTCTACTTTTAGCCTTAATGGTATTCCGTCTTCTGAATCAAAACGGTACACTAATGTGTTATTATGTTGTTTCTGTTTGCGTATAGGTTTGTCTCCCAAAAAAGACAATACCTCACGAAGTTTATCCATAATTGGACCAAAAGGCTCTGCAGTAATTTGTACTAAATCGATGTCTTCAGAATATCTTGCTGCGGGTGACAGATATAATTTGTGTAGCGCAGTTCCTCCTCTAAAAGCTAATTTTCCTTTTAAATATTCATCGCTATATATGGCCATTAACGCTCGTTCAATTACCAAATCTTGTTCTACCTGAAAATCCTCTTGCCAGGGCGCTTTTTTACGCCATGCGGTTATATATGCTTTTGGAATCATAAATCTGTTTCTATTTCTATATTTTGTACAACCTTCCAGTCATTACCTGTTATCATCTCCGTTTTTTCCTTTTGTGGCCGTAATAATACGGGAAAATATTTTACTGTTTTTAGATATTCTTTAATTGGATCGCTTAAATCTCTCCTATCTAAAATCTCTTCAAGCAAAAAACCTAAACGTTGTATCGCAGTTATAGGTGAATAACGTTTTGAGATATAAAGCAATTTAGTAGCGTCAATGCTTTCACAAAGTTCTTCCAGTACTGTTGCAACCCTATTAAGACCTCCCGCTTGATCAAAATAACACACCAAATCCAAAGCAGTCAACTCGGGAGAAGAAACGTTTATATAACCTGTATCAACTTTCTTTTGGATTATATCCTCTTTTGACCATTCCTTTTTAATGTAAAAGTTTATTTTTAAGTTGTCATTATTAATATTTCTTAAACTAGGTTTCATAGTTATTACAGAAAATGATTGAGGCTGTTGGTGTGCAGCCCCATAATAAGATGCTGCATTTAGTAATCCAATATAATAATCTTTTTCCAAAAATTTCATTAATTCAGAAATGAATAAGGAAGGGGGGAGAATCCCTTTACTCCTGTACTCTGGTGTAATTACTACGTAAAATTCATTTCTTATTAATGCAATTTCTTTTTTCTTTTTAAGTCGTTGTAGAGCCTTTTTAATCGCTTGATCAGACTGATCAAATTGGTTTCTTACTTCTTGCAATGAAAAGGCATACCTTCCATTGGAACGTAATTCATTAATAAAGTCTTCTAAATAAGCGTAATTAGTTTTCATTTTAAGTTTTTGTCTGCAATAAGGTACGAAGTGTGTACCTTATTGCAGATGTAAACTTAATTAATATTTTTATTAAAGGCTATATAAAAATTATGTTTCTGTATTCTTTTTTATAGTCATAATTAATAATTGCTAAAATAATCCCTAATGATATCGCATATTGCAATTTACAATATAACATTATTGATTGCTGAAATTTAGTGGTTTTTACTATAACATAGTAAGTTGTCAAGTCTTCTTCTGCCAAACAACACCACTTAACGACAACATATAAAACTGCAACTGTTTCCAAATGATATTTGTCCATAAATCCTGCAAAGCGTAGGAATAAAGAATGATAAAATATTCAAATCATGGGAAATCAAGTTAAAAAAGTAGTGTTGGTAGTGGCTATACTATCAACGATTAGTGCAGTTGCACAAGGAAACGGAACAGCAGGAATCACGGAAGCGACGCAAATGGTCACCTCTTATTTTGATCCTGCTACCCAACTTATTTATGCTATTGGAGCAGTTGTGGGGCTCATTGGTGGGGTGAAGGTGTATAACAAGTTTAGTAGCGGTGATCCAGACACGAGCAAGACGGCGGCGAGTTGGTTTGGAGCTTGTATCTTTTTGATTGTAGCGGCAACTGTTTTACGTTCGTTCTTCCTTTAGTATTTGCGGTATGAATACGTATAACATTAATAAAGGCATCGGAAGAACGGTGGAGTTCAAAGGACTGAAAGCGCAGTACTTATTCATTTTTGCAGGTGGTTTGCTCGGGATGCTTATCCTGATAATGATCTTGTACATGGCTGGAGTCAATTCTTATCTGTGTCTGTTTATAGGAATCGGTGGGGGATCGCTAATAGTATGGCAAACTTTTTCATTGAACAAAAAGTACGGCGAACATGGTTTGATGAAAGTGGGAGCGAACAAAAGACATCCACGATATATCATCTGTCGTAAGCCTGTGTATCGCTATTTTCAGTTGAATTCCAAAATGTATAAGCTATGAGAAATAAATCTAAAGCGACAACACTGGAAAGTAAGTTTCCGTTGCTGGCAGTAGAAAATAATTGTATTATTTCCAAGGATGCTGATATCACCGCTTGCTTTCGAGTACAACTACCAGAGCTTTTTACAGTAGCCTCTGCGGAATATGAAGCCATTCATTCCGCTTGGCATAAGGCTATAAAAACCTTGCCTGATTATACGGTGGTGCACAAACAGGATTGGTACATTAAGGAAAAATATGCTCCTGATATTGCCAAAGAAGATTTGAGTTTTTTGGCAAAGTCCTACCAGCAACATTTTAATGAGCGTCCGTTTCTCAATCATTATTGCTATCTGTTCTTAACTAAAACGTCCAAAGAGCGTATGCGAATGCAGAGTAATTTTTCTTCGCTTTGCAAAGGAGTGCTCATCCCAAAAGAGCTGAGAGATAAGGAAATCCTTTCTCGCTTTATGGAATCGGTGGCGCAATTTGAGCGAATTGTGAACGATTCCGATTTTATAAAATTAGAACGATTAAGCGAGGATGATATCATAGGAACAGCTAGTAAACAGGGATTATTGGAACAATACCTAAGCCTTTCAAGAGAGGAGGGAACACCAATGCAGGATATTGCTTTGGGCGGAGAAGAAGTTCGCATAGGAAACAAAAGGCTTTGTCTGCATACGTTGTCCGATACCGATGATTTGCCTAGTTCAGTAGCAGCAGAAACCCGTTATGAGAAATTGTCCACCGATAGAAGTGATTGTTTGTTGTCTTTTGCTGCGCCAGTTGGATTGTTGTTAAGCTGCAATCACATCTACAACCAGTATCTTTTCTTGGATAACAGTGAAGACAACCTGCGCAAGTTCGAAAAATCAGCAAGAAACATGCATTCCTTAGCTCGTTATAGCCGAGCCAATCAAATCAATAAGGAGTGGATCGAACGCTATTTGAATGAAGCACATTCTTTTGGACATGCTTCCATTCGAGCGCACTTCAATGTAATGGCATGGTCAGATAATCCTGTTGAATTAAAACAACTAAAGAACGACACCGGCAGTGCTTTGGCATTGATGGAATGTAAACCAAGGCACAACACTACAGATGTTGCGACGCTCTATTGGGCAGGAATGCCAGGCAATGCAGGAGATTTTCCGAGTGAAGAAAGCTTTTACACTTTTATAGAACCTGCGCTTTGTTTTTTCACTGAAGAAACCAATTATAAAAGTTCGTCTTCGCCTTTCGGAATCAAGATGGCTGACCGATTGACTGGAAAACCTATTCATTTGGATATTTCTGATTTGCCCATGAAGCGCGGTATTATTACGAATAGAAATAAGTTCATATTGGGGCCATCAGGCTCAGGGAAGTCCTTCTTTACCAATCATATGGTGAGGCAATATTATGAACAAGGCGCGCATGTGCTGTTAGTGGATACTGGTAATTCGTATCAAGGATTGTGTGAATTAATCAAAGGGAAAACCAAAGGAGAAGATGGCGTTTATTTCACCTATACCGAAGACAACCCGATAGCCTTTAATCCTTTCTACACCGATGATGGTGTATTCGATATTGAAAAAAGAGAAAGTGTTAAGACTTTAATTTTAACCTTATGGAAAAGGGATGATGAACCACCAACACGGTCCGAAGAAGTGGCACTTTCAAATGCAGTGAGTGGTTACATTGAACGAATCAAGCAGACTGATGAATTTCCCTCCTTCAATGGGTTTTATGAATTTGTACAAGGAGATTATAGACAAGTATTAGAAGATAAAAAGGTACGAGAAAAAGACTTTGATATTGCCAACTTCTTAAATGTGTTAGAACCTTACTACAAAGGAGGTGAGTACGATTATCTATTGAATTCCGAAAAGCAACTGGATTTACTTTCTAAACGATTTATTGTTTTCGAAATCGATGCTATTAAGGATCATAAAATCCTTTTTCCAATTGTGACCATCATCATTATGGAGGTTTTTATCAATAAGATGCGTCGTTTGAAAGGAGTACGAAAACTAATCCTGATTGAAGAAGCTTGGAAAGCTATTGCAAAAGAAGGGATGGCAGAGTACATCAAATACCTTTTTAAAACGGTCCGAAAGTTTTTTGGAGAAGCCATTGTTGTAACACAAGAAGTTGATGATATCATCCAATCTCCCATTGTGAAAGAAAGTATTATTAATAATTCGGATTGTAAAATACTGCTGGATCAAAGGAAGTACATGAACAAATTTGATGATATCCAGGCCATGCTTGGTTTGACTGAAAAAGAAAAAGCGCAAGTACTTTCCATCAACATGAACAATGATTCCAAGCGACTTTACAAAGAAGTTTGGATTGGACTAGGAGGAACGCATTCGGCAGTATATGCTACAGAAGTTAGTTTCGAGGAATATTTAGCCTATACCACTGAAGAAACAGAAAAGTTGGAAGTCATGCAACTTGCTGAACAATTAGATGGAAATGTAGAAAAGGCTATCAAAAGGATTGCCCTTGAGAAAAGGGAAAAAGAAAACAATTAGTAAACATTTTAAAAACGAATAGAAATGAAAAATTTAAAAATTATGGTATGCATGGTGATTGTATTCGCTTTCATGCCGAATGCTAAAGCACAATGGGTGGTAACTGATCCAACAAATTTGGCATCAGGTATTCTTAATAGCGCCAATGAAATTATACAGACTTCATCTACGGTATCCAATGTTATTAAAAATTTCAAGGAAGTAGAAAAGGTATACAAACAGGGCAAAGAATATTATGATAAATTACAGGCTGTAAATAGTTTGGTAAAAGATGCTCGAAAAGTGCAACAGACTGTTTTACTTGTTGGTGATGTTTCTGAAATGTATGTAAACAATTTCGGGAAAATGTTGAACGATCCCAATTTCAATGAGCAGGAATTAACAGCTATTGCGAATGGGTATTCCATCCTGCTAACCGAAAGCACAGAACTATTGAAAGAGCTAAAACAAATTGTAAACTCTTCCAGTTTGTCGCTCAATGATAAAGAACGAATGGACATTATTGAACAGGTGTATGTAAAAGTAAAAGAGTACCACAATTTGGTTCGCTACTTCACGAATAAAAATATTTCGGTTAGTTACCTGCGAGCCAAAAAAGCCAATAATAGTCAAAGAGTATTGGATCTTTACGGAACCGCTAACCAGAAATACTGGTAATCATGGAATTCAGTAACCTTCATGAAGTACTACGTTCGCTCTATGATGAGATGATGCCTTTATCAGCAGATATGGCAGCGGTTGCTAAGGGTTTGGCTGGACTGGGTGCATTGTTTTATGTTGCATTAAAAGTCTGGCAAGCGCTAAGTAGTGCCGAACCGATAGACGTCTTCCCCTTACTAAGGCCTTTTGCTTTAGGTATCTGTATTACATTTTTCCCAACGATTGTTTTAGGAACTCTTAACGGTGTATTGAGTCCAGTGGTGCAAGGAACGCATAGCATATTAAAAAGTCAAGTTTTAGATTTGAATGCTTTACAACAGCAAAAAGACCTACTAGAGAGAGAAGCGATGCTTCGTAATCCTGAAACAGCCTATTTAGCATCGGATGAAGAATTTGATAAAAAGTTAGATGAACTCGGATGGACACCTTCCGACTTGGTCACCATGTCAAGCATGTACGCGGAAAGGCAGATCTACAGTCTAAAGAAAATGTTTCGAGATGGATTTCGTGAATTTGTAGAAGTTATTTTTCAAGCGGCTGCATTAGTCATAGATACGATACGAACCTTCTTCTTAATAGTGCTTTCAATATTGTGGGCCCTATAGCATTTGCGATTTCAGTCTGGGATGGATTTCAGTCTACTTTAACGCAATGGCTGACTCGGTACATTAGTGTGTATCTCTGGTTACCCGTTTCAGATCTTTTTAGTGCGATGTTGTCCAAGATCCAATCCTTAATACTCCAAAAGGATATCGACAGTTTAACTGATCCCAATTTTATTCCCGATTCATCGAGTACTGTTTATATCATATTTATGATTATTGGCATCATAGGGTATTTTACCATACCTACGGTGACTGGATGGATTATTCAGGCTGGTGGTGCAGGGAATTTTGTTCGTAATATAAATCAAACAACCACAAAAACTGGGAATACTGTGGGAGCTGGTACAAGCTCTGTTGCTAGATATATTGGTGGAAAATTAATGAAAAAATAATTAAATTAAAGTAAAATGGAATTTAAAACTTTAAGAAACATCGAAAACAGTTTTAGTCAAATTAGGCTTTATGCTCTTGTATTTGCAGTACTGTGTGTGGGTATATCGGGTTATGCTGTTTGGGAATCGTACCGTTTCGCTGAATTACAACGTCAGAAAGTCTATGTATTAGACAATGGCAAATCGCTGATGTTGGCTCTTGCTCAGGATGCTTCTATCAGTAGGCCCGTAGAGGCGCGTGAGCATGTACGTCGATTTCACGAGCTTTTCTTTACACTAGCTCCGGATAAAAATGCCATTGAGAACAATATGAAAAGAGCATTTAATCTTGCTGATAAAAGTGCTTTTGATTATTACAAAGACTTAGCAGAAAAAGGATATTACAATAGGATCATTTCGGGAAATGTCCAACAGCGACTTGAAGTGGATAGTGTGGTATGTGATTTTGAAACCTATCCTTATGCTGTGAAAACGTACTCTAAGCAGTTCATCATTCGATCCAGTAATGTAACAAAAAGGAATCTTGTCACTTCTTGCTACCTAGTGAATTCCGTTCGTTCAGATAACAATCCACAAGGATTCAATATGGAGAAGTTTACGGTTTTGGAAAATAAAGACCTAGAAATTATAGAACGCTAAAAATTGTAACGATGAAACAGATTCGAACAAATATTGATCTATGGATCAATGAAGTTGAGGTGAAATGGAGGATGCTTCCATTACAAGTCCAGTATACATACATCATGGTTTGTTTTACCGCCTATCTAATAATCAGCATAGTTGGTATTCTTATCAGTTTGTTTTAATTCCTGTAGTGAGCAATCGCTAGAGGGATCATTAGTCCTAATTATAAAAAAGAAAAGACATGAAAGAAAATGAAAACAAGAAAAATGCGGTCTATGTTACAGATGGCAGTATAAATACAGCTTCTGATGGACTGGAAGTGAGTAGGGAGGGTAAAGCCGAAAAAATTAAAAAGGCAATAATCTTATCATTGATGGCGATCGTATTTTTGGGCTGCTTGTATTTGATCTTTAAACCAGTAGAAAATGTAAAAAATATTGAGATTATGGCGCTTAATGATTCTGTTCCTCAAGCGACAACTATTGATTTAGAGAATGACAAACAAAAAGCCTATGAACAGGAATTAGTAGAACAGAAAAATCTAGAAAAACAAAATGCCTTGACATCGCTATCTGATTACTGGAATGAAGGGAGTACAGCAGAATCGTTGCAAGATGTTCCTGAAAATGAAGCGAATACTAACGCTTCATTAAGTAGTTATCGTAATGCACAAAGCACATTGGGAAGTTTTTACAATAATGATAATTCTGAAACACAGGAATTACGCAAACAATTGGAGGAACTAAAAAAAGAACTGGCAAAAAAGGAAGAACCACCAACTAGTATTGTTGAGAATCAATTGGAGTTAATGGAGAAATCGTATCAGATGGCGGCTAAATATTTACCTATCAATTCAGCTTCGAATGAAAACAAGGCAACTGTTACTTCTTCACCACCTAAAGAAGTCTTTGTTTCCATAATTCCAGAAAGGCACAATGTCGTTTCTAACCTTAAGCAAAGCGTTGAGGAGCACCTCGAAGTAGCGGTTAGCAATAGTACATTCACCAGTACTGATCAGCAACAGCAAACAAAGAATAGTATTCGTGCAGTTGTTCAAGAAACACAACTCGTCTCCGAAGAAACCAGTGTTAGCCTCCGTTTATTGGAACCCGCAAGAATACAGAACAAAACGATCCCAATCGGCACTGTAGTAACTGCAAATTCGAAGTTTCAGCAAGGTAGGCTACAACTAAAAATTAGCTCCATTGAGTTGGAGGGAAATATTCTCCCGATTGAGCTCACTATTTATGGTTTGGACGGGCAACAAGGATTGGCAGTGCCATATTCTCCAGAACGTACCGCTATGACCGACATGGCAGCCAATATGGGACAAACTTCTGGTAGTAGTATAATGTTGTCAACTTCTGCAGGACAACAGATCGCAGGGGATCTAAGCCGAGGATTAGTCCAAGGTGTTTCAAATTATTTCTCAAAAAAAATTAAGACTCCAAAAGTTACCCTAAAAGCAGGACTGCAAGTACTGTTAGTCTCAAAAAAATAATTGTTCAAAAAATAAATGGTATAAAATGAAAACAGCTGTAAAAAATACTTTGATGATACTAATTTTAATGTTAGGATACACATCAATTACGCACGGGCAGGAGGCCTTGTGCACGAATGCAAAGAAAAACCTATCTATAATAGAACCATACAGTATAGAAGTAACATTCGATAAAACTTCACATCTATTATTTCCTTCTGTTATACGTTACGTAGATTTAGGTAGTACTAACTTGGTTGCGAGTAAGGCTGATGATGCTGGTAATGTTTTACGAGTTAAGGCTTCTGTTCGCGATTTTGAAGAAGAAACCAATTTTTCAGTAATTACAGAAGACGGAACTTTCTATAGTTTTAATGTCTCCTACAATTCATGTCCTAGGGTTACTAATTACAGTTTAACTAAAACCCTCAAAAGTGATCGTGAATGGAATTCGAAACCAATTTTGTTTAAAGAACTTGGAACGAATTCGCCCAACATGGTCGACGAATTAATGGAGGAGATTTATAAGCAAGACAAGCACTTTATAAAACAAATTGGCACCAGAAAATTTGGAATAGAATTTCTATTGAAAGGTATTCATATTAATGATGACAAATTTTATTTTTATACACAAATTAGGAATTCAAGCTTCGTTTCATTTCCAATTGATTTCATCAATTTTAAAGTGATAGATAAAAAGAAAGCGAAACGCACGGTTGTACAAGAAGTAATTAAACATCCAATACGAGTTTATAAATCTATCGATGAGGTACAAGGAAAAACGGTTTCCAGAAATGTTTTTGTTTTGGATCAATTTACGATCGCTGATGACAAAGTACTTCGCATAGAACTCCATGAAAAAAATGGTAGCCGATTACAGATATTAGAAATTAAGAACTCAGATTTACTTAAATCTAAACTAATCCAGCAGGAGGATGTTAGGAAAGATAAAGAGAGATACATCGAAAGAGATGTCAAATAAAAAAACTGTAGAGGATCAAAACGGTTTGATGAAGTGATTGTTTTACTATTTATAGTTTAACAATCACTTTCATTTTAGTTGATTAAAAATTTAATTTAACTACTTAAAAATGAGTCGTTTATTTTTTAAATATTAGTTTTTTTGTACATTTATATTGTTGAATTTTTAAATATTTGCATATGAATCCTGCATTGTTTTTAAGTATAGTTTCTCTCTTTATAGGTTTAAGCCTTCGGTACTGGATCAACAGACGAAAGTTTTACAGAAGAGGACCAATGGGAGTGGAAGGGTTTTTGAGTTATGAAAAAGCAGTAGTAATAACATTCTTTGAAAGAGTCACCAAATGGATTTCTATTGGATTTATTATTTTTGGACTGCTTATGTTATGGAGTTATTCAAAAAATAATAAGGATAGAAAAGAGCAAACTGAAAAAAAAGGTAAAATCATAAATTCAGTACGATAAATTGTTTTGATCCAGACACTCTATTGCTTCACTATTATTTTTTATTGTAATTAAATAATAACTAGTTTTACATAAATAAAATTGCACATCTTTTGAAAAATATTTTAATAATTGATGACGAAGAAAAACTTCGTGGTTTACTCGCAAGGATAATAAAATCAGAGGGATTTGAAGTAGTTGAAGCTCCGGATTTGAAGTTGGGATTCAAAAAATTAGAGCAGAATGATATTGATGTTGTGCTATGTGATGTCAAACTTCCTGACGGTAATGGAGTAGATTTTCTTCAAAAGATAAAAACTAATTTCCCATTAACAGAAGTGATTTTGCTAACCGCTTATGGAAACATATCTGACGGCGTTCAAGCAATGAAAAATGGCGCTTTTGATTATATTGTCAAAGGGGATGACAATGATAAAATCATTCCGCTTTTATACAAGGCTTTAGAAAAAGTCCAACTTCAGAAGAAAGTGAAGCAGTTGGAAAAGCGCATTATGAATAAATATTCTTTTGACGCTATCATAGGAAAGTCTAAAGCATTGTTACAAGTTATTGAATTGGCAAAAAAAGTCGCCATAACTGATTCCACCGTTTTATTAACTGGAGAGACAGGAACGGGTAAAGAAGTTTTTGCTCAAGCCATTCATGAAAATAGTACTCGCGTAGGAAAATCATTTGTGGCTCTGAACTGCAGTACTTTTAGTAAAGAATTATTAGAAAGCGAACTCTTTGGTCACCGTCAAGGTGCTTTTACAGGAGCTGTAAAAGACAAAAAGGGTTTTATTGAAGAAGCAAATGGTGGTACTTTATTCTTGGACGAGATAGGAGAAATGCCTCTTGATTTGCAAGCAAAATTACTAAGAGTATTAGAAACCAATGAATATATCACCGTTGGTGATAGTACCCCTAAAAAATCCAATTTTAGATTAATTGCAGCTACTAATCGGAATTTAAAAACCGAAAGTGAGGCTCATCGTTTCCGTTCTGATTTATATTATAGGTTGAATATTTTCGAAATAAATTTGCCGCCTTTGCGTGCGCGTGTCAAGGACATAGGTGCTCTTACTAGTTTTTTTGTTGAAAAATTTTCAGTTGCAACAAATAAGAAGGCACTAGAAATTGAGGACGATTTTTTGGAGTACTTAGAAAAATACTCTTGGTCAGGAAATGTGCGTGAGCTTAAAAACGTAATTGAAAGAGCAGTGATTTTAGCTTCTTCGAATTCTTTAACTGCAGCCGATTTACCCTATGAAATTGTAAATTATAAAGAGAATAGTGGTGATAATATACTATCCGCTTTTGCTATCAATAGCATGGAAAAACTACACATCCAAAAAGTTTTAAATTACACAAATGGCAATAAAGCAGAAGCTGCAAGGTTGTTAGAAATTGGAATTGCTACTTTGTATCGAAAGGTAGAAGAGTATAGAATTTAATAAAACCTATCATTTTAATAAAAAGCCTATCATTTTGATAGGCTTTTTTTGTGCTCTAAAATTACGTTTGTGTGTTAATATGTTGATATGTAGTTGATTAATTAGTTTGTTCCTTTTTTGGAATGTCTTTTGGCATTGCACTAGAAAATAAATAACATTCAAATGAAAAATCAAATTACTAATGTATTCAAAAATGCAGAACGATTTGCTGAGATTACTAAAAAAGCACTAATCGCTGGCAATGTACTAAGGGCCAAAAAATGCCTCAATATAGCTGAAAAACTATTTGTTACAGGTAGCACAGAAACAAGAGGTATTATTGCCAATGTGTATCTCTATTCTATTGCTTCCTTCTTAAAAGTGAAGCATTGCACCATTTCAAATTTATTTCCCGAAGTATTGAAAACAGAATATGCAAAACAAATTCACCAACCAAAATACAATTAAATTATTATGACTGAAACAATTTTATTGCTCGGACTATCCATTTTATTATTTGGCATTTGTTTTTTAATCATTGACTTTTTTGAAAAAATCTAAAATTATGATCGCACTTTTTATTGTCGCAATAGCCGTTTTTGGCTATATGGTTTACGTATTACTTAAGCCAGAAAAATTCTAAAATGATCAAGGTAAAAAATAGGCAAGTGCTGATAATTGTATCATAGTGGATTTTCGCAATTATAGTTTTAGTTCTTACCTCTTTAAAAACCAAAATTTATTTAACCCTTAATACATAAAAATGAATACAGAAATATTTGGAATTATAGCGATGTTTTTGCTCACATTAGCACTCGCTATTCCATTAGGAAAATATATTTCCAAGGTTTACGGACTCGAGAAAACGTGGCTGGATTTTATATTCAATCCGGTTGAAAAAGTGCTTTTCAAATTGAGTGGTGTTAATCCCGAGCAAGAAATGAACTGGAAACAGCACATGAAAGCTTTACTAACGATTAATGTAGTATGGTTTTTTATAGGAATGATCATCATGATGACCATGGGAAGTTTACCCATGAATCCAGATGGAAATCCAAGTATGTCCGCCGATTTAGCTTTCAACACCGTGATTTCTTTTGTAGTGAATTGTAACCTGCAGCATTATTCAGGTGAAACAGGACTTAGTTATCTAGGACAGTTCTATCTAATGTTTTTACAGTTTGTAAGTGCCGCGACGGGAATGGCCGCTGCAGTAGTAGTTTTTAGAGCATTTCGAGATAAAACCACTACTGAATTAGGTAATTTTTATACGTATTTCATGAAATCATGTACACGTATCTTACTTCCGATTTCATTTGTAGTGGCAATTTTACTAGCTTTTCAAGGAACTCCAATGACTTTTGAGGGAAAAGATACTGTAACTACTTTACAAGGCAGTTCACAAGATGTTTCTCGTGGTCCTGCTGCTGCTTTTGTAGCGATAAAACATGTAGGTACGAATGGAGGCGGATTTTTTGGAACCAATTCTGCACATCCTTTTGAAAATCCAACGTACTTCTCCAATATGGTCGAAATGATTGCTCAAATGTTGATTCCATTCGCAATGATATTCGCTTTCGGATATTTCATTAAAAGGAAGAAATTCTCGTGGATGATTTTTGGCGTGATGACTGTTGGATTTTTGGCATTAACGATTCCCAATGTTATCGCAGAGATGCAAGGAAATCCTATGATTCAAAAAATGGGAATTGATACCTCTCTGGGTGCTATGGAAGGAAAAGAATCAAGAATTGGTGCAGCAGCAACAGGATACTGGAGTATTGCAACTACAGTAATTTCAACAGGTTCGGTAAATTCAATGCACGACAGCACGATGCCTCTTTCAGGTATGAATGAATTACTAGCAATGATGATCAATAGCTTTTATGGTGGAGTGGGAGTCGGAATTTTGAACTTCTTTATTTTCATCATTTTGGCGGTTTTTATTAGTGGATTAATGGTTGGAAGGACACCTGAATTTTTCGGGAAGAAGGTCGAAGCTAGAGAAATGAAGATAGCGATGATTATTGCTTTGATTCACCCATTCTTAATATTAGTGGGTACTGCAATAACGGCTGCTATGCCTCAATATGGCACAGCAACATTAAATAATCCTGGATTTCATGGACTTAGTGAAATGTTATATGAATTCACATCTGCGTCCGCAAATAACGGAAGTGGGTTTGAAGGTTTAGGAGACAATACTTTTTGGTGGAATGTTTCTACAGGAATTGTACTGCTTCTTGCACGTTTTCTGCCAATCATAGGGCCTGTAGCCATTGCTGGACTCTTAGCACAAAAGAAATACATACCTGAAAACGATGGAACCCTCAAGACAGATACGGCTACATTTGGGTTAGTGACCTTAACTGTTATTGTAATTATAGCCGCCTTAGCTTTCTTTCCTGTATTAGCATTAGGGCCAATCGCTGAATATTTTACTATCTACTAAAAAGAATTTAAAAATGAATAAAGATCAATCATTGTTTCAAAAGGAGATTGTGCAACAAGCATTAGTGCAGTCTTTTGTGAAATTGAATCCGAAGTTACTATTTAAAAATCCTGTAATGTTTACGGTAGAAATCGGGACAATCGTTATGCTATTTGTCTCTATTTGGACATTAACGGGTGAAACATCGCAAGGTAGTTTTGGGTATAATTTTGTTGTATTCCTAGTGCTTTTATTTACACTGTTGTTTGCCAATTTTGCAGAAGCAATTGCCGAAGCACGAGGAAAAGCTCAAGCTGACAGTTTACGAAAAACAAGAGAAGAAACACCAGCGACCTTACAAAGTGGAGAAAAGATTTCTTCATCGCAACTGAAAAAAGGAGATTTGTTTGTTTGTGAAGCGGGTGATACCATTCCAACGGATGGGGAAATCATAGAAGGTCTCGCAACAATAGATGAAAGTGCTATAACAGGCGAATCGGCACCAGTCATCCGCGAGTCAGGCGGAGATAAAAGTTCAGTTACTGGTGGTACGAAAGTATTGTCAGACCGCATCGTTGTGGAAGTGACCAATGAGCCAGGGGAGAGTTTCTTAGACAAAATGATTGCTTTGGTAGAAGGTGCCTCACGACAAAAAACTCCAAACGAAATTGCCTTAACGATATTGCTTGCAGGATTTACGTTAGTATTTATAATCGTTTGTATAACGCTAAAACCATTTGCTGATTATTCGAATGTAAATATTACGATAGCTTCATTTATCGCATTATTTGTTTGCCTGATACCAACCACCATTGGAGGGTTATTATCTGCGATTGGAATAGCAGGTATGGACAGAGCCTTAAGAGCCAATGTAATTACCAAAAGCGGTAGAGCGGTGGAGACTGCAGGAGATATTGATGTATTGTTACTGGATAAAACAGGAACAATCACCATTGGTAACAGGAAAGCAACTCAGTTCTATGCTGCTCCAGGTATTTCACAAGATCAATTGGTTAAAGCAGCCGTTTTAAGTTCCATGTCGGATGATACTCCTGAAGGAAAATCAATTGTAGAATTAGCACAAATAGATCCTTTAACGCTGCAAGTGAATAATGCACAATTTATCAAGTTTACAGCGGAGACGAGAAGTTCAGGAATCAATTTTGACGGAACTCGAATCAGAAAGGGTGCAACTGATGCTATAAAAAGTATAGTCATAAATGCTGGAAATCCTTTTCCAACCGAGCTTTTAGATCAAGTAAAAATAATTGCTGAAAACGGAGGTACCCCTTTAGTAGTTTCTGAAAATGAAGTGGCACTTGGAGTGATTGAATTGCAAGATATTATCAAAACGGGAATGTTTGAACGATTTGAACGCCTTCGTAAAATGGGTATAAAAACGGTCATGGTGACGGGAGATAATCCTTTGACTGCAAAATTCATAGCCGAAAAAGCAGGGGTTGATGACTTTATTGCCGAAGCCAAACCAGAAGATAAGATGAACTACATCATACAGGAACAATTAGCAGGAAGATTAGTTGCCATGATGGGAGATGGTACAAATGATGCACCGGCTTTAGCTCAGGCAGATGTTGGTGTTGCTATGAACAGTGGAACGCAAGCAGCAAAGGAAGCAGGAAATATGGTTGATTTAGACAATGACCCAACCAAGTTAATTGAGATTGTCGAAATTGGGAAACAGTTATTAATGACCCGCGGTACGCTTACTACTTTTAGTATTGCTAATGATGTTGCCAAATATTTTGCCATCATTCCAGCATTATTCATTACTGCAATTCCAGCGCTTCAAGGATTAAATATTATGCATTTACACAGTCCTGAAAGTGCCATACTTTCGGCAGTAATTTTCAATGCCATCATTATTCCGTTCTTGATTCCGTTAGCGTTAAAAGGAGTGAGCTACAAACCAATAGGCGCAAGTGCTTTGTTGAGAAGAAATCTGTTACTTTTTGGTGTAGGAGGAATTATTGTACCGTTCATAGGTATCAAATTGATTGACATTGTTGTTGCATTATTCATTTAAAAAAATAGAAATTATGAAAAATAATTTAATAATCGGAATCAGAATGACTGTTGTCCTGCTTGTACTTTTTATGGTAATTTATCCCTTATCGGTTTGGGCAGTTGCTCAATTAGCACCCAATAATGGTAAAGGTGAAGTGGTAGTATACAAACAAAACATAGGATACTCCAACATTGGTCAAAATTTTACGGCTGACAAATACTTTTGGGGAAGACCATCTGCTGTAGATTATAACGCCGCTGGCTCAGGAGCTAGTAATAAAGGAGCTTCTAACGAAGAATATTTAGCTGTAGTTCAAGGTCGTATTGATACTTTTTTATTAAAGAATCCTACGGTGAAAAAATTAGATATTCCAATTGATTTAGTGACCGCTAGTGCAAGCGGATTAGATCCTAACATATCTGTTGCAAGTGCTAAAGTGCAGATTACAAGAGTTCAAAAAACGAGGAAAATTAGTAGCGAAAAATTAAATTCTTTAATAGATGCAAATATAGAGCATCCCTTTTTAGGCATTTTTGGACCTACAAAAGTGAATGTTTTAAAACTAAATATTGCGCTTGATCAACTGAATTAAAATATAGAAAAATCAGGGAGATGAAACGCTATCTCCCTTTTTTTTAATCAAATAAATAAATTGTAATGAATACTAAAATAGTTACTGTCACCTTATCACTTGTTTTATCGAGTGCTGCTTTTGCGCAAGAAGAGAAAAAAAATCCGCTGACATTTTCGGGATATGTTGAAACCTACTTTCAATACGATGTCAATAATCCTGAAACGAATACACGTCCAGCCTTTATTTACAGTCACAATCGAAACAATGAGGTCAATTTAAATCTGGGTTTACTAAAAGCCACTTATGATACCGAATTAGTTCGCGCTAATTTGGCTTTAGGAGCTGGTTCTTTTATGAACGCAAATTATTCCGCTGAGCCTGGAGTTTTAAAAAATGTTTATGAAGCAAACGTAGGATTCAAAGTTATAAAAAGTCAAAATTTATGGATTACCGCTGGGATTTTACCTTCACATATCGGTTTTGAAAGTGCTGTTGGCTTAGACTGCATTACCTTAACTAGAAGTATAATGGCTGAGAATTCTCCCTATTTTGAGGCTGGAGCCAAAATCACTTATGTTTCTCCAAGTGGCCAATGGGAATTCTCCGGATTGTATTTAAATGGTTGGCAAAGAATTCAGCGCGTGGATGGAAATACTACTCCTGCTTATGGGCATCAACTAATTTACAAGCCAACAAACAAAATAACCTTGAACAGCAGTTCTTTTATTGGAAACGATAAACCAGATGATGTACGTCAAAGGCGTTATTTTCATGATTTTTACGGACAATTTGAGCTAACAAGTAAAGTGAAATTGATGGCAGGATTCGATTTAGGTTGGGAAGAGAGTAGCTCTCAAGGCGATCAATACAACAAATGGTATGGAGCTTCAGCAATGACACAAATTGCGGTAACTTATAAATTAAATTTGGCAGTAAGAGCAGAATATTATCAAGATAAAAAAGGAGTAATTATCGTAACAGGAACTCCAGATGGGTTTGAAACCTATGGTGCATCCGTAAATTCAGATTATAGAATAGGTTCAAATTTAGTTTGGAGAGTAGAAGTGAAGAATTACTCTAGCAAAGACGCTATTTATGTTAAACGAGGGGGAGGAGCTGCTAATGAAAGTTTGGTTCTGTCAACATCCTTAGCGGTAAAATTTTAAAACTTGATAATAGCCTTTACTTAATAAAAATGTGTCTACAATCCATTGCAAGAGACTTAAAAAAAGAGTCTAAAGGGTAATGAGACTGTAATATTGTCTTAACCTTAATAATTATGATGAAAACAATAATTTTAAAACGAAGTAATATATTTTTGAGTATTCTATTTTTTGGATTAGCAAGTTTAGTCCTATTTGTGGGATGCCAGAAAAGCAATTCAGATCAATTAATACCAGAGCCTAGCTCTATTTATAGACTTGAAGTTACTACTCCCACAATAGACAAGCAATATAGTGATGATGTATATTTTTGGAGTACAACTTTGGATGAAGAGTTTGACGAAGTAGCGCCATTAGATAGCAGTAAACTAACAAAGCCTTGCGAATTGTTTTATCCCACTGCAGTAACAGAAAAACTCGTTTCTGAAAAAAAAATAAGGGTGCACAGAAAAGGAAAATCACAATCTATCCTGAACGAATCTAAGTTTATGAGTCCAAACATTACTATAGATTGTGCCAAAAAGCAAGTGTCACGAATCGCAAAAGCTAGAAAGATTTCGACAAAAATTATAGATTCTATCATTGTAGACCATACCGAAAAAAGATTAATAACATGTCTAGGGCCTAAAACTATTAACATTGTGATGCTGAATTCCGAGTTAGACAGGATAACAAAATAAAAGCAGTAGGTCTATTTCTAAATCATTAAGTAATCTAAATCTTTGTTAAAGGGAAGTGTACAATCGAGAAAAGGCCATTCATTACTGAAATATAAAAAGGGTAGACGGCAAATCATTTGAAGCATCAAAGCGAATATGGAACAAGAAAGGGAAAATAATGCACAACATTTTTTGGATTTGATTCAAAAATCCAGGAAAGGAAAGTTTAAAATCTATATTGGTATGAGTGCTGGAGTAGGCAAAACATATCGAATGCTACAAGAAGCTCATACTTTATTAAAAAAAGGGATTGATGTTAAAATAGGTTATATAGAGACACATGCTAGAAAAGAAACTCAGGAATTAATAACTGGTTTGCCTATAATACCAAGGCGAACAATTTTCTATAAAGGTAAAGAACTAGAGGAACTAGATGTTCAAGCTATAATTAATCTGAGGCCAGAGGTCGTAATTGTAGATGAACTAGCACACTCTAATATTCAGGGTAGTAAAAATGAAAAACGGTGGCAGGATGTTTTGGAAGTTTTAGAAGCTGGTATTAACGTTATTTCTGCTGTAAATATTCAACATATAGAGAGTTTAAATACGGTGGTAAAGGAAATTACGGGCGTGGAAGTACAAGAGCGCGTACCTGATAATGTTATAAGTATGGCAGATGAAGTAGTCAATATTGATCTAACCGCAGAGGAATTGATAAACAGATTGAAGGAAGGTAAAATTTATGCAGAAGACAAAATACAAATGGCTTTGACTAATTTTTTTAAATCAGATCAGATTCTTCAATTACGTGAATTAGCACTAAAAGAAGTAGCTAGTCAAGTGGTTCGAAAAGTAGAGCATGAAAAGCCTAAAAACACCAATTTTAGACAAGATAAATTATTGGCTTGTATTAGCAGTAATGACAAAACGGCCAAAATTGTGATTAGAAAAACGGCGCGTTTAGCAAGTTATTACAACAGCAAGTGGATGGTTTTGTATGTGCAGACACCGAAAGAGAGTAGTGTTAGAATTCCGCTTGCTAAACAGCGCTATCTCATCAATAATTTAAAATTAGCAACTCAATTAGGCGCCGAAGTAATAAAAAAAGAAAACGGTAAAATTACCGATGCTATTCTCGAAGTAGTAGAGCAAAAACAGATTACAACGGTTTGCATCGGAAAACCACATTTCAATTTATTTAAAGTAATTTTGTCTTCAAGTATATTTAATAAATTATTAAATAAGTTGGCTTCATCAAATGTTGACCTTATAATTTTATCCTAATGAGAATTAAAACTAAATTAAACTTAAGTGTAGGCTTATTATTTTCATTAATAATTTTACTTTCAGTTGTTAGTGTCTATTATATCAATTCGATAAAACAAGATACTCAAAATATCCTTAAAGCCAATTATGATTCTTTAGAGTATTCTAGGAATATGTTAATGGCAATGGAGGACATTGGCGAGAATAATATGGATGCTACTGTGGTTTTTGGTCAAAATTTAGAGTTACAGCTTCTGAATATTACGGAGAAAAACGAAGCGAATATGACCAATAAGCTTAAAATAGCTTTTCAGTCATTAAAAGAAGGCAATGGATCAGTTGGAGCTAAAGCCGAGATGCGTGATGTGATTTTACAGATCATGAAACTCAATACCGATGCAATAAAACTAAAAAGTGATATCGCTCAGAAGACCGCTGAAACAGCAAATTTTTATATCATGATACTGGGAACTTTATGTTTCCTGATAGCCTTTAATCTATTAGTAAATTTACCCAATAATATTGCTAATCCTATTAAGGAGTTAACAACGAGTATTCAAGAAATTGCCAACAAGAACTACTCTGAAAGGGTACATTTTTTACAACACAATGAATTTGGAGACTTGGCTCGTTCCTTCAATGTCATGGCCGAAAAGTTACAGGAATACAACAACAGTAATTTGTATAGTTTATCTTTCGAAAAGAAAAGATTAGAAACATTAATTAATAAAATGCATGATCCTATTATAGGATTAGACACGAGCAATAGTATCTTATTCGTTAATGATGAAGCTCTGACTATATTTGGTTTAAAGCAAAGTGATGTTGTAGGCAAAAATGTAGCCGCTTTGGCTGTAAATAATGATTTAATACGATTGCTAATCACCTTAGAAACTAATGAAAAGATATTGCCAATAAAAATATTTGCAGATGATAGAGAAAGCTATTTCGAAAAAGAAGTGGTCGATATTACGATTACGCCAACGGGTGAGGAGAAAGAGATCGCTATTGGAAATGTAATTATCCTGAGAAACGTTACTTTTTTCAAAGAATTAGATTTTGCTAAAACCAACTTTATAGCGACAGTATCACATGAACTAAAAACGCCAATATCCTCTATAAAATTTAGTCTGCAACTGCTAGAAAAAGAAGCCACTGGAGTGATTAATAAGGAACAAAAGCAACTCTTAGACAGTATAAAAGAGGATAGCCAAAGGCTACTTAAATTAACGGGAGAGCTACTTGATATTTCACAATTAGAAACTGGTAAGATAAATTTGAAAATTGAGAAAACAAGTCCTTATTTAATAGTACATCATGCGGTGGAGGCAGTAAAAATGCAAGCAGAAAATAAACAAATTGAAATTGTTATTGATGAGGAAGAAAATCTACCATTTATAACAGCAGATAGTGAAAAAACGGCTTGGGTCTTAATTAATTTTTTAACCAATGCCATTACTTATTCTAATATAGAGAGTGAAATTGTCGTGCAAATAAGTCAATCGGATAGTCAAGTTGTATTTCAAGTTATCGATACGGGAAAAGGAATTGATTCTCGATACAAGTATAAAGTGTTTGATAAGTATTTTCAAATTCCAGGAAGCAGTAAATCTGGAACAGGTTTGGGATTAGCAATAAGTAAAGAATTCATTGAAGCCCAAGGTGGTAAAATAACAGTAGAAAGTGAACTAGGTTTAGGGAGTACATTTAGTATAATGATGAATGTAGATTAGTTATATTAAATCGAATACTATAAGTTGAACTGAAGTAAATAATCAAAGTCAAAAAGATTGTCCTAATACTTTAGGCTTAAATAAAAGTTCAACTAAAATAGATAGGATAATGGATATCCTATAATTTAACGCGAACCTTTTCAGGAAAAATAGAAGGAAGCGTTGCGTACTGATTACTTTTTTCTGAAGTGGTTCAACTAGTTTCTTCAAAAAGACTTTCCCGACCATTTATAAGGGAAGGTCTTTTTGAAGTTCAAGATTTCAAGATATGTATTCCGTAGAACAAAAAAACGATACTAATAAAAATAGACGGCCACTATCAAAGTGGGCCGTCTATGGTTTTAAAAGAAAACACTAATTAAAACAGTTTGTACCCATATTTTGAAAATTAGTACAGATTTCAAAAGCTTTTTGAGATTTTAATTGTGCAGTACCACCCAAAATAATGGATTGCAATTTGGCTTCGCTATCCTTATAGCTACGTACATTTTGGTAGTAGCCTGTTACAGCGTTGTACGCTCCAAACAAAGTTCCTTTTGTCGTGTTCATTTGTTGTGTTTCGCTTGTCATAGCATAGGCAAAAGCATCTTCAACGGTATTCTTAAAAACTGTGGATATTTCGTCCTCATTTCCAGCTTTAAGATGTTGTAAGGTTTCTTTGTTGGGGCAAAGTGCGAATTGGATCATTTTTTTAACCTCATGATCGTGCACTTTTACTTTTGCCCAATTATTAAAAATGTCTTCTAACTGATTGCTAAATTGGTTTGCTAATCCCATTACTTTGTGCGCATTCTCCAAACGTTGTTTAGCTCCTGAAGTATGGCGTATGCGTACCACATTACTCATATTGCGCAGCGAAGCGTTTAGGGTATTTTGGCAAACAATCCTAACGGGTGTAAACGCTGCCGTAATGCTTCCGCTACCATCGTGTGAAGTAGTGAGGAAAATATATTTTTCTGTAACATCATCACCATTGCCCACACGAATATAGTCTGGTAATTTAGCCGTAATAAAAATACGTTCTCCATTTCCTAAAGCGCCTGCAGTCTCGTACAAAATCCCATCAGTACCACCTACAATGGAATCGAAGAAACTAAATGCTTCACGATTTTGTACGATGTGATAGTCTTTACCGACTACACCCAAAACGGTATTGTTATCCGTGCGGATTGTAGCAAAATAATTGGGTACGTTGACCTCATTGTTTATTATCGCTAAATTGTCAGTAGGATCAATTATGTTTGACGCCTTGGTATAAAGCGGACTTTTTGTAACTTCATAATCAAGTCCTGCGTGGTTAATTGCTTGCGCGCTTGTTGGATAGTCTGTTACTATTTGACCCAAACCGTGCCAAGCTTTTTCTTGTACGCTAAAAAAGGAATAACGTCCTGTTCTTTCGTTGAAATTTAAATTGTGTGCCATGATATTAAAATTTAAGAGTTAAAAAAATGATTAAGTATTTAGTGTTAAAATGGTAGGTCATCTACAGGCTCCTCTAGGATGATCTTTGTGTTTTCTTGTTTTACGACGGCCTGTGCCTGTTCTATTTTTTTACTACCTCCATGTAATTTAATAGTCGAGGCATGAAAATTTAAACTAGCTCTTAGTTCTCCGTTAGTAGCAGTCCAGGCTCTTGTACTCACTCTTCCTGTTAGCTCTACTAAAGCCCCTTTAAGGAGTATTTTGGCAACATTTGGACTTATCCAGTAGGAGCAATCAAAATAGCTAGTTTGCTCTATGCGTTCGCCTTGCTTATTTCGGTAACTATCATTAATAGCTACTGAAAAATTTACCACTTTTCTCTCCTGCGGTGTTGTGTATACTTCCGCATCCCTTGTTAATCTTCCGATGATGTTCATGATTTTTACTTTTTAGATTTATTGTTTAAATTAATTTATTCGGTAATGAGAGGAGGTGCTGTTTTGTTTCACTCTAATTCCATTATAAATAGTATAAAATTTCATTGTTGACATTTTTTTTATTCGTCCAAAGAACCGGAGTATGCTATGTTTCGTTTCGAGAGCATAAAAGGTTAGTGTTTAGCAAAAACAAGGTTTTATCAAATAAATACAACCCGAATGGGTGGAGATTTTTTGATAAACCCGTAGGGCTTGACCTTTTTTTTGCGTAAAAAACACTAGTATACCTTTGCTCTTGAAGTGGAACAAAAGCATACTGGTTTTTGAATAGTAATAGACTGGAAGCAGGGTTGTAAAGAAGATTATTTGGGATTACAAAGAAAAAAGCGACTCTTCAAATAAGTACTGTATAATGTTATCCATCCACTATTTCTCCAAAATAATAAAATGGCTATGGAAGCCATGTAAAAGGATCTTGAAAATTATACGTAGTTAGTGGCTTTAATTTTCAAGATTATTTTATCAATTATCCGACTAAGCTCTTTTATCCTGAAGCGTAGCGGAAGTATAAATGTGCTTTGAAGATTGGAGTTAAGTTGAAATTGAGCGAAGTATAGATTTGACTGTTCTAAAAGTTGATTTTTGAAAAAAGGTGATTAAAGTTGTACTATAAATTAATGTGAACTGCCACTAGAGGACAAATAATACCATTGCTAATCAGGTATATAAAGAACTCAATTTATCTCTATACTTTAGGGTAAAAGAAGTACTACCAAGTTATTTGCGAAATTTTATTTTGGATCATTCAGTAGTTTTCTATTTGTAAGAATATGTAAGTGAAGTGAATAGCTAGTTAAAACTAAAAGGAAGAGAGAGTTGTATTGTTTAAACTTTTAATAAGAGGAAATTATGAATGACATGGTAACGAAAGAAGATTTGAGGCAGTTTGGTTTGGAGCTATTATGCAATATCGGTACTTTAATGACACAGACTAGGGAAGTTCAGAATGAAATAGTAGACCAAGAATGGATAAAAAGCAAGCAAGTCAGGCTATTAATGAATATGTCTCCGGGATCTATTCAAAATTTAAGAGTGACCCAAAAAGTACGATATAAAAAAATACTCGGCTCGTACTACTATAATAAAGTGGATCTCCTTAAACTTTTTACAGATGAAAGATGCAAATAAAAGTAGTAAGGATAGTTTGATGAATACTTTTTTGATTTATATGGAAGATCCTCGATTAAACGTTTGGCATTTCGCGCTATTACTTGCTATACTTAGTTTGGGTTATAAGCAGGGACAAATGCAAAATATTAAAGTGAGTCGAAGTAAAATCATGGCACTATCGCATATTAATACGATACCAACCTATCATAAGTATTTTAAAGAATTACAGAATTTAGGATACATCGAATATTTTCCTTCCTACCATCCCGGTGTTAAAAGTGAAGTCTATCTGAAAGACAAAAAGGTTGCTCCATGATGGTAGCAACCTTTTTGCGTTTTGAAATAATATGTTCCAATTGTCTTCAAGTTCTAGATAATAAACAGTATTTGCTGTGATTTCAAGATAAGTGATACTTCTGTTTGATTTTTTTTATCTCCTTTTCTAATCTGGTAAGGATGGCTAGATCTGACTCACACATTACTGGATCCGTTTTATTTATCCGTTTATTAAGCAATGCCATTTCCCGTCCAACTGTTACTTGCTCGGTAATAGCGTAGGCTTCTGTCTGCTTCACAGAGGAATGTCCAAGCATTTCCTTCACAACATTGATCGGTACATTGGTTTGTAACGTAACAGTTCTTCCGAAGGTCCTGCGAGCCATGTGTGTATTGAGAGTAAAAGGAAAAGCACACAGTAAAGCAATCTCCTTCAAATATTCATTCATTTTTTGGTTTGAGGCTACAGGCAAGACAGTGCCACGTTGTATACAAAGAGGATGATCTTTATATTTATCGATTATTTTAAGTGCTTGCGGTAGGAGAGGAACATTAGTTGCAGAGCCTGTTTTTTGTCTTTCAGACATGATCCACGATTGTTTATCGACACCCACTTTAATATCAGTCTTTTTTAATTGATATACGTCGATATAAGCTAATCCCGTGTAGCATTGAAAGACGAACACGTCTCTAACTACATTGAGTCTATCAGTACTAAAGTAATGTCGTTCTAACTCATATAATTCCTGAGTTGAAAGAGGCTTTTTTATAATTTTTGATTTTTTAGCTTTAAAGTTCTTAAAAGGATCTTTCAGGATAACTTCATTATCAATAGCACGAAGTACTATTTTTTTAAAGTTAGCGATATATTTTAAGGTTGTATTATTGCTGCAATTGCGAACAGAACGTAAGTAAAATTGAAAGTCTTTTATAAATTCGAGATTCAAATCAGAAAAATCAAGATCTTCAGCATTAAATTTAAGTCGAATAAAAGCTCGTAAATGATTAATAGTTATAGTAAAACGGTCGAGAGTTCCTTTTGCGTATCCTTTACCCAGCAAAGCCGTCATTTCATCATTATGCTTTTGGAACTCTTCAAGTACTTTGACTCTCGCGGCATTTTTCCCTAAGATGTAATCCATAACTTTCTGAGCAGTAATAACTTTTCCGTTATACATGTTCTCTGTTTTGTACTCATTAATTTTCAACGTAAGAGACTCTAAGAACATATTAATAGATTTCGCATCTTCTTTAGTTCCGATTGCTCTTTCTAGTTTTTGATCCCAACGTGAGATATCCCATTTACGTTTCGTAGATGTTTCTTTAGGTATCCCATCTACTGTAATTCTAAGATAAATGGTTCTAATTTTACTTTCATTGCGGGGGATTTTCAAAAAGAAAACCAGCCCAAAACTGCTTTCTAACATAATTCAACTTTTAAGGTTAATAAATGTAGAATTATAACGTCAAAAAATCAAGTCGTTAAGCACGTTAACCCCTGTGTGTATAAGGGTTTAACTCATATTCTGTGGCACATTTTCGAAAAACACAAATGTGCCACGATTCTGCCATAGAAACTTTGAGCGCTTTTATAAATTTTGACAAAGTGCAGAAAATGAAAAAAGCCTGCAAATCGTTGGATTTGCAGGCTTAACACTTTTTTTGAGGACTTTTGAAAAGATTGAAAAACTTTCATTTTTTAATCTTAATCCCTTTTAGTGGGGAGAGTAGGATTCGAACCTACGAAGACGTAGTCAGCAGATTTACAGTCTGCCCTCGTTGGCCGCTTGAGTATCTCCCCGAGGCCTTTGATAACAACGTTTGTTGTTGTTGTTAGCGGTGGCAAATATAGGAACACTTTTCGTTTCTACAAACATTTTTGACACTTAATTTTGCATTATTTTTCATAATATTTTTAATGTATTGGAAGTGAATAATATAAAAATATTATTTTTTAATTTTATATTTCAATAAACTATAATTAGTACCATTTTAGGAATAATTTAGAGGTACGTTATATGCGAAGTGTGATGTAACGCGTCTTTTTTCTATGTACTTTTTACTGTTTAGATAACATTTGGTCATTAATTGATTAAAACATGTATGACGTGAAACTTGATTACACATTTTAATTAGAGTAGAATACTATATAAATAAAAAAACCTCCACTAGGGAGGTTTTAAATATGTTATATGATAATTACCTTTAAGGTCAATCTTATTTGCTCAACAGCTCTAAGACTTTTGCTTTTAATTCTGCGCCTCTAAGATCTCTAGCAACAACTTTTCCAGATGCATCTAATATAAACGTTGCTGGAATCGCTTCTACTTTGTATTGTGCTGCTATAGGTTCGTCCCAAAATTTTAGGTTTGAAACATGAGTCCAAGTAAGCTTGTCTTTTGCTATAGCTTCTTTCCATTTAGCAGCGTCTTTGTCTAGTGAAACTCCTATAATGTTTAATCCCTTACTATGCAACTCATTGTACATAGCGACAACATTAGGGTTTTCTTGTCTACATGGACCACACCAAGACGCCCAAAAATCAACAATAGTTACTTTTCCCATGCTCTCCTTTAAAGAAACAATTTTTCCTTGCGGATTAGGAGCTGAGAAATCAGACCTTCATTTAGCGTCACCAACAGCAGGTGCAGCAGCTCCAGTTGTAGGCGATTTCATTTGGTCTAATTTTGTTTTAATTTCTTTTCCAGGTTTAGTGTTCTTTAAAGACTCATCAAAACTGTTGTAAATTGATTCTGTCTTTTTAATATCTGCAGATGGATCATTAGCCATTCCTTGTAAAATTAATGCACTAATCAATGATTTAGGGTGCGTTTCAGCATATTTAATATACTTTGCTTTAGATGAAACAGCTACTTCTTCTTGAAGTTTAGAGAATTGTTGCATTAAGTTATTAATGACAACAGTATCTTTATTTTGCTGAGCCGTATTCATAGCTTGCATATTGTTTGTTTGAAAATCCATTAATTTCTTTTGAACTACTTTGATTTCCTCGTTAAATTTAACGTATTCGTCATTGTTATATGTTCCTGAAACTTTCGATTTTTGGATACTGTCTTTATCGATGACAACTGAGATGTCACCATTTTCTAAAATGAATGGTACTTTACCTTGAACACCTTCAACTTGTAATGTATGGAAAATAGGTTCTGTTGCTTTACCTTCAATTTCAAATTTTTCGTTTTCAACTTTAACTGTGTCAACAGCTATCATTCCCATACCATTAGCGTCTTGTGTTTCAACAATAATGGTTTTACCATTTTCAATCCCTTGTGCAGTTCCAGAGATAGTGTACTTATCTTTATTGCATGAAGTGAATACTACTGCAGCAGTAAGGAATAAAATTAATTTTTTCATTATAAATTAGTTAATTGAGTTAAGCTGCAAAAGTATTTAATTTTATCAAAGTTTAAATAATTTTATCAGCTAATTTTTTGTTATATTTTAGTATTATTATATTATAAAACTTTCATTTTGTAAACGATATGGAGAATTATAAAAAGATTGTGACAAATGCTTCTCAGCATCACGATAATAATTATTCAAACATAATTATTAAATTCAGACTAAATTAGGGTGAATAGCATTTAAATTTGTAAAATGTAATTCTTTAAACTATTTTCAATATTTCTGCTTGAGTGAGGTCTATATCGCTTTTAGCTTGTTCGATTTCATTGCAAGTAATTTTAATGTCAAGTACAATCAGCCTAAGATCTTTATTCAAAGCAGAACAAGAGGGATTCTTTTCTAATTCAATACTAATTTGGTTTTTTTGAACTTCAAGCACTTGGAGTACTTCCTTTGCCCGTTTGAGCTGCATCTTGTGTAATAGCAGTTTTTCTTTCACGATATAATGTAGTTTTGGTTTTTTGGAACTGCTAATATATTAAAACCAACGATATTACATACTATAATTAGTACAAAATATCGATTTTTATAAGATTAAAATGTTAAAATATTAAATAACAATGTTAATTTAAAACCAAAATTAGCTTTTAATCGTAAATTACATCAAACACCTACTCGTTTTATTTTCAGTTTATTGAGGTTTTGTTGCCGGTTGGTTTAAGCAATTCTTAGATATAGCACAAAAGTTTTTATTTAAATAATCTTGATCTATATCAATTTTCAATAATTATTTATATCTTTATATTATTAAGTATAATGAAAAAACCTACAATTATTATATTAAATATCAACTACTAAATACAACGATATGATTTTTTTTGCCCCAACTCAAAGAAAAGGTTCTATTAACATTCTGTGTAAAGAATGTTCAAGTGCTAACCTGAAAGGTTTGGCATCCTATTTACCACTCTTAAATTTTGTCAATTTTGATTTTCTACTTTATAAATCAATTATATACGATCCTTTAATCTAATAAGGTACATATTTTTTAATGTAGTCTAAATTCTTAATTGCTACTTTTTTTAATTTATACATAATGCATCTAACGATTTAAAATCGATTGGGTGAGGATCTTTACATACTAATCTGAAATTTACTATCCCTCATAGCTTTTAAAATTATTAGAAATATTATTAATTCAACATTTATTTAATAATCAATAAACGAGCTCTTTAAATGAGCGTTTGATAGAATACGCATACAAATACCACAAATACCACAATCATTTATTTTCTAATTTAAACTGTTTTTTATGAGTAACTCTACTTTAAAAAATGTCAGTATTAATATAGTAAAGTCATTGGGTTTTGCCTTTGTATTATTGCTACTATTATCTGGCCCACAAGTTTTCGGCTCCACAAACAAAAAAAATTACGACAAGTACAGATTAAACCCTGGAATACCTGTACCAAATACTAAGGTACCACTAGTTAATAATACTGTATTTGATCAGTTGCAAGCGACTGTTCTAAATGATGTGGGCAGTTTGACACCACTTTGCTTGGGTCAAGTAGAAGATATTGGAAATTTAGTCGACAGTAATTTTAATAATTTTTCTAATATCAGTATTACTGGAATAGGTTGCAATGCCATTTTAAGTGTAAAAGATGCTAATGATACGTATGTTGCTGGAACATATGCTGGATTTAGAATAGGAACTGAAGGTTTGCTTCGGGTATCTTTAGGCGCTAGTGTACAAATTAGAACATATGATAATGGTACTTTGAGGGAAACATACAACGCGGTTAATTCGCTTGTAAGTATTAATTCAAATCTTTTAAATGCAGACGGAACAGCTACAATAGGATTTATAACAAGTTCGCCTTTTGACGAAATTAGAATTGAGTACACATCACTACTTTTAGATGTTCTTAGTAATTACCGTGTGTACAATGCTATAATTCAACAATTTTCTGCTCCAAGTAGTACTGATTTCGAATGCAATACAAAAACAGACTGGTCTAACCCAGATTTCCCAGTGGCAATAAGTGCTGCCAATACGGGATTCTTGACTGGAATATGTGTTGGTTGTTCAATCAGTAATATTGATAATGTAATTTCGGAGAGTACTTCAGATTTTGCGTCGCTATCCATGGTTGCAGGAATTGGTAACAAGGGAGCAGTTGCTGTCAAAGACGTTATCACTAATTATACTGCAGGAACATTTGCCGGTTTTAAAGTTAGCTCTGCAGGACTTTTACAAGCTTCGATAGGTGCTACAGTCGATATTGTTACTTACCTAGATGGAGTTGAGCAGGAAACTTATCCGGCAATTACGTCTAGTATAGGTATAAACTCTAGTTTAATTGATGGAAATGGTAATGCTATTCTCGGCTTTGTCACGACAAAAGAATTTGACGAAATTAAGATTGAATATACCTCTCTTCTAAATGTTTTGTTCAGTTCCCAGATATATGGGGCGGTAGTGGAAAAATTTTGTGATGGAGATGATTTAGCTTGCAATACAGAAACTAGTTTAATAAATCCTGACTTCCCTGTAGTTATCAGTAATGAAAATACTGGCGTAGGAGGTGTTTTAAATATAGGTAGTTCTGTAAACAATGCTGAAAATTTAATATCTGAGAGTGAAACAGATTTTGCTACTTTAAATTTGGCTGCTGGAGTTTTAAATTCGAATGTTGCTATTGCTGTCCAAAATGTACTGGGAAGTTATCCTGTAGGAACTTATGCAGGATTTAACATAGCAACAAGCTCATTACTCAATGTAGGTTTATTAGGTGGTTTCTCTATAAAAACATATAACAATGGCAATGAGGCGGAGACATTCTCAGGACAATCTATTCTTGCTACAGTGGGTAGTTCATTACTGACAGGAAGTAATCGTTATTCCATAGGAGTTGTTGCTACAGAAGAATTTGATGAGATACGTTTGATTGCTGGTAATCCTATTGCAGGAGTAAATCTTGGAACTATTAATGTTTATAATGCTTTTGTTAAAAGAGTTTGTACGCAACCTATTGAATGTGATGCCACGTATTATTTAAATGATGGTGTTAACGGCTTTCCAGTTATAGTGAATAGTGAAAATACAGGAATAGGGGGTATTGCATGTGTAGGATGCTCTGTTAATGATACTCAAAATGTGATTTCGAGTGACATTAATGACTACGCAACTATTAATACTACAGTTAACGCATTAGGAAGACCTTCAATTGCTGTTAAGGATATATTGAATACTTTTCCTATTGGTAGTGTTGCAGGATTTGCGATTCAAGATACGAATGGACTAGTGGCTTTAGACCTACTTAGTTCTTTACAAATCAGCACCTATTTATATGGGGTTTTACAAGAAAGTGCCACTGACGGAGATTTACTCAATTTAACAGTGATCGCTGATATTTTTGGTTCTTCTGCAGGACGTTATAATGTAGGTTTTAAAACTACGAAGCGTTTTGACGAAATTAAAATTAGTTCAGCTGCTGTAGCGAGTGTTCTAAATAGTATTCGTGTTTACGGAGCATTCATTGATACAAAAACTGCTAATGATGCCCTATTGGGATTTACATGTAATTCTGCTCCAATAGCAGTAGATGATTCAGCAACAGCGACCACAGAAGTTCTATACAGTTCAACTGCTACATTACAATCGAATGACACCGATGCAGATGGTGATACGTTAACTGTGACAGCTGGAACATTCACAACGGCAGAAGGCGGAGAGATCATAATTGCTGCAGATGGAAGTTACACCTATCAATCGGCAACTGGTTTTATTGGAACAGATTCTTATGTGTATACGGTCGGAGATGGACAAGCAACTGCTACAGGAACGGTTATGTTTACAGTGAATGCTCAATTAAATTCAGCTCCAGTTGCAGTGGATGATTCAGCAACAGCAACTTCAGAAGTATTGTACAATTCAACTGCTACATTACAAGCGAATGATACCGATGCAGATGGCGATACTTTGACTGTTACAGCGGGAACATTTGCCACAGTAGAAGGCGGAGAGATCATTATCGCTGCAGATGGAAGCTACACCTATCAATCGGCAACTGGTTTTGTAGGGACAGATTCTTATGTATACACTGTTGGAGACGGACAAGCAACTGCTACAGGAACTGTTACTTTTACAGTAAATGCTCCAGTAAATTCATCTCCAGTTGCAGTGGATGATTCTGCGACAGTGACTTCAGAAGTATTATACAGTTCAACTGCTACTTTACAATCGAACGACACCGATGCAGATGGTGATATTTTAACTGTGACAGCGGGAACATTTACCACAGCGGAAGGTGGAGAGATAATTATTGCTGCAGATGGTAATTATACTTACCAATCGGCAACTGGTTTTGTAGGCACAGATTCTTATGTATACACTGTTGGAGACGGACAAGCAAC
>NZ_KE384392.1:40972-380712 GCF_000425505.1 Flavobacterium frigidarium DSM 17623 | reverse complement strand
CTTCTTAACAAGCTCAATCATACAAGAAAAATAGACTACAAAACAGCCATGGTGGTTCAATTAAATGAAGCCACATCTCAAAGTCGGTAGCTATTTTATTTATTGCTTCGCTAGTTCGATCGAAGCTCTTGGGTCTTACAATCATACTGATGCTGGTGGCTGCCAAAAGCAGACCACATATAGGAGTGTGAGCTTTAAGATTATAAAAGGAAACAATATGAAACAAAAGAGGAATTAATTCTTGGCTTATTGAAAAAGTTAGAATAACTTTTTCAGTCCTAAGCCTTCGGCGGACAAAAAGTTGTTTCCAACTTTTTCAATAAGCCATTGGGATAGAATTCAATACTCGAAAAACACCTTACATATAACCCTCTCAAAAGTTGTTAATAACTAAACGATGCTTTACATAGGAATGGCTGTTACCAGCAGTTATTTCTTCTTCAATTTAGTTATTAAATCAGTTATACTTTTTAATTCAACAGATGGGAAATCGCTTATCATAAGTGTAGAATCACGAAGCATAATTCGGTTGTATATTCCGCTATGAATTGGAATGTCTTCTTTGCTTAATTTTTTTTCACAAAGTTCGTTTATGCTTTCGAGAATTAATTCACTTTCTTCGTTATTTAGCTTAATTCTTTTAATTGAATCTGTAATTTCAGGATCTTTTCCGTTTTTACAGTTTTTAGTTTTTTCAATATAGTCAGCTAATAGTTGCCCTTTTAAATTATCTCTATAAATTGTAAGTATTTTTTCATTTCCACCCCATTCTCCACATTTGTCATCCACAGTTAGAATTTCTAATTGGTTTACTCGATTAATATAAAGTAAAAGATTTGATTTAGATTGTATTTTACAACCATTAAGTAAAAAAGATATTCCAATGAGGATTATAAATTTATTTTTCATATTAAAAAACCTTTTCTTTTAGTGTTAACAAATCCATTTTTTATAATCAAAAATCTTCTTTTTTTAGGCGGAAACACGCATAATTGCTGGTAACGTTTTGCCACTTAGCGATGTTGCGAACTTCGTGACCGATTATTTTCCGCTAAAGATAAAAAATCTTGCGAAACGTAAACGTGAATTTACCACAAAACTCGCAATATTGCTAAATGGCTGTTAGCTTACGTATTTTTTTAAGTCAACAGTGATTTTTCCAAATAACCATTTTTTATCTTTTCCATTCTCCATGTACTTGTATTTAATTTCAAAGACACCATTTATAATTTGTCCTTCATCAAATAAAGTCTCTGAAAAAATTCCGTTTGTGATTTTTAAAGTATTTTCAATTTTTCCATTCGGTAAATTTATTTTAAAAATCTTATTTGTGTTTAAATTTAAAAAAGATAAAAAATTAGAGTTCTTGTTGTCAATAGTTACAAAGTATGGATATTTCTGATTTTCGCTGTGGTATATTTCTCTTCCGAGTTCTGCTATTTTTTTTCCACTAGTTTTATCAAATAATTTGAATTCATAAGGGTCACAGCATCCAGAAACATTATGATATTCTACTATAAAAGAATTTTTATATTCTATCCAATTAGCAAATCCTAATCTCCCAGTTAATTCGATTAAGTCTTTATCTAATGAAAAAAGTATTTTCTTTTTCTTACTTTCGCTTTCAAATATAACCCAAGAAGAGTCGCAATTAAATTCTCGATATATTTTAGCTCCATTTTTAAAAATAGTTTTTTCACAAGAAATAATTTCATTCAATTCGGGTCGAGTTATGCAAATACAATTTTGACCCAAGCAAAGTTGTGAAATTATTGATAATATGATTGTTACAGCTATTTTCATAATATGTAAGCTAACGTCTTGACGCTTGGCGAGGTTGCAAAACTTCGTGAATCCAAACTGTCTTTGTTAATAATTAATCTCATAGCGGAACGGTAATTCCACTGTATTTTGCAATCTTGCCAAACGGCTGTTGTGTGAGGTTATTCTTCGGTTTTGATTTTGTTATATGGGATATTCAATCAAATTATGTTTTTCTTCTTCTGTTAAATCTATTACTGTAACTTCAGTTGAACTCATATATTTGAAGTTAATGTTTATAATATCCGAATTTGGAATTACTAAATATTTTGAAGGTATTTTATAATAGTCTTTCTTATCTTCCGCATCGTTTTCTAAATACCTCCTTTCGGGAAGTTTTAAATGGACAGCTTCTAAATCTCCTTTACTATCTACGTAATAATTAAAAAATTCTCCTGAATATAGAACACTTTTACCGTTAACTTTGCAAAGAACATTTACATATTTGTCCGTTATTTCTTTGAATTCATCTGGAATTTCTGGAAAATCAAGACATTCTCCTGTAAAAATATAATGCCACTTATTTGAAAATCTTAAAAATCTGTATTTTCTGTCCCAATTTAATTTACGTACTAACTTCATTGCCAAATAGCCCAATACAATAGATGAGATAAAAACAATTATATTATAGAAAAAGATTGGATAGAAAAAACACCTTAATTGAATAAAACTCTCTTCCGTTTTATTTGATGAAGTGACTCCTAAAAGTAAATTACCCAACTGTTTGAAATCAATAAAGTATGTGGAAAATAACTCAACTAAAAATATAGAAAAAGTATGTAATATAATTGAAGGAAGTATAGACCAAGTTAAGTCATTTACTAAATTTCTATTTGGGTCTCTCACACTTAATTTTGAAGAGTTATAAGAGATTCTGAATAAAAGTCCTGGAGCTAATATTATAAAAAGAAGTATCGAAGTAAAAGCTATGTTCATATTTTATCCAAGTTCACGAACTCTAAAATATTTATCTCCAATTTTCAGAACTTTGCTTTTCCCGTCAGTTGTATCAATTCTATTAACTAATCTAACTAAAGCACTTCTGACTTCTGTAGTCTTTACTGTTGAAGTTGCTTTTTTAGATTTTTTAAATATGTTTAGGACAGCTGTCATAATCAAAAGTTTTAGTTTATCAAATATACAACAAATTTTATTCCAAATCATACTCTTACTTTTTTATCCCAATAAAAATAAAGTACAATAAATAAAAGAAAAAAGTATGCTATAAATTCAGAGTAGTCATAAAATGCAAAAATGCCGTAAAAAGAATTAGAACAATAACTTTTGCCGTTAAATAAACTGTGTTTAAAGAATGGAACAAATGGATAAAAATTACTTTTGGAAAAAATTTCCATTCCTCCACTTGAACTATTTGACGTTTCTTCATTGTACGGATTGTCATATATTGTTACTGTTTCTTTTGTAAATAGTGCGTGTTTAGTTTGTGAGGAACTCTCACAACCTTCAGTGTGGAAAACTCCCTCAATATGAAAAACATTTACAAATAAAGCTATAACATTAATTATAAGAAACTTTATAATAAGGTTTCTTTTGTGTTTTAAAAAATCTAAAAAATTCATTTGTTTGTAGTTTATAGTGTTTATTTTAATAGGTTTGGTGCTTTTTTTATTTAATTTATTTGTATTTAAATAATTTTTAAAAATTCTAAATTGATTAGGTATCCTATTTGCTAAAATGTAAAGCAATATAGATAAAGTTATTATACTTGATATTATTGAAAATATAAATCTATACTCACTTTCGTAATCATTAATGAAAAGCCAACTACTAACTATACCATTAAGCATAAAAAATATAAAAATTTTCAACCCTCCAAATATAAAGGAACTTACTAAATCAGAAAAATTTGTTGGCTTACCTGCTTCTATCTTATTAAAGAAGAAATTCTTTATCTTATTCATTATATTTGTTACTAATTAAATTTATATATTATGCAAAATCAAGGTAAATCATGGACAGCTAATGATGTTCAAACACTAATCGCTCTTATAAAAGGGAATACGCCAACAGGATTAATAGCTTTTAAACTAGGAAGAACTGAAGATGCAATAAGAGCAAAAGTAAGTTCTTTAGGTTTGTCTTTAGCACCGACCAATAAATCTCCTTACGATAGAAACTTTTCTAACAAGAAGAAAGGTAAGTAGTAACTTCTTCATACTCTTTTCTTAATTCGTTAGTCCATATATGCTCATAGTCTGTTAGGGCTAAACCTAGATTTTGTATTAGTTCAAAAATTCTTTTGTTATCCATTCTGTTTTGGTTGTTTTTAGCACGTTGGTTCTTTATAATCTCACACAACGTTTTGCTGCTTTGAGATGGCTGGAAGTTCGTAACCGCTCAATTTTCGGCTTAACGAAAACTTGATGCGGAACGGCAATTCCACTAAATTCCAGCTATATCAAAACAGCGGTTGGCAGTAGTTATTTTTTATAGATTATCTTTTCAATCTTCGGCGGCGGTGGAGGAGGTGGAAGCATTTTATAATTTAATTTTTCGAAATCTACTTTTTTATTTAATTTAGTGAATTCCGTTTTGCTTATTAATATTTTGATTTTTTCTGCAAGTTCATAAAATTCTTCTGGACCATTATCGCCATAAATAAAAATTGAATCTATTTTTTCATCACGTTTTATTATAAACCTAAAAGCTTCACCATCTTGTAAATGTTCGTCCGTATAACTCGTCTTATATTTTGAAAAATCAATATTATCAAGCAAATTAAATAAAGAGTCTTTTTGTTTTTCTCTTAAGATTCCATATTCATCTTTTTCAGGATTGGGAAATCTTGTTTGAAGATAAATTGAATCATGAGAATTTAGTTTTATTGAATAATCAAAAGGCATCGATTCATTGGAAAAAATGAAAGTTTTTAATGAACTTGTTTTTTCTGTACATGAATTTAATAAAATTAGTAAAGCTAAAACGTAAAATATTTCCAATTTTCTCATTGCTTTTTAGATTTCGATTCCTGATTCTGCGGTATAATTACTGCCAACGTTTCGCTGCTTTGAGATGGCTGGAAGTTCGTAAACGCTCAATTTTCGGCTTAACGAAAACTTGATGCGAAACGGAAATTCCACTAAATTCCAGCTATATCAAAACAGCTGTTAGCCATAGTTATTTTATGATTTCCCCTTTTTCATTCCATTGTGTAAATGTCTTATTTTTGGCGTCTCTAATAAAGTTTACTTTTCCATTTTCAAAATAACACTTATAAAATACTTCTTTCCCGTTTTTATAATCCCCTTCAAATTTTAAGATTCCATTTCCATAATAACTGTAGAATTTACCTTCATTAACTCCATTGATTATTTCTTCAAAATGGGAAATTTTTCCATTATTGAAAAAACAGATTATTTTCCCATTATATTTATCATTATTCTTATAAAGAATGTTCGATTTAGAATTTCCTGAAAAAACAATTTTTCCGTTTTCATTAAAAAATTTCACAAGGTATTCGGTTTTATTTATAGGATCATATTTGTCTAAAAAGTTACCATTTGAATAATAAAAATATTGCAAACCTCCTTCTATAAACTTCATTTTTGGATTACCATTTTGCCAATATTCTGTTATTTCTTTTTTATCATTATCATTAATTTGTTTTAAATTACCATTTTCTTGGTATTCAATACTTTTTCCAATTTGCTTTCCATAAAAATATTCTCTTGTCCATTTATCTTTTCCATTTTCATACCAATCAATATATTTATTATGACATTGATTTTTTTTTATTGGTCCAATAGATTTCTTTTTTCCTGATTCGTAGAAGAAAACATCAATATATTCAGTTTTAGTTTTTATAAATCGTAATGATCTTATCTTTTTGCTATCATAAAATGTTGTGTCAATTAATTTAAAAGTTTCAGGTTTTAAACCAATCAAATTTAATTCACTTTCAATAACTGTTTTCTTTTTGCAAGATGAACAAAGTAAAGAAACTAAGAGTATTGGTAAAATATATTTTGTCAAGTTTATTTTCAAATTATGTTGGTTTCAGTAAGGTTTTTTATAATTATGGCTAACGTCCCCGCGCTTGTGGATGTTGCGGACATCGAAGACGAGTATTTTCGGTGTAACGAAAATACTAATAAAAAACGATAATTCCACTAAATTCCGCAATAACCACAAACGTGTGTTATGGTATGTAGCGACACGTATGCTAGGCACATAAGGTTGGACGTTTCTATTGTCGATTCCAGTTTATTTCTCCGTCATTTCAATTTTACGCTTTCGATAGTTTTAATACTGTGGAATCAAACTTCTCCTAAATCTCGAAAAAATACAAAAAAAAATCCGCTATCAAATGTCTTTAGAGTAGCTCTGTATTCAATATCGGCAACAATTAATTTTGCTGCTCTAGGTTTTTATTTCCGGCAGCTTACTGTAAACTTTTTTAGTCATCACTTAAAAAAATTAAAATCACATTAGTTGAGCACGTCCAAAGAGCTATTTACCATAACGTTTTGCCGCTTGGCGAGGTTGCGAACTTCGTAACCTTATATTTTCCGTTAAAGATATAATTTCCTGCGAAACGTACACGTGAATTTACCGCCAAATTCGCAATCTTGCCAAACGGCTGTTACCTGCTGGCCTAATCTTCATAAGGCATTTTTATCAATTTAAACTTAAGCGGAATCTTTTTCATTTCAAATAATGGTATATTTTTATTCTTTGCAATTTCAGCAATCTCTTTTTTATGCTCTTCTGGAGTAAGAAGCCCAAAAACAATTTCCTTGATGTACGAATCGTTAAAATTTACGATTCTATGAGATGGTTTTTTGATTTGTTCATTATTAAACAATGATATTGCTCTATATTCACGTTCATATTCCCATTCAATACTTTTGTGTAATTGGACATTTATTTTTTTTGTTCTCCTATCATCAATATATAAGTTTGGCATTTCTTCAGAATATATTACACTTTCGCACAAATCAAATAAACCTGACACTTTTAATTTTCTCTCATCAAAACCGACACTAAAACCTTTGTGATGATTTGCATAATGTGACCACATTAAAATTGAGTCACAATTTTCAGCGAAAGAAACTATTCCAATATGTTTGTCATTAAAATCGTCAGCACTTTTTTCTGAACGAGCTTGAAATATTACTGGATAAGCAAAATTTTCGACTATTAATTTTCTTCCTTTTTCAATACTTCCATGTTCTTTTATAATATAATCTTTGTTTTCTATTAATGATTTTTCAATATGCGCATTTCTTTTCTGTTCATCATAGACCCAAGAGTAGTCGTCATAAATTCTACAATCAAAAGGATCGTTGAATAAGTTTGGTGGTGACAAAAAAATTTCGTTATCAGTTAAAATTTTTTTGTGATAGTTGTCTTCCCAGTTTCTATATTTATAAACTGTTCTTGGATATTTGTCAAAGATTTGAAACATTGAAAAAAGTGGACTTTCAACAAATTTTTTCTGAATTTCTTTAAAACGTTTTTTTTCCATATTTTTCCATTAATGCTTATTAGTCTTGTTCTGCGGGAGGCTTGCAGGTAACTAGTATATAGGCGAAACAAACCTTCTCAAAGACACCCATAATCGGGTGGATAAGCGAAGGTTTGTTTCGCTTTATTTATAAATCAAATATATAAATTTAAACTTACAAATCATCAAATGGACTTTTTATTTGCTGTAAATTTTTTGTACTTACATGTGTATATATTTCGGTAGTTTTGCTGCTGTTGTGCCCTAAAAGTTCTTGTATGTATCTCAAATCTGTGCCACTTTCTAGTAAATGTGTAGCATAACTGTGGCGCAACCAGTGTAGTGTTACGGGCTTTTTAATACCTGTTTTTTTTAAGGCTTGTTTTAGAATCAATTGCAAACTTCGAGCTTCGTAGGCTCTTCCCTCAGTTTGTCCCTCAAACAGATAATACTTGGGTTTGCAAATTTTATAATAGTCACGAAGCATGTCTAGTATCTTAGGACTCAGTGGCACGATGCGATCTTTTTTACCTTTTGAATTTTTCAACAATACGATATTGCGCTTTGAATCAATATCGGCTGGCTTTAACGCTAGTAGTTCACCACATCGCAGTCCGCAACTGTATATTACTGATAGCATGGTTTTATGCTTAATATTGCTATGCGCCTCTAATAGCAACTTTACTTCTTCCTTACTAAGTACATTTGGTAGCAATTTAGCTCTTTTGGGACGATGTATTTTATCAACTACTATTTTAGTTTCTCTAATAGTTTGAAAAAAAAGTTTGATGGCATTCACAATTTGGTTTTGATAAGAAGCCGAAAGTTTATTTTTTAAGATATAGTCGTTGTTGTAAATAATCACATCTTCATTTGTTATTTCGTTGATGGGTTTCTCACGGTAAAAGACCAAAAATGATTTTAAAGCATCGCTATATGTCGCGACGGTGCTACTACTATAACGCTGTGATCGTAAATGATTTTTAAATTTTTCGATTTGCTCGATACCTTCCCTGGATGGTAGCGATTGTGAATGGGGTAGGAGGTCAAATCTAAATCGGTTTTCGACAGTATCTGCTACGTGCCATACTGCTTTTGTAGTGCTCCACTGTGCGCCTTCACATTCCTTCACTTTTTCTTGCATTCGAATGTTTTGTTCAAAATAAACGGCAATTCGCTTTACTTTTTTATGGGTTATAATCTTTGCACTCCAGTTCATTTGTTACTACATTTTTTATAAAGATAAGCAATTTTATAAACTTAATAAATACGTAATCGGTTGTTAGGTAGTTGTATATGGTAAATAACGAATTGTTTTTTTATATTTTTATCGAATGTTCAAAACGCCAAATCTAGCCCTGATCGTCGCGGCATCCTCGTAGTCCCGACATTCCGGGACGAAGAGATATAGCAGAGAGCAGGAGGGAAGCTTGTTTTAAAAAAGGATTATACTGCTCCTAAAAATCAAAGCATAAAAAAACACCAGCCTTGCGACTGATGTTCTCTTACTACAAAAAATAATTATTTATTCTGTTAACTCTGTTTGATTTCTAAATACTAATTCGCCGTCAAAAGCATCTAGTAAAATGATGCTATCGGTTGCAATTTTTCCAGCCAAGATTTCTTTTGACAACTTGTTCAATACCTCACGCTGAATTACACGTTTCACGGGGCGGGCTCCAAATTGTGGATCAAATCCCTTCTCAGATAGATGCGCGATTGCATCGGGTGTGGCATCCATCGTAATGCCTTGTAGTGCAAGCACTTTAGTAACTGATTTAAGTTGTAAACTCACGATTTTAGTAATATTTGCCGTGGTCAATGGTGTAAACATGACAATTTCGTCGATACGATTGATAAATTCAGGTCGCACCGTTTGTTTTAATAAGTTTAGAACTTCTGCTTTTGCTGCCTCAGTGGTTTCTTCAATATTTCCATTGCTGTTTTCAAATTTCTCTTGTATGATCTGGCTTCCCATGTTAGAAGTCATGATGATTATAGTATTTTTAAAATCGGCTAGACGTCCTTTATTATCCGTTAAACGCCCCTCGTCAAGTACTTGCAACAAGATATTGAAGGTGTCTGGATGGGCTTTCTCAATTTCGTCCAATAAAATAACAGAGTATGGCTTTCTACGCACGGCCTCTGTCAGCTGTCCGCCTTCGTCATATCCCACATATCCTGGAGGCGCTCCTACCAAGCGACTCACACTGTGGCGCTCTTGGTACTCGCTCATATCGATACGGGTCATGGCATTCTCGTCGTCAAATAAATATTCAGCTAGGGCTTTTGCCAATTCTGTTTTTCCAACACCGGTTGTTCCTAAGAATAGGAAACTACCCACCGGTTTGCGCATGTCTTGCAAACCAGCACGAGAGCGGCGCACGGCATCACTCACTGCTTCGATTGCTTCTTCTTGACCTACCACGCGGCGGTGTAATTCTTCTTCAAGATGCAGCAATTTCTCACGTTCGCCTTGTAGCATCTTCATTACTGGAATTCCTGTCCATTTTGCAACTACTTCAGCAATATCCTCACGGGTGACTTCTTCTTTAATTAATGAACTACCATGCGCTTGATTCTCGAGTAATTCTTTGTGCAAAATATCCAATCGCTCTTGTGCTTCCTTGATTTTCCCATAACGTATTTCGGCTACTTTTCCGTAATCTCCATCGCGCTCCGCACGTTCTGCTTCGTATTTATAGTCTTCGATTTCAGTCTTGATGGCTTGCACATTGTCCACAACATCTTTCTCTGATTTCCATTTGGTATAAATGGTATTGCGGTCTTCTTTTAAATTGGCTAATTCCATTCCTAGAACTTTGAGCTTGCTCTCGTCTTTTTCGCGCTTGATGGCTTCAATTTCGATTTCGAGTTGCATTACTTTTCTATCTAGAACATCTAGTTCTTCTGGTTTAGAGTTGATCTCCATTCTAATTTTTGAAGCCGCTTCATCCATTAAATCAATAGCTTTGTCTGGTAAAAAGCGATTCGTAATATAACGCTGTGATAGTTCTACAGCAGCAATAATCGCCTCATCTTTGATTTGGACTTTATGATGTGTTTCATATTTTTCTTTGATTCCACGAAGAATCGAAATCGCACTTTCGGTATCGGGTTCTTCGATAATTATTTTTTGAAAACGACGCTCTAGTGCTTTGTCTTTTTCGAAATATTTTTGGTATTCGTCCAAGGTTGTTGCACCTATCGCTCTTAGCTCTCCACGAGCCAAAGCTGGTTTCAAGATATTAGCAGCATCCATAGCGCCTTCGCCACCACCTGCACCTACAAGCGTGTGAATCTCGTCAATAAAAAGTACGATGTCACCTTCGGCAGCGGTTACTTCCTTTACAACGGCTTTCAAGCGTTCTTCAAACTCTCCCTTGAATTTGGCTCCCGCAATTAGGGCACCCATGTCAAGTGAAAAAACGATTTTATCCTTTAAATTATCAGGTACATCACCATCAACGATACGATGCGCTAGACCCTCGGCTATGGCAGTTTTACCCACACCAGGTTCTCCCACAAGCATAGGGTTGTTCTTGGTTCTACGGGTTAAGATTTGCAATACACGTCTAATTTCTTCGTCGCGACCTATTACAGGATCTAGTTTTCCGGCTTTGGCTAACTCATTTAAATTTTTGGCGTACTTATTTAAGGAGTTGTAGGTTTCTTCGGCAGAGGCAGAAGTCACTCGTTCACCTTTTCGCAATTCGTCAATAGCTGCTTTCAAACCTTTTTCGGTTACACCTTGGTCTTTTAATATTTGCGAAACCTTTGAACGAGATCCAAAAATAGCCAATATTAAATGTTCGATAGAAACAAATTCATCGTTCATTTTTGTAGCGATATTTTCAGCTTCGATTAATGCGGTATTGGCATCTCTTGACAGTCTTAAATCACCTCCAGAAACTTTAGGGAAACTTTGAATGGTGCTGTCTAAAACTTGGATGAATAAGGGCACATTTACATTTAGTTTTTTTAAGATAAACGGAGCCACATTTTCATCGACTTCAAAAATAGCTTTAAAAATGTGTTCGTTCTCGATTTGCTGTTGTCCATACCCTTGAGCCAATTGCTGCGCTTGCTGAATGGCTTCCTGCGACTTAATGGTAAATTTATTGATGTTCATAATTTTATGTTTTTTACAACTCAACATTTATATATGTCGAATGCTAGAATACTTTATTGAAATTGTATAACTAATTTATTTTATCTTTGTAAATGGATATTCAATTTATATTCCATAGTAAAAATACAGACAAAACGACGTGTAAAATATGATTTTTATCATTTAATACCGTCAAAATGACTTAAATACCGACAAATTATGAGTTTTTTTAAAAATATTTTTGGGAGTTCAGAGAACGAAAATCAGTCTAACATCAAAATGGATTGGGAACCATTGAACCATATAGACCAATTGAGCGAAATTATAGCAGAATCGAAAGACAAACCGGTTGCTATTTTTAAACACAGTACAAGATGTAGCATTAGCCGCATGGCGTTGAAACAATTTGAAAACGAATTTGATTTTCCTGAGAAAGTAACGCCTTATTTCTTAGATTTAATCGCTTTTCGCGAAATCTCAAATGATATCGCTAGCCGTTTTGGAGTGCAACACCAGTCACCGCAATTGATTTTAATCAAAAACGGAAAGGCAGTTTACAACACCTCACATAGTGATATTGATGCTGCAGCCTTAAAAGCTAAAGTATAATTATATTTATCGAAAGGGAATAAATTGCTTCACATGCAATCGCTTTTAAAATTGAAAACAGATTCACAGATTTTACTTGTGGATCTGTTTTTTTTATGAGGTATTGTCTTGATTTCACAATCAGCAGAAATATTTTAACCGCAAATTCGCAAATTTTATTTTAGATACTAAATAGTAATTTGATATTCTAATTCAATTATATTTTACCGCAGATTCGCAAATTTTTACTTTTCTTTAGATAGTATATAGTAGTCTTACACATAGAAGATTGATATTCTTACTCAGTAATATTTTACCGCAAATTCGCAGATTTTTATATTTTTATAGATGTTAAATAATAGTTTTACTGATAGTCGTTATAACACATATTTTGAACCACTTTTTTAATTTGTGAATTTGCGGTTAATTTTCCACAAAATGAATCATTTATAACTTATCCAGTAGCAATTTAATTTGGGAATTGGCGGTTAACTTCCCATAAATTGAATCAAAAAAAAAAACAGAGAAAATATTTTGCCGCAAATTCACAAATTATTATTCAAATGGTTATGATTTTTAAAAGTAATATTTATAGATAATACCTATCACCAATCCTTTTTTAAATTTGCGGTTAACTTCCCACGAACTGAATCGATTGTTATAACATGTAAAACTTTAATTTACGAATTAGCAGTTTATTTTCTGCAAACAGAATCAATTAAGAAAGCAGAGAAAATATTTCACCGCAAATTCGCAAATTATTACTAAAGTGTTTATGATTTTTAAAAGTAGTATTTACTGATAATACCTATCACAAATCCTTTTTATTTAATTTGCGAATTAGCTGTTAACTTTCCACAAACTAAATCAATTTTAATTAACGCAATATCATTTCAATTTGCGAATTAGCGGTTAACTTCCTATAAACTGAATCCAACACAATTAATGCAGTAATTTTTTATTTATTGAAAGTGCGAGTCATTTTAAAAACTACCTCCCGAGCCACCACCGCTAAAATCACCACCTCCAAATTCCATTGGAGAGTCAACTGGAACTTCCGGTTTCATGCTACCCATTTGTGATGTAACCACAATTTCGGCAGCTAGGAATGCATTTGTTTCGGTGTAGCGGTCAGCCTGAAAAGTGATTCCAGTTTCTTTGTTTTTTAATTTTCGAATAGTAAAAAGCGTTGTAACAAATAGCAGTGCTCCACCGATAGTTAGAGCAATTTCGATTGGCATAATTGCATAATAAAAACGGATGGTGTAAATGGAGAAACAAAAACTTAGTAGACCAATCCATAGTAAAATTCGATCTTTCTTTACTACAGCAAAATATAAATACCCTGCAGGTACAACAAAAGTAAAAGCATAAAATAGATAAGCAAAAGGAATATCACTTCCTGCAGCAACATCCTGCACAAATAATTCAATTGAAAGTTCGCGTACTACAAGATAATTTCCGGAAAAATAGAAGAGAACTAAAGCAAAATTTTGAGCTATTGTTAATCCTAGGTAGTAATAAGATTGTTCAAGTTTCTGCTTTAATTTTTTACTTCCAAAATACAGTGTTGCGGCAAACGCCATCATTATAAAGGGTAGAAAAGAATGTACAAATGATGGTAAGCTGAAGACGCTATATACAACCACAGTTGCGAAAGCAAAACAAAATAGTAAAGCCATCGATAGATGTAGGTAACGTAAATAACTAAGTAACGCAGTCAAAGTTATGAAACTTGCAATAACGAGTTCGTAGCTGTTTGTAGTAACACCTATGGCTATTGCCAAAGTGAGTTGTGCTCCCAATATGAAGGCATCATCAAGGCCATGACCGTTAAATTTTGATCTGCTTAGTACTTCTGCGCCTATAAAGCCAATAATAGCAAAGAAAAATAGAAGAAACTCATAGCTGTTATCAATTGAATCGATAACCAACAAAGTAAAAAAACCACAGATTGATGAATACAAAAAGGTACCTAAAATAAAAAAAAGGATTCTTACTAGCAAATTTTCGTTTGTTCTAGCTAGTGTCAAATTTTCTATGACAGCTTTATATTGCTCTTTTGTAATAAATCCAGCCTTACTTAAAGTTTGTGCTTCCTGAGCTAAACCGGCATTTTCAAGTATTTTTTTGTCGTGAACTATCATTGTACTTTTTGTTTATTGAATTGCTTAATCAATTTTATAAATAAGATGATGGAACCTACGAAGTAAAAAGGCACCATAAAGAAAAACGGAATTAAAAAGTCCTCGATTCGAACGAACTCCACGATTTTAAATAAAAAAATATTAGCGCCTATATAACCATAAATGACCGTAAAAATTAAAAGCGATAACGCTTGATACTGATAACTTGCCCTATAAAAATAAAATAGTGTTGCCGCTAAAATCAAAGCGAATACGAACCAATAAGGTTGAAATAAATTATTGATGCAAGAAATCGCGATCAAGTGCAGTCCAAAAGTGAGGTATATAATTGCAAAATGTTTCTTTAAAGCAATATGCTTACTGTATATTGCCCAAGCAATTAAAGCGATTCCTAAACCTATAGCAGAATAGCTCAAGGTATTTGTATCATAAAATTCGTTTTGCAGTAGCGATTGTGGCGATACTGATAAACCCACATAAGCGGCAAGTCCGGTAATTGCAATTGATAAAATACCTTTGTTATCAAAGTAGTATGCACAAAAAAGTCCCACTGCTGTAGGAATCAATGTAGCCAAACCGTAGTGGGTTCCAAAAGCGGTGTACTGAAATTGCAAATACCCTATGAAAATACAATTCAATAATACAGCAGCAAGAATGATGTAATCATAAATGGGATTTTCAAAACTTGTTTGCGCGCTACTAAATCTATTTGAATTTTTAAAGCTAATGTAATAACACACTGCAGTTACAACCAATAAGACGGCTAAGATTGCGAGATGCCCAATTGAATCAATATTTTGGTAAATCAGGATACCAATTCCGGTTGTAAATGATAATACAGAAAGATATAGGAATAACTTTAACTCTGCATGCAATGAAAAAATCCCTAATTTCCGATAGGCCTTTACTTGGGTAAATTGGTTTTCAGTGATTAATTTCCGATCAAAAAGTTGTTGGGTTCTTTGTTCTATAAATGGATTCATAAGTGGTTTTAAATTGGAAAGTAGCCAAATATATATAATTTGGAGCAATTTCGTTCCAATTAGCTTTTACTAAATAATGGGTAAAAAAAAATCTGCTCCTTGTGAGAACAGATTTTAAAGTAGTTGTGTGTAGTTGAATATACCGCTAAAAAGCTTGATTCATTTTCTCTTTAATTTCGGCCAAACATAAGTTGTTTATGCTGCCTTCATGTGTGTGTTGGGTTGCTTTTGGAGACTTATAAGTTCCGCTTTCTAATTGCTCCGCAACGGCTTTGTAAGCATCTCTAAATGGCATTCCTGCAACAACCATTTCGTTCAAAGTATCTACTGTAAAAAGGTAATCATATTTTTTATCGTTTAGAATATTGTCTTTTACTTTGATGTCTTTTATTGAGAAAATAGCAATATCTAAGCAAGCTTGTAGGTTTTGAATCGCTGGAAACAAACCTTCTTTTAACAACTGTAAATCTCTGTGGTAGCCACTAGGTAAGTTGTTAGTGATTAAAGTGATTTCATAGGGTAATGCTTGAATTTTGTTACATTTACCACGAATCAATTCAAACACGTCTGGATTTTTCTTGTGTGGCATAATGCTCGAACCTGTAGTCAGGTGCGCCGGTAAGCCTATGAAATCAAAATTCTGACTCATGTACAAACATACATCCATAGAAAACTTAGCTAGTGTTGCTGCTACGCTACTCATTGCAAAAGCCAGTGTTTTCTCGGATTTTCCACGGCTCATTTGAGCGGCAACAGAGTTGTATTTTAAAGTTTGAAAACCCAATTCTTTGGTGGTAAAAGTACGATCAATAGGGAAGGAGCTCCCATATCCTGCAGCCGAGCCTAATGGATTTTGATCTACTACTTTCAAAGCAGCATTTAGCATCGTAATATCATCTATCAAAGTCTCCGCATAAGCAGAAAACCACATCCCGAAAGAAGATGGCATCGCTATTTGTAAGTGTGTGTATCCTGGCAACAATACGTTTTGATATTTCTCAGCAGATTCCATCAACAAATCAAAAAGCGATTTTACTTGCGCTTTCATTTCGATAACGACATCCTTTAAATACAAATTAACATCAACTAGAACTTGGTCGTTACGAGAACGTGCGGTGTGGATTTTTTTCCCTGCATCACCTAATTTTGCAGTCAATAAATATTCGATTTTCGAATGTACATCTTCAAATGAATCTTCGATTTCGAAATTCCCAGCAGCTATATCAGCTATGATTTCGTTCAAAGCGGTTACTAATGAATCTGTTTCGGTAACAGTTAATAAGCCTATGTTTCCAAGCATCTTAGCATGAGCAATAGAACCTAAAGCATCGTATTTTGCTAGAACCAAATCTAGCTCTCTGTCGTTACCCACAGTGAATTGTTCAATTTGCTTATCAGTAGGTATTCCTTTTTCCCAAAGTTTCATATTGTTTTTTGTTTCAGGTTTAAAGTTTCAAGTTTTTAGCATGAAGCTTTTATTGTATTGTTTTGCAAGTTTCTCAGAGATTCGCAAAATTCTTGATTATTATATCGTCCTTCGGTACACTTAATTCTAGCCCCGATAGCAGTGGAAATCCTTTGATTTTTTTTCTTCAAAAAATTAAAGATTGTAACGAATAGCGGGATTAGCTCCTAATTATTTTACTGCTTTAAAAAATCACTTAGTATCTTAATGTATAAGTCGATTCCTTCTTCGATTTCGTTTAAATATATAAATTCATCAGCTGAGTGGGAACGTAGCGTATCACCAGGTCCTAATTTCAAAGATTTACAGCTCAAAACCGATTGGTCAGAAAGCGTGGGAGAGCCATAAGTTGATCTTCCTAAAGCGATTCCTGCTTGCACCAAACCGTGATTTTCTGGGATTGATGACGAACTTAAATTCATAGAGCGAGGCGTAACTTCGGCATTTACGTGTTCTTGCACGATGGCCAAAATTTCGTGATTAGTGTAGCAATCGTTAACGCGAATATCAACTACGATATCACATTCTGACGGAACTACATTGTGTTGTTTTCCAGCGTTAATCTGGGTTACGGTCATTTTAACGGGTCCTAATTGCTCTGATACTTTTTCGAATGTATAATTTTTAAACCACTCCATCACGGGAATAGTTTTGTACAAAGCATTGTCGTCATTCTGATGTGCAGCGTGACTTGGTGTTCCTTTGATTTTTACATCGAGAACAAGCAATCCTTTTTCGGCTATAGCCAACTGCATCAAAGTGGGTTCGCCCACGATGGCACATTCTAGCTCGGGAAGGCTTTTTAAAACGCTATTTAAGCCATTTTTACCGCTGCTTTCTTCTTCTGCCGAAGCCACCATTACAATATTATACGGCAAGTTTTCTGCAGCATAAAAATGGACAAAAGTAGCCAACAGTGAAACTAAACAACCACCAGCATCGTTACTACCTAAACCGTATAGTTTTCCATCTTCGACAATGGCTTTCAAAGGGTCTTTAGTATACGCCTGATTGGGTCTCACGGTATCGTGATGCGAGTTCAATAAAAGTGTTGGTTTGTTTTTATCGAAAGACTTGTTGTACGCCCAAATATTATTGTTTTCTCTCTCAAATGGAATACCATTAACAGCAAACCAGTTTTCAATTAGAACCGCAGTATTTTCTTCTTCACTTGAAAAAGACTGCGTTTCAATTAGGTTTTTTAATAAGGCAACTGCTTCTTGAGTAAGTGTTTCTTTGTTTTTCATATTTTTCTATGACGAAGCACTGATAGTGCTAAGTTTTTTTAATTTGTGAAAATTCGTGCTTAGTTGCTACAATTCTATAATTGTACAAACTGCATTTGCATCTTGCAACATTTTATGATGTCCGATCTTTATTTTTTGCACTCCTTTAGACAAGCTGTTGAAACAGTTGTCTAATTTAGGAATCATACCGGAATGAATGGCTTTTTCAGCCTTTAATTTGGCGTACAAAGCAGGATTCATTTTTGCAATAACCGAACTGTCGTCTTCGGCATCGAATAAAACACCTGGTTTTTCGAAGCAATAACTTAGCGTTACTTCAAAAACTTCCGATAAAGCTATTGCTAATTCACTTGCAATCGTATCGGCATTTGTGTTTAGTAACTGTCCGTTTTTATCGTGCGTAATTGCACAAAAAACAGGAACTATTCCGGTATTTAATAATGTCGCTAAAAGGGGAGTATTGACTTTTTTGACATCACCTACAAATCCGTAGTCAATTGTTGGATGGTTTCTTTTATCAGACTGGATTAAATTTCCATCTGCTCCAGAGAATCCCATCGCATTAGCACTGTTAGCTTGCAATTGCGCTACAATGTCTTTGTTGATTTGGCCTGCATAAATCATCACGACAACCTCAAGCATAGCAGCGTCAGTAATACGGCGTCCATCAATCATTTGAGGAACTAAACCAATGCTTTGCGCCATCTTAGTAGCCGATTTTCCGCCACCGTGTACCAATACTTTTAGTCCGTCAATTTTAGCAAAATCAGCTAAAAAATGCTTCAATTCTTGGGCGTCATCAATGATGTTTCCACCAATTTTAACTACTGTAATGGATTTCTTATTCTGCATTTTCAAGGATTTTTTGCAGTACTAGTTGTGCTGCATAGGTTCTATTATTCGCTTGTTCGATTACGATGGAGTTTTCGCTATCAAGTACCTCATCAGAAACTATCACATTACGTCTTACCGGTAAACAATGCATGAATTTGGCATTATTAGTCAAAGCCATTTTCTCAGCAGTTACCGTCCAATTTGGATCATTATTTGTGATTTTACCATAATCAATATAGTTGCTCCAGTTTTTTGTGTAGATAAAATCGGCATTTTCAAAGGCTTTATTTTGATCGTGCTCAATAGTAGCTCCTTTAGTAATTTCAGGATTTAGTTCGTATCCTTCGGGATGTGTTATTACAAAGTCAGCATCTTGCAGTAACATCATTTCTACAAATGAATTGGCAACAGCCTGAGGTAAAGCTTTAGGATGCGGCGCCCATGACAACACTACTTTTGGTTTGTGTTCAGTTTTATATTCAGCCATTGTAATTGCGTCAGCAAGTGCTTGCAATGGATGTCCCGTACAGCCTTCCATGTTCATGATAGGCACTGTAGCGTGTTTTAAAAAACCTGCCAAAACGGTTTCGGCATTGTCTTTTTCTTTGTCTACCAAGCCAGCAAAAGCTCTCACTGCAATGATATCGCAATATTGTGAAACTACTTCAGCCGCTTCCTTGATGTGTTCTGAAGCTCCTTGATTCATCACGGCTCCATCTTCAAACTCTAGTGTCCAACCTTCATTGGTAAAATTCATTACCATAACGTTCATTCCTAAGTTTAAAGACGCTTTTTGAGTGCTTAAACGCGTTCTTAAACTTGGATTAAAGAACAACATTCCTAAGGTTTTGTTTTTACCTAATTTTTTGTTCTTAAGTGGCTTTTTCTTGATTTTTAAAGCTTGTTTAACCCATCTATCGAGTGAGTCTATATTTTTTAAAGAAATGTAGTTCATTTTTTTATGTGTTTAATTGGTTTTTGTTTAATCAGTTAATCGCTTGACCGGTTAAACAAATAAACGTTTTATATTATTTTCGTAAACGGAATACTGTTTTTTATGGCGTTCAATATAAAATTGTCTTTCAAACCATTCACAATCCACGTTTCAATATTTGCTGCTTTTGCAATCGCTGCAGCTTCAATTTTAGATTGCATACCACCAGTTCCATGAGATGATTTTGCATCTCCTACTTCTTGAGCCATCAAAGCTAAATCATTGACTTGCAAAATAGTCTCTGGAGCAGCATCGTGAATAGAGGCTTTAGTGTAAATTCCGTTTGTGTTTGTTGCAATAATCAAAATATCTACATTTAAAAGGACAGCGGTTAATGCAGCCAACTTATCGTTGTCACCAAACTGGATTTCGTCCGTTGCTACCGTATCGTTTTCATTGATAATAGGGATGTAATTGTTCTCGATTAGCACGTTGATGGTATTGACAATATTAACTTTAGATTGCTCTTTTTCGAAATCAGAATAGGATAGTAGACACTGCGATGTCAACAGTCCTAAATCTTTGAAATTTTCATGGAAAATCCGCATTAAGTGTGGCTGACCAATAGAGGCCAAAGCTTGTTTGACAATAATTTCCTTGCCTTTACTTTCTAGTTTTACAAACTGCTTTGCAGCTGCGATTGCTCCAGAACTCACGATTACAAATTCGTAATCGTCGTTTAAAGCCGCAATTTGGATTCCAATATCCTCAATTTTTCCTCTCGAAATATGATTGGTTTCCTTAGTTAAAGTATTGCTTCCTATTTTTAGTAATATTCTTTTCTTAGCCATTGTAATGTAATTTAAAAATTGAAAGATTTAATAATTTAAAAATTTCGTTGTGTTAATCCTTTAAATGCTTCAATCTTTTAATCTTTCAATTTTTATCTAATCTGCCCTTCTCCGTAAACATACCATTTATTGGTCACCAAATGTTGTAAACCTATCGGTCCGCGTTGGTGCAATTTATCGGTGCTTATTGCCAATTCACCACCAAGTCCAAATTGACCTCCATCTGTGAATCGGGTAGAAGCATTGTGGTAAACCGCTGCAGTATCAACATTATCCATGAATTGCTGGGCGATTTCGTTGTTTTCTGTAATTATGGAAGCCGAATGTCCGCCACAGTACTTATTTATTTTGGTAATGGCTTCTTCATCTGACTGTGTGGTACCAATAACAATTTTATAATCTAAAAACTCTTCGAACCAAATCAAATCATTTTCAATCACTGGAACCTGAGTCGCTTTAGCGAAAGCGTCATCTCCTAAAATAGTCACATTAAATGCTTTTAATTTGCTTACTAGTTCGTTTGCAAAGACTTCCCAATTGGGTAAATTAGTATCAATAAAAACTTTATCCAAAGCATTGCAAACTGATATGTTTGAGGTCTTTCCATTGATAATTATGGTTAACGCTTTTTCTAAATCGGCTTCTTTATTTACGTAAACAAAGTTATTACCACGACCACTTACAATAACAGGGCAGGTTGCATGTTTCTTTGTAAAAGCAATTAATTGCTCTCCTCCACGCGGAACAATCAAGTCTACTTTTTGTGTTGGATTTTCTAAGAAAGCTTGCGTTTCAGTACGATCATAATTTAAATATTCTACCCATGAAGTGGCAACATCATTATCCGTCAATGCTTGATGCCAAAGATTCACAATTTTTAAATTAGACAGTACAGATTCTTTTCCGCCTTTCAATAAAATCTTGTTTCCCGACTTAAATGCTATTCCGCCAGCCTCAACAGTGACGTCTGGACGCGATTCATAAATGATTAAAATCGTACCAAAAGCAGCAGTTTTATTGCTGATTTTCATCCCGTTTTCGTGGGTGAAATCAAAACGAACTTTCCCCACCGGATCTTCCTGAGTTGTTAATTGTTGCAATGACAAAATCATTCCGTCAATCTTCGCGTCATCAACGAGCAAACGTTTCTCCATAGCCAAATCATCACCAGAATAATTGCTTAAATCCTGTTGGTTTACTGCTTTAAGGTTGGCTCTTTCTTGTTCTAGGAGTATTGCCATCGAACTCAAAACGGCATTTCTTTTTACTATGGACAATACTGTTTTCATGTTTATTTTTTATTTGGGCGTGACCCTGTGGGTCGGGCGATTCGCTACAATCTTTTTTATTTCTTTCCGCTGCGCTACAATTAATAAAAAAGGATTTCCACTGCTATCCCTCACGCAAACCTATCTTGTAATAATTCACTTTTGTACGATACTCAGAAACTTTGAGCCTTTGCAACTTTAAAAAATACTACTTCAACTCTTTCAAACTCTCCTGCAAAGCCACTATAAACGTATCAATAGCAGCCGTTGTGATCGTCAAAGGAGGTAGGATTCTCAATAAATTTTTGTTATTAGCTCCACCAGTAAAGATGTGTTTTTCGATAATCATTTTCTTTCTCAAGGCGCTAACGTCAAAATCGAATTCGACTCCTAGCATTAATCCTCTTCCTTTTACTTTGATAATTTCTGGAATTACTTTAATTGCTTCTAAGAAATACGCTTCTATTTTACTAGCATTTGCCATTAAATTTTCTTTTTCGATCACTTCAAGAACTGCGATACTTGCGGCACAAGCCAAATGACTTCCACCAAAAGTAGTTCCTAGTAAACCGTAACTCGCTTTAAAATGAGGTGCGATTAAAATTCCTCCAATAGGGAAACCGTTCCCCATACCTTTTGCCATGCAAATAATATCAGGTGTGATGCCGTGAAATTGGTGTGCAAAGAATTTTCCGCTTCTTCCAAAACCAGATTGTACCTCATCCATAATCAAAACGACATCATGTGCTTTGCAAACTTTTTCGAGCCCTTGAAAAAATTCGGTTGTTCCTTGATCTAAACCACCAACACCTTGAATAGGTTCGATAATCACACAAGCAACATCTCCTTTTTTAAGTTCAGCCTCAACCAAATCAATTTGGTTTAATGGCAAAAAAGTAACGACCTGTTGTGCGTTTATTGGAGCGACAATTTTCGGATTATCTGTTGTCGCCACAGCTGCCGACGTACGTCCGTGAAAAGCATTTTCAAAAGAAACAACTCTTGCTTTATTGGTATGAAAAGAGGCCATTTTTAAAGCGTTTTCATTTGCTTCAGCTCCCGAAGAGCACAAAAATAAGCTGTAATCCGTGTAACCTGAAAGTTTCCCTAGTTTGTCTGCCAGTTCCACTTGTAGTGGGTTTTGGATGGCATTCGAGTAAAAACTCAATTTGTCTAATTGGTCTTTTACTTTGGCAACGTAATACGGTTGGGTATGTCCAATCGAGATAACTCCGTGACCAGAGTACAAATCTAAATATTCAATTCCATTCTCGTCTGTAATTATGCAATCAAGCGCTTTTACAGGTGTGATAGGGTATAATGGGTAAACGTCAAATAAGTTCATAGTATTCCTCCCCCTAACCCCCTCCGAAGGAGGGGGAATAAATACGTACAACGGGGGGTGTTGCTTTTAGATTCTTATTATTCTTTCTTCTTAAGAGAAAGAACAATAAGTTCACGATTAGATTAATTCATTTTTATTTTTTTAATTAGTCGATAAGACTAAAAAAAAAAATCGCAAAGTATATAAAATACTGTCTCCCTTCCCTTCGGGGAGGGCTGGGGTGGGGATTTAGAATCCTGATGGTTTCAAATGCAACCCGGTAGTTTCCTCGAGTCCAAACATGAGGTTCATATTTTGAACGGCTTGTCCAGAAGCTCCTTTAACTAGATTGTCAATTATTGAAGTGATTAGAATTCGGTTTCCTTTTTTCATTAAACTAATGATGCATTTGTTGGTTTGTACCACCTGCTTCATGTTGATGTTTGTGGTTGTCACGGTTACGAAAGGTTGGTCTTTATAATAGGCTTCGTATTTGGCTACCAAATCTTCTAAGCTTTCTTCAACGGTGGTGTATAACGTAGCAAAAATTCCTCTAGCAAAATCTCCTCTATTTGGCACAAAGATTATTTCGTCATTGTAAGAAGCTTGCAACTGATTTACGCTTTGGTTTATTTCGCCCAAATGCTGGTGGTCAAAAGCTTTGTAATGTGACATATTATTTGATCTCCAACTAAAATGTGTCGTCTCAGAAGGGCTGACTCCAGCACCGGTACTTCCTGTTGTTGCGTTGATGTGCACATCGCTAGTTAGTAAATTGTGTGAAGCTAATGGCAATAAAGCCAATTGAATTGCTGTTGCAAAACACCCTGGATTAGCAATATAATTGGCGTTTTTAATGTTGGTTTTATTTAACTCCGGTAAACCGTAAACAAATGATTTCCCTTCAAAATCTTTGTCCTTAGTTAAACGGAAATCGTTTCCTAAGTCGATGATTTTAGTATGACTGGCAAACTTGTTTTCTTTTAAGAATGAAATCGATTTACCATGTCCTAAACAAAGAAAAACTACGTTGACATTAGGATTCACAGTGTCTGTAAAGTTCATTTCGATATCACCCAATAAATCATGGTGTGCTACTGATAATGGTTTTCCAGCATTTGTAGTGCTGTAAACAAAATCAAGCTTTGCATTAGGATGAAACATCAAGATTCTAATTAATTCTCCTGCTGTATAACCTGAACCGCCTATTATTCCTATGTTAATCATATTCTTTTGTTTTATGTGAATAAATCCGAATTCGTTTATTCTATTTATTTTTGATCAGCCAACTTGTCGAAAGCGTGCTAATCCTATTGCTTGCGTGAGGGATAGGAGCGGCATCCTTTTTTGTAGTCCCGAAGCTTCGGGACTACAAAAAAGATATAGCGGATAGCCCGACCCGTAGTTTTTACGAAGGGTCACGCCCAAATCCAAGACCTTATTATTCGTAGGTTTCGTTGTTTACAGCTGAAAAAATGTTTTGGGCATTCCCTAAAATCTTAATAAATCCTTTGGCATCATCTGAAGTCCAAGCATTATTCATTTCGCCATATTGACCAAAACTGTTTGTCATTAAATCATTATCAGATTTGATTCCGTCCAATGAAAAATGGTACGGTTTCAATGAAACAGTCACCGTTCCGTTTACTGTTTTTTGAGTATCTTCAAGGAATGCCTCGATGTTACGCATTACAGGATCCAGAAATTGCCCTTCGTGAAAAAGCATTCCGTACCAATTTCCTAGTTGCTCTTTCCAGTATTGTTGCCATTTTCCTAAGGTATGTTTCTCTAGTAAATGATGTGCTTTGATGATGATAATTGGTGCTGCAGCTTCAAAACCCACTCTTCCTTTGATTCCGATAATCGTATCACCCACGTGAGTATCTCTCCCGATAGCATACGCATTAGCCAATTTTTCTAAAGTAACGATGTTGTTAGAAGATTTGTCTTTTTTACCATTTACGGCAACCAATTCTCCTTGTTTGAATTCAAGAGTCACTTTTTCTTCGCCTTCTTTAGTTAATTGCGATGGATAGGCTTCGCTAGGTAATGCTTGGTGTGAAGTCAAAGTTTCTTTACCACCTACACTAGTTCCCCAAAGTCCTTTATTGATTGAATATTGTGCTTTTTCCCAAGAGTAGTGCACGCCATTTTTTGATAAATAATCCACCTCTTCTTGTCTTGATAATTTCAAATCACGAATAGGAGTGATGATTTCGATTTCAGGAGCAATGGTTTGGAAAATTAGATCAAAACGGATTTGGTCATTTCCTGCACCGGTACTTCCGTGAGCAATCGCTTCGGCACCCACAGATTTAGCATATTTTATAGCTTCAATGGCTTGAAAAACACGTTCAGCACTTACTGATAAAGGATAGGTATTGTTTTTTAAAACATTACCGTAAATTAGATATTTAATAGCTTTATCATAATATTTATCAACGATGGTAAGGTTAGCGTGTTTAGCGCTTCCTAGTTCGTAGGCCCTTTCTTCAATAGCCGCTAATTCTTCATCATCAAAACCACCTGTATTAATTAATACGGTGTGAACTTCGTACCCTTTTTCGTTTTTTAAATATTTTAGGCAGTAAGATGTGTCTAAACCTCCACTATATGCTAATACAACTTTTTTCATTTTTTTTATTTTTTGATCTCGTGACAAATTGCCCCAAGTTATTAGTTTGTTTTTTTAATCCTCTAAGAACAACGCTTGTTTTATCTTTTTTAAACGGTTCCAAATCCGGACGTTAAAGGTGTGTTTAGGTGGGATTTTTTGTTTCTCTTTGGGATCATACAACATTCCGGTACACAAGCACATTTTATTGTCTTTGCTTTTTAGGATTTCGTAGTTCGTGCACGTTTGGCAACCTTTCCAGAAACTAGGGTCAGTAGTCAACTCTGAAAACGGAACAGGTTTGTATCCTAAATCGGAGTTGATCTTCATCACGGCTAATCCCGTTGTGATTCCGAATACTTTAGCATTTGGATATTTCTTTAACGAATATTCAAATACTTTTGATTTAATTTTTTTGGCTAAGCCAAGGTTTCTAAAATCAGGATGTACAATTAATCCTGAATGCGCTACATAGTTGCTGTCTTGCCAGCTTTCTATGTAGCAAAAACCTGCAAAAGTTCCATCGACTAATGCAATAACCGCATCCTTGTTTTCCATCTTTTTTTGGATGTATTCAGGTGTACGCTTAGCAATTCCGGTTCCTCTCAATAAGGCAGACGATTCTATCGTATCGCAAATAACTTGTGCATACTTAAAATGTTCTTCCTGTGCTATAATAATGGAAATATTCATTTCAGAAGATGAATTTTTGAGTTAAAAATGATTTTTTGATATCAGCGGAAAAGCAACTGAAAAGTAAAGATTTATTATTAAATAAACGAGTATAACTGATTGAATAATATTTAGTTATAAATAATATCAATGTTAGGGCAATACAAGTTTTTGGATATGTAAATCCAATGGAATACAGTTGGAATTTCAAAACGAGAAAATGAAAAAATGAATAAAATCGAATGACTTAAATAAACACTATAGTGATAGTGTCCGTACTTCGGGCGAAGCAGGAGTCAATTTTATCCGTGAGATAGAAGTTATATGTAAACTTTTATTTTTCATTACTGCAAAAGTACATATATTTTTAATGCGTTGTTAATAAAATAGCTATTCTAACAAAATTTTAATTTAATGTTAGTTAATTGGCAAAAAAAAATAGGTCGTTGAACAGTTGTTCAACGAGCTAAATAGTAGGTGTTTCCTGTGATGTATTATCACATTCGATTATTTTTTAAAATTAATTTAAGTTTGCTTTTGAGATCTTCCCCCGTATCAAATACCATCTGTTCATTAGAAGGAAAAGGCATAGGACGGCGGTCAAAATAATCATTGTAGTTCAAGTCAATTGCTCTACGATCTCCTCTAAAAGTGGCGTAAATATTATCAAAGATAGATTCGCTATTTAAAGGGAAAGATTGAATTAGCTGGTTGTTTTGTAAATTGGTAAAGACCACATTAGCAATCACTTGACAAGCTTTGTATTGCTGGTACTCATAAATTCTAGCGCTTACAGTTTTAAAATTATCAACTTGGATGGCTTTACCTAAACTGTCTTTTACAATATTACCTTTTTTATCTAAGAGGTTCTTTAAGCCAACTTTAATCTGTCTCTCATTATAAAAGTTTTTTTCGTTTACACGCTCTGGACTAATATTTATAGCTTGAAAATTAAGTGCTACTGCATAATCATATTTAATATTGTTTTGGCGACTACTATGATAGACCGTCCAATCAGTGTTTAAACCATATGTACTAAAATCCAGTAGATCATTTTGAAGATCTCTAGGAATTACCATATTAGTTTGGTTGTTCAACTGCACAGTAATGAAATCAGTGCCCTTGAATTGCGCTTCGTCCATTAATTTGATTACATCTTTATAATTGGGATTGATTTGGTTTAAATAACTTAAATCATCATAAGCGCGACGAAATATTTTTTTATCGTTAGTAAGCATTAAAGCTTTAGAGTTATCATAGAGATACTGCGACAACTTATTTCTACTACTTACAATTTGATTATTATAATTTTCGAAAGGAAAAATAGCGTCCCGTTTTCTATCTAATAGTGGAAGTGGTAATAAAGGTCGAATAGTTTCTTGTCGCTTAGTTAATTGCATGAAAGTGGTGTAAATTGCCTCATAATCACGTGGATTATTGCCCTTTATAAGCAAGTCTAATTTGAGTAAATCACGCTCTTTAGCTTTGGCGAAAGCCTCTTCGAGAAGGTAAACATAATCTTGTTTTCCTTTAGAATCCTTATTAGTTCTCAAACCTTCTACGGCACGATTTATTGCGGCATCGTAATCACCTTCACTCAATAGATTTTGAGTTTTCTTCACTCCACAAGAGCTAATTATAACAATCGAAAAAAAGAAAAGTAGTAGTTTTTTCATAATCTAAATTTGAGTAAATGTATCTGTTATATTTCGAAAATTCAAAAGTGATGCCAAAAAAAAGACCACCAAATAAATTTGGTGGTCTTAGGGTCGAATTAAAGATAACTTATATGTTTAAGATATATGTGGTTAATGACCACCACCCTCAGTTTCAATATGGCTGATGCCTTGTTTTTTCAAAATTCTAGGGCAATAAAAACCATACCATCCTAAATAAGCAAAACCAAGTAATGGAATAACGTATGAGAAATGTGTCCAAGAAATTCCGAAAATTCCAGCAGGATGTGTCAAGTCATAATCACAAATTTTACCTTGTACTAATGGAATTATTCCACCTCCTAGAATCATCATGATTAAGAAAGAAGAGGCTTTTCCAGTGTTTTTTCCTAGTCCAGCGATAGCCAAATCGAATATTGAAGGCCACATGATAGATAAGAATAAACCTCCTGATATAAAGAAGAATTTTGCAATTTCAGTATCTGGACAAACAAGACCAGCAAACATCATTACTAAACCTGATAGACCAAATAACATTAAGGTTTTACCTGCGTTTTTACCACCTATAAAGCTTACCCCAATAAATAGTAAAATCCAAATAGGATAGATATAGAAAGAAGAAACATCATGCTGAGCAAAAATATTTGCACCTATAATAACACCAAATGCGATCGCGGGAACAATGAATTTAAGAGCTGTATTTACTAAATTTGAAGTATTAAATACATTTACACCACCATTCCAACGGCCTATCATTAAACTTCCCCAATATAATGCAATAAAAGGGGAGATGGCGTCTTCAAGAATTTTACCAAACTCGGCAGTATGCAATAATGCTGGTAAGTTACTTATAATAGTTACCTCTGTACCTACATATATAAATATGGCTAGCATTCCTAAATAAAGTTGTGGATAGTCTAAAATATTGAATTTATCAGTATTGTCTGCGATAACTGTTTTTTCGATTTTGGCAGGATTCTCTATTTTAGAGAAATTCATAAAAATCGCTACAAGTATAAAAGCAACACCTAAAATAATGAACGGCAGCTTTATATCTTCAAGTGACAGATTTGTTTTTTTATTACTCCCCATCCCAAATAATGCGATTCCCAATAAAATAGCTCCTATGGTAGTTCCAAAAGAGTTTATTCCTCCTGCCAACGTCAAACGGTGTGCACCGGTATCAGGACTACCCATTTTAATAGCTAGTGGATTTGCTACAATTTGTTGAATCGAAAACCCAAGTCCTACAGTAAATAATGCAGTTAAGAAAAATGGAAAACTTTCCATTGTAGCTGCTGGTACAAATAAGAACGAACCTACGGCAGATAATAATAAACCTGCTGATAATGTTTTCTTGTATCCAAATTTTTGTAAAACATCAACTTTTAAAGACACTAGGAAAAAAATTATTGATCCTACAAAATACGCTACATAAAAGGCCCATGCTACAAGCTGTGATTCTACCTGTGATAATGTAAATACTTTTTTAAATACGGGAATTAAAATGTCATTGGCCGAACCAACAAAACCCCAGAAGAAGAAGACAATAATCAAAGAGATAAATTGTCCCCACTTGGTTTGTAAATTTTCTGAATTCATAATAGTAAGTGGATAATATTTTATTAGATTTTAGTTCGGTCGTAAATGTAGATTTTAAGCGCTTTAAAAAAAAATATATTTAAAAAAATATTGGGAAAAATGCATTAAATGAATTTATAATACAGTTATATTCCGATTTTACTTACTAGTGCCTTATAATCATTGAAATAATAAGGGAAAACTGAGTTACTTTCGAGATAAGTATAATTATGAACTTTAATTTCAAAAATACTTTGCCAACCATTGATTTAACTAGACTACATTCCTTATTTATCATTTTGAAATCTACCGCAATCACTACTGTTACTTTTTTAATTTTTGGAGCAAGATCATAATACTACATGCATTCTTAAAATCATTATATTTTTTGTAAATTTGCACAAAATTTATAAAACAAACATGCATGTTAACAGTTAATAATTTATCAGTTCAGTTTGGAAAGAGAATCTTATTTGATGAAGTAAACACCACGTTTACTCATGGAAATATATATGGGGTTATTGGAGCAAATGGAGCTGGAAAATCTACATTTCTTAAGATAATCTCTGGAGATATGGATCCTACCTCAGGTCATATTCATTTAGAGACAGGAAAACGTATGTCGGTTTTAAATCAAAACCACAATATGTTTGACGAACATACTGTACTTGAAACCGTAATGATGGGGAACAAAGTATTGTATGCAGTAAAAAAAGAAATGGACGAACTTTATCTGGATTACAATGATAAAAATGCAGATAGAATAGGAGAATTGCAAGTGCAATTCGAAGAAATGAATGGTTGGAATGCCGATTCTGATGCGGCTTCGATGCTTTCAAACCTAGGAATTACTGAGGAACATCACTATACTTTAATGGGTGATCTTGAGGGAAAAATTAAAGTACGTGTGTTGTTAGCACAAGCGCTTTTTGGGAATCCGGATTTATTAATCATGGATGAGCCTACCAATGATTTGGATTTTGAAACAATTGCTTGGTTAGAAAATTTCCTTGCAAATTATGAAAACACAGTAATTGTTGTTTCGCATGATAGACACTTTTTAGATTCTGTTTGTACTCATATTTCTGATATTGATTATGGTAAAATCAATCACTATTCAGGAAACTATACATTCTGGTATGAATCTAGTCAATTAGCAGCAAAACAACGCGCACAACAAAATAAAAAGGCTGAAGAGAAGAAACAAGAGTTAGAGGAATTTATTCGTCGTTTCTCTGCGAATGTTGCCAAGTCTAAACAAGCGACTTCTCGTAAAAAGATGATCAGTAAATTAAACATTTCTGAAATCAAACCTTCAAGCCGTCGTTACCCAGCGATAATTTTTGATCAAGAGCGTGAAGCAGGAGATCAAATTTTAAATATCCAAAATTTAAGTGCCTCTGTTGATGGAGAAGTTTTGTTTAAAGGAGTTGATTTGAATATGGCTAAAGGAGATAAAATTGTTTTATTTTCTAAAGATTCCCGTGCGACAACTGCTTTCTACGAAATCCTAAACGGAAAACAAGATGCAGATACCGGAAATTTTGATTGGGGTGTAACTACAAACCAAGCTTATTTACCAGTTGAGAATCACGCCTACTTTGAAAATGATTTATCATTAGTAGATTGGTTGCGTCAATGGGTTAAAACAGAGGAAGAACGTGACGAAGTAAACATTCGTAGTTTCTTAGGGAAAATGATTTTCTCAGGTGAAGAAGCATTAAAAACTTGTCGTGTATTGTCAGGAGGAGAAAAAGTACGTTGTATGATGTCTCGTATGATGATGGAAAGAGCTAATGTATTAATGATTGACGAACCTACAAATCACCTAGACCTAGAATCGATTACTGCTTTTAATAACTCTTTAAAAAACTATAAAGGATCAGTTATTTTTACCACTCATGATCATGAATTTGCTCAAACTGTTGGTAATAGAGTAGTAGAGCTAACTCCAAATGGAGCGATTGATAGCTACATGACTTTTGATGAATATCTTGATGATGAAAAAGTTCAAGAATTAAGAACTAAGATGTACGCTAAGTAATCTTTATATAGATATAGAATAGTATAAAAAAACTCCTGTAAATTTACAGGAGTTTTTTTTATTTTTATTTTCGACTAAAAACTTTACTGACGATCCATAAAATGACTGCTATTACAGCAACTACAATGAAGATTCCTACTCCCATTCCTGCTTTAAAAATTCCTCCTACTACTTCACAACTTGTAAATGAAAATAACACTAAAAAAAGCATTAATAATCTATTGATTCTCTTTTGCATATCGTATAAATTAAATTGTTATAATTGATTTGTTTTGTTACTGTAAAAGTACACAGAACACCATTTTAACATTTTATACAATTACGACAAAGAGTTGTGATATTTTGATGTAACCCTATTATTGCGTCAAATATGGATAATTTAAACTATTTTAAAATTATTGACAGCAGTTACAAAATTGTGTCCACATAAATTTTCTATTTATAAATTGTATTTTCTAAAGCGTTATATAATCATTGATAAAATTGAATTTGTATATTTGTCACACCAAACACCATATATTACTATGACTCAAAAAGTTTTACTTAATGCCAAAGAAGTCAATATCATTCTACACCGTTTGGCTTGTCAATTAATAGAAAAACATCTCGATTTTAAAGATACTATATTAGTAGGTATTCAACCTAGAGGTACTTTTATGGCTGAGCGTTTAAAAGAAATTCTAGAAAACGATTACAAGACTCCAGAAATCATGTTGGGTTATTTAGACATCACTTTTTTTAGAGATGATTTCCGTAGAACAGATAAGCCACTTGAAGCAAATAAAACTAACATTAATTTTATAGTCGAAAATAAAAAAGTCATTTTTATTGATGATGTATTATTTACCGGTAGAAGCATTCGAGCTGCATTAACAGCAATTCAATCTTTTGGAAGACCTTCAGAAATTGAACTACTTGTTTTAATAGACCGACGTTTTAGTCGCAATTTGCCTATACAGCCTGATTATCGTGGTAGACAAGTCGACGCTATAAATAATGAGAAAGTAAAAGTGAACTGGAAGGAGAATGAAGGAACTGATGAAGTTCATTTAATAACCACATAAGTAGCTACAATTAAGCGTATAAAATATTTAATCATACTATAATGAAAGAGTTAAGCGTAAATCATTTGTTGGGAATAAAATACATCAATAAAAATGATATCGATCTTATTTTTGAAACTGCTGATCATTTCAAAGAAGTCATAAACAGACCGATAAAAAAAGTACCCTCTTTACGTGATATAACTATTGCAAATATTTTTTTCGAAAACAGTACTCGTACAAAACTTTCTTTTGAATTAGCTCAAAAAAGACTTTCGGCAGATGTGATCAGTTTTTCAGCAGCACAGTCATCAGTAAAAAAGGGAGAAACATTAATTGACACAGTGAACAATATTTTATCAATGAAAGTTGATATGGTGGTGATGCGTCATGCTACTCCCGGTGCAGCTCATTTTTTATCTAATAATGTTAAAGCAAGTATCGTTAATGCCGGTGACGGTGCTCATGAGCATCCCACTCAAGCTTTACTAGATAGTTATTCAATTAGAGAGAAATTAGGTGATGTTGCTGGTAAAAAAGTAGTGATTGTTGGAGATATTCTACACTCTAGAGTGGCATTATCTAATATTTATGCTTTGCAAATGCAAGGTGCTGAAGTAAAAGTATGCGGTCCAAAAACATTGATACCTAAATATATTGAATCTCTAGGGGTAACGGTTGAACCTAATCTTAGAAAAGCACTAGAATGGTGTGATGTTGCAAATATGTTAAGAGTGCAAAACGAACGTATGGATGTGAACTTTTTTCCTTCTACAAGAGAATACGCGCAACAATATGGTTTAGATAAAGCATTGCTAGATAGCTTGAATAAAGAAATAGTTGTGATGCATCCTGGACCTATTAATAGAGGAGTCGAAATCACATCTGACGTAGCCGACTCACAACAATCTGTAATTTTAAATCAGGTAGAAAATGGTGTTGCTATTAGAATGGCAGTCATTTATCTATTGGCCTCTAAAATTCAGTAAATCTTTTTTCTTCACTATCTTAGCTATAAAATAACCACCTAACACACATAAAATGAAAGTAGATCATAAATCACATACTGTTATAATCAAAGATACTCAAGGTGATTTGGCTTCTTTTGTAACTAAGCTAACGCAGCAGTACAAATCTTTTGAAAAACTAAATATTACTGTTGATTTGCTTGCTCATAAAAATCTAACTGTTGCAGACGTTGAAGTTTTTTCGGCGTTGTCAGAACAACACAAGGCAGCTAAAAAATCTTTTATTATCGTTGCTGATGATATTGATTTTAATGAGGTCTCAGATGATATTAGTGTTGTTCCTTCTTTATTAGAAGCTCATGACATAATTGAAATGGAAGAAATTGAACGCGATTTAGGTTTTTAAAAACCAATTATAAATTTGTTCTCTTATCATTATAATTGGCTCAAACAATTAATAAAATAAAATTTCAAATTGAATTTAACTATACTTGGTTGCTATGCAGCCACCCCTCGCACTTTTACAAATCCTACTGCCCAAATATTATATATTAAAAATAGATTGTTTTTAATAGACTGTGGTGAAGGAACGCAAGTGCAACTCCGTAAGAACAAAATTAAGTTCTCAAAAATCAATCATATTTTTATTTCGCACCTGCACGGTGATCATTTCTTTGGACTCATTGGTTTGATTTCTACATTTATGTTATTGGGTAGAAATACTGACTTACATGTTCATGGCCCCAAAGGAATTAAAGAGATTATTAAACTACAACTGAAATTATCGAATTCTTGGCCAACATTTAATTTGCATTTTAACGAATTAGAAGCTAAAGAAAGTGTTGTTGTCTATGAAGATGAAAAAGTTATTGTGCGCACTATTCCTTTAAAGCACCGCATCTATACTAATGGTTTTTTATTCGAAGAGAAAGTAGAAGCTAGGAAGTTAAATATTCAAGTAGTGGCATCTTACAATATTGATAAATGTTATTTCCAAAATATTAAAAACGGAAGAGATATTACGTTAGATGATGGACGCGTAATTCCAAACGGGGAGTTATCGCTTGATCCAGCAGTCCCTATGCGATATGCGTTTTGTTCTGATACTGTGTACAACGAAGCAATTATTCCCTTGATAAAAGATGTAGATATTTTGTATCACGAATCTACATTCTTAGATTCTGAAGAAGCTCTTGCTAGTAAGACCATGCATACAACAGCAAAGCAAGCTGCCACAATTGCTTTAAAAGCAGGAGTAAAACAACTAGTTTTAGGTCATTATTCGACAAGATATGACAAAATTGAAATTTTCAAGGAAGAAGCTTTAACTGTTTTTCCAAATATATTATTGGCCGAGGATGGTAGAAGTTTTAGTTTCTAACGCTGGCCTTATTGTAACACTTTACTATTACTAAAATTATGAGTACAAACGATTTAAGTGATTATAGAAAATCATACGAAAAAAACGAGTTATTAGAAACAAATGTTCCTGAGGACCCTATTAATTTATTCAATCAGTGGTTTCATGAAACTGAAGAATATGGTGGAGTAGAAGAGGTAAATGCAATGACTGTAGCAACAATTGGGAAAGATGGTTTCCCGAAATCTCGAGTGGTACTTCTAAAAAAATTCAACGAAGAAGGATTTATTTTTTATACCAATTATGATTCTGAGAAAGGGCAAGCAATAGCAGAAAATCCAAATATTTGCCTTTCTTTTTTTTGGCACAGTATGGAGCGACAAATTATAATTAAAGGAGTAGCAAAAAAAGTGGCTCCAAGTACATCAGACAATTATTTTGACTCTCGTCCAGAAGGCAGTAAATTAGGTGCTGTTGTATCTAACCAAAGTCAGGTGATTCCTTCGAGAGCGTATCTTGAAGATCATTTGGTTGAGTTAGAAAAAAAATATGAAAAGGAGAGTATCTCTAGGCCAGAAAATTGGGGCGGATACATTGTTGAACCTACAGTAGTCGAATTTTGGCAAGGTAGGCCTAATCGTTTGCATGATAGAATTAGGTACTCAGTAGAAAATCAACACGATTGGAAAATAGAAAGACTAGCTCCTTAAAAATAAGTTTTTAGGTACCTTTTTATATTTTTAATGTATTTTATCGGTAAAACATTGTGTTTTATCTGATTATTTTTATATTTGTAGAGTAATTGAGAAGCAATTATTAAGAGTTTGCCCTAACTCTACTATAAGTTTGGCCGCTAAGGTTTATCATAATAATTACTTAGTTGGTTTTTTGTAATTCAGGATGTTTGAAAGTATTTTCGAGCATCCTTTTTTATTGTTTATTATTTGAGCAAGCTTTGATTTTTTATTGTTTTAAAATTTGCAAAGTTCTCACGTCTAAATAGTGTAGCAAGTAATTGCTATCGGCTCGTCTTGTTAATCGCCAATATCTTTCTGCCTCGCAACAGCTACAGCTGAAATGATTACTGTTAATTTTCGAAAACATTTTTAGTTTACGTACTAATAAAGTAAATTTAGAACTTTAATTAACCAAACCATTACCATGAAAAGAAGGTCTTTTTTGACAGCCACAACGCTCGCCTCTGTAGGGCTGAGTACACTTATTATAACAAGTTGCATGAAGAATAGTAAAGATGAAGAAGCTGCAAATGATGTAGTTCCAGTTGACAATTTATTATTTGATCTCGACGAACAAACAATTGCTAGTTTGAGTCAGAAATTTGAGGCAGGAACTTACACGATTGAGCAAGTGACGAAGCTATATCTCGACCGTATACTAGCTATTGATAGAGATGGTCCCAATTTGAATTCGGTTATCGAAATCAATCCTGAAGCACTTGAAATTGCCAAGAAACTAGATGCCGAGTTAGCAGCAGGTAAAAAACGTGGACCTTTACACGGCATTCCGGTATTAATAAAAGATAATATTGACACGGCTGATAAAATGCAAACTACGGCAGGTTCGCTTGCCATGATGGGAAATATCGCTAGTAAAGATGCTTTTTTAGTTCAAAAATTGCGAGCTGCAGGTGCTGTGATTTTAGGAAAAACTAATTTAAGTGAATGGGCTAATTTTAGGTCTACGCAATCTTCTTCAGGATGGAGTAGTCGTGGACGACAAACTAAGAACCCTTATATATTAGATCATAGCCCGTGTGGTTCTAGCGCTGGTTCTGGGGTCGCTGTTTCGGCTAACTTGTGTGCTGTGGCTGTAGGGACAGAAACTGATGGATCTATCGTATGTCCAGCATCTGTGAATGGGATTGTTGGGATAAAACCCACTGTGGGATTGGTGAGTCGATCTGGAATTATTCCTATTTCTGCTACTCAAGATACGGCAGGACCAATGGCTCGAACTGTTACCGACGCAGCAATTTTATTAGGAGGAATGATTGGGATTGATGAAAATGATGCAGTTACTCTAGAGAGTAAAGGAAAACAACAAATAGATTACACCAAGTTTTTAGACAAAAATGGATTGGTAGGAAAACGCATAGGAATCGAAAGAAAGCTTCAAGGTACAAATCCTGTCATCAATGCTGTTTTCACCGATTCAGTTAACTTATTAAAAAGTTTAGGAGCTACTGTAGTTGAGATAGATTATTTGGGTCGAATAAGTGAACTAGGCGATGCTGAATACACTGTTTTACAATACGAGTTCAAAGATGGATTAAATCGCTATTTGGCTACAGCCAATGCCAACGTGAAATCTTTGAAAGAAGTTATCGATTTCAATTTACTCAATCGATCCAAAGCGATGCCCTACTTTAACCAAGAGATTTTAGACAGTTCACAATTGAAAGGTCCTTTGAACGAACAGGAATATAAAAAAGCATTAACTAAAAGTTTCGATGGGAGCAAGGCTATTCTAGACAGTGTTATCGAAGGGAATTCCTTGGATGCTATTTGTGGCATCACAATGGGACCTGCTTGTAGTATTGATGTTATTTATGGGGATAAATGGGGTTATTCGCTTACCATGCCAGCGGCCGCAAGTGGCTATCCACATATTACCGTTCCAGGTGGAGTAGTATATGATTTGCCTATTGGTTTTTCATTTTTTGGTTTGCCATATACTGAGGGTAACTTAATAGGTATGGGATATGCGTTTGAGCAAGCGACTATGAAACGTGTGAAACCTAATTTTAAAAAGGCCTTTTTGTCATAAGATAGATATTTAGTTTTGATTTTAAGACCTTATTCAAATAGGTCACCAGGAAATATACTAGGCACGCATAGTATATTTGACTATATTTGTTACAACTAAAAAACTTCAAAATGATAAAACCTACGCTTACTGCTCTTTTAAATATTAGCCATCCGTTAATTATGGCACCTATGTTTCTTGTTTCGAATACAAAAATGGTAATCGAAGGAATGAACGCAGGAGTTGCAGGGTGCATACCAGCATTAAATTATCGAACAATTGAAGAGTTACGTACTTCAGTTCAAGAATTGAAGAGTGCTAAAGTTGCTGGAGGTAGTTTTGGTTACAATTTGATCGTTAATAAATCGAATATTAAATACAAAGATCAGTTGGCTGTATTGTGTGAAGAGAAAGTTGATTTCATCATAACTTCGCTAGGTTCTCCAGAAGAAACGATTAGGCAGGCACATAAAGCAGGAATCAAAGTTTTTTGTGATGTAACCGACCTCGCTTTTGCAAAAAAAGTAGAAAGCCTTGGGGCAGATGCTTTAATCGCAGTTAACAATGAAGCGGGTGGGCATAGAGGAAACTTGTCGGCAGAGCGACTGATAAAGGAACTCAATGAGAATACATTATTACCAGTGATTTCTGCAGGAGGAGTGAGCAATAAAGCCACTCTTGATAAAATGTTATCTTATGGTGCAGTGGGTGTATCTGTGGGTAGTCCTTTTATTGCCTCTTTTGAATCTGGAGTATCGCAAGAGTACAAACAAGCTTGTGTTGATTTTGGTGCTAAAGACATTGTATTAACTGAAAAAATTTCAGGAACTCCTTGCACCGTGATTAATACTGCTTACGTTCAAAAAGTAGGTACAAAGCAATCTTGGATCGAACGTACTTTATACAAAAACAAGACGTTGAAAAAGTGGGTTAAAATGATTCGATACATGATAGGGTCAAATGCCGTGACAAAAGCGGCCACCGAAGTTACTTATAAAACAGTATGGGTTGCAGGTCCTACAATCGAAGATACTACGGCGATCACTAGTGTGCAAAATATTGTTGCTAAAATATGCTTATAGGCAATTATAAATAAGTTAAAAAGCCTTTTCATCATGCTGTTGAAATGGCTTTTTTTATACACTGTCGTTAGTATGTTGAGCATAAAAGAAACTAGCTAAAAGGCAGTATGCTTAACTAGTTGTTTGGGTTTTACTCAACGCCTCGCATAAGTTTAATTCTCATTGCAGTTTTATTACTCCATAAAAAAAATCGGGACTAAGTTATAAAAACCCAATCCCGACTTTTAAAAAACATATTTAAGTTATTCTTTGAAATCTACTGAGAGTGAATTTACGCAGTATCTTTGTCCTGTAGCTGTAGGGCCGTCATTAAAAACATGACCTAAATGACTTCCACAATTTGCACAAACAATTTCGGTGCGAATCATTCCATGTGATTTATCCAGTACATTTTTTACTTTACCCGGTATGGCATCGTCAAACGATGGCCAGCCACAGTGCGCATCAAATTTAGAGTCGCTTTCAAATAGGGGTTCGTTACAAGCGCCACAACAGTAAGTACCTGCTTCATAATGTAAGTTATAGGTGCCTGTATGAGGACGCTCCGTACCTTTTTCTCGTAAAATGCGGTATCTTTCTTCCCCTAATTCCTCTTTCCATTGTGCTTCTGTCTTATTTAAAGGATATTCCATTTTGTATCAGTTTTAATATTAATGTGTAACTGTAAAGTTAACGACTTTTTCAATAACTTTAGTATCACCAAGTATCTTCCGGTGTCCTAAATTTTCTGTTAATAAAAGTTCTCCATTTTTTAAGTGCTTATAAATATTTTTTCCTGCTGTGACTGGCACTTCATAATCTTGATTGTCATGAATAACGAGTACGGGTATGTCAATTTTTTTAGCCGCTTCAAATGCCGAATAATCGCTCATTTTTTCGCCATATTTTTTTTCGAAATGTTCACGTAGTAAAACAGCGTACTTTTTATCCAGATTTAATTTCGAAATAAATTCTTCTATAATATCTTGTACCACGTCACCACTACCTATCACTGAAGCATTTCTGACTTTCAAACCTTGCTTGATCGCGTTTAATACTGACATTCCGCCTAGCGAATGACCAATAGCGCCTTCGAAAGGACCGTATATTCTATCGATCTCTAAAATAGCAGCAATAAAGTCGACCATAATACTATTGTTTCCCGGCGACTTACCATGTCCAGGAGCATCAAAACTTACTGTTGAATAGCCTGCTTTCACCATTTCATCGGCAATTTTAAAAAGCTGTGTTCCGCGGCCAGACCAGCCGTGAACTAACAATATTTTCTTATCACTTTTTCCGTATTCATATACGACAATATCTTTTTTAATTGCACGTACCGTAACTTTACTTTGCGTACTATTTGCATCCATATTCAATTCACGCTTAGGTGTTTTGTGTTTGATGGGCGTTGTAAATAATTTTGATGTAAAAAGGGTAGTTAATTTTGGTGAAATATGTGAGATAAGTTTACTGCTCCGCAATATTATGGTAGGAATTTTTATGGATTGTGTAGGAATTGGAGATTTTTTTGACATTTCAATAAATTTTTAGAAGGTCGGTTATTGTATTAATTTTTAACTAATTTTAGAAAGGGTTAAAAGTACTCTATTTTATAGTTAATCTGTCACTTTTAAAACATTAACGAAAGTGTATGAATTGCAATATGAGAGAAATATAACCTTAGAATAGACTGTAAAATTTAAAAAAGTATAATGGATATAGTTCATATTAGTGCAGAATGTTACCCCGTTGCAAAGGTAGGCGGTCTAGGCGATGTTGTAGGTGCATTACCAAAATATCAAAACAATGCGGGAAATACGGTAAGCGTCGTGATGCCTTGCTATGATACTAAATTTAAGGAAGCAAATCAATTCACTGCAGTTTATGAAGATATTGTAAAACTAGGGCAGTTTGAATTTCCTTATGAGGTTTTAAAGGAAACAACAAATAAATTAGGTTTTGAATTGTATTTAATTGCAATTCCGTCCTTGTTTGACCGTCCGGATGTTTACGGTTATGAAGACGATATTGAGCGTTTTGTATCGTTTCAGATTGCAACATTAAACTGGCTTTCAAACCGCGCTACGGTGCCGGATATTATAAATTGCCACGATCATCATACAGGATTAATTCCTTTTATGATGCTTTATTCACATCGCTATGAAATATTAAGAAATACGCCTTCAATTATTACTATTCATAATGGTTTATATCAAGGACAATTTGGCTTTGATAAATTACATTATCTACCAGAGTTTGATGTAGAGCATGCTAACCTATTAGAATGGGATTATTGCATTAACTCATTAGCTGTAGGAGTAAAGTGTGCGTGGCATGTAACCACGGTTTCTCCTAGTTACTTAGAGGAAATAAGCCATTTTGCAAATGGATTAGAACGACTATTTACAATGGTGCAATATAAGTCTAGAGGTATCTTGAACGGGATTGATACGCAATTATGGAATCCCGCATCAGATAAATTATTAGAAAAGCACTATGACATCAGTAATTTTGAATTAGGGAAATTAGAAAATAAAAAAATACTGTGTAAGCTATTTAATTTGGATCCTGAGAAACCGCTGTTTTCATTTATAGGAAGATTACTAAATGAAAAAGGAGGAGATTTACTGACACAAGCTTCAGCTTTAGCTTTATCAGAAAATTATAAGGAAATAAATATATTGATATTAGGATCGGGAAATACTGAGATTGAAAACGACCTTAATAGATTAAAGGGAGATTATGTAGGTAATTACAATACATATATAGGCTATAACGAGGAGTTAGCCCATTTAATATATGCTGCTGCTGATTTCTTATTAATGCCATCAAGAGTAGAGCCTTGTGGTTTGAACCAAATGTATGCCATGCGTTATGGGACGATTCCTATTGTAAGACGTACAGGAGGGTTGCAAGATACGGTTATCGATTATGGAGACAACGGAAACGGAATTTGTCATGATCAAGCTTCTGTAGGTGATATATGTTATTCCATCAAGAGAGCGGTGGGTATATACAATGATAAAGAGCATCTCAATAAAGTTATTCAATTAGGCATGAGCACCGATCATTCATGGGAGCGTGTATGCCAAGAATATTTAGAAGTTTACAAACTATTAATAGATAAAGTATGAAAGTCAAAAAGAAAAATGTAGTATCAATTATTCTTGGAGGTGGGCAGGGATCAAGATTATCTCCTTTAACTGCTACTCGATCAAAGCCAGCTGTTCCTATTGCTGGAAAATATAGACTAGTTGATATACCTATTTCAAATTGTTTAAATTCAGACATTAAGAGAATGTTTGTTCTTACTCAGTTCAATTCAGCGTCACTAAATGCACATATTAAAAATACCTATACCTTCAATGCTTTTAGTCAAGCATTTGTAGATATTCTGGCTGCTGAACAAACACCTGATAATCCTACGTGGTTTCAGGGAACTGCTGATGCTGTGAGACAATGCATGCCGCATTTTTTAAATCATGAGTTTGATTATGCTTTGATTCTTTCAGGAGATCAGTTGTACCAAATGGATTTTAACGATATGATTGAAGCACATGTTAACGCTAATGCAGAAATTACGATAGCTACATTACCGGTAAATGCTAAAGACGCTTCTGATTTTGGTATTTTGAAAACAAATGACAAGAACGAAATTGTTTCTTTTATCGAAAAGCCTGTCCGTGATTTATTGCCTGATTGGGAATCTGAGGTCAGTGAACAAATGGAAAGTGAAGGAAAAAAATATCTTGCATCGATGGGGATTTACATTTTCAATAGAGCGCTGCTCGAAGAGTTAATGAGTGATCCAGAAACAAAAGATTTTGGTAAAGAAATAATACCACAAGCTGTTGGTAATCGAAATATTCTAAGCTATCAGTATGAAGGATATTGGACAGACATTGGTAATATAGACTCCTTCTTTGAAGCAAATATTGGGTTGACCGATGATATTCCGCAGTTCAATTTGTTTGACAACGATAATAAAATTTATACGCGTCCAAGATTATTGCCTCCTTCTAAATTTCACAATTCATTAATTGAAGAGTCATTAATTTCTGAGGGTTGTATTATCAGTGCCAAAGAAATTAAAAAATCGGTTATAGGGATTAGAGCACGCATAGGTAATGATACCATTATCCATACCAGTTACGTTATGGGTAATGATATGTATCAAAGCTTAGAGGAGATGGATAGAGATAAAGAGAATGGAAAAATTTTAATAGGGATAGGAGAACGCTGTTTTATTAAATGTGCTTTAGTAGATAAAGATTGCCGTATTGGTAATGATGTTTATATTAATGGAGGACCGCATCTTGAAGATTTCGCCAATGCACTTTATGTCATTAAAGATGGAATCGTAGTTATTAAAAAAGGCGCCGTTATTCCTGATAATTATAGAATAGAATAGCAACATTTTTTTATCAAAACTTACATTCATCTATTATTACATCACAAGCTTATATGAGCAACGTACAAACACATTCTCTTTTTACTGATTTCGACATCAATTTGTTTAAAGCAGGTAAGCATTATCGTTTATATGAAAAACTAGGCGCCCATCTAATTGAAAAAGACGGTATAAAAGGCGTTTATTTTGCTGTTTGGGCTCCTTCAGCGGCAAGTGTTTCGGTAGTTGGAGATTTTAATTACTGGACCGGTGGCGAAAATTTATTACAAGTTCGCTGGGACTCCTCAGGTATTTGGGAAGGCTTTATTCCTAATATTGGTCACGGAGCAATTTATAAATATAAGATAGCATCTTCCATAGATGGCGTGATTACAGAAAAAGCAGATCCTTTTAGTTTTTACTGTGAAAAGCCCCCGCACACTGCCTCGGTAGTTTGGGACTTAGAAAATAAGTGGATCGATGAGAGCTGGATGCTAAACCGTAAAAAACACAACGATCTAGACAAACCATATTCTGTTTATGAGGTACATCTTGGTTCTTGGAAACGCGGCGATGATGGAAAAACATTTTTAACGTATTTAGATTTTGCTAAAGATTTAGTGGGTCACGTGAAAGAAATGGGTTTTACACACGTAGAGTTCATGCCGGTTATGGAGTATCCCTATGATCCTTCATGGGGGTACCAACTCACAGGTTATTTTGCGCCAACATCTCGTTTTGGGACTCCACAAGAATTCATGCATTTAATAGAGCGTTTGCATCAAAATGACATAGGGGTTATACTTGACTGGGTTCCATCACATTTTCCAGATGATGCTCACGGATTAGGCTTTTTTGATGGTTCCAATTTATATGAACATCCAGATAGGAGAAAAGGATATCATCCTGACTGGAAAAGTTTAGTTTTTAACTACGGTCGCAGTGAAGTACGCTCTTTTCTTATAAGTAACGCTTTATTCTGGCTACATCATTACCATGTTGACGGCTTGCGCGTAGATGCCGTCGCTTCTATGTTATATCTTGATTATTCTCGAGATGATGGAGAATGGGAACCAAATATCTTTGGTGGAAACCAAAACTTAGATACCATCAGTTTTTTAAAGGAATTTAACGAAGCGGTCTATCTCAATTATGAGGGTGTACAAACCATTGCCGAAGAGAGTACTTCTTTTCCTATGGTTTCTAAACCCACAGATATGGGAGGTCTTGGATTTGGAATGAAATGGATGATGGGTTGGATGCACGATACCTTGAATTATTTTAAAAAGGATACCGTTTATAGAAAATACCATCAAAACGAACTAACCTTTTCCATGACTTATACTTTCACTGAAAATTTTATGCTGCCATTATCTCATGATGAGGTAGTGCATGGTAAAAAATCTATTTTTGGTCGAATGCCGGGTGATGAATGGCAGAAATTTGCAAATTTAAGGTTGTTGTATGGCTATATGTTCACGCATCCAGGAACCAAGTTATTGTTCATGGGCTGTGAATTCGGACAAAGTGCAGAATGGAATTTCGAACAAAGTTTAGATTGGCATTTGCTACAATACCCTTATCATAGTGGTATTAAAAAACTAGTCACTGATTTAAATGGATTATATAAGTCGGAACCTGCTTTGTATGAAAAACAATTTTCTTCAGAAGGTTTTGAATGGATCAATTATTCTGATCATCAAAATGCCGTTTTTTCTTTTATTCGAAAAGGAAACTTAGAGAAAGACAACCTTATAATAATTTGCAATTTCACAGAAGTAGTGCGAGAAGATTACCGAATTGGAATTCCGACAAGAGGAATTTTGACTGAACTTTTCAATTCTGATGCTAAAATTTATGGCGGAAGTGATGTCTTAGATAGCAAGAAAGTGACGATTGACACTTCTCCATATGATGGAAGAGATTATTCTGCAGCATTATTATTAGGTCCGTTAAGTGTTAAAGTTTTTAAAATTTCATAATTGTCACAAATTAGAATTAAGTCTAATTAGCAATTCTGTTTTTTTAAAGATTAAAAAATATTTAAATGGTAAATAACTGCAGTGTGAGTAGGAGGAGAGCTTATATCGTTTTCGTGAATAACTAGTTAATAATAAAGCTTTAAGGTCTTTTTTTTTGTACGTTTACTTGCAGAGAATAGTTAAATAATAATATCAAATAGTATGATAACAAATACCGAATTAGAATACAAAGGAGATTTATATCCTACAAAAATAGTATCATTTGAAAAAAATGTAGATTCGTTTTATTTTCACACAGATAACAATGTTGTTTTAAAAGTAACTGTTCTTAGAGATAGCTTGATACGTTTTCGATTTACAACAAAAGGTTATTTTAGTAATGACTTTTCGTATGCAATCGATACTACGCAACTGCATGGTTACAATGCTTTAGAATTTAGTGATGAGGTAGATTATTACCAAATTACAACGAGTAAAGTAAAATGTAAAATTCAAAAAGCCGATTTAAGATTATCTATATATGATTTATCTGATGCAGTATTGCTTGAGGACGAACTAGGATTTCACTGGGAGGAAAGTTACGAGTTTGGTGGAAACATCGTAAAAATGAGTAAAGCTTCAAAAGATGGAGAGTCTTTTTATGGTTTGGGAGACAAAGCGACTCAAATGAATCTCAAGGGAAAACGTATTGAGAATTTTGCTACAGATCAATATGCTTTTCAAAAAGATCAAGAACCACTTTATAAAGTAGTTCCTTTTTATATTGGACTTCAAAACAAACAATCCTACGGTATCTTTTTTGACAATACTTTCAGAACATTTTTTGACTTTTGTCAAGAAAGAAGGAATGTAACTAGTTTTTGGTCTGAGGGTGGTGAGATGAACTATTACTTCATTTACGGCCCTAAAATGGAAGATGTTGTTACCACTTATACTGATCTTACCGGTAAACCTGAGTTGCCGCCATTATGGGCGCTAGGTTATCACCAGTGTAAATGGAGCTACTTTCCTGAGAGCAATGTGAAAGAAATTACAGCCAAATTTAGAGAGCTTAAAATTCCTTGCGACGCAATTTACCTCGACATTGATTATATGGAAGGTTTTAGATGTTTCACTTGGAATAAAGAATATTTTCCAGATCCCAAGAGAATGGTCAAAGAACTTTCTGATGATGGTTTTAAAACGGTAGTAATTATTGATCCAGGAATTAAAATAGATAAAGAATACCCTGTTTATCAAGAAGGGTTAAAGAACGATTATTTTTGTAAAAGAGCTGATGGACCTTACATGAAAGGAAAAGTCTGGCCAGGAGAATGTAACTTTCCTGATTACACGAATCCCGAAGTAAGAGAATGGTGGGCAGGATTATTTAAAGAATTAATTGCCGAAGTTGGTGTCAAAGGAGTTTGGAATGATATGAACGAACCTGCAGTGATGGAAGTTCCTAATAAAACGTTCCCTATGGACGTACGACACGATTATGACGGTAATCCATGTAGTCATAGAAAGGCGCATAATATCTATGGAATGCAAATGGCGCGTGCAACGTATCACGGGGTAAAAAAATATACCTATCCCAAACGTCCTTTTATAATTACTAGGTCGGCTTATGCGGGAACGCAACGCTACAGTTCATCATGGACTGGTGATAACGTAGCAACATGGGAACATTTATGGATTGCTAATATTCAAGTGCAACGTTTGTCTATTTCAGGAATGGGATTCACAGGATCTGATATTGGTGGTTTTGCAGAGCAGCCTTCCGGCGAATTGTATGCTCGATGGATTCAATTAGCAGTATTTCATCCATTTTGTAGAACACATTCTTCTGGTGATCATGGTGATCAAGAACCTTGGGCATTTGATACAGAAGTAATTGACATTACTAGAAAGTTTGTAAACTTAAGATACCAGTTGTTGCCATATTTGTACACTATGTTCTGGCAATATATTGAAGAGGGAGTACCTATGTTGAAACCTCTAGTATATTATGATCAAGATGATACGCAGACACATTATCGCAATGATGAGTTTATTTTTGGGAATCAAATATTAGTTTGTCCTATTTTAGAGCCTAACTCTGTAGGACGTAGAATGTATCTCCCAAAAGGGGAGTGGTATAACTACTGGACCAATAGATTAGTATGTGGTGGAAAAGAAATGTGGATTGATACTAAATATGATGAGATTCCAGTATTTGTAAAAGCCGGTGCTATAATTCCTAAATATCCAGTACAACAATATGTAGAAGAATTAGATTTTGACGAACTTACATTAGATTTATACTATAAAGAAGGTATCGAAAAATCTGTGGTGTATGAGGATGCTCAAGATGGTTATGATTATAAAAAGGGAAGATTTAGTTTTTTAACTTTTCAAGTGACAGCTAAGGAGAAAGAGGTTATCATTCAATTGCATAAAGAAGGTAAGTTTGAAACGAATTATTCTGATTATAAAATTAATTTAATTGGATTGCCATTTAAGATTAAAAGTATACAACTGAACAATGAACATGAGGATTATAATTGTGATGAAATTAATGCCAATGGATTCTTAATTGTGCCAAAAGAATTTCACGTTTTACATTTAATGGGTGCTTAAATAGTTAGATTGTGATATAAATGAACAGAATTATATAAATGTTAAATGGATAATATTTGTATTTTTGTTAACTAATTAAATAAATAACCATGAAAAAGCATTCAATATTAGTAGGATTAGGAATAGTAGGATTATTATTTTCTTGTGCTACCAACCCATTAACAGGTAAAAAGACTTTAAATTTTGTTTCTAATAGTGAATTGTTTCCAACATCTTTTCAGCAATATGGTGAGTTCTTAAATGAAAATAAAGTTGTTACTGGAACAACAGACGCTAAGAAAGTAGAAACTGTTGGAGTTAAAATCAAATCAGCTGCTGAACGTTATTTAGCGTCTTTAGGTCAAACAGCTTATTTAGATGGATACCAATGGGAATATAAATTAGTACAAAGTCCTGATGTTAATGCTTGGTGTATGCCAGGTGGAAAAATTGTTGTTTACTCAGGGATTTTGCCAATTACTAAAGATGATGCTGGTTTAGCAACTGTTATGGGGCATGAAGTTTCTCACGCATTAGCAAATCATGGTGCGCAACGTATGAGTGTTTCACAAATTCAAGAATTAGTTGGTGCTGGAGTTTCTGTAGCAACATCAGGAAAAAGTGCTGCCACTCAACAAGCATTTAGCACTGCTTATGGATTAGGTTCACAATATGGTGTTACATTACCTTTTAGTAGAAGTAACGAATCTGAGGCGGATAAAATTGGACTAACGCTGATGGCAATTGCTGGTTACAATCCAGAAGAAGCTGTAAGTTTTTGGACAAGAATGTCAGCTAATTCAGGTGGTGCAGCGCAACCAGAATTTATGAGTACACACCCTTCTGATGCTACACGTATCGCAAACATCAAAGCAATGATTCCGGAAGCAAAAGCTACTGCAGCTAAATTTGGAGTTATTTTCAAATAAAATATAAAGCGAAATTATATAAAGCCAATTCTTCGGAATTGGCTTTTTTTATGATTATTTTTCATACCATTACGCGAGTTGCAAAATAAATTAAATACATTAGTCTAAAATAATTTTCTATGAGATCATTGCAAAAAGGGGACGAAAAATTAATTAATGCTTGGGCTTTTTACGATTGGGCAAACTCAGTATACAGTTTGGTTATTGCTACAGCGATTTTTCCTATTTATTACGATTCGGTAACTGGTGAAAATGGTGGTAGAGTACAGTTTTTAGGTACTGATTTTAATAATAGTACGCTATTATCCTATTCCTTATCATTTTCATTTTTAATAGTGGCCCTGCTTTCTCCAATTTTGTCTGGAATTGCCGATTATACCGGAAATAAGAAAAAGTTCCTCAAGTTCTTTTGTTATTTGGGGTCACTATCAGTAATTAGCCTTTTCTTTTTTAGAGGTCAGGATACATTATGGATTGGGATTTTAGGAACCGTACTTGCGAGTATTGGTTTTTGGGGAAGTATTGTATTTTATAATTCTTACTTGCCCGAAATTGCTCATCCGGAGCAACATGATAGAGTGAGCGCAAAAGGCTTTATGTTTGGTTATCTAGGTTCGCTATTGCTATTAGGTTTTAGTTTATTATTAGTGATGAAGCCAGATCTTTTTGGTATTACAGATAGTTCTTTACCCGCAAGGATTTCTTTTTTGGCTGTAGGGATTTGGTGGATGGGATTTGCTCAAGTTACTTTCTATTATTTGCCCAATAATGTTTTTCATAAAAAGCCTGAGAAGGACTATATATTTAAAGGACTGAAAGAATTAAAAATTGTCTTTAAAAATGTACTTCAACAAATTGCACTCAAGCAATTCCTGATCGCATTTTTTCTATATAGTATAGGGGTGCAAACGGTTATTTTACTAGCGGGACTATTTGGAAAAAAAGAATTAGGAATCGATACTAGCAAGCTAATTATCATTATTTTAATCATCAATGTAGTAGCAATATTTGGAGCTTTTTTGTTTTCGAGAATATCTGAAAAGATTGGAAATATCAATACGTTAAAAGTTACGATTATCATTTGGTGCGGAATCTGCATAGCTGCTTACCTGCTAGATGCTAAAAGCGATTCAATTGATTTGCAGTTTTACGCTTTAGGAGGAACAATAGGGATGGTTCTAGGGGCAATTCAAACACTTTCACGCTCTACGTATTCAAAACTACTACCAGACACAGAAGATCACGCTACCTATTTTAGTTTTTTTGATGTGACCGAAAAAATTGCCATAGTATTTGGAACATTTATTTTTGGGTTTGTAGGAGCGATTACAGACTCTATGAGAGATTCTTTTTTGATATTGGCTTTATTCTTTTTACTGGGATTCATAGTTCTAGCAATGATGAAGAAAGAGGAAAAATAATTATTTTCGAACAAAAAAAAGCTGCTAGATTATGGTCATAGCAGCATTTTAAGTTTTAAAAATAAAGCAAATTACTTCATAGATATTCTACCTGATCCGCTTACTTTAGTGTCTTTTGTCACAGGAGTACCTTTACAACTTATATTTCCTGAACCCGCTACTTTTGCTTGCAAATCATTGCTGCAATTCACGCTGATGTCTCCCGAACCAGAGAGTGCTGCTGACACATTTTTAGCGACAAGTTCTTCACTTTTAATATCTCCAGAACCAGCCAAGCTTGTTTCATAATTATCAGTTGTACCTCTTAATACGATATCACCTGAACCGCTTAATGATGCTTTTACATTTTGTGAGGCCAATGTGAGATTGATATCTCCAGAACCCGACAGCTGTATCGCTATGTCCTCAGCTTTTATAGTTGTTTGTGAAGTTATACTCCCTGATCCTGCTAATGAAATTGAAGAAACTGCTTCTACAGGAATTGTTATCAAGAGTCTTTTTTTGCTACTAAGACTTGTGTTTTTCTCAGTATAAGCTGTGAGTACGTTATTTTTAACTTCTACTACGACTACTGGAATTATATTTTCTTCCCCTTCGATCACAATATTTCCCTCTTTACCTTCAACTAAAGAAACGTCAAAAAATCCTGCAACCTTAATTTCATCATAGGGTGCTGTTGTGCGTCTTTCGGTGACAACATTACCATTGCCTTTTATTGTTTTTTTTGATTTCCACTGTGCATTTGCTGCTACAATAAATAAAAGGCTCAAGCAAGCCGTTAATGTGATGGTCTTTTTCATGTTTAATTGATTTGTTATTGATAGATTTTGTATTAGATAAAATTGAGATTCATTTTCCAGATGCCTTTTGTTAATACTAGTTGTTTCATATTTTAGTTTTTATGACTTAAATCGGAATGATTAATCCTATAATATTTAGATAAAGTTACTAACTAAAATGATTGTATAGTTCTATAAATCAATATTTTTACGTTAATTATATTACTTTCTTAATTCATCTTGAAAACTTTTGGGTTACAGTATAATTCTAAATATGATTTTTTCTTCTTATTCGAAAAACGAGGTAAAGACAGGATTATTAGTAATTGATGACGTTGATTAAATATAAAGCGGTCCTTGATTTAGTATACTATCGTATTTAAAATAAAATTAAAAAGGTATTATATTTAAAAGTAATTAATTGTTATTTTAGTCTTTTCCATCAATGAAATAAAACGATTACTGTAGTAACTTATATGACTTAAGGCAACAATTACATGATATTATGGCATAGTGATTGCCCCATTACCCCTGTAAATATTTTATAGTGTTTGTTGCTCTATTTTAAGTAAAGCCAAGCCAATATTTACTTAGAATATTAAACTTAATGACAAAAAGACTTAAAAAATACTATGTCAAATCATAAAATACTAACAATTGACAACTTGTCACTTCAAGAATTCGATTCTGAAGCCGAATTGATACCTTTATTAACACCAGAAGATGAAGAGGAAATGATCAACGAGCAATTGCCCGAGTCATTACCTATTTTACCATTGCGAAATATGGTTTTGTTTCCTGGCGTTGTAATCCCAATTACTGCTGGACGCGATAAATCGATCAAATTAATTGATGATGCTAATGCCGCTGGAAAAATTATAGGTGTGGTTGCTCAAAAGAACGAGGAAGACGAAGATCCAACAAAAGAGGATATTCATAGCATAGGAACTGTAGCGAGAATTTTACGTGTTTTAAAAATGCCTGATGGAAATACGACTGTAATTCTTCAAGGTAAAAAGCGCTTTGAAATTGATACCGTAGTTTCTGAAGATCCCTATCTTACTGCAACTATTAAGGAATTTGAAGAAAGCCGCCCTGATCAAAAAGATAGCGAGTTTCTAGCAATCTTAGAATCGGTTAAAGATATTGCTATCCAAATAATAAAGGAGAGTCCGAACATTCCTAGTGAAGCAACTTTTGCCATTAAGAATATCGAGAGTCAATCTTTTCTAATCAATTTTGTAACTTCAAATATGAATTTGACAGTTAAAGAAAAGCAAGATTTATTAGCAATTAGTAATCTTAAAGACAGAGCTTTAGAGACGCTTCGATATATGAATATCGAGTTGCAAAAACTAGAGCTTAAAAATGATATTCAATCTAAAGTTCGTTTTGATTTAGATCAGCAACAAAGAGAATATTTCTTGCATCAACAAATGAAAACAATCCAAGAAGAGTTGGGTGGTGTTTCACAAGAAGAAGAGATGGACGAGATGTCTCAGAAAGCTAAGACAAAAAAATGGGACGATAAAACGCAAAAACATTTCGAGAAAGAATTGTCTAAAATGCGTCGTATGAATCCGCAAGCTCCAGATTTCGGAATTCAAAGAAATTACTTGGAGTTGTTTTTAGAGTTACCATGGAATGAATACTCAAAAGATAATTTTGATTTAAAAAGAGCGCAAAAAATTCTTGACAGAGATCACTTTGGATTAGAAGAGGTAAAGAAGAGAATGATTGAGCACTTGGCAGTCTTGAAATTGCGTAATGATATGAAATCGCCTATTATATGTTTAACAGGACCTCCAGGTGTGGGAAAAACATCAATAGGTCGTTCAGTTGCAGAAGCATTAGGCAGAGAGTATGTTCGTATTTCTTTAGGAGGTTTGCGTGATGAATCTGAAATTAGAGGGCATAGAAAAACATATATTGGCGCTATGCCAGGACGTATTATTCAGAGTTTGAAAAAAGCGAAAACGGCTAACCCTGTTTTTGTTTTGGACGAAATTGATAAATTATCAAATAGCAATCAGGGAGATCCGTCTTCTGCCTTGTTAGAAGTTTTAGATCCAGAACAAAATAGTTCGTTCTATGATAATTTCTTAGAAATGGGATTTGATTTATCGAAAGTGATGTTCATTGCTACTTCAAATAATATGGCAGCAATCCAACCGGCTTTGCGCGACAGAATGGAAGTAATTAAGATGTCGGGATATACTATTGAAGAAAAGGTAGAAATAGCTCGTCAACACTTATTTACGCGTCAATTAAAAGAGCACGGATTGACTTCGAAAGATTTGACTATTGGAAAAAAACAATTAGAAAAAATCGTTGAAGGGTATACAAGAGAATCTGGAGTTCGTGGATTAGAAGCAAAAATTGCGCAAGTAATTAGAAATGCTGCTAAGTCAGTTGCGATGGAGGAGGAATATAATAAAAAAGTTACTGACGAGGATATTATTAAAGTTCTAGGGGCTCCTAGAATGATCAGGGATAAATATGAAAGCAACGATGTTGCTGGTGTAGTTACAGGATTAGCTTGGACGAGCGTAGGTGGAGATATATTATTTATAGAATCGTTGATTTCTCCAGGAAAAGGAACCATGACCATTACAGGTAATTTAGGTAATGTAATGAAAGAATCGGCTACAATTGCTTTAGAATACATTAAGGCAAATGCTGAAATTCTAGGAATTAATCCTGAGATTTTAACTAAAAATAATATTCATTTACACGTTCCGGAAGGTGCAACTCCAAAAGACGGACCTAGTGCTGGTATTGCAATGCTAACATCTTTAGTGTCATTATATACTCAAAAGCGCATTAAGAAAAATATTGCGATGACTGGTGAAATTACTTTAAGAGGAAAGGTATTGCCAGTAGGAGGAATTAAAGAAAAAATTCTAGCAGCTAAAAGAGCAAACATTAAAGAGATCATCTTATGTCAAGAAAATAAGAGTGACATTGACGAGATCAAACCAGAATATTTAGATGGATTGACTTTTCATTTTGTGAAAGAAATGAGTGATGTTCTTAAAGTGGCTCTTACAGATCAAAATGTAAAAAACGCTAAGAAATTGTAAACTAATTTTCAGTGTATTAGATAGGATTCCAATGCTAAAGCTTCAGTTAGAAGTTTTGGTATTGGAATTTTTTTTGTTCGAAAAGACAACATATCCTTAAAGATGTTTTGGCTTGATTGCTTTTTTAGCTTTATATTCGCGCAGTAAATGCTTTTGCTTTTTAAGAAATTAAAACGGGATCGCATTTAATTTTAAAATGGTTTTTTTTAAAGGGAAAGTCTAAATTTGAACTTGCTTCTTACTAGATGTTTTTATCTTTAATATTAAGACTACTTAATTTTCAATCTTATTATTTTGACTAAAAAAATTACAATCGCCATAGATGGTTTCTCATCTACAGGAAAATCAACAATTGCAAAACAGTTAGCAAATAGTTTAGGTTACGTTTATGTCGATACAGGCGCAATGTACCGTGCAGTTACTTTATATGCTATGCAAAATAATTTAATAGCTAAAGATTATTTTAAGGTAGAAGAATTGATTGCTGCGCTACCTACAATTAAATTACAATTTAAATTTAGTTTCGAGGCAGGCTTCGCTGAGATATTTTTAAACGGACTTAATGTCGAAAAGGACATTCGCAATATTGAGGTTTCTAGTTTTGTGAGTAAAGTCGCTGAAATTTCTGAGGTGCGTTCTAAATTAGTAGAGCAGCAACAAGAGATGGGTAAAGACAAAGGAATTGTAATGGACGGTAGAGATATAGGAACCGTAGTTTTTCCTGAAGCAGAATTAAAAATTTTTATGAATGCAACGGCTGACACTCGCGCTCAAAGGCGCTATGACGAATTAAAAGCCAAAGGTGATCAAGTGACTTATGAAGCTGTTTTAAAAAATGTACAAGAGCGCGATTACATTGATACGCATCGAGAAGACTCTCCTTTAATTGTAGCAGAAGATGCCATTGAGATGGATAACTCATCAATGACAAAAGACGAACAATTTAATTTTGTTAGTACGCTAGTAAACGATATTACTAAAACGTTATAATTTTTTGTAGATACCATTTTTAATATTAGATTTACGCCTTGTAAATTTTGAAATAAATACAATTCATCACATGGGAATTAAGTACAGGTTGATCTTAATGAGTTTTCTACAATTTTTTGTTTGGGGAGCTTGGTTGATTACAATTGCAAACTATTGGTTTGGGACTAAAAATTGGGATGGTACGCAATTTGGGTTAGTTTTTAGTACCATGGGGATTGCCTCCTTATTCATGCCTACTTTAACCGGAATTATTGCAGACAGATGGGTAAACGCTGAAAAGTTATACGGAGTATTACATATTTTGTATGCCGGAGTCTTATTTTATTTACCAATGGTAACAGAATCTACGACATTTATTTACATTATATTACTGGCAATGTGTTTCTACATGCCAACGATTTCTTTAAGTAACTCGATTTCCTACAATGCTTTGATAATGAATAAGAACGATATCGTAAAAGATTTTCCTCCTATTCGCGTTTTTGGTACAATTGGTTTTATTGTAGCTATGTGGATTACCAACTTAACTGGAAATAAAGCTACAACGTATCAGTTCTATATTGCAGGAGTTGCTGCCTTAATTTTAGGGATATATGCATTTACATTACCTAAGAGCAAGCCACAGCGTTTGATTAAAGAAAACGCATCGACTATGGAGGTGCTAGGATTAGAGTCTTTTAAATTATTTGCCAATTATAAAATGGCGTTATTCTTTGTTTTTTCTATGTTTTTAGGAGGCGCTTTGCAATTAACAAATGCTTATGGTGATGTGTTTTTAGATGAGTTCAAACATTTTCCAATGTACGCTGATTCATTTGTAGTAGAATATTCTACAATAATCATGTCGATTTCACAGGTTTCTGAAACCTTATTTATATTAGCAATACCATTCTTCTTGAAACGATACGGAATTAAAAAAGTGATGTTAATTAGTATGTTGGCTTGGGTACTTCGTTTTGGATTTTTTGCTTATGGAGATCCTATAGATGGATTGTGGATGATTATCATGTCATGCGTAGTTTATGGAATGGCTTTTGACTTTTTCAACATCTCAGGTTCTTTATTTGTGGAAACAAATACCGATCCTAAAAATAGGTCATCTGCACAAGGATTGTTTATGATGATGACTAACGGTTTTGGAGCTATTCTAGGAAGTTTTACATCAGGGTGGGCGATTGACCATTTTTTTACTAAGTCATTCAATTCGACAGAAACTTTATCAACTTTTTTAGAAACAGAACCTACTAATCCTTTAATGGGAGAGTTTATCAAGGGGCAAGGAGTAGAGATTTTATCGAATGGTACTTTTAGTAACGCGATATTTATGAAAGATTGGCATACGATTTGGCTATCATTTGCATTGTATGCCTTAATTATAGCAGTTGCTTTTGCAATATTATTCAAGCACAAACACGATCCAAAAATAGTTGAAAAATTAAATCATTAAGATGATACCTTTATATAACAACCCGATATTGAAAGATGTCGGGTTTTTTTGTGGCTGAAAATGAAGGGTGTAAGCTGCTTAGCCCCGATGGAGCCGGTATCCTCGTAGTCACTTTTGAGGGACGTAGAGATAAAGGCGAGAGCGGGAAACCATGCTAGCAAACAAAGCCAGTTGTTTCGCTTCTGATTTTCAATAGTTTATCTTTTATAGAATATTTTGTTGTTTCAAATAAAAGTATTACTTTTGCACACCTTTTGGTGGATAAGAGTCTCCATTAGGTATCAATTAATTATACAAACAACTTCTGTTGTTTTCTACTACTTTAAGAGACTCGAGAGAATGCAGAATACAAATTTTAATCAGCATGTCTGAACAAATCCAATCACAAGAAGAGTTTTTAGCAAATTTTAACTGGCATAACTTTGAAGAAGGTATTGATCCAGTAGATGAGAAAAACTTACAAGAATTCGAAGAATTAGTATCAAAAACTTTTATCGCTACTGACCAAGAAGAAGTAGTAGATGGTACTGTTGTAAGAATTACAGATAGAGACGTTATCGTTGATATCAACGCAAAATCGGAAGGTGTTATTTCATTAAACGAATTCCGTTACAACCCAAATTTAAAAGTAGGTGATACTGTTGAAGTATTAATCGATATCCGTGAAGACAAAACTGGACAACTAGTTTTATCTCACAGAAAAGCACGTACTATCAAATCATGGGATAGAGTTATTGCTGCAAACGAAACAGGTGAAATCGTTAATGGTTTTGTAAAATGCAGAACTAAAGGTGGTATGATCGTTGACGTTTTCGGAATTGAAGCGTTCTTACCAGGATCTCAAATTGATGTTAAACCAATTAGAGATTACGATGTTTACGTAAACAAAACAATGGAATTCAAAGTTGTGAAAATCAACCACGAATTTAAAAACGTTGTTGTATCTCACAAAGCGCTTATTGAAGCGGATATTGAAGTACAGAAAAAAGAAATTATTGGTCAATTACAAAAAGGACAAGTATTAGAAGGTGTTGTTAAAAACATTACTTCTTATGGTGTCTTTATTGACTTAGGTGGAGTTGATGGATTAATTCACATTACTGACCTTTCTTGGTCTAGAATTAATCACCCATCTGAAGTTCTTGAATTAGATCAAAAATTAAATGTTGTAATCCTTGATTTCGATGATGAGAAAACAAGAATTCAATTAGGATTGAAACAATTAAACGCTCACCCATGGGATGCATTAGATGCTAACTTGGCTATTGGAGATAAAGTTAAAGGAAAAGTAGTTGTTATTGCTGATTACGGAGCTTTCATCGAAGTTGCTGAAGGTGTTGAAGGTTTAATCCACGTTTCTGAAATGTCATGGTCTACTCATTTACGTTCTGCTCAAGATTTCGTAAAAGTAGGTGATGTTGTTGAAGCTGTTATCTTAACATTAGATAGAGATGACCGTAAAATGTCATTAGGTATCAAACAATTGTCTCAAGACCCTTGGACTGATATTACTTCTAAATACCCTGTAGGTTCTAAACATTCAGGTATCGTTAGAAACTTTACAAACTTTGGTATCTTCGTAGAACTTGAAGAAGGAATTGATGGATTAATTTACATCTCTGACTTATCTTGGACTAAGAAAATCAAGCACCCATCTGAATTTGTAAACGTTGGTGAAAAACTTGACGTTGTAGTATTAGAATTAGATGTTGATGGACGTAAATTATCTTTAGGTCACAAACAAACTACTCCTAATCCATGGGATCAGTATGAAGATTCATTCGCTGTTGGAACTATCCACAACGGAGAAATCTCTGAAATCGTTGATAAAGGAGCTACTGTAGAATTTGGAGATGATATCGTTGCTTTCATTCCTACTCGTCACCTTGAAAAAGAAGATGGTAAGAAATTGAAAAAAGGAGAATCTGCTGATTTCAAAGTAATCGAATTCAACAAAGAATTTAAAAGAGTAGTTGCATCTCACACTGCTATCTTCCGTGAAGAAGAAGAGAAAAATGTGAAAGCTAACACTGAAAATAATTCTTCAGCTTCAAACTCATCTAATGCACCTGCATCTACTTTAGGAGATAGCAATGATGTATTAGCTGCATTGAAAGCTAAAATGGAAAAATCAGAGAAAAAATAATTCTCAGACAATCTATATATTCAAAGCCTCACAGTAATGTGAGGCTTTTTTTTGTGTTGTAATTTCTGATTAAATTCATATATTTAGTACTTAATAACTAAACTAAAATTTATGAATGTATTTACTCCAAAAGAGAATCAAGACTTAGCAATTGATTTTGAAGCACAAGGTTTTTTAAAGGAAACTGCAAAGTAGACACACTTCCTATCAATTTTAGGATTTGTAGGTGTAGGACTATTTGTTATGATAGGACTCTTCGTTCAGTCCATATTTTCCAAATTGGGGAGTATGTCTGGTGGTATGATGGGTAATCAAATGGGCGGTGGTTTTATTGGTTCATTTTACATTGTGATGGCAGTCATATACTTCTTTCCAGTTTACTACATGTTCAAATTTTCAACTAAGCTTAAAGCTGCTCTTAGAACTAATGACAATCTAGAATTAAAAGCTGCTTTTAAGTTTTTGAAGTCACATTTTAAATTTGTGGGTATATTATTCCTAGTTTTAACAGTATTATATCCAATCGTTTTTGTAATTGCTTTATCTGCTGGAGCGCTAGCTTTTTTAGCTTAGAAATAATTTAAACAACAATCTTTTTTCAATGTTTTTTAGTCTTCTAATCTCTTGCTAAATAGCATGCTATATTTTTTATTGTTTATTTATCATTTATTTTAAAACCATAAGAGTTATAATGGCGTAAATGCTTTTATATAACTTAATAAATATAATTATGAAAACAAGAAAATTTTTATCAGTAGCATTTTTAGCATTAGTATTCGGAGCAACTTCATTTGCTCAAAAATCAGTAATGGTTGGTGGAGCAGAGATGTTTCCTAACAAAAACATTGTTGAGAATGCAATTAATTCAAAAGATCATACAACATTAGTTGCAGCAGTAAAGGCAGCTGATCTAGTGGAAACATTACAAGGAAAAGGACCTTTCACAGTTTTCGCTCCTACAAATGCAGCTTTTGACAAATTACCAGAAGGAACAGTAGAAACATTACTAATGCCTGAGAACAAAAAAATGTTACAAACAATCCTTACTTACCATGTTGTAGCTGGAAAAATGAACGCTTCTGATATTGCAATGGCAATCAAAAAGGGAAATGGAAAAGCAACAATGAAAACAGTAAGCGGTGGAACATTGACAGCTTGGATGAAAGGAAAAAAATTATATATTACTGATGAAAAAGGTGGTATGTCAATGGTTACAATTGCTGATGTAAACCAATCTAATGGTGTAATTCATGTTGTTGATGCTGTTTTGTTACCAAAAAACTAAATAGCTTTTAGTGTAGCTATCATTAAAATAGAAGATAGTAAATACTTATAATAAAAAAGTCCCAACACTGTGATAAGTGTTGGGACTTCTTATTTTAAGATAATTGAGTTTTATCTAAGAGTTGCACCAAGTTCTGTTTCGAATGCTTTTTGCATTTTCCCCATTATTTTATCAATTTGAGTATCTGTCAATGTTTTAGATACATCTTGAATTATAAAACTAATGGCATATGATTTTTTACCTTCTGGCAAATTCTTTCCTTCATAAACATCAAACAAGTTAATGTCTTTCAAAAGGTTTTTCTCTGATTGTTTTGCGATTGCAAATATAGCGTCGTAGTTCACATTGTTATCAACAAGTAGCGCTAAATCTCTACGAACCTCAGGATATTTAGGAATGTCGGTGAATTTAATTTTAGTGGCCGCAGCTTTTAATATAATATCCCAATTAAAATCAGCATAGTTCACTTCTTGCTTGATACCAAAAGTTTTTAAAATTGATTTTTTTACCAATCCAAATTCTACTAAGTTATTGTGTCCGCTTCCTATTGCAATTCCTTCTGAGAATATATCAGAAGATACTGGGCTATTTTGTGTTTTCTGAATTCCGAAACGAGATAATACAGCATCAACATATCCTTTCAATAAGAAAAAGTCTGTGGGTTTTTGTGCGTTAATCCAGCTTTCTTCTGTTTTATTTCCAGTAATGAATACAGATAAATGTTTGTGCTCTTCATAACCTGATAAAAACTTATGGTAAGTTTTACCAAATTCAAATAACTTTAAATCGCTATTTTTTCTGTTGATATTATAAGAGATAGCTTCTAGTCCAGAGAACAATAATGATTGACGCATTGTCGCAAGATCGTTACTCAATGGATTTAACATTGTAACATTGTGCTCTTCTTTTAATGTTTCAGACAGCGCAACATAACTTGCCGTTGTCAATGAATTTGCCATCATCTCATGAAACCCTTGTGAATTCAATTGAGTAGCAATAATATTTTGCAATTTGTAATCTTCGTTTCTTGGAGAGTTTGCTACTGTAGCATTAAATTTATTCGAAAAATTAATGTTGTTGTATCCGTAAACTCTCAAAATTTCTTCGATAACATCAATTTCTCTTTGCACATCTACTCTGTATGCAGGAATTGTTAATCCCAAGCCAGTTTCAGAAACACTATTTACTTTAATCTCTAGTGAAACTAAAATTTGTTTGATGATGTCTTTAGGAATTTCTTGACCAATGATTTTTTTAACATTGCAAAAATTTAAGAAGACAGCAAAATCTTCAATTTTCTTTTGGTAAATATCACTCACATCTGAGGTTATTTCTCCACCAGCAACTTCCTGAATTAATAATGCCGCACGCTTTAAAGCATAAGCAGTTATAGTAGGGTCGATTCCTCTTTCAAATCTAAAAGAAGCGTCTGTGCTAAGTTGGTGTCTTTTTGCAGTTTTTCTAATGCTTACCGGATTAAAGTAGGCACTTTCTAAAAAGATTGTATTGGTATGTTCTGTAACTCCTGAATTTTTACCTCCAAAAACTCCAGCGATACACAATGGTCCTTTTTCATCACAAATCATTAAATCCTCTTCGTGTAAAGTACGCTCTACATCATCTAATGTTGTAAATTTTGTACCTGCTTCTAGGGTTTTTACAATAATTTTTCCATTAATTTTAGAGGCGTCAAAGGCATGTAACGGTTGTCCTAAATCATGCAAAACATAATTAGTAACGTCGACTATATTATTTTTTGGAGTTAATCCAATAGCTTTTAATCTATCTTGTAGCCATTTTGGTGACGGCTTTACTGTAATTCCAGAAATGGTTACACCGCAATATCTAGGTGCTAATTGAGTGTTTTCGATAACAGTATCAATTTTTAAAGTACGCATATCAACTCTAAAATTGCTTACAGATGGAGTTATAAGTTCTAAATTAAGACCACTTTGTATTAATCCTGCTCTTAAATCGCGTGCAGTACCTAGATGACTCATGGCATCAGCACGGTTTGGTGTTAAACCTATTTCAAAAACTTCGTCATTTTCTACTTTAAAAACTTCTGCTGCTTTTGTACCAGGTACTAACGCCTCATCTAAGATCATGATACCGTCATGACTTTCACCTAGACCTAATTCGTCTTCGGCACAAATCATTCCGTGGCTTTCTTGACCGCGTATTTTTCCTTTTTTAATAGTAAAAGAACCGCCCTCTTTGTCATATAAAACGGTACCTATCGTAGCTACAGGAACTTTTTGACCCGCATCAACATTAGCCGCTCCACATACAATTTGTATAGGAGTTCCGGTACCAATATCAACAGTTGTCAATTTTAGTCTGTCAGCATCTGGATGTGGAATGCAAGTAAGTACGTGTCCCACTACAATTCCTTCTAATCCACCTTTTATAGATTGGTATTTTTCAACAACTTCTACTTCTAGACCTAAATCTGTTAGTAATGCTGCTGCTTCTTCAGAGTTCCAGTCTATTTTAATGAATTGTTTTAACCAGTTATAAGATATTTTCATCTGTCATTTTTAATAAGACTGCAAATATAAGGATTGCAGTTTGTAGTAAGAAACTATTTTTTTTGTTTTTTGGGGAATATTGTAACTTTTTGAAGACAAAACGATTTAGTATCTTTTTCGAAAAAAATGATTAAAAATTGTAGCAAATTAAGAGTATACTTTAAATAAATAGCCATCGTATACATGCCTTTAAGTGCTAGCTAGTTATCATTTATATGTTTAGGGTAGAGGTTTTAATCGAAAGCTCAAATTTCTTTTTTGGTATACTTAATTGGAAATTTGGATAAGTATTTTGGCCACATTTATTCAAACTTTGCATTATGAAAGAACATCAAATTATAAGAGGTAGTTCAACCACAAAAGAACTTGCCTTTGAGCTGGGATTTGATTCTATTAGTAGTCTTTCTAAATTCTTTAAAAACAATGTTGGCGTGAGTCCATCTCAATTTAGAGCTGAGAATTAGTATTCAATAATTAGTTTAATAAATTAGTTTTAAATGTTTAACAATTATTAATTTATAAAAAGTCTACATCCTGATACACTTGCCGAAAGGTCAAATTAATTCGAGGTAATATTTGCTTTGCCGTTTTAGGAACTTGGTGTTGCCAAAAAGTATTTGTTGTTCCAGACATTAGTAAAAACGAACCGTGGTGCAACGGAATTTCGATTACGGCTAATTCTTTATTGAATTTGTGACGTAGTTTAAAAATACGGGTTTCCCCAAAGGTAATCGAAGCTATCGTTGGATTTTGCCCGGTATTATTTTCTTTGTCGCTATGCCAAGCAACACTATCGTTTCCGTCTCGATATAAATTTAATAGAACGGCGTTAAAACGATCTTGAACTTCCTTTTCAACTTGGGTTCTTATCTTCATTAATTCGGCTGGCCAAGTAGCATTTTTATTATCTTGATACCAAGCAATCATTCTAGGAGCTACACATTTTTTATTGTACAATTCCATTTCATAGTGTCTCCATTTTGTTTGGTTTAATAAATTTTCATAATATAAATCAGCTTCAGGTTTTGCAATAAATTGATCAATTAGCATGAGTTCTCCATCAGGCAAATCATAAATAATTTTACCAGCTGTACCCTGAGTAAAAATATCGGTATCGTTGAAAAGTGTCATAAATTAAAAATTAATGTTGGTTACTGCATTTTATACCTTGGAATATTGATTTCATGTGCCTGAGGATATGGTTTCCGTTGTGTGCTGCTCACATCTTCCTTAATACTTTTTTGGGTAGTAAATTGATGGTCTTTAGCATCAGAATATCTTGGATCAGGAACAAAAGGCATTCGAGCCATTTTACTTATAGTAATCGTGGGAAAGTGATAATCTACCTCTACCGTCCCTAATAATAAGTAACAACCACCGCCCTCAAAGGGATACTGCAATAAATTATCGGGAAAATGTGTGGTGTCAAAATAAGTTCCTTCTACATCAATCCAAGTCCCAAAATACATAGTCCCTCTTTTTGTAGGTACTTGTTTTCTCGAAATTAAATAGGCGAGTAGACGCACTTGTTTTTTATGGTGGTGTATCATTTGTTTTGCCATGACATCACCTCTAAACTTTGTTTGCAACAATTCAAAAGGAGTGTAGGAAACCGGAAAACTTAGTAACTCGATTTCGTCAAAAGCATCTTCCAGTGGATCGTGATCTAATTTAGGCAACACAAATTCCTTTGTAGGTTCTTGCAATAAAAGTAAATTAGTAGAAGGTATAGGCGAGTTGTACCGCAAACTAGCTAAAATTAGGAGTTGGTTTTTTGTTTTATTGGTAAACTTAAAGGCACCAATAAAAATTAATATTTTAATGTTTTCAAGTCCAATGGGAATTCGGTTTATAAAATCATCTAGTGATTGATACGGTCCATTATTTTCTCGTTCAGAGACAATATTTAATGCTACAGCCGTATTTATTCCTAGTAAATGCTGAAAACCTAAATAGACTTCTTTGCCACACACTGTAGTAGTGTATTCACTGTTGTTCACACAAGGATTATTCACGGTTGCTCCAGCCATGCGTGCTTCATGAACATAAACCTCTGTTCGATAAAAACCACCTTGATTATTAATTACAGCGACCATGAATTCGATAGGATAATACACTTTTAAATACAAACTTTGATAACTCTCAACGGCGTAAGAAGCCGAATGCGCTTTGCAAAAAGAATATCCAGCAAAAGATTCTATCTGCCGGTAAATTTCTTCGCTAAGAGCAAGAGGATGCCCTTTGATGGCACAACAAGCAAAGAAGTTGTCTTTTACTTTTTTAAGAGCATCTAGTGAGCGTCCTTTTCCGCTCATGGCACGTCGCAGGATATCTCCATCTGCAGCGGGAAGGCCACCATAATGCAAAGCAATTTTTATCACATCTTCTTGATACACCATGATGCCATAGGTCTCTCCTAATTGTTCTTTAAAAACGGAATGAAAGTATTCAAATTTATCAGGGTGATTGTGGCGGTAAATGTATTCCTTCATCATTCCTGATTGTGCTACGCCGGGACGTATTATAGAAGAAGCAGCTACAAGAGTTTTGTAATCACTGCATTTTAATCGTCGCAATAATCCCCTCATAGCGGGACTTTCGATATAAAAACAACCTATTGTGTTTCCTTGTGAAAGTGCGGCATTTGCCACTGCTTCGTTTTTTGATAAATTGGTGTTTCTAATGTCAACATGAATTCCTTTATTCTTAGCAATAAGCTTCACACTTTCATCGATATGTCCAATTCCTCGTTGGCTTAAAATATCAAATTTTTCAAAACCTATAGATTCGGCAATATGCATGTCAAAAAGCACAATAGGAAAGCCTTTTGGAGGCATTTCTAAAGGCGTATAATTAGTAATTGGTTCTTCAGAAATTAAAATTCCGCAAGAATGCATGCTGCGTTGGTTGGGGTATTTTTCGAGTAATTTTCCATATTTTTGTACTAATTTTACGATAGTGTTGTTGGGTTGCAACTTGGTTGGATTCTTGGCTAGCACATCTAGTTCTTCTTTGGGTAAACCAAAAACCTTTCCCACTTCTCTAAAGATTGAACGGTATTTAAATTCCACATTTGTGCCACAAAAAGCGACGTGCTCTTTGCCATAACGTCTAAAAATATATTCTAGAATAATATCTCGTTCTTTCCAACTCCAGTCGATATCAAAATCAGGAGGACTTTTTCGGTTTAAATTTAGAAAACGTTCAAAATACAAATCGAGTTCAAGAGGACAAATTGCAGTAATTCCCAAGCAGTAAGCAATAATACTGTTGGCACCACTACCACGACCTATGTGTAAAAAACCTTGACTATTACTGTACCTCACAATGTCAAAGTTGATTAAGAAGTATCCGCTAAAATCGAGTTGGTCAATCACTTTTAGCTCTTTTTCTATGCGGTCTATGGCTTCTTGATTGTTTTCTCCATAACGCCATTTAAGACCTATTTTTGCCAATCGTGTAAGCAAAGCAATGTCATTCTTTTTAGATTTAGTATAGTGCTTTTTATTTTTTGGAACCGAAAAGTCAAATTCAAAATTACATTGCTTGATAATTGATTGCGTATTTACAATTATTTCAGGATAATTTTGATAGGCATGTAACAATGTTTCCATAGTGATCATTACCTCAGTACTTTTTGCATAATCCTTTTCGGTGAGTTTTGAAAGTACGGTGTTAGTATCAATTGCTCTCAATATTTTATGCAAATTGAATTCGGTTTTTGTTCGAAAAGTCACTGGTTGCAACACAACCATCTTAGATAACTTGGCGTTCCATTCTTTCGAATATAATTTATTTACTTCTTCGGGTCTCACACCAATATATTCATTTTCACTTAATACTTCAGGCGCACTTTCAAATGTATACAGTATAATTACGCCTTCCCATTGAGGCGCAACAATAGGCAATGGTTCACCACTGAAATTATGTGCCGTTAAAAACCGATTCATTGCAGCAAGTCCTTCTTTGTTTTTAGCTAGACCAATGTATCTCAAATCATTTCCTGATCTAAATTCGATCCCTACGAGGGGTTTTATATTCACTTTTTTACATGCACTAATAAAATCATAAATTCCAGTAACCGTATTAATATCAGTTAATGCCATGGCTGTTACTCCCGCCTTGATTCCGTGATTAATGAGATCGTCAAGCGGAATAGTGCCGTATCGTAAAGAATGATAAGAGTGACAGTTTAAATACATTGTATGCTTTAAATTTTAATTGTGTTTTCTATTTAATATTTCGTTTTTAGTATTTGGTTTTAGCGCTGCACCAGCACATCGCATAACTGCGTCAAAGCCATACCTGCCTTTTAAATAATCCATAGCAGTATAAAGCGAAAGCATTTCTTGAGTATCCTCAAAAAGATTTATTTGGTAAGTTCCATGTACCAAACCACTAAAACGGATTCCCACTAAGCGCAACCGCATGCGTCTTTGATATAGTTTTTCAAATAGCTCCATCACCTTATCGTGAAGCTGATGATCAGCAGAGGTATAAGCGATTTTACTTTGTTTGGTTTCTGTATCAAAATTGGCGTAGCGTATTTTAACAACCACTGTCGATGTAAGCCATTGCTCTGAACGAAGCTGAAAAGCTAATTTTTCTACCATACCAGAAAGCACTGATTTTAATTGCGCCATATTAATTGTATCTTCAGAGAAAGTATGCTCTGTAGTAATTGATTTTCTTTCGGTATAAGGTTCTACCGCTTGATTGTCAACGCCATTGGCTTTTTTCCAAATCTCCAATCCATTTTTTCCAATCATCCTGTGTAATACTTCAGCAGGCATTTCGGCTAAAGTTTGTATTTTTCTAATCCCAATACGTGACAATAGTTGAAAAGTAACATCGCCTACCATGGGAATTTTTTGAATCGACAACGGATTCAAAAAGGGACGAACTTGATCCTCGGATATTTCAAGGTTTCCCATGGGTTTCCCTTCTCCAGTGGCTATTTTAGAAACCGTTTTATTAATAGATAGTGCAAAACTTATAGGTAAACCGGTTTCTTTAACCACGCGTTCCGCTAGTTCATTTGTCCATTTATAAGCGCCATGAAAACGATCCATTCCCGTGATATCAAGATAGAATTCGTCAATACTTGCTTTTTCTACGATAGGCGCTTTTTCATTGATAACTTCTGTGACATCATGTGATAATTGTGAATAACGCTCCATATCACCTTTTACAATTTTTGCTTGCGGACACAGTTTTAAAGCCATTGCGATAGGCATGGCAGAGCGCACACCAAAACGCCTAGCTTCATAAGAACAAGATGCCACTACGCCACGGTCTCCACCGCCTATAATCAAAGGAATTCCTTCTAATTGCGAATTTATTAAGCGTTCGCAAGAGACAAAAAAAGTGTCTAAATCCATATGTACGATTGCTCTGCTCATTATTTTTTGATTTATAAAAAGCAAAATTAGTACGGATTGTAACAAAAAGAGTTACATTTGTTGTTACAAATTATAACAAAAAGATCATGTCTATATTTTCTGACAACATTAGAAATCTAAGGATTAAAAGGAAAATTTCGCAAGAGAAATTAGCAGAATCATTGGCTATAACTCGCGGACGCTATGTGAAATATGAAGACGGAACCTCAGAGGCGCCTTATGATATTTTAAAAAAGATAGCGCAATATTATCACATTAGCATCGATTTGTTACTATCTGTAGATGTTCGAAAAGTACCTATCGATGAGTTATTGAAACTAGAAGATAATCGTATTTTATTGCCCATAACAGTAAATAAAGATGGAGATAATTTTATCGAAATCATTCCGCATAAAGCTCGTGCAGGATATCTTTCGGGTTATTCAGATCCTGAGTTTATTGAGAATTTACAACAAATATCATTACCATGGTTGCGCAACGGAAAATTTAGAGCTTTCCCTGTCGATGGTGACTCAATGCCTCCTCATAAAAGCGGGTTTTACATTGTAGGCCGTTATGTAGAAAGCTTGGGCGAAGTAAGAGATGGCAAAACATATATCCTGCTTACAAAAAACGAAGGTATTGTTTATAAAAGGCTCAACAAGAATGGTAAAAATGCCTTAGTGCTTCACTCTGACAATACGTATTACAAATCATACGAAGTAAAAGCTTCAGAAATATTGGAGATTTGGGAATTTGCTTGTAGTCTCGCGACAGAAGAATTTACGCCAGATGATCTTACTCCAGAGAGTTTAAAAGACGTTTTGATGGATCTAAGAAGAGAGGTGAGGGAAGTAAAAGAAAAATTAGCCTAATGATATTTACTCAAAATTTGCTATTTAAAGCACAAAAAAAAAGTCCTTAGCTTTCACTAAGGACTTTTTAATAAAAGGAATTATTTTTTAGACTCCTCAATAGAAAGTTTTCTAAATTCCTTTAGCATTTTTTCCATTTCTAAAGTTGATTTACGTGCTCTTGCTCCAGCAGCTTTAACTCCTTTTTCGATTAGAGATTCTGTTTCTGCAGTAAATGTTTCAAATTCAGCATTAATTTTTGCTACTAACTCTTTCATATTTTTAATATTATAATTGAATAGCAAAAATAGAATTTTGCAATAGATAGCCTAGCAATATTATGTTAAAAATGAATTAATATTATAATTTATATTGAACTTCCCTTAAAAAAAGTTGCTAAAAATAGCATTTAAGTATTTTTTGACCCTTCGAATTAAAAAAATAAAATCATATCAAAGCTGTTCTTGAAAATAACTATTTTTTAATAGTATTAAGGTTTTACTTCTCTTAAATTTTATAAAATTATAGCCAAATCTCATAAATACAAATAGTAGTGTTCGATTACTTTTATAGTGTATAAAAAGACATAAAATGATTTGTTTTTAAATGTTGCTTGACTAACATTTTATAGTGACATAGTAGGATTAATTTATTGAATATTGCTATTTTTTTATTCGAAAAAAAACGGCAATTATACCAAATCAATAATTCAAATTATCTCTTTTAATCATTTATAATTCAGAGAATTATTATTTAGATAAAAGTAAAAAAAGCAACTAACATATTTCAACAATTGATGAGAGCTAAAAGACGCATTGCGATAGTAGGAGGGGGCCCTAGCGGACTATTTCTTTATAAAAGATTATTAGAAACAGGAGAAACAAATTTTGAAGTAGAAATTTTTGAAAAGAAAGCTATTTTAGGGTCTGGAATGCCATATAGTACAGAAGGTGCAAATGACGAACATGTGACTAATATTTCTGATAATGAAACGCCAGAATTAGTCACATCAATAGGGGAATGGCTGCAAACAGTGCCACAAGAATTGCTTGAAAGATTTAATATCGATATTGTTAATTTTAATGAGTATAAAGTGTTGCCTCGATTGCTTTTTGGCTATTATCTGACGGCTCAATTTGATTTACTACGAGATATTGCCACAAAATTAGGCATTGAAACGCACGTTCGCTACGAAAGTCCGGTGATCGATATTGATTATGATCAAGAAAATAAAGCGGTTTGGGTATCTACATCAAATGAAAAAATAAGATTTGACGATGTGGTGATTTGCACAGGTCACTCTTGGCCTTCTCGTTTTGAAGGGAAATTTGAGGGCTGTTTTGATTCGCCTTATCCACCTACAAAAGTAGCGCTGAAATTGAATCATGCGGTTGCAATTAGAGGTGCTTCACTAACCGCTGTAGATGCCATACGAACACTTGCTAGAGAGAATGGAACTTTTTATAAAGAGGAAAACGGAAATCTCACCTACACTTTGAATGAAGAAAGTAGTGAGCTAAAAATGGTGATGCACTCTAGAGGTGGATTGCTACCTGCTGTTAGATTTCACTTAGAAGATTCTCATTTATCAAATGACTCTTTATTGACTGAAGATGAAATTAACTTACATAAAAAAGGAAATGGTGGTTTTCTATCTTTAGATTATTTGTTCCAAAAAGATTTTAAAGACATTTTTAGAGACAAAGATCCCGAGTTTCATGCTAAAATCAAAGATTTAACTATTGAAGAATTTGTGGACGAAATGATGGAATTACGTCTCACACTAGATCCGTTTTTATTACTCAAAGCAGAATATACCGAAGCCGAAAAATCAATAAAAAGACACCAATCTATTTACTGGAAAGAGATGTTAGCGGTATTAAGTTTTGCCATGAATCATCCTGCAAAATATTTTTCGGCAGAAGATATGCAACGTTTGCAAAAAGTGTTAATGCCTTTAATTTCAATTGTGATTGCTTTTGTTCCTCAAACCTCATGTGTCGAATTAATGGCTTTGTATCACGCTGGTATTTTATCAATTGAAGGTGTTGGTTTTGATAGTGAAGTGATTCCACAAGAAAAAGGAGGGATTATCTATAAATTTATGGATGACAATAAAAAATTGCAATCGGTGTACTATAAAACATTTATTGATTGTGTAGGACAGCCTCATTTATCATATGAAGATTTTCCGTTTGAGAGTTTAAAAAAGCAAAAAGCAGTTAGCCCAGCAAAATTGAGATACCAATCAGAAGCGATCGCTTTAGAGGCAATAAATGCCGGGAATAGTTTTGTGGAGTCAGGTGAAGTGGGGAATTATTACCTGAATGTTTCTGGAATAAGTATTAATGATCATTTTCAAATATTAGATCATTATGGGGCTTTCAATGAAAATATTTACATTATGGCAGTTCCTTATATAGGTGGGTTCAATCCAGATTATTCTGGCTTAGATTTTTGTGAAGCTACCTCGCAACGTATAGTAAATGCTATTTTTACACAAGCATAGTTCTCCGTTTTAGAAAGAAAGTTTTTAGTGTTTTTCATTCTAATTTCAAAAAATATTCAGCCACAGATTAATTGGATCCTAAAGGGTTTGATCTGTGGCTTTTTTTTGTTACATAATAGGAGCTTTTAAAACTAGGAAGGTATGCTTTAAAATAAATCTATTTTTTTTCGAATGAGAAAATTTTTTAAAATCTAATTGTTTAATTGTCAGTAAGCTAGATTTGGGTTTCCTTTTTATTGTACTGTTTTTTTATACTTTTTCTTCGGAATGTCACTATCGGTGGTACATTCGATAAAAATAATAAAACTAAAAAGTTATAAGCTTACGCCAAAATACTGTAAGAAATTTTGCTGCAATCTCATTTAAATTTGCCCCGGCAATAAATACAATTAAGTACAGCCAATAAAATTAATTAGATTAAAATATAGCATCATGTCTTATTCAAACATTGAATTACAACGTTTTTTAGAAGCACAAAATAAATTATATACTACTGCAATATCAGAGTTAAAAAGAGGGAAAAAAGAAACACATTGGATGTGGTTTGTTTTTCCACAATATAGAGGTTTAGGAAAAAGTAATCTATCTGATTATTACGGAATCAAAGATTTAGACGAAGCAAATCGTTACATGCAGCACCCAATACTTTCAAGAAATTTAATCGAAGCTACGCGCTTATTATTAGAATATAAGAATAAATCAGCCGAAGGTATTTTAGGAGATTTAGGTGCGATGAAATTACTATCATCAATGACGTTATTTAGTCAAACTGAAAATGCAAACCCTATTTTTCAAGAAGTAATTGACACCTTCTTTTTTGGTTGTATCGATGCAAAAACGGCAAGTTTAATACATACAAAACTTGCAATAGCAGTATAATAGCTTGTATTTGCAACTAATTCTAAACCAGGTTTATAAAATAAAAATACTTTAATAAAAATAGCCATCTCAAATGAGATGGCTATTTTTATTTCAACTAATTACAAAGTGTAAATTTAATAATTTTATTTTTTTGATTCGTCAACTTCATTTGTTTGAATTTTATATTGACGCTCTTGGTATTCCTTGCACATTGCTACAAATTCCTCAGTGTGTATGGTTCTAAAGTTATGTTTCTCTTGCGGTATGATTTCGACCATTTTGTCAATCATAATTTGTGGATCCAATTGCATTTTACCCATTTGTTCCGCTGCTTTTTCGATATCTTTTTTAGGAGTAAAATTCACGTCTTCGTCAAACCATTGTTTGTACGAATCATAGGCGCGATCGTTGAAGCCAGTTTCAAACGGTCCTGGATTAATTGTAGCGACAGTCACTCCAAAAGGTTGTAACTCATCACGCAAACATTGCACTACAGCTTCAAGTGCATGCTTAGATGCATTGTAAGCTCCTAAAAACGGATTAGTCACTAGCCCTGCAATTGACGATAGAAAAATAACTTTTCCTTTTTTCTTTTTCACCATTTTTTTAATAAATGGCTGCGAGAATTCAAGTGTTCCAAAGGTGTTAACCTCCATCACCTCTCTAAGGTAGTTTACTGGAATCTCTGCCATAGGTCCAGTTTCGGCTCTTCCGGCGTTGTTAACTAAAATATCTACATCGTATTCCCATGCTCTTTTACGATCAATAGGATCTAGAATATCTATTTTTATTAATTCAATTTGTTTTTTATAATCGGTGTCTGCTAATTCTTCTTTAAATCGAGACATTTGTTCCCATGTATGCACTGCAGCAATTACATTGTGTCCTTGTTGTGCTAATCCTATTGCTGTTCCTTTTCCTAATCCTGATCCAGCTCCTGTGATAAATATTGTTTGCTTCTTCATGTTACTTGTATTATAAATTATTTAATACTGTAAAATTAGAGTTCTCAGGTGGTGAATGGGTTATGCTACTTTTTACAATAGTTACAATATTATACAAGTAGCATAATAGATTTATTTTTAGTATTGAAAAAAGTGATTTATGTAATATACAATTAATAGGTGATTTTGTTATAGAGCTAGTATAGGATTTTATATAGCTACACTTTTTTTTAAATCCTTATCAATAGTCTCTTGCTTATAAAGTAAAACTATTTAATTCAAAACTTCTTGTGAATTAATTCGTAGTGCTTGTTCTGTACCCAAGTAAAGTGGGTTTCCATGTTTTTCTGACCAAAAACCATCTAAAATATCTTTAGTAATGCAACGATACACTGCGACGCCTTTAAAAATTAAATCATCAACTAAATAATTGAAATTGATAACTAAAATATTATCCTTGAAAAATCCGCTTCCATTTTGCTCTTGGCCGTGACCAATATTCCAATGTGCTACAATTCGATTATTTTCATCAAGAGAAAGGGTGAGTTTTCCTTTGTAAGTTGGAACATCACTACTGTCTTGATTGCTACCTTCAATAAGGTATTCGCCTACTAAATCTTGTATTGTCATAATGGAGGTGTTTTATATTTTCCTATTTCCCATAGCCGAAAGGATGTGCATCATCCGGTTTTTTTTAGCTTTTATGAATTCCTAAAAGAAGCTATAGTTAGTTTATTGAGCCAACCGTCCTATACATACCTTCAAAAAGCATGGACGAACTTTCCGTAAAAGCAGTAGCAATAAATCTATCCCAACGTTAGCGCATAAAGCGATGTAAATTACAATTTTAGATTCTCCTACCATTTTAAATAATCTATAATATTTCAGAAATAAAACTGTAAAAAAATACACTTGCATCCATTCTCAATTATTTTATCTGAGAAGCCTTTCTCTCAATATATAATTTATTTACTAAGGTTATTGTAATAACTACTAGAGGTGTCGCCAGTTCCACGCCCTAGAAACCTGCGATTAAACTCATAATCACCTGACCAAAAATAATGAGTGCAAGTGGAATACTTAACATCCTCTTTTGAATAAGTGGCTGTTTTACGGCACTTTGTACTATTAGAATCAGTACATAAAGGCAAGCAACAAACACAGCTACGGAAGTCCCTACGGTGAGACCAAGAAGTATTGCGGGAATGGCTGCAACAAGTCTGAGTTTGGGAATAAAGTTGGATAAGCCGGCTATTAAGGCTAAAGTTAGTATGAGTAGTAATCCTATAATCCATAAACCTAAAGCTGTATGCGTTACTATAAAAAAGAAACCAAAAATTTAGCCTTGTAGCCATTTTTTAAAGTCTTTATTAAGGTTGACCAGAATTTCTCCACCCATATCTTTGGCGCTTGTTGGTAACAGTTTAATAAATCCATTTCTATAAATAGAAGGGCTTGCAATAAAAAAAGCGGCAAGAAGCACGATGATATACAGGTCGTTTACAATTCCAAATCCCGAGGAAAAAAAGTTTTTTACGAGTGACGCGTTTATCTGTGAATTTCCCGAATTTTCAAGGAAATTTAAAATTTTATTTCCTAAAGGCCTTTGCTCCATTTGGGATTTTAGATGCACAATTGTTTTTAGAAGAGTATCAGATAACTCAGCAGCTTGTTGTTGCAATCGTGCTCCTACTAAACAAAAAAAAGCAATAATTAATAAAATATTTATAACAATGGAAATCCCGATACTCCATTTTTTTGAATGATGTAATTTTTTATGAGTAATATTAGCACATCCATGAAAATAGGTTGAGATTAACACGCCAGCCAAAACAAGGAGAAGAATGCTAAAAATTAATTTAATCAGAACTAACATAATTATCATCCAAGATAGAATTGCTGCTGCAATCCATATTTTTCTCGAATAAGAAACGGTATTACTTAGATCCGGATTTATTCTATTTTCCTTTAACCTCAGATACCGTTTTATCTTTTACTTTATCACTTTCTTTAAACTTCTGATAAACACAAACGAATTTTAAAATTTAATAGTTAAGAGAAATAGACATTTGCAGATGTCCTCCATCGTATGTAAATACAGCATCAGAAAATGAAGGAGCACTCATTGTAACCTCTGCACCACTGGAAAAACCATGGCCTTCTGTTGGTATCCCAAACATATTAGTGTCAAGTTCGCCGTTGCGGTTTTCATCATGGATTACGACAATAGCGTATGTTCCGGGTTTAATATCTGAAAACTCAAAACTCGCATTTTTACCACTAATTTGGGTTAACATGATCTTGGATGCAAATTTCATGAATTTGTTAGGAAAACCCTCCTCGGATTCAAAAATGGCACAGGCTACAACCCCTGTATTATTATTTATATTTTGGATTTTTACATTAATGGAAGGGCATTCCGCCTGAGCAAAACCGCTTGTTGGTATCAACATTAAACCAATTGCTAACAAAAAAATCAGTCGGGAAAATTTTAATGGAAAGCTGAGCAACTGAAGCTGTTTAGTATTTTGAAAAGAAAACTTATTGAGAATTTTATTTACCATTTTAGTATATTATTTAGAAAATTACATGATAATAATTAGGAATTGATTCTATCTTCGATAGGATATATTTGATCTAATTTTTGGTTTTTAAATCCAATTATAACCATCGTTTTGTTATCACTGAAGTGCTTTGCATTGGGCAACATCCATCTTTTTTCAAAACTGTATTTTTTAAATTAAAGATTTAAATGAATCTGATAAACCGCCTTCCCAATTGGGGTTTTAAAAAACTGGACCTTATTCTACTTCCTTCGTTGCTCCATTCATATTCAATTTCATTTGCGAGAGTTTTTGCCCGCCTTTAATTCCAAAGTCCAATGTTCTAATAGGAAAAGGAATAGTAATATCTTGTTCGTCAAATGCTTTTTTAATCGCTTTTATGGCTTTGCTTTTCATCGTGAAATAGCTAGGTTCTCCCGGATATTTTATCCAAAATCGAATATTAAAGTTGATAGAACTAGAGTCAAATTCAGCATAGTCAAAAACCATCAAATCTTTATCTATCACTCCGTCCAAGTTTTTTACTGTACTCAATATAAGATCTTCAACTTTATCGAGATCATCGGCATAGGAAACTCCAACGGTTATATCAATCCGCCTTTTTTCTAACACAGAAAAATTGTAAAAGGCATGCTGTAAAAAGTCTTTATTTGGAATATAAACCTCTTGGCCCTGAAAAGTCGCAATAGCTGTATCGCGCAAGCCAGTTCGGGTTACTTGACCCATTATATCATTTATTTCTATGATTTCTCCTATTTTAAAAGGTCTATTAAAGGCCAAGATAATACCCGAAACAAAATTGGCAGCGATATCTTGAAAAGCAAAACCCAATGCCAAACCTATTACACCAATTCCTGCTAATATTGATGTTAAAGCTTTATCCAATCCAAGAACGCCAAGCATAATAAAAAGCCCAATGCTGAGTATTGCGACATAAAATACAGTGGAAAATAAATGTTCTAGTGCTTCGTTATTTGATGCTTTGTAGAAAAATTTTTTAAACAATTTACTTCCAAGCTTGGCAAGCACCAAAAAGATGACCAATAATAATAAGGTCACTGCCATATTAGGCAGCATGTTGATAAAGGTGTCAAGCCAATTTTCTAACTTTTGTACTACCGTTTGTACTGGTTCTGCTACTTGCTCTTGTATGTCTTGTGTCATTGTGCTATTATAAAATTGCTTTTATTTAATAGGCAGCTCCTTTATGAATTAGAGCCAAACCAATCATTCCTTTGCTTCTGTTCACAATTACTACTCCAGAATCTGCTAAAACACTGTAAGGCGATTATTTACATAGAATTTTACTCCAAATCTCTTTGAGGAAAAGTATTATTGAACTCTTCGCGATCATAAAATCCATCAACACTATTCGAATGGTGAATCGTGTTATCTCCCTTGTAATGACGAAGTAAATTTAATTCATATTCAAAATCTACAATAGCTCCCTTTTTGAATCGCTTAGCTTTAGCAAAAGTCGAACTATCAATTTCATTGGTATTTACGAATTTATTCTTCTCATCGATATTTACAATTCCAATTGGAATAATCAAATGATTTTCCCCTTCCTTGTTTAAAAATTCATGCAAACCGGCACTTACACGCTTATCATACGTTTCGTGCCCTTCCTCAATCACAGTTTTATCTACTTCAACATCAAGGTAAACTACTCGTTCTGCAGTTTTATTTACCAGTAAATGATCCACCTTCCCAATGATGCGGTTATTTGCATCTTTTACATTCCAACCCCTTACATCATTATAATTTTCAGCTACTTTATAATCTGATAATTCATCTAGATTAAAAAGATTTTTGTTTGTATCTGTCATGGTTTTATTTTTTTAAGATTATCTAATTCATTTTTTGAAGAAGGTCTGCAGCTTTTGCAAAGTAGTTCTTAACGGCGTCTTTTTGGTCAAGAGTTAGCACTCCCGGTTTTATTGATTCCGAAGCACTTTTTAATGCTGTAACTTCATTGGTCAATTCTGGATATTTAGCCTCTTGAATATTTTGTAAAACATTGGTTACCATGTCATCTGCCTTTCTTACATTATCTGCATGTGTTGTTTCAAAAGAATCTTTAGTAATCATTTTTGCAAAATCCCTTGCCTTTTGTAAATCTGCTTGTACGTCATACCCAACCTGATTGGCCATAGCATCAGTAGCGTCAATTAGTTTTACTAGGGCTTCATTTGTATATTCATGATCCAAACTCATTTTTTCTTTGTTATTTTCTACAAAACTGACGTAAGCCGCTACAGTGTTGTTATTTTCTTTAATACCTAGAAGGTCTGATTCGCTAGTATTAGTGATGGAATCTGGTTCAGCTACTGCCTCTGTATTTTCGCTATTGTCACGAAATACCAAAAAATAGACAAGCAATCCAACGATGACAAGCCCAACTAACAACCACGGCCATATAGGTTTTTTCTGTTCAATCTTAATTTCTGCCATAATAATTTTGTTTTTAAGTGTTAAAATATGTTTGCGGTAACTTTTTCTTTTTCAACTGTTATAAAAGATGATAAAGTAATTATAGTAATAATAGTATTCTATTTTTTTGAAGGACTTAAATGACTATTGCGATAAAGGTGATAAGAAGCAATGAATGGATGATTCCCATAATTTGAAAGCCAATAAATGAAATTACCGCTATCATGTAAGGTAAATTTATTATTATTAATACTTTAAATGCTAATTGCTAATAAACTACAACAAAGTTACATACATAAAAACTTACAGCTGTTATCTAATTCTTAGAAGAGTTACAAGATTAACACATTTTATCTATTTAAATTTTTAATAAAGGGTAGCTTTCTATCGCTCTTGTGTAGTTCCCAAACCTTTTGTATCTCTTAATTATTTTAACTTTTATATCATTCCATATATGCAATAATTTATAATTAGGTTAGGAGTAGCGCTAACCTGACTACACTGCTGGTAATCGTATTTTAGGATTTAAAAATTTGATTGCTGAGTACTAACCCTTCTTCTTGGCTCTTTTTTGGGGCATTCTTTTTTATAAACTTAGCATCGACCATATTTAATTGTTCCTGTTCCAGCAGATAAAAAGATTTAAATTCAGCCTTAACAGCGTCTAACTTTGATGGGCTTGTAAATAGCATGGCATAGCCTTCTTTTAATGACCTACTTTTGTATACATCCAAAAAAATATCTTTCCATTCATGAAAGTTTAAAGTAATTGGATTATAGGTATTTAGAGGTGTTGTAATTCCGTAAAGAGTTTGTTCTTTTTCTTCTTGAAAGGTGCCAAATAATCTGTCCCAAATAATAAATGTTGACCCAAAGTTCTTATCTAAGTATTTTTTATTACTGGAATGATGCACTCTGTGATGTGATGGAGTAACAAAAATGTATTCAATTGGAGCCGGTAATTTTCTAATATATTCGGTATGAACCCAGAATTGATAAAGCACTTCGACTTGGTGGCAGATAAAAAAAACCACAGGGTTAAACCCCATTAAAATTACAGGAATAAAGAAAATGAATTTAATGTGTTGTGTCCAGCCCAATCTAAAAGCCACAGACAAATTGTATTTTTCTGAATTGTGATGGGTAACATGAGTGGCCCACCAAAAGCGATTTACGTGGGTTAATCTATGGGACCAGTATCTAAAAAAATCTAATGCAATAATGCAAAGGACATAGGTCCACCAATGGGTTGGGATACTCCAAGGGATAATATTGTAAAAAAACAATATAACCCCGAAAATCCCTATTTTTAATAAAGCGGATAGACCAACATTTACAAGACCTATAAAAGTGGCAGATAGGGTATCTAAGCTATTATAGTAATCTTTTTTTTGAATTATTGTAAAAACCCACTCTAATACAACAAGTAAAATCAGCGGAATGGCTGCAATTTGGATAAAGTTCAAACCTATTATTTGATCTAATAGCATTTCTACAGTAATAGGATTTTCTCTCATATGGATATAATATTTGTTTTTTAAAGAATCCCGACAGTTATCAGGAAGTATCGCCATTCTTCATTTGTACTTAGACCTTAGAATCGTGGCGATTTTATATTGCAAAATTTAAGTGGAGTTATTTTCAATTATGCTATGCTTAAAAAGATAAAAAAATCTTTCTTCAGCTTTTTCCCAAAAAAAAATAACTAAATGGATGTATTATTTTTTATTAACTAGCTTAACAACTACCCAAATAATAAACACTAGAACAACAAGGCCGATAATCCACCCATAGCCATATCCCATTCCCCAACCGTTATTCATCCCATTATTCATCCCATCCATCATAATATTAGTCTTTAAATTAATAAATTAAATCTTCAAAATTCTTGTTACAAAGAGGCAATAGCCCGTTCGAGTTTTTCTTTTATTTCAGTTGCTATCCCGACTAAATCCTGATTTTCGATAGCCATCATTGAAGCAACCGGATCGACAGCCGCAACTTCAATTTCATTGTTTCCCAATTCCTGAACGATAACGCTACAAGGAAGCATGGTTCCAATTTTATCTTCCTGCTGTATTGCCTTGTAGGCATAAGCTGGATTGCAGGCACCAAGTATTTTGTATTTCCTGAAATCGACATCCAGTTTTTCTTTCAGTTTCTCCTGAAGGTTAATTTCGGTGAGTATCCCAAACCCTTCTTTTTTTAAAGATTCAGTCACAAGATGAACGGCTTGTTCAAAATTGGTATTGATTTTTTTACTGATGTAGTATTTCATAATTTTCTATTTAGTATTATAATTCGATTCGTTCCTGTTATTCATAGGCTTTACAACTATGTTCCCATTCCTATTTTTATAAGTTTGCTCCTTATCGGTTTTTTTTTATCATTATCGAACCTATAGCAAACATCATTAAGGTGTCAGTATTTAAATGTTTCCATTATCATTCTATTTCCATTTTGGCAGAATGCCCCAAAATAAACTGTCGTAAAAAGCAAGCTTAGTTATTGTAAATTTATCATGATCTGATTTTTTAATAATTAGTATCTCAGTTAATAAATAGGATTCTTTTAGATATTAAAGTACTGTTGGATTTCGTATTAGATTTTTAGAAATTATACATTTTTAAAAATTATCCTATTGATTATTATGTACCTAATGAAAGATTAAAGATCACCTTGGATCCATCAGGTGCAATTGCAAAGACTTGTATAATTCCTCTTTGTGCTGATAAAAAGGCTAAATCTATATCTTTAGAACTATTGATAGGTTTACCGTTGATGTAGGCAATAATGGTTCCAACAGGAATTCCATTATGGTCAAAAAAACCACCTTCGCGAACATTTGTTACTACTACTCCTGAATTAATATTGAAATATTCTTTCTGACCCTCTGTAAGCGGTGCGAAACTGACACCTAACTTAGCATAGATTTGGCTCAATGATTCATTGCTGCTAGCTATCGCCTTTATTGGTGCTTCCTTCTTTAAAGTTGCAGATGCATTTCTAATTTTTCCGTCACGTAAATAGCTAAGTTTGATAACATCATCAGGGCGATGTCTAGCGATCCTTTCTGAAAACTCTGTCGATGAGCTAAGTTGTATTCCATCTATACTTTGTATAATATCGCCTTCTTTAAGACCTGCTTCAGCTGCTGCGCTTTTGCTCATAACATTAGTTATATAGACGCCATTTACTGTACCAAGGGCAATCCCCTGTTGCTTAAAATACCTTTGTTCATCTGAAGGCGAAGGAAATGCAACTCCTAATATTCCTCGATTTACAGAACCATACTTTTTTAAATCATCCAGAATTTTCTTGGCTAAGTTTACTGGTATTGCAAATGCATAACCAGCGTAGCTTCCAGTTTGGGAAGCAATCGCACTATTAATACCTATCAGTTCCCCTTTAGTGTTTACAAGTGCACCGCCACTATTTCCGGGATTAATTGCAGCATCAGTTTGAATAAAAGATTCGATTGCCGTATTTGCAGTTGTACCTGAATTAGCTTGAGAATTAGTACTCCCTTGGCGGTTAATTATTCCAATACTCCTTGCCTTAGCACTAATAATTCCAGCAGTGACGGTTGTATTTAGCGAGAAAGGATAACCTATAGCCAATACCCATTCCCCAATTTGTACATTATCTGAATTTCCTAACTTTACTATCGGAAGTCCTTCTGCTTTTATTCTTAAAAGCGCTAGATCGGTATTCGGGTCACGACCAATTAATTCAGCTTTAAATTCCCGTTTATCAGGTAAAATGACATTAATTTCTGAAGCATTTTCAATCACATGATTGTTTGTTGCAATATAGCCGTCCTGAGAAATTAGTACACCAGAACCTGAAGCCATCACAGGAACATTGCTTCTGGACTGGGTGCCATTGGGTTGTCTCAAATTATTATTAGCTGTTGCCGATTTTATGATAGTCTTAATATGAACCACCGCGGGCATTACCGCTTTTGATGCAGCCACAAAATCTCCAATTCCTTCTGATTTATCATCCATTTCCTCATTGCCAGCTAAATAGGCATTCACAATACCATCGCCAGGAGCAAAATCAGATGATTGTTTTTTATCTGAACAACTGATGCTAAAGATTTGAACGATTGAAAATAGAACTATAATTTTTAATATTTTTTTCATAAAGTAATTTTTAATCTGGTTAATGCAAAGCGCCATGACTTTTAAATAAACACCACCACCTTTTCATGTGTGTTGATGCTATTTTCCAATTCTAGAAAATGTTCTTGACTGGGTATTATTCTTGGTTATGTATAGCAATTTTTATTAAGTGGCTATACTGTTTCTATTCCAGAACTAGCTACTTACCTTAGAAGTGCTAAGACAGCCACCCCCTTTTTCACAATAGTATGTTGAATAGCGATTTATATTTCATTTAGGGCTTGTTTCTTAGTGTCTTACATGAATACATTGTAATCTTCCATCCCTTCGTACAGCATTATTTACAGGATTTAAACTATCTCCAGTAATTGTGTAAATGCGTGTTACACCTGCTTCTACTACCATTTCTACTAAATAATCGGATACGTTTTTCGACATTATTTTTCTAATTTTTGTATTATATTATAAGTTCTACAGTAATAAGTAGAGCACGTAGAAGAATTTATTTTGGCTCATATTTTTCTATTACGGGTTTGCCGGAATTATAATCTTTGCCATAAAATAGAACATATTCGAATCCTAAACTGATGCCAAAAATTCCATTTTTAAGTTGAATGAACATCTTGTCCAGATACATCTTATGCTTATTTACGGTAACATAAACTCGAGCTCCTTCATTTTCGTCATAATTGAGATAAAAAAATATTTTTTTTCTAGAAGCAAGTCTTAACTTAAATAAGTTAGTTTTTGAATCTAATAAAATTATTCCGTAGGCTAATTTTTTTTGTAATCTTGACAAGGGTTTTTTTACACCATTTTTAGTATAGACAATGCGGTATGCGTTAATGGGTTGTGACGAATCAATAATTCCTGCTTTTATATTTGCATCATATACGTACGTATTAGGATTATCACTATGTTGAATATAGAATAATCGGGTAGGTGTTTTGGCTGGTTCTGGATAGTCGTTTTGTGAATATCCTGAAAAAAGACAGATAAACATTAGGAAAAAAGAAAGAATAATTTTCAAGTTAATTGTTGTTTTATTTCTTGTAAATAGTGGCCTATTTTAAGATATTAATGAATTTTTACGCTAATTAACTTTTTTAAACTATTATACAAATCAACTATTAATATCTCTTTTTTTAGCGCTCTTTTTTGATCTTAACCCTGAAAAAAAAACGATAGCTTACAGGTACTATTAGGTTTCATCCAGTAGGGGAGTTACAGCGTTAATTCTCAAGCTAGCACTAGTATACATGTCAAACTATTAGTATCTAATATGAATTCATTGTAATCTATTATCCCGTTGTAAATCATCATTTATAGGATTTAAACAATCGCTAATAATTGGTTAAATACGTTTTTGGGCAGGATCCTTTTTACATTTTTGTTATTCTAATAGACTACAAGCTCTCGCTTATGAAAATTACATCCCATAGAGCACTGTAAATTAAATATTTGCGTAGTTTTTTACTATTTGATCAATTCCTTTTGCCAATTGGAAATCCTTAATTGTGATTCCATCAGCATCATGAGTGTTAAGATCAATAGTAACTTTGTTATAAACATTTTTCCAATTTGGATGATGATCACTCTTTTCAGCTATAATTGCAACGGCTGTCATAAAAGAAAATGCTTCGACAAAATTCTTAAAAATAATTTCTCTATGAATGAATTTGCCTTCTACAACCCACAAAACATCAATTTCTTTCATTCTATCCTGAATCTCTTGTTTACTTAAATTTGTCATTTTTGTCATGTTTTTAATTTTAAACTATTATTATTACTTGTACTCAATCGCAAATTCATCTTTTGTGTTGCTGACTTTTTTCATATCTACTAAGTGACATGTTTATTTTTGCCGTTCTCTAACAATAACAGTAAGCTTATAATTTTTAGATTCTTTTAATAAAATAATAGTGATTCTTCCCGTGGTACCGTTTGCAACAGCTACTACTATATTTTTTTGTTAGTGCTATTTTCTTTGTTTATAAAAAAAACAGTAATCTGGTCCAGCGTATTAAATAGTTTAAGACATGCTTATAATTACTTTGCCTTTGGCTCTGCCGGTAGCTAGATATAAATAAGCATCGATTCCATTTTCGAAGGAATAAATCAAATCGACGATAGGCTTAATATCCCCATCTTCAACCATGCTGCTGATAGTATTTAACTGCTTAGCATCAGGCTGCATCCAGGTTAGTTTATAAATAGCAGATTTTTTCTCAATCAGTGTTGCTAATTTTTCGGTCAATTTATAATCTTTCATTCCCATTTTCTTTGCTGTTTCTTCGTCAGGTGGACCTGCTATCGTAGTCACTTTTCCACCTTCTTTAATGATTTCAAAAGCATCAAAGGTGTAGTCATTCCCTAAAGTGTCAAAAACAATATCCAAATTGTTTGCAACCTTTTTATAATCTTCAGTTTTATAATCAATTACTCGGTCAGCACCCAAAGCTTTGACCCAGTCTACATTTTTGCTGCTGGTAGTCGTATATACGATAGCTCCTTTAGCTTTGGCATACTGAATTGCAAAGCTACCTACACCACCAGAACCTGCATGAATAAGAACTCTATCGTTCTCTTTAATACCAACATTCTCCAAGGCTTGTATTGCTGTAAGTCCAGTTAGTGGTAATCCGGCTGCTTCTTCAAAAGAACTATTTTTAGGTTTTTTAGCAACTAGGTCACTATTAATACTTACAAATTCTGCTACTGTACCCATTTGTTCTTGTGGCACTCTGGAATATACTTCATCTCCTATTTCGAAATTATTTACAGCCACACCTCTCTCAACCACTACACCACTTACGTCAAAACCTATTGTACTGGGAAAGTTTAAAGAAATCATATCTTTCAGGTGACCTTCCACCATTTTGTAATCAATGGGATTTAAAGAAGCTGCTTTAACTTCAACTAAAATATCATTTGGTTTTAAAGAAGGTTTTTCGATCTCATTGATGGATAAACTGTCCTTAATTTCACCGTATTTTATTATTTGTAGTGCTTTCATATCAATTATATTTTATTGTTAATTATCTTTTATTATCTAGCTTTTTAATTTTCTGAAAAACTATCGGTTCGCTTACTTAACATCTTTATTTGGTCCGGTATTCACATCCTTTTCCTAAATATCAATACTGTTTATCTAATCTTTATCTTTTCTATCGAAAAAAGAACAAGCCAATCGTTAAAGCCTTTTTAACAAATCTCACAGATTAATTCTCAAAAACTACTGTATCAGTTTTGGCTCCTAATAAGGTAAGTGCTTCTGAAATAGCTGTTACAAATTGTGGTGGACCACAAACATAGAATTGCTGTTTGAAGTTGTCTATTTTTTCTTTTAGAAAAGCATAGTCAATCCTACCATTTTTGTACCCTTCTTTTTTTTCATTAGTGAGCGTGTTGATAAAATTCTTGCCAAGCATTTCATTAAATTCTTTTTTCAGAATTATATCTTTTTCTGTTTTATTGGTAATAATTAGTTTGTTGTTAGCAATTTTGTCATCCACTTGTAACTGCCGCAGAATTGCAATGAATGGTGTAATACCTGCACCACCAGCAATGAATACTCCTTCGCCTTTATATTCAATTGCGCCCCAAACATCACGGATGATAATTTCGTCACCCTGCTTTAATTTTCCTAATTCTTTTGTAACTCCGTGGAGACTATCATAAATTTTAATTGTAAATTCCAGATGCTTATTATCATTTAAACTTGTAAATGTAAAAGGTCGCTTTTCATTTTTAAATGCAGGAGTATTGACGGACACTTCGGTTGCCTGTCCCGGTATGAATTTGAAACCTTCTGGCTTTTGAATTGTAAATCGCTTTACATCATGCGTTACTGGTTCTACTGCAATTATTTTTACAATATGATTTTCCATGGCTTTTATTTATATGGGATTAAAAGTATACTCAAGAATTAGGTCTTCCTTTCAATCGAATATCTATTCTTTTTTTCTTAATGGTTAAACGCTTCATTACATCCATTAAGGTTGCTTCTTTCGTCTTCATATAAATTTCATTGATTGCTAATACCAGTCGTTTAGCTTCTCTTGAAGCTGTCACTCTATCACTATTAGACATATTACTCATTTTGGCTTTTTCAAATACTTCTGCTTCTTGTAAAATTTCCATAATTATTATTTTAATTTTCGTAATAGTCATTGAGCAAATGCTCATAGGAATCATTTATCGGTTGCGAGGAATCATATTCGGGACTGTTTTTCACTTCTTCCTTTGAGTGATTAATAGTAACTGTCTGCTCTTGCCATCTTACATCTTTAATCCAACGTGGAGAGATAATCACTTTTTTTCCCGAAAACCAGTTGCCGGTTTCCACAATAAGAAAATGGATTTTCCAGCTTACGTCATCCATTATAAAATCTTCGACTTTGCCTATGTCACCGTCCGTTGCATGAATATCATACCCTGTAACTTCTTGTGTGCTTCGTAGATGTGGTTTGTCATTAGTATGCTTTTCCCTTTTCCTTTGTATCATTTCTTTTTCTGTTTCTCTTAATTCAACCAGCGGATATCCCCACATGCCTAAGCCCATGTGTCCATACATTCCGCTTCCGTAATAGCCGGGCCAAGAGTAATATCCACGAATTAAATCTTCCTGTTGTTCTGAAACAGGTTTGTCTGTTTCGATATCGGGACTATTTTTTATTTTTTCCTGCGTAAGATTTACAGATAGTGTTTTTGATTCGCAATCCAATTTTTGAAACGCTTCGGGCGAAATCAAAACTTTTTTTTCGGAAGGCCATCCTCCCGTTTTTACCACCATATACCGTATGGTTGAGGTTTGATCATCAAAATAGAACTCTTCTACTTTTCCAATTTCGCCATCAGTTCCTTTAATGGTGTAGCCTAATAAACTGTTTATACTTCGTTTCATATTATTTTATATCTTTAATTATTTGGTTCATTACTACAATTAAGTAGGTTTCATCCGAACATTAATTCAAATTATCAATAAAAAACCCAAGCCTTTAACTAATCCTAATAGTCTGTTTCTTAAGGATTAGTTGTGGTAGCATCTTGAGCCAAACTTATCTCACCTGATCTTTTTTCCAAATCTTTACCTAATAGGTATAGTGCATCACCGTTTGCTTTTTCATTTTTAATTAGTATCGGATCCTGAGGATTGTCAGGCTGAGTAGGGTGCGTGGGCATATATAGTGATATGCAGGTTCCTTCATTGACACTTAATAATTCTGGCATCATGTCTTTAGTAAGTAAATTCAAATAGTTTTGATTTATTAGTTGTTAAATAATTATTTACATTGTTCTATTTTCATGAGGTTAATTTATTTTCTTTGAGGATAGAGAGAAAAATATACAAGCTATTCAAATTGTAGTTTCTACCTATTTAGCAGCAATGGACTTGCATATTTAATATTAGGTTACTAAATTGAATGCTACTGTCGTATTATTATTGACTACAACTTGTAAGTAAGTCTGATACATTGGGACCGTTCTAAACGGATAGCAGTAGATGGGTATGATAAATGATATTTTATCACCCTTAGCAAATACAACGATTATCCTAATTGGTAATATGCTGATTTTGTGAAGTTAGTAGTGCATCTAAAACAGATTTTAATTTGCCCTATAGTAGCTTTTTTTAAAATGGATCGTTTAATCCACTTACACGAATTAGTTTTTTATTTACAAAGCATATTAATCTAAGATATCAGCACTTAAGTTTATTTCTCCTTTTGCTTCAGGCAGGAGTTTACCCATTTAAAAGGTGAAAGTTTTCGCAAGCTCCGGTTTCTGGATTCGCATGAATTTAGCTACCTTATTTAGCAAATCAGCCCCTTGCTGATAGCTCGTTTCTTTCCAATAGGGATAAGCTAGATGTGCTTTCGCCACTTTAGTATCAACTGTTTTCTCTGTCATTTCTTCAAATGACATCACTGCCTGGTTTGTGTTTGGATTAACTGTTTGAATGGACATATTGACTCGTATTTAATTACATAGTCTGCGGAAATATTCCGCAACCGTTTTGAAATCATTTCAAAAAGAATTCATCACTTTGATTGCTCAAAATGGATACGCTACATTTTTCATGTATGGCTTTAATGCGATTTTAGTGAAGGTAGTACCTTAAGCGACTAATGCTATTACACAATTACAAGGAATAGTTACATAATTCCCATAACTAGAAAATTGGGGGGTGGTAAAAGTTATTACGAGCTAGGGTTATTTTTGAAAAAGATGTATGCTTTTCTCATTTCTAGTAATCTGTTTGTGAGTGGAGATTCTCTTGACTTGATGCGAAAGTTTGGTATTTGCTGGTTTATTTTCCAATCCAGTTTCAATAGCAAAAAAATAGTAGCACATAGAGTCAAATTGTATTCTATTAATTTTCTTGCTACTCCTTGTCTAAAAAAGAATAGGTCTATAGACCTGCTATACACAAGGTTTTCTTAAAAGATGGCTCAAGATGCGGACCTCTTGGAAGTAAAATGGATAGTAATAAAACAGTAAATTATATAGACAATCGAACTTAGTTAGTAATAGATTTGAGTAATTTTACAAAAAAGGGATAGAACAATACCCCTTGTCAAATCAATTTTATGCAAACTAAGAATTCAAATATACAAATCAGACAAGAACTCATAAACAGTATCGTACATGGTTTTGGAATTATTTTTGGTATTGTAAGTATTCCTATCCTAATAGCATTTGCCATTAAAAGTGATAATACTTCTGGCATTATTGGTGCGGCTATATATGGCTTTTGTTTTTTACAACTTTTTACTTTTTCTACACTCTACCACGGAATCCAGCATGCTCAGGCAAAACGCACACTTGAAATCCTTGACCATATTAGTATTTTCTTCTTGATAGCAGGTACGTACACTCCGTTTTTACTTATGTATATGCCTAATTCTTTTGGTATAACGTTGCTATCGGTTTTGTGGGGTCTTACAGTAGCGGGAATTATTTTCAAGATTTTTTTTACAGGAAAATGGAAGGTTTTTTCAACACTAATTTACATAGCAATGGGTTTTCTTATGATTGTTGGCGGACGTACTTTCTTTGAAAGTATTCCCTCTAATATCCTCACAATGATTCTAATTGGAGCCGCACTTTACCTTATGGGTGTAGTTTTTTACTTATGGAAGAAATACCGTTACAACCATGCTGTCTGGCATTTTTTTGTGCTCGCAGCTTCTGTTTGTCATTACGTAGCTATTTTATTGGCAGTAGTGTCGAATTGATTAAAAAATGAATTGGGTTATAAGAAAATAAAAGACGCAACATTAAAGGAGGTAATGAATAGGTTAACGGTAAAGAAAAAACAATTGATATTCGATTAAAAGGAAGTTCGAATTCCGGAATAGGATAAACCAAATATCAGAAAGCGGCAGTTATAAGAAATAACTACTTAATAAGTAATACGTTTTATTTGATCTTTATGTAATTCAATTCTTCAAATAGGAGGAACGCTGGATATATTGAAAACAACAAAAAATAAGATATTGACGAGTACTAAATTTAGTTTGTGAGTAAGTGCTTTAAGTAATAATGATAAGCATGTTGGGAATATCGCCTAAACATTGATAAAATTACTACTAGGTTTCTACGATAGTCAAGCGATAGCGTTCTGTGGCTTTTTGTAGGTTTTCTGAAAGGGATTTTAACCAAGTCATGTGATTGGCTATCAAATAAGCTTCTTGAAGACCATGAAGCGTTTCGGTATCTAATTCGGTATTACCTAGTCTGATATTTTCATCTCGCACATTTGATAATTGCTGATATTTACCAAACAACTTCTCCTCTGCATCTTCAACAGTTTCATGATAGACTTTTTTCTTTATTTGGGTATCGTCTAAACTATCGAATGACATTTGTAAGGTATTGGAAATCTTGTTGATGAGTATATTAAATTCTATAGAAGCAGGTGTGGTTTGATGATTGCTGATAAAGTTACCAATGGACGCGATGGCAGAAACCATCGTTTGGCTAAGCGTCACAATTTCATAAATGAGTTCAAATTCTTTCTGTTTCGATTTTGGGTCTTGAGTTAGTCGCTGAAAAGCAGTATTTAAATTACTAATGGCAAGAAAGGCTTCTTTCCTCGCCAAACTATAGGAGAATTTGTGTTTAGAGGGATCTTGATACAGCTCTTGTGTTGCTAAAAGGTATTTTTCATTCATTTTTAAAGCGTTCAGAAGTACCTGTTTTAAATTATTGACTTCCCAACTAGGCACAAGTAGATAATTAGCAACGACAGCAATCGTGGCACCAATGATAGTGTCGATCACGCGATATTGAATCACTTCAAAGGCATTAGGATTGATTAAGGAATACACAAAGATGATACTGATGGTGATCAATGCGGCGGCAAACTTATAATTCTGCTGAATCAATGCAAATGCGAATACTAATGAAACAAATGCAAGTGCCATATAAACCACTGCATTTTGAGTAAGCAGCACAATACCAACAGCGATAGCCGCACCAATGAGTGTGCCGATGATACGATCTTTCGATCGCTCTTTGGTTAGGCCATAGCTAGGTCGCATTATAACAATGGTGGTCAGCAAAATCCAATAGGTGTTTTGGATGTCAAAAAGAAGGCCTAATAGATAAGCAAATACTATCGCAATGGTAAGACGCAAGGAATGTCTAAAAATGGTGGAATCTAAACTGAAATTTTGAACAAGGACATTCAGTCTGTATTCCTGAAGCGTTAAAAACTGACTCGAATCTTGTTTTTTTAAGGATACTTTGGAAGCCTCTTTGACATTAGCCATTACACGTCTGATAACTCTGATTTCTTGTAGGAGTTGCTCTTGGTAATCGTATAGATTTTTCAATACCAAAGCACCTTCACGCGCTTCAGGTAACTTGACGGTATCAACGTAATTTTTGATAGATTCGTTGGCTTCTGCTAATGCAATTAATAGAATATCTTTATTTGGTATTTTATCATTTTGAACCAATAATTCAGACAAACGTATGAGGTGGTTGCCCATGATTTTGCTCAGATTTTTTGAAGCATTTAGGAATTCTTTATGCTTACCAAAAACGGTATCGATCATTTTGTAATCCAAATGTTTAGCTTCTATCAATTCGAAGATATTGATGGAGGATATTAAGATCAATAATTGCTCTTCTTCATAATGGGAACGTCCGGAACGTTTACGTGTGGTAAGCAGTGTTTCTCGCAGTGTTTCCTGCTTCTCGTTGATTTGATGTTGCAGTGCGAAGGTTTGTTTAAGATGTTCGTCACGCTTGGTCTTTTTTGTTAATAATTTGGCTCGTATTTTTAGGTATTCACCAATAAGAAGAAGCGTATCTGACAATAGCTGATTCTGATCTTTAACGGGCGCAAGTTTTTGAAAAACAAAGGATACGACCAAATACCAAAGTCCGCCAACCCCCATTAAGGCAACCTGAAGCAAAATATCATGCGCTGTTTCTTTTTGAATAGCAAATGCTATAACCATTGTCAACAAGCCGGAGAAGGATACCAAAGACGCTCTAAAACCATAAACCGAAAGCAGGGACACAACAAACGTAATGACTGTAATTGCCAACAATAAAAGAGGTAGGAATGGTTTTGAAAATAAGATTATAGCTGTAATAACCATCATTAATCCAATACTGACTAAAATGGCATTAAACTTACGTTTGCTGCTTCCCAGAATGTCGCCTGGCGCATTTAAAAAGGTACCGACAACAATAGCTGTAGCATATTCAAAATACCCTAAAAAGTACAGTAGGGCAAGGGGTACAGCAATCCCAAATCCAATCCGAATTCCTCGATCAAAGCTGGAACTTTTTAGAAATAATTCTAGTTGTTTGAGTTTTTCCTTCAAGCAGTTATCTTTTTTGATTCTAAAGATAGAATAATTGAGGTAAAAGAACGTCTGGTAAAGTTTTTTTTAGTTATTATTCGATAGGTGCATTTAAAAGAATTGAATCAAATGAAATAGTTGTATAAAGCTTTTTAGGTGTCTGCTGATTTCCCTCAGTAGCGCTACATACTAATATAGCTCAGTAATACTCATCTTTATAAAAGTAATACCCATCTTATTTGCTTGTTCAGATTTCTTTAAATAGACTTTAGCTTTAACAGTCTCTAATTTAGAGGGGCGAGTAAATAACATCGAATAAGTTTCTTTTAATGACCGACTTTTTATTACATCTAAAACAATGTCCTTCTATTCGCAAAAATTTAAAGTAATCGGGTTAAATGAATTGATTGACATCGTAATGCTATAAATTGTTTGCTCTTCCTGTGCTTGAAAAGTCCCAAATATTCTGTCTCAAATAATAAATGTTGATTCAAAATTCTTATCTAAGTACTTATCATTTGTTGAATGATGAACGCTGTGATGAGATGGTTTAACAAAAATAAATTCAATTGGAGCTGATAATTTTCTAATATATTTGGTATGAACCCAGAATTGATAGAGTACCTTGATTTGATCACATATAAAAAAAGAACATGGTAAAATCCCGTTAAAACTACTGAAATAAAAAAATGAATTTAATGTGTTGTGTCCAGCCCAACCTAAAAGCGACAGACAAGTTGTATTTTTCTGAATTATGATGTGTAACATGAGTTGCCCACCAAAAACGATTAACATGGATTAATCTATGGGACTAGTATTTAGAAAAATCTATAGCACTAATACAAAAAGTATAGGCCCACCATTCTCTTGGGATGCTTCATGAAACGATATTGAAAAAAAATTATATGACTCCAAAAATACCTATTTTAAATAAAGCGGTGATACCAACATTTACAAGTTCTATAAATGTGGCGGATATGGTGTCTAAGCTATTGTGATATCCTTTTTTTGAACAATGGAGAGAATTCATTCCGATCTAACAAGCAAAATCAGTGGAATTACAGCAATTTGGATAACATTCAATCCTGTCAATTGGTCGAACAACATTTCCATAGCGAATGGATTTTATTTCATTTATGACTTATTTAAATTTATGGAGGCGTTGTTATTTAAAAATAGTACGAAAAAATCCTTCGCTACCTTTATTAACTTTTCTATGTGTAATTGATCTGATAACGATTTCAATTAAAAATGACAGTGCCAGTATTCCCAAAAACAAATAAAGTATAGTATATGAGTCTTCAATAGAGTATATTAAAAACAGCACAATTACTCCTAGTGTCGTCAGCAGAGCAGTAATCACCATAAATTTTGATGCTTTAGTTTGCTGAATAACTTTAAGATGGCCTAAATGGGTTACTGCATGAATAAACAATACTGTAATAGAACCTACTGCAGCTATTTGTAATAAATTCAGGAATACTATCAATAACGCTGTCACTATTACAGTTACAAATAAACCCTCTCTGGTAGATCCAATTGCTTTTGCAAAGAATCCGGGTAACTGACCCTCTTTTGCCATTTGATACGAAATATTAGTTGCAGCATATAGTACAGCGTTAATAGATGATGATATCGCAAACAATGCGGCAATTGAGATAATAGTAAACCCAATTACTCCAAAAATAGGTTTAGCAGTTTCAGCCAAAGCAAAGTCTTTTGCTTCAATTACTTTGTCCACTTCCAGATTGCCAAATACAGCAATTGCCAATGCAGTATATAGCACCATTGTAATAGCAATTGAAATGTAAATTGCTCTAGACAAGTTCTTTTTCGGATTAACAATGTCTTCCGCAGTATGTGTAATTATTCTAAATCCTTCGTATGAAAAGAAGGTTATGGCGATACTAAAGAGTATTTTATTAGATGAAGGGTATAAGGCTGGTGCCATTAATTGCGGTTTCATATTGATTAAACCTGCAGTGGCAAATCCAACTAATATTATAATGGTAATTATGATTGCTATATTCTGAAATTTAACTATCTTTTTTATTCCGAAATATTGCACTATTCCAAGTAATGTCATTATCGATAAAGCAAAGATGTTAGTGTATAACAAAGACCCATTTAAATTTAATAAAGCTGTAGTATAACTTCCAAAAGCCTTGGCCAATAATGCCAGTGAAATTAGGGTTGCTAAATACAACATAATACTTATTGCACCAGTAAAAATGTTTACACCAAAAGACTTGACCACATATTCTACAATACCCCCAGCAGCGGGGTAGCGTGCTCCCAGTTTCGCTAAGGAGTACCCGCTAATTGCAGCGACAAGGCCTCCTAGAATGAATGAGATGTAAACCGCTTTTCCTGCAATTGCTCCAGCCTGTCCCATAAGGGCAAATATTCCCGCACCAATCATGGCTCCAACGCCGATTCCAACTGCCGACCATAAACTTATTTTTTTTGTAGAATTACTCATTTTTAAAAATTGTTTAATCTATTTTTTTAACACGGTCGCTATGCCTTTTTTTATTCTTATTTGATACTCACGGTATAATTTTTCATTAATCTGTTGCTTTGTACCTTTTTTTACACTTATTGCCGACTTCAGTTCTTCTAAAAACCTGCTTATTTATTTTTTGTTTTTGGACACCCATCCTAAAGAAAATATCAAATATGCAACTCTTAGAGACTTGATTTAGGTTTTTAGACAGTTTGATATCTTTTGAAGGTGTGTTCATCACAGCCACTAGTTTTTTGGATGAATGATGACGGGATACAAAATGATTATTTAGAGTGTAGTGGTATTCTTTTTACCTATTTTTTTCAAGAAATTCATATAGGATTATTAAAATCCATAGAAGTAATCCTTTACATCTTATAAAAGTGGCATAGGATAGTAGTGGTAATCGTTGTGATTCATTCAGTTGTTATTCTGTTAACTACCAATTTAAAAAGAAGATCATTTTTCCGTTTTTTTATAAAATTACTCATACCTAAATGAGGGAACTGATTCACAAGCGATTTTATGTGTTCATACAAAATCGTGAGGATACTCTCATACTTTACAAACAGCTCTTTGATAAATCCTTTGCTGTCATTTTTAGCAAGGATGGGATAAGCTTCAATAAGCGATAAAAATTGCTAGTACATAATGATCAATAAGCAAGATACGTTTAGCAACATTGTCTATTGCTAAATTGTATTTCAAAGAATTGATGCTAATCCTATCACCAGGATTCTTAAATGTTCATAGTGCATTTTTTCTTTTTATATAAATTACAGTTTTTACCTAGCAAAACTCTTATTATAAAGTGTGCCAATTCTTTTCAATAGCGTACTCTATTTCCTATGTGTGTTCACCTAATTTTATCTTTCATGATTTTGCATCCTTCCAAGAATGGTCTCTAGGGATGATTTTATTTTTTCTATGGCACCTGCCACAGCATTTTTGGTAGTATCTGCGTCACAAGTAACCGCTATTGGATCTTTGCCTTCTATTCTAGCTTCCAGTATACATTGTATATCATTATGGCCTTCTTTTTTCCCATTTTCGTCTGATAAATGCACTTCTATTCGGGTAATATGCGATTGGAATCGGTTTAGCTTTTCGGCGATCAAAGACGTAAAATAGTCTTCTTGATTTTCGTCACCAGAGATTGTTTTGTCTGTGTTGAATTGAATCTTCATTATTGTTTTTTTTTTATATATTATATTTTGTCTTCGTCTAAATCATTATGGTTGTCTCCACCGAGACTGTAATAATTGTTTTCTTCGTCTTCGCTTCCCACATTTTCTTGTTGGTCGTCTAGCTCTGAACCTGGAACATCTAAATCAACACCCGTTTTAACATGTTTAAAGTCCTTTTCGTTCCAAGTTCCTTCCTTTTCGTTTGGTGCTTTATTTTTTGTAATATCTTCAGGATTCAAATCTTTTTCTTCCTTTAATTTTTGATAAATATCTTCTGAAGGTGGATAGATTTGTAAGTCTGCGTATTCAGGTGTTTTAGGAATTTCTTTACTCTCCGTTTCATTATGCGTTCTTACATATTTGTTAAGAAGATCTTCTAAAGAATTATAGTACTCATCAAGGCTTTTGATGGTTACTTCCTCACTCTCCGAATTGTTCTCGGGCATTTCAATAATAAATTTTGATAGCTCTGGATATTCTTGTTTAATTGTAGTAGTAATCTTTATGATGCTTTGTTCTAACTGAATTTTAGTTTTCATTTTTTCTTCTTTTATGATTATACTCGTTCAAGTAAGCAGTGGAATATTTTCTTTACTTGTAATAGACAATGGTTTTTTACCATTATTTTAAAGGTACAAAACTTTAGATGGAGAACGGCCTACAATTATTTTTAATATGATATAATTAAAGGTTTATGGTATTCTTTTTGAGTCGGCTTGGGCTACTTTAAGCAGTTTTGGCAAAAAGAAAGAATTCCAAATCAGTATGATTGTCGTTTTGCATACCTTGAGCCAAGATTTGATCTCGTATCGGTGTATTCCATTTTACTTGAACGTGGAGTATCTGCCTGCAAGAATGACAAGTGGACAAACTGATGTCCGCCAATATAAAAACGGACTAAATATAAATTCGGAATCATATAATATACCATAAACGGGGTAGGGCTGATTTGAGCGGTCTTTATGACATATTGGTTTAGATACATTATGCTTTTTTCTACTTTTCCTTTGTATACCAGTGATTTATAACCACGGTTGTGGCAAATGTGCGAACGATACCGTATGCGCGTTGTTCTGGCTGTGAACTGTTTTTTGCAGTGCTCACAAATTCTGATAACCTCAATGTTAGAACTCATAATGTGACTGATTTTGTGTCCCATTGTGTCTATGTGTGTCATCATTTCGCCAAAAGAAAAGCCAATATGGGAAATTATTTTCGTGGTACAAAAAGGAACAAACCATCTACAAGTAAAGCTAAATGAACAGAAAGAAAAATCCCAGTTAAAATGCCGTTTTATGACATTTTAACTGGGATTCTCTGTCTTATTTTATGATGTTTTGTGAAATCTATTTCCCGATACAGAAATTTGCAAAGATATTACCTAGCAATTCATCGTTAGTAACCTGCCCAGTAATCATCCCAAAATGGTATAAAGCTTCGCGAATATCTAGAGCCATTAAGTCGCTAGAAAGATTAGTTTCGAGTCCGAATTTCACTTTTGAAACTTCGTCTAAAGCTTTAAGTAATGAATCGTAATGTCTTGTATTTGTTACGATAGTTTCATTATTTCGAAGTGCTCCCGTGTTTACAAATGAGAGTAGTTGATTTTTAAGTTCGTCAACGCCAATTTTCTCTTTGGCAGAGATTTTTAAAAGTTTAAGGTTTAAAGTTTCAAGTTGTTTATTGATGCTTACAATTTCATCTTCGGCTAACAAGTCAATTTTGTTTACTACAACTAAAATTGGTTTTAAAGGATATTTGTTTTTTACTTTTTCGATTTCTGTGATATAGTCAAAGCCGGAAACTTTAAACTTTAAACCATCAAACAAAAAGATAACAACTTGTGCTTGTTCGATTTTTTCGAATGTTTTCTTGATTCCGATACTTTCTACTACGTCTAGTGTTTCACGAATACCAGCTGTATCAATAAAACGGAAACCAATTCCGCCAATTGTTAATTCGTCTTCAATTGTATCACGAGTGGTACCGGCAATTTCAGATACGATGGCGCGTTCTTCGTTTAATAAAGCGTTTAAAAGAGTTGATTTCCCTACGTTTGGTTCGCCAACGATTGCTACAGGTATACCGTTTTTGATTACGTTACCAACCGCAAAAGAGTCGATCAAACGTTTCAGTACAAATTCAATTCTATTCAAGAGTTCGTGAAATTGCGTTCTGTCTGCAAATTCTACGTCTTCTTCAGCGAAGTCTAATTCGAGTTCGATCAACGAAGCAAAATTCAATAATTCCTCACGCAGTTTGGCAATCTCATTAGAGAAACCGCCTCGCATTTGCTGCATTGCGATTTGATGGCTAGCTTCATTATCTGACGAAATCAGGTCAGCAACTGCTTCTGCTTGCGATAGGTCTAGTTTTCCGTTTAAGAAAGCGCGCAAAGTGAATTCTCCAGGATCAGCCATTCGACAACCATTTCGCAACAAGAGTTGAATGATTTGTTGCTGAATATAAGTAGAACCGTGACACGAAATCTCGATTGTATTTTCTCCTGTATAAGAATTTGGGCCTTTAAAAATAGAAACCAAAACCTCGTCTAACGTTTTAGATCCGTCGACAATATGACCTAGATGCAAGGTGTGTGTCTTTTGGGTTAATAAATTCTTATTTTTTATAGATTTAAAAACCGAGTTTCCAATGGTTATGGCTTCTTGTCCTGAGATTCTAATTATTGCAATGGCTCCAGCTCCTGATGGAGTCGCTAGTGCTACTATGGCGTCGTTGTTTAGCATGTTTTATTGTATTGGTTGCAAAGGTACTAAAACAAAACATCTAGTAATAATGAAATTCACTTGATTATCACTAGACTCGCGTGAGGGATAGTAGCAAACCGCCAACGCGGTGCGTATAGCCCGACAGCAATCCGGTAAAAGGGTTATGAGCGCCTGCTAGATAGCCCTTTTACAGGATTGCGGGCACGCCCAAAATTCTCTTAAAAATATGATAAAGAGCTGATGATTATCATTTTATTGACGTAACTTTAAAAGTATATTTGAACTGATATTAATATACAAAGCCAAATCATATGAAACGCATCCTTTTTCCAACAGACTTTTCTGTCACTGCCAACAACGCTTTTATTCATGCTTTACAATTTGCTAAAGCTATTGATGCTGAAATCTTATTGCTACATACTTTTGAATTACCTGTTATTGACAACCAAATGTTTCCTCAGAATTATATGATTATTTATGAATCTTTAGAATTATCAAAGTTTGATTTATTCAAGGAGGAAATTCCGAAACTGAAAGCAATCGCATCAAAGTATAATTTAGAAAACATAAAATTGAGTCATCGACTGATGAAAGGTTCGCTAGTTTACGCAATAGAACGATCAGTAACTGAAGATAAAATAGATTTTGTAATTATGGGTACAGAGGGCGCTACAGGTTGGGCTTCTTACTTTGTTGGTACCAATACAGTAAATGTTCTTGACGAGATTAAAATTCCATTGCTTAGCGTTCCATCAGGAGCAGTGTATAATAAAGTGAAAAATATTGGATTTACTACTAGATTTAGAAATAAAGACAAATTTGCTTTAAGAAAAGTCATCCAAATAGCAAATTATTACAAGGCCACAGTTCAATGTCTTTATGTTAAAACTAATGAATCAGATGTTGATGCTGCAGAAATTACCTTGTGGCAAAATGAATTTGATGGTCAAAATATCGTATTTCATGTGGTTAGTAGCAACGATGTTGAAGAATCTATTTTAGATTTTATATTGTATAAAGATATTGATATATTAACAATGCTATCTTACAAGAGAGGATTCTTTGAAGGAATAGTTAACCCAAGTTTGACTAAGAAGTTGACAAAGAACTTTGAAATCCCAATTTTGTCTTTTCCAATTGATTAAGTTTAAAAAAAAAATAAACATAACACTCTGTTTTATAGTGTTTTTAACTGCTTTACTGCAATTTATTAATTAATACTGTTTCTAGCAGCTTTTCTTGAATGTCAAGTTATAGCTGCTATTTTTTTTTTTTGTAGAAACGATTTAAGATTTTATTACATAAGTTATTTGTCACGGAATATTATATTTGTGAAACATAAATTAAACCATGAATATATACCAATCAAATAAGGAGCAATTTTCTAAGGATTTGCTTTCAATTAATAAAAAATATACCACGATAAGTTTTCTTAGATTATTGAGCATTGTTATTTTTATTGGTGCTTTATACTTTCATTTACAACAAACACAAACAGTATATATTGCATTAGAAATATTGTCGTTTGCGACCTTCATTCTCTTAATGCGCTACCATGCAAAGCTATCGACAAAAAGAAAACTTACTGAAGCTTTGATCGAAATCAATGAAAACGAAGATCAGTATTTAGAACATGGGAGTTTGCACTTTGCTAACGGTGCTGTGTTTAATGATTTTCAGCATCCTTATGCTTATGATTTAGATATTTTTGGAGATCATTCATTATTTCAAAATATCAATCGTACTGCAACTTATGTGGGTAAAAAGACGCTTGCAAATCAATTATTAAGTGTTTTGCCTAACGATGAAATTCTAGAGAATCAAGAAGCAGTTGCAGAACTAAGTGCTAAAATAGGTTGGCGTCAAGAGTTTTTTGCTTACGCTAAAGTAACCAAAGATAATAAGCTAAGTTATGATGCGCTACTTGCTTGGAGCAAATTTCCAAGTACGTCATTGCCTAAATGGACTGATATCGTTTCTTATATTATGCCCGTTTTATTTGTAGCAACATTGGTAGCGTACATCTTTACGTCCAATACGATCTTTTTAACGTACTTAACGTATATTTTTATCATAAACTTAGCGATTCTTGGAACATTTTTAAAGCGGATTCAGATCGAAATTGCCAATGCCGAAGATATCGATAAAGTCATAAGTCAATATGCCTCATTACTTGAACAAATAGAAAAAGAAGATTTTAAATCAAAAAAGCTGATTGATTTACAGGAGAGTTTAAAATATAAAGAGGTGAATGCGAGCGTTCATTTGCACAAATTATCTGGATTGTTTTCTAATATGGATACGATTGGTAACTTGGTTGCAGCTTCATTATTCAACGGTTCGTTCCTTTTTAATCTACATGTTTTAAAACGATTATTAACTTGGAAAGAAGAACACGCGAGTGTGCTGGAGCTGTGGTTAGAGGTTATAGGCGAATTTGAAATGCTTAACAGCTTAGGGAATCTTGCCTACAATAATCCTGCTTTTGTTTTCCCAAGTTTAAATAACGAAGGCAAAATAGATTTTAAAAACTTGAGTCATCCTTTGCTTAATTCAAGAAGTAGGGTAGGGAATGATGCCTCTTTTCATCCTCAAAGTTTTATGATTTTAACAGGTTCTAATATGTCTGGGAAAAGTACTTTTTTAAGAAGTTTAGGAATCAATATGGTGCTCTCTGGAATAGGATCGGTAGTTTGTGCTAGTGAGGCAAATGTGCAACCACTACCTATATTAGTTTCTATGCGTTTATCTGATTCGCTTTCTGATAGCGAGTCTTACTTTTTTGCTGAAATTAAAAGGTTAAAATTAATTATGGATGCTCTGGAGGATAAACCGGCTTTTGTATTGTTAGACGAGATCTTGAGAGGAACCAACTCTGATGATAAGCGAAACGGAACAATTGAAGTGGTGAAGAAAGTAATTGCTAAAAACGCAATAGGTGCGATTGCAACGCATGATATTGAAGTATGCTTAACTACTCACGAATACCCTAATACATTGACAAATAAGTGTTTTGAAGTCGAAATAGTAAATAATGATTTGCACTTTGATTACAAACTACGTGACGGAATTTGCAAAAATAAAAGCGCAACTTTCTTGATGAAAAAGATAGGTGTAATATAGTTTTTGTTTAGAATTTCAGAAATAAATACATTAAGTAATATCTAATCCAAATGTTGTTCTCAATAGATCAATATTTGGATTTATTTCGTGTAAACGATTGTAGCGATCTTGGTCGTTAAAACTTCTTTTGCTCTCAAAACTCTCATTAACGATCACTTCGATAGTAATGTCATGATTGTGTAAATGTCCGCGCAAATGTCCTATTAAACCATTTTTTTGGCTTTCAAAATCTAATTTAGAGCCTTCGTTCGGTAATTCGATACTAATCACGGTTCCGTTTAAAACAGGATCGTTGATTAATAATAATGATTCCATGATCTTAAATCCTTTGGCACCCAACTTTTTAGCATAATTGGTCCATTGAATCATCATTTCAGTTTCTGTAAAGGCTTCTGTGGGTAAGTTTTCGGTTGGTTTTACGAAGTTTTTGCTGCTTTCTTCAAGTGCTTTTTTTGCTTTGATGCTCCCTATTGAAAATGCCGAAACTTTAGGTCCATTAAATGTTTCCTCCTTTTTAACAACTGGAACAGGAGGAGGCGTTGCACTTATTGTTGGTGCTGGAGTAGGTGCAGTTATCGTTTCTTCTGAACTAACGGTAGGAGCGGTTTTCTTAACTTCGGCAATAGAATAATCAGGTTGTTTTCTAAAATAGGTAGGCGGAATTATAAAGGACTCAACTTTTTTTTTTCTCCATCATAATTGATAGAGGCAAGTTGCATCAAACATAATTCAACGAGTAATCGCTGGTTCTGACTCAATTTGTATTTTAAATCACAGTCATTGGCAATTTCGATTCCTTTTAATAGAAATTCAGTGCTGCATTTTTGTGCTTGCAATCCGTACATTTTTTGTGCTTGCTCACCTACCTCAAGTAAAGTTAAAGTAGCGGGTGTTTTACTTACCAATAAATCTCTAAAGTGAGAAGCTAGACCTGATACAAAATGATGTGCATCAAATCCTTTTGATAAAATATCATTAAAAGCCATCAATAAATCTGGAATCTTACTCTCTAGTAATAATTCGGTAATGTTAATGTAGGTTTCGTAATCAAGAACATTTAAATTCTCCGTAACTGCCTGACGCGTCAAGTTGGTACCACAATAAGAAACTACTCTATCAAAAATCGATAAAGCATCACGCATCGCACCATCTGCTTTTTGAGCGATAATATGCAAAGCATCATCTTCAAACTGTACTCCTTGACTTGTAGCAACTTCTGCAAGGTGCTCTTTAGCATCTTTTACAGTGATTCGCTTAAAATCAAATATTTGACATCGAGATAAAATAGTAGGAATGATTTTATGTTTTTCGGTCGTAGCCAAAATAAAAATCGCATGTTTAGGCGGTTCCTCTAATGTTTTTAAGAATGCATTAAAAGCAGCCGAAGACAACATGTGCACCTCATCAATAATATACACTTTGTACTTTCCTGTTTGTGGAGGTATGCGTACTTGATCAATCAAACTACGAATATCATCAACAGAATTGTTTGAAGCAGCATCTAATTCGAAAACATTAAAAGCAAAATCTTCAGTAGGATCATCATAACCAGGCTGATTAATTTTACGGGCTAGAATACGGGCGCAAGTTGTTTTCCCTACACCACGAGGTCCTGTAAATAATAATGCCGAGGCCAAGTGATTGCTCTCTATAGCATTTAGTAAAGTATTTGTTATAGCTTTTTGCCCCACAACATCGTTAAATGTTTGTGGTCGGTATTTACGAGCTGATACTATAAATTGTTCCATAGATTTTTATTCGAAAGCAAATATAGTCAATGCAATTAGATTTTAAAAACGATACTTTACATAATTATCAACTAAAAAAAAGTGTGAAATTAACCTGGTTTTATTAGATACAAAATAGCAATAGCAAGACATTACAAGACAGATTATTACTTGCTTTTGCAACAATAAGATGCTATAAAAAATGATTCTCTTATTCTCTCTGTCTTATTTGGATATCTATAATTGCTCGCAAGGCATCGGTAATTGAATTGGGAGCAAATCCAGAAACAAAAACGCCTTTCTTACCATTTTTTGGTTGGATTCCATATACTGTAGCTTGATCGTCTGGATTTGTAAAACCTTCGTATCGGTACACATGTGCTATATTTATATCTTCTGCATTGTTGACTATATAGTCTTCATCCAGATTATAATCATAGGTAAACCCTAAAAGTTTTAACTCGTCTAGCGCTTTTGAAACAGAGGCATAATGATAGGTCTTTTTCATAATTGTTGCTATTTAAATTCAATTGCCATTCCTAACTAAATAGTTACAAAGTTAAACAGCTCTCTTTCGACCATCTTTAGTGCTCAAATTGATTAATATTTGTCCTGCTTCGCTAATAGAATTAGCCGCAAAACCGGTTACAAAAACACCTCTTCGACCTGTAGAACATTTAATACCATAAACAATTGCCTCATCTCCAGGATCAGTATTGCCTTCGTATCTGTACACATGCTCAATTTCGTATTTCTGTGGATTTTTTACAATTTCTTGTTCATTAATATTAAAATCATAAGTAAATCCTTTTTCATGCAAATCGTCTAATGCTTTTGAAACCGTGGCATAGTGGTACATTTTAATTTTCATAAATATAAAGTTATTGGTTATAGCTTAAAGATAAGTCTTTTATTATTAAGAGATTATAAAACTGTTGTTAAAGTAAATAATACTTTGTAGAAAAGGTGTAATAAATAATGTAAATTTGCGCAACAGACCGCCTTATCGCTGTTTTGTTCCTGATACCTATTAGGACAAGAGAGAGGAAAGTCCGGACACCATAGGGAAGTATAGCGGGTAACACCCGTCAGTGTTAATTTATTAATGCTAGGACAAGTGCAACAGAAAGTATGTACAGGTAATGCTGTAGTGAAACCAGGTAAACTCTATACGGTGAAATATCAAGTATATCAGCATTTAAGGGTTTCTCGCTCGTTGTTGAAGGGTAGATAGCTTGAGTCTCAAAGTAATTTGAGATCTAGATAAATGATGAGGGTCTCGATTTATCGAGATACAGAATCCGGCTTATAGGTCTGTTTTTTTACTAATTTAATGCATTGTGATTTTGAAATCAATAATAACCATTAAGAAATTAAGTAATAGTAAGTTTTTCAATTTGCTAGGCTTTATTTCTTAATGGTTTTTTTTATCTAAAAAATAAATTATGAAAACAAGAATAGGTATTTTAGGTCTAGGTGGAGTAGGTGGCTATTTTGGAGGTCTTTTGGCGAAAGCCTATAAAGATTCCGAAACAGTTGAAATTGTATTTATTGCAAGAGGGAAAACCCTTGAGATAGTATCAGAATCAGGTTTGAAATTGATCACAGACGAAGCTGAGACTATCGTTTTTCCAGCTATTGTCTCTAATGATCCCGAGCAAATAGGGAAACTTGATTATTTAATTTGTGCTACAAAAACTTATGATATCGAGAGTAGTTTAGAAACACTTAGAAAATGTATTACTAAAAATACGGTTTTTCTACCTTTATATAACGGTGTAGATGTTCCAGAGAGAATTCGAACATTATATCCAGATAATGAAGTATTATTAGGCTGCGTCTATATCGTTGCCATGATCGAAAGCCCCGCAGTTATTAAAAAAGTAGGGCCTATCGAGAAACTTTTCTTTGGTTCAGATTCGGCACCGCTCTCTAAGTTGAAAGCATTACAAAGTATTTTTGAAAAAGCAGCTATCGAAAGTAGCCTTTTAGAAAATATTGAAGCAAAAGTGTGGGAGAAATTCATTTTCATCTCTAGTTTAGCTTCCGCTACATCGTATTTAAATCAGAATATTGGAGAAATTATTGCGTCTAATTCAAGTAGAACTTTATTCGTGAATTTATTGCAAGAAATTACCATGCTCGCGGCGGTAAAAGGACTTGATTTACCGGGAGATATTACCATGAAGACGATCAATCAATTAGAAAAAATGCCACACAGCGCTACTTCATCAATGCATAGAGATGTCATTGCTGGGAGCAACTTTGAGTTGGCTTCGTTAACTGAATTTGTAGTTAATGAAGGAATAAAATATGAGGTTGATATGCCTAATTACACAAAGGTTCTCGAAACTTTGTTACCTAAAATGCCTTCAGATGAAGCACTTTAAAATTGCGGTTTTCCTCTTTTATAAATTAGTTAAAAAGCCCGTCACGGTTTCGAACTGTGACGGGCTTTTTTTTATCTATTTATTAATTTTGCCTTTTCACGCATGATGTCGGCAATTTTTCTGTTTTCGATTTTACTTTCTAACCACGAGATAATGTCTAAGTATAAAAAGGCTCTTTTTTCATAGGTGTTTTTTTCCAACTCAATGAAGCGAGCACGCATTTTTATAAATTCTTTCTTGATATCTGCAGGATAGAGTGAATTCAAGTTTTTCAAAAACCGAATAATTTCTTTTTGAACTTCGTGTAAATCATTCATTTTTAAAAGAAACTTATAGGTACTCTTAAGCTGTGATTCTAAGTTGAAATCTTTTCCCATTTCGTAATGAACAATTAAATACAATAACCTAGCAAAGCACATTAAGTCCTCACGCATGCTTAGATTTTTATTATTAATGATCTTTTCTAGATAGAAAATAGATTCAGCATATTTCTCTGTCCCAAAGTAAATACAAGCAATTTTATAGTAAAACAACATTTCGTGATGTTCATCTAAGTGCTCACTATGCAATTTTATTTTGTGTAAGATTTCCGGAATTAGGTATTCACTTTCATTAAAAGTACCTTCTAGAATATGGTAATTTAACTTGTTATTGTATAAGTATAAAAATGACAATGATGCAATATTGTCGTTTGCTGGAAACTTAGAGTTGTTTATCGTCTCCTCTAACTTTAAAAGATATTTTTTAAAATTAGATTTGTATTTCAACATGAACAATGATTCTAGCAAATAGTGATTTCCTTTTAAGAAAAAGACTGGATTAAGATAGATCATATTTGGATTATCATAAAACAGTGTTACCCACTTGTAGGCATATTTGTAACTAGCCAAGAAATCTTGCACTAAAAAGCTGTGCCACAAATTAGCATTGTAAAACCAATATTTTTCACGAAAACCAAATTTATTCTCATCAAATTTCGAGATATGTTTCGTGAAATACTCGTCAATGTATTGAAATTCTTCATCTGTTTTTGCGTAACCCGTTTTAAGCATGATTCCGTACAGTTGAAGTGAAAGGTTTGATAATTTACTCGAAATAGTATTTCGATAATTCAATTCCTTTGCTTGCACCACAAGTTCGTCCGCACGACCTTGAATACTTCGTGTGATGTATTGTGATTCAATAAGTTTTTCGAACTCAACAATTTCAAAAGCCATGTATTTTTCGTCATTTTCTAACGCTTGGATTTTAGTTTTGTCTAATATCTTCAAACTTTGCTTATAAAGTCCTTTATTATATAGAATACTAGCAAAATCAATTTGTTCTCTTAATTGGTATCGTATGTTCTGACTAGGGATGTTCAAACGAATGCTTACCAGAATTTGCTTGTATAAATACGACTTCAAATTTGATAACTGTACCTTCTTGATGGCACCACTTTTTAATATAATTTTCTCGTCATACGTTTCAGACTTATCTAAAATATTAAACAATTCAATAAACTTAGTATGCGAACTCGCTTCTAATCTGCTGGCAAATATTTTAAATTGTCGCTTTTCTGACTTAGAAAGTGATTTAATTAATACAAATAAAAAATCTTTTTGATGGTTAGCCATTGTAAAATAGTAAAGCTTAAATAATTGGTAATCAATAACTTATATCTTTATAGTTTGCTTTATGAGCAGTATATTTCGTAGGATTTGGTTTTATAATGAGGGAATCAAATCTAACTTTGTTATTGAAATGTGAAATTACATTAAATAAATGAAAATGAATAGAGAGAAAGTTCAAATTTTTGACACCACTTTAAGAGACGGAGAGCAAGTTCCAGGATGTAAATTAGATACCAAACAAAAACTAGTAATCGCAAGTCGACTGGATGAGATGGGTGTTGATATTATCGAAGCTGGTTTCCCCGTATCTAGTCCTGGTGATTTTTTATCTGTTTCTGAAATTAGCAAAATTGTAAAGAATGCTACTGTTTGTGGGTTGACTAGAGCAGTAAAGAATGATATAGATGTTGCCGCAGATGCTTTAAGATATGCTAAACGACCAAGAATTCATACTGGTATAGGAACTTCTGAATCGCATATTGTTCATAAATTAAATACTACTCGTGAGGATGTAATCGCCAGAGCAAAAGCTGCTGTAGCCCACGCAAAATCATATGTTGAAGATGTAGAATTTTATGCTGAAGACGCTGGACGAACGGATAACGAGTTTCTTGCTCGAGTCTGTGAGGAAGTGATTAAATCAGGAGCGACGGTATTAAATATCCCAGATACAACTGGCTATTGCTTGCCAGAGGAATACGGAGCAAAAATCAAATACCTTAGAGAGAATGTAAAAGGTATAGAAAATGTGGTTTTGTCTTGTCATTGTCATAATGATTTAGGAATGGCTACCGCTAACTCGATCTCAGGAGCTATTAATGGTGCTAGACAAATTGAATGTACCATTAACGGAATAGGGGAAAGAGCAGGAAATACGGCACTTGAGGAAGTAGTAATGATTTTTAAACAACATCCTTATTTGAATCTTTATACTGATATAAACACGAGACAATTAAACGAAATGAGTCGTTTGGTTTCTGAAAGTATGGGAATGGTGGTTCAGCCAAATAAAGCAATCGTAGGTGCTAATGCCTTTGCACATAGCTCAGGAATCCACCAAGATGGTGTGATTAAAAATAGAGCAACCTATGAAATCATGGATCCGCTGGAAGTAGGCGTAAATGAATCATCAATAGTCTTGACAGCTAGAAGCGGAAGAGCGGCGCTAGCATATAGAGCAAAAAAGGTAGGTTATGAATTGACAAAGGTACAACTAGATATTGTATACCAAGAATTCTTAAGATTTGCCGACATAAAAAAAGAAGTAGTAGATGAAGACATTCATCAAATAATAGAAGCTTGTAAGAGCGTAACCGTATAACTGTTTGCATTAGACCAAATAACACAACTAATTATTTTTTCTAATTGATTATTAATAGCGAGAGATATGAATTTAAAGATAGCAGTTTTACCAGGAGACGGAATAGGACCCGAAGTAGTTTTACAAGCCAAAAAAGCATTGTATGCCATTAGCGTGATGTTTGATCACGAGTTTATTTTTGAAGATGCCTTAATTGGTGCTGTCGCTATTGATAAAACAGGTACAGCATTGCCTGAGCAAACATTGAATCTTTGTTTAAATACAGATGTAGTTTTACTAGGAACTGTAGGAGATGGAGATCCAAAATACGATAACAATCCAGATGCACAAAAACGTCCATCACAAGCAGTTTTAAAATTAAGAAAAGAATTAGGGCTTTTTGCTAATAAAAGACCAATTAAGACCTATGCAACATTAATGCATTCGTCGCCTTTGAAAAGAGAGATTATCGAAGGTACCGACTTTATCATTTTTAGAGAATTAACAGGGGGAATATATTTTAGTGATAAAAGTTTAAACGACGAAAAAAACAAAGCCACTGATGTATGTGAATACTCAGAGGAAGAAATTACAAGAATTACACACTTGGCATTTCAAGCAGCTCAAAAAAGAAGAAATAAAGTTACTATGGTGGACAAAGCCAATGTTCTTGAAACTTCTAGGTTATGGCGAAATGTAGTGCAAAAAGTGGCTTATGATTATCCAGATGTAGAATTGAATTTTCTTTTTGTGGATACCGCAGCAATGCAATTAGTTCTTAATCCGAGACAATTTGATGTTATTCTAACTGAAAATCTTTTTGGAGATATTCTTTCTGATGAGGCAAGTGCAATCACGGGATCAATAGGATTATTGGCTTCAGCATCTTTTGGTACTAAAAAAGCACTATTCGAACCAATTCATAAATCGTTTCCGCAGGCTAAAGGGAAAAATATTGCAAATCCTATAGCTTCAATCGTTTCAGCAGCTATGTTATTAGAACATTTCGGCTTGACCGAAGAAGCAAAATTAGTTCACGAAGCAATTGAAAAAGCGATTGAATACAATGTAGTGACCTTGGATTTAAATCCTGGAACTAGTTTTGGAACTAATGAAGTAGGGGAGTTTGTTTCCAACTTTATTTTGAACAAAGATGATTTGATGTACTTCAATAATGATAATGTACACATCGGACAGTCAACTATCGTTTAGATTAAAAAAATAAATTAAAAATACAGCAAGAAATACATATAATGGAATTAAATAAATATAGTAAAACCATCACCCAAGACGAAACGCAACCGGCAGCACAAGCGATGTTGTACGGAATAGGATTAACAGAAGAAGATCTTAAAAAAGCGCAAGTAGGGATTGTAAGTATGGGTTACGAAGGGAATACCTGCAACATGCACTTGAACGATCTAGCCAAGGATATTAAAAAAGGAGTATGGAAAGAAGATCTTGTTGGTCTAATTTTTAATACTGTGGGTGTAAGTGATGGAATTTCGAATGGGACTGATGGAATGCGTTTTTCACTAGTATCGAGAGACGTAATCGCTGATTCTATCGAAACAGTTATGGGAGCACAATGGTATGATGGACTAATAGCCGTTCCAGGTTGCGACAAGAATATGCCAGGATCTGTAATTGCGATGGGTAGAGTAAATCGCCCATCGATTATGGTTTATGGAGGAACAATTCATTCTGGTAAATGGAAAGGAGAATCTCTAAATATTGTTTCTGCGTTTGAAGCATTAGGAAAAAAATTCAGCAATACTATCGAACCAGAGGATTTCAAAGGTGTTATTAAAAACGCTTGTCCAGGTGCCGGTGCTTGTGGAGGAATGTACACTGCTAACACCATGTCATCAGCAATTGAAGCTTTAGGAATGAGTCTGCCTTACAGTTCGTCAAACCCAGCTTTAAGCCAAGAGAAAAAACAAGAATGTATTGATGCTGGAAAAGCAATTAGAATATTGTTAGAAAAAGATATCAAACCTCGAGATATAATGACTCGTGAAGCATTTGAGAATGCGATCACCATGGTGGCTGTTTTAGGAGGATCTACAAATGCGGTGATGCATTTAATTGCAATGGCACATTCTGTTGATATCGAAATCACATTAAAAGATTTCCAAGACATTAGTGACAAAACACCATTACTAGCTGATTTAAAACCTAGTGGAAAGTATCTAATGGAAGATTTACATGAAGTAGGTGGCGTTCCAGGAGTGATGAAATATTTATTAAAAGAAGGACTTCTTCACGGAAATTGCTTGACTGTAACTGGTAAAACATTAGCTGAAAACTTAGCTGCTGTTCCTGACTTAAACGATGGACAAGAGGTTATTCACGAAATCCAAAAAGCATTAAAAGCAACAGGTAATATACAAATACTTTATGGTAATCTAGCCGAAGAAGGTTGTGTTGCTAAAATTAGTGGTAATGAAGGAGAATATTTTGAAGGAGATGCTATCGTTTTTGAAAACGAACATGATGTAATTAAAGGCGTTCGTGCTGGAGAGGTAAAACCAGGTAATGTAGTCGTCATTAGATACTGTGGACCTAAAGGTGGGCCAGGAATGCCTGAAATGCTTAAACCAACATCAGCGATTATGGGTGCAGGTTTAGGAAAAAGTGTCGCTTTGATCACTGATGGTAGATTCTCTGGTGGTTCACATGGCTTTGTTGTTGGTCACGTAACGCCAGAAGCTTTTGATGGAGGTGGAATTGCACTAGTTGAAAATGGTGATATCATCACTATCGATGCAGTCAAAAACACTATTAACTTAAAAATTTCTGACGAAGAGTTTGCTGCAAGAAAAGCAAAATGGGTGCAACCCGAATCGAGTATTAAAAAAGGAGTTTTACTAAAATACATTCGTTCAGTATCAAGCGCATCTACGGGATGTGTAACTGACAAATAAAGCAAAGAGCGTTAGTCTCAATGCGAATAAATTATATCCGATGGAAACAAATAAAATATCAGGCGCAGAAGCCGTTATTAGATGTCTATTAGCAGAAGGAGTAGATTTGGTTTACGGCTACCCTGGTGGCGCCATCATGCCAGTCTACGATGAATTATATAAGTTTAAAGACGAATTACATCATGTATTAGTTCGTCACGAACAAGGTGCAACACACGCCGCACAAGGATTTGCAAGAGCAACAGGAAAAGTGGGTGTGGCAATAGCAACTTCGGGACCGGGGGCAACTAATCTAGTTACAGGAATTGCAGATGCACAAATTGATTCAACACCTATGGTTTGTATCACAGGACAAGTTGGAAAACACTTGCTTGGCTCAGATGCTTTTCAAGAAACTGATATCATTGGCATTTCGACTCCGGTGACTAAATGGAATTACCAAATTACAGAAGCTTCAGAGATTCCAGAAATCATGGCCAAAGCTTTTTACATTGCAAGATCAGGTCGTCCAGGTCCAGTATTAGTAGATATTACTAAGAATGCACAATTTGATTTGCTTGATTTCTCGTATGAAAAATGTACAGCCATTAGAAGTTATGTTGCTGTTCCAAAATTAAAATTAAAAAAAGTTGAAGAGGCTGCCGCGATTATCAACAATGCTAAAAAACCCCTAATTGTTTTTGGACAAGGTATTATCCTTGGTAAAGCTGAAGAGTTGTTTAAAGCATTTGTTGAAAAAACAGGAATTCCTGCCGCTTGGACTATTTTAGGATTATCTGCATTACCTACAGACCACCCTCTAAATGTGGGAATGTTAGGGATGCACGGAAATTATGCACCTAATATCATGACTAATGAGTGTGATGTTTTAATTGCTTTAGGAATGCGATTTGATGATCGTGTTACAGGAAATTTAGAAACCTACGCGAAGCAAGCAAAAGTGATTCACTTTGATATTGATCCAGCTGAAATTGATAAAAATGTTAAAACAGAAGTAGCAGTACTAGGAGACGTAAAAGAATCTCTTGAAGCAATTCTACCTCTCATCGCAAATAAATCTCATGATGACTGGCATACTAAATTTAAGGAATTATATAAAATTGAATGCGAAAAAGTAATTAATGAAGAGCTCGCTCCTACAAATGGTAAAGGAATTTCAATGGGTGAAACTATCGAAATGATTAACAAACATTCAAAAGGAGATGCTATCATGGTTTCTGATGTAGGTCAGCACCAAATGTTCACTTGCCGTTATTCTAAATTCAATCAATCTAAAAGTAATGTTACTTCTGGAGGTTTAGGAACAATGGGATTTGCTTTACCAGCAGCAATTGGAGCTAAAATGGGAATGCCAGATCGCGAAGTAGTTGCTATTATTGGAGATGGTGGTTTCCAGATGACAATTCAAGAACTAGGAACTATTTTTCAAACAAAAGTACCGGTAAAAATAGTAGTCTTAAATAACGAATTCTTAGGAATGGTACGTCAGTGGCAGGAGTTGTTTTTTGACAGAAGATATGCTTCTACAGAAATGACTAACCCTAATTTTACAGCTATTGCAGAAGGTTATTATATCAAAGCAAAAAAGGTAACAAAACGGGAAGATCTAGACGCTGCAGTTGCTGAAATGTTGGCTTCAAAAGAGTCTTACTTTCTTGAAGTAATGGTCGAAAAAGAAAATAATGTATTCCCAATGATACCTACAGGAGCATCAGTTTCAGACATTCGTTTGTCTTAATGTAGTTTAAAGTTTAAGGTATAAAAGTAAAGTCAATTGAAAATGGATGTTGGCCAACTTTAAACATTAAACATAAAAGCTTTGAACATAAAAAAAATGGAAAATAAAACATTCACGATTTCTGTTTATTCAGAAAACAACGTAGGACTGCTTAACAGGATATCAGGAATATTCTTGAAGCGTCACATTAATATATTGAGTTTAAATGTTTCAGAATCAGAGATTGAGACTGTTTCAAGATTTATAATAGTTGTGGATACCACTGAAAAATGGGTGCAAAACATTGTAGGTCAAATAGAAAAGCAAATTGAGGTTATTAAAGCTTTCTATCATGTAGACGAAGAAACAATCTTTCTAGAAAATGCCCTTTTCAAAATTGAATCAAGTCTGCTTTTTGATGAAAGACAAATTCAAAATATTATCAAAGAAAGTAATTCAGAAATTGTTACTGTAGCAAGAGACTTTTTTGTGATTTCAAAATCAGGAAAAAGATCAGAAATAGAAGAGCTGTATTCGAAACTAAAACCGTACGGAATCATGCAGTTTGTACGCTCAGGAAGAATTTCTATTTCGAAAGAAAAAATGGAAATTTCAGCATTATTAGAAGAACTAAAACAAAATTAAAAATATAAAAATGGCAAATTATTTCAATTCATTACCACTTAGATTACAATTAGAACAATTAGGCGTTTGCGAATTCATGGATCAATCAGAATTTGCTGATGGAATCGCGGCTTTAAAAGGTAAAAAAGTAGTAATTGTAGGTTGTGGAGCTCAAGGTTTGAATCAAGGATTGAACATGAGAGATTCTGGTTTAGATATTTCTTATGCATTGAGACAAGAGGCAATTGATCAAAAGAGAGCTTCTTATATGAATGCCGCAGACAATGGTTTTAAAGTAGGAACTTATCAAGAATTAATTCCTACAGCAGATTTAGTTTGTAACCTAACGCCAGATAAACAACATACTGCAGTAGTTACTGCAATTATGCCTTTAATGAAAAAAGGATCAACACTTGCTTATTCTCATGGTTTTAATATCGTTGAAGAAGGAATGCAGATACGTAAGGATATCACAGTTATTATGTGTGCTCCTAAATGTCCAGGATCAGAAGTTCGTGAGGAATATAAAAGAGGTTTTGGTGTGCCTACATTAATTGCTGTTCACCCTGAAAATGACCCTAATGAGGAAGGTTTTGCTCAAGCAAAAGCTTATGCTGTTGCAACAGGAGGACACAAAGCAGGGGTGTTAAACTCATCATTTGTAGCTGAAGTAAAATCAGATTTAATGGGAGAGCAAACCATTCTTTGCGGAATGTTGCAAACAGGCTCTATCTTGTGTTTTGATAAAATGGTGGAGAAAGGTATCGAACCAGGATATGCTTCAAAATTAATTCAGTACGGTTGGGAAACTGTAACAGAAGCCTTGAAACATGGTGGTATCACTAATATGATGGATCGTCTGTCTAATCCATCAAAGGTAGAAGCATACAGACTAGCTGATGAATTAAAAGATATTATGCGTCCGTTATTTCAAAAACACATGGATGATATCATCTCAGGTGAATTTTCAAAAAACATGATGATTGACTGGGATAATGACGATGTAAACTTATTGACTTGGAGAGCCGCTACTGCTGAAACTAATTTCGAAAAAACAGCGCCACAAGAAGCAGCTATTTCGGAACAAGAATATTTTGACAATGGTATCTTGATGATTGCAATGGTAAAAGCTGGTGTGGAATTAGCTTTTGAAACAATGACTGAGTCTGGAATTATTGAAGAGTCTGCATATTATGAATCGTTACACGAATTGCCTTTGATTGCCAATACAGTAGCTAGAAAAAAATTGTACGAAATGAACAGAATTATTTCTGATACAGCAGAGTATGGTTGTTACTTGTTTGATCATGCGTGCAAGCCATTATTAACAGAATTCATGAAATCGGTAGATACAAATATCATTGGTAAGCCATTCTCAACGTCAAATAATGTTGATAATGCCGTATTAATTGCCGTGAATAAAAGTATTAGAGTACACCCAATCGAGCAAGTGGGAGAGTGGTTGCGTACATCAATGACTGCAATGAAAAAAATAGGATAATAATTAGAGGGAATTGCCACACAACAGTGTGTTTAAATCGGTATAAATGCATTGTTTTCTGTATTTTGGATTAGTAAACAACATCGCATAAAAATTAAAATGCATATGACCGCTCATTACATTCACTTAGTTAATACAATAACTAAGTGAAGTAATTCCTTTTAAATTTAAGGATGTATATTTTTTTAATTTGTTACAAGATTATATAATGCAGAGAGATCTTATGTTAAAAATACAATTTAATCCTCTAAGTCATATACATGGTTTAGAGGTTTAAAATTGTTATTTTTTGTTTTAATTTTTATTTATTGGTTTGAATAATTATTAAGTAAAGAGGTGAAATGGCTATGCTGTATCACCTCTTTTTTATTGTAGCTGTATTAAAAATCTGCTGATTTTAATGCATTCCTAATTTATCGTGCTTTATATTAATAATTACATATGATTTCGTAGGAATTAATGGTTAAAATTGTTTTAGCAATACAGAGAGTTTTAATACATTTATAAAAAATTAAAAAAGCATGAGTTACTACAAAGTTGACAATCTAGAACAATATTTCAAACATTATAACAAATCTGTTCGAGAACCAAGAAAATTTTGGGGAAAAATCGCCGAAGAAAATTTTACTTGGTACCAGCAATGGGATAAGGTTGTCGATTTTAATATGGCTGAAGGGGATATAAAATGGTTTACTGAAGCCAAATTAAATATCACTAAAAATGCAATCGATCGTCACTTGAATAAAAGAGGCGACAAAACGGCTATTATTTTTGAGCCAAATAATCCGGAGGAAGAAGCTCTTCATATTACGTATAATGATTTGCATCAAAGAGTTTGTAAAATGGCCAATGTTTTGCGTGATCAAGGAATTGCTAAAGGTGATCGTGTCTGTATTTATTTACCAATGATACCAGAATTAGCTGTGGCATTGTTGGCATGTGCTAGGATAGGAGCGATTCACTCGGTTATTTTTGCTGGTTTTTCTGCAGATGCAGTTAGCAATCGAATCACAGATAGCGGTTGCAAGATGGTTATTACTGCTGATGGTGGCTTTCGCGGAAGCAAGACAATAGCATTAAAAGAAATTATTGACGAAGCACTAGAAAAATGTGATTCTGTCGAAAAAATATTGGTGGTAAAAAGAACCAATACACAGGTTAACATGAAGGAAGGCAGGGATCAATGGATGCAGCCTTTATTAGATGAAGCATCAGATAATTCAATTGCTGAAATCATGGATGCAGAAGATCCTTTGTTTATATTATACACTTCTGGATCTACAGGGAAACCAAAAGGAATGGTACATACTACTGCAGGTTACATGGTACAAAGTGCCTACACGTTTAAAAATGTTTTTGCTTACGAGGAAACAGATGTTTTCTGGTGTACCGCTGATATCGGATGGATCACAGGACACTCTTATATTGTTTACGGTCCTTTATTAAATGGTGCTACTACAGTAATTTTTGAAGGTGTTCCATCGTATCCCGACTTCAGTCGTTTTTGGCAAATTATCGAAAAACACAAAATCACACAGTTTTATACAGCACCTACAGCTATTAGAGCTTTAGCTAAAGAAAATTTAGAGTATATTAATAAATACGCCTTAAAATCATTGAAGGTTATTGGTTCCGTTGGTGAGCCCATCAATGAAGAGGCTTGGCACTGGTATAATGACCATGTTGGTGCAAAAAAATGTCCCGTTGTTGATACTTGGTGGCAAACCGAAACTGGAGGAATCATGATTTCACCACTAGCTTTTGTAACTCCTACAAAACCCACGTATGCAACTTTACCATTGCCTGGAATTCAACCCGTTTTAATGGATGAAAAACGCAATGAGATTGAGGGGAATCAAGTAGTAGGAAGTCTTTGTATTAAGTTTCCTTGGCCAGGTATTGCACGTACAATTTGGGGAGACCACAAGCGATATATCGACACTTATTTTTCGGCTTTTCCAGGTAAATTCTTTACTGGAGATGGTGCTTTGAGAGATGAAGTAGGGTATTACCGTATTACCGGTCGTGTTGATGATGTTGTTATAGTATCTGGACACAATTTAGGTACTGCTCCAATTGAAGATGCGATAAACGAACATCCAGCTGTTGCAGAAAGTGCAATTGTAGGTTTCCCTCATGACGTTAAGGGTAAAGCACTTTATGGCTATGTGATTCTTAAAGAAACAGGAGAAATTAGAAATAAAGAAAACTTATTTAAAGAGATTAACCAGCACATATCTGACCACGTAGGTCCTATCGCCAAACTTGATAAAATTCAATTTGTTGATGGTTTACCTAAAACGAGGTCGGGTAAAATCATGCGTAGAATTCTTCGCAAAATTGCCGAAGGTGACTTCTCTAATTTTGGTGATACCTCGACTTTACTGAATCCCGAAATTATCGAACATATAAAAGAAGGTTCTAAATAATATTTTAAAATTGTCTTTATAATGCCCTTTCAATTTAAATTGAAAGGGCATTTATTTTTATTGCTATTTCATAATTATCAAGCGTTCGTTTGTTAATCCTATTATAATCTTTGAGCGAGTCTTCGACTAGTCCTATTAGGAATGCTATATTTACATTTAATGCTTATTTTATAATGAAAGAACTAGAAAATAAATACAATATTGCAGATTGGTTAGATAATCTTTTTATCAATGATTTTGGACTCGATACTACCTTAGCGCTCTACTTAAAACTACTAACACTCATAGCTGTACTTTTTATTGTAAGCATGATCGCTTACTTTGTAACTAAATATTTTGTAGTAAGTTTAGTCAACAAATTCATTTTAAAAACAAAGGCAACATGGGATGATATTCTAGTGGAAAAGAAGGTTTTCGAAAAAATTGCTTATCTCGTGCCTGCCTTCATTATTGTCCTAGCGGCACCTTATATTTTTGGGGATTTTCCTTCGCTTATCAAGTATGTAATTTTACTTTCGAATGTTTTTATAATCATCGTAATCTTCAGGTCGCTTCTAAATCTTTTATCTGTATTTGGAGTAATCTTATCTGGTACAAAAGGGCTTCGAGACAAACCAATTACCACCTATATTCAAGTCTTGAAAATTGTGGTCTACTTCGTTGGTTTAATATTAGTACTCTCCTTAATTTTAGGAAAAAGTCCGTTTTACTTTCTTGGCGCCATGGGAGCCATGACTGCTATTTTACTACTGATTTTTAAAGATACGATCCTAGGTTTTGTTGCCAGTGTACAAATGTCTGTTTATGACATGGTGCGCGTGGGAGATTGGATTTCGATGCCGAAATTTGATGCAGATGGTGATGTTCTGTCTATTAACTTAAACACAGTAAAAGTTCAGAACTGGGATAAAACAATCACTACTATTCCCACATACGCTTTCATTACAGATTCTTTCAAAAACTGGCGTGGAATGAGCAATTCAGGAGGTCGACGAATTAAAAGAGCCATTTATTTAAAAGTAAGCAGTTTTAAATTTTGTGACGAACAAATGTTAGATAAGTTTCGTTCTTACAAGTTAATTAAATCTTATATCAATGATCAAACAACTGCAGTCAATAAATACAACACAGAATTAGCAGAAAATGAAGAAACCCCAGCAACAATAAGAAGATTAAGCAACGTGGGTGTTTTTAGAATTTATGCTGAGAAATACATCACCGCAAATCCACATATTAATAAAGACATGATGATTATGGTGCGACAATTAGAAGCGACTTCTAAAGGGTTACCACTAGAGATTTACTGCTTTAGTTCAGAGAAGGATTGGTTAAAATACGAAAACATAATTTCTGATATTTTTGATCATTTATTGACGATTACAAGTGAATTCGAATTAGAGGTTTTCGAAGAGTTCACGGGTAATAAGTACGCTCATTTGCAAAAAAAATCAAATGTTACTATTAATGATGACTTTAATTAAAATCAACTATATAATCTTATAGTTTTATAAAGTAAGCTTTAAATTGCATAACTTCATCATCATGTTAATGTATATATTTACTTCACGATGAACTCAAAAAAAGTGCTAATTATTGGAGGTGGTTTAGCTGGTCTTACGGCTGCGCTTCATCTATCTAAGTACGGTATCGATGTTACTTTAATCGAAAAAAATAATTATCCTAGGCATAAAGTATGTGGTGAATATATTTCCAATGAAGTGGTACCTTACTTTCATTATTTAGGGATTGATCTTACTACAATTAAACCTTCAGAGATAACTGATTTACAGTTTTCTAACGTGGATGGAAGTATTCTTTCGACTACATTACCATTAGGAGGTTTTGGAATTAGTAGATACGCATTAGACCATTATCTGTATAAAAAAGCGGTTTCTAATGGTTGTAAAATAATTATTGATCAGGTTGAAAATATTGATTTCGAGAACAATTTATTTACCATAACTACTCAAGCTGATAAGATTTTAACTGCGGATTTGGTTCTAGGCGCTTTTGGCAAACGTTCTAATATCGACCAGAAATTACAGCGACCATTTTTCAAGAAGCAATCAAAGTGGCTTGCAGTGAAAGCGCATTACCATTTCACAATGCAGAAGGATTTAGTTGCACTACACAATTTTGATGGTGGTTATTGCGGTGTTTCTAAGATTGAAAACGATATTGTAAATATTTGTTATTTGGCTGATTACAAGTCTTTCAAAAAATACAAAAACATAACTGATTTTCAATCGCAGGTGATGGCTAAAAATCCCCATCTCAAAAAGATATTTGAAAATAGTACGATGTTATTTGACAAACAACTGACTATAAGCCAAATCTCATTCGATAAAAAGAAAGCAATAGAAGATCATATTATCATGATTGGGGATACTGCAGGCCTAATTCATCCGCTTTGTGGTAACGGAATGGCTATGGCGATTCACAGCGCAAAAATTGCATCAGAACTAATCATAAAATACAATAGTAAGACGATAGGAACGAGAGCAGAATTAGAAAAGGAATACCAAAAAAAGTGGAATCTTACATTTAAAAAAAGGTTGCAGGCAGGACGCTTTTTGTCTTTAATCTTAGAAAATAAAAAGAATGCTAATTTGGTTCTAAAAATGGTTACTACCTTCAAATTTATCTTACCTTACATTATCAAGCAAACGCATGGAAAACCACTTACAGTTGAATCATAAATGGGCTTAACAACAAAATACAGAACAGATCAAGAGGAAATCATGGACGATTTTGCCATGGAAGGCGAAATACTTCGTGATGCCCTAGATAAAATAGCGAGCATCAATCAATTGCTAGGCGGCAATAAACTAACACTTCATGGAGTGAAGGACATGTTGTCTACTGCTGAACAAGATAGAAAATTTACCATTGTCGACGTGGGATGTGGTAATGGCGATATGTTGAGAGCGCTAGCAGATTATGCAACAACTAAAGGGCTTACTTTTAATTTGATTGGAATCGATGCTAATAATTTTACGATTACGCATGCCAGAGACTTATCTAAAAACTACACTAATATTTCCTATCGATGCGAAGATATATTCGATAAAGAATTTGAAAATCTTAAATATGACATTGTACTTTGCACATTGACATTGCATCATTTTAAAGACGATCAAATTGAAAAATTGCTTAGTGTTTTTTATAAGAACGCTACCTTAGGTGTTGTGATCAATGACTTGCATAGAAGTAAAATAGCGTATCGTTCATTCCAAGCGTTGTGTAAAGTATTTCGATTAAATGATATGTCACGCGAAGATGGATTGGTTTCGATATTAAGAGGATTCAAGAAGGTTGACTTGATTCAGTTTTCTGAAAAATTAGGTTTCAGAAAATACGATGTTAAATGGAAATGGGCTTTCAGGTACCAATGGATAATATATAAAATATGAGTGTAAAAATAAGTTCAGTTAGCAAGCAATTACCTAAATATTCAAGAACCACCGAGGAGATCCTTCCTTTTCTAGATCATTGGTTGATGAATCAAGACGATCGTTTTATTCGAAAAGTCAAAAAGATTTTTGAAGGAGCTGCCGTAGACAAAAGGTATTCTATAATGGATCCTATCGAAGTTTTTACACAGTCGTCTTTTGAAGAGCGCAATGATATTTATACTCGAGAAGTAATCGATTTAGGCGAAAAAGTGCTTATTAAAGCTTTAGAAAAGTCCAATTGGCAAGCAGAAGATTTAGATTTTATCATCACAGTGAGCTGTACCGGAATCATGATTCCGTCCCTAGATGCGTACTTAATCAATAAATTAAAATTAAGACAAGATATTGTGCGATTACCCGTTACAGAAATGGGATGTGCAGCTGGAGTTTCGGGAATTATATATGCTAAGAATTTTTTAAAAGCCAATCCTGGTAAAAGAGCAGCTGTAATTGCTGTTGAAAGCCCCACGGCCACGTTTCAGTTGGATGATTTTTCAATGGCAAATATTGTAAGTGCTGCCATTTTTGGTGATGGTGCTGCCTGTGTTTTACTTTCTTCTTGCGAGGAGGATGAAGGACCAAAAATTCTTGATGAAGCGATGTATCATTTTTATGATAACGAACACATGATGGGTTTTAAATTAACCAATTCAGGCTTACAAATGGTTCTTGATATTGCAGTTCCAGATACTATTGCTTCGCATTTTCCAGCGATAATCCATCCTTTTTTAGAAAAAAATAATTTAAAAATTGAAGAATTAGAACATTTGATATTTCATCCAGGCGGAAAAAAAATTGTGCAAACAGTTGAAGCCTTATTTTCTGATTTGGGTAAAAACATCGACGATACTAAAGCGGTTCTTCAGTTATATGGAAACATGTCTAGTGCCACCGTTTTATACGTTCTAGAGAGAATTATGGATAGCAAACCTAAGGCTGGTGAAAAAGGATTGATGTTGAGTTTTGGACCTGGATTTTCTGCACAAAGGGTGCTACTTGAATTTTAATTTTTGAATCTAATGGATACAACTGCAATTTTAAATCAATTACCCTATACGAAGCCTTTTTTGTTTGTTGATAGCCTTACAAAAATTAGTGATAATGGTGTGTTGGGAACTTACACTTTCAATGAAAATGCTGATTTTTACAAAGGACATTTTAAAGACAATCCGGTAACTCCTGGAGTAATTCTCAGTGAAACAATGGCTCAGATAGGGGTAGTTTGCTTGGGAATTTATTTATTAGACAAAGATATTAACTCTGGAGTTTCAATTGCTTTAACATCAAGCAGTATCGAGTTTCTAAAAGCAGTATATCCTAATGAAAAAGTAACTGTTTCATCTGAAAAAATATACTTTCGATTCGGAAAATTAAAGTGTAAAGTCAGTATGCGAAATGAAGCAGGGATCGAAGTGTGTAAAGGAGAAATAGCCGGAATGATTATCCAAAATAAAAATAAAGATGAATAGGAGAGTGGTCATTACAGGAATGGGTGTCGTCGCTCCTAATGGGGTGGGACTTCAGGAATTTACGCATGCAATAAAAAATGGTCTATCGGGAATTAAAAAAGATCCTGAGTTAGCACGTTTAAAATTCTCATGTCAAATTTCAGGTACGCCAACTATTTCAACCGAGAAAGCGTTAGAATATTTCACGGAACTGGAATTGCGAAACTTCAACTCTTCCGGAATTCTCTATGGCGTGATTGCTGGCTTAGATGCATGGAAAGATGCAGGACTCGAAATAAAGGAAGGAGAAAATCCAGATTGGGATAGCGGGACCATTTTTGGTGCTGGGACATCAGGTATTGAAAAATTTCGCGAAAGCATTTATAAGATTGATGATTACCAAACCAAACGTTTGGGGAGTACGGCTGTAGCGCAAACGATGAATAGCGGCATTAGTGCGTACTTGGGTGGTAAATTAGGATTAGGAAACCAAGTGACTACAAATTCGTCAGCGTGTACGACCGGAACGGAGAGTTTAATGATGGCTTTTGATCGAATACAATCCGGACAAGCCAAAAGAATTCTCGCGGGAAGCACTAGTGATTCTGGACCTTACATCTGGGGCGGATTTGATGCTATGCGAGTGTGTACTTTTAAACACAATGATACGCCAGAAAAAGGATCGAGACCGCTCAGCGCAACGGCATCAGGTTTTGTTCCAGGAAGTGGAGCAGGGGCATTTGTTGTTGAAGATTTAGAGTGCGCATTGGCGAGAGGGGCCAAAATATATGCTGAAATCCTAGGTGGCAATATAAATTCTGGAGGACAAAGAGGTAGTGGCACAATGACAGCGCCTAATGCCGTAGCCGTACAAAGATGTATAAAACAGGCTGTAAAAAACAGTGGGATAAATCCAGAGGAAATTGATGCCATCAACGGACACCTCACTGCGACTACAAAAGATGGATTCGAAATTGGGAACTGGAATCAAGCGCTAGGATTAAAAAATGCTAACTTTCCTTATATTAATTCGCTAAAATCCATGATAGGGCATTGTTTGTCAGCAGCGGGAAGTATTGAAAGTGTTGCTAGTGTATTGCAAATTCATGAAAATTTTGTATTCCCTTCAATTAATTGTGAAGATTTGCATCCTGAAGTGACTGCCATCATCGATGCCAATAAAGTGCCTCAGAAATTAATTGAAATGCCGGTAAACATTGTAGTAAAAGCTAGTTTTGGCTTTGGAGATGTGAACGGTTGTATTGTATTTAAAAAATTTGAAAAATAAAATAAATGGACAGAATTACTATTATCGAAAATTTGAAAAATATCATCACACCTTTCGTAGGCGATAAAGAGGCCCTTGATAACTTAACAGAACAAACAGATTTTATAAAAGATTTAAATATCAACTCTGCCAATTTAGTAGATATCATTTTAGATGTTGAAGACTTCTTTGATATCCAAATTGATAATGAATCGATGGAAAAAATGCTGAATATCGAAGCAACAATTGCTATTGTTGAAGAAAAACTAGCTTCGAAATAACTGACATTAATACTTTATATAAGGTGTTATAAATCTCTTTCAATCAAATAGTTATTTATGATAGGTAATGATGTTGTTGATTTGGCTACAGCCAAAAATGAAAATAACTGGCGGCGCAAAGGTTATCTAGAAAAGCTTTTTACTGAAGAAGAAATAGCGTTAATTAAAACTGCCAATAATCAAGATGTAATGGTCTGGAATCTGTGGAGTAGAAAAGAAGCTGCTTACAAGATTTTTAATCGCGACACCGGTTTACGAGCATTCATGCCTTTGCAGCTCGTTTGTACTTATGTGAATGAACTGCAAGGAACAGTGTACTGCCAAGGAAAAACATATTACACAAAAACGGTTGTAAAGCCAGATCATATTCACACAATTGCTGCTGTTGATACCAAAATATTAGAAAATATTGTGTTTTTAAAAGACCGAAAATTAATCTTAAAAAAAGAAGGCGTTCCTTATTTAGTACAGCCAGAAACTACACAAACAGTACCTGTATCGATATCGCATCATGGGAACTACGAGTACATTATTACAATGTCATAATTATTTAATGCGCAGTCTTGATTTGAGTTTTAAAAATAGTACAGCGATCGTGTAGGCATCATCTGCCGAAGAATTTCGATCACTAATAGGAGTTTTAAAAGCTTCAGAAAGTTCCACTAAGGAGAACTCTTTATCTGTTATGTCCTGTAATTTTCGGTACATAATATCGATATCCAGTGCTTCATTTTTTAAACGACCGCATCCCAAACGTTCTAATGAAGCATTAATCATTTCGACATCAAAATCGATGTGATGACCTACGATTACGGCGTTACCTAAGTAGTTGATGAATTTCTCGATTGCTTCAGGCTCACTAAGTTTTTCCATTTTACTTTCGATAATAAACTCATTAGAAAGTTTGTTGTCATGAAAGTATTTGTACTGTAATAAAATGTGTTCAAAATTATCCCCAATTAAAATACTGTCATCAACGACCGCAAAAGCAGATATGGTCAACACAACATCATCCTTAGGATTTAATCCCGTAGTTTCAGTTGATAGCATGACGTATCTGTTTGATTTTTCGCTAAATTTAGCCAGATACTCTTTGTAAAATTCAGGATACTCTTTGTTTATATTTTTAAGCCAGTCTAGCATAGTTATGAAAAATGTGTCAGTTGGAATTTGTCTTTAATTAGGTCTTCTAGCTTTCGCATCGGCGCTAAAGCATTCTTTAATTTGTCTCTATCTATCTTAGATAATTCCTCTAAATTAACAAATTGTCCCGAATTATCATTTTTTATTCCCTCTAAAGTTCTAATTTTCGAAAGTACTAAAAACGCTTCAGCACATTCTAAATAGGTTTCAGCATGCTTGGGATCTACCATGGCCAACTGTTTAAAACGGATGTAAGTGTTGTTGATTCCTTTTACTTTAAAGCTCAAAGTAAACAAACGCGCACCATCAATTAATGGCATTAAAGCTTTTGTTTTTATGTCGAATTTATCTTTATGCGATCCTTCTTCTTCAACATTGAAATTTTTGAAAAACGTTAAAGGTGAATTTTTGCGCAATGCATCATTTCCTAAAAAATCAAAGAATAAAGTATTGTTTTCCATATTTTGAAAAACAGTGCTGCTAATGGCATCTTCAATTTTTTGTTCGCCATAAACTAATTCATAGTCAAAAAAGATGCTGCTTAAATCACCGCTATGTTCGCCAGGAGTATTAATCCAGTTGTTGTACTGTTTCATCCAGTCAGTGAGTGATTTACACCACAAAATATTCTTAGCCATGTGACCATTAGGACAAGCTTCGTAACCTACACCTTCTAACAAATCAGTTGTTTTGCTAGCGAGATTCAAGAAGTAATCTTTCACCTCTCGATACTTTTCAGGAGTGACATCCTCAAATATTAAGATACTGTCTTGATCTGTAGGTAGTAATTGTTCCTTACGACCCTGGCTACCAATGCTTAACCACGCAAAACGAGCAGGAGGGGAGCCCAATTCTAAAATGGACAGTTCGATAGCACGTTTTAATAAAGCAAAAGTGATTTCGCTAGCAATGTTGTTCACATGCGTTAGCGGAATGTTCTTTTGGATCGAATTCTGAACCAAATCAGCTAGTCTAAAACGTATTTGTTTTAAATCGTTTACATTGTGAGCACGTTTAATTTCTTTAACTAAAACACCTGGATTGTTTGCTTGAGCGACAACCAAATCATGTTCTGAAATTACACCTTTAACAGCAGATTTATCAGAACCATCTTGAGTTACACACAAATGCGAAACGTTATTCTTGAGCATTAATAGTTGTGCTTCGGCTAGAGAAACGTTTTCTAAAACCGTGATCACCGGATACACCATAATTTTATCTATGGTAGTCGTTACGGGAAATCTTCCGGTGGCAATTTTAGACGACATATCGCTATCCGTAACGATCCCAAGCGGAATTTTGTTACTGCATATCACGGCACAAGTATTTTTAGATTCCGCCATTAACTGCGCTGTTTCTTGAACAGTATCAGAATGGGAAACCGTGATAGGATTGTTATTATACGACAAGGTTTGGAAATACTGCATTTCAGATGTTTGTCCCGTATAAAAAACAGAATCTGAAATCTGATTGTTGTGCAAACTTTCTTTGTCTTTAGAATTTCGCGTGTTAACAGCAAAATTCTCCAACAGAAAATTAAGCACGTCGGTATTGTTAGCTACAAAAGGTCTGAATACAGCGATAGGTATGGCATATAAAATACTTTCTTCACGCGCTTTTGCAGTCATTGTATAATTATTCTTGGCAAAAAATGGGCGTAAACCAAAAATGGCACCTTCATGACATTTGTTCAAAATATTTTCTTCGGCATCTACGATAACCGTTAAGTTGACCAAACCAGATGCGACAACGTAAAAGACATCGTGCAAAGGACCATCAACTTTAAACAAGGTTTTGTTGACCTCTAAATTTAATACTCGAATATTTGTGGCAATTGCAGCTAACTCATCAAAACTTAAATATTTAAATGGTGCATATTCCTTAAGAAAGTCGGCAATGTTATTTGCAATTGTATTCATACTTGAAATTATTTAGTGAAACAAAATTAATAAAATATATATGGAATAGAACGCATATTGCATTCTATAATTATAAAATGATTGTAAAGAAATTTAATGTGTTGGCTTTTGTTAGCAAATTATGATTTTTTTCGGGAAATAGTACTGTTGGAGCCTAAGTCGTGTTACTAATTATAAACAGCAAATCAATTGATTATAAGTTAGCATAGAGTAGTTTTACATTTTCTATTTTACATAATATAAATTATAGTTCATTTGTATGCTGTAAGAAAGTAGGGGTTTTGCAGCTTTAATTTATGTCTTGAATCGTTTATTAGATTGTACTGTATGTTGCCAAAGGTTTTAAGAATATTGAAATGATAAAATTATGGTTTAAGATAGTTCTAGTAATCTCTGGAATTTATAAAGTGTTTGGTTAAAATATAAAGTTTGAAATATTTAGTTCGAATTTTAAAAAGAGAATCATTTAGTAAATTCATTTTTTTAAAATTAGTATTGTTCGAAAGCTATTAAAATTGACAAACAAGATTACAGATTTACTTTTCTTGAATTTCTTTCAATCGAAATCCTAATTTTCTATAGTATGTAAAGAATTTAATTTTAAGATTTTATTCTAAAATTAAGTAAATAAAATTGATAAAAATAAGGAGTAGAAATATTTCAACAACTCCCCTGCGCCTTTTTGAAAACTTAGATTCACATAGTATTCTAGGTTTTTGAATGTTAAATAATCATTTTTATTTTTTGTAAGATAAATTTTCTATATTTGAAATTGAAATGTAGTTTCGCTAATACAGCTGATTTAGGTTGGTTTGCGAAGGTTTGTATAGCTTATTTAAGAGTTGCCAGTAATATGAAAAAAACAATATTTTTAGTGCTTTGTATATTTTCGTTTTTTAAAACGATTGCCTGCGATTGTGAAAGTCCAAAACCAATTGTTGAATTTATATCTTCAAAATATGTTTTTGAAGGTAAAGTAATTTCTAAAGTTTATGCAAAAGATTCTCTGACTTTTACTGTAACTTTTGATATTACAAAACACTATAAAAAAAGTGACTATCCAAAAACATTAGAATTTAAGTTTAAGTCTGAAGCAAAATATACTGGTGAATGGACATCTTGTGACTGGTATATAAATAAGAACGAAAAATGGCTTGTGTATGCTTATCATTGGAAAGACAAATTGTCTTTTGGTTACTATTGTTCTAACTCAAAACCTATTGATAATGGAGCTATTTGCATAAGTGAGCAAAAAGTATTAAATAATGCAAATAACTTTAAAATTGATAAATACACATTCACAAACTTGGAAGGTCATTTTACCAATGCAAAACCAAAAGCCGATTTAGACTCTATATTAAGGATTTATAGGGATAAAAATTATGGAGAAGAATACGAAGAAAATAGAGTCGATATTGTAGTTGACATTGACAAAAATGGAAATCTAATTTCTGCGAATTTAAGTTCTAAAGAACATGAGAGGACTGAAAACAATGAAATCGTTGATTCAATTTACAATCTTAATAAACCGAAAAATATTGAGATCAGAAAACCTAAAACAAATTTTGAAAAAGATATTTTAGCGATTATTAAAAAATTGAATGTTTGGGAGAAAACTTATATAAACGGAACCAAAACGTCTGTAAGAATTAGAAAATTTTTACAGTTTTATAAAGTACCAAATAAAATTAAAGTTTATTATTAAAAATACTACTGGCAACAATGTATAAAAATAATAGCGGTTTAATCGCTAAAACGAAAGTAAGTAAATTTAAAAGAGGCCTGTGTTTAACCGAAAGTTTAGGCTTTTTTTATCCGCCACATCGCTAAGTGGCATAACGTTAGGCACAATTTACCGCAACACACAGAAGAATGGGACATATTATAAGTAATATTCATATTAAGAATTTTAAATCAATAAAAAATCAAGAATTTGAACTTTCAAACTTTACTCCACTTGTAGGCTACAACAATGCGGGAAAATCTAACATATTAGAAGCTATAAAATGGGTTTTGAGGAAAAGCTCGTTAAGCACTTCTTGTTTTAACGACATCACTCAACCGATAACGATGATAGCTAAAATTGAAGGAATAACTATTGATATTCTAGATAATATTGAGCAAACTCACCGCGCAAGAATTGAACCATTCCTCCAAAATGAAATTCTGACAATAAAAAGAATTCAAGAAACTCCAGGACAAGGTGTTGCTCAAATTAAGTTAATGGTGCTTGATCCAAATGATGGAATTACTTGGCAGAATAATCCAGCTGGAATAGACAATGCGATAAAAGATTTATTTCCTGAACCAATTCACATAGGTGCTATGGAAAATTCCGAAGAAGATATTTCACGTTCTAGCACAACTTCAACTATCGGTAAATTACTCGCTGAAATTATTGGACCAATTGAATTGCAGTATGGGGAACAAGTAAATGCAGCTTTGGGAGGATTAAAACAAATTTTAGATGCAGAAGGAATTCATCGTGCCCCTGAACTAGTGAGTTTTGATCAAGAAATTAATGGTAAATTAGATGCTTTTTTTCCTGATATTACGGTAAAAGTTCATATACCAACACCCGAATTAAAAGAGGTATTTAGAAAAGGAACCATAAAAGTTTATGAAAACCTACTTCCTAATCCGAAAGACGTAAGTTCACTTGGTCACGGTGCACAAAGATCAATCCAAATGACATTAATCAGACATCTGGCAAACTTAAAATTACTTGCCCAGCAAAACAGAACAACAACTTTGCTTTTAATTGATGAACCAGAACTTTATCTTCATCCTCAAGCAATTGAAATATTAAGAAAATCACTTAATATTTTATCAACTCAAGGTTATCAAGTGATTTTCTCAACTCATTCACCTTTTATGATTACTCAAAAAGACGTAGGAAATACTGTACTAGTCAGGAAAAATAGTTTATTAGGTACATTTAAAAGAACTACATTAAAATCTGCAGTGCCAACAGTTGAACAAATTGCACAGCATCAATTAACTTTGATGTATTCATTAAGTAATTCTAGTAACATACTTTTTTCAGAAAAAGTAATTTTAGTAGAAGGAAAAACAGAAAATAAATTATTGCCCTTAATTATTGAGAAAGTTTCTGGCAGAACTATTTTGCATCATAAAACAGCACTTGTAAAGCTTGATGGTTCAAGTAACATAAAAAAATCAATGCAAGTACTATCTACAATGGATTTACCTACAAAATCTATTGCCGATTTAGACTTTGCTTTAAAAAATGGAATATCTGAAGGATATTTACAAGTTGAAGATACTGATATCACAGCTTGTTTAACTGAAATTGGAAATATTGCGTTAGCAAATAATATTTTTATTGGAACTGATGGTTGGCCAGCTAAATCTAGTAACTCAATTTCAGCAGCCGAAGGATTTACAATTTTAGCACAAAGTCCGATTGTAACTCAAAATATAGAAAACATATTTACTAAAATGCAAGTTCAAAACATTTGGATTTGGAAATATGGAACAATAGAAAATCATCTAAACCTTACAGGCAAAAATGAAATGGTCTGGGCAAATTTCACAAATACTTTAGAACAAACAACTTTACAAAATATGCTTCCCAATCATTTTCAAGAAATAGAAAATTGCATAAATTGGCTATTGAATTAAATAAAATCACTATGCCCAACCGCTGTTTTGGTATAGCTGGAATTTAGTGAAATTACCATTTCGCATTAACTTTTCGTTCTACCGAAAGTACTCGTTTTCAAAAGTCCACAATCATCTCAAAGTAGCATAACATTGTGTGTAAGTAAAATCAAAATGGCGAAAAAAAAAAGCCAAAAAAAATCTAAATTTGGAAATGAAAAAATTAGTTTTAATATTTACTTTTTTAATTTTTAGTTGTTCAACAACTAAATTAAGTAAAACTGAATCTGAAAATCTGAAAGCAGAATTTACAGAAATGCATAAAATCGACCAAATTGCTGCTGCTCCAAAACCAAATGGTGACTTCATAAATTACCCAAATGAAAACTGGGAGAAATTTAAAGATAGTGTCTTCACAAAAAACAAAAACAGAACCGAAAGTTTATTCAAAAAATAAGGATATTTAGGGATTAATGAATTGGGAGAAAGTGGAAGCAATGATTTTTGGCTATCTGTTCAACATAGTGACAAGTTTCCTGAATTTCAAAGGAAAATATTGAAATCGATGAAAAAAGCAGTTAAAAGAGGAAATGCAAATCCGAATAATTACGCATATTTAATGGATCGAGTTAATTCAAATAATGGCGAAAAACAAATGTTTGGAACTCAAGTTGATTACAGAATGAACGGACAAGCAAAACCCAAAAATGGTTTAATTGACAGTTTAAATGTTGACAAACGACGAAGCGAATATGGTTTAAAACCGTTAAAAGATTATTTAAACCAAATGACCCAAATGCATTTTGAAATGAATGAAGATCACTTTGCTAAAAAAGGGATTATAAAGCCAAATTTATATAATTAGAATAAAACCCAAAATAACCAGCACACAACAGCTAGTAAGCAATAGCTGGGAATCTGGCTTAATGAGATGCATAACGGTAGCACCAAACGTATGACAACAAAACGACACATAAAACTCGTACGACAAACAGCATTAATTTCATTCTTGCTTGGGACAGGCATTTTCGGACTCTACTTCCTGACCTCTTCGTTTGAATTACTTTTCATTGGTTACGGTTTTATTGGATTGGCAGGTTTGCTAAATGCTGGTGTTTTAATTTCAATTTTAGTAAAAGCTAAAAACGACAAAGACAATAGAATAAAATTATTTACGACTTGCGGACTTATGTTGCTTAATATTCCGGTAATGCTTTTTTACTGTTGGATAGTTATAATTTTGCTCAACACAATGAGAATTACTTTTACAAACTCGACACAAACAACTTTGACAAACATAAATATCGTTGGTTGTGGCGGTGAACATATTGACAAATTAGAAAGTGGAGAAAGTGAAACGGTTTGGATTGACATAACTGGTGACTGTTCAATAAACATTGACTATTTATCTGACGGACAAAAGAAAGATGAAACTGTTGCGGGCTATTTGACGAGCAGTATGGGAAAGAAAATGAAACATAATATTGGCGGACAAAACGAAGAGCAATTTTGATAACAGCACGACAAATAACCACGGTCGGCACAACGCCAGGGTACTAACAAGCGTTTTGTGCCATTTACGAATCTAGATAATAATATAAAAAAGCATTACTAAAAGCCATTTTGAGCTAGCTGGAGTTTAGAGGAATTATCGTTTCACATCAAGTTTTTATTAAGCGGAAAATTAAGAAGTTACGAACTTCCATAATGCACAATCATTTAGAATAATTAAGGTAGTGAAGTCAAAAATAAATAGCTAAATTTGATTTGGCAACTAGTGTTCGTTGCGGCTAAAAGCTTAGGGAACAGTTAGACATAATTTCGAAAATTACTATTATTTTAAATGCATGTATTATGATAAAGTTTTGGTTGATTGCTATAGTTACTTTTGTTGTTTCAACATTCATATTGTCGAAATTAACATTGAAATCCAACAGAGATAATGCTGGTGAACGTATTTGGAGATTCGGTAACGGAAGGTCTGTTTATTGGCGTGTTCTTACACTGTGCAGTTTTGGAATAACCGCTGTAATAATGCTTACAATGCATTGGATAGGAATTCCTATTGTTTAAAAAATTGTAGCTAATTGCAATTCATTTAAATATCTCACCAATCAAAAAAGAATTAGTATGAAAAATTTAATTTGTATGATGACTTTATTTTCTTCCCTACCTCCACTCCTACTTTTTGATTTTACTAAAAAATCTAACATTCAAGATTGGCGAGTGGTAGATGATGTTGTCATGGGAGGAATATCTTCGGGTAATTTCAGTTTAAATTCGGATGGTTTTGCTGTGTTTGAAGGCGCTATTTCTTTGGAAAACAATGGAGGCTTTTCATCTGTTCGGTATCGCTTTCCAAAGGTTAAAACAGAAGGATACAGCAGCATAGTCATTAAACTTCGAGCTGATGGTAAACAGTATCAATTTAGGATAAAAACAAACTCGGCGGACTCTCATTCCTTCATTGCACCTTTTTCAACTTCGGGAGAATGGCAGGAAATAACAATTCAGCTCAAAAACATGTATCCTGCATTTAGAGGTAGAACACTAGAACAACGGAACTTTTCGGATCCATATTTTGAAGAAATAGCTTTTTTAATTGGCAACAAGAAAAATGAAAAATTCAAACTCATTATTGATCGAATTGAATTGAGATAAAAGAGCAGTCCTCAAAAAAATGATTAAAAATTTTTGATCGTTTTATAACATAAATCAAGTTGCAAATAGTACAATATCTTCTGTACGAAACCAGACATGACTACACTCGCTTAGTAAAACTTGCAAGTTAATTAGTAAGTAAAACGGCCTCTTCTACTTGCAACTGCACCATATCTATGATGCGATTATTATCAATTGGTTTTAAAATGGACAACTCTGTGCATGCCAGGATTACAGGGAATTTTTCAGTGTATTTATCTAGCATCTTATGATAACTAACTATTAAATCTGGAGTTTCAGTTTTGGCGTAGACTTGCTTTCGAACAGTATCAATAAATAAACGGTCTTCTTTTGATGGGATTTCGACAATAATACCCCTGTTTTCTAAGTAAGAGCTAACATAATTAGATTCCATAGTATGTAGCGAACCAAATAAAAATACTGTGCTCCACTCCTGCTCTATTATTTTTTTAGTAGTTAAAACTAAAGGATGCAGTAGCTTTTTACGAATTTTTAATCTATCGATTGTTTCGTGCAATGTGATATTAGGAATTAGAATCGCAATTATTTCTAGTTTCTCGAGTCTGGTTACATATTCTGTTACAAAAGCATCTAATTCATTCGAAGGATTGGGTAAAAGGGAATTGATGGCATCAAAATTTGCATTGATCATCACAAAAGGAAATGTACTGTAGCCGCCCATTTTTTTATTGTAAAGTCGGTTTAACTGCTCAATGTAATACAAGGTGCTACGACTGCCCAATCCTAATAATCCAATACTTTTTTTACTCATCTCTTATTTTATTTACTTTTTAAGTCTAATATAATTTTTATACTTGCTATTGATTAATATCAAAGAAGCCTTTAATTTCTTCAACCGTTTTTCGTGCTGTTTTACCTACTCCATAGATTGTAGCCGAAGCAAAACCGGTCCAGTTCCCGTAACCAACGAGCCATAAATTTGGTAGCACAGATGATTGTGTGCTTTCTGGATTGGTTTTTATTTGGTTGTCATTGATAATTGCAAGAGATTTTAAATGATCTAAGTTGGCTTTAAATCCAGTGCACCAAATGACTGCATCAAATGGCTCCTTATCCCCATTATCCCAAATTACTCCTTTTTCATAAAAGGACTTGAAGGGTCTTACTGCATGTAACACATCTCTTTCTCTAGCCTCCTTTATTGTTTGTACCATAACAATACTAGACAGTGTGATTTTTTCGGAAGCAACGTTATTTGTTTTACCAAAATAAGTATTGTTTGCTTCTTCAAATAAATAGCGACCATCAATATCGTCAGCTAGAAAATGTGGCTCTTGTAATGTGACCCATTTTGTAAACGCGTGCTTTGATACTTCTGCGAGTATTTGTGCTCCTGAATTTCCGCTACCTACAACAAGGACTCTTTGATTTTTGAAAATATCTGGACTACGGTAAGCGTGAGAATGGATTTGCTTTCCCATATATTTCTCGTTATCAGGATACGCTGGTATAAAAGGATTTCTTGCGGTACCAGTTGCACTTACCACTGTTTTTGAATAGAAAGTTCCCTTTGAAGTATCTATTTTAAAAATAGTGCCTTCTTTGACAACACTATCAACTACAGTATCTCTTTGAATAGGGAAATTGTATCTATTTTCATACCGTGTAAGATAATCGATAAACGTTGTTTTACTTGGATATTCTTCCTCACTTTGTGGCATTGCCCAACCAGATAACGAACTGTAAGCAGCAGGAGAAAATAATTTTAAACTATCCCAGGTTTGTAACCAAGAACCTCCAGGCTTTGATTGATTATCGAGGATAAGATATTCTAAATTGGTTCTTCGTAAAAAGTAAGCCACAGATACTCCTGCTTGCCCTCCTCCAATTATTATGACATCATATTGTTTCATATTATCCACCTATTTTTTAATAGTATCTTTTCTTGGTTTCCCATCGCACTATATTTAGTACAAGGTAAATAATTTAACTCATGTTTTGGTTCGAATACTAAAAGGAATGACATCCCACTTCTTTCTTTAATGATTTAGACACTTACAAAGAATCATCTATTAATTTTTCTAAATCGTTTTAAACGAAAGTAGCGCTCCAAAAAAGCAAATTAAGGCCAAATAAAACCTTGATAAAATAAGTCATAAGTCAAAATTAAAAGAATTTGAAAAAACTGTATTTACTTTAATATGTAAAGCATTAGAGCATTGTTCGAAAAAAAAATAATATTTCAAATTCAAACATAGCGCAGATCATAAAACAAATTGACTCTATCTGTTTATTTTCGAAAATATAAAAGCATTTGAAAAATTGCAATAATTTCATTTCGATTAAATTGGACAAAAAAAAGCCGCTTTGCAGCGACTTTTCTATATTAAGACAGAAACCATTTAAGTCTAGTTTAAGACCGTAATAGCTCTAAGAAATTGTTGTCATTTTATTTAATGATAATTCAGCTAGACTTTCTTGAACTGCTTTTTTAAATCCTACGTAATGTGGCGTTTCAGCATGTAAAGTAAGCGCCTCTGCATCTTTCCAATTTTCATACATTATAAAAGTATTGGCATCTTCGTTGTCTTGAAGGCAGTTATAGTTTACACAACCAGCTTCTGTACGGCTTCCAGTAACTAATTTTAGTAATTCCTCTTTAACGAATGCTCTATTTTCTTCTTTGGCTACAATTTTAGCCACAACTGTTATTGTACTCATGATTTGTTTGTTTTATTATACCAAAATTACAGCTTTCAGATGGCTTTACTACCTATTTTAACGTTCTCTTCTCAGTTAAATAGTGATAAAAACATTGGTGGTTTTATTTACAAGTAATTGCTATTACTTAAATTTCAATAGAATCAAAAAGTTAGCATTTTCTTTAGGTATCAATTCTTTAAAGCTTCCACTAAATAATTAGGAAAGAAAGAAACAGTTTATTTGAATTCCTTTCTACCTCTTATGACATCTTCAAAGGTGCAGCATTTTACAAATTCTTGTTCGCCATCAATTAACATGGGTAAAAATATGGTATCGACTTCTGATAAATCTTCTTTTAAATAGAAAGCAATATCATCAAAATTATAGAACCATTCTTTGTCAAATTGCACTTTGTTAATCGTGGCATCTTTTAAAATATTCTTTTCGAGTAGCGGCTTCATGGCAACATTTAATAATTAATAGGATAAAAAAAAGCAAAGGTACACTTAAAAGATAGCGTAGCAAATACCCTATTATTAAATATAGTCAAAGTAATCCTATAACATTTGTTATTAAGCTAACTTTATTATATCGCAATTAACATCAATATTTACAACATTGTACTCAAAATTAAAATCGTTGCATTTAATACCTATTTTTATTGAAAATTAAACAAATACTAACCAAAATTATAACCATGAACGGATTTTTTAAAACAATACTTGCTGGCTGGGGAGCCAAAAAATTAGGAGGTGGCTGCTTTGGTACCATTATCCTATTTGTAATTATCTACTGGATATTAGGATACTTTTAAAATAGAAAAAGACCCAATTAGCACGTGCCAATTGGGTCTTTTAAATATTACTTCTTTTTAACATCTTGGAGCATCAGCCCTTTTATATATTTAACTGGTGCACTACCATAGCTTAAGAACTTCTCGTGAAATTCTTTCAAATTAAAAGCATCTTTTTGTTCCTTTTTCAACATTTCTCTAAAAGAATATATCTCTGTGTAACCAGTGAAATAAGAAGATAATTGCACTTGTGATAAGGTCACTCTTTTCCATTTCCCTTCTGCTTCTGCTTGTTGCTGGAACGCTTCTACCATTAATAGATGCATCGCAGCTTCAAGAGACATCTCTTTAGTATGCACGCTATAATCTAAAATCATATTACAAGTAGTTCTTAAATTCCACTTATAATACATTAGCCACATCTCGTCAGAATTTTTATAGCCACTTTCTAGCATCATCAACTCGGTATAAACAGCCCAACCTTCGATCATCGCTCCGTTTCCTAAAATTGATTTAATAATACTTGGTGATTGGTTGCTATAAACTAACTGCGTATAATGTCCAGGAATGGCTTCATGAATATTTAAGATTTGTAGAATATAATCATTGTACTCTCTTAAATAACTTTCTGAAGTTTCTTTATCCCAACCAGCCATGCTCCCTACATTATAATAGGTATTTGCATTTTTATCGTAAGGTCCAGGAGCCGAAATTGAAGCACCGGCAACACCCGCCATATAACTAGGTTCTTTTCTAACCACTAATGGTTTTGAAGGATCTATATACAGTAAATCTTTCTCCTTAACATAAGCGACCAATTCTGGGATTTGCTTCTCGATTTCTGATTGAAATTTAGCTGGAGTCGTATGTTGCAAAGAAATCTTATCAATAACTGATCGTATTAAAGTCAAGCTATCCGTAGGTTTCACTGTTTTCTTATTGTATTTCTCCCAAAGGCGATCTGCAATCACAAACATTTTTTGATGCAGCTCCGCCTTGTGCGTCATTGCAATTTTAAAAATAGAATCAACTTCTAAACTTGACTGTATGTCTAAGTCAAACTTTTTAGCATACAAATCAGTTCCTAGTCTAAAAGAGCGCGGCGTTGTATTATCTAATTCTTTCAGCCATTTAGCATACTCTTTTACGGCAGCAATGGCGAGTTTGGCTCTTTCTTTGATTTGGTTTTTCTCAGCAGTCTTTAATTTGCTTTTGCTTAAAGCGCTATTTAAATCTTTTTCGAAAACAGAAATTCCACCTAAATTTTGAGCAATCGCTAGATCGGTATGTTCGATTGTTGGGTTCTTGATATTATTCTTGGCTGCTTCATAATATGCTGGTACATTTTTAAGTTTGATATTAAAATGATGCAGTCGCACGTCTAGCGAATCGTAATTACCGTTTAGAATTTCAGCAAAAGAGCCACAAACATTATATTGCGAAGGATCCCACTCTGCTGATTTTAACTTGTCGATATTAAAAATCGTGCTCTGTAGTTGATTTTGAATAAGATGTAAATCGGTTTTATTATTATTCGAAAGCTGTTCTAAAGGATAAGCACGAAGGGAGTCCAGTTGTACGTGGGCAAAATCCAATTGTAATTTTGTGTAAGCAGAATCAGCGACATTTAATATACTGTCTCCTTTGTGATACCCTTGACTAGAAGCCCAATCAGGATAAACATCCCATAAATTAGTGATGAAATGTTCTTTATATTTCTCGAATTTAGAATCTATAGTTTCAGTTTTTTTAGGATCTTCCTTCTTTTTACAAGAAGCTAAGGCACCCAAAATAAAAAGCGATACTAGAATTTTTTTCATGTTGGTAAGGTTTAAAGAAATAAAGATAGAAAAAATTGGCGGGCCTACACTATAAATTGAGTAGCCTTTGTAAAAGCAAACATCCCTTTACAAGTGAAACTCATAAAAGGATGCTGTGTACTTGCTAACTTTTAATATTCTAATAGCGCCAATAGTTCTTTTTCAAATCGGCCTTTAGGTAAATATTGATCTTCTAAAGCCTTGGTAAATGGAATAGGTGAATCGAGACTCCCCACCCGTTTTACTGGAGCATCTAGATATTTAAAACATTCCTCCATTATCAATGCCGATATATCACTAGCAATACCGCCAAATAATGAATCTTCCTGATAAATTATGACCCTTCCCGTTTTCTTAACTGACTTGTAAATAGCTTCGGTATCTAGAGGTTGTAATGTTCGCAAGTCTAATAAGTCAGCAGAAATACTTGGGTTTTTATCTAAGGTTTCTAATGCCCAATGCACTGCCGCTCCAAAAGCGATAATGGTCACATCGTTACCTTCTTTCAATAAGGCAGCTTTGCCTAATGGTAAAGTATAATAATTTGTAGGCACCTCTTGATAAATAGAGCGATATAATTGTTTGTGTTCAAAAAAAAGTACAGGATTAGGATCATTTATCGATTCATTCAAGAGTCCTTTTGCATCATAAGGAAAGGCGGGATACACCACTTTAAGTCCGGGAGTTTTTGTAAACCAAGCCTCATTTGTTTGCGAATGAAAAGGTCCAGCTTGTGTGCCACCGCCGCACGGCATTCGTACCACAACATCTGCTTTTTCTAACCAGCGATAGTGCGATTTAGCGAGTAAATTTACAATAGGATTAAATCCTGTAGATACAAAATCAGCAAATTGCATTTCGACAATTGCCTTGTGTCCGTTAATTGATAACCCCATGGCAGCTGATACTACAGCGCTCTCACAAATAGGTGTATTGATTACTCTTTGTTTACCAAAGTGTGATACAAATCCATCTGTTATTTTGAACGCTCCACCATATTCAGCGATGTCTTGTCCCATAATAACCAAATTATTATGGCGTTCCATTGACTCTCGTAAACTATTAGAAATGGCATCTATAAATCGAATCTTTTCTTTTTCCTGAGATGGACTAACCTCTTTATATCCAAATGGTTTATACACATCATTCAACTCTTCACTCAAAGAAGCTTGTATCTCAGGTTCAGCATTGGCTATAGCTAGACCTTCATCAATTTCCTTTTTAATTTCTGTGCGTAATTTATCGTCAAATTCCTCCGTTAAAATTTTATCAGCTTTTAGAAATTGTCGGTAATTTTCGACTGGGTCTTTAACTGCCCATCCATCCATTAATTCTTGCGGAACGTATTTTGTACCACTCGCCTCCTCATGACCACGCATTCTAAAAGTTTTAAATTCGAGTAAAATTGGTCGCGGATTAGTTTCCATAGATTTCTTTAGATTCGAAATCAAATTGTAAACTTCTAATATGTTATTTCCATCCACGATATGACTTTCCATGCCATAACCAATGCCTTTATCAGCTAGATTTTCACAACGATACTGCTCGTTTGTAGGAGTCGAAAGTCCGTAACCATTATTTTCGATAACAAATAAAACTGGTAATTCCCAAACTGATGCAATATTCAATGCCTCATGAAAATCTCCTTCAGAGGTAGCACCTTCACCAGTAAATACGGCAGTTACTTTGCCATTCTTTTTTAATTTATTTGCAAGAGCTATCCCATCTGCGACTCCTAGTTGCGGGCCTAGATGCGAGATCATTCCGATAATTTTATATTGCTGTGTGCCAAAATGAAAACTTCGATCACGACCCTTTGTGAAACCACTTGCCTTGCCTTGCCATTGTGAGAATAAACGGTATAATGGTATATTTCGACTAGTAAAAACACCTAGATTGCGATGCATCGGTAAAACATATTCGTCTTGATCTAAAGCAGCTGTAACTCCTACAGCAATTGCTTCTTGACCGATTCCAGAGAACCATTTAGAAACTTTTCCTTGTCTGATTAAAATGAGCATTTTCTCCTCAATTAATCTTGGTTTAAGAATTTTTTTGTACAAATCCAGTAGTACATCGTTAGTTAGATTGGCTCTTTCAAATTTCATTATTAGCTATTTTTGCATCTATCAAATATACAGAAATATAACATTTGCAATTCAAAATGTTATATTATTATTTAATTCTACTATTATCTAATTTAAAAAACTATTTGAGAGCGTCCATTCAATTTTATTAAAATTTTAAGTAGTAAATTGATGTTAAAGTTTTATTTTTGCGGTGGTTCTTAAAATAATGTTAATCACATAAAGTAAATCTTGAGCTATTATGCGACATATTAAAATATTTTATGCAGACGACGACGATGATGATTTAATGTTCTTCAACGAGGCTGTCGAACAAATATCTGAAGCTATTCACTCCCCTATTAGCTTAGATGTTTTTAAAGACGGTGAAAATTTAATTGAAGGTATCAAAAAAAATGAAGAGAATAATTCAGTACTGTTTTTAGACATTAACATGCCCTTGAAATCAGGTTTCCAATTTTTACAGGAAATTAGAAACGATCCTAAATTAGTAGGTTTTCCTGTGGTGATGTATTCTACGAGTTCTGACAATTCAATTATTGAAAAATGTAAAGCCTTAGGAGCAAGTTATTATGCTATAAAACCCTACGATTTTAATGATTTAATAAAATTGATCACTTCATTTGCGGGTATTAATTGGGAAAATCATCATGTAGATTCTAAGAACTTTTTATTTAGATAAACAAACTTAAATACCTACATTACTTAAGATACTTTATAATAATGAGTTTTAGAAATATTCTTAATGACAGTCTCGTTAATTTAGATAATTGCGATGACGAACCTATACATATACCGGGATCAATTCAGCCACACGGTTTTTTACTTGCAATTGATTCAAGCTCTTTTACAATAACAGTTTGTAGCGCAAATTGCGAACAGTTTATTGGTATAACTTACGAGCAAGCTTTAGGTAAAGAGCTTTCTCAATTATTTGATGCTTCAATTTTAGAATTTTTAGAGGAAATTAAATCAGAACAAACGGATCAAGTTAAAACGATCAATTACAAACTCAACGAAACCGATTTCATCATTAGCGCACACAAAAGCGACAACGAAATTGTAATGGAGTTCGAACCTTTAAATACGCAATTTGACGAAAAAAATTCCCTGTACAATTCCTCTAAAAAATTATTATCATACATTGAAAACACCAATACTTTACTAGATCTTGCTGATGTAGTTGCATTAGCAATTAAAGAAATTACAAAGTTTGATCGTGTGCTCGTTTACCGTTTTGATAAAGATTATAATGGAGAGGTAATTGCTGAGAGTAAGGAGCCTCACTTAGACCCTTATTTAGGTTTACACTACCCTCACACAGATATCCCTGCGCAAGCTAGAGAATTATATTTGCGCAATCAATTGCGTATTATTGGGGACGTAGATTACATTCCCGTTCCGCTTTTTAAATTAGACACAGAACAAAACAGCCGTTTAGATTTGAGCTTGTCTGTGCTGCGTAGTGTATCGCCCATCCATATTGAGTATTTAAAAAATATGAAAGTAGGCAGTACATTAACGATTTCGTTAATTCATAAAAATAGGTTGTGGGGAATGATTACTTGTCATCACTCTAAACCAAAGTATTTAAGTGAAGAAATCAAATCAGCAGTAAAATTGCACGGTCATTTTATTACTTCGCAAATTGATGGCAGATTATTGAATGAAGAATTTGAAATTGCACGAAGTACTTCGGACGCATTAAACAACTTAATTGGAAAGAAATTAGATTTAGATAGAAAAGATATCCAACAACTGGTTGCCAATGAAACCGTTATGGATTTATGCAATAGTGTGGGTTTTACTGCAATAATCGCCGATGAATTTTATGGTGTGGGCAACACTCCGTCCGAAGAAAACACAAAGCGTTTGGCCTTGTTTTTATCTGAATTTGTTAAAGGAGATCACTTTGAAACCGATTCTTTACTTTCGATCAGTAAAGACCTTGCTTTTATATCTTCAAATTTTCCAGGAATAAATTATTATTCGTTAAATAATGAGAGCGATTGTATTATTTGGTATCGTGAGGAATCGATTAAAAATATCTTTTGGGGAGGTGACCCTACGATAAGTAACGACAGCACTGAACGCTTGACACCTCGTAAATCGTTTGCTAAATATGCTGATTCTATTAAAAACCAAAGTAGTATTTGGCTAAAAGCCGAACTAAGTGCTACAAATAGTTTTCATAACTTTTTACAAATAAACTTGCGTACAATACTGTTATTGGAGGAAAAAGAAAATCAAAGACGTTTGCATACCATTCTAAGAGATACTAACGCAGAGTTAGAAAACATCAATTGGATTAGTACACACGATCTGCAAGAGCCTTTGCGTAAAATAAGAATGATGGCATCTGTGCTTGTAGGAGGTAACGAGCTTAAAACACTTCCTGAAGACGTTCAAAATAAGATTTTGAAGATGCAAAGTTCAGCCGAACGCATGCAAAACTTAATTACGGATATATTAAAATACACTAAAACCGGTGCTCAAAACTCAAATTTTGAATGTATTGATTTGAACTTTTTGTTTGCCGAGTTGAACAAGGAAGAGTTGATCGATAGTTTTGACTCAAACGAAGCTACTTTAATCGTTGAAGAATTACCTACAATCAAGGGAGTTCCGTTTTTATTAAAACAATTGCTTTCAAATCTAATTAATAATTCGATTAAATTTAAAAGTCCGCTACGTGATTTAGAAGTTAGGATAAGCGATAAAACAGAAACTTTAAATAGTTATGGAAAACGCTATCACATTATAGAAGTCGCTGACAACGGAATTGGACTTGACAATGAGTATAAAGAGAAAATCTTCAAAATATTTTCTCGCTTAAATGATAAGGAAGAGTACGGCGGTTCAGGAATTGGACTTGCTTTATGTAAAAAGATAATGACCAAGCACGATGGTTTTGTCACTGCAGAAGGAATACTGGGTGAAGGTGTAAAAATACACCTCTATTTCCCTATAAACTAAGTTGTAACCAATCTTCTAGTGCTTTAAATGTGTTTTGTGCCGCATTTAAAGCACTATTTTCATCTATATCAATTGCTTTTTCTTCGATCGAAAGCTTGAATTGTTTCCACATTTCCATGGTATTCTCACCATATGAAAGAAAATAATTTATTTGTGAATCTGTCAATGTTGGCAGTTGCTTTTTTAACATTGTAGCAATAAATTGCCCTCCTAAAGTAGAACCTTCGATAACATATAAAACGCCCACGGCCTCAGAAACAGAAGCAATTGTATCAGGATATCTATTTGCAGTGGTAATAGCTACGCTGTGATTTAAGTTTACCAAATCAGTATGTAAATTGGCAACATGAACCCTTTTACTAATATCAGGCAGTAGCGTTTGATCAATAATACTGTGCACCTTTTTCTCTAACTCAAAATAGAATCCGTAAAGCTGAAAAAGTAAGTTTGCATATTCCTCTTGTGAAGAGAGATTTTTAAGTTTATGGACTAATACTTTCTCAACACTACTGTGATTAACTTTTGTGGCAATTTTTAAATGATCTAACAAGGACGCTTTTTTATGATTTATAAGAAACAAAAGTAAACTATTAGCTTAGATAATTGATAATTGTAGATGTTAATCAATACTAAAAATTAGTAATCAATAAAAAAGGATTACAATTAAAATTATTACATTTACCGCAATGAAATTAATATAACTATTATATTAATAAATAAATTTATAAGTATGCAACAAATTCCTAGTGTTGACTTACGTGATTTCCTGTCGGATGATCCGGCACGTAAACAAAAATTTGTAAATGAAATCGGAAGTGCTTTTGAAGAAATTGGCTTCGTAGCGCTTAAAGGTCATTTTTTAAATGATCAATTAGTAGAGGAACTGTATGGTGAAATTAGAAATTTTTTCTCTTTACCTTTAGAAACAAAACGTAGTTATGAGATTCCAGGAATTGGAGGACAACGTGGTTATGTATCTTTTGGAACAGAACATGCAAAAGGAAGAAAAGAAGGAGATTTGAAAGAATTTTGGCATTTCGGTCAGTATGTGAGCGAAGATTCAAAATATGCTTCAGAATATCCTGAAAATGTGCAAGTGAAGGAACTGCCTAAATTTAACGCTGTTGGTAAGGAAGCTTATCAGATGCTTGAAAAAACGGGAGTTTATGTTTTAAGAGCGTTGGCTTTGCGTTTAGGATTAGACGAATTCTACTTTGACAATTATGTCAAAGATGGAAATTCTATTCTAAGACCTATTCACTACCCTCCTATTACATCTGAACCTGCAAATGCAATTCGTGCTGCTGCTCACGGTGATATCAATTTGATCACTTTGTTAATGGGAGCACAAGGAAAAGGGTTACAAGTTCAAAACCATGAAGGTGAATGGATTGATGCCATCGCTGAATCGGACGAGCTAGTAATTAATGTGGGAGATATGTTATCTCGCCACACAAATAATAAATTGAAATCTACAATTCATCAAGTGGTTAATCCGCCAAGAGAATTATGGGGTACTTCAAGATATTCCGTTCCATTTTTTATGCACCCAGTAAGCGATATGCCACTAAATTGTTTGGAAAACTGTATTGATGCAGAAAACCCAAAACAATTTGAAGACATTACTTCAGGTGAATATTTGTATGAACGTTTAGTAGATTTAGGTTTAATAAAAAAATAATTCCTAATTTTACTACTAGTAATAAAAGACATTGAGTTTACTTAATGTCTTTTTTCTTTTTGATCACTATCGTTAAATTACGAATACTTGTAGAGGTGAGAAAATTGAACGCGGATAACACGGATTTAAACGGGTTTACGCTGATTGATTGTAAATTGAAGCATTTTATTAATTCAGTTCTATATTTATGAGTAGTATTTTACATCGTGAGTTAACGAAATCCATATTGCAACATTTTTACGATGTTTATAATGCACTAGGGTATGGATTTCTTGAAAGAGTATATCAAAATGCCTTATATTATGAACTAAAAGAAAATGGATTTAAGGTGGAAGCTCAGAAAAAGATCAAGGTATACTATAAAAATATTGAAGTGGGAGAATATTTTGCAGATATAATCGTAAATGATTTAATAATTTTAGAACTGAAAGCACAAGATTATTTAGTTGAGGAGAACGAATTTCAATTAATAAATTATTTAAAATCTACAGAATGTGAAGTCGGTTTGCTTTTGAATTTTGGAAAAAAACCTGAATTCATTAGAAAAGTATTTCAGAATAATATTAAACGAATAGTATAAACAAAAACTAATATAAAAAATCTGTGAATATTCGCTTAAACCTGCGTCATCCGCATGCCATTCAAAGGTAGTAAAATGATATAAAATAGATTAGCGCTCATTTTAAAGAGGAGAAAAAAAATAAAAACACAGTATAATAAAACTAAAAAAATCCGTGAATATTCGCTTAAACCCGCGTCATCCGCGTGCCAATAAAACGAAATAAAACGGTATATAATAGATTAGTATCCATTATTAAAGTAGAGAAACAAATATAAAATGGATGACCACTTGCTTAAATTTACGTCATCCGCGTGCATTTATAGCAGAATAAAATGTCACAAAAAATTCAAGTTATGGACTTAGCAGACCAATTAAAAAACCTTTTCCCTGATCACGAGCCACTTCCCGAAGAAAAAGCTGAAGAAGTGCCTCATGAATTATACGTTCAAAAAGAGCCTATGATTTGTAAGTTCGAAAAAAGAAAAGGCAAAGCAACCACTATTATTGAAGGTTATGAAGGAAGCGACGAAGACTTTAAAATCTTAGCCAAAGAAATCAAGACCAAATTAAGTGTTGGTGGTACTTTCAAAGATGATTCAATTATTATTCAAGGTGATTACCGCGACAAAATAATGGAAATATTGAAACTAAAAGGATTCAAAGTAAAACGTGTAGGTGGATAATCCCCTCATAGCCTCCCCGAAGGGGAGAAACTAAAACGGTATAAATAAAATCAATCTAAATCTGGCACTAACTCCCTCTCCTTTGGAAAGGGCTAGGGTGAGGAAAAAACAAAAATTAAATGATACAATCATCAGAATTAATATTAAATCCAGACGGAAGTGTTTACCACTTAAACTTAAAACCCGAAAACATTGCACACGACATCATCTTTGTAGGTGATCAAAATCGTGTGGAAAAAATTACGCAATTCTTTGACAGCGTAGAGTTTTCGACTCAAAAAAGAGAGTTCAAAACGCAAACTGGGATGTTCAAAGGAAAAAGAATCACGGTAATGTCAACCGGAATTGGTCCTGATAATATTGATATTGTCGTTAACGAACTAGACGCATTAGTTAATATTGACTTAGAAACGCGCCAACCTAAAAAAGAGTTGACAAGCCTAAATATCATTCGTATAGGGACTTCAGGTTCGCTTCACGCTGATATTCCTGTTGATAGTTTTGTAATGTCTAAATTTGGACTAGGACTTGACAACATGCTGCGTTCGTACTTAATTGACGAAGTTTCAAATGAGAAAATCGAAGACGCATTTGTAAGTCATACTAATTGGGACATTCGCAAAGGAAAGCCGTATGTAATTGCTTGCTCTGAGAAGTTAGAAAAAGTTATCGAAAGCGACAAAATGCACAAAGGAATCACCGCTACAGCTGGAGGATTTTACGGACCACAAGGACGTGTCTTGCGTTTGAATATTCAAGATGAAAAACTGAATTCTAAAATGGATAACTTCACATTCGAAAATAATAGAATCACCAATCTAGAGATGGAAACGGCTGCGATATATGGACTTTCAGCGCTTTTAGGGCATCATGCTTTATCGTTAAATGCTATTATTGCAAACCGTGCTTCAGGGACTTTCAGCGCTGATCCTTACAAAGCTGTTGATGCTTTAATTGCGTACACATTAGATAAATTGGCCGCTAACTAAAATTTTTAGGAGCTAATTCCTGCTGTCCGCTGTATTCCCGATTTAGAAAAACTACAGCTTAAAAAAGCCTTGTTTTTCTAAATCGGGAGATGCCGCTCCTATCAGGGCTAAAAAACAAATAGCATGAGCATCACCATTCAGACAGAACGATTACTTTTAAGAGAAATTCTCGACAGCGATCTAGAAGGAATGTTTGCATTAGATAATAATCCTAATGTGCACAAATATCTGGGTAAAAATCCTATTCTTATTATTGATCAAAGCCAGGAATACATTAACAACATCCAGAAGCAATACGTAGAGAACGGCATTGGTAGGTATGCTGTTATTCTTAAAGAAACTGGTCAGTTTATAGGATGGTGCGGCATAAAATACATCACAGAATCTGAAAATGGTCACGTGAATTTTTTCGAAATTGGCTATCGGTTTATTGAAGCGTTTTGGGGCAAAGGATATGGATATGAATCGGCCAAAGCTTGGTTAGATTATGGTTTCAACAGCATGAAAATTAATACGATATATGCTTCAGCACATGTTGATAATAAAGGTTCGCGCCATATTCTTGAGAAATTAGGGATGCAAACAAAAAATGAATTCGAATGGAACAAGCTTCCGTGTATTTGGTATGAATTAAATAATAGCAATAAATAATGACTACAATAAAAATAGCTGGAGTACCAGAACATTTTAATTTACCGTGGCATTTAGCCCTTGAAAATAATGAATTTGAGCAGCAAAACATCAATTTACAATGGACTGACGTTCCTGAAGGAACTGGAAAAATGTGCCAAATGTTGCGATCAGGAGAAACCGACATCGCCGTTATTTTAACCGAGGGAATTGTCAAAGATATTGTCGCAGGAAATCCATCAAGGATAGTTCAGGTATATGTAGATTCACCTTTGATTTGGGGAATTCATGTAGCTGCAAATTCGAGTTATGTAACTATTGCGGATTTAAAACTTAAAAAAGCGGCTATTTCACGACTTGGTTCAGGATCACAATTAATGGCTTATGTCAATGCTGGAAATGAAAATTGGAACACCGCAAATTTAGAATTTGAAATAGTAAATACCATCGATGGCGCCGTCGAATCATTAACTGCTGGAACTGCAGATTATTTTATGTGGGAACGTTTCATGACCAAGCCATTGGTAGATAAAGGAATCTTTAGACGCGTTGGCGACTGCCCTACTCCATGGCCTTGTTTTGTTATTGCTGTACGTGAGGAAGTTTTAGAAAAACAACCTGAAATTATCACAGCTATATTAAGTGTTATCAATAATAAGACTGCAAACTTTAAAACTATCGCAAATATTGATCAAATTTTAGCTGATAGGTACCATCAAAAAACGACTGATATTCAAGAATGGCTTTCATTAACGGAGTGGTCGCAAAAACCATTGGCTAAAAATTTGTTAAACAATGTCCAAAATCAGTTATTTGATCTCAAAATCATTGATAAAATAGGTACTTTTGAGGAAATTGTAAAAACGTTGTAACTTTTACTTTTTCGAAATTGCAAGATGGATATTAAAAACTTTTCTTTTCAAGATATAAAACAGAAACTCAGGGTTCAAAAGCCTTGGGATGATGTGATTATTTTTATTTTGAATATTTTAATAGCCGTACCTGTATTCATCATCGCACACCAAAACTTGATTGAGCTAAATTGGGACTTCAACTTAGACCGTATTTTGCTATTCATACTTTTGATAACTGTTATTCAGCTTATTCTAAGATTGTTGCGAACGATTATTATCATATGCATCATTATCTATATTTTATTGCTTTTTTACGGTACCGTTTTTGGAAACTATGGATTCAATAGTGTCTATGAAGATTATGATTCAATGATTTATACTATGTCAGACAATCCTTATCCTCAAGATATTATAATTTCGAAACTACTTCCATTTCCCAATAAGTCTAAGATTCTAACTTCGATTGAATATAAAAATCCTAAAGTGCGAAATTTTGCTATCATGGCAACTAGCAAAAACTTTAAGGATGTAAAAGGATATTCTGAATACCGAACTATAATTCAATGTTTTGCTGTTTTCAAAGAAATTAATAACCGCTGGAATTACGTAAACGACCCTAAGGATGGGGATTATATCGCAACAGCTAGTGAATCGCTGGATTACTTCTCTGGAGATTGTGATGATCACTCTATATTAATGGCCGCAGCCGTGCGTGCTATTGGTGGTACACCACGACTAATTCATACAAAAGGGCACATCTACCCCGAAATCTTAATTGGATCCATGAATGATCTAGAAACTGTGAACTATTTAATTAAAAATGTACTTTTTGTAAATGAAAGTGGAAACAAACAGTTGCATTACCATATTGACGAGCGTGATCAAGTATGGTTGAATTTAGATTATACAGCTCATTATCCGGGAGGTCCGTTTTTATCTGAGGAAATTCTAGGAGCTTTGACATTAAATTAATTTTTACAAAGCATTTTTTCAGGAGCTATTTCCAGCTATTCGCTATATCTTTTCATTTTTTAAAGAAAAAAATAAAAAGGATATCGCTGCTATCTGGGCTAAGTGTCTTGTATTAAATCACAATTTAGATTTATTTATAGACCTTAGATGGCAAGCTATTTGTAACAAAAAAATGATATTACGTTTACTTTTTATTAATTCATATTAACTACTTTTACTACAAATAAGTTAAAATGAAAATGCGATTTTGCTTGCTTTTATTGTTTACATCGCTCTCTTTTCAGGCACAAGAACTCCATGGCCTTAAAAATCCTATTCTAAACCGAAAAAATGAGCTTAGAATTGATTTTGGAAAAATAATACTAAATCCCAAATTACAACTCACCTACGAATATTTTATAAAAAACAGACTTTCGGTTGGGGTAAGTGCTATGTTTATAAACGATCAAGAAAAAACGTATAATAGTTTTCAAGGTGAAAGAAAATATCAAATTGATCCATTTGTTCGTTATTCCTTTTCAAATAATAATAGGAGTCTATTTTATGCCGAATTTTTCAGCTCAATTAATGGCGGATCTAATGATAAAATAGCACGATTGAATAACGTAAACTATGGCTATTATGACAGGATAGAATACCAATATATTGATGTTGCTATAGGTAGTTCAATAGGTTATAAAGTTTATATTGCGCACCGCTTTCCTATTAATTTAAATTTAGGATTAGGTTTCAATTTGTTTAATAACTCAAGCCCTGCTGGTTTATCAAGAGTAAGCTTTAGTACAGGATATCGTTTTTAATAAATAATTATAATGAAAAAAATTTTAAACTACGTTACCGCTTTTTTATCCTTAATAGTTTTATCTAGCTGTGGAGAGCCAGATGAAATTTTAATGGGATCAAAAACTATTACAATTGATAATGCAATTCAAATTGAGGCTAAAAGTAGTTATCAATTAAACGATGTATTGTATGTAAACGCTACATTTTCTAGATATTTACAAGAAAAAGGCTTTGATACTCTTTTAGATATTTATAAATCTACAAGTTCAGACGAATATTATTTTAATTTTTATTTAGAAAAGAAATCGGCTTACGGTACATGGAGTACTATTGATTTAGGAGAGAATTTAATTCTAGAAAAAGGAAAATTGAACAATTATTATGGTAATTCAGCTTTGTGTATACTTGATCAAGTAACTAATTTGTATGAATTCAGGGTAGGTATTCCATTACTTGAAAAAGGAACTTATCGATTAAACATATCTAATACTATTTCTCCCTCATATGCAAACAATTCATTTATAGCAGTGAATATAGAAACTACTATAAAGGATGTTGATGAAAATGGTAATTTTAATTTTTCAATTGACTAGATAAATTTAAAACGGTCAATTTTAATACTAAAAACTAAATAATGTAGTAATCCTTAGAAGGTACAATGGCTTCAATTTTTTTATTATCAATTTCAGCTAAGGTATTTTCGATATTATTTGCCATAGCATCAAGCGCTAGATCGTTATCTTCTATTCCAAAAGGATCTTCTAATTCATCAGCTATTGCCTCTAATGCAACAAAGGTATACGCTATAAAAACAATTACTAGAGGACTAAGCCATTCCATTGAACCAACAAATCCAAAGGGAAGTAAAAAGCAATAAATGTAAACGGTGCGATGTAGTAAAATGCTGTAGGTATATGGTATTGGTGTGCTTGCTATACGCTCACATCCACCTATAATATCTGAAAGTTTATTAAGGTTAGTATCAACATTGGCTTGTGTTATAGAGTCTAAGCGGCCTTCCATTTTTGCATTATTGATCCATAACCCTAACTCATTAAGCAACATTATAGGTTTGTAAATCTTATTTCTATATTTATTAAGATCATCAGGAGAAAGTAAGCGTTTAAAATCTTCTTCTGTATCTGTATTTCTCAATTGATGTTTCAATGCAAATACTACAGCTGTCAACAATTTAATAAATCTTGATCGTTCCGCAGTATAATTTGATCCCTCTACAAGCGTATGAACTTGTCTTGCTAGAGAACGGGTATCATTAAGCAACGCACCCCATAATTTTCTACCTTCCCAAAAACGGTCGTAACTTACCGTATTTCTAAATCCAAAAAAAATAGCTAAAGCTATTCCAAATAGTGTGAAAATAGCTGGGTTAATTGCCAACTGATAGGTTAATAATTCTTCTCTAAAATATACAACAATGCAGGAGTAAATAAAAATTATGAGTAATCTTGGAAGCAGTTTAGGTAAAACAGAACCGTTCCATTCAAATAACATTCCAAACCAATGAGTTTTCTTTTTTATAATCATATCGATAGTGTAGTTCTAATTATTTGTATTATCGCTTAACTAAATTAATTACCAAACTCGAAAAACTGCAATAAGCAGAATAAAGTCTAAATTTTGGACTTTATTCTGCTTAAAGTTTCTTGAGAAATATTTATATAAGAAGCGACTATTTTATTAGGTAATCGCTTAACTATATCAGGATTAATTTGAAATAATTGTTGGTACCTTTCACCAGCATCCAAAGTGCTAAATGATAGTAATCGCTTTGAATTGTTTACGTAAGCTTTTTCCAAGTATAAATTGTAAAAATCTTTCCATGCGGGTACCACCTCCATCAATTTTCTAAAATCTTGATGCGATATCTTTAGTAGTTCAGAGTCTTCAACAGCTTGAATTGTTTCTTGTGCTGGCTCCTTAGTTATAAAACTCACTAGCGCTGTGGCAAATTGATTTTCAAAGGCAATGTATCTCGTCCGTTCTTTTCCTTCTGGGTTAATGTAGAAAATTCTGAGACATCCCTTTTTCACAAAGTAATTACACTGACTCACTTTCCCCTCTTCGAGTAAAATTTCGTTCTTGCGCACTTTAATATTTTGAAAGCAAGAAAGAATTTGGTCTAAGTCCTCCTCATTAATTTTAATATTCTTATGTAAATAAAGAGCAAGCTCTTGGTGTATGTTCATTTAGTTATAATCTCTCACAAATTTACGATATTCAATGATATCTTCAATTGATAAAACCGTAAAATTGTGTTGATCAGCAAAGGCAATAATCTGTGTTGTGGTTGCCATCGTACCATCTGGATTCATCAATTCGCATAAAACTGCTTCAGGTTGTAAATTAGCCAATTTCATTAAATCTACACTTCCCTCAGTATGCCCTTTTCTTTCTAGAACACCATTGTCTCTAGCTCGCAATGGAAATATATGTCCAGGTTTAGATAAATCAGCGCTACTTGCACTTGCATGACTAGCTGCTTGAATGGTGCGCAAACGATCAGCTGCAGAAACACCTGTTGTTACTCCAGTTTTTGCTTCGATAGTAATTGTGAATGGTGTTTGAAAACTACTAGTATTCTCTTTAACCATATACGGTAATTCTAGCTGATCAGCTTTATCGTTATTCAAGCAAAGACAAACAATGCCACTGCATTCTCTAATCATCAATGCCATGCTTTCAACTGACATATTGTGAGCCGAGTAAATTAAATCTCCCTCATTTTCTCTATTTTTATCATCGATTAAAAGGACTCCTTTTCCTTGTTGAAGTTGGCTCAACGCTTTGTTAACGCGTTCTTCACTTGTATATCCAAATTTTATTAACGGATGTGTTTCTGTAGCTATCATTGTATTTTTTATTGTTTAATTATCAAATACAAATTTAGAATTGTTAGCAATCAATTTGTTTGACTTAGGTCAAATAATGACGGCTGTGTATTTATTAGATAAAAAAGGGTAACTAGTAGCTTAGAACAAATTGAAATATGTTCCTTGAGAATCGTTGTGAAATAGTGGGTTTCATTTTAATCGCGGTAATTATGTTAATACGTTCGATCTAATTAATTAAAGTTTAAAAGTGATTTTAATCGAAATCTCTGTTACTTTTGTCAAATGTTAGAAATTCTTTACCAAGACGATTATATTGTAGCGATCAATAAACCTAGTGGTTTGCTGGTTCATAAATCTTTTTACGCACGAGATGCCACCGTGTACGCTATTCAAGAATTACGAAATCAAATTGGTGGTCAACATGTCTATCCAGTGCATCGTTTAGACCGAAAAACATCTGGAGTTTTATTATTTGCTTTGAATAAGGAAGCTTTAAAGATTATGAATGACCGCTTTGCTGCACGCGAAGTCGAAAAAAAGTATCTGGCTATTTTGCGCGGTTGGACAGTTGATGAATTAACTATTGATTACGATCTAATAAATGACGATGAAATTAAGCAAAATGCTATTACTTATTTTCATCGTTTGCAAAGTGTCGAAATTGATTTAGAATTCAATAATAAACCAACTTCCAGATATTGTTTGGTTGAAGCTATTCCAGAAACGGGACGCATGCACCAACTTAGAAAACATTTCAAACATATTTTCCATCCTATTTTAGGAAGTCGTCCACATGGTTGTAACAAACAAAATAAATTATGGCTGGAGAATTATGACGTAAAGGGAATGATGCTTCATGCGCACCAATTAATTTTTAATCATCCTGTGACAAACGAACGATTAACTTTGAATGCAAAGATTAACGAAGAGTTCAACAAAGTGGGATCTATTTTGAATCTAGATTTAAGGAAGTATCAATAGCATTGTTAGTTATATAAATATTCGCTGTGTCTTTTAAGATAGTTGTTGTAGCGATCTATTTCCCAATTGTCTTTATTTAATCGAATAAAAAAAATTAGCTAATCCTACTAATTTCAACACTATAGTAGCATTCTAAAAGCATATACTTTTAGAATCTCTTACAATTTTACTAGAATTTTGAACAAAAAAAAACTCCAACATTTCTGTTGAAGTTTTGTGGGCGATGAGGGGTTCGAACCCCCGACCCCCTCGGTGTAAACGAGGTGCTCTGAACCAGCTGAGCTAATCGCCCTAGTCTTTAACATTTCATGAACCGTGTCGTTCCTTATTGCTGGTGCAAAGATACACCTAGATTTGAGATATACAAGGGTTTTTTAAAAATCTTATTAAAGGATCTAATACATTTTTACAAAAAATTTGGACAAAAAAAAACTCCAACATTTCTGTTGAAGTTTTGTGGGCGATGAGGGGTTCGAACCCCCGACCCCCTCGGTGTAAACGAGGTGCTCTGAACCAGCTGAGCTAATCGCCCTAATCTTTAGCTTTTCACGAAACGTTTTGTTCGTTATTGCTGGTGCAAAGATACATCTAGAATTGGTATTTACAAGCGTTTTTAAAAAATATTTTCATAAAAATTGTACTCTTTTTTCTTCTATCCTCACACACAAATACTTAATAAAAAAGATAGTGAATATTATTTTTTTGTAATGATTCGCTATAGTGGTACATTTGCATCATAAACAAATTATAATGGCAAGGTACAAGGAAAATGATTTACCGAAAGCGAAATTAAATTCGAATTCACTACAAAAAGCATTACGCATTTTTAAATATGCTAAAAACCACAAATGGAAATTTTTCGTTGGTTTAGTTTTTTTACTATTAACAAGTGCTACTGCCCTAGCCTTTCCCAAATTGATGGGAATGCTCGTTGACTGTGTCACTAATAAAGATCTTGATAAAGCAAACAATGTTGCACTGGGTTTAATGGGGATTTTAGTGCTTCAAGCTATCTTTTCATTTTTCCGTATTTCACTTTTTGTGAATTTCACAGAGAATGCGTTATCGAATATTCGATTTGCACTTTATGAGAATTTGATAAAGCTGCCTATGAACTTTTTCTCTCAAAAACGTGTGGGAGAATTAAATAGTAGAATTAGTGCTGATATCTCGCAACTGCAAGACACTTTCACTACTACAATAGCCGAATTTTTACGTCAGTTTATTTTAATCGTAGGAGGATTTATCATCTTAGCTAGTATTTCGCCAAAACTTACTTTAATGATGCTTTGTATTGTTCCAATAGTAGCAGTTGGTGCTGTATTATTTGGTCGATTTATTCGAAAATACGGAAAGAAAACACAAGACAAAGTAGCAGAAAGTCAGGTAATCGTTGAAGAAACTTTGCAAGGAATTACTAATGTGAAAGCTTTTGCCAATGAATGGTACGAACTACAGCGTTATAAAAATAAGATTAACGAAATAGTTAAAATTGCAATCAAAGGAGGTCAATACCGTGGCTACTTTGCTTCATTTATTATATTATGCCTTTTTGGTTGTGTTGTTGCCGTTGTCTGGTATGGAATTACATTGACTATTAAAGGTGAGGTTGAAGGTGTGGGAGATTTAATCTCGTTCATATTGTATACCACTTTTATTGGTGCTTCTTTTGGGGGAATTGCCGAAATGTATGCACAAATCCAAAAAGCCGTTGGAGCCACTGAGCGAGTTTTTGAATTATTAGACGAGGTTCCTGAAGCTATTTCTACAAATCCAAGTTCTAAAAATATAGAAAAATTAAATGGAACCGTTCGATTTGAAAACGTTGCTTTCAACTACCCTACGCGTAAAGAAATTGCTGTATTAAAAGACGTTAATTTTGACGTGGCTTTCGGTCAGAAAATTGCATTAGTTGGACCGAGTGGTGCTGGTAAATCGACTATTGCATCCTTGTTACTTCGTTTTTATGATATCGAAAAAGGAACTATCACCATCGACGGTAAAAACATTTACGATTACGACTTAGAAACTTTAAGAGGAAATATGAGTATTGTTCCTCAGGATGTCATATTATTTGGGGGAACAATTAAAGAAAACATTGCTTATGGGAAACCATTAGCTACTGATGACGAAATTTTTGCAGCAGCAAAGCAAGCCAACGCATTAGACTTTATTCAAGGATTTCCTGAAGCATTTGAAACTATCGTTGGAGAACGCGGAATCAAATTATCAGGTGGACAACGCCAACGTATTGCGATCGCCCGAGCGTTATTGAAAAATCCTAGTATCTTAATTTTAGACGAAGCAACTTCGTCATTAGACAGCGAGAGTGAAAAGTTAGTTCAAGAGGCACTAGAGATTTTGATGAAAGGACGTACAAGCATCATCATTGCACACCGTCTTTCAACGATTAGAAGCGCTGATCAAATTCTTGTTTTAGATAATGGAATAGTATCTGAGAAAGGAACGCACCAAGAGCTTATCGCTTTAGAAAACGGAAAATATAAAAACTTAAGTAACTTACAATTCACTGAATATTAAGATGGCCAAACTAACCACTAAACTGAACAGAATAAGCAGCTGTTTGTTACTACTAGTATTACAGAGTTTTACAGCAGAATCTCAAGAAAAGAAAAATCCTTTTACAGTAAACTTATCTGAAGATGGGTCTAGATATATTAAGTTTGGTGCCAACTTACAGCTTTGGGGACGATATACCGATTTGAATCCGCAGAGTAAAGTAGGTGAAAATGTCGTTGCTACAACTACTGATATTGTGATAAGAAGGCTGCGTATTCAAGCTAGTGGGATGCTGACAGAGAATATTTTCTTTCATTTACAATTGGGACAAAATAATATCAACTTTACTCAAAATTCTGGACCAAGCAATGCACCCCTATCAATTATGGATGCCATTGGCGAGTACCGCTTTAACAATAAACTTCATGTAGGTGGAGGATTGACAGCTTGGGGAGCTGGAACAACGCGCTACTCTGCAAATAGTTCTGCTTCACAATTAACTCTTGATGCGCCGTTGTATCAACAAAATATCAATCCTTCAGCAACATTTGGAAATAGAAATTTAAGTATTTATGTTAAGGGTATTATTGATCGCTTTAGCTACCGTGTTGCCATTACTAATCCCTATCGTTATGCTACTTCAAGTTTGAATGCAAATACTACGATAAGCACGCAAACGCCACACGCACAATATGCAGGAATACTAACTTATTCATTGGCTGATATAGAATCAAACAACGAACCATATAATAAAGGAACTTATTTAGGAACTAAGAAAATTTTCAATATTGGCGTGGGTTATTTAACACAATCAAAAGCAATGTGGAGGACAAATCCTGCTGATGCCTCAAAACCTATTAGTACAGATATGAATATTCTAGGTATAGATGTTTTTTATGACAAACCAGTGAGTTTAAAGGGAGCTGCATTAACTGTTTATGCAGCTTACAATAACTTAAACTACGGCCCAAATTACATTCGAAGCATAGCAACACCCAATCCAGCCATTGCAGATGGTACATTAATAAACGGTTCAGGTAACGGATTTATAGGTGTAGGAACTGGAAGTATATATTATGCCCAATTAGGGTATTTGTTACCAAAAGGTGCAAATACTACTGCAAAAGGTCGCTTGCAAGCCTATGTTGCATCTCAAATAGCTGATCTAGAAATTCTAGAAACTCCTATGAGTATGTATGAACTGGGTGCTAACTATTATTTGACTGGAAATTTAGGACCTAAATTAAGTTTGGGGTATCAGAATAGAGCGTTATTCGAAAATAATGGGGAGAAATATACACAAAGCGATCGAAAAGGAATGGCAATGCTACAACTACAAGTTTCTTTCTAGAAATAAGATTATTCTAAAATGAAAAGAGGTCCCGTTAAATCAAACGGGACCTCTTTCTATGTAATGTAATTGTTATGATTGCTTTTTACGACGCTTGCGTTCTTTTTTCAACATTTCTAGTTCACGACTTGTTTGTCCTGCAACTGAGGTGTTTTCTTCTGCACGCCTAATTAGGTATGGCATCACATCCTTTACGGGGCCGAATGGCAAATATTTAGCCACATTGTAACCCTCTCTAGCTAGATTATAGCTGATGTTGTCACTCATTCCGTATAATTGTCCAAACCAGATATGCTGGTTATCTGGAGCAATCGCTTTAGCTTTCATAAGGTCCATCAACTTATACGTGCTTTCCTCATTGTGAGTTCCAGCAAATATTGACAGACGGTCTAGATGCTCCAACATGTATTTTACAGTAGTATCATAATTGATATCAGTGGCTGCTTTAGATTCACATATAGGTGTAGCATATCCTTTTTCAATTGCGCGTGCATTTTCTTTTTCCATGTAGGCACCACGAACAATTTTCATTCCCACGTAAAAATTTTCTTGTTCAGCAATTTGATGTATTTTCTTTAAATAATCCAATCGATCCCAACGATATAATTGCAATGTGTTAAATACAATCGCTTTTTCTTTATTGTATTTGCGCATCATATTAGTGACAATTTCATCTGCTGCATCTTGCATCCAGCTTTCTTCACCATCAATTAATAGAGCTACATCTCTTTCATGTCCGCGCTTGCAAACTTGTTCGAAACGGTCTAAAACGCGATCCCACTCTGCTTGTTCAAGCGTTGTAAAAATTTCGTTATTACCTTTTTTTTCATACAATTCAAAACGCCCTAAACCAGTAGGTTTGAAAACAGCAAAAGGGATGGCCATTCTTTCCTTAGCAAACTCTATTGTTTTTAAAGTCATTTTAAGAGCAGCATCAAATTGATCTTCCTCTTCTTTACCTTCAACAGAGTAATCTAAAACCGAAGACACTCCTTTTGTATACATTTTATCTACTACAGAAAGGCAGTCTTCTTCATTAACCCCTCCACAAAAATGATCAAAGACCGTTGCTCTAATTAATCCCTCCACTGGCAAATGTGCCTTAAGAGCAAAGTTAGTTACCGCTGTTCCTATTCGAACAAGTGGTTGGTTTGCAATCATCTTAAACAGAAAATAAGCGCGATCTAATTCAGTATCACTCTTTAATGAAAATGCAACTTGGGTGTTGTCAAACAATTTTTCCATATACTGGTTTTTTTACGCAAATATAGATATAGTTCCATATCAATGTTATGAATATGATAAAAAATATCTTTCAAACTCTACTATTTAATAATTTTTAACAAAAAAAGTTTCTTGGGAAAAATAATTGATAAATTTGTTAAAATTTTAATTTAAACTACCAATGGCAAAAAAGAATAGCGCAGCAGGAAATATATTAAATAGTAATCAAGCGCCTACTGATAATAAAAGTTATTTTGATGTTGTAGCAATGCTGCTCATTTTTAGCATTATGCTAATTGACTTTTTCCCCCAATTTGGAAGTTCAGAAATTATTGCCCCACAATATCTATATTTATCCTTGATTAATATTGCTTGCGGATTATTTATCTATAAAAATCCTGAACTGTTGTCAAGCTCTTTGCTGGCGAAGTTTAAAACAAGTTTGCTTACTAAATCGTATGTACTTTTTCTTGGTCTTTGCACCCTATCGATATTTTTTGCTAACAACTTTTCTTTGGCTCTCGTCAGTTTGGTACAATTATTTGTTGTAGGCTGCCTGGCCTTTAATATTGCCGTGTTTTTAAACAATAGACTGTACCTGATCTATAATATCGCACTGCTTATAAGTGCATTTGTTTTAATTGAAGGACTAGTTGCATTGAATAGTTTTTTTGCTATTGTTCAATCCGAGAGCATACTAGCTGCATTGGCACAGCTAAGAGGTAATACTGGTAACATCAATATATTTGCAGCCAGTTTAACGGGTCGCATACCGTTTTTACTTCTAGCTATATTACATTTTAAAGATTGGAGAAAATGGGTAGTTATATTCAGTTTGTTTTTGACTTCTTTTTTAGTTCTGCTTACTGCTTCTAGAGCTTCGTATATTGCTATATTTTTAATTTTTGTAACTTTTGTAGTGCTGCAATTCATACAGAAATCAGAGCGTTCTCAAAAGTTGCGTATCCTTGCGACTGTACTACTGCCTTTACTATTAGCATTTACAGCCTCTAGCTATATGTTTTCTAAGAGTGAAGATACGGGTCGATTTGCCTCTGTAACGAGCAGAGTGGCTGCTATAAATCCAATAAATAGTACGGATGGTTCAGTAAACATTCGATTAAAATACTGGGAGAATGCCCTAACTATAGCCAGTGAAAATCCCATTTTCGGAGTTGGATTAGGAAACTGGAAAGTAGAATCGTTGCCTTTTGAAAAAGAAATTAGTAGTAGATTAGTTGTGTCTAACCATCCTCATAATGACTTTTTAGAAATCGCTGCAGAAACAGGTTATTTAAACTTTATTGTCTATTTAAGCATTTTTATTATTGCACTAATAATTAATATAAATCGCCTTCGAAAAAATGACAATGAGCTCAGTCAAACAATTGCTTTTATCAGCTTACTATTACTGCTAGCTTATGGTATTGATGCGATTTTCAACTTTCCATTGTATCGTGCTACCATGCAGCTTAATTTCATCTTTATAATAGTATTGTCTGTAATAAATACTGTAGATGTTGACATTTTAGCACCAAATAAAAATCATAAACTAACTGCGGGTATACTTGTTGCATTAGGGATATTTACTAGCTATTTCTCGTATGCTACTTTTAAAAGTTTTCAGTTTGAAAATGATACAATTATTGATCTTGCACAAGTTGATAGCCCTCGTAAATACACGTACACTGATATTGTAAATAGAATACCAAGATTTCCTAACGTAGCAAATAATTCGCAACCCTACATTGAAGTTGCTGCTATCTATGCTTTGAACGAAAAGAGGTACGAACAAGCCTTAAACTACTTCAACCAATCAGAGAAAATTAATCCCTATACTGGAAGATCATCATTTTATAAATACCGTTTATATAAGGAAACGCAAAAACTAGACAGCGCTGCATTTTATGCTCGCAAAGCATTTGACACTCGTCCTCGCAATGAAGATTACTACCTATCTGCACTTGTAGTAGAGGCTAATGCAAAAGACACAACAGCTATATTAAAGATTCACAATCGTTATACTCAGTATGTAAAAGATCCTAGCGTGTGGATAAATACATCAAGCGCACTTGCACAATCGCGATACCCTAACAATTATATTTTGAAATTTATAGATACTGGTTTAGCATTATTTCCTACTGATAGTACTTTAATCAACAGAAAAAAATCATTCGAAAAAGATGCAATTTTAGCTAAAAAAATAGTTAATGTTACCACTGTAAGTGCAACTGCTATAATGAAAGCAAATATGTATGCTGCAAAGTCAGATTTTAAATCGGCTTTAAAATTTTACAAACAAGCTGCAATTGAGGACCCAAATAACATCATAATAACACAGAATATTGGAATTTGTTATTTTAAGACAAATCAGTTTAAATCAGCTATTATTTATTTGGAAAAAGCCTTAAATTCGCCTCAGTTAACAGATGGCAAGACAGAATTTATTCTTGGGGCAAGTTATCTAAACACAAATAATAAAGAGAAAGGTTGCAAATATCTTATTCTAGCCGAAAATAAAAACTATCCTGAAGCTGCAAAAATCGTAGCACAATATTGTAATTAACTTATCATGTCTGAACAATTAACAACTATACAAGCAAGTAACCATCCTATTTATTTTAATGAAAAAGGATACGAAGCTTTGAATGAACATTTAAGAAACAATAAGTATTCGAACCTATTTATCATTGTTGATAGCAATACTAATGAATCCTGCTTGCCTAAATTACTACCCATTTTAGAAACAGATTTAACTATTGAAATTATCGAATTTGAAAATGGTGAAATCAATAAAAATATTGAGACTTGCGTCGAAATATGGAATGTACTTACAGAGCTAGGTGCTGATCGAAAAAGTCTTGTGATTAATCTAGGTGGTGGTGTTGTAACAGATTTAGGAGGATTTGTCGCTTCTACATTTAAACGTGGTATCGATTTTATCAACATTCCTACTACCCTACTTGCTATGGTTGATGCCTCTGTAGGCGGTAAAAATGGTGTTGATTTGGGGAATTTGAAGAACCAAATTGGTGTTTTTAATCTTCCGGTAATGGTTCTAGTAAATACAGAATTTTTAGAAACCTTGCCACAAAACGAAATGCGTTCTGGTCTAGCGGAGATGTTGAAACATGGTTTGATTTTCGATAAAAATTATTGGGAAAAATTTCTTGATTTAAAAGAGTTGGATTACGCCGATTTTGACACTTTAATTCACCGTTCTGTAGCTATCAAAAACGAAATCGTTACGATTGATCCCACAGAGAAAAACATTCGAAAGTCATTAAATTTTGGTCACACTTTAGGTCATGCAATCGAAAGTTACTTTTTAGAGAGTGATCAAAAAACCACATTACTTCATGGCGAAGCTATTGCTGTAGGAATGATACTAGAAAGCTACATCGCTTACAAAAAATCATTACTAACTAATACCGAATATATAGAGATAAAAGAAGCTATAAAAGCCATTTTTGATGACATTGCATTCGATACAAATGACATTGATCCGATACTTGAATTACTCATTCATGATAAGAAAAATGAGTATGGTAGCATTCAGTTTGCGTTAATTGACGGAATAGGAAATATAAAAATAAATCAATTGGTTGAAAATGAATTAATTCTTGAAGCTTTTACAGATTATCAATCTTAAATATTTTTTAGCTAAAAGGATTGCATTGCGTCTATTTTATTTTTTACATTTGTCCCAATGAAAAACACAAAAAACAAAGGTAATTACGGGTCTAATCGAATTGAAAACAATAGTTCTTTCTCTAGAGTGTTGAAGCATTTCTATTCTATAAAAGGAAGCTTTACTTTTGATATTTTTCAATACTTGAAACTTGAGAATAAAAAGTTGCAAATAATTTATGCGAATATTAGAGTTTGAATACCAAACGGTACTTTTTTTTCAAACTTAAAATAATCTTTATACTCAAATTCAATGAATACAAAATATTCCGACTTAATAAATCAAACATACTATTTCCCTCAAGAAGAATTTAAATTAAACAAAGACAATCTTCAATTTCATAACATTGATTTAATGAAATTAGTAGAGCAATATGGTACTCCTTTAAAGTTTACCTACTTGCCGCAAATTTCTAACAATATCAATAAAGCAAAAAGTTGGTTTCGTAAATCAATGGAGAAAAACAAGTACGATGGTAAATATTTTTACTGCTACTGTACAAAGAGTTCTCACTTTGAATTTATTATGAATGAGGCTTTTAAAAACAATATTCACGTTGAAACATCATCAGCATTTGACATTAATATTGTAGAAAATTTAATGGCTAACGGAAAGATTAATAAAAGCACTTATGTAATATGTAATGGTTTTAAAAGAGACCAATACATTGAAAATATTGCTAGATTAATCAACAATGGTCATAAAAACACCATTCCTATTATCGATAACTACGAAGAACTAGATTTGCTTCAAGCAGAAATTAAAGGGAAATTTAAAATAGGAATTCGTATTGCTGCTGAAGAAGAACCTAAATTTGAATTCTATACTTCTAGGCTAGGAATAGGATATAAAAATATTGTCAATTTTTACAAAAAGCAAATTCAGGACAATGAGAAGTTAGAGTTAAAAATGCTACACTTTTTCATTAATACTGGTATCAACGATACTGCATATTACTGGAATGAATTAGTAAAATGTATTAAAGTATATATTGCTCTTAAAAAAGAATGTCCTTCATTAGATGGATTGAATATTGGTGGTGGTTTCCCTATCAAAAATTCATTAGCTTTTGAATATGATTACCAATACATGATTGACGAAATCATCAATCAAATTAAAATAGCTTGTGATGAAGCTGAAGTTGATGTTCCCAATATATTTACAGAATTTGGTTCGTTTACTGTAGGAGAAAGTGGTGGAGCAATCTACCAAATCCTTTATCAAAAGCAACAAAATGATAGAGAAAAATGGAACATGATTGACTCTTCATTCATTACTACTCTACCAGATACATGGGCAATTAACAAGCGTTTTATTATGCTTGCAATTAACAGATGGAATGAAACTTATGAACGGGTTTTACTAGGTGGGTTAACATGTGATAGTGATGATTACTACAATTCTGAACAAAACATGAATGCTATTTATTTACCTAAATACAATAAGGAGAAACCTTTATACATCGGTTTCTTTAATACTGGTGCCTACCAAGAGACAATTGGTGGATACGGTGGATTACACCACTGTTTGATTCCGCAACCTAAACATATCTTAATTGATAGGGATGAAAACGGAATTATTGCAACAGAAGTTTTCTCAGAACAACAAACTTCTGAGGATGTGCTAAAAATTCTAGGTTACAACACAAAATAATAAATTACATAATTAGTCAAAATAAAATTTCGCTATATTTGAAAGCATACAATATTCAATAGCCGATTTTTTAAAAATTAAAATCCAATAAAATGAGTAAAGGACCAATCAGTCAGTTTATCGAAAAGCATTACTTGCATTTCAATTCTGCGGCTTTAGTAGATGCAGCAAAAGGCTATGAACAACAGCTAGCAAATGGAGCTAAAATGATGGTAACTCTTGCTGGAGCAATGAGTACTGCCGAAATTGGAAAGATTTTTGCAGAAATGATCCGTCAGGACAAAGTGCAAATTATATCTTGTACAGGTGCAAATTTAGAAGAAGACATCATGAACTTGGTAGCTCATTCACATTATGAAAGAGTGCCAAACTACCGTGATTTGACTCCAGAACAAGAATGGGATTTACTTGAAAGAGGATTAAATCGAGTAACTGATACTTGTATTCCTGAGCATGAAGCATTCCGTCGTTTGCAAAAACATATTTACAAGATTTGGAAAGATGCAGATGATAAAGGAGAACGTTTTTTACCGCATGAATTTATGTATAAAATGCTTTTATCAGGCGTTTTAGAGGAATATTATGAAATTGATTTAAAAGACAGCTGGATGTATGCTGCAGCAGAAAAAAACTTACCAATTATCTGTCCAGGATGGGAAGATAGTACTATGGGAAATATTTTTGCTTCATATGTTATTAAAGGAGATTTAAAAGTCTCTACGATGAAATCTGGAATAGAATACATGACATTTTTAGCAGATTGGTATCCTAAAAATTCTGCTAATGGAGTTGGATTTTTCCAAATTGGTGGTGGTATAGCCGGAGATTTTCCAATTTGCGTTGTTCCTATGTTGTATCAAGATATGGAAATGCCTGAAACTCCTTTTTGGAGTTATTTCTGCCAAATCTCAGATTCTACTACTAGCTACGGTTCGTATTCTGGAGCAGTACCAAATGAAAAAATTACTTGGGGTAAACTAGATATTAAGACTCCTAAGTTTATTATTGAATCTGATGCTACAATTGTGGCACCTCTTGTATTTGCTTATATATTAGACCTATAGAATATCATTATGAAAAGAGTAATTGTTGATTACGCAAAACTTACTAACGAAATTTTAAACCTATTAGTAGAAAAATTTCCTGACGGTTATGACGACTCAGATATCATTCGTTTTAGAAATGCTAAAAACGAATTAATTGAGGCTGTTGAAGTACGAACTGAAGATACTATTTATTTAGTTAAAGTAAGTATGAAACTTGCTGACAGAATAGAAAATCATGACGATGATGAAGATATCGATGATGTAATCGAACCAATCATCCCTATCAAAGGTCTAGACTTAGACGACGATGAAGATGACGACGATGATGACGATAACTTAGATAAGCCTGATGTTGATGATGAAGATGATGACGAGGATTCTAACAAGAAAGATTACTCTGATGACGACGATGACGACGAAGATTAATTCATTACAGATATTAAAGGAACTCTTTTACAGAGTTCCTTTTTTTATTAAACAAAATACCAAAAACTTTTACTTTTAAGATTTCCTGCTCTTTATGATTACATCTCAGTTATTACACGATACATTAAAAGAAAATTTTGGATTTGAAAAATTTCGACCTAATCAGGAAAAAATTATCAATTCGATTATTAGTGGTAAAGACACTTTGGCAATTATGCCTACAGGAGGTGGAAAGTCGATTTGTTTCCAACTTCCAGCTTTGGTATTCCCTGGCTTAACCATTGTAATATCACCGCTTATCGCCTTGATGAAAGACCAAGTTGATAGTTTAAAAACTAATGGTATTGAAGCTTGCTATATCAACAGTAGTCAATCAGCATCTGAGCAGCAAGCAAATATTGATGCAATAAAAGATGGTCATATAAAAATTGTCTATATTGCTCCAGAGAGTTTATCTTACATTGAAAACCTTTTCAATACGATATCTTTAAGTTTGATAGCAATTGATGAAGCGCATTGCATTTCGTCATGGGGTCACGATTTTAGACCTGCTTACACTAATTTAGGCTATTTAAAAAAGCGGTTCCCCTCTACTCCTATTTTAGCGCTCACCGCTACTGCAGACAAAGCAACTCGAAGAGACATTAGCGCACAATTGAATTTAATTGATCCGCAGACTTTTATATCGTCTTTTGACAGAAAAAATTTAAGTTTGGAGGTAAGGCCAGCATTAGATCGTGTAAAGCAAATTCAAGATTTTATCGAAAGTAGGCCTATCGAATCTGGAATCATTTATTGTCTGAGTAGAAAAACCACTGAAGAATTAGCCCAAAAATTGAATAAAGCTGGTATTAATGCTAAGGCTTATCATGCAGGATTAGATGTAGCACTTCGATCAAAAACACAAGATGAATTTATTAATGACGATTGCCAAGTTGTATGTGCTACAATAGCTTTTGGAATGGGGATTGACAAATCAAATGTTCGCTGGGTAATTCACTATAATCTGCCAAAAAATATAGAAGGGTACTATCAAGAAATTGGTCGTGCTGGTCGAGATGGATTACCGTCAGAAACTATACTATTCGAAAGCTACGGTGACGTCATTCAATTGCAAAAATTCGCCTCACAAGGATTGAACGCCGAAGTACAACTAGCTAAATTAGAAAGGATGAAGCAGTATGCAGACGCATTTAGTTGCCGACGCAAAATACTACTGTCCTACTTTGGAGAACTAGTAACAGAAAATTGTGGGAACTGTGACATTTGTAAAAATCCTCCAGAATTTTTTGACGGAACTGTGATTGCTCAAAAAGCACTTTCAGCAATTATTAGATTAAAGGAGTCAGAACCTTTGCCAGTAATTATTGATTTTTTACGTGGTTCAAAAAATGCTTATATCTTCGAAAAAGATTATCAGAATTTAAAAACGTATGCTGTAGGGAGTGATATTTCTTGGTTTGATTGGAACCAATACATAATTCAATTAATTAATCAAGGTTATTGCGAAATCGCATTTCATCAGAAGAATAAAATTAGATTGACGACTTTAGCCAGAGAGGTATTGTTTGAAGGTGATAAAGTGCAGCTGACAACAATGGTCAAAGCAAATACTGAAAAGACAACCGCGATTGAACCAAAACGTAAAGCTGCGGCAAATTCTTTATTCGAAATACTTAAAAAGTTACGCTACGATATCTCTAAAGAAGAAAGCGTTCCTGCTTATGTTATTTTCAGTGATGCGGCTTTACGCCAAATGGAAACGATTAGACCTATGAGTGATGAAGAATTTATCACTATCGATGGTGTTGGAAAAGTAAAACTAGAAAAGTACGGTGATGCGTTTATTAAAGCAATTATAACATTTCATAAGGATAAAACGGCCAAAGTCAAAAAAGCATCAAGCACTTATAAAGAGACTTTAGAGTTATTTCAAAACGGACATACAGCCGAGCAGATTGCAATAAAAAGAAAATTAGGCCTAGGAACAATAATGTCTCATTTTGCTAAGTTATACTCTGATGGTGCCGATATTGATTTGTACCAATTTGTCTCAAAAGAGGAGATTACACTCGTTAATAAAGCGAAAATAAAATTAGAAAGCCCAACGACATTGAAACCTTACTTTGATTTTCTAGATGAGAAAGTGGGTTACGACAAAATCAGATTGGCATTATCAATTATAGAAAAAGAAACAATATACAATTAGCAAGAATGATTAATTCATTTTCACCTTATATCAATAATGAAACTAAAATTTTAATTTTAGGAACGATGCCCGGCGTGCAATCTTTAGAGAAGCAGGAATATTATGCGCATCCTCGAAATCATTTTTGGAAAATAATGTATACCCTGTTTAGCGAATTACCAATTGCAGTAGCATTTGATGAAAAAATAAAATTACTGCAAGAGCATCATATCGGTTTATGGGATGTCCTTGAAAATTGTGAAAGAGAAGGAAGTTTGGATATTCATATCAAAAACCAAAAGGTCAATGATTTTAATTCTCTTTTCGAACAGTATCCTCAAATAAGAAAGATAATTTTTAATGGCAAAGAAAGCCATCGCTACTTTTTTAAAACATTCGGACAAATAGAAGGCATCACATACTATGTGATGCCTTCAACAAGTCCTGCAAATACCATGTCCTTTGATAAAAAGCTTGAATTATGGGCTTCTTGTTTCTAAAGCTATAAATATCTTTCTTCAAAAATTTTCTGATGGTGTTTTTGATGTCCTATCATAATAAAACCAATAGCTCTAACTGAAATCGAATGATTTGATGCTGTTCCAATTCTTTGCAATTGTTCCTTAGAAAAACTTTTAAATAATGATAGTGTTGCCTGTCTAACCACAGACATTTCAGTTAATAGTTCTTGCAAAGGCCTGTCTTTTGCATTAGTATTATCAACATAATCACCCTCATCAAAACCTGGCAATGGTGTTTTATCATTTCTAGAAATTCGCAATGCGCGATAAGCAAAAATTCGCTCTGTATCGATTATATGTTGGATGATTTCTTTAATTGTCCATTTGCCTTCGGCATAACGATAATCAAATTTATCCATTGGAATATTTTGAACAAATCGTATGAATTCATGAAGTGAAATTTCTAACTCTTCGACTAAAACTCCTTTAGATGAACCTTGAATGTACCCCTCAAAAAAAGGGGCATATTCATCTTTATTTAATTCAGTTACTAGCATATTTTATTTTTAAGCTGAGTTTCTACTTGCATTTGTATTACCAAATAAGGAGCGCATTACTATCTTTTCATAAACCTTAATTAGAGTTTCATCAGGTACAGCTGCTTTATTTAATTCGTTAATTCTAAGTAAAGCATATTGTTGTATTGTCAACAAAGGCAATACAATGCGTTCTCTTATTTGAATTGATGCTTTACCATCAGCATAGTTTTCCATTAATTCTGTATGACCTGCTATCTTTAATAATAAACGCTTTGTTTCTAAAAACTCATCATAGATTATCTGCCAGAATTCTCCAAATTCAGGATCTTTTTTCATGTAAGCTGTTAATGGGAAAAATGATTTAGCCAGGGACATCATACTGTTTTCTAAAAGTGTTTTAAAGAATAAAGAGTTGTCATATAAATCTTGAACACTATCCCACTGATCACTATCTTCAAAGTGTTTTAAAGCAGCACCTACTCCAAAGAAACCTGGAACATTTTGCTTTAACTGACTCCATGATCCCACGAAAGGAATTGCTCTTAAATCGGCAAAATCTAATTGTGCAGATTGACTCCTTTTAGAAGGTCGGCTACCAATATTCGTTTTAGCGTAATATTTCAACGTACTCATTTGCTCTAAATACGGAATGAATTTAGGGTGGTTTTTAAAACTTAAATATTTTTTATAACCCAAGTCAGCTAGCTGATCCATCACTTCTTTTTCTTTGATGGAAAGTTCGTTTTTATTTTTACTAAAAACTTGATTAGTTACACCTGCACTTAATAAGTTTTCTAAATTATAGCGACAAGAATCTAAGGTTCCAAAATTTGAACTAATTGTCTGTCCTTGAACCGTAATTTGGATTTCGTTATTTTCAATGGTAGGTCCTAGGGAAGCGTAAAACTTGTGTGTTTTTCCACCACCTCTTGCAGGAGGCCCACCACGACCATCAAAGAATATTACTTTAATACCGTATTTTCTGGAAATCGCAGTTAAGGCTTCCTTGGCTTTAAAAATGCTCCAGTTTGCCATTAGATAACCACCATCTTTTGTACCGTCAGAGAAACCAAGCATAATTGTTTGTTTCAACTCACGCTTTTCTAAATGGGCAGCATACATAGGATTAGTGTACAGTTGCTCCATAACAATATGAGCACTCATTAAGTCATCTACAGATTCAAATAATGGAATTACATCTACCGTAGGTTGTTCCCAATCTGTCAAACGAATCATGGCAAACGTTTCCATCACGTTCAACGCGCTTTCATTGTTACTTATAATGTATCTATTGGCACCTTCTTCACCATTTTGATCTTGAATCGTTTTAATAGCTTGAATGGATTCAATTGTAGAGCGTGTAATTTCGTTATCAAAATCAGCCGAATTTAAATTTCCTTTAGCATTAGCCAGAACCTCAAATTTTTCAGTTTCGCTTAATTCGTAGTAATTTGCTGGAAAAACAGCACCTTCACTTTTTTGATAAAAGTCAAAAATATCTCTGAAGACATCATTATGGATTCGGCTATTTTGACGTATGTCTAGAGTAGCAAAATGAAAACCGAAAAGATTTACTTTTATGAGTAAAGCATTTAAATCGTCTAGATAAAGCGACTGATGTTGCTCTACAATAATAGTCTTGATTTTATTTAATTGCGCTTTAAACTCCTCCAATGTAATGTAAATTTCTCCTTTTGAATAGAATACAGAACGGTAAAGTTTATGTTCAAGTTCTGCAACTAAAACATCTACATTAAAGAAGGTTAGCTTTCTTTTTAATGCACGCATTTCGATATAATAACATTTCAAAATTGATGTTCTCAATCGATCTGCTACATTTAAAGTTATATCTGTAGTAACGAAAGGATTTCCATCACGATCACCACCTGGCCAAAATCCCAACTTAATCAGTGCATTTTGAATTTCGATATCCTTAAAAATATTCTTTTGTAGGTATTGCACCATATCACCTGAGGTGTGGTAAAAGACATTTTCTAAATACCAAATTAAACTCACAGCTTCATCAAAAGGATTTGGTTTTTCATTCTTTATAAAAGGTGTCTTACCTAATTGCGCTAAAAGATGTTTGATTTTTAGAAGTTTATTATCTCTAATAGCATCCGTTAAATCATTGATAATCCCTAAAACAGAACCAGGATAAAATTGTGTGGGATGCGCAGTTAGGACCGTGCGTACATTGAATGATTCAAGAAAAGAGATTAATTCTTCCTTTTTTCCTTTAGCATCAGCTTTTTCCTTTATATCTCTAAGAGATCCACGCCCTTCCATATTGTTTACCACAGGAAATGCAGCATCTTCAACAGCATCAAATAGTACTATTTGACGTTCAATATATTGTATAAAACGAAACATTAAACTAATTTGATTTTCTTCTGATTTATCATCAAGGTATTTCTCTGAGAATTGCTCCATAATTTCTTTTGGAGTTTCTTGTTTCTTGAAACCTGATTCACAAACCTCTGTAAATAAAGGCAATAAAACGCCGGTATTATCAATTGAATCGAAAGGTAGAGTTATAAAAACACTGTTGTATATATTGTATTTTGAGAGCACGTTTTGATTAAAACGTTCAATTTTAGGTAGCGTATACATAATTTGTTATAGTTGGTTGGTTATAGCGGAAAATAGTTATAAAAAAATAACCCCAAGAGTTAACTTGAGGTTATATATTAAAATATAGCAATCAAGCTAGTGTTACATATTTTTGAAAATAGTGTGCATTAAACGCTTTTTATCGTTAATGCTTTCCTCAAGAGAAATCATAGTTTCAGTTCTATATACACCATCGATATCATCAATCATAAAAATAACGTCTTTAGCGTGCTTAGTATCTTTTGCTCTAATTTTGCAAAAAATATTGAATTTACCTGTAGTAACAGATGCTACGGTTACAAAAGGAATTTCGTTAATACGTTGCAACACAAATTTAGTTTGTGAAGTGTTATTTAAAAACACACCCACATAAGCAATAAATGAATATCCTAATTTATCGTAATCGAGCACTAATGAAGATCCCATGATAATCCCAGCATCTTCCATTTTTTTAACTCTTACATGAACCGTTCCTGCAGAAATCAATAGTTTCTTAGCAATATCTGTAAATGGAACTCTGGTGTTGTCAATCAACATATCTAAAATTTGATGATCTACTTCATCTAAACGGAACTTACTCATATTTTTTTTATTAATTTTATTATATGCTAAAACAAAGTGTAAAATTATACATAAAAACATGAAAACTCACTGATTTTTTATTTTTTTATCAATCCGTTAACAAAAATTATGTTTTTATCTAACATGAAGTTGGCTTTTTGATCTAATTTCGGAAAATTAGAATAATCATCACTATATGTTGCCCCCTTAGCATCATATTCGTGATGAGCAAAAAACCCATCCAAATTACCGATTTCTGATATATATGCATTAAAACATAAATTATTATCAATCAGCTCTTCCTTGTACTGCGCAGCAAAATTCGTTATTTTTTCAATACCATCATAATTTATTTTGACATTTTTATATATAAAATCATAAAAAACCACTTTATTCTGAGGAATATTCAAATATTCACTGTATCTATTGCTAACTATATCGTTTTCGCAAAATGCTTGAAAACTCACAATTAATGACATAAATACATATTTGCGTGTTTGCTCTCTTGCATAATCGTCAGGAAAGTGACCTGCCTCGAATAAAATTGTAGCAGCTCCTAAAAATTGGAAAGTATCCCCTATACAGTTGATATTGAATGAGTCATCAAAACGGCCAATGCCGCCAGGAAGATAATCCCTCATTACTCCATTAATACTTGCGATTACATTTATTGCTTTTAAGCGATTCTCGTTGATTTCCCTTTCTTCATTATATGCTGGTGCTAAAAAAGATAAAGTAGCAGGAATTCCTGTTGTGTCAACACCAAAAATCGTACGTTGATCATGAAGGTTGTAGCAGTAATCAGGTTTGAAATTTTCAAACAAAGCCCTTAATAACTTGCTCTCCGGTTGTGTTAGGTCTTGAGAATCTCTATTTAAGTCTATACTATTGGCATTTGCTCTTGTGTATAAATATGCCCCGTCAGGATTTAGCATTGGTATCGCTAAAAAAGTAAAGTTATTTAAGAATTGTTTAGCTAATGCTGTATCACCATTAAGGAAGTTTAAGAAATCAAACAGCGCTTTAGTTGTTGTACTTTCATTGCCGTGCATTTGTGACCAAAGAAATACTTTAGTTTTTCCGAATCCAATCTTGTAACCATATATGGGACGGTTCTCAACTGATTTACCAACTATCTCTAAATTATTATTCTTATTTAAACGATCTAATATTGGCTCGATTTCCTTTAACGTAATATATCTTCCTGAAATACTACTCTCCTTGTATGTTTGATGTAATTGCTCTAAATCCATTTTTTATTGTTTGGTTTACAAAAGTAAACAATTGTAAATTTACAATTGTAATTTACAATTGTGGTTCATAAATTATAATTGTAAACTAGTAAAGAAACACAATAATGCGTTTTATATCGCAGAAAATAAGGAAGAATATACCTTGTTAATTAAATTAAGTAAATAGCTTATAATCAATTAATAGATATTAATTAAATAAAGTGATTGTTTAGTTTATATTCCTCAAATAGCCTCTGTTTATAACCTTTTGTTGCTAGGTGACAACAATTTTATTACATTTGTAAATAACAATAATCGAAATAGAATTTACAATGGTAAACATAGAAGATTTCATTAAAAGATTGGAAGTAATTCTAGATTATTATGGTCTGAACGCTTCATCATTTGCAGATAACATAGGTGTACAACGCTCTAGTTTGTCTCACCTTTTATCTGGGAGAAATAAGCCTAGTCTAGACTTTATACTAAAAATTTTAGAGGTGTATCCTGAGGTTGATTTGTATTGGATTCTAAATGGTAAAGGTATTTTCCCAAAGGTTTCAGTAAATCAAAAAATAAGTAGCCCAAGCTCTTCATCAGTCCATTCTGCTAATCAGGAGATTGTACCTCCTAACATTGTAAGTCCAGATAAAGCCATAGTCTCTGAGACTAATTCCAACATACAAGATTCCACTGCACAAGAGTTAGTGAAGGATTCAGAAATTGATAAAATAGTCATTTTCTATAAGGATGGTACTTTTAAAAGTTATCGCCCATAAAAAAGCCTCAATTCTCGGTAAGAATTGAGGCTTTAATTAGTAGTAGTGGTATTGTGTATTATTTTCTTAAAACAAATATTGATGTTACACCAGCTTCTGCTCTTACATTTGTAGGTGCAGCATCTCCAGTTGCAGTAGGGTAACTAAATGTTAAGACTTGACCTCCCGCGTTTAATCTCTCAGCAACATAAATATTGTTAGTTACATCGTCATAGGCAACATCTACGGGATTACCTAATAAAGACTGTGCTCCATAAATTCTAACTTGGTTTGACACAGCAATTGTTCCCGCTGCTGCAGTGGATGAAAATACAGAAGAGAAATTTTTAATTATCACCAATCCACCGTCAGTAGCTGAAGTTGCACTAGCGACATCTGTTAAAATCATTACATCATCATTTGATGAATAAGTAATTCCGTGCGTTCTTGTAAGTCCCTCAATAGTTACACGTTTTGTTGCAGTGATTGCACCACTCGCATTACTTGTAAAATTCTTAAACTGAACAATATCTCCAGTCAAATCAGCAACAGCATATAAATCATTTCCATCCATATGAATTCCCCATAATTTAAAGCTAGTAGTGAAGGATTTTAGCAATGTAAAACCTGTCGTTGTTCTTTGGTATAAAAACAATTTATTTGTGTTTCCATTAATGTCCGCTTGGTCTTGTGCTACAACAACCATATCTCCTGAAACTGCCGTTTCTCTTGGATTTGTAAAATCTGTTGCAGCGCCTGAAATTGACAACGTCAGGTTAGCTATTCCTGAAGTTACTGCGGTTTTGATACCTGCGTAAGTTTCTAGTTTATTGTTTGTTCTAGATACAACAGTGATAGCATCAGTATCGCTATTGTATGAAACACCTTCAGCGTCTAATGATGCAATGGTAAAATAGCTTACAGATGGTGAGCTAGCTAATAGATTTGTGTAACTTACCTTTCCTGAAGTGTTGCTGGAAGTTACAAGACTTAATTCTTTTGATTCATTGTTATTATCAGAATCATTGTTATCACATGAAGTGAATAATAACATTAGTAAAGACGAGCAAATAAATAAATTTTTCATAATTTTTTGTTTTGTTAATTAACAATCATTTACGGAAAATTTATGAGTACGGTTTTAAAGTTTTCAAACTTTTTTTAAAATTCGTATCCTTGATTAACTATTTTACCTTTAACTCCATGAAAATGCATAGATAAGATAGCCATATCTGCATCTAAATTTCCTGTAGGATCTAATGGTTTTCCTAAACTAACTTGCTTTCTTCCAAAATCGAAAGTGACTGGTATGATAGGCACACGAGCTTTCATGGCAATGTAATAAAAACCGGTTTTTAAACTAGCTACTTTTTTACGCGTACCTTCAGGCAATACAGCTAATCTAAAAATTTCTTTTCTTTCGAAAATAGCAGCAACAGAATCTACTTTATTTAAACCTCCAGTTCTATCGAGAGGTTCTCCCCCCATATATCTAAAGTAAGCGCCAAACGGAAATTTGAAGAGTTCTTTTTTTCCTACCCAATGCATTTGCAACTCAGTAATTCCTCGAGTAAAAATTCCTAAATAGAAGTCGTGTGCACTAGTATGAGGCAAGACCATCATCACACATTTTTTTACTGATGGGTCTATGGATCCAACAATCTTCCAGCCCATTAGGTTAAAAAATATCCATTTGTACAAAATCTTCTTCATTCCTCTATTTTTTTGCGCAAAATATATAATTTAAAACTTATTTTTGGTAAAAAGCAGTATCGATGTTTAAAAAAATGATTAGTTATCTCATTCCAGTCACTATTTTCTTATCTAAGTCTACTTTAAGTAAATCACTTGAAGTAACTTGGGTGAAAGGCAAGTTGATTTTAGATTCTGAAAACACCAATTATTCTTATGGTAATTTACAAAACATATTAAGATTAGGTTTAAGGGAAATAGGATTTGAAAAGATAAAAAATATGAATGAAGTACTAGTTCTAGGTGTTGCAGGCGGAAGCGTGGTCAAGACATTAGTAGACGAAATCAATTTTGACGGTAAAATAACGGGCGTCGAAGTAGATCCTTCGATTATTGATGTAGCCAACAAATATTTTAAATTAAACGAAGTCTCACAGCTAGACATCATAATCGATGACGCTTTTGAATTTATTTTGAAAACAAAAAGTACGTATGACTTAATTATCATTGACATTTTTCAGGATACTAAAATGCCTAATTTTTTATTTGAATCTTACTTCGTCAATAGAATTTGCACTTTGATAAACGATTGTGGTGCTGTTTTATTCAACACAATGCTTTTAAATGATCAGGATAATTCTCGAAATAAGAAATACATTAAAGAATTTAATTTGGATAATTTCAAAATCAGAACAATCCCTAGAATAGAAGAACACAATGAATTAATTGTGATCGAAAAACAAAATTAATTAAGCATTATGAAAGAAGTATTACATAAATTGCTCTTAGGGAAAAACGGACGTACCAATGTTCCTGATTACAACCCCATAAAAAGTCGGATTGAGAATATAAAAGCAATTTGGAATAATGAGAGACAAGACGACAACGGAATAGAAAAAATATTGCGTTTGTTTCTGGCTACCTCGCAACTTTTTTTACCAGGTTTGTATATTAAATATTTTGCTTCTCGAAAGGGAGTTCAATACAAAGATCTTGCTGTAGATATTTTTGTCATTATGAAAGCTATTTTTCCATTGTTAATCCTGGCAAATGGTTGGCAAGAGCACACTTTTATAATTGTATTAATGGTGTATCTTGTCTTGGAAACAGTGTTCTACATTCCCACGCTAATCTTTGCTTCTGACCTCTTCTCTACTCCACGATCTTACAAAAGATCTATTTTATTGTTATTTTTCAATTATCTCGAAATGGTTTTTGCCTTCGCAGTACTGTATTCCTGTGATGATTATTTAAACAAACCTTTTACACATTGGTTTGATCCTATCTATTTTAGTACAGTAACGTCTTCAACGATAGGATTTGGAGAATATTATCCTGTAAAACCAATTGGTAAATTTCTAATTAGTATACAATCCGTTTTGGTACTAATGTATGTGGTGCTCTTTCTTAACTTTTTTTCCACTAAAATCGAACCTAAAGGTTATTTCAATGAAAAAGATAATCCTAAGCAATAATTAAAGCATCTTTCTTGCTTTTTCTAAATCCTCAAAAGTATCAATGCCGATTCCTACATGGGAAGTTTCGACCATTTTGATGCGTTTTCCAAACTCTAAATAACGCAATTGCTCTAATTTTTCCGATGCTTCAAGCGCCATCATTGGTAAACTATAAAAGTCTAATAAAGCTTGTTTTCGAAAAGCATAAATTCCTATGTGTTGCATGTAGCGTACACCTACATTTTTTTCTCTAGGAAACGGAATGACAGAACGCGAAAAATACAACGCAAAATTGTTTTGATCGGTCACTACTTTGACATTGTTAGGATTATTAATATCATCCTCATTTGTAATATGGCGCATTAGTGAGGTCAAATCTACTTTTTTATCCAAATCATTTTTGAACACTTCGATGACTTTTTTCAAAGGCTCAGCGTCGATGAATGGTTCGTCGCCCTGAACATTTACAACAATATCTACATCTAGATTAGCGACAGCTTCTGCAATTCGGTCGCTTCCAGATTCGTGCTCTTTCACACTCATAATTGCTTTCCCACCATTCGATACAATCTCATTATAAATTAAATCAGAATCTGTTACAACAAACACATCATCAAACAAGTTCGTTGAAATTGCGGCTTGATAAGTTCTCAATATTACTGTTTTTCCACCTAGATCTTGCATTAGTTTTGCTGGAAATCGAGTCGAGGCGTAACGTGCTGGTATAACTGCTATTATTTTCATGAGGTCGTTTAAAATGCTGGGCAAAAGTACTATTATTTTGAATTTTTTATTAAAAGCTGGTGTCTTTATTTCTAGTCAGACAAATACAATCTATATGAAAACTATCTCTATTTTAAATACACGAAGTTTCTTAGCAGTTGAAGTATCACATTTACTCAATAAAACTATCGTTTTTAAAACCAATTAAGTACAATTTATTTTTTGCACGAGTCATTGCTGTGTACAACCATCGTATGTAATCACGATCAATACCATTAGGTAAATAAGGTTGTTCTATAAAAACAGTATTCCATTGTCCTCCTTGAGATTTATGACAAGTGATAGCATAAGAGAATTTCACTTGCAATCCATTAAAATATTCGTTGGCTTTTACTTTTTGGAATTTCTTGTACTTGGTTGTTTCACTCTCATAATCCTTCATTACTTCCTCATACAACCTATTTGATTCCTCATAAGTTAGTGAAGGTGATTCGCTTTTTATCGTGTCTAATAAAAGTACTGTTTCAAAAGGTTTTTGATTTGGGTAATCAACCATTCTAATTTTTACTGAGGCAAATTTAAAACCGTATAACTCCTGAATTTTAAAAATTTCGAGTATTTCTATAATATCACCGTTGGCAATAAAACCAGCTTCATCAGAATCTTTCAGCCAGAAGTAATTATTTTTTACGACCATTAAAAAATCGCCTGTCGAAAGCTCACTCTCTTTATCTAGAATTTTTGTTCGAATTTGCTCATTGTATTGATTTGCTCTTTTATTAGAGCGCACAATAAAAGCGGTATCTTCTATGCTGTAATTACTATAAGCTGAATTTATCGCGTCTTGAATATCGTAGCCATCTGTTAATCTAGTAATGTCTTTGAACTTTTTTACATCAAACTGGAAATCTGTAATAAAGGAATCTTTAAGTAATTCACGCAGTTCAGTTGCGTTATATAAAATACCCGAGTTTTCTTCTTGACGCATTACCTCGTTCAATTCAATATGTTCGACTTCTTTATTATAATTCATCCCTAACGTTTGAATATCAAGTGCTGGACTAATATCTAAGTTCACTGGTGGCAACTGAGCGGTATCCCCTAGTAAGATCATTTTACAATTGGTTCCAGAGTATACATACGAAATCAAGTCATCTAAGAGCGAACTACTTTCGTAAAGTTTTGAGTCAGAATTAGTATCTGATATCATAGATGCCTCATCGACAATAAAAATCGTATTTTTATGTTTGTTTGGTTGCAATGTAAAAGACACACCACCAGCTGAAGATTTTTTAGGAAAGTATATTTTTTTGTGAATAGTAAAAGCAGGCTTCTCAGAATAGTTAGCAATCACCTTAGCAGCACGACCTGTAGGTGCTAACAGCACATATTTTTTGTTTAATTCGCTCAAATTATTTACAATAGTCGAAATCACCGTAGTTTTTCCCGTACCTGCATATCCTTTTAGCACAAAAATAGTATCGTTGTGAGTATCTGTCAAAAATATAGCAATCTTCTGGAAAAATATGTCCTGATTATATGTTGGTGCAAAAGGGAATTTTTTTCTTAAAAGACTGTAAAACAAGGAGGAATTCATTAGTGTAAGCTATTGATAAGTGAACCTCAAATATAGGGATGAAATTTTAAGCTACAATGTAAAAACTATGGAAATGACCTTAAAATTGCATAACAACTATAGTTAAATTTAACATGGATTCTTTGTAACTTTGCATCTATACAACTTATTTTAAAGAATGATATCTATTACCGATAAAACATTACAAGATTTACAATTTCCTACTGTTCTCGAAACCATTTCGTCAATATGTAATACCGATTTAGGAAAACAAAAAGCCTTAGAAATAACACCATTTAGAGACAAAGAAAGTTTGATGGAAGCATTAATGCAAACATCAGAATATGTTTCTTCTTTCGAAAATAATAACGCAATTCCTAATCATGGCTTTGAAGCGATTTCGCACGAAATCAAATTCTTAGCCATCGAAGATAGTTTTCTAGAAGTAGGAAGCTTTAGAAAAATTGCAACATTGTCCTCAACTGTGAACTTTTTACTTAATTATTTTAAAAAGTTTGACGACTATTACCCAAATCTTAACAAGCGTGCAAACGAAGTAGAGTTTACAAAAGATATCATCAGTCAAATTGATGTAATCGTTGATAAATACGGAGAAATTAAGGATAGTGCTTCTCCTGTATTGCTAGATATCCGCCGCAATATGAATAGCGTACGCGGAAAAGTGAATCAAAGTTTTGGATCAGCGATGACGCAATACAATAGTTTGGGTTATCTAGATGATATCAAAGAAAGCTTTGTTCAAAACAGACGAGTATTGGCCGTTTTAGCTATGTACCGTCGTAAAGTGAAGGGATCAATTCTAGGAAGTTCTAAAACAGGTAGTATTGCTTACATCGAACCCGAAGCTACTCTTCAATATTCACGGGAATTAAGTAATTTAGAGTATGAAGAGACAGAAGAAGTGACTCGAATTTTAAAACAATTATCGAATACTATTCGACCGTTTTTACCACTTCTTATCGAATATCAAAATTTCTTGAGTGATATAGACATCGTTGCTGCCAAAGCAAAATATGCGAATCGCATCAACGGAATTTTACCTCAAATTACAGAAAATCGACGTTTGTATTTTAGAGATGCCTACCACCCCATTTTGTATTTAAACAACAAACAAAAAAAGGAAATAACACATCCTCAAACTATAGAATTACAACAAGAAAATCGTATTATTGTTATTTCTGGCCCTAATGCCGGAGGTAAAACGATCTCCTTGAAAACAGTGGGATTATTGCAGCTCATGTTGCAATCTGGAATGCTCATTCCAGTTCACGAACGTTCAGAAACTTTTTTATTCGATAGAATCCTTACAGATATTGGAGACAACCAATCTATTGAAAATCATTTAAGTACATATAGTTACCGCTTGAAGAACATGAACTACTTTTTAAAGAAGTGTAATGCAAAAACGATGTTCTTGATTGATGAGTTTGGTACGGGATCTGATCCTGAACTTGGTGGAGCACTAGCAGAAATCTTCTTAGAAGAGTTCTACCACAGAGAAGCTTTTGGAATTATTACCACGCACTACTCCAACTTAAAAATACTGGCAAACGAACTGCCTTTTGCAACTAATGCCAACATGCTTTTTGACGAAAAAACTCTTGAACCAATGTACAAATTAGTACTTGGCCAAGCAGGTAGTTCGTTCACATTTGAAGTCGCATTGAAAAACGGAATTCCTTTTAGTCTAATCAATCGCGCTAAAAAGAAGATCGAAGTTGGAAAAGTTCGTTTTGATAAAACCATTGCAACTTTGCAAAAGGAGCGATCAAAAATGGAGAAAACATCTCAGACCTTAAAAGAAGAAGAAACTAAAGCGCGCGAAGAAGGTAAAAAGATGGAAAACATCAATACTAAAATCAAGCAAAAATTAGAAAGCTATCAAGAATTATACGACAGCAATCAAAAGACGATTTATATAGGACAGAAGGTTGAAGATTTAGCCAATAAATATTTTAACAATAAAAACAAGAAAGACTTAATAGGTGAATTTTTGAAAATTGTTGAAATCGAAAATTCGAAACGTAAAAAAGCCACTCCCAAAGAGGTTAAAGCGATTGTAGAGAAGAAAAAGGAAATTATCAAAGAAGCTGAAGTCATTGTAGAAGAAATTCGTAAAGAAAAGAAAGAGAAAAAACTCAAGCCAGTTATCGAGAAACCAAAAGCTATGATTAGACTAGGTGATCGCGTACGAATGCTTGATGGTAGAGCCGTGGGAACAATTGATGCTATTGAGAAAAATAAAGCGACAGTAAATTACGGCATGTTTACGTCTAAAGTGAGTATGGATGAATTGGAACTTGTAGAAGCTATGAAGAAGAAATAATTATGCAAAACTTACCCGCAAATAAAAAAATAGTCCTCTTTGATGGTGTTTGTAACTTATGCGATAATGCGGTGCAATTTATTATCAAACATGATAAAAAAGATGTTTTCAGGTTTGCATCCTTACAATCTCAAATAGGACAAGAAATTATTAAAAAAATAGGAATTGATGTTTCTAAAATTGATAGTATCATTTTATACGAACCTGGAATTGCTTATTATTATAAATCTGAGGCGGCACTGAACATTGCCGCTGACCTCAGTGGTGCAGTCAGCCTCCTAACCTTTTTTAAAATATTTCCTGCCGGTTTTTCAAATTATTTTTACGATTATATTGCTAAGAATCGCTACAGCTGGTATGGTAAAAAAGATAATTGCATGATTCCCACCCCTGAATTGAAATCTAAGTTTCTAGATTCATAAAAAGTGTGTTGCAAATTTGCATGCCCCTGATTGTAGCGGCAGCCTCGATAGAATAAATATATTTTTAACGGGAATAATTGAGCGACCACAGGAAGCTCCCATTATGACCTAGTTAAAAAATATTTATGAATGAGAGCTATAGCGTAAAGCAGGATGAGGCAACAATAAAAAATCTCCTAAATATTCCAAACTGACTTTTATCATATTTTATATTTACATGAGGTAGTATTTTTGAAATATAAAATAAAAGTCATGGGAAAAGGAGTGTTAGTTAATTGGGACAGTGGGTCAATAATTATTGTATTTGTATTTGGTTTAGTAATTGTGGGTTTAGTTGCTACAATATTACTGTTGATGAACAACGATAAAAAGAAGAAATAAAAAAAGGATATCCGTGTGGATATCCTTTTTTAGTACAATGTATAGAATAAATTATCTAATCAATTTTCTATATTTCAATCGCTTAGGTGTTAAATCTCCACCAAGGCGTTTTTTCTTATTTTCTTCGTATTCAGAGAACCCACCTTCAAAGTAATACACTTCTGAATCTCCTTCGAATGCTAAAATATGCGTACAAATTCTATCTAAGAACCATCTATCGTGCGAAATCACTACGGCACAACCAGCGAAGTTTTCTAAACCTTCCTCTAATGCACGCAATGTATTCACATCTAAATCATTTGTAGGCTCATCTAGTAATAATACGTTTCCTTCCTCTTTTAAAGTCATTGCAAGGTGCAAACGGTTACGTTCTCCTCCTGAAAGTGCCGAAACTTTTTTGTTTTGCTCACCACCACCAAAATTAAAACGAGACAAATAAGCTCTAGAATTTACTTGCTTACCACCCATCATGATTAACTCTTGACCATCGGCAAAGTTTTCCCAAATTGATTTATTTGGGTCAATATTAGAGTGTGATTGATCAACATAAGCGATTTTTACAGTGTCCCCTACAGAGAATTCACCGCTATCTGTTTCTTGCTCTCCCATAATCATTCTGAAAATAGTAGATTTACCAGCACCATTGGGTCCGATAATTCCAACAATTCCAGCCTGAGGCAAAGTAAAATTTAAGTTATCATACAATAATTTATCTCCAAAAGCTTTGGCAACATTTTTCGCTTCGATAACATTAGTTCCCAAACGTGGACCATTAGGGATATAAATTTCTAGATTTTCATCTAATTGTTTCTGGTCTTCATTTAATAACTTATCATAATTTTGCAAACGTGCTTTTTGCTTCGTTTGACGACCTTTTGCTCCTTGACGTACCCAGTCCAACTCGCGTTCTAAATTCTTACGACGTTTAGAAGCTACTTTTTCCTCTAATGCCATACGACTTGATTTTTGATCTAACCATGAAGAATAATTCCCTTTCCATGGAATACCTTCTCCTCTATCAAGTTCAAGAATCCATCCGGCAACATTATCAAGGAAATATCTATCGTGGGTTACAGCGATTACAGTTCCTGAATATTGAGCTAAATGTTGTTCTAACCATAATACAGATTCTGCATCCAAGTGATTGGTAGGCTCATCAAGTAATAATACATCTGGCTGTTGCAATAACAAACGACATAATGCTACACGACGACGCTCTCCACCAGAAAGGTTTTTTATTGGCGTGTCTCCATCAGGAGTACGCAAGGCATCCATTGCAATTTCTAGTTTAGTATCAATTTCCCAAGCCCCTAATGCATCAATCTTGTCCTGCAAAGCTGCTTGACGATCCATCAACTTGTCCATTTTGTCTGCATCAGAATAATTTTCTTCTAGACCAAACAAATCATTGATACTGTTATACTCAGCAAGCACAGCCATTGTTTCAGCAGCACCTTCTTGAACGATTTCAAGAACAGTTTTAGTATCATCTAATATTGGTTCTTGCTCTAAATAACCAACGGTGTACCCTGGTTGAAAAACAACATCCCCTTGATAGTTTTTATCTACTCCAGCAATAATTTTTAAAAGTGATGATTTTCCAGATCCGTTAAGACCTAAAATACCAATTTTTGCTCCGTAGAAAAAACTTAAGTAAATATTTTTTAGAACAGCTTTGTCTGCTCCTGTATAAGTTTTGCTCAATTTTGACATTGAGAAAATTACTTTTTTATCGTCTGACATTTTTTATAATTTAAATTTTAAAATACTTTACAATCTCCCTTTAAGCGAACTAAAAACCCAAGCATTAGCTAAGAAACCAACACCCACTGCTACAAAGCCCCATCCAGATACATCTCTATATTTAAAGGCGCCTAAACCTATTAACAACAAACCCATTAATATCATAATTAAAGTAGCCCATCCTAAAATGGTATTCTTATTCATTCCCATATTTTGTGTTATTTTGAATATGCAAATATCGATAATTTTTAACCGTTAATTAAATATTTTGTAGAGCATTTCTCTTAAAAGATCATAATTAGATAGTGACTGCGCACCTACACCTTTACTTTTTACATCAATATCACGTAGGCCTGCTACAATTTGACTCACCTTACGCATAGGATAATTTTTTAAGGCAATGTCGTAATCCTTTAAAAAAAACGGACTCACACCCAATACTGCTGCTACATTTTTTGGATTTCGATCTTTTAAACCATGATATTTCAATAGCTGTATAAAAAAGCTAAAAACTAGAGAGGTAGTAACCACCATAGGGTTGTCCTTTGGGTTATTAGCAAAATTATCAGCAATTGTATAAGCTTTAATTTGGTTGCGCTCCCCTATTGCCTTTCTTAATTCGAAGACATTGAAGTCTTTACTGAAACCAATATTTTCTTCGATATCTTTTGGTGTAATCGTGCTTCCTTTTGGTAAAATAATCTGCAATTTTTCTAGTTCGTTATTAATTTTACTCAAATCCGTTCCTAAAAACTCTACTAACATTGCCGAAGCTTTGACTTCGATACTGTATTTCTTACCAGATAAAACCCTTTTTATCCAGTCGCCAACTTGATTTTCATATAGTTTTTTGCTTTCGTAAACCACACCTGATTTAGCTAGCAATTTTGTTGTCTTTTTTCTTTTGTCTAGTGTTTTGTATTTGTAGCACATCACTAAAACAGTAGATGGCATGGGATTTTCGGCATAACTCTCCAGCTTATCTATGGTGCGACTTAGTTCTTGCGCTTCCTTAACGATGACGACTTGACGATCTGCCATCATAGGATAACGTTTGGCTGTCGAAACGATATCTTCAATAGATACATCTCTACCATACAAAACCGTTTGATTGAATCCTTTTTCCTCTTCAGACAAAACATTTTTCTCTATATAATCAGACAGTTTATCAATGTAATAAGGCTCCTCACCCATTAAAAAATAAATAGGTTTAATATTTCCAGCCTTAATATCATTAACAATTTTTATAACGTCGTCCATATATTTTTTGTTTGAAGCTAATTGTTCAAAGTTTCTAATACCCTGTACAGTTTTTAACCTTAAATTTTAAACTAAATAACTATTTTTGCCTCATGCAAAAACTTAATTTTCCTTCTTATACTTTTCGATTCAAAAATAACGAAAATAAAGTGTCTATCTTTGATGAAATCAGGAAAAAATTTATCATTCTCACTCCCGAAGAATGGGTTAGACAGCACGTTATTTTATATCTGCTCAAAGAAATGAAGTATCCAAAATCAATGATAAATGTCGAAAAAGTTTTAAAAGTCAACGACTTGCGCAAACGGTATGATGGCGTGGTTTTTAATCCTGATGGCTCCATATTCTTGTTAATTGAATGCAAAGCTCCAGAAATAAAAATAGGGCAACTCACATTTGACCAAATAGCACGCTATAATGTGACTTTAAAAGCAGATTATTTAATGGTTACAAATGGATTGAATCATTACTTTTGCCAAATGGATTATGAGAATGAAAAATATCATTTCTTAAAAGAGTTGCCCTTATATGGTACTCCTTCAAATATTCTATAAATCGACTTACCTTAATATTAAACAAACTATTTTGAAACAAATCGCTGTTGTAATACTAAATTGGAATGGTGTCCAACTCTTGGAACAATTTTTACCCTCTATTGTAGCACATTCTCCAGAGGCTACTATATATGTAGCAGATAATGCTTCTACTGATAGTTCGATTGCATTTGTTACCGCTAATTATCCTGATATCAAAATCATTGTAAATAGAGACAATTATGGATTTGCACACGGTTATAATGAAGCATTGCAACATGTTGAAGAAGAAATATATGCTCTAGTTAATTCAGATATTGAAGTAACCGAAAATTGGTTGCTACCAATAATAGACACCTTTAATAACGAACCAGCAACAGCTATTATCCAACCGAAGATATTAGATTATAAAAACAAAGCTTATTTTGAATATGCTGGTGCAGCAGGTGGTTACATCGATAAATATGGATATCCATACTGCCGCGGTCGAGTATTTGATACTTTAGAAAAAGATTTAGGTCAGTATGATGATCACGCAACAATCTTTTGGGCATCTGGTGCTTGTTTTTTTATTCGAAAAAAGATCTTTAAAGAGCTACAAGGATTTGATAGCAGCTTTTTTGCACATCAAGAGGAAATCGATCTTTGCTGGCGAGCGAATAATAAAGGACACATTATAAAATACAACTACCTTTCTAAGGTGTATCATGTAGGTGGCGCCACTTTACAACAAGGAAATGCTAAGAAAACCTACTTGAACTTCAGAAATTCACTATTAATGTTGACAAAAAACTTACCTCAGTGGAAATTATTACCAGTGCTTTTTTGCCGCATGATTTTAGACGGTATAGCTGCTTTGCAATTTTTATTCAAGGGGAAAACAGCACATTTCACCGCGATATTCAAAGCACATCTAAATTTCTATGCTTTAGTATCAAACGCTTATAAAAAAAGAGACAATTTTCAGATGAAAAAATACTATCGCGCTGAAAGTATCGTTTATACTTACTATATAAAGGGTGGCAAGGTATTTGTTAAATAAAATTAACAGAACTTTATGTTCGTATTGTAACCTTTAAAACCTAAATTTGTAATTAAACTAAACATTAAATTTATGAAAAAAGTCGTAATGGCCTTATCTGTAATGGCACTTTTAACTTCATGTGTTTCTAAAAAGAAATACGCAGACTTGGAGATGAAAAATAAGGAAACTCAAGATTTACTAAACTCTGCTACTGTAAAATTAAATTCTTGCCTTGAAGAGAAAGCTGGACTTACTGCTACCGTATCAGGTTTAAGAGAGCACAATCAAACGTTAATCTCTACTTCTAAAGACATGACTGTCTTAACTACTAAAGGTGCAGAGAATATTGAAAAAGCATTAGAATCTATCAAAGAGAAAGATTTAAAAATTAGCAGAATGCAAGATGCATTAACTAAGAAAGATAGTGTTACACTTGCTGTAGTTACTAGTTTGAAAAGCGCTGTTGGTTTAAACGATCCAGATATCGAAATCAATGTTGAAAAAGGAGTCGTATTTATCTCTATTGCAGATAAATTATTATTCAAAACTGGAAGCTACGAAGTATCTGACAGAGCAAAAGGTGTTTTAGCTAAAGTTGCTAAAGTTGTTAATGACAAGCCAGACTTTGAATGTATGGTAGAAGGTCATACTGATAACGTTCCTTACAATGGAAGCGGTGTATTATTAGACAACTGGGATTTAAGTGTGAAACGTTCTACGTCTATCATCCGTGTTTTAACAAACCAATTAGGAGTTAAACCAGAGCAATTAATTGCAGCAGGTAGAAGTTCTTACGTTCCTTTAGTTGGAAATGATTCAGCTGAAAACAGAGCTCGTAACAGAAGAACTCGCATCGTTGTATTGCCTAAAATTGATCAATTCTACGAAATGATCGAAAAAGAAATGAAAAAACAAACTAAATAATTTTTAGTTTATTTGATAAATTTGAAAAGCGTCTCTATTTAGAGACGCTTTTTTTATGCCTTGATTTTAATATGTGTTTTGGAATTGCTGTAAAAAGAAAAAGCAGGTCTTGCGACCTGCTTTAATGTATCCTTAACCTTTTCTAATAACCAATTAAATATAATTAAGAATAACATGCTTATATTTTACTATCGATAATCGACGCGCTAATATACAGATTAATCTGAATAATGCAAATTATACTTTTAAAGTATATCGATATCACCTTTTCCCTCACGCACAATTAATGGTTCATCTCCAGATAAATCAATGATGGTAGAACCTACATTGTCTCCGTAGCCTCCATCGATAACAAGATCTACTAAATTCTGCCATTTCTCAAAGATAAGTTCAGGATCTGTAGTGTATTCAATTACATCATCTTCATCACGTATAGAAGTGGAAACTATTGGGTTTCCCAATTGACGTACAATTTCTAAGGCAATCGCATTATCAGGTACACGAATTCCCACTGTCGTTTTTTTCTTAAATTCCTTTGGTAAGTTATTATTTCCCGGAAGAATGAAAGTATACGGTCCAGGTAGAGCTCTCTTTAAAATCTTAAAAGTTGCCGTATCAATCTGTCTTACATAATCAGAGATATTACTTAAATCATGGCAAACAAATGAAAAATTGGCTTTATCTAATTTGATTCCTTTTATTTTTGCAATACGCTCCAGCGCCTTTGTATTTGTGATGTCGCAACCCAATCCATAAACTGTATCAGTAGGATAAATTACTAATCCTCCATCTTTTAAAACCTTAACAACTTTTGCAATAGCAGCCTCGTTAGGTTTGTCTTCATATATTTTTATAAACTGTCCCATTATTTTTTCCTTCAACTATAACGTTAATTTTTTTTCTCTTTTTACTTTTCACAACACCTCTTTAAGCAAAATCTAAACCATGGGCAACCCATCTTTTCAATTGCCGCTCTGCTTTAAAACCTTCTGCATCAATGTAAACAAAACCAGCTGTAATTCTACCAATAAAATCCATCGGTCTAACATCGTTTTCTTCAAGTAATGCGTCGTAAAATTCTGGTAACACTCGAAGCATGATCACGTCCTGCATCGCCCCTATACACATTTTATCGTTGATCATAAAAGTGATCCCACCAAACATTTTCTTCTCCTTGAAAGAACAGTTATTTTCTAATAATATAGTAGTGATTCGAATAGAAAGTAATTCGTTATAAGGCATTGTGTATCTATTATGTATCAAGAATTATTCCAAAACTTAAAATAGTATTATTCAAACAGTCAACACAGACTTAAAACGAATTCTAGTCAAATAAAGGGCTTATCAATATGGCAGATTACCTTGCAAACATTTACCCTATAACATCTAACTTAGCAAAGCGCAGTAATAATTTTTTCAAACCACCAACTTCAAATTTGATTTCAGCTTTTTTATCGGCTCCTACTCCTTCGATATTAATGATTTGTCCTCTACCAAAACGCTCGTGCATCACAATATTTCCTGCTGATAAATTATTATCAAATAAATTAGGTCCTGCAGCATTTGGATTTCCGCCTAGAGGTTTCAGTTTACGCACAGTTGCTTCTACTCTTTGGCCAGGAACCACCTTAGGTGGCGGCGTCCCATTTGAAGGTTTTGACAATCTCATTTTTGATTTATCTACATCGCCAAAAACATCTTTATCAATAAGTGGCTTAAAACGATAATTAGTTTCAGCAGGTGTTAGATACTCTAAAAACTGACCATCAATTTCTTCAATAAAACGTGAAGGTTCGCTATCTGTCAATTTACCCCAACGGTATCTAGATTGTGAGTAGGTTAAATATGCTTGGTGTTCAGCACGGGTTAAAGCAACATAAAACAAACGACGTTCTTCCTCTAGCTCACTTCGTGTACTCATACTCATTGCGCTAGGAAATAAATCTTCTTCCATTCCCACAACAAATACATGTGGAAACTCTAGTCCTTTTGCAAGGTGAATAGTCATTAAAGCCACACGATCTTCATCGTTAGTATCTTTATCAAGATCAGTTGCTAAGGCAACATCTTCCATAAATTCAGATAAAGCACCTCTTGCTCCGTCGATCTCTTTTTGTCCTTCGGTAAAATCTTTAAGACCGTTTAATAGTTCTTCAATATTTTGAATTTTAGCCATTCCTTCTGGAGTAGCATCTTTTTTCAATTCTTGAACCAAACCTGTTTTTTTAGAAACGTGTTCTGTTACATAAAATGCATCGTGATTTTGATCAATCGCTTGAAAAGTCAAAATCATCAATACAAAATCTTTTAATTTCTGCTTGGTTCCGTTATTCAGTTTTAGATCAATCTTATCAATATTCTGCATCACTTCAAATATCGAACGCTTATAATGATTTGCTGCTACGACTAATTTTTCAACCGTAGTATCACCAATTCCCCTTGCTGGATAATTGATTACACGCATCAACGCTTCTTCATCTTTAGGATTGATAACTAATCTTAAATAACAAAGCACATCTTTGATTTCTTTTCTTTGATAAAAAGACAAACCACCATAAATACGGTATGGAATATCACGTTTACGCAAAGCATCCTCCATTGCACGAGACTGTGCATTAGTACGGTATAAAATAGCAAATTGACCATTTGTCATCTGGTTTTGCATCTTTTGTTCGAAAATAGTACTCGCAACAAAACGCCCTTCTTCAGCATCAGTCATGCTTCGATGCACTTTTATCTTTGGTCCAAATTCATTTGCTGTCCAAACAATTTTATCAAGTTTGACCTTGTTTTTATCTATAATGGTATTAGCTGCTTCTACAATATTTCGCGTAGAGCGGTAATTTTGTTCCAACTTAAACGTTTTCACACCTTCATAATCTTTTTGAAAGTTCAAAATATTATTAATATTTGCCCCTCTAAAAGCGTAGATACTTTGCGCATCGTCACCTACCACACAAATATTCTGAAATTTATCTGATAAAGCCCTTACGATTAAGTACTGTGAGTGATTGGTATCTTGGTACTCGTCTACCATGATGTATCTAAAACGGTTTTGATATTTGGCTAAAACCTCTGGAAAACGAGTCAGCAATTCGTTGGTTTTAAGCAATAAATCATCAAAGTCCATTGCACCAGATTTGAAACATTTCTCTACATATTTTTCGTAGATTTCTCCCATTCTCGGTTTCTTAGACATCGCATCTGCTTCCTGTAATTCCTTATCGTTGAAGTACGCTTTTACAGTAATCAGGCTGTTCTTGAAATTAGAAATCCTTCCTAAAACTTGCTTTGGTTTGTATACATCACGATCCAATTGCATTTCTTTAATAATTCCCGAAATGGTTCTTAATGAATCTTGCGAATCGTAAATAGTAAAGTTAGATGGGTACCCTAATTTATCAGCTTCAGAACGCAAAATTTTAGCAAAAACAGAGTGAAACGTTCCCATCCACAAGTTTTTTGCCTCGCCCGAACCTACAATATCAGAGATACGCTTTTTCATTTCGCGTGCCGCTTTATTGGTAAATGTTAGCGATAAAATATTGAAAGCATCGATTCCTTGGTGCATTAAATAAGCAATTCTTATTGTAAGTACACGTGTTTTACCTGAACCTGCACCAGCGATAATAATCATTGGACCTTCTTTTTGCAATACTGGTTCGCGCTGTGCTTCGTTAAGTTGGGAAATATATTGTTGCATGAAAATTTTCTATTTATGCAAAAATAAGAATTTCAGAGTTAATATAGTTGGAACTCCTACATTTTTACTACTAGATATGTAGCATTATTTTCATTTTTTTATTCGAATAAAAATCAAGTGCAATGGAGAAAATCAATTTGCTCGAAATAATAAAATGAATTGTTATTTGAAAATAATATGTGCGCCTAAATAGGAATAATTTTCGAAAATAAAAAGAACAAAAAAATAGCTTTAGTCGTTCCAGAAAACGTCGTAAGCAAATCTAATTAAAGTTCCTACAACCACCACTAAGAAGAAAATACGAATGAAACCATTTCCTTTACTAATTGCTAGTTTTGCTCCTAACCAGCCACCAAAAGCATTACAAGTCGCCATAGGCAAAGCGATTGCCCATATAATTTTTCCTTTTAAAGCAAACAGACAAATCGAACCAAAATTTGTCGCCAAGTTGACCATTTTAGCGTTTGCAGAAGCATGAAGAAAGTCAAATCCCATTAAAGCAATAAAAGCTACAACAAAAAAGCTGCCGGTTCCAGGACCGATGAATCCATCATAGAAACCAACAATAAAACTGATCATTATGGCATTCAAAATAAGTTGTCTCTCAGATAAATCTTTGGCTACATGTTGGCCAAAATTCTTTTTGGCGTAGGTATAAACCGCCAAAAGTGATAAAATAAATAACAGCAAAGGCTTCATAAAATCATTGCTCATGTAAGTCAATAATGTCGAACCTAAAAATGCCGAGGGCAATGCAAGAGCCATCATAATAAGTAGCAAACGCCAGTTCATCGTAACCTTTTTTAAATATTGCGCCGCCGCAAAAGAGGTACCGCTAAAAGCTGGGATTTTTAGTGTACCAATTACTGTCGAAACTGGTAAGTTAGGAAGTAAAATTAATGCTGCTGGTGTTTGTATTAATCCGCCACCACCAACGATGGCATCAATGAATCCGGCTATAAATGCTGCTACGCAAAGAAAGATGATAATGTAGGTTTCCATAAAATTATTGCAAATAAGTGAACGTGGTAAGCTTACTTTGTGCCGCAAAAATACTGTTGACAAAACTAAATCACATTATATTTTCCCGATATTTTATTCGAATAGTATATTTTTGTTTTTTAAATAACAAAATCATGAATTCTGTACTTATTGCGCAAATTATAGCATACACCATCCCTTCTATTGCCACTGCAGCGGTAGCTTATTATTTTTTTAATGAGCAATTAAAAGAACACTTAGAAGATAGAAAAATTACAGCTGTCCAAGATGATAGCTCATTAACTACCATTAGATTACAAGCTTACGAAAGACTTACGTTATTTTTAGAGCGTATTAATCCATCGCAACTGATGGTTCGCATCATACCAATATCAGAGAATAAATTTGATTATCAAAATTATGTAATTGCTCAAATCGAACAAGAATATGAACACAATTTGTCGCAACAAATCTACATGAGCGAGGAATGCTGGTCTATCATTACGTCTTCAAAAAATAAGACAATTCAATTGATTCGAGCTGCTATTGCTAGTGAAACAGTCACTAACGCTGATTCATTAAGAGAATATGTTTTAAAAAATAGTATGGAGAACGTAATGCCGAGCAAAGAAGCGTTATTTTTTTTAAAAGAGGAAGTCAATAAACTTTGGTAACTCCTTTAGTAATTAAATACCAATTTTTATTTCGGTTGAATTTCAAGTAATAATCGATTCAGTTGAAACTTTTCGACCTCATTTAAAGTGGGTAGTATTCTTTCAAAGGCAGTGACCATTTCAGGGTCTTTTAATAGTAAACGAATCGTGTCGCGCCCATATTTAGAAAACTGCCACATATGGTGTGTTGTCGCACTTACTAAATTTTCTAGCACAGTATCATTTATTAATTTAAAAGCTATTAATTTCTCTAGTGCATTTTGCCTAGTTATTACTTCATAATTGAGCGAGGAATAATTTATTAACTCTTCAATCAATGGCTTTTTATCAATGTCGTAAGCCGCTGTAGAAAGTACCAGTGATAACCATAAAGTTCTCAGATTATAGTCATTAAAACCTATCCAATCCTTTGATTCATTTAAATAAGCAACGCGACTACTAGGGAAATTATTCCATAAATAATATAATGCTAATTCCTGTGTTTGATAAGACTTGTCATGCAATAAAGTTTCATAATCGGTCTTAAAATCAGCTGGTATTTTTACCAAACTTGCTGCTACAGTTTGACGAACCTGAATATTATTTGTAGCTATTGCGGTTAACAACAACCCTTTTTTCTGTTCGTATAATTCAGATTTAAGTTGGTTAACAATGGCTATTTTTACTTGGAAATAAGCATCAGATTCTAAGACTTTAGTAAAGAAAGCTTCTTTTTCGATTAATGGCGTTTTCTTCAATTTATCGACTTCAAATAGCAATTGCATAGTCTTATTTTTTAAGAGTAATTCATTTGCTTGCTGTGTATTAAATGGGATAGATTCAAGCCATACTTTACTAAACTCTTCAGTGTCAAAACGAGCTACTTTTTTAATTTCATTGAATAAATCATCTGTTGTGACATTTTTGTAAGCGTACTTTTTCAAGTAATTGCGAATAGCTTTTTTAAATGCTCTATCTCCTATTGATTCATGAATAACAAAAAGTGCCCAAGCTCCCTTTTGATAAAAACTTAGTGAACTCGCCTTTGCATCAAGAACTGGAGCAGTATCCGTGCGAGAAGCATATTTTATTTGCTGAGCCGACTCATACATTTTATAGTAAAAATAATCATCACCATAAATAGATGCTTCTGCTAACAGAGCATAGTAAGTTGCAAATCCTTCTTGTAACCAATGGTGTTTTCCACTTTCAGCAGTAACCAAATCACCGAACCACTGATGCGCTAGTTCATGTGCATTTACATTAGTATAATTTCGATCTTCAAAACCCGTGTTATCTACTACGTAACGGCTGGATAAAATGGTGGCTGTTGTATTTTCCATTCCTGCATACAGAAAATCGCGTGCTGGAATTTGTCTATAGATCTCCCAAGGATATTTGACTCCAATTTGCTTTTCAAGATAATCAAACATTTCTTTAGAAAAGCGGTAAGTTGGCTCAAAACGAGCGCTATCTTTTGGTTCGTAATAGTTTTCTAGCACAACTCCTGATTTAGTATTTTCTACCTTTTTACTGTATTTCCCAATGGCTAACATTAACAAATACGAACTCATAGGCTGCTGCATTTCATAATTCCATGTTGTTGTATTGTCTAACGTGCTTTGTGCAGTCAATCGACCATTCGAAATCACTTCATAATTGGAATCAAAAGCCACTCGTAAACTGAATATCATTTTCTCACTTACATCATCAAAACTTGGAAACCAATTACTCGTGTATCTCCCCTGGCCTTGTGTCCAAATTTGCAAATTGTCTTTGGCCTCCGAGCCAATAAAATACAAAGCTTGTTTAGGTTGTGCAGTATAATTAAGACTTAGTGTGTGCTCTCCTACTTTGAATGAATTGATAATTAGCAATTCTTTTTTATTATTATCAAATTTCACCAATTTGTCATCTAATAGAACATTTTCAAATGTCATGTTCTGAGCATCGATTTTAATAGTGTCTATCGCCTCATGCACTCTAAAGTTGTAAGTAACAAAACCACGCACAGACTGCTTGCTAGCATTTATAGAAATATCTCCTTTTGCTGATGTAAAATCAACTTTTTTAAGCTGTTGCGAAAAAGCAAATGTTGTTATGAATAGAAAAAAATATTTTATCATTTAGATTTCTTATATAAATAATTGAAAATTGAGAATACATGTTTCTTGACAAGCACAGCTTTAATTCTTTATACTCGAAAATAAAGTTGAAAAACTTGCCGATTCTTACCAAAGTCAAAGTTACAAAGATTTAAACGTTTGTGCTTAAAGCAATCTATAATGAAAAGCTAATTTTGTAAGTTTGCTATCCATTAAAAAAATCTATTTTGACTAACAAAGCCTTATTTAATTGGAGCAGTGGCAAAGATTCAGCCTTAGCCCTTTACAAGACATTGCAAAATCCCGAATACCAAATTTCTTGTTTGTTAACGAGCGTAAATAAGCAATTTCAGCGCGTATCGATGCATGGTATTAGAGTTTCGCTATTAGAACAGCAAGCAAAAAGCATTGGTTTGCCGCTCGAGATCATGGAGATTCCAGAAATGCCTACTATGGAAGCATATGAGGAGGTCATGACGCAAACACTTAACAAACTAAAATTAGAAGGAGTTACTCATTCCATTTTTGGAGATATTTTTTTGGAAGATTTAAGAAAATACCGAGAAGAAAAATTAGATTTTATCGGATTTGAAGCTGTTTTTCCACTTTGGAAAACCCCCACAATTAATCTCATACATGAGTTCATCAGTTTGGGGTTTAAAACTATTGTCGTTTGCGTTAACGAACGATTTCTGGATAAAAGTTTTGTAGGTCGTGTTATCGATCAGCAGTTTATAGATGATTTACCCGAAGGAGTAGATGTTTGTGGTGAAAATGGTGAATTTCACACCTTCACCTTTGACGGTCCTATTTTCTCTAAAGCTATTCAATTTATAATAGGAGAAATCGTTTACAAAAAATATGAGCGCCCAAAGCAAGATGACGCATCAGACACAGCTTGCGATACTAGTGCGACAGATGCCTTTGATTACGGATTTTGGTATTGTGACTTAATAGATATTGCTCCTCAAAAAGTTAACTCTGTGCATTAACTACATATGAAAAAGCAATTCTTTTAATTTATTTTCGAAAATAAAAATGTGAGCTACACTATAACTTAAATACGCTCTTCATACATTTTCAGTAAGTTGGTAACAGAGTTCCAGTTCCTGATAGTAGCAGTAAGATTTAGTTTTTTCTCAATATATTTTTGATCTAATCTCGTCTTCCCTGCTCCTACTGCATATTTAATAAAAATTCTATTTTGATCAATGGCAGCAACGTCTGGTTTAAATTGACTGATTTTTAAATCATTAATATTTTCTGATCGTAATTCCTTCGAAACAAAAGCGACATATAGTTTCTTCACGTCAGCATCCTTTTCTTTTAGATAGGGATTATTTTTAAAGCAATTTTGCAAATCAGCAATACCAATTACAATTGTGGGAACATCGTATCCAAAAGCTTTAAAAATTTCTTGTTTGATTATAAAACCTACTTTAGCTGCGCTCTCTTCTTCAGTATCAACAAAAACATTTCCTGACTGAACATACGTTTCTACATTTGCAAACCCCACTTTTTCTAGTGTGGTTTTTAATAGATCCATTTTAATCATATTATGTCCTGAAACATTGATTCCACGAAGTAATGCAAGATGCGTAGTCATTTTAAAGCTTTTTAATTTCAGTCAAAGGTATTGTCTTTGCAGTACAAATCACAATTTATTATTTCATTACATTGAGTGACTTCAGAATAATTTCCTTAATCTCAGTGCCAAAGTAATAACTTAAGGACATATCAGTATTTGATTGATTCTCTAATACAATTAGACTTATTCTAGACTCTGGAAAATAGACATTCAACGAAGCATATCCATCTCCAAGGCCGGTGTGTCCAATATATTTTGTCTTACCTAAATCGTTGATTCTTAATCCGTATCCATAGCCCGTTTTTTCTTTTCCAAAGGCATTGTGCTGCGCTAAGACTGTCGAATTTATCATCTTGGCATAACTTTCAGGTTTTAAAATCTTGCCTCCATGTAAGCTTTTATTCCAAATTGCTAAATCTTGCACCGTTGCAATAACGCCAGCTGCAGGGATGCTAGCAGTATTTTTTTTAATCTTTTTGGCTACTGAGAATTTATTGGATTCATTAATATGTCCTGAAGCAAGACGAGTAGCTAGTCGAGCCGCATTTGCTACAGAATGACTCATTCCTAATTTTTTAAAAAGCGCTTCAGCAACTTCAGTATAGCTTTTATTTGTAACTGTGGTGATGATTTCACCCAATAAGACATTCGATAAATTTCCATATTTAAAATCCGATCCAGGTTGAAACATTAACGGCTTATCCAGCTCTGCGATACCATGTGTGTGATTGAGTAGTTGATGAACGGTCACGGTGCTGGCCCAATCTTGCTTTAATTTTGGAAGATAGGTATTGATAGGTGCTTGTAAATTTATAGTTCCTTTTTCTACTTCTAGCAAAATCAAAGCAGCAGTTATTTGCTTGCTGTTAGAGTTAATCACAAACTGATCGTTAACTTCTAAGACTGTCCTTTGTTTAAAATTTTTAAAACCTAAAGCTTTTTGATAAAGCACATCATCATCTTGGGTTATAAGCACTACTCCATTAAATGGCCTTGGGGACTTAGTTTCCAACAAACTGTCAAGCACTGCAATATTATTTTTACTAATTTGAGCTTGGCCATAACTCGTTATGAGTAATAGTATTATAGTAATGGCGACGCTAATCCTAGAAAGTATATTCATGATTTAATATAATTTTTATTTGCAATTAATTTGCCTAGCAGCATTGTGCTTCATAGTATAATAAGTTTTAATAAAGAGCAATGCTATCGAAAATTTGAATAAACGGTACAGCCAAATATTTATCTCCCATGATAAAAATGTATGTGTTACTTGACTATTTAACCATGTTTGGGTCAAGGAAATGACACTGATAATAGCCATTATTAAGTAAAAATTTTTAGATAGCTTCATGTGATAAATTTGCTGTTTTAAAATTGGTTCCAAATATAAGATTAATTCTATTAAATACTTATCATCTGAAATCGGGATTTTTATTTACTTAATGAATGGTACGCAAACAAAATTAAGCTAATATAAAACTACGGCATAATATTACTGAGACATTTTGGTATCTTACTACAGCCAAAATTTATAATAAAATTAGTAACTAACCGTTGTAAAAAAATGTAATTTGGCACATTGATTAATACAGTTACACAAGATATATGGACAAGATAAAAATACTTTGGGTTGATGATGAAATTGATTATCTAAAACCACACATACTGTTTCTAGAGAAAAAAAACTACGCTGTGACTACTTGTAATAACGGTCGTGACGCTATTGATATATTTGAAGAAGAAAACTTTGACGTTGTTTTTTTAGATGAAAACATGCCGGGAATGAGTGGCTTGGAAACGCTATCAGAAATGAAGGAGAAAAACAATGCAATTCCCATGATTATGATCACCAAAAGTGAGGAAGAGTATATCATGGAAGAAGCAATAGGCTCTAAAATTGCCGATTATTTGATTAAGCCTGTAAATCCAAATCAGATTTTATTAAGTTTAAAGAAAAACCTCGATCATTCTAGATTAATTTCGCAAAAGACAACGCTTGATTACCAAAAAGAATTTAGAAAAATCACCATGGAAATGGCGATGGTAAATTCGTATGAAGATTGGATAGAGCTATATAAAAAATTGATTTTTTGGGAATTACAGTTGGAAACAATTAATGACCAAGGAATGATTGAAATTCTCGAATCGCAAAAAGCTGAAGCCAACTCTATGTTTGGAAAATTCATAGAGCGCAATTATGAAGAATGGTTTTTACCAAGAGCAGATAAACCAATACTTTCTCACGAACTTTTCAAGGAAATAGTAGTGCCAGAACTAGTTAAAAAAGACAAACCCGTGCTATTTGTAGTAATTGATAACCTGCGTTATGATCAATGGAAAACCTTTGAAAGTGTCGTTGCTGATTATTATAAAGTAGAAAAAGAAGTTCCTTATTACTCTATATTACCCACTGCAACTCAATATGCACGTAATGCTATTTTCTCTGGATTATTACCTGTAGACATGGAAAAGCAATTTCCTGAGTATTGGAAAAATGATCCCGAAGAAGGAGGTAAAAATCTGTTCGAAGCGGAGTTTCTATCTGCTCAATTAAAGCGATTGGGACTAAAAATCAAAGAAGATTATTTCAAAATTACAAACTTAGCTTCTGGTAAAAAACTAGTTGAGAATTTTAAAGGATTAAAAGATAATGATTTGGTGACCATAGTGTACAATTTTGTCGATATGTTGTCACATGCCAAGACAGAAATGGATGTGGTTAAAGAATTAGCGTCAGATGATAAAGCATATCGCTCTTTGACGTTAAGTTGGTTTAAAAATTCTCCTTTACTAGAGATTATTCAGCAAGCGCAAAAATTAGGGTTCAAGTTAGTGCTAACAACAGACCACGGAACTATAAATGTAAAAAATCCTTCTAAAGTTGTAGGAGACAAAAACACTAGTTTAAACCTACGTTACAAAACGGGACGTAGCTTGACCTATGAGCAGAAAGACGTTTATGCAGTCAAAGACCCAAAAAAAATAGGATTGCCTGCTATAAATATGAGTAGTTCTTATATTTTTGCAAAGAATGATCTGTTTCTAGCTTATGTAAATAACTACAATCATTACGTTAGTTACTATAAAAATACCTACCAGCATGGAGGAATTTCGTTAGAAGAAATGATTATACCTTGTTTGGTTTTTAATCCGAAATAGTTGTATCGAATTAACTTAATTTATGACACTTATCTCAATTTTAAAGTTGCCAATTAATTACTAGTTAAAAGCAGTCATTCAAGCCAAATATAAATTTGAACATCAGAATTTAAAACAATAGTAGAAATGGAATTTATTTTTTCATTAGAAGACATTGCCTCTGTGGCAGACATAATTGTAACTCAAAATCCGCATAAAGTGATTTTATTTCACGGTGAAATGGGTGCTGGTAAAACGACTTTTATCAAACAATTTTGTAAAACACTAGGAGTTACAGAAGCCACAAGTAGCCCAACTTTTTCTTTAGTTAACGAATACCAAACTACAGATAATCAAACAGTTTATCATTTTGATTTTTACAGATTAAAAGATGAGCATGAAGCGCTAGATATGGGAGCAGATGATTATTTCTATTCTGGAAATTGGTGTTTTATCGAATGGGCAGAAAATGTACCTAACTTAATTCCTGACGAGCATAGTGTCATCACTATTCAGGTTTTAGAGGACGGCAAGCGTTTACTTCATTTAAGCTAAGTTATAATTATGGAGAAAGTAGATTTGGTTTCGATCATTCAATTTACAAATGAGCATAAATCAGCAATTAAAACGTTGAATGAAGAATGGTTGCAACTGTATTTTAAAATCGAAGATGAAGATGCTAAAGTGCTTTCAGATCCTCAAAAATACATTATCGACCAAGGTGGCAGAATATATTACGCCTTACTTGGCGAAGTTATTGTAGGTACAGTTTCTTTGATAAAAAAAGATGCATTTACTTACGAACTTAGTAAAATGGCGGTCAGTAGTTTGCACCAAGGTTTAGGTATAGGCCAGAAATTACTTGAACACGCTATTTTGCAAGCGGAAAACATGGAGCTTAAAACACTTATTTTATATTCTAATAGAAAATTGAAATCTGCTTTGCATCTCTATAAAAAATATGGTTTTATAGAAGTTCCTATGGGAGCTACAAATTATGAACGTGCCGATATTAAAATGGAAAAAAACTTAAGCTAGTTTAAATCGTTTGTTTTTAGATTTCTAGACTATCGATCGCTTATTTTTAATCTTTTTATGTATTTTTACTCTAAAATAGTATCACAAAATGTCAATATCATTATCTCCATTTACAAAAGAACAATTGCTGCCTCAGGAAGAAAAACTGGAAGTAGCACGACATAAAAGCGAACTATTCATAGGAATTCCTAATGAGACTAGTTATCAAGAACGCCGCATTTGTTTGACTCCAGATGCTGTGAATTCGCTTACTGCACATGGTCACCGTGTAATGATTGAAGCAGGAGCAGGATTGAACTCTAGTTATTCTGATAAAGAATACAGTGATGCCGGAGCCGAAGTGACAAATGATACTAAAAAAGTTTTTGGATGTCCGATGATTTTAAAGGTAGGAACTCCTACCCTAGAGGAAATTGCGATGATGAATAATCAAACAATATTAATTTCGTCAATCCAATTAAAAACCAAAACAAAAGAATATTTTGAAGCGTTAAGCAAGAAAAAAATTACAGCTCTTGCTTTCGAATATATAAAAGATCAAGATGGCTCGTACCCTGTTGTGCGTTCCTCTAGTGAAATTGCTGGAATAGCCTCTGTGCTAATTGCATCAGAATTAATGATTACAAATGAATTTGGAAAAGGACTACTTTTTGGAAACATAACAGGAGTTCCTCCTACTGATGTCGTAATTTTGGGTGCTGGTACTGTAGGTGAATTTGCTGCTAAAACGGCTTTAGGCTTGGGTGCAACAGTGAAAGTTTTTGACAATTCCATTACTAAATTACGTCGTTTACAAAACAATTTGAATCACCGTATTTTTACTTCTACTATTCAGTCTAAGGCATTATTAAAAGCACTTAGACGTTGTGATGTAGCCATTGGTGGTATGCGTGGCATAGAACGTTGCCCGGTTATTGTTACTGAAACAATGGTGGAACACATGAAACGAGGTGCTGTAATTGTTGATGTTAGTATCGATACTGGAGGCTGTTTTGAAACTTCTGAAGTTACTACTCATGAAAAACCAACATTTATAAAAAGTAATGTAGTTCATTACTGTGTTCCTAACATTCCGTCACGCTATTCTAAAACGGCCTCGCTTTCTATTAGCAATATTATCAGTCCGTTTATCATGAAAATTGCAGAAGATGGTGGAATAGAAAGTGCCATTCGTTGTGATAACGGTCTTAAACATGGCGTCTATTTATATCACGGTATTTTGACAAATAAAGCTATAGGAGATTGGTTTAATTTACCCAATAACGATATCAATTTAATTGTATTTTAAAGAATCTTTCCTTTACCTTTGCCAAAAAATAATTCATGAAATTTGCACAACGTTTCGCCTACTATCTAGTAGGATTAGTTCTAGGTCTATTTTTTGTAGCATTAGTATTCAGCGGTAAAGATACGCGCTGTAATTATTTCCCTAATGCTCGTGTTTTAAACGATATTAGAAACAAACCTTTCAACTATTCTGAAAAAGCATCTCAAGTTCTTGCCGAATCTTGGATTGACACCATCGATATTAAAAACACCTTGCAGTATGGAGATGTAGATTTCGATAAAAGCAACACTGAAATGAATAAAGCTAAAGTGTATGTAATTGAAGGTAAAACAATGAAAAATATTCCTATCACTCTTAAAATTAGCAACCGTGCCGAAAAAGCTACGCTAGAAGAGATTATAAAAAACTAGTACGTTTCTCTTTTGGGCGTGCCACCATAAATAAAAAGGAGCTAATTATCTTTACGGTAATTAGCTCCTTTTTATTTATGCTGTCGGGTCATTCGCTCCGCTTTGGCGGACTGCTACTACCCCTCACGCAATCTCTGCTTCTATTTACATCATTTTTACACCCACTTTATCCCTGCTTTTCCTTGACTTTTTAAATAAGTATTGGTTTTACTAAAGTGTTTGTTGCCAAACCACTTTCCTTGGTTGGCACTCATAGGTGAAGGATGTCCTGACTCTAATACTAAATGTTTTGAGCGATCGATTTTCAGACCTTTCTTATGGGCAAAAGCGCCCCATAGTAGAAATACCACCCCTTCCTTTTCTTCTGAAATTTTTGCAATTACGGCATCCGTAAAAACGTTCCATTTTAAGTGCTTGTGACTGTTTGGCTGATCTTTTCTAACAGTTAATCCCGCATTTAAAAGTAATACACCTTGCTCAGCCCAATGTTTTAAATTTCCTGAAGTAGGTTCAAATATATGACTCAAGTCATCACAAATTTCTCTGTTAATATTGCGCAATGAAGGTGGGATGCGCACTCCATCGTTCACTGAGAAACTAAGTCCGTTTGCTTCACCTTCTCCATGATAAGGGTCTTGGCCTATGATAACCACTTTTAAATCCTCAAGCGAACAGTTATTAAATGCCGAAAATATTAAATCTTGTGGGGGAAAACAGCGTCCATTAGTATATTCATGGTCTAATTCAACTAACATTTCATCAAAATAAGGTGCATTGAGTTGGTGTGATAAAAAAGTCGTCCAGTCTTGTGTAAGGTTAATTTTCATAGTCTTGTGTTAAATTACAAATATAATCATAAGTCGGTATGTTGATTGACAATAGTATAAAAGTATAACTTTATACTATTTAAAAACAAAACCGCTAAATGGCAACGGGAGTACCCATTAAAAATAAAAAAATATTGTAAGTTTGTCACTGAATTTGCACCTCATAAAGGGAAATAATAAAACCAGAATTAAACTGCATCTATGCTTACTCCAGAAACTATATTGATAGAAAAAACAAACAGCAGACTTGTAATACAGGTTTCGTTGTCTGGACTTTCTTACTGTTGTTTCAATACTTTAAATGATACTATTAGTAGTTTTAATGACATTATCTTTGACCTTAGCAATCCTGAAATTAAGATAGAATCACACTTTGCAGCCGCATTTGAAGAATACCCAGAGTTAACGAAGCAATATGACGAAATCCAAGTTGTACACAGCAATAGTCTAACGACTCTAGTTCCTACATCATTGTTTGATGAACAATATCTAGCTAGTTACATGCAGTACAATACTAAGGTTTTCGATTCTGATTTTTTCTCTTATGATGCGATCACAGTATACCAAATGAATTTAGTCTACATACCTTATGTCAATATCAATAATTTTTTAATTGACAAATATGGTAGCTTTGATTACAAACATTCCAATAGTGTGTTAGTAAACAAGCTACTTCAAGATTCTAAAAATGAAGAAGTAAAGAAAATGTATGTGCACTTTGATCAAAAGCATTTTGAAATTGCAGTAATTCAAAAAGAAGAATTGCTTTTGTTTAATTCATTTGAGTACAAAACTGTTGAAGATTTTATTTACTACATTTTATTTACTGCTGAACAATTAAGTTTAAATCCAGAACATTTTCCATTAGTGTTATTGGGAGATATTACTAGTGATAGCGAATTTTACAAAATAGCATACAAATACATTCGCAATGTCTCTCTACTTGATGTAGAAGATTTGCGATGGAACAACTACTTTTCTGAAGCCGAAAACAGGAAACATTATATACTTTTCAACTCATGAGAATCATTTCTGGAAAATACAAAGGGAGACGAATATCACCACCAAAAGGACTACCTGTACGTCCTACAACAGATATGTCTAAAGAAGCTTTGTTCAATGTATTAAACAACCACTTCAATTTTGAAGGGTTAAAAGTATTAGACTTGTTTGCAGGAACGGGAAACATTAGCTACGAATTTGCTTCAAGAGGAAGCACACCAATAACATCAGTAGATGGAGATTTTGGTTGCGTGAAATTTATCAAGCAAACCGCTAGCGAATATGACTTTAATATCGCTGCAACGAAGAGCGATGTTTTTAAATTTTTAGAAAAAAACAATGCCTCATTTGATATTGTTTTTGCTGATCCTCCTTACGCTTTAGATCAAGCGACTTTCGAAAAAATCGTATTGTTAGTTTTCGAAAGAAATACTTTGAACGAAGACGGTATGATGGTTATCGAACATTCAAAATACACAAAATTAGACCACATGATTCATTTTTCATTCAAGAAAAGTTATGGTGGCTCTATCTTTAGTTTTTTTGAATTGCCATCAAATAGTGAGGAATTAGATCCTGAATTATTTGAAAATGATGAAGAAGACGAATAGGTCTTAAAAATATAAAACAAGAAAGCCTTAGTATTACACTAAGGCTTTCCTGTTTTATGATGCTACTTGATAATTTAAAACCGAAACTTGAAGTAAAACCCTTTAATCATCTTCTTAATAATACGTTGCGTGAGGGATAGTAGTGAAAATCCTTTTTATTTTTGATTAAAAATGAAAAGATTGTAACAGATAGCCCGACATCAACCAAAACGATAGTGGCGGTTGATGTCACGCCCAAATAATATTTATTACCTTCCCTCAGCTGACACTTTGATAGCTCAATTTTAAAAGTTAATTAATCGATCCAAATGGTTTTTGTATTTACAAATTCGCGAATACCGTAGGCAGCTAGCTCTCTACCGTAACCGCTTTTTTTCACTCCGCCAAAAGGCAAACGAGGATCAGAAACGACTAACTTATTTACAAAACTACTTCCCGCTTCAAGTTGCAATGCGATTTTTTCGCCGCGTTCATTATTACTTGTTAAAACACCTGATCCCAAACCGTATTGGGAATTATTGGCTAATGCAATCGCATCATCATCGTCTTTTGCACGAATTACCGAAGCCACGGGACCAAATAATTCGTTGTCAAAACCCTCCATTCCTGGTTTTAAATCAGCGAGAATTGTTGCAGGATAATAGGCTCCTTTTTGATTCGGAATTTCGCCGCCTAAAACTAATTTACCTCCTTGACCGACCGTTTTTAAAACTTGTTCGTGCAATTCGTCACGCAAATCTTTTCGAGCCATAGGACCGTAATAAGTATCTTCATTTGTAGGTTCGCCCATTTTAGCTGCTTTCATTTTCTTTGTAAAAAGCGCTAAGAAATCGTCGTAAATAGCCTCTAGAACCACAAAACGCTTGGCAGCGATACAAGTTTGTCCATTATTTTGCAAACGTCCTAATGTAGCTAAATCTGTCGCTTTTTCTAAATCTACATCATCGAGAACGACATAGGCATCACTACCGCCTAGTTCCATTACAGTTTTCTTTAAATTCTTTCCGGCAATAGACGCAACAGAACGTCCTGCGGGATCACTACCCGTTAAGGTAATGGCAACGATATTTTTATCTTCGATAACTTGTTCGACTAATTTAGAGTCGATATTTAAATTAGAAAAAGCACCTTCAGGGAAGCCTGCTTTTTCAAAAGCTTGCTCAAGCGCAAGAGCGCAACCTTGTACATTAGAAGCATGCTTTAAAACAGCTGTATTTCCCGCCATTAAAGCTGGAGCTGCAAAACGAATTACTTGGTAAAAAGGAAAATTCCAAGGCATAACAGCCAGAACCACTCCAATAGGCTGAAAAGTTACATAGCTTTTTGTTGCTTCTGTTTTAACTATTTCATCAGTAAGTAACGCTTCTGCATTATCGGCATAATACCTGCAAACAAGTGCACATTTTTCTATCTCCTTGCGTGATTGCCCTATTACTTTTCCCATTTCTTGAGTGGCAAGCTGAGCGTATTCTTCTTTATTTTCATCAAGAATATCCGCTAACTTGTGCATGAAAGCAGATCGCTCTTTAAAACTTTTTAGCTTCCACCCGGTGTAAGTTTTATTTGCCTGGCTTATTTTCTCTTTGGCCTCGTTAATAGTAATTCTATCGTACTCAGCTACTTTTTCTCCCGTTGCCGGATTTATTATGATTGTATTTTCCATTGTTTCTGTTTTTGTATAAAGGTTAAATTTAAAAAATGAAAGACGAATAATCGCTTTTCTGATGATAATAAATTCCTAATATTTTGAGATGTATCAGTAGCAATCATCTAAAAATGGTAATTATTAGCTAATTGTTTAAAAAACCTATGGTTATTACTTTTGTTTCCTTTGTAACTATTTTTATAAAAACAAAAAAGCCACTATTAAAGAGGCTTTTAAATATTATAGTAATGAATTTAGAATTATCTAAAAGAAACCCCTGTTGCAATAGGTTTAAATCTGAAAATGAAAAATGGTTTTGTAGACAAATCTTTACCATCATTAAATACAGCGCCTTTGTTTACTTGTGCTGCGGAAACGTACATATAACCATCTACATGATTGTAACTTACGCCATCTGGCCAAACCATATTAGGATCTTTCACCATGGTTTTTACACTTCTATCTTTTGCTAAAACTACTGCTACACTTTTGGTTTCCAGAGCCGTTAAATATAAATTACCTTCTTTATCAATAGACATTCCTCCATTATTTGGCTTGTCTGAATACGTTTCGATTTTAGAGTCTAATTCGGTATCTGTAAAATCATGATTCACTAAATCTACCATTTTAATTCTATAGATTTTTGTACCGTTTAATGGGCCATAGTAAATATAATCAAAATTTGCATCGGCTGTAATTCCGTCATTACCAATCAACAAATCTACACCGTTTACGGCTAAGTGCTTTCCATCAATCACCGTAGGCGTGTTTTCAGGTAAAGTAGTGCGTGTCCCTTCTAATACACGACGTGATAGTCCTGTTTTCATATCAACTATAATAAAAGCCGCTTTGGTACCATTGCCACCATTACCAATACCTTCATCTGCAATAATAAAATATCCGTGTTTTGTATCTACCACCATATCATTGGGTTGCGCTATGGCTGGTACAGCGGATTTTGGTAAATAGTAAATACGTTCTAATGAATTGGTATGCGTATTCCAACCTACAATTTTTGGCGTCACATTATCACGTTGGGCCATATCTAACATCCAAATAATACCGTTTTCATCATTTCTGATGCCTAAAACATTACTTAGATAATTATCATCCGTTGCTCTTGGCGTGTTCCATTCTAAATTTGGAAATGGACTGGTTGTATTTGTTTTTTTATCATACTTAACCACTCTAATTTCAGGACTAAAAAACGGATGATGGCTGTATACTAAATCTCCATTATTGGTAAACGTAATATTACCAACCGCTTGATCAACCATTGCAAAAGTTTCAGCTTTCGCCAATGTTTTTTGAGCATTTGCAGTCATAACCGTAGCTATTATACTTAGCAGTATTATATGTTTTTTCATCTTACTTACTTTTACTTAAATAATCAGGTAGTTCTTTTGACAACCAATCTTGGCGCACAGGAACATGCACATCTAAATCGACTGTTTTCTCTAAAGCCCAAAATTCATGTGGTACATTTTCTGGAAAAACGATTACTTCGCCAGCCGATACAATGACAAATTCTTCTTTGCCATTGATGATGGTTTTGATTTTTACTTTACCCGACATGATATAGGTAATTTGCTCATTTGGATGTTGATGCCAAGGAATATGTGAATCTTTTTCAAGATTAAAAATCGTCATTTGTCCTTTGTCTCCATGAAACCATTTGCGCGTAATTCCTTCTGAAATCGTTTCAGATTTCATATTTTCAAAATTGAAATGTTGTACTTCTGACTTTGATACTAAGGCTTCTTTTTGTGGTGCTGTCTGTGCACTACAAACTGTAAAAAAAGATGCTCCAAAGAGTAAAAAACCGAATGCTTTTATTTTTGAGATGTTATTCATATTGATGTGTATTCTTGTTTTGACTAAATAATTGAATAGAAATATCGAGATTGATCCCGTTCTGCGAAACCAATTCTCGAAATCACTGTTGTTGCATTTGAGTTGAAAAAGGTTTGTTTTTAATTCGAAACCGATTTGATATATTAATACTGAATTACTGTTTTACCAATAGTTTTTCCAGATTCCTGCATTTGGTGTGCTTTTTTCAAATTATCAACATTAAATCCTTCTAGAGCCGTTGTTAAAGTCGTTTTGATAGTTCCCGCATCTAGTAAATCCGCGATTGTGTTCAAGATAAAATGTTGTCTCTCGATATCTTCAGTACCAAACATCGAACGTGTGTACATCAATTCCCAAGAAAAAGTAACACTTTTTGCTTTAAGAATATCCAGATTCAATGGCTTACTACTTTCCGTAATTGAAACAATATGTCCTTGTGGTTTGATGATTTCGGCCATCGTATCCCAGTATCCCTCTAGGTCTACATAGTCCAAAATATAGTTCACTTGGCTGTGGCCAATTTTCTCTAGTTCTTCTTTTAGGTTGTGGTGATTAACTACAAAATCAGCACCTAAATCTTTACACCATTCAATTGAATCGGGCCTTGAAGCGGTTGCAATAACAGTAAGGTTTCCAATTTTTCTAGCTAATTGTATCGCCATAGATCCTACTCCACCAGCACCTGCTAATACCAAAACGGTTTTTCCTTTGTCCGTTTCTGGATTCACTTTTATACGGTCAAAAAGTGATTCGTAAGCTGTTAATCCTGTCAAAGGAATCGCTGCAGCCTCGGCAATACTTAGGTTTTTAGGCTTACGCCCTACGATGCGTTCGTCAACTAATTGGTATTCTGCATTGCTACCACTTCTAGTTAGGTCACCTGCATAATAGACTTGGTCACCCACTTTGAATTTTGAGGTCGTATCTCCTACTGCTTCTACAGTTCCTACTGCATCCCAACCAATAATTTTTGGAGTTTCAAGTACAGTGTCTTTAGCAGCACTTTCTCTAATTTTAAAATCGACTGGGTTTACTGAAATAGCCGCTATTTTTACTAATAAATCAAAACCTGATGGAGTTGGTTTTTCAGTTTCGAATGCGATGAAACTATTGGCATCTGCTATTGGCAGTGATTGTTTGAATCCGATTGCTTTCATGATGTTATCTGTTTAAATTTTGATTTCGTTTTAATTACAGAACAAAGATACTTGAGCATAACTCTTTATATATGGTATTTAAAATGGATGTTAATGTATATTTAAAGGTTTTTGGATCTTTTATAATTTAAATCGAAGAACTAAACTTTGATTTTGAAGAAAGATCACTCTTAGATGTCCATTTAAAACCATAAATAACCTTAGTATATACAAAATAGTGATTAAGAATGTGCATTTAGCCAGTTTTTGGTAACTTCATCAATGTTTTTAGCTTGCTTAGAAACTTGGAAATCCAGTTGGGCAATGATTTCATTAGAAAAATGCAATCCATCAAGCTTTTCTAGTTGCTGTTGGCTGAAAAGTTGTTTCTTATCTTCTCTTAAAAGTAAAACCGCTTTATCGATGATCCCTAAAAGGCCTTTAGGTTCTTTTAATTCTCGAATTTTGTATTTGTAATGCAAAAATTGCGGCTTCCATAAAGGTACAATAACCCATTCTTTATTGGCAACAGCCTTTTCAAAAGCACTAAAACAATCCTTTTCAGATCCTGTGTGAAATTTATACCCTGCTTCGCTAAGTCCATATTCATCCATCATCTTTATCGAAAAACGTGTAATTCCGGCACCAGGATTAATTCCTTGAATATCTGAGTTTATGTTTTTGACGACTTCTGGTTTCAAGAGATCAGAAACTTCAGAAACAATTTCGGCGGGTACGTAATCAGGAACACCCCATAATGCATAAGGCTCGTAATGCAGTCCTAATTCTATAAGAGGAACAGTGTTCTCTACCTCCTCTTTGTAGCCGCCATGGCTCGATGGTAACCAGGCCGAAGCGAGCATGTCTGTAGTTCCTTCTTTTAGTTTTTTGAAATTTTCTTCGTGCGTTGAGTAGATTCTTTCCACTTCAAATCCCATTTCTTGGAGCGTGTTAGCTACCAATGATGCTGCAATATGATGAAAGGAAAGATCAGTTACCCCAATGGTTATTCTTTTTGACATGATTTTTAATTTTTATTATTATCATTTGATATTACAGCCCATACTTGGGTGCTGTATATCAGAAACTTGTTCACCAGCTATCAAATTATCTAGTAATCTGAAAGCGAGTGCTTTCGTTCCTAATTGCATCATATTGGATAATGCTAAGGATATGACGTTACCTTTTAAAATTAAGTAAAAAAAAAACGCACTCTATTTTTATGTAAAGTGCGCTTTCAGAGATAATGATTAAGATATATTTGTCATTTCGTGTACAATAAATTCTACTACAGCTCCTTCAGTAGCCTTCAAATAATCAGCTAGATGTTGGTTCCCCATATGGATTTGCCAAAGTTCATAGCTTTCCCAGTTTTCATAAAATAAAAATAAATTGGGATCTTTATTGTCTTGATGCAGATCGTAATTAATACAGCCTTTTTCGGCTCTAGTGAAATCTATTAGTTTTAGTAGTTCGACTTTCACTAAATCTCTTTTTTCTTCTTTGGCTAAAATCCTTGCTACTATTGTCAATTGATTGCTCATAATGATTTGTTTTTTAGTGTGAAATTATTTTTGTGAATACTTTATTTTATCATTTCTGTTTTAATAATCAAGAAAGGAGCTGTGCTTTCGTCTTTTCCATTATTTAAAGCTGCTGTTCTGTTTAATTGATCTACGGTGCTGTAGATAAAACCATCATTGGCAATATGAAGTCCATCTGGCCAAGTTTGTCCTTTTGGCAAAAGTGCAATGTTTTTGAACCCTTCTTTTTTATTTGTTAGGCCAATTGCTTGCTCTTCTACGTTAGTTACATATACATTTTCTTTTTCGTCCACTGCAATTCCGTCAGAATATGATTTTGGAGCATATTCTTCAATATCTTGAATTAGCTTTTCGTCACTGTCAAAACTATTTGCAGGAACTCGATATACTTTTTTACCATGAAGTGCACCAAAATAAACCCATTTAAAACTTGGATCAATTGCGATCGGATTCAATCCAAAACCACCTTCAAAGTCCGGCATCATTGATGAGTGACTTTTGGCCATTCTGCTAGCACTTCCTGTTTTAGTGTCAATAACAATAAAGGCCGGAATCGGAGCACTTTTTAAATCTCCTTGTGTCATATCTGCAATAATCAAACGATTGTTTTTTTCGTCAATTACAAAATCTTGCAAAAAACTGGTAGATTCAATTACATTGGATGGAATTTGGATAGTTTTTACTAGTTTCTCAGTTTTTGTATTCCAAACAATAAACTGTTTTTCTCCCATATCTAATAGCCAAAGGTTGTCTTTGCTGTCTGCTCGAATGGCAATAATAGCCTTAATGATAGAAGCATCGCCTGTGGCATATTTTTCATCTGGATAAGCTATTGCATTCCCGTCTTTTTTTATTTCGAATACTTTGGTAACTGGAGCCATGAGCGGATTCATAGTAACGAACATTCGTCCACTTTTTGTGATAGTCATGTTTCCTGGTCTTACTGCTGCGCTAGTAAAAACTGTTTGAGCAGTTGATACTTTAACAATAGTATCTTTTACATTGATTAAAGTTACGTTTTTTTTGCTTTCAGCCCCTCTACTAAATATTGTAATAGCAGTCATTGCCGATAATAAAACTACTTTTGTTGCATTTTTTTTCATAACGTTTGTATTAGTTGTTTAAATGATGATGCAAAGATATAATGGTTACTTTTAGTCAACGAGGTACTAAAAAAGGGTATTTAGGTATATTTAAAGGTTTATAGCGGTTTAAGTTTATTTTATTGGAAAAAAAATCTAATTTCGCATCAAAATAACATCATAATGCAAGTATTAGAGACTTATAAACCTTTTGAAATACAAGAATTAGAATTAACCGAGTGGAAACAACGCCCCGTTAAGAATAATTTTTTTGAACTCGTTTTAGTAAATGAAGGCGATGGCACACAATGCATCAATTACAATCATTACCCTTATGGTAAGGGGAGCATTTTTTTGTTGCCGCCTTTAAAATGCCATTCTTTTGATATTAAAACATCTTCTAAGTTTGTGTTTTTAAAATTCACGGATTCGATTTTCAAGAATACAAATCGATTGGCCATTGATAGAAACGAATGGTTTAAGGAAGCTTCGTATATTTTGTCTAATTATAATCAAATGCCTGGTGATATAATTAGGAATGATTTGGACAGACAGCACTTAGAACGTTTAATTGCCATGATCTTACAAGAATCACATAATTATGGCGAAGAATCTATAAGCTTTATTGTGAGTTTGATGATGAGTATACTTGAAATTCTCATTCGTAATATTAAAAAGGGAAGTTTTAACGAGTTGCCATCGTCTATTAATGACGAAAGAATCACAAAAATGCTAACTTATATCAATGAGCATATAGACAAGCCAGAACTTATTAAAATTGATAATCTCGCTAGTACATTTGCAATGTCACCTACCTACGTGAGTGAATTTTTTAGAAAACAAGTCAACTCTCCTTTGCGAGAATACATTATAAAAGCCAAACTAAAGTTGGTTGAAATTCGTTTATTAAATTCGAATTTCACATTAACTGAAATTGCAGATGATCTTGGATTTACTGATGTAAGTCACCTTTCAAAAACCTTCAAGAAGTATACTGGAAAATCAGTTCGGCAGTTTAAATTGGAAGGCGAATACGTATTATTAAAAAGAAGTAGTTGCGCAACTAAGGTAGAAATACAATAAAATAAAAAGGGAGATTCTGAACGAATCTCCCTTTTTATTTACATACTTTTTACAAAATCTAAAAAAACTTGTTTATGTTTTTCTAAATCCAAATCTGGTGATAACGAAGCTCTAACAATGTAATCTTTGTCGCCTTCTTTGGTTGTTCCTTGAGTAGACGTCGCTGGGATAGTCCAGTAGCATCCTTTCAGTTGGCCATAACTCACACAAAATTTACTCTCGTTAGGAATCTCGGTAATCATCATGTTAATTAATTTGAGATTAAGAGCTCTTTTATGCATCTCTTTTTCCTCGGGACTATTTCCTTTTGTAGGTAAGTCAAGAGAAAACACAGATGGCATGAATTCTTGGTCGGCTAATTCTTCTGAAACGAAATTTATTTTTGCATCAGGCAGAACTTCGTGTATGTAATTTACAAAGGAACGTGTGTTTTTATAGGCATCAACAATACGTTGATTCATTGATGGCAATTGTTTTGCTAATATTTCATATTGAAAATCAGTTGCTTCATTATCGCATAGAGCCAAATGATCTGCTATTTTATCCATCAGCGCAACTGTATTTTTATTCCCTACACAATATCCAGCAGTGCATTGACCACCACTAGGAAACTTAGATCCGCTGGCAAAAGAGATCGTGCGAACACTTGACAGTACAGCTCCTTCTCCAAGAAAATTCACATTAGGACAAAATGTTTGGTCTAAAATAAAAACAGGATCGATTGCGCTATCTCCATCAGGCGTTTTTCGCTCTTTACTTAAAGTCGCTTTCAAATCACTTAAATTAGGAACTTCTACTCTAGGATTTGTAGGTATCTCAGCAATAATCAAAGGAACTGCATCTTCTTGTGCCATATTATTCAGTACACTTTCAATGCTTTGTACCATATCATTATCACCATCAACTAATAAATCAACTATAGTAACATTTTCAATACTAGCTGCAACACGACGAGCTTGATCGTTTGTTCCTCCATAACAATTAGGAGGTACAATTAATTTAATCGCCTTGCCTTTGTGATTTTCCAATGCATCGTGAACCAACCCCATTAAAATAGCATATTGAATCGACAAACCACTTGATGCTACTAAAGGTGCAATCGCAGTGTTAGTAATCGTTCGGATCGAAGCTAATGTGGCTTCTTTATCTTTTTCTAAAGTACTTTCATGATACTCAAAAGAACTCTGAGTAGCCAAAGACATCAAAGCAGTCATACAGTTTACCGGTGTCATCGCTACCGTTTCTCTCCTACGAACATGCTGAATGTCTGATATGTAATTTTTATTTTCTTCTCCATTAACAATAAGTACGCTACCTAAGTGGTCATATAAACCAATGTAAAAGTCAATATTTTCATTAATTTTCACTACTCCAAACTCCTTTTCAGTAGTGACATAAACAGTACTACCCTCAAATTTTGCGTCAACGCTATTTGTATCAACTTTTTTAAGATCAAATTCGTAACCGTAAACATTTTTGATTATAGCTGCATCAAAATTTTCATCTAATGCACCATCGTGTAAAATCTGTGTTTTCTTACCTTCTAAAGCATTCTTTCTTAAAATCGAAAAGACAGGGATTGTTTTAGATGAAAAACTAATCACATTCTCAGAATCTACTGAATTTAACTTACCCAAAGCCCATTCTAAAACACAAGATAATGGATGACCAAGTCTGATGTAATCATAAGCAGTAGGTAACTCGTTTAGCGCAGTTGTGGTAGCAATATTATTCGAATATAAATCTTCAAATTGCTCTAAGAATTCTGTTTTTGCTAACTCTTCATTGTAAATATCTAATCGGTGTGTAGTAGTAAGAACCCAACCAGCTGGCATATTTTTAAGGACTTCTTTGATATAATTTCTCATGTATTTTCTTTTTTAATTTCTAATATAGAAAGTACTTCAAAATTACAATAATTTGAGATGGCATAAAAATCTAATGGATGGTTTTATGAAGTTGCCATTCATTTTTAAAAAGTAATAACTTTTGAGTTTGATATAATCAAATCTTTACTAAACTATTCTGAATTACTTTCAGAAGTTCATTGATCTCAAAAGGTTTTGTTACAAAATCATTCATTCCTGCTTGTGAACATTCAAAGAGTTCTTTTTCGCCAACATTTGCGGTCAAAGCTATGATTGGAACTGTTTTTTTATTGGTATTGTCTAAGCCTCTAATATGCTGCGTGGCAGTAATCCCATCCATTACAGGCATTAAAACGTCCATCAAAATTAAGTCAAAATCGTTGTCTTTTGCAATATTTAGTGCCTCTAAACCATTGTACGCGCTTGTAATTGTACTATTTTTTAATTTATTCTTTAATTGTTTTTCTAACACCATTAGATTGATTTTATTATCATCCACTATAAGTATATTAAGCGTGGTTAATTTAAAATCAGATTGCGAGTTTTCAGATTCTAACTCATTTTCAGCAACTATTGGCAGCGGTAAGTCGATGAAAAAAGAAGTGCCTTTATTAGGTTCTGATTCGAATCTTATTTGGCCATGCATTAAGTCCAACAGCCCTTTTGAAATTGTCAATCCCAAACCAACGCTATGAGTGCTGGAATTTGTTGTAGCATATTTTTGAAAAAGTCTCGTTCCCAATTCTTTACTAATTCCAGAACCAGTGTCAGAAATTTGTATTGTTAGATTAAATTCCTGCCCGTCATGTGGATTGTACTCACCTCCAACGATCATTTCAATCTTACCTTCCTCGGTATGTTCGATTGCGTTATTTAATAGATTAAGAATGATTTGGTTGATTCTGTTTTTATCACCATATACTTTATTAGGCAACGTATTTTTTAGAACAAAATTAAAAACCAACCCTTTTTCTACTGCTAATCTTTCATTCATTCTAAATGAAGAATTCAAGGCACTATTCAAGTCAAATGACGAGTATTGCAATGAAAAAGCACCATCATTTAACTTAGTGAAGTCTAATATATTATTAACCAAAGCCAGCAAATGATTTGACGAATAATCCATTAATTCTAAGAGATGCTTATTTTCATCTGTGTGATCGTTGCTTTTAAGTATATCCGAAATTCCTTTTATTGCATTTAAAGGCGTTCTAATCTCGTGGCTCATAATCGCAAAAAACGATTCTTTATTTATTTGCAGTTTTTTAAGCTTGATACGTGATTCCTCTAACTCAATGTTTTTTGCTTTTAAATCTTCGATAATGTATTTTACTAAATTTGTTCTAGCTGTTAATAGAACAATCAAGTAAATCATAATCATTATAACCGTAAAATAAAAGAATTCGTTGTAGATATCCCTATCATAATTATAGATACCACCCAAATCGTAACCAAAATAATCGAAGTAAATAATAGTAGGTACCGTAATTGCAACATACAATATAGCATACAGTACTAATTTATGGTACCGTATTATGATGAGAAGCACAACAGGAATTATGTACAAAAGCACAGTAAAATTAAAGAACTTACCATAAAGTATGTAGGCATATGTGAAATAGGCCATCATCATATACGTGGCAATAAGTGCTTTTTTTGAAAATCTCAAGCTCTTAGTACTTGAGAAATAAACGAATGTTAAAAACAAGGGCACACTCCCCCAGGCCACATAATATAATTCAATGTAAAATAAAAATAAAGTGACTACAAAAAATTGTACTGTAAAAAAGTTAAAACTAAAATTATTAAGTTTGCTAAATTTATATAAGGGCCGTTTTACTATAGGCTGTTTGGGGTCTAAATTCTCCATAAAAAAAGTCGAAGTATGTTACTATTGTCTTCTTATTGATAGCTAAAAATACACTTTTTAACACGAAAAACAAACTAAAATCAAATTGATTTCATAAAGTATACTTTTTAATATTCACTAATTTTCATGGCAGTTAACTGCAATACTTTAAAAAGGAGATTTTAGATTTTCTTACATTATTTTCTTAAGAATAACTGGTGTAAAATAGTTTTCTATTGTCTTTGTTTAGTGCACTTTATTACTTGCACTTTATAATAATATGCTTTGATACCTTTTACCTAAAAACAAAAAGGTTAAAAAACAAAAATGCTGTTCTTTAACCTTATACTATATGAATTCTACTTTATTTATAATGCTTATTGCTCTGCAATTAATTGTTTCAAGATCTCTTTGAATGTCTCTACTGGTTGTGCACCCGTTACAGCACTTTTTCTATTAAAAACTACCGTAGGAACCGAATTTACTCCCATTTCTTTCCAGTATTGCTGTTTATTTCTAACATCTTCAATGACCGCTGGCTTGTCAAGTAAGGCTAAAGCTTCATCGGCGTTTAAACCAACTTCTAGTAAAGCTTCTTTGAGAACCGCTCTATCAGAAACGTCTTTTTGATCTGTGAAAAAAGATTTTATTAATTGCAACTTTAGTTCTGTCTGCTTTCCAAATTCCTGTGCATAGTCTAATAAGATATGTGCCTCAAATGTATTTACCATGCGCGTATCTTCAGAATAATTGAAAGTAAAGTCAAGTGCAGCACCTGCCTCAGTCATCGTCTTTTGCGATTCTTTTTGTTGCTGTTCATTCGAACCATATTTTTCTGAAATGTGTTCTCTTAAATTCTGACCTTCTTTTGGCATGTTCGGATTTAATTCGAAAGGTTGCCATTCAATCTCAATCTTATCTTGGATTCCCAATTCGATAATTGCCTTTTCTAATCTTTTATACCCAATGATGCACCAAGGGCAAACTACATCAGATACTAAATCTATTTTAATTTTATCTTCCATCTTTTTTAAATTATATTATAATCACTAACTAGCTATTATACAATTAGTAATAATTAATTATTTCATCTTATACTTTTAATCAGCTGATCCACTTTATCAACTATTTCAATTGGTTTCTCTTCTTGCAAGAAGTGTCTCGAAGATACTTTATGAACCGTATCTAAATTAGCTACTGTCTTAATTTCTTCCCCATAAGTATCTATCGTTAAAAAAGGATCATCTACTCCCCAAACCGCTTGAACAGGATACTTTACATTTTGGACAGCACTGTAACATAGCTTTTTAAACTCTTCGGTGTCATCAAAATTGCGCATCAATTTTAGGTAAGCATCCCCACCATCTTTCAATTTTAAAATATCAATATGAGCTTCAATTTCCTCATCAGGAACTACTGAAGTATCATTTACTCCCATTTGAGCGAACATTAATTTCCAAGTAGGATGCTGCAAAATTGCCAATTCAATTTCGCCTAAAATAGGTGTTTCAAACGGACGCATTGGCCATGGCTTTTTAAAGTTCACTACATCAATCCAAGTGTTTAAAACCGTAATTGATAAAATTTTATCTTGATTTAAAGCTGCTAAAGCAAAACCAACTGGGCCACCCACATCGTGGATTACCAAGTGGTATTTTTCTAAACCTAATTTGGCCGCAGCGTCTGCACTAAATTTGGCTAATGCCTTAAAGGAGTAATCAAAATCTTCAGGTCGATCAGATAATCCTAAACCTAGAAAATCTATAGCTACTCCTCTATACCCTCTTTTGGCCAATTCAGGAATCATATTCCTATATAAAAACGACGAAGTAGGAACACCATGTAAGCACAAAACGGCTTCCCCTTCTCCTCGATCTAGCGCGAAACAATTAATTCCGTTCACGTCAAAATATTTTCCAGAGGCTTCGTGTCTCTTTATTGTTGCTGTTTTTTCGTAACTATCTTTCATCTGTTGTAGTTTTAAAGTTATCAAGCATTGTCTTAGTAATTAATTTTATTGCTTTTTTATCGAATAAAACTTAAAAGCAAGAAACAAATTGCAACACTAATCCACATTCGAATTAAATATTACAATTTGTTCTATTAGCTACAAATTATTAAAATATGCTCTTATTTAGGTTGCTCTTAAATTGATTACGCTATTTCAGTTAAGATTTGGCGTATCATTTGATTAGTGAATCCCCACTCGTTATCATACCAAGTCATCACTTTTAATAAATCACCATCAACCACTCTTGTCATTCCTAAATCGACAGTTGAAGCATGTGGATTTTTAACAATATCAGATGAAACCAAGGGTTCATTTGTAGTTGATAATATGTTTTTATAACGAGCTGTTTGCGCTTCCTCTTCAAAGATAGCATTGATTTCTTCTACCGTAACTGAACGACTTGTAACAAAAGTCAAATCAGACATTGATCCTACTGGAATTGGCACTCTCAAAGCTACTCCGTCAAACTTACCTGCAAATTCCGGTAATGCTTTAGTTGTTGCTATTGCTGCTCCAGTTGATGTTGGTACAATATTAGCCGCGCCTGCACGTCCCATTCTAAAGTTTTTATTAGATGGTGCATCAACAATTGCTTGTGAAGCGGTGTATGCATGTACAGTAGTCATAATCGCTTTATTGATTCCAACTCGGCGTCCTAAAATCTCTACAATTGGGCTAATATTATTTGTAGTACAGCTGGCACATGAGAAAATTTCTGTATTTCCATCTTGGGTATTTACACCATGAACCACCGTTGGGATATCTTCACTTTTTGTAGGAGCAGAAATAATAACTGATTTTGCTCCTGCTTTTATGTGCTTTTTAGCGTCTTCACTTTTCGTGAAAAAACCAGTACTTTCAATTACAACGTCAATTTTGTTTTCTCCCCAAGGCAAATCTTCAGGATTTCTTTCAGAGTTAAATTTAATTGTTTTTCCTCCTATATATAAATTGTTGGCGTCATGCGTCACCTCTTTTTCGAAAGTTCCGTAAACTGAGTCGTATTTTAAAAGGTATACTATGTTTTCGATCGATACAATATCATTTACTGCAACCAACTCCAATTGAGGAGTATCTAAAATTACTTTTAGCGCTGCTCTACCTATTCGACCCATTCCGTTTATTGCTATTCTTTTCATCTTATTAAAATTTTAAATTATAGAAATACAAGGCGTCTGCCTTATTTGTTTTGTTCGTTCACGTTAAGATTATTCCGAAAAATCTGCTAATACTACGTTTTCCGAAAATCCTTCATAAGCTGCTCCAACTTGTTTTGCCATTTCGTCAGGAAATACATGGAAGTCGCCTTTTTCTAATCCCATTGCAATAGCCTCTGCAATCGTATTTGTAGATGCTCCATCCTCAAAACCTGCATTTTTACCCATCTCTGTAGCTACTGGTCCAGGGTGTACACTGATAACAGTCACGCCTTTCGGACCTAATTCAGATCTTAAACCTTGAGTTAAATTGTACGAAGCTGCTTTTGAAGCAGAATACGTTGATAAATGAGAGAAGTTTTTCATTGATGCAATGGAATTTAGTTGAACCAAAGCTCCTTTATTTTTTTCCAATGTTTTAGCAAAAGCGTTTGCAACTCTTAAAAGTCCAAAAGCATTTACTTCTAATTGAAATTGGAAATCTTCTTCTACAGTATCACCTATTGTTGATTGGGGATTTCCCACACCTGCATTGTTTATAACAATATTGGCATCTGTGGTTTTTGCAGCGAGTGCCTGAATTGATTTTGTGTCTGAGACGTCAGCCTCAATTGTAACAACGCGATCACCAAATTTAGATTCCAACTCTTTAGTCGAATTTACATCTCTAACTGCTAAGTAAATTTTGCTTGCTCCTTGGTCAAGGAATGTTGCTACTATTGCTGCGCCAATTCCTCTATTTGCACCTGTTACAACTACTACTTTATCTTTTATTGCTTTGTTCATCTTTTAAAATTGTTTTTTTTTAGTAAAAATGATCTACCATTTGACAGTTAGAATTCTTATTATTTTTAATCCTGGTAAACACTTCTTATAGAATTAGCTAACGCTAGCTACAATGTTTGAAGGTTTCCAAGTCATTCGAAATCGTCATGATTTAAATATCCTTTTAGACTGAAAATTCTAATAGAAAAACACCTTGAATCATCTGGTAAATTATGACTTTTTCTAAGTCGGTATATCACAAAACTAAGCAATCGATTAGAAATAAATTGCTAATTAACTTTTATTTAGCCTAATGAGGGAAAACTTTAACTTTTTTAAAACATCACGTAATGTACTGAAAATCAAATGGAATATAGACATAGATTCAAATGATGAAATATTAAATTGTAATTATATAAAAACCCATTGCAATTCTCCATGTTTAAAATATGCAGATACACTGTAATAGAAAGCAGTGCATAAGTCCTGACACTACTATTAAATTTTCGAATAAAATATTCATTAAAAAAATTCAGTCTTTATTATAGATTTGAGCCAGTTTCAACATTACTTTTTATTATAAACAAAAAACCTGCTCATTTTAAAGTGAGCAGGTTTTTGAATAGTAAACCGATTTAAATTACATCCAAGTAACGATATCATCAAAATTTCTTCTCGATTTGGCGTGAGCAGGAGCCTCTTTTCTATAACCAAACGCAATCATAAATGAAAGACCATACTTATCAGTGTCAACATTAAATTTCTCTCGTAGTAGTGCTTCAGCTTTTTCTTGGTGAAAACCTTCAATAGGACAGCTATCAATCCCGATAAGTGCTGCTGAAGTCATCATATTTCCTAGAGCAATGTAATTTTGCTTAGAAGACCAATCAAACAATTTTTTATCAGAATCTAATTCAAAATCACGTTCTTGAAACTCTCTGTAGAATTTAGAATACATTTCGATAACATCTTCGGGCAACTGCTTTACATCCTTCATCATTGTATGAATATATTCAGCATCATGTTTTACCATAGGCGCTTTCATTGACAACCCTAAAACAAAATGACTCGCTGTATCTAATTTTAAAGGAGCACCCCAAGCGACCGGTTTTATTAATTCACGCAATTCTTTGTCCTGTACAACGATAAAATGCCATGGTTCAAATCCAAAAGAACTTGGAGATAAATGTGCCGTTTGTAAAAGAAATTTCATATCATCATCAGAGATAATTTTTGAAGCATCAAATTCTTTCGTAGCATGTCTAAAGTTAAATGCATTTAATATGTCGGCTTTTGCGATATTAGGTGTGGTCATAATTTACTATTTTAATTTAATTTGAATTATCAGGATGCAAAGATACTGCCACCCTACCACAATTTTAAAGTATAAAAAAAGGAGATACAAGTAAAAAACAAGGTTAGCTCTCATCATACTAATTTGAATAAATAAAAAAGGAGACTGCCATTTTAGCAGTAACTAAAACTACATTGTGACAATAATGGCTATATCACTAGTTTATAGCCCTTTATATTATCTAAGCTATTATCGTTTAAAAATTAATTCAAATAATAAGATTTCTCGTAAAAAAGGACCTTTTGGCGCAGTTTTGGCAATAAAGAACATAATTAAGTTTAAACAGAAGCCTTTTCAACAATGAAATGGAGGTTTTAAAATTAAAAAAATATGACTCAAGTTAAAGAGAACAACACGGTTAAAGTACATTACACAGGGAAATTAGCAGACGGACAAGTATTTGATACTTCTGAAGGAAAAGAACCATTAGCGTTCACTTTAGGAGAAGGACGTTTAATTCCTGGTTTTGAAAAAGGCCTAATTGATATGAAATTAAATGAGAAAAAAACAATCAACATTACAAAGGATGATGCTTATGGTGATCCTCGTGAAGATTTGATTATCGAAGTACCAAAAACTGAACTACCTCAAGAGATGACTCCTGAAGTGGGTATGGGACTAGTTTCTAGAACTCCGGAAGGTCAAGAAATGAATCTTTTGGTTGTTGAAGTAAGAGAAGAATCAGTTGTATTAGATGGAAATCATCCTCTAGCTGGTAAAGATCTAATTTTTGATCTTGAAGTTGTTGAGATTACTGAATAAGCATATACTACAATATTTAAAAAGCCTGACGGATACCAATCTGTCAGGCTTTTTTTTGCGATATTATTTTCGAAAATGAAAATGACTGATTTTTAAGGACAACTTCCATCAATAGCTGTCATATAATTAAAGATTCTAATTACCTATTTTTTATTCATCGCTTTTATTAATTTTTTGTTGCGTTTTTCAGCTCTTGCGTCTTGTAAAGAAAGTACTGCCCAAATAGACGCAGGAATCCACCCAATAATTGTTATTTGCAAAAGCAAACACAAAATTGCTGTCAATATTTTGCCTCTTAAAAAAAAAGATAGCGTCGGGAAAATGATTGCGATTATTAACATTTTTTTTTAATTGTTTAATTAGTAGCACTCTAAGAAAATTATTTACTCAAACACTACTTGGATTTATTAGCTAGTATTTTAAAATTAGGCATTAAGTTCCAATCGCTTTGATACATAATAATAGTCTTCAATCGAGAATATATCGTTTTCGGAAGTGTAAATCTACACTATTTAAGTATTAATTATACAATTTAACTTACTAAAAAAACGATGTAGTTGTAATTTTCTATATTTTTTTTCGAATAATACACTTTTTGAATTATTTGCATATTAAACTATAATTTCTATTAATATTTTTAAGATAATTCAATAAAGCGTTAATTTAACGTAATATAAATATGTAAAAATATATCGATTTAACTGTCAATAATCTAATAATAATGGATTATAAATGAAATAATCACTTTTTTTTATCGAAATAAAATTTTTAGTTGTTGGAAATAATTTACATTTGTTTTTATAAAACGTAAATATTACGCTTTATAAAATTAACCAAACCAAAAATTATTAGACATGAAATTATTACTATTTAAATCTGGTCTTGCTGCTTCGCTAGCAAATTATTATAAACCTAGCTCGAAGTATTTTTTAAAAATTATAGCTACAGGTTTCCTATTTTCACAAGGAGCAATCCATGCACAAGATAGCAGTAAAGGTGAAGTGAAAAATAGTAGTACAATTGAAGATGAATACAAACCTTTTAATATTCACATGCATTTAAAAAATATGCATACATGGCATGGTTTCGTGGTAACACCAAGTCCTATGGTCGCAACGTCATTAGAATACAATTCGAAAAATAAAAAATTTGTTTTTGGTTTATGGGGTGGCGCAGGTTTTTCTGGAGACCCAATAACAACTAACGATGGTGACCGAGTAAACGCAAATTATAAAGAGTTATCTATATATACGTCTTATCACATTACTGAGAAATTTTTCATCGAAGCAGTTTCGCACAACAATTATACGGGTGTGGAAGAACGAGGTGATGTATTACATTACTGGAGTTATAAAAAAACACAAGGATATAATTTTGTAGATTTAAACTTTGGTTATCAGGTGACTAATAAAACTTCGTTGTATTTAGCAACGATTTTAGCTGGTAGATCTGGTGATTATGAGGTTCAAAATGATGGTTCGTTGAAAGACTCCTATACACATTACCTAGAAGTAAAGCATAAGGTTTGGGAAAAAGACAATAATAGTTTGACATTGTTCACAGGTGGTGCTTTCTCATTCCTTACTGACAAAACTTTTTACACAGACCAAAAAGCAAATATCATCAATGTAGGCGCTGTTTATGCACGTACAGTCAAAGCTGGTGGTTTTTCTTTCCCAATTGAAATGACTGCAATGTGGAATCCAGAAAAACAGAAAACCGTTTTACAAGTTGATATTGCTCTGTTTTAAAATAATTATTCGAAATAATTCTTAAAAAATTAAAATATGAAAACATTTTTCAAAAAAGCATTTAAACCGTTATTCATCTTAACAGTGGCTGTAAGCCTTGTTAGCTGTCTTGATAAAAGTGACAGGATAAAATCAGATGTGCAATCTAGTGGCTCTAAAGTTACAAAGATTGAAAGCGCTAAGGATTTAAAAGGAATGAAAATAGGTTACTGCAGTCCTTCACTAGATGCCCCATATTACCAAGCTTTGTTCACAAGTATCAAAGAAAATACAGAAATCAACGGAATGGAATTTATATCTGCTGATGGACAAGGTGATATAAACAAGCAAATTGCCGCTGTAGAAGATTTAATCACAAAAGGGGTTGATGCTTTATTACTTAACCCTAAAGACCCAATGGCCTTAGTGGCAGTGACAAAAGTGGCAAAGGCTGCTGGAATTCCCGTTTTTATTATAGATAGTTCTATTGACCCTTCTGCGGAAATTGTTACTACAATTCAATCTAATAATTTAGCTAATGGTGAATTAGCAGGTGCTTGGGTTGCTAAGAAATTTGGAAATAAAAAAATGAAAATTGCTTTATTAAGTGGGAATGCAGGAAACCCTGTAGGTTTAACTCGTAAGCAAGGATTATTACAAGGAATCACTGAGGAGCAATTAAGAACACTAGGTTACATAAATTTAAATGTAGCTACTCAAATGTATACTGAGTGGACGTATGCTGGGGGATTGAAAGCCATGGAAGATGTATTAGTAGCACATCCAGATATTAATGTCGTAATAACAGAATCTGATGTTTGTGTTTTAGGTGCTATTAAAGCGATTGCACAAGCTGGTAAAACAGATGACATCTTGATTGTTGCTGGAGCAGATGGTCAAAAAGAAGCCATTAAATATATCATGGATACTGACTTCTATGGTTGTACAGCAATGAATAGCCCGGTGCAAATAGGTCGAAATTCCGTTGAATGCGCCATACAATATATTAATGGAAAGAGAGATTTTCCATTAAAATCATATACAGCTCCTTTGTTAATTACTAAAGAAAACGCTGCACAATACTACAATCCAAAAGCATTGTTCTAAAAATAAAAAAAAGTACTCAAATGGGAAATTCAGAAAGCGAATACCGTCTTGAAATGACTGGAATAACTAAAAGTTTTGGGGTTGTTTCTGTTCTTGAAGGTGTAAATCTAAAAGTCAAACATGGAGAAATTCATGCTTTGCTTGGTGAGAATGGTGCAGGTAAATCGACGTTAGTTAAAATCTTAAGTGGTGTACATCAAAAGGACAGCGGAAAGGTAGTGCTTAATGGCAAAGAAATAAATCCAAAAAATACCCATTACGGTCAACTACTAGGCATTAGTGTAGTCTACCAAGAACTTTCATTAGTAAATGATTTATCAGTTGCTGAGAATATTTACTTACATAAGTTAGGTGCAAGTAAATTCTGGATGAATTGGAAAAAAATTACCAAGGATGCGCAAGAGTTAATTAATTCTTTAGGTTTCGAAATAGATGCTTCGGCAATTGTTAGAGACTTAAGTATCGTCCAGAAGCAAGTGGTTGAAATTGCCAAAGCATTATCTGAAGATACTAAAGTTTTAATTCTTGATGAACCTACCACTGTATTTGATCCAAATGATGCCAAAAAACTTTTTGCCAATTTAGAGCGCTTGAAAAAAGGTGGAATGTCCATCATTTATATTTCGCATCACCTAGAGGAAATTTTTAAAATAGCAGACACGATCACTGTTTTAAAAGATGGAGTTGACACGGGTTGCGTGCCTAAAGAAGATATCGATAAAGACGGTGTCATTCGATTGATGATAGGTAGAGAATTGGAAGATTTATTTCCGGTGCGAGACGTTGTTGTTAGTGAAAAACCTGTATTTGAAGTAAAAGGATTAAGCGGAGACGACGGTTTTGTAAAAGATGTCTCGTTTGCTGTTCGTGCAGGTGAAGTTTTAGGAATTGCTGGTTTAGGAGGAAGCGGACGTACAGAAATGGCAAAACTAATTTTTGGTGCTGATAAAAAGAAATCAGGAACTTTAACCTTGAACGGAAAAGTAATCACTACAAAAAATCCGGTTGAAGCTGTAAACCAACAAATTGGTTTTGTATCTGAAGATCGCAAAGAAGAAGGTGTTTTTCTGCCTTTATCTATTCGTAAAAATATAAGTATTACCAGTTTTAAAACTATTTCTAGTAAGCTAGGTTTTATAAATGACGAAAAGGAATATAACAATGTTCAGAATTTAATTGCTAAGCTTAACATTAAAACTCCAAGCTCTGAAATTGATGTCAAAAATTTATCAGGTGGAAACCAGCAAAAAGTCGCTTTGGCAAAATGGTTGAGTATCGACAGTAAGCTTATTATTATTGACGAACCTACTAGGGGTGTTGATGTAGGCGCCAAGGTCGAAATCTACAACCTGATTAATGAAGTAGCAAAAAAAGGAGTTGCTGTCGTAGTAATATCGTCTGACATGCCAGAAATTATGGGAATTGCAGACCGAATATTAGTGATGCACAAAGGAAGCATCTTTGGAGAATTACCTAAAGATAAATTCTCTGAAGAAAATATTTTGAGGTACTCTATTGGCGAAGAATTAAAAAATTAAATTTTAAATAATATTAAATACAACGTAATGAATCTAACTATAAAACAACAGCTTAGCACTCCAGGAGGAATTCTAAAGTTTTTAATTAAGCACAATACAATTGTCATTTTTGTATTACTGATGATTTTCTCAGCTTTGATTTCTGATGTGTTTTTTACGCAAACAAACTTATCTAATTTATTGAAACAAGTATCTGGAATAGGCATTATCAGTATCGGGATGCTTATTGTTATCCTAACTGGAGGAATTGACTTATCTGTTGGTTCGCTTGTCGCTCTATTAGCTGTGACATTTGCACTTTTAATAAATTTAGTCATTCTGCCTGCTGCTATATTACTGACAATCGTTATGGGATTTGCATTGGGTAGTGTATCGGGATATTTAGTTGCCTATCAAAAGATGGCCCCTTTTGTAGCCACATTAGCACTAATGACTATAGCAAGAGGATTGGGTTTTATTTATGCCAAAGGTTCCCCTGTAACATTTGAAACAGCTGGAGGTGCATTCATGTCTGACTTTGCAAACAATGCAACTCTAGGTGTTCCTAATATAGCCATTATCTTTTTCATCATTGTTGCCATGGCATCTGTGATGTTGAAATACAATGTGTTTGGTCGTTTAGTTATCGCCATGGGAAGTAACGAAGAGGCTTCTCGCCTATCTGGTATTAAAGTAAACAAATACAAGTTTTTAGTGTATGCAATTTCTGGATCACTGGCAGCAGTAGCAGCAATCATCACTGCTTCAAGAACTAATTTAGGATCTCCTAATATGGGAGTATCATGGGAGCTAGATGCTATTGCAGCAGTAGTTATTGGAGGAGCAAGTCTAAATGGAGGGAAAGGAACTGCTATTAATACCTTAATGGGAGTGTTAATCTTAGGATTAATAGGTAATATTTTAAATCTTTTAAATGTTCCATCTTACCCGCAACAAGTTGTAAAGGGAGGAATTATCATCTTAGCCGTATTATTTCAAAAATTCGAAGGAAAAAAACAATAAATCATGAAGCAGTATAAATTAAATAGCAACAACTTATCAGCAATTTCTGAACGTGTGGCTGTACCAAACTATAACAGAGAAACTATCACAGCAGGCATCGTACACGTAGGTGTTGGTGGATTTCATAGAGCACACGAAGCAATGTATATTGATCAATTACTTGAAGATGCAGCTAATGCTAACTGGGGTATTTGCGGAGTGGCCTTACTTAATTTTGACCAAAAAATTTACAACGTTTTAAAAGAGCAAGATGGTTTATACACATTAGTAATCAAGGAACTAGACGGTACCTTAACTAAGGAAGTCATCGGTTCGATTACAGAATATTTATTTGCTCCTGATAGCCCAAAAGCAGTTATTGAAAAAATGGCTGATAAAGCGACCAAGATTATTACGCTTACTATCACTGAAGGTGGATACAATTTGAAAGAAGCGACCGGAGAATTCAATTATGAAAATCCAACAATTGTTCACGATAAAAATAATCCAGCTGAGCCTAAAACAATTTTTGGATATTTAACGCAAGCTTTAGCATTAAGAAAAGAAAACGACAACGGCCCGATCACTATTTTATCCTGTGATAACATTGAAGGAAACGGACATGTCACTAAAAAAATGTTGTTGTCCTATATCGCATTTGCACAGCCAGATTTATTACCTTGGATAGAATCAAATGTATCTTTCCCAAATAGCATGGTAGACCGTATAACTCCGGCTACAATTCCTTCGGATATAGCGCTACTATTAGAAACTTCTGGAATTGAGGATCAATGGCCTGTAGTGTGTGAATCTTTTCAACAATGGGTAATCGAAGATGATTTTATTGCTGGACGTCCTAATCTAGAGGCTGTAGGAGTGCAATTTGTAAAAGATGTTGCTCCTTTCGAAAAAATGAAATTAGGATTGCTTAATGCAGGACATTCTGTGATAGGTATTCTAGGTAGTTTAATGGGATACAACACTATTGACGAGGCTATTCACAATCCTGAAATTGCTAAATTCCTTGCTATTTATTTAGACAACGAAGTAACACCTACACTGAATGATCTTGAGGGCGTGGATCTAACGCAATACAAGAAAACATTAGTGGCTAGGTTTAGCAATGTATATATTCAAGATCAAATCGAACGCATTTGCTCTGAGACATCAGCAAAAATGCCAAAATTTATAATGCCTACTGTCCAAGGACAACTTGCTGCTAATAGATCCGTATCGCATGCTGCCTTTGTGATTGCTGCTTGGGCAATTTACAGTTTGGGTGTTAACGAGAAGAAAGAAAGTATCAATATCAAAGATGCTTTACAAGAAGTTCTTTTTGCAAAAGCGACATTAGCGCAAACAAATCCAGTTGCCTTCATCCAGATCGAAGCTGTTTTTGGTACCTTAAGCACTTCGGAATCATTTGTAGCTGTTTATACAAAATCATACAATGATATTATGGCTTATGGAGTTGAAAAATGTATAATCGAATTGAACAGCAATTCATAAATATAAAATTATGATAAAGGCCACTTGTTTTGGAGAAATACTATGGGATGTCTTCCCTACTCATAAAAAAATTGGAGGAGCACCACTTAATGTCGCCATTAGATTAGCTTCGATGGGGAATGAAGTGGCGATTATTAGCCGCGTAGGAAAGGGAAAAAAAGGGAAAAAATTAATTGACTTTCTTGAAGAAAATAAAGTTGCTGTTAGCGGTGTTCAAGTTGACGACTACTATAAAACGGGTAAAGTTAAGGTTACATTAGATGATAAAGGTTCAGCTTCTTATGACATTATGCAACCAAGAGCATGGGATAATATCCAGCTTACAAATGAGGCAATCGCTCTCGTGAAAAATGCTGATATTTTCATTTACGGAAGTTTAGCTTCTCGTAATGAAACTTCAGAGAATACGTTGAACGAACTATTGAAAGTAGCCAAATATAAAATATTTGATGTTAATTTACGTCAGCCATATTACACTGCTGCAGTACTTGAGAATTTAATGAGTCAAGCTGATTTTATTAAATTCAATGATGATGAAATTTACGAAGTTGCGACTCTATTAGGTTCTACGGATCAGTCATTTGACCAGAATATTTTATTTATTTCTGAAAAGACAAATGCTAAATGTATTTGTGTAACTAGAGGTAGTCAAGGTGCTGTATTATATATAGATAACAATTTTTATTACAACTCAGGATATCATGTTGAGGTTGTTGATACTGTAGGCGCGGGAGATTCTTTCTTGGCGACCATAACAAGTAAATTAATGAATAATGACGATCCTCAAGAAGCTATAGATCACGCTTGTGCTATAGGCGCTCTGGTGGCTAGTCGTGAAGGTGCAAACCCAGTAATTTCAGCTGAGGACATTGCTAACCTTATTGGAAAAACAATTGCTTAATAATAAATCCGTTTGTAGGAAAAATTGTTTGATTTTAGTTTGTTTGTAGCATTGTTTAGAAAAGCTTCATAATTAATTTTATGAAGCTTTTTGTTTTTAACGTTACTTGATAAAATTTCATTAAAGAGCATTAATCTCTTTAATGCATTGTTTAATATTATTTTTTCGCACTTTATCGATAGCATGTAAGTACGCATCAACAAAAAGTGGGTTTTGAGCCAAATCTCCAAAAACAGCCTTAATCTCAATAAATTTCATTGGGTTTTGTATCGAAAGCGCAGCTGTTCTAATTAAAGTTCCGCTCATCGTATCGACAATTTCGTAACTATTTTCATTGTCATCGATACCATCATTGTATTTTGCCCAAGCAGCGATTATCAAAGCAGCTTTTTCGATTTTTTTATTCGAAAGTAATTGCGCTTTAACTGTAGGCAGAATAAACAAAGGAATTTTAGCAGAGCTCTCTTGACAAATACGAAATAATTGGTCATTAATATGCGGATTTTGGAATCTCGAAATAATACTTTTCTTGTATTTTTCAATCGCATCTAAATTAGAATCACTCAAAGTAGGTGTAACTTCTTCATCTAAAAATGCTTGTAAAAAAGTCAAAAAATCATCATCGCTAGTTGCTTCATAGACCGTCTTATATCCATGTAAAGTTCCTAAAATCCCCAAAATTGTATGGCTAGCATTTAAAAGTTTGAGTTTTAAATTTTCATAAGGAGCGATTGAATCAGTATACTGCACTCCTACTCGCTCCCATGCTGGTGTTTCATGTACAAATTTATCTTCGATAACCCATTGTGAAAAAGGCTCTACAATAACAGGCCATTGATCGTCAATCGAAAAGTCTTCTTTCAAAGTATGGCGATCCTGTGAACTAGTTATAGGATTAATTCTATCCACCATCGTGTTAGGGAAAGTGGTATTTTCGGTAATCCACTGTAATAATTCAGGTTCAACTTTACTAACATACTCTAGCAAAGATTTTTTTATGGTATCCCCGTTAGATTTAATATTATCGCATGAAAGTATGGTACAACCTGCAATACCACGAAGTTTTCTTAATTTAAATGATTGAGTCAGGTAACCAAAAACCGTTTTGGGGCTGAATGGATTTTTTATATCCTCAGCAACAGCAGGATGATTAATATCAAAGGCACCCGTAATTTCGTTTAAATGATAACCATCTTCAGCAATAGTAAGTGAGATAATCTTAATATCTGGACTAGACATTCTTTCAATTACAGCTAGTGGATTTTCTGGTCCATAGAAATATTCAACAATTGAACCTATTATTTTTGCTTTGTGCGCGCCATTAGGCTCTTTAGTATAAATGGTATATAAACCATCTTGATCCTTCAAAATATTATACATCTTTCTATCAGAGTCTAAAAGATCAACTCCACAAATACCGTAATTCAAATCTTTGTATTTATCAATGAGTTCGTTAATATAAAACGCTTGATGGGAACGATGAAAATTACCAACTCCTATGTGTAGGATACTAGTTTTGATAGCATCTCTATTGTATGCTGGAACACCAACATTTGCTGGTAATACTTCTAAATTTTCGGCATTGAGGTAATGAAATTTCGCCATGCTTTAAGGGTAATCTTGATTTGTAGTTTATTTATTTCAATGTTTAAAAATACACTTTTAAAATTAAAGTTGGCTCCTAGTTTCAAGCAGAATAAAAAGCATTAAAAAAATAATACTCTTCAGCACAAAGAGAGGATTTTAGGCACTTTATTCCTGCTTAAATTTTCTATATTTGTGAGCATCCCTTATAAAAGTAGTTCAATTATGGATTTTAGAAAAATTAATAACTTATCGGTAGAATGTGTAATTTTTGGACTTGATTCAGACAATTTAAATGTTTTATTGAGTAAAAGGAAATTGAATTTATATAATGACAACTTTCCTATTATTGATGATTGGATGCTTCTTGGCCAACATGTTTATAAGAGTAGTAATTTGGCTCAATCTGCTGATAGTATTTTGAAAGACCTTACAAAAGAATCGTTTATCAACAAAAAACAATTTAGGACTTATGGCAGTAATCGTCGGGCAAATACTGAAAAAGATATGTTGTGGATACGCAGTAAAGGTGGCGATTCTCAAAACCTTACTGTTGTTTACTACTTGGCAGTAGCTGTAAATGCAATTGCAATTGAAAATAATGAAAATTTGCACTGGTTCCCAATCAAGGATTTGCCAGAAATAGGTTTTGATCACGAAAAAATTATAACTGATGCGTATGAGGATTTAAAAAGTAAGGTAGTAACCGAAACAATTATGTTTGATTTGGTTCCAATGAAATTCACATTAAACGAATTACAAATTGCTTTTGAAATCGCCTTAAATATCGAATTAGATAATCGGAATTTTAGAAAAAAAGCCATGAACAAACCATACATTGTGCCGCTAGAGGATAAAAAGAAAGTTGGTAGTTCTAAGAAGCCCTCAAAATTGTACATGTTTAGCAAAGACATATTTGACAAACTTTCAGAAAAAGACAATATTATTAGTACGATTTTATAATTATTAAAAATTGATTTCAAGTTGTTAACAGTATCTTGAAATAAGTTTCTTTTGTAGAGCCGTTTTCTTCCCTAGAAAAACCAATATTCCTATGCCTATTTTTTGAATTGATAATGGAATTTTAGGCACATAAGCATCCATCATTTGTATGGCAATTGCAGCACTTAAAATATTTTTAGGAAGTCCGTTTTTGTAGACCTTGTCCTCTGTAGCAAGTCCATAAATTATTTGCAAACCTCTTCTTACATCCATTAACGGCGATACCACAACTTCAAATACTACATTATTTTTAGACTCATTTAGAAACTGGTGACAATCAAAAGGTTTTATTACATAATGATCTCCTAACTTAAGAGTTAACTTTTGCCCGTTTAAATTTACGGTCAACTCACCAGAAATTATTTTGAATTCTTCGGTTATTTTTGTGTGATAATGCACTCCAGACTGTCCTCCTAAGGGTTTTACTACCGTTCTAAAAACTAATTTTTCATTAGATTCGAATAGTATTTCGATTTCATCTTTAATTATGGGGTTAGAAAATTTTAGTGTAGCGGCAGTCATTTAGATTTATTGAAATAATATGTTATAAAAGTAGAACAAACAATCTTATTGGTTTTCATAAATTTTCATATTAATTATCGAATATGGTAAGGAAAGCGCCAAATAATTTAATAAAACACAAATTGCTAGCCCTGATAGTAGTGAAAAGTCTTAACGGAATGAAAACGCTATTTTATAGATATGGTAGAGCGACCAAAGGAAGCTCCTACTAGATTTAATAAAATAAGTTTGAAGCCGGTGAGCTTGTAACGAATAGCAGGAAAAAGCTTTAAAAAGTAGTTATTAATTGGAATTTTAAATCCATTTTTAAAGCCTTTTAAATACTTACATTTGCAAAAAAAATAAATCGCTACATGACAAAAGCCCATTATATAAAATTGATTTTGATCTTAGGATCTCTTACTGCCCTTGGACCTTTTTCTATTGATATGTATTTACCGGGTTTTGCTCAAATTGCTACCGACTTAAATACTACAGTGGCGAGTGTCGCAATGACATTATCGAGTTATTTCATAGGAATTTCCGCAGGACAATTATTATATGGTCCATTACTGGATCGTTACGGTCGTAAAAAACCATTATTTATAGGAATGTTGGTCTACATTGCCGCTTCATTAGGATGTGTATTTGTGAGAGACATCGATACTTTTATAGGTTTGCGATTTATACAAGCAGTGGGGAGTTGTGCTGCGACAGTGGCTTCAGTTTCAATGGTACGTGATTTATTTCCAGTTAAAGATATTCCAAAAGTCTTTTCATTATTAATGTTAGTAGTGGGATTATCTCCTATGCTGGCGCCTACTGTGGGTGGCTATGTAACCGATTGGTATGGTTGGCACATGGTGTTTGTGATATTGATGTTTATTGGAATCATTATCATGCTGGCGGCACAGTTTGGTTTGCCGGATAGTTATGAACCCGATACTTCAATCTCCCTAAAACCAAAACCTATTTTAAAGAATTTTGCTAGCGTTTTAAAAGAACCTCAATTTTACACCTATGCTTTCACAGGAGCAATTGCTTTTTCGGGATTGTTTACTTATGTGGCGGCTTCACCTATAATTTTCATGGACATCTACAAAGTAGATCCCAAAATGTACGGTTGGATTTTTGCCTTTATGTCACTGAGTTTTATCCTTTCTAGTCAATTAAACTCTGTGCTTTTAAAATGGTATCGTAGCGAGCAATTAATATATGGTGCCTTACTAACACAATCAGTAGTAGCGGTAGTTTTTTTAGTATTATCCATTAATGATATGCTGGGATTATATGAAACGATAGGAATGTTATTTCTATTCTTAGCTTGTTTGGGAATTTCTAATCCAAATACTGCAGGATTAACTTTAGCGCCTTTTACAAATAATGCAGGAAGTGCTTCGGCATTGATGGGTGCAATTCAGTTGGGACTTGGTGCGCTAGCTTCGTTTGCTGTAGGATTATTTGTTACAGCATCGATTTATCCTATGGTATTAATCATGGCAACTTCGACAATCGTGGCTTTAATTGTACTGCTTATTGGGAAGCGCAACATTATAATTAAGCATTAAAAAAAGAAACAAGCTTATAAGCTTGTTTCTTTTGGAGTTTTTACTTTTTTATCTGGTCTAATAATCATTCTTAAAGACTGATCTCTTGCTAGATATGCAATCATCCAGTTGTAGAACGTTTTTATTCTATTGCGGTAGGTAATGAGCGAAATTAAATGGACAAATAACCAAATTGCCCATGCAAAGAAACCTTTGAAGTGCATCTTTGGTTTTGGCAAGTCAACCACAGCTTTGTTCTTACCAATAATTGCCATCGAACCTTTATCGTTATACTCGAAAGCTTTTAAAGGTTTGTTTTGTAACATTAACTTAAAGTTCTTAGCTAAATTTAGCCCTTGCTGTATAGCGACTTGAGCAACTTGAGGATGCCCTTGTGGAAAATTCTTGTCAGTTAATTGAATACAAGTATCTCCAATCGCATATATATTATTTGTTGCATTAACTTTATTATATTCATCTGTTGTCATTCTTCGGCCACGACCATAGCTTTCAACAGGAATTCCTTCAAAAATCATTGCGGAAACACCAGCTGCCCAAATCAAATTTTTTGTTTGAATGGTTTCGCCATTTTCTAAAAATACGGTATCGTCTACATAATCTAAGACACGATTGTTCAATTTTACAACTACACCTAGATCTGTTAAAGCATTCAAGGTATCTTTTTGTGATTCCTCAGTCATAGGTGCGAGAAGTGTTGGTCCACCATCAATCAGATATATGTTACTTGCTGCTGTAGCCAATTCTGGATATTCCTTCATGAAAACACTCTTCTTCATTTCGGCAAACATTCCAGAAACTTCAACACCAGTTGGTCCACCACCAGCTACAACAATCGTCAACAATTTACGGCGCTCGCGCATGTCTTTGCAAATTGCAGCTTTCTCTAAATTTTTCAAAATAGTATTACGCATCACAATCGCGTCATTCAGTGTTTTCATTGGGATGGCATTTTTCTTGACGTTCTCAATCCCAAAATAACTAGTCTCTGCTCCTGTCGCAAATACCAAATGATCATAGTGAAGTTCACCGTTATGTAAAATCACCTTGTTTTCTTCGGGTACCACGCGTTGCAATTTCCCCAATCTAAATTGCAAGTTCTTCTTTCCTGCAAAGAATTTTCTAAATGGATAACTAATACTTGAGGGTTCTAAAAAAGCGGTTGCTACCTGATATATTAAGGGAGGAAAAAAATTATAATTATTTTTATCAACCAAAGTAACGCGCACGCCCTTTTGATCTAGCAATTCTTTAGCTAAATTTAGGCCAGCAAAACCTCCTCCTATAATAACAATTTCCATATATGTGATTTTAACTTTGTAATTATTGTCTCTTAATTGTGTCGATACACTATTCTTTGCTAATGAAAAAAATTGTGTATCGATAGCTGATAATCATTAACTGAACAGCCAAATAGGCTATCGCAAAATAAAACATTAAATATACAGAATTAATAAAAGAGAATTAGAGCAAAACTATTAAAAAAGGGTTAAAATTAAATTAGTCAGTGTTATACTGCTATTTTGAATACCCTTATTTTTACAGAGATGCATGATTATTTTTTGTAACTTGTACTAAACAAGTTATTTATGGACATCAAACAAAAGTGGCTAAACCTAATTGGTACGAAAGAAAATTTCTCTTTAGAAAGGAGAATTTTTCATGGCGTTTGTTTAATAACTTCACTTGTACTTTTAATCTCGTTTCCCGCTAACTTTTTCTTAGGTCTACTAATCTTTGGTTATGTACTCTTACTTGCATTAATTCTATTATTGATTTTATTTTATTTTTCCAGATATAAACAGCAATCTCGTGCAACATTTGCCATTTTTGCTGTTTGCATTTCCTTTGTACTGGTTATTGGATATCTCTTTAATTGCGGTATAGACGGCCCTATCATACTGATTTTTGCCATAACATTTGTAATTTATGCCTCCATTGTTAAAAAAGAACAACTCCTATTTTGGATGCTGTTCCAACTAGCTATCGCCTATACCTTACTTTATTTAGAATATTCTTATCCAGATATGATCTATGTACATTATGAAAAACCTTCTTTTAGATATTTAGATACTGCTTTAACATTAGGAATTTTATTACTAACAATCTTTTTAACCATTCGTTATTTAAAGACAAATTACAGACAGCAGCAGGAATTGTCAATTAAAAAAAATGAAGAACTTCAAAAAGCAAATGCAACAAAAGACAAGTTATTTGCTATCATTTCTCATGATTTGAGATCTCCATTTAATGCCCTAATTGGTTTAAGTCAAATTTTAAAAGAGCAACAAAACGAACTTGGAGAGATAGAGAAAGAGAAATTTGTTACAGCCATTTATGACACCTCTACAAAGACTTATTATTTGTTACAGAACCTATTAGAATGGTCGCTTTCGCAAACAAATGAGATACATTTTTTACCTGAAGAAATTAACCTAAAAGCTCTTATAAAACAAGCCATTGCCATGCCGTTAGAGGTGGCAAGTAGTAAAGAGATCACAATAAATTTAAATATTTTTGAGAATTATGATATCATAGCAGACAAAAATATGATCGAAACCGTAGTCCGTAATTTAGTTTCTAATGCAATAAAATTTACAAGTACTGCTGGCACCATTTCTATAAGTTCATATATAAATCATAAAGGAACAACCTTAGTTGTCTCTGATAACGGTGTAGGCATGAGCGCCGCTACATTGAAAACGTTATTTGATGATTGTACAACTCAAAATAATGACGAACATATAGCTGAGAGAGGTACTGGAATAGGATTGCTTTTGTGCCGCGATTTCATAGCACAGCACGACGGCTTAATTTGGGCCGAAAGTATTCAAGGAGAAGGAAGCACCTTTTATGTGTTTTTAAAAAATAGTAGCATATAGAACATAAAAAAAACCATTACAAACTCCCGGAAGATTTATAATGGTTATTATTAAAAGCAAACAGTTTTTACTTCTGCTTCATTTTTTGTCTTTTGACTGGTTTTTCTACTGGTTCATTTTTATTCTGCAAAATGTAATTAGCCAATAATTTTTCGATCAGTTCATCTTTAGTTAAATGGTGAAAAACCGTCTTAATTTTTGTTTTCAATTCGGTATCAACCTCGTGGTTGGGTTTCGTTTTAAAAATTTGTTTGGCCCACAATAGTGTATTATTGTCTTCAATACTAGATATACTAGGCTTCTTAAATTGCGTAAATTTAATCCCTAATTCCTTTTCAAAATCAGCTATTTCTTTCTCTTCTTCGGGTTGCAATACGGTTAATGAAAGTCCCTTTGCTCCTGCTCTCGCTGTTCTACCAGAACGGTGTACATACGCTTCATAAGCATCAGGTAGATGGTAATTTACAACATATGAGATTTCCTTGACATCAATACCTCTGGCGGCAAGATCTGTAGCAACCAAAATATTGATGTGTCCCTCACGAAATTGTTCCATTATACGATCACGAATCCCCTGTGACAAACTCCCGTGCAAGGCTCCTGATGAAAAGCGGTTAATCGCCAAGTTTTTTGCTAGTTTGTTTACAGCTGCTTTGGTTTTACAAAATATAATTCCGCGTTCTCCTTCTCTCGAATTCAAAAAATGCATCAAAACATCTAGCTTCTCAATGGGATCAACTACTATATACTCGTGATCGATGCCTTGATTCCCTACCGTTTCCATGTTGGCACTAACCTGCACTACATTTTTGTTTAGGTAATTTTGAACTAGTTGCTTAATTGTTCCTGGCAAAGTTGCTGAGAATAAAAAAGTACGGTGTTCTTTTGGCAATTCGGCTACGATTTCATCCAAGCTTTCTTTTAAGATAGAAACCATTTCATCGGCCTCATCTAGAATAAGAAAATTAGTTTCTTTCAAGTTGATTGCTTTACGCTGAATCAAATCTATTAAACGTCCTGGTGTCGCTACAACTATATGTGTAGGTTGTGATAAGCGTTCGATTTGTGGTTTGATAGGAATTCCTCCGCAAGTTGCTGCAATAGAAACCTCGGGTAAATACTTAGCAAAATCCTCTAAGTTTTTAAATATCTGATGTCCTAATTCTCTTGTTGGGATAAGAATGATAGCTTGGACATGATTTGCAGCAGTATCTATTAATTGTAAAAGTGGCAATCCAAACGCGGCTGTTTTACCAGTACCTGTTTTTGCCAGACCAACTAAATCCGTTTTATTTTGCAATAATAACGGAATTGTTTTTTGTTGAATTTCTGTTGGAGTAACAATTTTCAATTCGGTAAGCGATTTTAATATAGGAGATTCAATTCCTAAATCTGAGAATTGTTTTGACATTTGTTTGGATTTATTATTTTATAAAAAATAGTTGATTTGCATGCGTATTATTAACCTTGAGGTACTGACCTGACGGGCAGAATTAGGAAGCATTCCCGATAGCTATCGGGAAGCTCCTAATAAGCCTATTCTTCATCAGGTTCGTTCATGATTTTCTCACGGTATTTTTTACCAATAAGTAAAGTCATTTTTAATTTGTAATCGTCAACCAGCCATTCGCGGTAGTTCTTACTGCACTGACTAAGGCATTTTGAATAACGTTTGATACGGCAATCGATGTCTTCATCTAGTTCCTTACCTAGTGATTTTGCTTCTTGCAAAGTCTCAGTATTGTCTACACACATTGCTGCATGTTGCTCAAGAGATTTTTCAAGAACAACTTTTGAACGTAAATTTTGTGCTATGGCAAGCTTGTGCTCTTCATCTACATCAAAAGTTACTTCAGCAGTTTTACTAAATTTAGCACGTAATTCAGGAGGCATTGCATATTTAAAATACAATTCAATCTCAGTATCATCACGCAAGTTTTCAAGATAGAATTCAGGTGATTTAAAAATATGTTGCCAGTTTACTGGTTCGCTCCATAGTCCAAAACGGGCTGCATTATTTCCTAAATCTATTACAGTAAAAATATCCTTGTTAGGTAATTTACGTGATCCACGACCAATCATTTGGTAATATAGCGTCAGTGATTTTGTCGCTCTATTTAATATAATCGTTTCAACAGTAGGTTCATCAAAACCAGTTGTCAAGATCCCCACAGAGGTCAAAATAGCATCTGTAGTATGCTTAAACCAATGTAGGATTTCCTTTCTTTCCTCTGTACTACTTGTATTATCTAAATGACGAATAGGATAACCTGCTTCTCTAAATGTTTCGTAGACATATAAAGAGGTATTGATACCGTTATTGAAAATAAGGGTCTTTTTACCTAATGATTTTTCAGTGTAGGCATGCAATAATTTTTCTTGCATCGCCATATTTGTATACAAATCATCAGATGATTTTACAGTATAATCACCATTGATACCTACTTTTAACGAAGTAAGCCCTACATCGTAGCTATACGTGATGGCTTTAGCCAAAAATCCGTTATCAATTAATGAACTTATAGTGTCACCTACAATCAATTCATCGTAACTTTGATGCATTGGTAATTTTATATTCGAACTCAAAGGTGTTGCTGTCACACCTAAAATGAAAGCATTTTTAAATGAGCTTAACAATTTTCTAAATGAGTTGTAATGTGCCTCATCAATAATTACCAAACCTATATTATCAAGATGTAGTTTCTCGTCGTTGATACGGTTTTTTAATGTTTCTACCATCGCCACAAAACAAGAGTATTCGTTTTGATCTGGAAGTTCTTTTACCTTACTATTAATGATTTTGTTTTTTACATCAAAACCTTTCAACATTTTTGAGGTTTGTTTACACAACTCTATACGGTGTGTAAGTACAACCACTTTTTTGTCATTATTAGCCAGGTATCGACGCACAATTTCAGAGAAAATCACCGTCTTACCACCTCCCGTAGGAAGCTGATAAAGTAAATGGTGTTGTTTAGGCGCGTTATCGATACGTTCAAAAATGGCATCAATGTCATTTTGTTGGTATGCGTAAAGTTGTTTTTTAGTTTCTTTTTTTTCTTCTATTGAATTTTCAAACATTGCTTTTTCTTGGGTTTTTGCAAAAATACACCGAAAAAACAGTTTATCGATAGTAATTTCGATAAAATATAGCGTGAACATTAATTAAAATTGATTTATGGCACTTATAGCGTTATAATCGCTCTAAAATTGCTTCAAATTGTGCTTTATTCTTCCATTTTAGCCTTTTCGCCTCCTCAGATATTGCTAAGAATCTTGGCTTAAAATCGCTAAATACGCCGTTTGCAACTGCATATTGAGTAGCTTGTTCAAATGAATTCAGCATACTTTTAAAAAATAATTCTTGAATAATGGTGTTTTCTGATGCATAGGTTTGAGCGATTTCGATATTGTACAACATCAAATTTACAACCACATAAGGATCGACTCCCAAAACTATAAAATGCTTAATAAATTTTTGAGCCACTGACCTACGCATTTTTGACTTGGGTTTTTTCCTTCCTTTTTGCACAGGGAAATACTCATTCGAAATTTTAAGTTTGGCCTCTTGAAGAAGTTTTTCCTCTTTTGGATTAAAAACAAAATCATAGTACACTTTCACGGGACTAAATTTCTCATACAATTCAATCAACTGCTCTTCTAATTGTTCTTTGCTAAGATTTGCTAAATATTTTTTTAAATCGCGTTTACTCATAGTTCGTCCTTTTAACTATTACAAAGTTAAATTACTTTCACTAGCAATACCATTATAATGAATCATAATACTTAATTTTGTCGCTTATTAAATAAAATAATCGCCATGTTAAAGCTGTTTAAAATTGTCGCTATCTTAGAAGGTATATCTTATCTTGCCCTATTTTCAAATATGTTATTTATAAAACCAACAAATTTTGAGTTATATCATACCTTATTATACCCTATTGGTATGAGTCACGGTGTGCTTTTCATTGGATACTTAATATTGGCTGCACTTTTAAAAAATAGCATGAAATGGTCTTATAAAACCTTTGGTATAATCTTAGTAGCGTCTTTAATTCCTTTTGGAACTTTTTATATCGAACACAAATACCTGAAAAATGTATAAAACCATCGAAAAAGTATTTGGTTTCCTATATCCTATGTTTAGGAAATGGGGAATGGGATACAGTTTTTCTTCTTATTTGAGCTTATTTATCAATATTGCACTGCTATGTGTCTTAGCCTATGCCATCTACGTGGTATTCCGACTCATATTAGTGACAATAATTGTGTTTATAGCACAACGAACAAAGACACAATTTGATGATTTTTTAGTTACGAATAAAACCGCAAAGTACATTGCGCATTTAATTCCGTTACTTTTTATTTACAAATCGGTTCCTGTCATTTTAGAAAAATTTGAATATTGGGAAAGCGTTTTTGGTAAATTGATTGGTATTTATATTGTATTCCTGGTGTTGTGGATAATAAGAACAGTATTCAACGCCTTACGTGATTATCTTAAACAGAAACCGCGCTATAGCGACAAACCTATCGATAGTTTTATTCAGGTAATCATGATTGTCCTTTGGATGGTAGGTGTTACGGTGATTATTTCTAAATTATTTGATTTACAATTTAAAGAATTACTGACAACCTTAGGAGCTGTTTCAGCTTTAATTATCTTAATTTTCAGAGATATAATTTTAGGATTTGTTGCTAGTGTACAAGTGTCTATAAATGATATGGTTCGAATAGGTGATTGGATTACAATGGAAAAATTTGGTGCTGACGGAGATGTGATCGAAATCAATCTAACTACCGTTAAGGTGCGAAATTTTGATAATACCACAACTACTATTCCTACTTACAGTTTGAGTTCTGACTCTTTTCAAAACTGGAGAGGGATGCTAAAATCAGACGGTCGAAGAATCAAGAGGCACATCTTAGTTAAAAGTAGCAGCATCCGTTTTTTATCTGATGCCGAATTAACACGACTAAAAAGTATTGGTTTAATTAGCGCTTACATCGATACAAGGAAAATCGAAATCGAGAAATTCAACATTGATAATAACATTGATAAATCCCTAGCAATCAATGGCCGAAACATGACAAATCTTGGTCTTTTTCGAAAATATATTACGCAGTATTTACGCAATCATCCTGCATTAAATCAGGACATGCTATTAATGTGTAGACAATTACAATCAACTGCTCAAGGTGTTCCTATCGAAATTTATGCGTTTTCTAGCGATAAGCGATGGGAAAATTATGAATATGTAATGTCTGATGTTTTCGATCATATTTTTGCTTCTGTAAAGTATTTTGATTTAGAAGTATTCGAATTGCCTTCAAAAGGTACTTCTACAGCTTAACAAGTAATTTATGAAATTAGAAACGACAAGATTGCAATTACGTTTACTACAGTCGTCAGATCTACAGGCGGTACATGATTTGCACTGTATTCCAGAAGTGGCAAGATATAATACACTTGCCATCCCGGAAAAACTTGTAGAAACTGAAATCATAATTGCTCCCCTTGTTGCTGCTAATAGTCAAGAATTTATTAGCAACTACACCTTTGTAATAAAAACCAAGGAAGATTATGAATTTGTAGGTTTGTTTGGTCTTAAATTAGGTAAAGCAAAGTATAATAATGCCGAGATATGGTATAAATTAGACCCACAGCACTGGAACAAAGGATTTGCAACTGAAGCTGTCAAATGTGTTTTTGATTTTGGTTTCAATCATTTAAAACTACATCGCATTCATGCTGGTTCTGCCATAGAAAACTTTAGTTCAATAAACGTACTTGAAAAAGTAGGAATGATTAGAGAAGGACACGCTAGGCAAACCTTGCCACTACTAACAAGCTGGTCTGATAATTATGAATATGCCATTCTTGAAACTGATTTTATAGAAAACAAAAAGAGATAGCAAATTGCTATCTCTTTTTTATTTAAAGGAGTCTGTTCCTCACAAACTCAATTTCTTTTTTACCATGAGCTTTTGGTTTACCATCTTCTCCTAAATTCACCATTGTTGTGCTTTCGATACTGATTATTGTTTCACGGGTCATCATGTTTCTCGCTTCGCATTTTAAGGACAAAGAAGTAGTTCCAAATTTTACTACATCAATACCAATTTCGATAATATCGCCTTGCCTTGCTGAACTCCTAAAATTTATCTCAGACATGTGCTTTGTAACAACTTTAGAGTTCTCTAATTGTATAATAGTGTATAGTGCTAATTCTTCGTCAATCCAAGCTAATAATTGTCCTCCAAATAAAGTTCCGTTCGGATTTAAGTCTTCGGGTTTTACCCATTTTCTAGTGTGAAATCTCATCTTATTAATTTAGTATTGCTAAAATAAGATTTAGAAGTCAAAAAATGTTTAATTTTAGGAAAAAAAAATGAACAACAGAGATGTTTTTATAAAAGAGTTTCGATCAGAAACCATAGGATCTGTAGGTGCTCAGTCATCAGCAGAGGAGCAATTTCAAAATGAAGTACTGCGCCCAATATTAAAATTACAGAATGAATTATTTATCGCTTCATTCAAAAGTTATATTGCAAAAAATAAAGGTGATTTTGCGAATTTCACATTGGAGAAGAAAAATGCATTTGTAGAAAATAGTATTCAAAAGGACACAAAATATAGAAATACATTGAAAGGTTTTGTTGTAGGATTATTCACATTACAGGAATATGAAACCTACGCTTCCAATACTTCAAATTTAAATAAACGGATAATGAGTATGCTGCAAGAACGCTTAAAAAGTCAATTGCAACTTTTTTAATTATCAAAAATGATAAAGCGGTTTGCAATGCCTAAGCTATTGTAAACCGCTTTTTTTAAGCTAATTATTATTTAATGAATCTATCGTATAATTTAGGACAAACTTTTTGCATTGTCTCTGGCTCATCTACATTCCAAGCAAATTTTAAAATAGGATAATTTTCATCATTTGTAATAAAATTATTGTAATCAATAAAGTCAAATAGCTCACGTGTAGTTACGGCTTTAAAAGCACTTACAGCTACATAAGAAAAAGCTTCAAATTCGAATTCATCTTCCTCGCTAGTGTCAATGATCTGTAAAATAGAGTCTGGATTTTTAACTGCGCTGTAATATGCGTCTTTACCTTTAGAGATCAACCAACACCTGAAATAGTCAAAACCGCCATCTGTAGAACCATCATTTACAATATATGCAGCGCACCATAGCTCCTGATTGTAGGTATCATAAAGCAATTTATCAGTACGTAATCGAAAGCCTATTATCTCTTTTGGCGACAATTTTTCAAGTTCCGCAATTAAATATATTTCCTGATCATCTTGACTAGAAGTGTTTTTTATAGAATTTTCAATAATAGCCCAGTAGGTATTTTCATCAAGCATTTCACTAGACTTATTGAGGACCAAACTATCACCTGAAATTACTACAATTGATGAATTAGGACTTACAGTTGTCGCGCTAGTTTGTCCTTGAGATAAAGTGCTTATAAAAATAATCAACAGTAATGACGTAATAGTTTTTTTCATAAAGCGCAATTATAAAGTTCTAGTCCGGATGTTTTCCTTCGGTAAAATTAGCTAATTTTCTTTGGTTATGTCAAATCCGGTAACATAAAAATTAGGGTCAATTGTTAGTTTTATATCAGCTTTTGAAACGGCCATATTATTCCAATTTGTTGTTGGTTTCAACCACCGTTCCCTACTATCGATAGTAACCTTAATAGGCATATCAAAGTCTGTCACAGCATTAGCCCATCTATAAAATAAATTACCTTTTTGACTATAGTACTCTAATGTTGGAATGCGCACATCTCTCAAATACTGATCAAATACTTTAGAAAAATCTATTCCAGCTTCAGTACTAATATAATCTTCAATTTGCTTTGTTGACACTGTTTGATGATAAAAAGTACTATTCATACCTCTTAGAATCGATCTCCACTTATCGTCATTATTGATGATTTGACGAATGGTGTGCAACATATTAGCACCTTTATAGTACATATCACTAGACCCTTCATTGTTAACATTATAATTACCAATGATAGGCTTATCATTTAAAATATTTTTTCGAAGTCCGCGCACGTATTCATAGCCGGCTGCTTTTCCATAGTGGTATTCAACAAATAAGCTTTCAGAATAATTAGTAAAGCTCTCATGTATCCACATATCTGCAATATCTTTGTACGTGATATTGTTGGCAAACCATTCATGCCCTGACTCGTGAATAATGATAAAATCAAATTTCAATCCCCAGCCCGTTCCACTTAAATCGCGACCACGGTACCCATTTTTATAGCCGTTTCCATAAGTAACAGAGCTTTGATGTTCCATTCCTAAATAAGGTGCTTCAACAAGTTTATAGCTGTCCTCGTAAAAAGGATAGGGACCAAACCAATGTTCAAAAGCCTGCAACATTCTAGGGACATCTTTGAATTGTGCTTTGGCTTTAGCCAAATTATCCTTCAAAACATAATAATCCAAGTCTAAAATTCCTTTTTCTCCTTGATATTTTTCTGAAAACGAAACATAATCACCTATGTTTATGTTTACACCATAATTGTTGACAGGATTTGTTACAACCCAAGTATATGTTTTGGTTCCGTCTTTTAATTTTTTAACTTCTTGCAAGCGACCATTAGACACATCCATTAAATCACCAGGAACATTCACACTTATTGTCATGCCCTCAACTTCATCGTACATATGATCTTTATTGGGCCACCATACACTAGCACCTAATCCTTGACATGATGAAGCGATAAATAACTTTCCATTGACATCTTTTTTCCAAGTAATACCTCCATCCCATGGTGGATTAACAGCAACCTTTGGTTTTCCGTTATAGAAAACAGTAAGCTCTTTTAAAGCACCAACTAGCTGCTGTTCTTCCAACTTTACAAAAAACACATTGCCTTCTCTTGTGAATTCTAATGACTTTCCATCTTGTATTATGCGCGTGATTTCCATCGGATTTTGCAAATCAATTTGCATCGTATGATAGGCATCTATCACTTTATATTGAATAGTGTTAGATCCTGTAATTGTACTATCTACAGGATTCACTTTTACATCCAACTTATAATTTTTTACATCCCACCAGGCACGTTCTTTAGTAATGCTTCCGCGAAGAGAATCTTGCCTACTAAATACAACATCCGATTTATTTAATAGGCCTTGCGCACTAACAAAATTCGAAGCTAAAAGTGCTAAAAGAAAGAGATAATTAGATTTTTTCATTGTATGATATTACTGTTAGTGACTCGATATTTTTTAATATGAAAAATTATAAGTTCTCTATATACTTTGTCAATAACTGCACACCATAAGCTGTTGCATGTTTGCTTTTGGCAAATTCATCAGTGCCATATGCTACGCCAGCGATATCTAAATGTGCCCATGCTTTATGATCTTTAGTAAAATATTCTAAAAATTTAGCCGCAGTAATGGCACCTGCCAATGGTTTTCCGCTATAATTACGAACATCTGCAATATCACTTTCTATATCTTGATCATATGCTTCCCACAAAGGTAAAGGCCACATGCGTTCTCCAATACTATCTCCAGCTGCTTGAAGCCCTTTGGCAACAGCTTCATTGTTTGTAAATAAAGCGGCACATTCATGTCCAAAAGTCCCCATACTACTTCCTGTTAATGTTGCAATATCTACAATGTATTCAGGATCAAAATTCTTAACCATATACGCCAAACCATCTGCGAGGATTAATCTTCCTTCAGCATCAGTATCAATTATTTCAATTGTTGCACCGCTATAACTTTTAATTACATCACTCGGTAAAAATGATTTACTACTTACAGCATTCTCAGCGCAAGGAACGATGGCCGTTACTTTAACTGCTAACTGTAAATCAGCAATTAATTGCATGGCTCCAAAAACCGCTGCTCCACCAGCCATATCTGATTTCATATCTAGCATGCCTGACGTTTTAATATTCAAACCGCCAGTATCAAAGGTGATCCCTTTACCGACTAACCCAACATGCTTTAAATTTGGCGTAGGAATATTTGGTTCATAATGCATTATTATAAATTGTAGCTCATTTTGACTTCCTTTACCAACAGATAAGAATGCTTCAATTCCTTCAATCTCACAAGCCTCTAAACCTAGCGCCTTTACTTTAAAACCATATTTGCTACCGCGATCAACAGCCCATTCTGTGAGGTATTTAGGAGTTACGCGGTTAGGAGGTAAATCGACTAATGTCAAAGTTTCTAGTTGTGCTCTAGCAATTTTTATCGCTTTATCAATCGTGCTGTTATAATTTGTTTCAGATAAAATTTTTAGTTCAAAATCCATATCTAGAAAAGGATGTGTCTCTTGCTTTTTGTAATGTCCTAAATTATAGGTACCCAAAACTAATCCCGAAATTACTGCTTCTACTTCGTCATTAGTAAATTCTTTTGGTAGTGCTAAAGCCGTTGTTTTCGAAAAAACTGCTTTATCCTTGCTAGCAACTTTCCTAAAAATAGTTTTAAGTGATTTATAATCTATTTTCTTTCCTAAACCTAGAAACAAGTAAGTATTACCTTCTTTTTCAACAAGGTAAGTAGTACCTTTTTTACCGTAGAATACTTTTGATGATAGTGTAACATTGTCGAACGTAATCGGAATTACATTTTGAGCTGATGTTTCAAATACAGGAACTAAAATGCTCCCCTCAAAATTATTTAAGTTATTTATTTGTGTTGTCTTCATATGGTATTTTAGTAAAATTTTAAAGCTTAAGAATGCTTAGCTAGCTTTAGATTATTCAAAGTAAATATAGGAATTGCATTTTGATCTAAAAATAAAACCCAATAATAAATCAATTTACTATTGGGTTTAATATATAAAAACTTATAACAAAGCCTTTTATTTTTGGCGGCTTTTTAAAACATTCACCACATCTTCTAATTCAAAACCTTTAGCTTGAAGCAAAATCAAATAATGAAAAAGTAAATCAGCGCTTTCTCCTAAAAACAGATCGGCATTGTCATCTTTAGCTTCGATTACCACTTCTACTGCCTCTTCACCTACTTTTTGAGCAATTTTATTCATTCCTAATTTAAAAAGTGACGCCACATAACTTTTTTCAGAATCGGCATTCTCTCTTCTAGTTTTGATGGTCGCTTCTAAGTTTGATATGAAGCCATAATTTGACTTATTCTCTGTTTGCCAGCAAGTATCTGCACCTGTATGACAAGTAGGACCAACTGGTTTTGCCTGAATTAATAAAGTATCACCATCACAGTCATTTTTTATATCTACTAAATTTAAAAAGTTTCCACTTTCTTCCCCTTTAGTCCATAGCCTTTGTTTTGAGCGACTAAAAAAGGTTACTTTTTGAGTATCTATTGTTTTTTGGTACGCCTCTGCATTCATGTAACCCAACATTAAAACTACTTTGGTTTCGCTATCTTGTATAATGGCCGGGATTAATCCGTGTGCGCTTTTTGAAAAATCTATGTTCATTTTCTACTATTTAATGATTAAAAGATTCAAATATTGCAAGATTTTTAGATCTGACTTCTTTGCTCTTTTTTCTATGTTTTATAATCGCACTGCGATATTATTATTTCTCAGTTCTTGCTTCAAGGATTTTATTTCAATTTCTTTAAAATGAAATACGCTTGCCGCTAGTGCTGCATCTGCCTGTCCGCTATTAAAACTGTCAACAAAATGCTGCATATTTCCTGCTCCTCCCGAAGCAATAATCGGAATATTAACCAACGTTGAAAGTTTAGACAAAGCTTCATTAGCAAAACCATTTTTAGTTCCGTCATTGTCCATAGAGGTAAACAAGATTTCTCCCGCTCCTCTATCGGCTACTTCAACGGCCCAGTCAAATAAATTCAGTTCTGTAGGTACTTTTCCGCCCATTAAATGCACGATCCATTGTCCGTCTATTTGTTTGGCATCAATCGCTACAACCACGCATTGGCTTCCAAATTTACTAGCCAAATCATTAATTAATTGTGGGTTTTTTATCGCTGATGAATTGATCGAAACTTTATCTGCTCCGTTTTGCAACAATACTTCAACATCTGCTACAGAAGAAATTCCTCCACCAACAGTAAACGGAATATTAATGGTTGCCGCAACTTCACGAACCAAATTGACTAATGTTTTTCGGCGTTCTTCAGTTGCTGAAATGTCTAGAAAAACTAATTCGTCAGCTCCTTCATCCGAATAAATCTTCGCTAATTCCACCGGATCACCAGCATCACGCAAATCTACAAAATTTACGCCTTTAACGGTACGTCCATTTTTTATATCTAAACAGGGGATTATTCTTTTTGTTAACATGTATAGTAAGTATTAATTAATAAGGATGAAGCATTAAGTTTTTTTCTGATTATTTTTAGCAGAGATAATAATGCTTTTTATCAGTTTTAAAATTTCAACGCCATCGTTATGTAAACTGTCAAATTCTTCTTGTGAAAGGTATTTTGTTGCTTGTAAAAGTTCTAACCAGTATAAAGTTTCGTCTGCCTCTTTTTGAGAAATTCCCATTTTATGAATAAAATCAGCTCTACTTTCCGCATTTTTTGCTTCTCGAATATTTGCACCTATTGAAGTACCAGAACGCAAAACTTGTTTGCTCATGACATATTCATTTCTAGAAACTAAAGTCTTGTAGAGGTTCACAATTCTAATCGCAAATAAAAAACTCTTTACCTTTATTATATCTTCTCCCATACTTACAACTTAATCCTCATGACTTACTACTCAAAACGTAGTTCTCTAGTTGTTTCATTGAAATCCTTCCTTCGTAAATCGCTTTACCTATGATGGTTCCTTCACAACCTATTTCGGCTAGTTTAGGCAATTCATCAAAAGTCGAAATTCCACCTGAAGCGATTAATTTGATTCCTTGGGCCTCCGCCAAAATCTTTGCGTACAGTTCAAAACTTGGACCTTCAAGCATTCCGTCTTTGGCTATATCTGTACAAATTACGTACTCAATTCCTTTTGATTGATACCCTTGAATAAAAGGAACCAACTCCTGATCTGATTCTTCTAACCAACCAGAAACAGCTACTTTTTCGTTATTTGCATCAGCACCTAAAATAATTTTATCAGCTCCGTATTCTGCGATCCATTTTTCAAAAACAGCTCTATTTTTTACAGCAATGCTTCCACCTGTAATTTGGTTCGCACCACTTTCAAAAGCAATTTTCAAATCGGCATCCGACTTTAATCCACCACCAAAATCGATTTTCAAACTCGTTTGACTTGCAATTTGTTCTAGTATTTTATAATTGACAATTTTGCTTGACTTCGCTCCGTCAAGATCTACTAAGTGTAAGTATTCAATTCCATGTGCTTCAAATTCTTTGGCAACTTCAAGCGGGTTTTCGTTGTATATAATTTTAGTGTTGTAATCGCCTTTTGATAAGCGAACACATTTTCCGTCAATGATGTCTATGGCTGGTATTATACGCATGATTTCTTTTTGGTTTCAGGTTTCAGGTTTAAAGTTTAAAGTTGCAGAAAATTCCCCAGAATTTTCTCCCCTACGTCACCACTTTTTTCCGGGTGAAATTGGGTTCCGTAAAAATTGTTTTTTTGCAGTGCCGATGCATATTCTTGTTCGTAATTAGTAGTCGCAATCGATTCGACGCAATCAGGAGCGTAAAAACTGTGGACTAAATACATGTATTCGTCTTCTGAGATGTCTTTAAATAAATCTGATTTCAGGTTGTAAATTGTATTCCAACCCATTTGAGGCACCTTTACTTTATTCGAAAATTTAAGCACATCTACGTCAAAAATTCCCAATCCCTGGGTGTTTCCTTCTTCGGTTTTATTGCACATTAATTGCATTCCGAGACAAATTCCCAGTACAGGCTGCGTCAGTGTAGGAATCAATGCGTCTAAACCACTCGCCAAAAGCATTTTCATCGCTGAACTCGCCTCACCAACACCTGGAAAAATTACTTTGTCCGCTGCTTTTATCTCGGCTGGATCATTACTCAATACCGCCTTATATCCCAATCTTTCGATCGCAAACATAATGCTTTGAATATTCCCTGCTCCGTAGTTTATTATTACTATCCCCCCAGCCCCCGAAGGGGGAGTTGAAGTAGATATTTTATTATCTTGACTCATTTCTAAAAACTTTATATTATGTTCAATTTATTCAAATTCCCCTTCGGGGGTTAGGGGATTTTACAACATCCCTTTAGTCGATGGCAAAATCATTTTCTCTGTGTCGCGTTTCACGGCAACTTTTATCGCTTTGGCGAAAGCCTTGAAAATCGCTTCAATTTTATGGTGTTCATTGTCGCCTTCGGCTTTGATGTTGATGTTTGCTTTTGCACCATCTGAGAATGATTTAAAGAAATGCAAGAACATCTCTGTGGGCATCTTCCCTACCATTTCACGCTTAAATTCGGTTTCCCAAACCAACCAGTTTCTACCTCCAAAGTCAATAGCCACCTGCGCTAAGCAATCGTCCATTGGTAAACAAAAACCATATCTTTCAATACCTAATTTGTTTCCTAATGCTTTAGCAAAAACTTCTCCTAGAGCAATAGCAGTATCTTCAATAGTGTGATGCTCATCCACTTCTAAATCTCCTTTCACAACAATTTCTAAGTCCATTTGTCCATGGCGTGCAATTTGGTCAAGCATGTGATCAAAAAAGGCAATTCCGGTTTCGATTTTGCTTTTCCCTGTACCATCAAGATTCAAGTTAATGTAAATATCAGTTTCATTTGTTTTTCTCGAAATCGTAGCTGAACGTGCTTCCAGTTTCAAGAACTCGTAAATCACTTTCCAATCTGTAGATTGCAAACTAATCACATTATCTAATTCCTCACGTTTTGAAGCAATTTCAGAACTTCCAGCACCGTCAGCCGTGTTCATAAAAATGGCCTTTGCTCCCAAGTTTTTAGCCAATTCAATGTCAGTTAAACGATCACCTAATACAAATGAGTTAGCTAAATCATAAGCCGGATTATCTATATATTTAGTCAACATACCCGTTCGCGGCTTGCGAGTAGGCGCATTGTCTTCAGGAAAAGAGCGGTCTACAAAAATATCGTCGAATAAAACTCCTTCATTTTCAAAAGCTCTCAAGATGAAATTTTGCGTTGGCCAAAACGTATCTTCCGGAAAACTATTTGTTCCCAATCCGTCCTGATTTGTTACCATTACTAATTCATAATCCAGCTCATTAGCAATTTTAGCCAAATACTGAAAAGCTTTTGGGTAAAACTCTAATTTATCAAGGCTGTCTAATTGATACCCTTCTGGTTCCAATACAATCGTTCCATCACGATCGATAAAAAGTACTTTTTTCATTTTATATAAGCTTTTAGCTGTTAGCTTTTGGCCTTTGGCTAGTTGTGTTTTATTTTTTATTTTGGCGTGTCCCTATGGGTCGGGCTATTCGTTCCCGCTTTTTTATGACTTCGTTCCTCGGTCATAAAAAGAGCTCCACTACTATCCCTCACGCACTTTATATCTAATTATATATTTATGGTTGTCCTATTGCTAATAAAGCTTCCATCAATTTCTTGTTTTCCTCTACAGTTCCAATTGTCAGTCGCAACGTATTTTCACAAAGCGGTTGTGTGGTTCTATTTCTAATCACAATTCCTTTAGCGATTAATTCATTGTATCTTTTTGTCGCATCATCAACTTTTATTAGCACAAAATTAGCTTCAGTAGGATAAATTTTAGAAACGAAATTTACTTCATCTAATACTTTAAGTAAATCATCTCTTTGTTTTACAATAGAGTCTATTTCAAGTTTAATTTTCTCTTTATCAGCTAATCTTTCTAATGCTCTTCGTTGTGTCAACTCATTGACATTATAAGGTGGCTTTATCTTGTTTAAAACCGCGATAATTGCTGCCGAAGCATAACAAATCCCCAAACGAATCCCTGCCAAACCATACGCTTTCGACAAGGTTTGAGTGATAACCAAATTAGGATATTCATCTAATTCAACCAGCCAACTTGGTTTTTTTGAGAAGTCGATATATGCTTCATCGACAACTACCAACCCTTTGAAATTTTGCAATAAAGTTACCACACTTTCATCTGCAAAAGAATTCCCTGTTGGATTATTTGGCGAACAAAGGAAAATCATCTTTGTGTTTGCATCAACCGCTTCAAGAATACTTTCAATCTCTGGTTGAAAATCAGTAGAAAGCAGTACTTCTCTATTCTCCACCGAATTAATATTAGCTAAAACGCCGTACATTCCGTAAGTAGGTGGCAATGTTATCACGTTGTCTGTTTTAGGTTCGCAAAACGCTCTAAAAAGTAGATCTAGGACTTCATCGCTACCATTTCCTAGTAAAACTTGGTTAACTTTCAAGTTTCTTTGTTTTGCTAAAACGGCTTTAACACTGCTTTGTTGAGGATCAGGATACCTGTTTACTCCATTTTGATACGGATTTTCATTAGCGTCCAAAAAAATCATTTGAGCTACGTCAAAATCCTTAAATTCATCACGCGCCGATGAATACGGCTTCATGGTTTTAACGTTCTCACGAACTAAATTATTTATATCGAAATTTTCCATTTTCTTATGTTTGTAGAGGAAAAAATTAGAATCAAGAGTCAAGAAGAAAAGACTTTTATACTGTGTCTACTTCTCTAATATCTTGCATCTTGTTTCCTGCATCCTGTTTCTTGTCTCTTATTCTAAACTCTTCAATCTCAAAGTTACAGCATTCTTATGTGCTTGCAACCCTTCCGCTGCTGCCATAATCTCAATAGCGTTACCAATATTCTGAATTCCTTTTTCAGAAATTTTTTGGAACGTCATCGATTTAGTAAAACTATCTAAATTGACACCACTGTAATTCTTAGCATAACCGTTTGTTGGCAAAGTATGATTAGTCCCTGATGCATAATCTCCAGCACTTTCAGGAGTATAATTTCCAATAAAAACAGATCCTGCATTTTCTATTCTGTTGATGTAAAAATCATCATTAGCAGTGCAAACAATAAAGTGTTCTGGTCCGTATTCGTTGATTAAATCTAAAGCAATTGCATCGTTTTCGACAAAGATCAATTTAGAGTTGGCTATTGCTTTCTCAGCAATTTCTTTACGAGGCAATTGCTCTAATTGAAGTTGAATTTCTTCTTCAACGGCATCAATCAATTTTTTAGAAGTCGAAACCAAAATCACTTGGCTATCTACGCCATGTTCTGCTTGTGATAATAAATCTGAAGCTACAAAAGCAGGAACAGCCGCATCATCAGCAACAACTAATAATTCTGAAGGTCCAGCAGGCATATCAATGGCTACTCCAAATTGTGTTGCTAATTGTTTTGCTAAGGTTACAAACTGGTTTCCTGGTCCAAAAATTTTGTACACTTTTGGTATCGTTTCTGTCCCAAAAGTCAAACCAGCAATCGCTTGAATTCCACCCACCTTTAATATTTTAGTAACGCCACATAAACTGGCAGCATATAAAATTGCTGGATTAATATTTCCTTTTTTGTCTGGTGGTGAACACAACACAATTTCTTTACAACCTGCTATGTTTGCTGGAACCGCCAACATTAAAACAGTTGAAAACAAAGGTGCTGTACCGCCAGGAATATATAAACCTACTTTTTGGATGGGTCTTTTTTCTTGCCAACATTGCACACCTTCAACCGTTTCAACTTCGACCTTAGCTGTTTTTTGAGCCGTGTGAAATTTTTCGATATTGCTTTTTGCTAATTGAATCGCTTCTTTTAACTCAGTAGGAACGTTTGCTAATGCATTTTCAATTTCTTGTTGTGAAACCTCTAAGTTTTCAAATACTACTCCGTCAAAAATCGAAGTGTATTTGGCTATAGCCGCATCCCCATTTTTTTGAACTTCCTTGAAAATCTCTTTTACTGTGAGTTCGATATCGTCAACCGTTTTAGTAGGTCGCTCTAAAATAGCTGACCATGTTTCCGATTTTGGGTTATATATTTTGTTCATGATTTTTAGTTTAAAGTTTAAGGTTTAAAGTTAAGCACTGCTTGACAAACTCTAAGTCACTTACAACTTATGAATTACTACTTAAAACTTAATTACAGTACCATTTTTTCAATTGGGCAAATCAAAATCCCTTCGGCTCCAGCCTCTTTTAATTGATCGATTACATCCCAAAACGTATCCTTATCAATTACCGAGTGCACACTACTCCAACCTTCTTGTGCCAATGGCAATACAGTTAAGCTACGTAATACCGGAAGGATTTTTCCAACTTCTTCGATTTTGTCGTTTGGTACGTTCATCAAAATGTATTTTGATCTACGAGCTCTTAAAACTGATTCTATTCTAAATTTTAAAGTGTCGATTAATTTTTGAACTTCTGGAGTTACTTTTGGAGAAACCGCAAGTACTGCTTCACTTTTATAAATAATCTCAACTTCTTTCAAATTATTTTTGAATAACGTACTTCCGCTTGAAACGATATCTACAATAGCGTCTGCAAGACCTATATTTGGAGCAATCTCAACTGACCCAGAAATTTGGTGAATATCAACATTAACTCCAAAAGAGTTGAAATATTCGATAACCGTATTTGGATAAGAAGTCGCGATACGCATTCCTTCTAAGTCCTTGATAGATTTGTATTCGAATGCCTTAGGAACGGCAACAGATACTTTGCATTTAGAAAACCCTAATTTTTGAACTACTTGGATTCCTTTTCCTTTTTCTACTAATAGATTATCTCCAACAATAGCAATATCTACTACTCCATCAATTAAATATTGTGGAATATCTGAATTTCTAAGATATAAAACTTCAAGAGGAAAGTTAGATGCTTCTGCTTTTAGCTGGTCAATCCCATTATTGATAGAGATTCCGCAATCTTTTAATATTTGGATACTGTCTTCGTTTAAACGTCCTGATTTTTGAATTGCAATTTTTAAAGTACTCATTTTTTTGTTTTTTAAAGAGTTAAGTCTGAGTACAGTTTAAGGCAATAAAAAACCCGTTTGATGTACTCAAACGGGTTTTTTAATATGATGATTTACATGCATACCATTAACACATCGCTTGAGAGCAATAATGAAAATGATGATGATGTACTGTATTTGTAAACATGACTTGTTTTATTTTTCTTATGCAAATATAAAATATTTTTTTATTAAAAAGCAATTATTATTTTAACTTAATGTTGCTTTTTTGTTAAATCTAATGTTTAAACTATTATTCTTTATCATTACCAGTACTAACACTTTCCTTACTTGGAGCGGCAATAATACCGTTTTCTCTAATTTCTGTATGACGAATTTCTCCACCAGAATTACCTACTAATGTACCAACAATAGAGGAACCAATGGCTAATAACAGTGTTACTATAGATATCGTTTTAGCATATTTATGCTTTTTTACATCTGTATACATGGACAACAAACTAAAAAATGTTGTGGCATATAACAAAAGAGCTAATTTCTCAGCAAGTTCCTCATGTTCGTGAATGATTTGATGTCCTATGTTAGGCATATCTTCAACTAGTTCTTCAGCACCCTCTCCAGTTGCCATACTTGCAAATGCAAAAATTGCAGCTACAACAAATACAATATAAGCGGTGTTTTTCACTGTATTATTTTTTAAAACCAATCCTACAATCAAAATTCCCAAACCGAGGATGGCCCCTATAATTGGAAAATGATTAACTACTAAGTGCCAATGTGCGTCGTTCATAATTACTATTTAAAATTGTTATTTTTATACTCTTACACCGAAAACATAACCTACTAATGCTGACAAGCCCATTGCAATTGTTCCCCAAATCGTAATTCTTAAAATTGCCTTAGAGATACTTGAACCCCCAGTTTTTGCCGAAATCGCACCTAAAATTATAAGAAACAAAATTGTTGATGAGTACAACCAATATTCCATGCCTTTAACTGGTGCAAAAAGCACTGCCAATAAAGGCAATACACCCCCAATAGTAAAAGAAGCACCTGATGCCAAAGCCGCCTGAATTGGTTTTGCCTGACTAATTTCGTTGATTCCTAATTCATCTCTTACATGTGCAGCTAATGCATCTTTTTCTGTAAATTCAGTAGCAACTTGCATTGCCGTTTCTTTTGTAAGCCCTCTTCTCTCATAGATTTGAGCTAATATATTCAATTCTTCATCAGGCATTTCTTTAAGTTCGACTTTTTCTCTTTCAATATCTGCCTTTTCAGTATCAGTTTGGGAACTTACAGAAACATACTCCCCAGCAGCCATAGATAAAGCACCAGCTACAAGTCCTGCAACACCTGCCAGGACAATAGGCTCTCTGGTTGCACTTGCAGCCGCAATACCAATAGCTAAACTTGAAATAGAAATGATACCGTCATTTGCTCCAAGTACAGCTGCTCGAAGCCAATTGCTACGGTGAATATAGTGATTGTCTAAATAATTTTCAATTGTTAATTTTGACTCTTTACTATCGTTTGTCATAACATTACATTTACTATATTGTTTTCTTTAACAGACTAACAGCGTTAGCCATTTTTTTATCAAATCAACTAATTCAAATTAATTAGAAACATCAAAAACACCTTTGGTCAAAATCTTAGACGAAGCATTAATTTGATTATTAGGTATGATTTCGACATATTTATCAGCGCGTTCTCCTATAGTTACTGCCGTTTTTTGGAAGGCGTAGCTATTATTCTTATCATTCTTCAATAAAAGTACGAAGTTTTTATTGTTTTCGGTGATTAACGCTTCCTGAGGAACGGCTAATCCTTTCTTTGAATCTACAATAATCCCTGCTTCTATAAACATACCTGTAATCAATATCTGAGTCATTTTCTCGTCTAAATGTCCGTGAACATTAATCGTACGCTCAGTTCCTTCTATAGATTTACCAACCAAATGTACTTCGGCGTTAAAAACTTCTTTTGAAGCTTCGGGAACCGTAAATTTAATCTTTTGTCCTTCTTTTACTTTCAAAATGTCTTTTTCAAAAACATTCAATTCTAAATGTAAATGTGAGGTTTGAATAATATCAAGAATCACATCGGCAGGCGAAACATGCATCCCTACATTCGCATTCATTACTACAATATCTCCCGATATGGGTGCATAAATAGTAATTACGGAAGTTAATCTCCCTTTTTCCACATTTGCAGGACTAATATTCAATAATACTAATTTAGCTCTTAAACTTTGATACATTCCTTTGGCTCTGCGATACTCACTCTCGGCTTTTAGATAATTTTTTTGAGAAGTTATTTTTTCATCGAATAAGGTTTTCTGGCGCTCGTATTCGGATTTTAAATAATTAATTTGTTCGGCGACGTCTAAATATTCCTTTTGAATATCTAAAAATTCTGTGTTTTCTAAAGTCAGTAATGCTTGGCCTTTCTTCACTTTATCTCCAACCAAAAGTGTTGTTGACTTGACATAACCTCCTATAAAAGAAGTTATTTGTGCTCTATTTTGCGGAGGTACATCAATCTTTCCTGAAGTTTTTACGGTTACATCAAAATCTTGTTCAACCGCTGAAGCGATTTGCATGTTCCCTGACTGAAATTGCGCGGCAGTAACTCGAATCAAATTATCATTTTTCTCTAGCGCTTCTTCCGTTTTAGTTTCTTTGCATGAAACAGTAAGCAGGCATAGTGATAGTATATATAGTATCTTTTTCATTATAAATATTTTAGTAATTTAGGTACTGAATCTCTAATTGTGTTTGATTGTATCGAAGGACATTATCTAAATAATCCACTTGTATGATTGTTGCGTTTTCTAAGCTTTGAATGTATTGAAAAAAATCAATTTCACCGTGTTTATAACTCATATTTCCAACCTTTATAATCTCATCTGATAATTTTTTCCCGAATTGGTTGTAGTAGTTTATCGCCTCTTGATATTTGGCTAACTCTTGCTTTTTCTGACTTAAATAGCTGTCGATCTTAAGCATTTCGTTTTCCTTTTGTTGTTGCCAACTTTCTAGTTCTAATTTTGCCACCTTAGATTTAGATACATTGCCTCCGTACAAAATGGGCACTGAAATTCCCATTTGGAATCCATTTAAAGATTGGGAAATCCCCTTATTCGAACCTCTAAAAACATCAAAGTGTAAATCAGGTAACCAGTTTTGTTTTTGCAGTTTTAATTGACTTTCATAATTTTTACTAATAGTCTCTAAATATAATTGATAAGTGCTTTTATTTGATTCATTACTTAATGTATTTAAAGGACTTATTTTACTGCTTTTTATCAATATTTCATCTTCCGTTTGTACCCAATTTTGTAGTGTGATATAAGCTGCTTTCTTTTCGCTTCCTATTTGCGTAAGCTTGGTTTTTATTTGTCTAAATTTTGCTTCAGCAGTAATTTTTTCTAAATAATTGGTTTCGCCCAATTCGAATCTTCTGTTACTCGCTGTTGAGAAATTATGATACAAACTATCCAGATAATGATACAGTTTTTCTTGATGTTGTAAAAATACTATTTGGTGATATGTCTTGGCGATTTCGTATGACAGTTTGTTTTTCTGAATTTCAAAACTGGCTTTCTCTTTTTCAAATTCTGTTGTATTGGCTTTTTTTCTAGCACCATAAACCGTAGGGAATTCAAATCGTTGTTGCACACCAAATACCTTTATCGGCTCATTGTTATAGGCAATATTATTTTGGTCATAATTGTAATAAATATTGGTTTTATCGAATGTAAATGCGCTGTTTATATTCGCTTCGTATTTCGCTACCTGTAATTGATACCCTTTCAAACCTTTGTTATTATTGATTCCTTTAACAATCAAAGTATCTAGCTCGTCTGTAGGGTTTTGTGCAAAACTCAAAGTACTGCTCAATAGCAAAAAGAGTATAATAATAGTACTTTGATTTGTATTAATTTTAGGTTTTTTAAATTCTTTCTCGTCAAATAATTTATATAAAATTGGTAATACGATCATCGTTAAAATAGTTGCTGTAAACAAACCACCAATGACAACGGTTGCTAACGGTCGTTGTACCTCTGCCCCTGCAGATGACGAAATAGCCATGGGTAAAAAACCCAGTGCTGCTGCTGCTGCAGTTAATAATACAGGACGCAAACGATCTGTGGTTCCTTTTATAATAAGTTCATCTATATTTTTCATTCCTTGATGTTTCAATTCTTTAAAATGCTCAATTAATACTATTCCGTTTAGCACCGCGATTCCGAATAATGCAATGAACCCTACTCCTGCCGAAATGCTAAAAGGAAGATCACGTATCCAAAGGAATAATACGCCACCCACTGCAGATAAAGGAATAGCGGAGTATACCATTAAAGCTTCTTTAATAGATCCAAAGGCAAAATACAACAGGATAAATATTAAAAATAAGGCAATAGGAACAGCGATCATTAACCTTGCTTTCGCAGATTGCAGATTTTCAAATTGTCCGCCATATTGCACATAATAACCCGTAGGTAACTTAACTTGTGTGTCTACAATTTTTTGAATATCCGTAACTACAGATTGCAAATCTCTGTTGCGAACATTAATTCCCACTACAATTCTTCTATTGGTATTGTCTCTCGAAATTTTGGCAGGACCTTGGGTATATTCAATTGATGCAAGTTGTTCTAATGGCACTTGTTCTCCCGTTGCTGTTGTAATATACAGCTCTTTCAAATCGTTGATACTTTCTCTATTAGATGCATCCAGTCGGATAACCATGTCAAAACGTTTTTCTCCTTCAAATACATTTCCTACCGTTTTACCAGCAAACCCAAGGGCAATCATTTCATTCAAATCAGAAATATTTAAACCGTATCGCGCTATTTTAAAGCGATCATATCTCACGGTCATTTGCGGTAAGCCTTCGGTTTTTTCGATAATGATATCTGATGCTCCTTCGACTTTGGCAATCGCTTTCTTGATTTCATCTGCTTTTCGAGCCAAAATATTTAAGTCTTCGCCAAAAATCTTAACAGCAACATCAGATCGCGTCCCTGAAATTAGTTCATTAAAACGCATTTCGATCGGCTGCGTAAATTCAATTTCCATGTTAGGAATTTGTTCTTCGATTTTTGCTTTTATTTTGTCTGCTAGTTCATCTTTAGTTTTAGCTGAAACCCATTCAGATTTTGGTTTTAACTTTACCATTACATCACTCTCCTCCATACTCATTGGATCTGTAGGAACTTCGGCAGCACCAATACGGCTTACCACTTGATCAACTTCGGGGAAGTTTTTAAGGATAATTTTTTCGATTTTAGTTGTGGTTGCAATCGTTTTGGTTAATGTAGTTCCGGTTTTAAGCACGGGTTGAATTACAAAATCACCCTCGTCTAAGGTTGGAATAAACTCTCCTCCCATTGTTATAAATAAAACGATTGCCATAACTAAAAGACTTGCTGCGCCATATAATACTTTTTTAGTATTCACCAGTGCCCAAGTAATCATAGGCAAATACCATGAATTTAATTTGCGGATCAATCTACTCGAAATCGATTTTGGATTTTCGATAGTCGGTTTTAAAAATAATGAAGAAACAACAGGCACATAGGTAAAACAGAAAATCATTGCCCCAACTAAGGCAAAACTGAATGTCATGGCCATAGGTTTAAACATTTTACCTTCTATACCTGAAAGTGAAAGAATAGGAATAAAAACGATCAAGATAATCAACTGACCAAAAATAGCCGAATTCATCATTTTTGAGGCACTTTTATAAGTGATTTGGTCTATTTCATTTTGTCGATCTTCTTTAGAAAGCGGTCCTAATTGTGCGGCTTTACTAGCAATTTGAAAAGCAATAAATTCGACAATGATTACTGCACCGTCAATAATGATTCCGAAATCAATAGCTCCTAAACTCATTAAATTAGCATCAATGCCAAAAATATTCATTAGTGAAATCGCAAACAACAAACAAAGCGGTATAACCGAAGCCACCACCAATCCAGAGCGCCAATTCCCTAATAACAATACGACTACAAAAATTACAATTAAACAGCCCAAAATAAGGTTTTCGGCCACCGTAAAAGTGGTTTTGGCAACTAATTCACTTCGTTCTAGAAAGCCATTGATGTAGACTCCTTCAGGCAATGACTTTTCGATAATAGCAATTCGAGCTTTAACATCATTAATGACTTGTTTCGAGTTGGCACCTTTTAGCATCATCACTTGACCTAGCACTTTTTCGCCTTCGCCATTTCCTGTTATGGCACCAAAACGATTGGCGTGACCAAAACGAACATCAGCTACATCTTTAATGTAAATAGGAAAACCATTGCTGTTTTTAACAACTATATTTTGAATGTCTTCAAGGTTATTAACTTTACCTTCGGCACGAATAAAATAACTTTGATTTACTTTTTCGATATAAGCACCACCTGCAATACTGTTGTTTTTTTCAAGTGCTGTAAACACATCTGTAGTAGCAATATTCATTGCTTTGAGTTGTGCGGGATTAATTGCTACTTCATATTGCTTCAAGTAGCCTCCCCAAGTATTAATTTCCACAACACCTTTAATTCCGGATAGTTGACGCTTTACAATCCAATCTTGAATAGTACGCAAATCTGTAACCGTATAATTATTTTTAAATTCGGGTTTAACTTCTAATGTGTATTGGTAAATTTCGCCTAGACCTGTAGTAATAGGCCCCATTGCAGGAGTTCCAAAACCAGGGGGAATTTTTTCGGATGCTGATTTTATTTTTTCAGCAATTAATTGTCTTGGTAAATAGGTTCCTAAGTCATCATCAAAAACAATGGTAACAACTGATAAACCAAATTTTGAAATCGAACGAATTTCTTGCACACCAGGTAAATTTGCCATTTCGATTTCTACCGGATACGTGATATATTGTTCAATATCTTGAGTAGATAAATTTCCAGATGTTGTGATTACTTGCACCTGATTGTTAGTCACATCAGGCACTGCTCCTATCGATAATTGGAAAACAGAAAAAATCCCAAATCCAAAAATCCCCAACGTAAAAAGAAGAACAATGAGTTTGTTTTTTAAACTAAAAGCAATAATTTTCTCAAGCATTTTTATTTATTTTATCTTTCAAAAATAAATAAACAATTAAAGAAAAGTCTTAAGAACTACTTAAGTTCTCCTTCGTTTAAGCTTAAAGTTACCGATGTACCATTGTTTACTTTACTTGAAATTTGGATATCAACATCTAATAAATCGCAAAGTTTCTTAACAATAGAAAGACCTAGGCCTGTTCCTTTAATTTGTGGATGATCATTAGCATCTGATCTAAAGAATGGATTGAATACTTTTTCCAGATCTTCGGCGGCAATACCAATACCGTGATCTATAATATTGCACTGTATTTTACCATTCATTCGCTGTATATCAATTGTTACTGTAGCATCTTGACTCGAATATTTTATGGCATTCGAAATCAAGTTATTAATTACTATTGAGAATAAATAATTATCAGTATTTATGTAATAATCTTTGATAAAATTTGTACGTAGTTGTATATTCTTGTTTTCAATAGTACTTGAAAATCTAGATATAACATCTAAAAAAGCACCGTTTAAATACAATTTTTCGACTGACAAACTTCTCTTTTGGTTTTCAAAACGAGCTAATAATAATAATTGGTCTACAAGATGATTCAAGCGGTCTATTTCAGCTATACAAAAATTAATTTTATCATGATATTCTTCTGTATTTCTAGGTTTTCTGATAAGTACTTCTAGTGTTCCTTTAAGTACTGTAAGTGGTGTCCTTAATTCATGAGAAGCATCAGATGTGAACTGCCTCTCCCTTTCAAGAGCATTTTCGACTCTATCCAGCAATTTATTTATAGTTTTAGAAACGGTGTACAACTCATCCTTATTTTGTGGTAAAGGTATGCGAGCAGTAAGATTATCTTTAGTAATAATATTAGAAGTTTCAATAATACCATTTATTGGTTTGATGCTGCGCCCAGCGATGAATCGTGCTATAAAAAACAGTAAAATTAAAATCAGCGGATAAGCAATTATGAGTACCTCTGCTAACCGTTCAAGAACTAAGGAAGATCCCTCTAGTGACATTGCTATAAGGACATATCCAGCTTTGACATTATTTGAGAGGATGGGTACTTGTACTTGTCTGATTTTTTTTCCTGATAATTTAGTATCAAATAAATCATTATCAGCTTTTGAATTTTCGAAATGTAGGGCGTCATTTTTAAGATTGGGAGATTTTTCTAACACTTCACCCTTATTATTAAAAAAAGTAATGAAAACTGGATTTACATCAACGGTATTGTGTTCTCGCTCCTTCCATTCTTCTTCATGAGTTAGGTGAAATTCAGATCCGCTGATTTTAATTTCACTTAAATGATGTGTCACTTCAATGGATATGTCAGCATCAATGTCACTGTAGAAAGTTAAGCGCACAACAGAATATATTACCCCGAAAACCGCAAAAATTAATAATGCGGTTGTGATAATATAATTTGAAGCAATTCTATTTTTAAATGAAAGTTGTTGCATCCTTAATCGTTGGCAATATAGCCTACACCGCGCACGGTTTTTATGTAGTCTTGTTCAATTTTTAAATTCAATTTTTTTCTAATAGCATTTATAAAAACATCAATAACTCCGGTATCGTATTCAAAATGTATGTCCCAAACATCTTCTATGATTTGGTTTCTCGTGCACACATTTCCTTTATTACGAACTAAATACGTTAATAATTCAAATTCACGCTGAGTCAAAGCTATGACATTATCATTTACTGAAACTATGTGCTTATTTAAATTAATAACAATAGATCCCAAAGTTAGAATATCAGCTTCCTTTTGAACTCTAAAATGAATTTTTATACGTTCAATTAATTCTTCAAAACTGAATGGTTTTTTCATATAATCATTAGCTCCCGCTTTCAAACCTTCGATAGTTTCTTGAACAGTATCTTTGGCAGTTAAAAATATGATTGGCGTAGTGTCATCTTTCTCTCTGATGGCTTTACATACTTCTAAACCATTCATTTTAGGTAACATCCAGTCTAATAGGATTAGATCAAAGCTGGTTTTTTGAGTATATTCTAAACCCATTAAACCATTTGAAGCAGTTGTAATGATATACCCTTCTTCTTGCAAACCTTGCTGCAAGAATTTGACAATTCCCACTTCATCTTCTACTATTAAAATATGCATTTTTAGTTATTTTATTCGATTTCAAATTTAAAACCTACAGTACCAATGTTTGAGGACAGACCATCATTTCTTTCATAATGATTGAACCTAAAGTCAATTGTTTTTAAACCTAACATGAAAATTTTAGCTTTAGCAAATATATCTGTGTAAGTTACTCCAAAACCATATTGATTGCTATTAAATTTTGACAAATCATAATCAGATGTGTAGTACTTTTCAGTAGAAAGATGTTTGTCAAAAGCGGCAAAATAATCCGAAGCTGATTGCGAGTAATAACGATAAAGAGGTGATACCGTAAATTTAGTTGATAATTTAATAGGCAATTCAATCGATGCAGTATGTGCCTGCACTCCCCAGTTATCTTGGTAATAACGATAATAGGTTTTTGCAACAACATATTCGCTGATATAAAAATTCAGTCGTGCCCCTATAGGGATTTTAAATCTCGAAGAAGGTAAATTCTCATTGTCATCTGCTAATTGATAAACACCAGTGTTTTCTTTGGAATCATATACCGGAATGTATTTTGACTGTCCTATGAAATAATTAGGCTTGTCAGCAAAATAAACACGTTGATAAGGTGTCCCTAGCAATCCATCTTGTTGCAATACGTCCATAAATATAGACATTTGGATTTTCTCTGTCAGTATCTGAGAAAAGGCAATCGATAACGAGTATGAGTTACGATTGGTTTTATCATAGCTTTTAAAAGCAGTAGGTAAATAATCATTACTAGCATTTCCATTTTGATCTAAAATAGTGACATCTTTCAAATAGCCTTGATTTTGATAATTAATCCCATATGCTCCGTATTCCTTCAGTTCTGTTGGGTAAATAGGCCTCCACTGATCTAAATAGGCATTTGCTTTCAAACTTAGTTCAGTATTTTTTTGATTGAACAATTTAGTCAATCCACCCCCAAAACCTACTGAGGTATAATCGTACTCATTAGAAAAAGAAACATCAGCATTCCATATCGTATTTCTATCATCAGAGCTATGATTATAATTCACGCTAAGAGCGGCTAATTGATCACTAGCTGAAGCTCCTGATGAAGTTTGCCATGGCGTTACATAACCTGCTGTATTGTTTGCACTTGGATCTCCAGCAGCAGACGATCCTGTAGTAGTCATTCGGTTATCAAAAGGGTTGATATTGCTGGATGAAGCCGAAGTATATGCTGAAACACCCACGTCAAATGTTAGCACATCGTCAGCATTTAAAGGTAAAGCAACCACAATATTAGTTGCAATATCAGATAACTTTTCAGAACCTACTCCGCCTCCAACAGCAGAGTGTACTCCGTCCTGCTTATAATAGCTTAACAAGAAATCAACTTCAGTATTTTCTAAAACTCTTTTTTTAAATACAGCTGTAGTATCTTTATCTTGGGCATTAACAGCCAAATTGAAGACAATGACTACGGTTAAAAATATTTTTTTCATTTTAATTTATTAATTGCATCCACAACCACCGCCTGTTTTTCCTCCATTTGCACCTGCAGCACCTTCTCTATATACTTGAAAAGTAGTTTCATAACGCTCTGCTGGTTTTGCAGCGAGTTTCATATCTGGATCATTGATATATTGCTTGTCATACTCTTTTACTGCAACACATGATTGTACTGTAAGCGCTAAAAGTGCTAAAAGGACTATTTTATTCATCAGAATATTTTTTTAAATCTATATTTTTTGAGGCCGTTATTTTTCCGTTATTTTCTACATAAATACAACCAACACCAGGTAATTGGTCAATTAGATCAATCCCTATATCAACACCAAGGACAAAAATCCCAGTTGCTAATGCATCGGCTAATTCAGTTGATGTGGCAAAAACAGAGACACTAATTACACCTGATGCCGGATAACCCGTACGTGTGTCTATAATATGTGAATACCTTACTCCATTAAAGGTTACATATTTTTCATAGCTTCCTGAGGTTTCAACAGCGCTATTTTCTAGAGGGAATGTGGCAAATATTTTATCTTTATTTAGAGGGTTTTTTATACCCACTTTCCATTGCTTTCCATCTAGTTGCTTGCCCCAGGTATTAATATCACCCGAAATATTTACGATTCCTGCGGGAGCTCCTTTTGCAATAAGCAATGCTTTTATTTTATCAGCAATAAATCCTTGACCTATACCACCTAATCCTAATTTCATTCCTTCATTTTTTAAAAAAATACTGTGATCTTTAGGATTTAATACAATGTTTTGATAACCTACTTTAGCAACAGAGTTTCTGATCTCTTCTTCTGACGGCATTTTTTTCATACTACCATCAAATTTCCAAATTTTATCCAGTGAAGCGTAAGTAATATCAAAAGCTCCAGAAGTTAATTTAGAAACTGTGATAGATCGCTGCACTAAGTCAAAAACTTCTTGAGGGACGATGACCGCTTTGACTCCGGCATTTCGATTAACTTCCGAAATTGGAGTTGTTGGAATCCAATCTGAAATTAAATTTTCAAGTCGAGACACTTCGGCCACAGCCAAATCAATGTAAACGTCAGCCTGCGGTATATCATCGGCAACGACTATCATTTCAAAAGGACTTCCCAGCATAGTTAATTCTCGTTTGTGCGTAACTTGTGAGAATCCTAAAGAAGACGTCAAAACGAATAATAATAAAAGTTTTATATTCATTAGATTATTTTAGAAAAGCATTTAATTCCTCAATATAAATTTCGGGAGTAGTATTTTTATAAGTGGTTTTACCTAAAACTTTTCCATCAGCATTGAGTACAACTACCAGCGGAAATATGCCGTCATGATTGTACTTTTCAGCTAGAACTTGGTTTTGCTTTTTTAGCTCCTCAGTTAATTCGTTTTGTTTTCTTCTAGGAAAATCCGCTCTTTCCATTATATAGTTTGTATTAGAATAGTTTTTAAAAGCTTCTGATTGCCAAATACTTTTATCTAATTTAATGCAAGGTGCACACCAGTCAGATCCTGAAAAAACCAAAATAATGGGTTTATTTTGAGAAGCAGCATCGGCGGAAGCTTGCTTAAAATTTGTATTCCAATTTTGAGAATATCCGTTGAATACAACAGTTATGAGCACTAGACTCCAAAATGTTTTCATCTTAAATTATTTAATAGTTGAAAGTCTGGACAAATTTAAACAATATACACTCCTTAAAATTGTTGATGAAATATTATTAAGCCAATATTAAGAATATCTCTTCACACGAACCTAAGTATTTAAGTAGTTTTACAATAAAAAATATCATGTCTTTTATAAAAAAACTATCCCCTTTTTACAACCTAATATTTCTTTATGTTGTTGTCAGTTTTATTGTAAGAATTGTATTGTTGTTCCACCCTATAACGCAATCCACATTTTCAGTTTTAGAGAGCTTGAAGATCTTTTCAATAGGCATGCTATCTGACTTTTTTGTTTTTATACTAGCCAGTGGATTTTTATGGCTGTACTTAATTTTTATATCAAATTCTAAATACTATAAACCTTATGGATATATTATTTTTGGTTTATTAGTAGCCATATTTATTTACATAGTTTCAGGCAAATCAATCCTTAATGAATACGGAGGTGCATTGCCCAAGATAGGATTGTTTTTTGTGGGAATTAAGACGTTTTTATTTGGATTGCTATTATTTGTACCCAAATTAAGAGAAAAAATTCGTTTCTGGTTGTTCAGTTTTGTGATCTTTCTATTTGTAGTTCTGATTTTACAGAATGCCATTAGTGAATATTTTTTCTGGAATGAGTTTGGTGTTAACTATAATTTTATCGCTGTAAATTATTTGGTTTACACCAATGAAGTGATAGGAAACATCATGGAGTCCTACCCTGTAATTCCTTTATTTTCAGGATTATTTGTTATAGCTGGAATAGTTTCTTATTTTATCATTCGAAATTCAAAAACGTTTATAGAAAACATTCCTTCATTTACCGAAAAACTTAAAATTTCAGGAATTTATTTAACATTTTTTGTATTGTCGTTATTCGCAGTGCCTGCATTAGCACAACTAGAAAATTCGCATAATACTTTTACTAACGAACTACAAGCAAATGCTTTATACCGCTTTTATCTAGCTTATGTAAACAGTGAATTAGATTACTTTAAATTCTACAAAACACTACTTGAGAAAGAGGCGTATACTATATTAGCACAACAAATCCCAGGAATTACTAGATCATCTACTTTGATCGAAATCAAAAGTGCAGTTGCTGAAATACATAAAAACGTAGTACTTATAACAATTGAAAGTTACAGTGCTGACTTTATGAAAGCGTACGGGAACGATAAAAATCTTGCACCTTTTTTAGACCAACTTGCTACAGAGAGTTTGCTTTTTACAAATTTCTACGCAACGGGAAATAGAACGGTAAGAGGACTTGAAGCGGTTACACTATGTCTCCCTCCTACTGCTGGCGAGAGTGTTGTAAAAAGAGAAGATAACAAAGATAAATTTACCACAGCAAGTATTTTTAAACAGAAAGGATACGCTACTAAATTTTTATATGGAGGTGATGCATATTTCGACAACATGGAAGATTTTTTCTCAGGAAACAATTATGATGTTGTAGATAAAAAAACATTAACTGCTAACGAAATTACTTTCTCGAATGTTTGGGGGGTTTGCGATGAAGACATGGCTAATAAAGCAATAAGAGTTATGAACACTGAAGCTCAAAAAGGAAAGCCATTCTTTAATCACTGGATGACTGTAAGTAATCATAGACCATTTACATATCCTAAAGATAAAATTGATATTCCAGGAGATGCAAAGTCACGAGATGGTGGCGTAAAATATACTGATTATGCCTTAAACAAATTTTTTACAATGGCAAAAAAGCAAGCTTGGTTTAAAAATACGGTTTTTGTCATTTTAGCTGACCATTGTGCTTCTAGTGCTGGAAAAACGGAATTGCCAATTGATAAATATCGAATTCCAGCAATGATTTATAGCCCAGGATTTATCAAGCCGCAACATTATACTAACATGGTTTCTCAAATAGACATTATGCCTACTGTTTTTGGCTTATTAAACTTTAACTATCAATCGAAGTTTTTTGGTCAAGATGTACTTAAAGCTGATTATAAACCAAGAGCGTTAATTGCTACCTATCAAGATCTAGGATTGATTAAAGACAATGTTTTAACTATTTTATCACCTAAGCAAGAGGTAAAACAGTATCAATTGAAACTAATACCAAAAGAAGGAGTTGACAATGATTTTCAAATGCATTACGATCAAAAACTACTTAAAACGCAAAGGAAAGATTTGATTAATGAAACCATATCCATCTATCAAACAGCATCAGATGTACTAAAGAAAAAACAATATCAGAAAAACTAAATCATAAAAAAAGCCTGTGAATTTCACAGGCTTTTACTTTATAACTTTCTAATTTTATTCGACGTCTTTGTCACTTTCCATACCAAACAAATCTCCTTTTTTGAATAATTTGGAATCTTTTTTTAATGCTTTCGCATTACGTTTCGTCGTTACACTAGCATCAAGCTTACTTAAATCCGGTTTTCCCGCATTTACCCATGCAGTATACCAGAAACTTGCAGTTGCAGTAACTGCCTTTTTCATTTGGCTCTCCACCATACCATTTAGTGCTGTGTGAAACTTTCCTGCATACTCATCTGTATAGCGTACACCGTTATATTTATTTTTAACGATGTTTCCTTCAGCATCAGTAACAAAAATTTGATTTGGCGCCAAGCTAGTTCTCAGTCCTTTGTCTGCTGCTAAAAGAGCTGGAACCAAACTGTGAGTATCATTAATCATTGCCCAGATTGCTGTATCTACATCCTCATAATAAGTAGCTGGAGCCACTGTAAATTTGTAATCCTTAACAAAAAGTTCTGGCAACCTACTTTCCCATAGCGAGTGAATTCCTTTTTGGTCTGTTAATTGACCGTCATGGTTATCTGATGTGTGTAATGGCATGTGTGCATCACCAATATAATGCCCTAACTCTGCTGCAATAAACAAGATTTCTGATTTGCGTTTATCTTTAAAAGCTTGTGTTAATCTTGCCATCATATCTTGAATATGCCAAGGTAATGTTCCGCTCTTTGATAAAAATTTATCATCGTATTTCTTTTTGGCATCAGCCATAGTATTTGGAAAATCCTCTGAACCTTCAAAGTTTTCCATATCAAGGTAATGTCTAGGACCTTCAGCCTTGTCTTGCAAAATGTATTTTCTCAAATCAGGAACTGTAGATTCTTGGGTGATAAAGTCAATATGATTATAAAAGAAAGACTGCATTGGTTTAGGTAAAAGCATTACAGCTGCCTTATTAATTCTTTCATGACCCACAATTCCCCACGAAATGGTAAGGAAGCAAACAGCTAGAGCAGCCATCGTAAAGGCTGAGCGTTTCAACTTAATATTTTTCATTTTACTTATTTATTTGAAGCACAAATATATTTTAATTTTGAAGAACTTTAAAAATTATCCGAATAACATTACTATAATTAACAATTAAATGACATCAGCTCGTTGCTATTAAATTACGATAACCTATGTAACTGCACTTTCTTAATGAACTACTAACATTTATAGCAAGTAGATAATAGAAATTAAGGAGGCAGTAGCAATAAATCCCCATAGTAAAATACCTTGAAGTAAAGGTTTTATACCAATTGATTTTAAAGTTTTGTAATGCAATCCCGCCCCAATTAAAAACAAGGTTACAGTAAGACCTACTTTTGCGAAAGCAACAATATAGGGGGCTATTGTAGCAATTTGAGCAACATACGTATTTAGTAACATCGCAACAATAAACAAACCAATAAAATAAGGAACTTTAATTTTGCTATTCTTATTTTTAAATACACTCGCTGTAAGTAAAGCTATAGGAATAATCCACAAAGCTCTGGCTAATTTCACCGTCGTTGCTACTTGCAAGGCTTCTGCTCCATACTTGTTAGCTGCTCCCACCACTGAACTCGTGTCATGTATGGCAATAGCACACCACAATCCAAATTCATGTTGGCTCAAATGAAGCAAATGACCTACAGCAGGAAATAAAAACAATGCCACAGAATTCAATATGAAAATCACTCCTAAAGCTACTGAAGTTTGCTTTTCATCTGATTTTATGACTGGTGCAATTGCTGCAATGGCACTTCCACCACAAATGGCTGTTCCACACGAAATTAAATGGGAGATTTTTTTATCTATCGATAGCCATTTACTCAAAAAGTAGCCAAGAATTAAAGTGCTAAAAATAGAAACTATGGTAAAAAAGAAACCTTCTTTACCTGCTGTTAATGCATCATTGACATTCATACCAAATCCCAAACCTACAACAGCAAATTGCAATAATAACGAAGTTGCTTTATGATTATAAGCAATAAAGGGATGCCCAGATACATTTGCAACAATTAAACCTAACAATAAGGCAATAGGCGGACTTACATATGAGGTGGTGCATAATAGAATCAAGATCACAAATAAGAAAACTTGAAACTTTCTCTCATGAAGCATTTTCTTAATAATCTCTAACTTTTTAGCTTTATTTTTCACAATAACTTTGTATTATATATAATGATACAAAGATGGTGTGAATAAAACACTTTTGCCAATAGTTATATGTAATTAGTTATAACTTTAAGTTATAATGATTAAGAATGTCGGTTATTAATAAATCTACTAAAGCAGTAGATTTACCTTGCAGAGTGACGATATAAAAATTACGTTCGATACTTAAATTCTTAATATCTAATATTGTTAGTTGGTTGTTTTTAAGCTCTTTGCTAACTGCATGAATCGAGATAAAAGCCACACAATTGGAATTTAGTAAATAAGACTTTATACTTTCTGTACTCCCTAATTGCATTTGCACATCTAATTGATCTAAGTAAATATTAAATGTTTTTAGTCCATATTCTATAACCTCTAGGGTTCCAGAGCCTTGCTCCCGCATTAAGAACTGCATTTTTAATAAATCCTCCTTAGTAATCTCCTTTTTCTTTGCTAGTGAGTGATTTGCTTTGCAAACTAATACGAGTTCGTCCTTAAGAAACGGAATATACTTTATTCCTTTATTTTTTAATTGCCCCTCTACAATACCTACTTCGATTTCCTTTTCTAATAATGATTTTTCAATTATTTCAGTATTACCGTTAATCAAAGTTATTTTAACCTCTTTCATCTTTGGGTGAAAACGAGCTAATACTGGTGGAATTATATATTGAGATAGTGTTGTGCTCGCGCCCACTCTTAGTAAACCACGTTGCTCATGAATTAGCGCACTCATATCAAAATCAATATCTCTGTAAATCTCGAATAATCTTTTAGTGTGTTGTAATAATACATGACCCGCCTTTGTAACAGCTATCTTACTACCATTACGCTCAAAAAGTTTGATTTTATATTCTTCTTCTAGCTCTCGAATATGCTTCGAAACAGCAGGTTGCGTAATAAATAATTCACTAGCTGCTTTAGTGAAACTTAACCTAGCTGCTACAGTCAAAAAAACTTTTAATCTAAAATCCATATTCTATTTATCTATAATAAACCATTGTATTTCCTAATTAGCCATTCTAAACTTAACGTTAGACCTACTAATAGTAATAGCCAATACCAATCTATCAAACTAACTTTATCGACACGCTCTTTTTGGATTGTTTTGTAACTTTCATCTCTGACAAGTGCTTGTACTAATTGATCAACTTGATCAGGATAAAAGGCAGCTCCTTCAGTTGCTACGGCTAGACGTTGCAATTTTTTTGAATCTGGATTAACTGCTTGTTTTTCTATGTCAAAATCCAATACTTCAAATGTATTTGTAAACGAAGCTTTGGATTTTTTTTCGGTAACGGTAAATTGATATTTTCCTCCCTCTAAACCATCTAATGACACTTTAAAATCATTATTACTTTTCAAGAAATCATAATTGCGTGTTTTTTTGGTCTCGAGATTTAGTAAACTAATCGTTAAAAGCGCATTTTGATCAAATTCGTAATTCTTATTAAAATATTGGGCATTGATAGTTATGGCATCAGATGAGTTGTAACTATTCTCAAAATTCACTACCAATGATTTTTTGCTATTATTCGAACTCAAAAATTGTATAATCTTATCTATAAAAAGATCGTATTGCATGTACGAATCAGTATTAAGGTGATTTTGCATGCGCCACTTCCAACTATTCTCTCCTAATAAATATGCTGTTCGTTGTTTATTATTGTCTGAAAAAACAAGTAGTGGAGCAGTTGTTTGCATGCCTCGAATTTTTGACCCCAAAAGAATGGAAACAGAAGAAACAGGACTAACTTTTCCATAACTATTTTCTAAGGGAGGAAAATTTTCAAATCCAATATCCTCAGTAGAAAAATAAGTAAACTCCTTGTTAAACGATGCTTGATAATCTTCGAGCTGATTACTCATTTTAAAATCTAAATCTTTTTGTACTTCGTTTAAAAATTTAAAATCTGTTTTTGTTCCCGTAATAATAAACGAATTTAGACCAATTACTTTATTTGAATGAAAAACTTCTCTAAAAGCAGTATTAGGTTGATAATAAATAAGAACTTTATATTTAGAAAGATCAATTTTATTTTTTGGGTTTAGTACCACCACTTCTCTCTGCTCGTTAGATTCAATAGCATGCTTTAACGCTCCTAAATCAGGATGGTTCATCGTGCTGATTATAGCTACACTCGATTTTTGGTCAATGACTTCTACTGCAAAACGTTGGCTATTGTTGTGTAAGTTGACCTCTTTGTTTGCGCTGGTAACTTGAGCTTTGTATACAACTGTTCCTAGCCTATTTGCAGTAAGATTTGTGGTTATTATTGCCGTGTTATTTGTTGGAGTGAAAGACACTGACTGTTTATAAACTTCCTTTTTTCCATCATAAATTGAAAATGAAGCACTACTATTTTTTGTACCACTGTATTGCAAAAATACTTCAGCAGGAAATTTATTTTTTAGGTAAGCATATTTATTGGCATTAACTTGATTGACCTTCAAATCAAACACCCTAGTGGTATCTCCCATAATTACAGGAAAAACTTTATTTAGAGCATTAAATGCAAACTCATAATCTGTTCCCGTGGTTTGGTTTCCGTCAGTAATTAAGACAGTGGGAAACTTTAAATTTCGATTAATATTTTGGAGATCTTTTGCAACGATCCCAATATTAGACTCCTTCCCAGCAAAATTGAATGTATCAGAAACTTTCAAATTCGTATCAAACTGATAACTTTGAATTGCGAATTTTTCTTTTAATTCTTTGTTCGAAATTAGTTTTTGATAAACCTGATTAACTTGATGAGTAGCTTTTAATTGATTTATCGAACTTGAATTATCGACGGCTATCGCTAAAACTGGTTTATCATTAGAAATTATAGTGCTACTAATTTTAGGATTGATAAGTAATATAAAAATAAATAATAGCGACAGAAAACGCAAAAAAGCCAAAAACAAATGCAATTTAGATTTGTTTTTGACTTCTTTATAATAAATAAGAAATGACAGTAATCCAGCACTTACTATTGAAACAATCATTAATAGTATTGTGCTTATAGTCATTCTTTTATAATTTAATTTATAGTTTCTAAGTTAACATTCCACCATCAACGTTTAATACTTGACCAGTAATGTATGCGCTCATATCTGAAGCTAGAAACAAACAAGCGTTAGCAACATCTTCAGTTGTACCACCACGTTTTAAAGGAATTCCATCTCTCCATCCTTGAACAACATCATCATTTAATTTTGCTGTCATTTCAGTTTCGATAAAACCTGGAGCAATTGCATTACAACGAATATTACGAGAACCTAGTTCAAGAGCAACTGATTTGGTAAAACCAATAACTCCAGCCTTAGAAGCCGCATAGTTAGTTTGACCAGCGTTTCCTTTAACACCTACAACACTACTCATGTTGATAATCGATCCAGCACGTTTTTTCAAGAACGTTCTTTGAATTGCCTTAGTCATATTAAAAACCGACTTTAAATTTACGTCGATTACTTTGTCAAAATCTTCTTCAGACATACGCATAAGCAAATTGTCCTTTGTAATTCCAGCATTATTAATTAAAATATCTACTGTACCAAACTCAGCAATCACTGCGTCTACCATTGTTTGTGCTTCATTAAAATCAGCAGCATTAGACTGGTATCCTTTTGCTTTGATTCCCATTGCTGTAAGTTCTCCCTCTAGTGCCAAGGCAGATTCAACAGATGAACTGTAAGTAAATGCAACGTTTGCGCCATGTTTAGCAAAAACTTCTGCTATTCCTTTTCCAATTCCGCGACTTGCTCCTGTAATGATAGCAACTTTTCCTTCTAGTAATTTCATATTAAAAAATTAGTTTATTTTTTATTTAAAGCTATTCCTGCTAAGCAAGATTCGAAAGCCAACTTTATTCCTTTTTCTAAATTTGAAACATAGAAATAACGCTGTTGCGAAAGCTAAAAAAGACTTGTCAAATATATACTATTTCCTTTTTTAAAAAAAATTTCATTACCAATTAGAAAAAATATCACTAATCTACTGAATCTTAAAAACACGATTCACTATACGATCCCAAAACGAGCTGTAAATAGCGACCATTGTAAAGATCAGCAAAAATAAATGGTACCATGCATTGCTAATTAAATCAAAGAAATCTAATTTTCCTGCTGCAAAACTCAAAATCAATAAAACCTGAGCTCCATAAGGCAAAATACCTTGTATAATACAAGAAAAAATATCTAGGATAGCTGCAGTTTTCTTTGGACTTAATTGATATTCATCATTAATTTCCTTTGCGATAGGACCTGTTATCACGATGGAAACCGTATTATTAGCAATAGCTAAATTGGCAAAACCCACAAGAGCTCCTATTCCTGCTTGTGCCGATTTTTGGCTTTTAATACGCTTTTTGATTTGGACTAATAAATACGTTATTCCTCCAGCTTTATCAACCATAGCAGCCAGTCCACCGGTTAACATAGAAAGTAAAAATATCTCCGTCATTCCCGTGAAACCCTCATAAATTTTTTGAGTGAACTCCATGAAAGTAAAAGAACCACCAATGTAACCTATAATTCCAGCTAATATTGTTCCTATTACTAAGGTCGAAAAAACATTTACCCCTATTAAAGCTAATATGATTACCAATAAATAAGGTACAATAGCAATCCATGAGAAGTCAGTCTTAGCGATATCAACGGTAACAATTTCAGAATTAAGACCAAGATAAAAGAAAATCAATACGGTAACAATTGCAGCAGGGAAAGCAATAAATAAATTAATTTTGAATTTATCCTTTAATTCACAACCTAATGATTGCGTTGCAGCAATTGTAGTATCAGAAATCATCGAAAGGTTGTCCCCTAACATAGATCCACCAAGTAAAGCACCAGAAATTAGCGGCAATGAAGCACCACTTTTATCCGCTAGTGAAACTGCAATTGGCCCTATTGCTACAATTGCTCCTACTGAAGTTCCTGTTGCAGTAGATAAAAAAGCTGCTATTAAAAAAATCCCCAACGGAAAGTAAGCGACATCAATGGTATTGATCCCTAAACTAACAACAGCATCTACGCCACCCATTGCTTTACTCACCACAGCAAAAGCTCCTGCTAATAAATAAATTATACACATGGTCATAATCTTACTTTCTCCACAACCTGCAATTAAAGTAGCCACTTTATCATCAGTAGAGGTTTTATAAAGTAAGAAAGCAGCAATTATTCCTACAAACACTGCTACTGGTGATGGAAAAGCATAAAAATCGTCAAGTACAATTCCTGCACCTAAAAAAGTAAAAATAAACACTAATAACGGAATCAAAGCAAAAGGATTCCCGGTATTTTTTGAAAATGAAGTCATAGATATATTTTAAAAATTTAAAATTATCAAGAAAAACAAAGCTAAAAAATGGGAATGTAAAACAACATTTTTTCCAAAGGATTTGGCTTATCGTTTTAGCACCTTGCTCGTTGTTGCAGGTTGCTATCTCATTTAGAGATTCGTGATAACGGATGCAAAAGTAATTATATTTTTTTAAAATAAACAAAATGTAAATTAAAATTTTACCAAAAAAAAAGCATTACCTAAGTAATGCTTTTTTAATGTATTATATACCGTTAATGTAACTGCTTAAAAAGCAACATTCCATCTTGGTAATCTTCCGTTTTCATCTAAGAAATTTTGTAAAACTTGTCCTTCTACTGCTGTAGGGATTCCTTTTACTTCTTCTGTGAAAGTCTCATACCATACTACTTCTAGAGTAGTGATGTTTTCGATTTTCATTTGTGCTGGCCAAGAATATTTTCTTCCTGTTTTAGCAAATTGATGACCGTTCACGATTTTTTCGAAAAGACCACCATTTTTGATTTTTAAAGTACCATCATTTTGTACAGTTCCTGTAGAACCTACCATGATTAATTCTTTTTTATCAGCTACGTCATAAACTAAAAACACGCCACTTCCGTCAGAAGCATTGCATTTTTCTTCTAAACTCTCGTCTACAGTAATTGAAAATTGATTGCTACTTTTAAATTTCTCTAATTCTTTATACATACTTTATTATTTATTATCTAATTTCTCTTTATAAATAAGAATTAGCTATTAAGGTTAAAAGCACTTATTTATAAAATTGTATTTCATTCAAACTATCACAAAATAAAGTTTTAACTATTTTAAATACGGTGCAAAGGTATTTCTTTAATTTTGTATAATAATAAAAAAGCCCCACAAATGTGAGGCTAAATTTATTTTTATTTGAAGATAGTGACTATCCTAAAACTTCTTTTACTTTTTTACCAATTTCAGCTGGTGAATCAACAACGTGAATTCCGTTGTCTCTCATAATTTGTTTTTTAGCTTCAGCTGTATCATCAGCACCACCTACAATTGCACCTGCATGTCCCATTGTACGTCCAGCTGGAGCAGTAACTCCCGCGATGAAACCTACAACTGGTTTACGGTTACCATCAGCTCTAATCCACTTAGCAGCATCAGCTTCCAGTTGACCACCAATTTCACCTATCATAACGATACATTCTGTTTCTGGATCATTCATTAACAATTCAACAGCTTCTTTAGTTGTAGTTCCAATAATTGGGTCTCCGCCAATACCAATTGCAGTAGTGATTCCTAATCCTTGTTTTACTACTTGATCAGCAGCCTCATATGTTAAAGTACCTGATTTAGATACAATACCTACTGTTCCTTTTTTGAATACAAAACCTGGCATAATACCAACTTTAGCTTCACCTGGAGTAATGATACCAGGACAGTTAGGTCCAATTAATCTTGCGTTTCTTTCTTTAACGTAAGCGTTAGCTTTGATCATATCAGCAACTGGAATACCTTCAGTAATCGCGATGATCACTTTGATACCTGCATCAGCAGCTTCCATGATTGCATCAGCAGCAAAAGCAGGTGGTACAAAAATAATAGTTGTATCAGCACCAGCTTGGTCTACAGCGTCTTTTACGGTGTTAAAAACAGGACGATCTAAGTGAGTAGTCCCCCCTTTTCCTGGAGTTACACCACCAACAACGTTAGTTCCGTACTCAATCATTTGAGAAGCATGGAAAGTTCCTTCACTTCCTGTAAATCCTTGAACAATTATTTTGGAATCTTTATTAACTAAAACACTCATGATATATATTTTATGTGATTTTTAAAAATTGTGTTGCAAAAGTAAGGTTTTGAAATTATTTTGAGCGCATTTATTATCAAAATAAATTAAGATAATTGACTCATTTGGTACCCTCGGTATAATTTTCCGTCTTTAAGTTGCCAAATTGCCATAAAATGTGCTAAAAGCATTTCTTCTCTTGGATTTTCAATCGTTTTTACGAAGTGAGAATAGCGCACTGACACGGTTTCCTCTTCTGTTACAATATGACTCACACGCACTTTTGAGCGCACATAAGCTTTCCCTAATTCAGCTGAAATATCTAGTATTCCTTGAAAATCAAGTTGCACAAAACCCTTACTACTATTCCATTCAAGAATAATTTCTGGATGTAGAAATTCTTTCATGACTGCACTATCGATTAAGGCATCAGACTTATAAAAACTTTGAATAATTTCTTTTGAAGACATATTATTTTAATTTCGTTAGAATTTCTGGTATTCTCTTAATGTTGGCCAATTGTTTCAACTTTTCTCTCGACTCTTCAATTGGAGTTCCAAAATACGTTTTACCGCCTTCTACTGATTTAGTAACTCCTGTTTGCCCTAGAATCACCGCTTTTTCACCTATAGTGATGCCACTAGTAGTTCCTACTTGACCCCAAATAGTTACTTCATCTTCTATTACCACACAACCAGCAATACCCGTTTGTGAAGCAATCAAACATTTTTTACCTATGACAGTGTCGTGACCAACATGTACTTGATTATCAATTTTTGTACCTTCGCCAATAGTCGTATCTCCTGTAACTCCTTTGTCAATCGTACAGAGCGCTCCAATACCTACATTGTCCTTAATAATGACACGTCCTACAGAAACTAATTGATCAAATCCTTCAGCACGTTTTTTATAATAAAAAGCATCAGCTCCTAAAACAGTACCAGCATGGATGATAACATTGTCCCCTATAATAGTATGGTCGTAGATAGCTACATTAGGATGAATCAAACAATTTTTACCAATGGACACATTGTTACCAATAAACACATTAGGCTGTATTATTGTACCCTCCCCTATTTGAGCCGTCTGCGCTATAGCAGCATGGGCTTTTTCAAAAGGTTTGAAATGCTTGGTTAAGGTATTAAAATCTCTAAAAGGATCTTCAGAGATAAGCAGCGCTTTTCCCTCAGGACAGTCCACCACCTTATTAATTAAAATAACAGATGCTGCAGAGTTTAATGCTTTATCGTAATACTTGGGATGATCTACAAAGACAATATCTCCTTTTTCAACCACGTGAATTTCGTTCATTCCAGTGATAGAAAAAAGAGCATCGCCCACATATTCACAATTGATTATGTTGGCGATATCTTTTAAAGAATAGGCATTTGAAAATTTCATATAATAATCAATTACTCTTTAACACGCTCCATGTAATTTCCTGAAGTCGTATCAATCTTGATTTTGTCACCTTCGTTAATAAACAAAGGAACGTTAATTTGAGCACCAGTTTCTACAGTAGCAGATTTGGTAGCATTAGTTGCTGTATTTCCTTTTACTCCTGGTTCAGCGTAAGTCACTTCTAAGATTACTGAAGCTGGCATATCTACAGATAAAGGTAAATCAGTCTCTGTATTAATACTTACCATCACACTTTCTCCTTCTTTTAATAAATCTGGTGAATCAAGGATGTTCTTGTTTAAAGAAATTTGTTCGAAAGATTCTGTATTCATGAAATGGAATTCATCACCTTCAGGATATAAAAACTGAAATTTATGATTTTCAACACGAACCTCTTCAATTTTATGACCAGCAGAAAAAGTGTTATCTAAAACTTTTCCATTACTTAAACTTCTTAATTTAGTTCTAACAAATGCAGGTCCTTTTCCAGGCTTCACGTGTAAAAATTCAATAATTTTGTAAATATCGTTATTGTACTTAATACACAATCCGTTTTTAATATCTGATGTTGATGCCATTATTTTTTATTTTAGCTACTGGTTTTGTTTGTAGCAATTTATATTCGTTTTTATTGTTTTTGCAATGCTAAAAGCTTGCACGATTTCCTAGAAATTAATTAATAATTCCCCGTATATCCTTTCATTACACCTCGAGAAGAATTTCTAATAAAGTCGATGATTTCATCTCTTTCTGGAGTTGCTTCCATCTCAGCTTCGATAATTCCTAGTGCTTGTGTAACGTTATAATTTTTTTGGTATAAAATTCTGTAAATCTCCTGAATTTCTTTAATCTTTTCAGATGTAAACCCTCTTCTTCTAAGTCCCACAGAATTAATTCCTACATATGACAAAGGCTCTTTTGCAGCTTTTGTAAATGGTGGAACATCTTTTCTAACTAGAGATCCTCCAGAAACCATAGCATGATCTCCTACACTTATGAATTGATGAATTGCTGCCAATCCTCCAATTACAGCGTGATTCCCTATTGTTACGTGACCACCTAATAGCACACCGTTAACAATTATTGCATTGTGTCCTACGTGACAGTCGTGTGCAATGTGTGCAGCAGCCATGATTAAACAATTGTTTCCAATTAATGTTTGACCTGATGCAATTGTTCCTCTATTAATAGTAACACACTCTCTAATGGTGCAGTTGTCTCCAATAATTGCTAAAGACTCTTCACCACCAAATTTTAAATCTTGCGGTACTGCAGATATTACTGCTCCTGGAAAAATATTACAATTCTTTCCAATTCGGGCACCTTCCATAATGGTGACATTCGATCCTATCCAAGTTCCATCTCCTATTACCACATTGTTGTGAATAGTCGTAAAAGGTTCAATAACTACATTTTTGGCGATTTTTGCGCCAGGATGAACATATGCTAATGGTTGATTCATCTGCTTTTTTTTATGTTTGCATTAATTATAAAAAGTCAGCGAAAGATACCGCTCACTTCATTATAATCCTATTTTATTGTTTTTTGGCTATTTGTGCCATTAATTCAGCCTCTGCAACTAATTTACCATTAGCATAAGCATTTGCTTGCATGTGACAGATACCTCTTCTAATAGGAGTAATCAAATCACATTTAAATATCAATGTATCCCCAGGCAATACTTTATGCTTGAATTTTACATTATCAATTTTCATGAAATAAGTTAAATAATTCTCAGGATCTGGTACAGTACTTAAAACTAAAATCCCTCCCGTTTGAGCCATGGCTTCAACAATAAGAACTCCAGGCATTACAGGTGCTTCAGGAAAATGTCCAACAAAGAAATTCTCATTCATTGTTACATTTTTCATACCCACAACATGCGTCTCAGACATTTCGATAATTCTATCAATCAACAGAAATGGTGGTCTGTGAGGCAATACCGCCATAATCTTATGAATATCCATTAACGGCTCTAAGTTCAGGTCATAAACCGGAACATAATTGCGCTGCTCAATTTTTATAATTTTAGCCATCTTTTTAGCAAACTGTGTGTTCACAAAGTGACCTGGCTTATTAGCGATAATTTTACCTTGAATTTTTGTTCCTATCAAAGCTAAATCACCTACAACATCAAGCAGTTTGTGTCTTGCTGCTTCATTAGGGTAATGCAAAGTAAGGTTGTCTAAAATTCCGTTAGGTTTTACATTGATATCTTCCTTACCAAATGCAACTTTTAAGTTTTGCATTGTCGTTTCAGAGATTTCTTTGTCAACATAAACAATAGCATTATTTAAGTCACCACCTTTAATCAAGCCGTTATCTAATAAAGCTTCTAATTCATGCAAAAAGCTAAATGTTCTAGAATTAGAGATCTCCTGCTTAAAATCATCGATGTGCTTTAAATTAGCATTTTGAGTACCTAAAATTTTAGTACCAAAATCAACCATTGTAGTTACAGAGTAGGTATCGCTAGGCATGATTAAGATTTCGCTTCCAGAAGCTTCATCTGTATACGAGATCACTTCTTTAACCACGTAAACGTTACGTTTACCATTTTGTTCTTCGATTCCCGCATTTTCAAGCGCTTCAACAAAATATTTAGATGAACCATCCATAATAGGAAGCTCAGAAGCATTTAATTCTATGATAACATTATCTAAATCGCAACCTACTAAAGCTGCTAATACATGCTCAGGAGTTTGAATTTTAACACCTAATTTCTCTAAATTAGTTCCTCTTTGTGTGTTTACCACATAGTTAGCATCAGCTTCTACCACTGGCTGTCCTTCTAAATCAACTCTAACAAATGTAAAACCATTATTAATAGGAGCTGGTTTAAAAGTCATCTTAACTTCTTTACCAGTATGGAGTCCAACACCAGTTAGTGAGATTTCGGTCTTGATGGTCTTCTGTTTAACCATTGTTTGCTTTTTTTTGATTTAATATTTGTTTTTTTAACTCTTCTAATTCATTCACAAGTTTTGGCAAGTTCTTGAAATGAACATACGACTTACTGTAGTCGCTATATCCAAACGACGGACTTCCTTGTAATATTTCATTATCTTTGATGTTCTTACCTACACCAGCCTGAGCTTGTATACGAACATTATCTCCTATTGTTAAATGGCCCACAATACCTACTTGGCCACCTATCATTCCGTTCTTACCTATTTTAGTAGAACCAGCAATACCTGTTTGCGCTGCAATCACAGTATTTTCTCCTATCTCTACATTATGTGCTACTTGAATTTGATTGTCAAGTTTTACTCCTCTTCTTATAATCGTTGATCCCATGGTTGCTCTATCTATCGTAGTGCAAGACCCAATGTCTACATTATCTTCGATGATCACATTCCCAATTTGAGGTATCTTTTTATAACTTCCATCAGCTACGGGAGCAAAACCAAATCCGTCTGCGCCTATTATTGCACCAGAATGAATCGTACAGTTGTTCCCTATTATAGTATCAGAATATATTTTTGCACCCGCAAAAATAGTGACATTATTTCCAATTTTAACGTCATCTCCTATAAAACAATTCGGATAAATTTTAACATCATCTCCTAGAGTCACTCTAGAACCAATGTAACTAAAACTTCCAAAATATAAATTAGTACCGTATTTTGCATCTTCTGAAATCACAGAAGGTTGCTCAATTCCCATCTTAACTCCTTTTGCCTGATCATAAAATTCCAGCAATTTAGAGAATGACATATAAGCATCTTCCACCTTTATTAAAGTAGTAGCAATATCTCCTTCAGGAATAAAAGCCTTGTTTACTATGGTTATAGTAGCTTTTGTAGTGTAAATAAAATTGTTGTATTTAGGATTAGAAAGAAAAGTTAATGAACCTTCTTTACCTTCTTCGATCTTTGCCAACTCGTGCACCTCAGCTTTTGGATTACCAATGATTTCTCCTTCTAAAATACCCGCTATTTGTTCTGCTGTAAATTTCATCTTATTTGATTGTATTTTTAATAGTATAAGATGCGTGATGAGCGCAGTTCTCTAAACACATAAAAAAATGATTAACTTTTGATTCGCACAAAAATATAAAAAAATAGATTTTAAATCTTGATTTATACAAGTTGTTTTGGGAAACAAATATAATATTTGGTTACCGCTTTTGATAATGATTTTAAATTCAGCTGATCTGATGATTCAATTACATCCTCCACAGTACGGTCTTTCTTTAAAATTCGTATAGGTTCTGCCTCCTTACTGTAGGCTTGGTTTTTTATCTTTCCTTTAAAAATAAAATAATCAGTATCGTGTAAACTAATCTTATTTTCGGCTGCAAAACGCTCTTTTAAAGGCTGTAAATCTTCACTAGGTACCTTTTCGCTTGTCAGTTTAATTTTTAATAAATCACGGTTAATAATCATTTTACTTAAAGATGATAATATAAAATCAGGATTGTATTGCCATGCCTTCAATGCACTAATAATATCAAAATCATCTAGTCTTGAGAACAAATCTAAATTAGTTGTATCAAATGCTTCCAATGTGATTTTGTGTTGTAAAAAAAATTGCAAAGCATCACTGCAAGGTAAAACAGTTCCTTTTAATGTTAGTTCCTTAGCACGTTTTAATATTTTTGTCAAGATTAATTCGGCCACTAAACTTGTTTTGTGCAAGTAAGCCTGCCAATACATTAATCGACGAGACATTAAAAATTCTTCTACAGAGTAAATCCCTTTTTCCTCGATAACAAGAACATCATTTTCGACATTCATCATTTGAATCAGGCGTTCAGAATTCACATTTCCTTCTGCAACACCAGAGTAAAAACTATCGCGCTTTAAGTAGTCCATTCGATCCATATCTAACTGACTCGAAATTAACTGTAGCATAAACAACCTGTGGTAATCTCCTTTAAAAACCTGTATTGCAAGATCCAGTTGCCCATTGAATTTCACGTTAAGTTCGTTCATAAATAGTAACGAAATCTCCTCATGATGCACATCTTCAACAATGCTGCGCTCCATAGCGTGAGAGAAAGGTCCGTGTCCTATATCATGTAATAAAATTGCAATGTATAATGCATTTTCCTCTTCGTCAGAAATAGTAATGCCTTTAAAACGTAAAACATCAACTGCTTTTTGCATCAAATGCATGCATCCTAACGCATGATGAAAGCGAGTATGATTTGCACCAGGATAGACAAGATATGAAAGTCCCATTTGTGAAATTCTCCTTAAACGCTGAAAATAAGGATGCTGTATCAGGTCGTAAATTAGCGCATTAGGAATACTGATAAATCCGTAAATAGGATCATTGAATATTTTAAGTTTATTTATTTGAGCCACTCTAGTATCATTTTAGGTGAACAAATATAGGGAAATTAGATTTTACTTGTAAAAGTGTTTTTTAACGCACTTTTTTCTGCTAAATAAATGTTTTGAACTGTCCTTTTTTTCGAATTAAACAACTGTTTAAAATTTAACATAACATTAAGTTCGACTAGTTCGGTGTTTTACGAACCAATTGTAACTTTGCAAAAAAAAACATGGAAAATACAGCCAAGGAGAGAGAAGAGCTTATTGAAATGTTCGGGATGCATTTTGAGTCATTATACCATGTTCCGCCACTAGCAGCAAGAATAATGGGCGTTTTAATTGTAGATGGTTGCAAATCAGGTTTGACCTTTGAAGCACTAGTCGAAAAACTATCTGCAAGTAAAAGTTCTATTTCTACCAATTTGAAATTGCTATTAAGTATGGAAAAGGTATTCTATTTTACTTTATCGGGGGACCGAAAAAAATATTATAGATCAGCGCGATTGAGTGATCGTTTAAACAATTACTTAAAAATGATTGAAGCTGAAGGCAAGATAATTAATCGAATGCATGAATATCGAGTTAAAACGGCATCATGTGCAGAGGAGATCGCTAATTTAAACAATATCGTTTCGTACAAGAATCATATTGAGCAAATCGAACAAACATTTCAACACACTATTTCTGAATTTAGAAAGATCGAAATTCAAAATGATATTAAGCAACAAATAAAAAATTAAATAACTAAGTAAATTATCCCAAATGAAAAAGAGATACTTCATTAGCGCAGTGCTACTATCTATAAGTTTGCTATCCTGCAAAAAAGAAGCTGCAGAACCAGCTGCCCCTCCTGTAATGCCCTACAAAGTAGTTGAAATAGGAAAATCTAGTACTACTTTATTAGCAGAATATCCTGCTAGTTTAGAAGGAATTACTGATATAGATATTAGAGCAAAAGTAGATGGCTATATCGAGAAAATTTATGTTCAAGAAGGACAAGAAGTAAGAAAAGGTCAAATATTGTTTAAACTTGAAACACAAACTGCAACACAAGAAGCCGCTGCTGCAAAAGCAAACATTACCGCTGCACAAGTTGAAGTAAACAGATTAAAACCACTTGTGGATCGCAACATTATAAGCGACGTGCAACTTGAAACGGCAAAAGCTAATTTAGCTGGAGTAAAAAGTACCTATCAAGGTATTATTGCACGTATAAACTATGCAACAATAAAAAGTCCGGTAAATGGAATTGTAGGTAGTCTACCCTTGCGTTTAGGAAGTTATGTTAGTAGTCAAACAGCAGAACCATTAACGCGTATCTCTGATATTAGTACTGTATTTGCCTATTTTTCTATCAATGAAAAGCAGCAGTTAGACATAATGATGAATGCAAAAGGAAAATCTTTTCAAGATAAAGTTAACAACATGCCAGCTGTAAATTTAGTATTAAGTAACGGCCAATTGTATGAGCAAAAAGGGAAAATTGAAACTTTTAGTGGTCAAGCCAATTCACAAACGGGATCGTTTAATGTGAGAGCAAGTTTCCCTAATGCTAATAAATTATTACGTTCTGGTGGAAGTGGTGTTTTACAAATCCCTACTGACTTACAAGATGTAATTATCATTCCACAGAGTGCCACTTTAGAAATGCAAGACAAGAGAATCGCATTGATTGTTGACAAAGATAATAAGGTAAAAGCGGTGCCTATCGAAGTGCGTCCTATTCCAGGTGGTCGTTTCTATGTGGTAGATAGCGGACTTAATCCAAACGATAAAATGCTTATCGAAGGGGTAGGTATCGTTGCAGAAGGAACTCAAATAAAACCAGATGTAGTAGATTATCAAGCTACAATTGATCCTACAAAAAAATAATTGACAATTCAATCTATCCTATAAATAATTAAATATGTTTCAAAAATTTATCGACAGACCGGTATTGTCAACGGTGATTTCGATCATCATCCTAATACTAGGAGCTATTGGATTAGTATCTCTTCCAGTATCGCAGTACCCAGAAATAGCGCCGCCTACCGTAACAGTTACAGCAAATTACCAAGGAGCAAGTGCCGAGGTTGTAATGAGCTCTGTAGTAATTCCTCTTGAGGAGCAAATCAATGGTGTAGAAGACATGACGTACATGACTTCAACATCAAACAATGATGGTTCTGCTGCTATCAACATTTACTTTAAATTAGGTACAAATGCCGATTTAGCTGCAGTAAACGTTCAAAATAGAGTATCGCGTGCCACTCCTTTATTACCGCAAGAGGTGACAAAGGCTGGGGTAACGACTTCAAAAAGACAGAGCGATAATATCTTGATTTTCTCATTATACAGTGAAAATCCAGATTATGATATGACTTTTCTTCAAAATTATGCCAACATTAATATCCTTCCAAAAATTAAGAGGGTTGCTGGTGTAGGAGAAGCGGTTATTTTTGGTCAAAAAGATTACTCGATGCGTATTTGGCTTAAACCTGATGTGATGGGTGCTTACGGATTAATTCCTTCAGATATTACCACTTTATTAGCAGAGCAAAATATTGAAGCTGCTCCAGGATCATTAGGAGAAAACAGCAACCAATCTTTTCAATATACTTTAAAATACAAAGGACGTTTACAAGAAGTAAAAGAATTTGAAGAAATTGTAGTACGTTCTACGCCAAACGGCGAGATTTTGAAATTAGGAGATGTTGCGAGAGTTGAATTAGGAGCGGTAAACTACGCTAGTAATACCTTAACTAACGGAAACCAATCTGTGGCGATTGCCATTGCACAAACGGCTGGATCAAATGCACAAGAGGTTATTGATAACTCCCTTGCTGTACTAGATAAATCAGAAGTCAACTTTCCTAAGGGAGTTAAATATACTACCTTGATTAATGCAAATGACTTCCTTAACGAGTCGATTACAAAAGTAATCCACACCCTTATCGAAGCCTTTTTATTAGTGTTTATTGTAGTCTTTATTTTCTTGCAAGATTGGAGATCTACGTTGATTCCAGCGATATCAGTACCAGTGGCAATTTTAGGAACTTTCTTTTTCTTGAGTGTCTTTGGGTTTACCATTAACTTGTTGACGTTATTTGCCTTGGTATTAGCCGTGGGTATTGTGGTCGATGATGCGATTGTGGTTGTTGAAGCCGTCCATGCAAAAATGGAAGCTGGTGAACACGATCCTAAAAAAGCAGCTCACAGTGCGATGGGCGATATTAGTAGTGCCATTATTTCAATAACATTAGTAATGTCGGCGGTATTTATTCCGGTTTCGTTTATTAGTGGATCGGCTGGAGTTTTCTACAAACAGTTTGGTTTAACGCTTGCCGTTGCCATTGTATTGTCGGCTATTAATGCCTTGACTTTATCTCCTGCCTTGTGTGCTATTTTCTTAAAACCTCATGATAACGCCAAGAAAACAGGATTTTTAGACCGTTTTTATACTGCGTTTAACGTAGGTTTTGACACGACGACTAGAAAATATAAAAAATCAGTTGAATTCTTTATCAAACGTAAATGGTTGGCCTTTGTAGGTATTGCTGTTTTTGCTGGAATATTTGTTTTACTATTGAACATTACTCCTAAGGCGTTTGTACCAGGAGAGGATACTGGAGCAATTATATCTGATGTTTCGCTTCCTCCGGGAACGTCTCTAGAAAATACTGAAAAAGTGTTGTTAGAGATCGAAAACAAAGTAAAAGACATTCCTGAGATTAAAGAAATCTTGCGTATTTCTGGTCGTAGTTTGATCAGTGGAACAGGTAGTAACTACGGAATGGTAATTGTAAAATTGAAAACTTGGGACGAACGTAAAGATGCCAATCAAGAAATTTCGATGGTTGTAGGTGAACTGTTCAAGAGATCAGCTGCTGTGAAAAATGCCAAGGTGCTTTTCTTTGCTAGACCTACCCTAGTTGGTTTTGGTTTTGCTAATGGTTTCGAATTTCAATTACAAGATCAAAAAGGGGGATCAATTCAAGAGTTGAGTGATGTTAACAATAAATTCCTGGCTGCTTTAAATGGCCGTCCAGAAATTAAATATGCGGCGACGTCGTTCTCACCTAATTACCCACAATATCGTATTGACTTAAATGTAGCTGCGATTAAAAGATCTGGCTTAACTGTCACTGATGTATTGGGAACAATGCAAGGGTATTATGGAGGAGTTTATGCTTCTAACTTTAACAAGTTTGGTAAGCAATATCGAGTGGTTTATCAATCAGAACCAGAGTTTAGAACTAATCCTGAATCTTTAAACAAAATTCTTGTTCGAAATAAAGACGGGCAAATGGCTCCTATTTCACAGTATGTTACGCTAGTAAAAGTGTTTGGACCTCAAGCCATTGAGCGTTTCAACTTATTTACTTCGGTGAAAGTTACGGGTGCGCCAAACGACGGATTTAGTACAGGAGACGCAATTAAAGCTGTTGAAGAAGTGGCTGCTCAAAGTTTGCCTCTTGGTTATGGTTATGAATTCTCTGGTTTAACTCGTGAAGAAATTAGCGCAGGTGGTCAAACATTGTACATTTTCATTCTTTGTTTAGTATTTGTGTACTTCTTACTTGCTGCTCAATATGAAAGTTATATGTTGCCGTTTGCAGTATTAATTTCGTTACCTATTGGTCTTGCTGGTGCCTATATCTTTGCTTACTTATTTAATGTGAGTAACAATATCTACCTCCAGATTACACTGATAATGTTGATTGGATTGCTGGCCAAGAATGCCATTTTGATTGTCGAATTCTCCGTTGATGCGAGGAAAAAAGGAATGTCAATCGCACAAGCTGCCGTTCAAGGTGCTGTATCGAGATTACGTCCTATTTTAATGACGTCATTTGCCTTCATCTTTGGTTTATTGCCATTAATGTTAGCACAAGGAGCTGGAGCAGTAGGAAACAAATCAATTGGAACGGGAGCTATTGGAGGAATGTTAATAGGAACACTTTTAGGAGTTTTTGTTATTCCTGTATTGTTTATCGTTTTCCAAGGTTTGCAAGAGAGAATTAGTTCGAAACCAATTCCGGTAGCAAATCAAGATTCAGATGTTCCACTTTTAGAAGATAAAAATGAAAAATAAAGTATATAGAATCGCACTCCTAGGAGTTACAGCAACACTGTTACAATCGTGTTTTGTTGCTAAAGATTACCAACGTCCCGAATTAAAAACTGAAAATTTATACCGCAATGAAGTAGTGTCGTCTGACTCTACTTCATTAGCAAACGTTTCTTGGGATAAAATGTTTACAGATCCTTTATTGCAAGGATACATTACAAAAGGATTACAGAATAATCTAGATGTTCGTATCGCAATGCAAAATATTGCAGCGGCTCAAGCAACAATGAAGCAAGGTGAAGCAGGTTATTTTCCGTCGCTCTCTGCCTCTACTGATTGGACGCACAATAAAATTTCTAAAAACAGTCAATCTGGTACATTCTTGAGAGACTTAGATGTTGATCAATACCAAATTTACGGTTCGCTCTCTTGGGAAGCTGATATCTGGGGTAAAATTAGAAGTAATAAGCGTGCTACAAATGCGGCTTACTTTCAAACTACTGCAGTGAATCAAGCCATCAAAACACAGCTTATCGCTAATATAGCTTCTACTTATTTCCAACTATTATCTGTCGATGCGCAAATAAAAGTAGCTGAGGAGAGTTTGATTAACCGTAACGAAAGTGTAGAAACCATTCTAGCTTTAAAACAAGCTGGAAATGTTACCGAAGTTGGTGTAAAACAAACCGAAGCGCAAAAATATGCGACTGAATTGATCATTGCAGATTTAAAAAATAATGTGATCATTCTAGAGAATATGATGAGTACGTTATTAGGAGAGCCTTCAACTAAAATTGAGCGTTCTACTTTTGATGCTCAAAATGCACTACCGGAAATTACCTTAGGTGTTCCTGCAAATTTATTGCGCAACCGTCCCGATGTAATTGCTGCAGAGTATAACTTGATCAATAATTTCGAAATGACAAATGTTGCCAAAAGTGGTTTTTATCCAAGTTTAAAAATTACCGCTACAGGTGGATTGCAAAGTATTCAGTTGAAAGAATGGTTTAGTGCCAACTCAATTTTTGCAAGCGTAATCACAGGTTTAACACAACCTATTTTTAATCAACGTCAAGTAAGAACGAGATACGAAGTGGCGCAAGCAAATCAAGAGAAAGCGTATTTGCAATTTGAGCAATCGCTTTTGACTGCGGGTAAAGAAGTATCAGACGCTTTAGCACAATACAATAACGAAACCTATAAATTCTCTATTCGTCAAAAACAAGCAGACGCTTTGACAAAAGCAGCTGACTTCTCTGATGAGTTATTGACTTACGGTTTAGCAAACTATTTAGAGGTATTGACGTCTAAAAATGACGCTTTGAATGCCAAATTAAGTTTGGTTGACAACAAGTTCCAGCAATACAAAGCAGTAATACAATTGTACAGAGCCTTAGGTGGTGGATGGCAGTAAACAGTAATTCTGTACCGGAATTATTTAGGTAATTTTAATTTTGAAAAGCCCTTAAACAGCATTTGTTTAAGGGCTTTTTTTGGTGGGTTATATAGAAATTTTCGGACTGCTTTTTTCTAATAGTTGAAAGCTATTATTTCTTTCAGAGATATATTCTTCCAGTGTTTAAAAGACAGAAATACATCATATTTAAAATCTAATTATCCTAAAAAAAGGTAACGTATTAATTCTTGTTTATTGACAGACTGATTTTTTCACTTGATTTATGTGCCAAACCAATCTTTTGAAAGACCCATTATCTAATGCTCTTTGGCCAGTCAACATACTACTAAAGAAAAATGGATTGTTTTTATAGAAATAAGTACCTAAACTTTCATTCCAAACGAAGTCTAATCCAATCCAGCTCGCATTTGCTTTTGATTCTTCTTCTTCAGCCCTAAATGTACCCAACAGTTCTCTGGCAAACGAATTTGTAACTACAAAAATTCTGGGTCTGTTTTCATCAATCAATTCATCAAGAACTTGACGGGTTATTTTGCATTGTCTTTCAATAAATTGTTTTCCACGTACCGAGCTAATTAAACTTTTTACTCTTCCTTGATTTGTTTCTCTATTAAATAGCACATCGATATGTCCCCATTTCAAATTAGTCGTTTCACCAACTTCAAAAAACTTTTTGAAATACCTATATTCTTTATCTACATCACTATTCAACTTATGGAATTCACAATTTATATCATTCTTTTCAACTAATCTTAGACGCACCTTCTCAATCATAGAAGGATTAAGTCCAATGAATATTAACCCTTCTTCTGGAACCTCTGCGATGGAGTGTGGTGAGTATTTACAGAATTCCTCATTGCTGAATTCGCTCCAAAGCTTATTTACGCTATCTCTAACGATATTTTCAATGTTAATCATGATATTTTTTAATTATTAATAAAAAGATTGATGTTGTGAAAAAATTTGCAAACAGTTATTAGCGTAATTAACAATGTTTTTTTCTATTTGAAAATTTGAATTTAATGAATTACCGTGTTTTGCATAATTTGCTATTAAATACTTTTAATTTTTCCCATGACATTTTTTATATTTTAAACCGCTATTACAATAACATGGTCCATTTCTTGGCATTTTCTTAGCACTGTGGTTATCTGTTTTTTTCTGATACATCTCATTATAATACTGTACATCTATAGATTGTGCCCAGCTTTCATCTAAAGCTATATGATATCCGCCCGCATTATTTAAACCTTTTCTTAGATGGAATCCTAAATAAGCAATTTCATTTTCAGCTTTGTAAAATTTACTGTACTTTGTTCTTCTTGAAATATAATCTATAAAAAGTTCTGCTTTAGGTAGATATTTTGCAAGTATTTCTAAGTCAAAAATATTAATTGCTACGGGTAATTCAGATGCTTTGTGTCCGAGAAAAATATGCACTTGATGCGTAATTGCGGGGTAATCATCCAACACGATAGTGACAATATTATATTCAGTTATACCACTTATACGATTTATAAATATTTCATTCTCTTGAGGAAATTTATAGTCTTTATAATTTTCAAGATATTTTCTACAATTAATACCTTGATCATATGCGTTTTCAACAGCTTTAACAAAATCGTTTTTTATAGATTCAATATTACCATTTTTTAATAGTTCCGTGAGCTTTTTGGATTTTATTTGAAAAATTATCCCTCTTGTATCTTGTATTGCTAGGATATCTATCTCCCCTATCTGATTATTCTTTGTTTTATTAATTAGAAGATTGTGATAAATATTATCTGTACCAAATAATGGTTTTAAAATATTGCGGGTTAATTCCTCAGCAACTTTTCCTCTATTATATTGTACTTTGCTTAAATATTTTTGATCACTTTGCATCCAGTAGAATGGACTTTCGTACATTGATTCTGATACAGCAAAACAGCTTGGAATATAAAAGACATCTTTATCAATTTTAATTATGGGCCGTTCGCTGTAAACATTAAAATCTCCTAAATTATTAAATGATCGGTTATTTAATAATTTAATATCAATGGAAAGTGCATTCAAAATAAATTTAAAATCAGAATTATTATTTACAATTTCTTTTTCATTGAGTGAAAAAATATCTACTATATAGTTCTTATCAAAATTTTTTTTTCTAAAACTTCTTGAATTTAATTTTTCTTGAAGTTTATTTTTAATATTATCATAAAATTTAGAGAATGAACTTACTTCAAAGCCTTTATTTTTAAATATCCAATCTCTATCATATTTATATTTGTAAATGGCAGTTTCTTTATATTGGATATCATAGGCTCCACTTCCAGAATAAAACATCGTTTCTTGAAACATTTTTCCAGTTACTAGTTGGTCCTGTAATTTGCTACCTGCTCCTAAATTAAAATCAATTTCATCAAAAAATGTTAAATGCAGATTATTCATTAAAATATAAATTTCCTCAAAAACTTCATCATGCTTATCATCCTCATATAAAATTGTTCTATCCACATTTTTAATCCATAATCCAATTAGAAATGCGAACTCTTTGTGATTAAGATGATCTGAATTATTCTTTGAAAATAGTACCTCAATGGGTCCACAGAAGTCTCGTATAACAATTTGTGATAAGACATATATAAAAGAATATGATTTTGTGATCTCATTTAATCTGTCAATAATTTCTACTTTATTCATAACTGTACTTATACTTACGATTACTTATTAGATGCTTTCTAACGTTAGAAATTTTGAAAGTTTAATAATGTAAAATAAATGTGTTCAAGATATTTGTTAGAAATATCTCTATTTTTATTTGATAACACCACCTTACCGTAAAAAAATAGTTCATGATGTAATTCTAATAACATTGTATAATCCTTTTTCCAATTTAACGGTAAACTCGCAGTTAAATAGATTTCCTACCACAAAACAAAAATCCACAACAAAAAGAAAGTGTACTCTCTATTTATTGTGGATTAATTTTGTTCTACGTGGTTTTCAAATATAGCTTTAATTAATTTACTTTTCAGAGAAAAATCTTAAAAAAAATGATTTTCAATAAATAGTTAAAGCGAAAAAGCCCAAATCAAAAATAAATTTGATTTGGACTTTTTACTATTTCGATAAAAATAATTGTTGAGATTATTTCTTATTTAAATTCTACAACAAATTCTTCTGTTGGAGTTCTTACTTTTTTCATTTGTCCAATCCAGTCGTTTGGAGCATCTGCATAACCTACGTACATTAGAGAAACACTTTTTAATCCTAATTTGTCAAGTTCTAATATTTCGTCTACAACGCTGTTATCAAAACCTTCCACTGGTGTACTGTCTACTCTTAATTCGGCTGCTTGTGCTAATGAAAGTCCAAGTGCGATGTATGTTTGACGTGCGATGTGAGCAAAATTCTCTTCAGCTGATTGTGCTAAGTACATTTTTTTCAACATGTCAGTATAACTGCTGAAACGTCCTCTTTCTAAACCACGAACATCAGTAGTGTGATTGTATACTTTATCGATACGCTCTTCAGTATAACGATCCCATCCTGCAAAAATAATTACATGCGAACAGTCTCTCATGCACTCTGGGTTCAACGCTCCTTTTACTAATTTTTCTTTCAATTCTTGATTCTCAACTACAAGAACTTGAAAGGCTTGTAATCCTGATGAAGTTGGTGCTAAGCGAGCCGCTTCAACAATTTTATCAATGTCTTGCTTGCTTACTTTTTTTGTAGCGTCGTATGCTTTTACAGCATGTCTCCAGTTTAAATCTTCTATTAAAGCCATTCTTTTATTTTAAAAATTGATTATTGTTATTAGTCGTTTGAAACTGTTAATTTCACAGGCATATTCCCTCTTGTCGCATTAGAATACGGACAAACATTGTGTGCCTTTTCGATTAAATCCTGCGCTACTTCCATAGTAACACCTGGAATATTTGCATGTAATTCTGCCTCTAATCCAAAACCTCCTGCATCATTTTGTCCAATACTAACTTTTGCAGAAACTGTGGTTTCACCTGTAGTTATTTTTTCATTTTTGATAACCAAATTTAAAGCGCTATCAAAACAAGCTGAATATCCAGCAGCAAAAAGCATCTCTGGGTTGGCAAAATCTTCGTTAGCTCCACCTAATGCTTTTGGGTGTCTTACTTCTACCTCTAGCACTCCGTTTTCACTTTTCACTTGTCCGTTTCTACCACCTGTTGCGGTAGCTTGAGTTGTATATAATGTTTTCATTTTCTTGTATTTGTTATTTTGTGTATAATATTTTTTAAACTCTCTAAATCTTCTGTTGAAATTCCCATCGAAGCCACCATTTTCTGCGGTATCGCTTGTGCTTGCTCACGTAAAGATTTGCCTTTTTCGGTCAAGCTAATATTCACCGATCGCTCATCGATTGTACTTCGTACACGAGAAACAAACTCTTTTTGCTCCATTCGCTTTAGTAAAGGTGTCAAAGTACCACTATCTAATTTTAACTTCTCCCCTAGTTGATTTACCGTTTGCTTGTCTTGCTCCCACAAAACCAACATGACCAAATACTGTGGATAAGTAAGCTCCAGCTCGTCTAGCAAAGGACGGTATTGATTAATAATCTCCTTAGCAAAAACGTAAACTGGAAAACAGAGTTGCTCGTTAAGATGTAAATGATCTTTCATAGTTTCTATTTCAGAGTACAAAGATAGCGCACAATTATATTGTGCGCAATTTATATGAATTAAAGTATTGTTAAAATGATAGTATCTCTCTTTAGCAATGAATGTATTAAAACCAAATATGCCGCAGATTAAAAAATAATAACAGACCGATCCTCCTAATTCTTATTAATCCGTGGCATAAAAAACAAAGTGCTACAAAGCCTTAAATCTGAACTTTCACCACTACTTTTTTAACTTTAGAAGATTTTCCGTCTTGAACAGAAGGTCTATGCAAATCATCTGGAAAAAATACCGTGAACATACCTTCTGTTAATTTTATGTACGCCGTCTCACCTTCATAAAAAGTATAATCTTTATCTAAGTCACTCGTAACTACCTTTTGATCTCTTTTTGTCGTAACACCCATTAATTCGCTACCCTCAATAATATATTGAATGTCAATGTACTTTGTGTGTCCTTCTAACACACAATCTTTTTCCTCCTTAGTATCATACTCTTGAACAATAGCAAATATTGCTTTGTCTTCTATATCATACGTCCCAGAAGCCATGGCAACCAAATCATTATTTATTATAAATTCAAATCCCTTTGCAAGTCTTTCAGTAATGCCTGCGTATAGCTTGTAATTTCCTATTTTATCTAGTATCATTTTACTATTGTTTGTGTTGTTATAAGTGTTACTACAAAAGTGTCAAAAAATATAATGCCATTTAAAGGATAAGTGATTTTTATTTAGGTTTTATTGGTGATTAGTTGTTAGTTGCTAGCGAAGAGTCAAGAGGAAAGAGTCAAGAGGAAAGAGCCAAGAAGCAAGAGCCAAGAGTCAAGAGTCAAGAGGTAATATCTAGAGAGCACAGATTACTACAGACAATCTAAGTCAACTTTAAACTTTAAACATGAAACTCTTGTGAATAGTGATTAGAGAAAAGTGGAGAGGAAAGAGCCAAGAGAAAATGTATGGAGAGCGCGGATTACTACAGACAATCCTCGTCAACTTTAAACTTTAAACCTGAAACTCTCAGAAATAGTGATTGGTGAAAAGTGAAGAGGAAAGAGTCAAGAGAAAATGTATAGAGAGCACAGATAATTACAGACAATCTAAGTCAACTTTAAACTTTAAACATGAAACTCTTGTGAATAGTGATTAGGTAAAAGTGAAGAGGAAATATCTAGAGAGCACAGATTATTACAGACACTCTAAGTCAACTTTAAACTTTAAACATGAGACTCTAGTGAATAGTGATTGGTGAAAATTAGTGAGCTCTCAACTTATAACTAAACAGATTTTACTACCAATAATCTATTTATTTAATTTTATTTTAATTGGATTTTGACGTGTATCAAATACGTCTGCAATTTTTATAAGTTCTAATGCTACATCGACTGAATAAATTATTTTATAATTATGGCAGACTATGTACCTGTATTTAGCGTTCCTATCAGTCAACAAGTCCTCAACTTGAAATAATTCTGAATTTTTTATAAGCCTCTCTGGTTCAGCCAAGATGTTATGAAGTATGTTTTTTGCAACTTTTAAATTTGCTTTTGCAACATAATATTGGAAAATCTTATCAAGTTGTTTTTCAGCAAAGCTGGACCAAATTACGCTGTAACTCATTAATTATACTTCTTAAGAAGTTCAGAAGTCTTCTTATACCTACCATTTTCAAAATCATTTTCAGAAGTATCAATTCTTTCATTAAATTCCTCTAACGACATAGGATTAAATTCTGAATCTCCTTTTGAATCAATAGCAGATTCGCTTCTCAAAATATTTTCTAGTTGAGAAATTACTTCCTCACTTTGGATTTTAAGGAAAGCTTGTATAAATTCTAATTTTCTACTTTGGATATCCATAATAAAATATTTTTATCAAAATTACAAATTATCTTAAACAAGCCATTGGTTTCTTCATTTTTTTTGCTAGTTAGTAGTGACTAGTGAAAAGTAAAGTTTCAAGAGTCAAGAGTGAACAGTCAAGAGTGAACAGCCAAGAGTCAAGAGCCAAGAGGTAAGACGAAATATCTAGAGAGCACAGATTACTACAGACAATCCACGTCAACTTTAAACTTTAAACCTGAAACTCTCAGAAATAGTGATTGGTAAAAAGTGAAGAGGAAACATCTAGCGAGCACGGATTACTGCACACAATCCAAGTCAACTTTAAACATTAAACTCTTGTAAAAAGTAATTAGTCAAGAGCTAAGAAACAAGAGCCAAGAAAAAATGTCTAGAGAGCACAGATTACTACAGACAATCTAAGTCAACTTTAAACTTTAAACCTTAACCCTTAATAATTCATCCTTCATACTTAATCCTTACTAATTCATCCTTAACTCTAAAAGCTTTTCCAGATTTGCAAACAAAAAACTATCTTCGCTTTTCAAAAATAAAATTCGTTTAGATCTGCGCTTTTGCATTGGCAAATTTGTTTTATCAGCGTCCAAAAAAACAAAATGAACAACCTCCTACTTACTCCCATAGAATACTTAAAAGGCGTTGGTCCCAGTCGGGGCGAATTGCTTCGTAAGGAATTGGGGATTCATAAGTACGCAGATTTAATCAATTTTTACCCCAACCGTTACATCGATCGCACGCGTTATTATAAAATCAACGAATTGCAAAATAATGTCGCCGAGGTACAAATCATTGGTAAAATTATTAATGCAAAAACGGTGGAATTTGGTAAAGGTCGCAAACGGCTTGTGGCGACTTTTGTAGACGATACGGGACAAATGGAATTGGTTTGGTTTCAAGGACATAAGTGGGTTCGCGAATCTTTAAAAATCAACGAAGTCTGTGTGATTTTTGGAAAATGCACCTCTTTTAATGGAGCGTACAATATGCCGCATCCTGAGATTGAACTGCTTAGCGAACACGAAAAGAGTTTGCGTTCAGCGATGCAACCGGTGTATCCTTCGACAGAAAAATTGACAAATCGCGGGATTTCAAACCGTACGATTAATAAAATAATGCAGCAGCTATTTATAGAAACGCATACATTATTTACAGAAACATTACCTGATTATTTGATTGCTGAGTTAAAGCTAATCTCTAAAAAGGATGCTTTAATAAACATTCATTTTCCTAAAAGCAGTGACGCTTTGGCGAAAGCCCAATTCCGATTAAAATTTGAGGAATTATTCTTTATCCAATTGCAATTGATTACAAAAAACCTGATTCAGAAACACAAGATAAAAGGACATCCTTTTTCGATTGTTGGAGAATTTTTCAATGGTTTTTATCAAAATCACTTGCCGTTTTCTTTAACGGGAGCACAAAAAAGAGTAATCAAAGAAATTAGAACCGACATGGGTAGTAATGCCCAAATGAACCGTTTGTTGCAAGGAGACGTAGGTTCAGGGAAAACTATTGTTGCTTTTATGACAATGTTGCTTGCGCTTGACAACGGTTTCCAAGCCTGCTTGATGGCACCTACAGAGATTTTGGCTAACCAGCATTTTATTGGTTTAACAGAACTCGCTGAACCACTCAATATCAATATTAAATTATTGACCGGATCAAGCAAAACAGCAGCAAGACGAAAAATCCATGAAGAACTTGAAGATGGAAGTCTACAAATACTTATTGGAACGCACGCCTTACTCGAAGACAAAGTTAAATTTAAAAATTTAGGACTAGCTGTAATTGATGAGCAGCACCGTTTTGGGGTTGAGCAACGTTCAAAACTATGGAAGAAAAACAGCATTCCGCCACACGTTTTAGTAATGACGGCTACTCCCATTCCTAGAACCTTAGCAATGAGTTTGTATGGCGATCTAGACATTTCTGTAATTGATGAATTGCCTCCGGGACGTAAACCCATTCAAACAGTGCATCGCTTTGATAGCAACCGTTTGAAAGTATGGAAGTTTATACGTGACGAAATTGCGATAGGCCGCCAGATCTACATTGTATATCCACTGATACAAGAATCAGAGAAAATGGATTATAAAGATTTGATGGACGGTTATGAGAGTATTTCTCGTGATTTTCCGTTGCCTGATTATTCGATTTCGATTCTTCACGGAAAAATGAAACCCGCGGACAAAGATGCCGAAATGAAACGCTTTAGCGAAGGAAAAACCAATATTATGGTGGCAACAACCGTTATCGAAGTTGGTGTGAATGTTCCTAACGCCTCAGTGATGATTATCGAAAGTGCGGAACGTTTTGGATTATCGCAATTACACCAATTGCGTGGTCGCGTAGGTCGTGGTGCCGATCAGAGTTATTGCATCTTGATGACGAGTCACAAATTAAGTGCCGATAGTAAAACAAGAATGGAAACCATGGTAGGCTCAAACGACGGTTTTGAAATTGCTGAAGTGGATTTAAAATTGCGCGGACCCGGTAATTTAATGGGAACGCAACAAAGTGGTGTCTTAAACTTGCAAATTGCAGATATTGTTAAAGACAGAGACATTCTAGCGCTAGCCAGAAGTCACGCGATGAAAATTTTAAAGGACGATGCGCCACTAGAAAAACCCCAACATGCGGGACTTAGAGCGGTTTATATCGAACTAACAAAAAAGAAAAATATTTGGAATTATATCTCTTAATTTTTTATCGAAAAATTTTTGAACTTTTTTTACTTAAAAGTGAAACAATTTCCCTCTTTTAACGTCTAATTTTGAGTATTTACGAATGCTTTAAATGAGCACATGTCTTGCGCAGCAATAGAATTTAATTTGTAACAAACTGTTTGTCAATTACACAAACACTTTTGGCTGCAATTAAATTGTACTTTTACGCTTTGCATGAGCTTACTTATAGAATTATATTTCGAACAAATATTTTAAACATATTTTACTATTTACCTATATTATGAAAATAAAATACATTATTTACACCTTATTAATTGTTGGTTTTGGTGCTTTTATAGCCTACCGAATTACTGAAAACAGCACTAAAGCGGATGGCCCAAAAGATGGTGGTGCAAAATCAAAAGCCATGCAGTTGTCAGGAATTGTGGTGCAACCAGAAAGCTTTAATAATAATCTATCATTATCGGGTTCAATAGAAGCTAATGAGCAAGTCGAAATACGCTCTGAAGTATCTGGAATTGTAGAAAGCATTAACTTTCAAGAAGGAAGTAATGTGACTAAAGGACAACTGCTTTTTAAAGTGAATGACAACGAATTAAGAGCGCAATTAAGTCAGGCAACTACCAAGGAAAACCTCGCCGGAGAAAACGAACGAAGAGCCAAATTACTACTAGAAAAAGAAGCGATTAGCCGTGAGGAGTATGATGTTGCTAAAGCCGAATATGCGTCAATGAAAGCACAAAGCCAACTAGTAAAAGCACAAATTGCAAAAGCAGCCGTGCGTGCTCCATTTTCAGGAAGAATTGGTTTGCGTTATATCTCAAAAGGAACTTATGTAACCCCTTCTATCTTAATTGCAAATCTTGTAAATATTGGGAAACTGAAAATTACATTTTCAATTCCTGAAAAATATGCCAACCAAGTAAAAAACAATACTGAATTAAAGTTCAAAGTTGCGGGATCTACTGAGACCTATGCTGCAAAGGTATATGCAATCGAACCTTCTGTTGAGACCAGCACGCGTACTTTGCAAGTTCGTGCGATTACTGATAATAAAGACGGAAAATTACTGCCTGGAACCTTTGCAAATGTAGAATTACCACTTGATGTTATTAAAGATGCGATTGTGGTACCTACTCAAGCAGTAATTCCAGTACAAAACGGAAAAAAAGTATTCATATCAAATATGGGAAAAGCCAAAGAAATTATGGTCGAAACAGCAACTAGAACAGATGCTTCTTTACTGATTCTTTCAGGTTTAAAAGCAGGAGATACTGTTATTACTACAGGAGTAATGGCATTGAAAAATGATGCGCCAGTTAAAATTATTATCGAAAAATAGCTTTTTGGCGAAAGCCTAATTGCCAAAATATAAATATTAAACTAAATGAGTTTATCTACATTAAGTATAAAAAGACCGGTGATGACTATTGTAATGAACATTACGATAGTGTTGTTTGGAATCATTGGGTATACCTATTTAGGGGTACGTGAATTTCCATCGATTGATCCTGCGCAGGTTTCGATTCGAACAAATTACACGGGAGCCAATAGTGATATTATCGAATCCCAAATTACAGAGCCGCTTGAAAAAGCGATTAACTCGATCGACGGAATACGTAATATTACCTCTTCAAGTTCGCAAGGAAGTAGTTCGATTACTGTCGAATTCAATTTAGACAAAGACCTTGAAGAAGCTGCAAATGATGTTCGTGACAAGGTTTCACAAGCGATACGCAGTTTGCCACAAGATATCGATGCACCGCCAGTGGTTTCTAAGGCTGATGCCAATAGTGATGCGATAATATCAATGACAGTACAAAGTGATTCGCGCTCGCCACTTGAATTAAGCGACTATGCCGAGAATGTGATTTCGCAGCGACTTGAAACAATTCCAGGAGTGAGTGGTGTTCAAATTTGGGGACAAAAGAGGTACGCGATGCGATTGTGGATTGATCCAATAAAACTAGCTTCTTACGGTTTAACAGTTGCCGAAGTACGTACCGCATTGAATGCTCAAAATGTGGAGTTACCCTCTGGAAAACTAACTGGTGACAACACTGAATTGACAGTAAAAACAGTCGGTAATTTGGCTACAGCCGAAGAATTCAATAATATTATTATTCGAACAGAAGGAGAAAAAGTAGTTCGATTAAGCGACGTAGGAAGAGCCGAATTAGGTCCTGAAAATATCGAAACTAAATTGAGTCAATCTGGATTGCCGCTGGTAGGACTTGCGATTGTGCCTCGCCCAGGAGCCAACTACCTTGATATTTCTAAAGCTTTTTACGAACAATACGAAGCTTTAAAGAAAGATCTACCTAAAGATATTCAGTTAAACATCGCGCTTGACAACACTATATTTGTAAAAAAATCAGTACTTGAAGTAGCAGAAACATTAGGGATTTCTATCTTTTTGGTAATTTTAATTATCTATTTATTTTTTAGAGATTGGGCGATCGCTTTTCGTCCGTTGATTGATATCCCTGTTTCTTTGATCGCAACCTTTTTTATCATGTGGCTGTTTGGATTTTCGATAAACGTATTAACACTGCTAGCGATTGTACTAGCCACAGGTTTAGTCGTCGATGACGGAATCGTTGTTACCGAAAATATTTTCAAGAAAGTTGAGGAAGGCATGACACCTATCGAGGCAGCAATAAAAGGATCTAACGAAATCTTTTTTGCGGTGATTTCGATTTCGATTACGCTCGCAGCTGTGTTTTTACCAGTAATTTTTCTCGAAGGATTTGTGGGCCGACTCTTTCGAGAGTTTGGTGTGGTGATTGGTGCTGCTGTATTGATTTCGGCATTTGTTTCCTTGACGCTTACGCCAATGTTGAATGCGTATTTAATGAAAGGTGGCGAACAAAAGAAATCTAAATTTTATGTAGCCACAGAACCGTATTTCCAAAAACTAAATAGCAATTATGCCAATGCGTTAAGCAAGTTCATGACAAAAAAATGGTGGAGCTTCCCCATACTGTTTGCTTGTTTTGCATTGATATTTGTCTTCTATAATTTGCTTCAAAAAGAGACAGCACCTTATGATGATAGGAGCTCGTTGATATTAAGAATGACAGCACCTGAAGGATCTAGTTATGAATATACTGATCGTTTTATGCAAGAAATATCAAGACTAGTAGACGACTCTATTCCTGAGAAAAAAGTGAGTTTGGTAATTAGTTCGCCTGGTTTTGGATCTTCCTCTGTAAACAGTGGATTTATTCGCTTGTCGCTAAAAGAAAAAGAGGACCGAGAATTATCACAAGAACAAATTGCTGAGAAATTAACCAAATGGACCAAGCAATATCCCGATGCCAAAACATCGGTGCAACAGCAACCAACTATTTCTGTAAGTAGACGCGGTGGATTGCCTATTCAGTATATTATACAAACGCAGAGTTTTGCTAAGTTAGAAGAGAAAATTCCGTTGTTTATGGAAGAGGCTGCAAACGACCCTACCTTCTCGATGACCGATGTTAATTTAAAATTTAACAAACCCGAAATCAATGTAACAATCGACCGTGAAAAAGCCGAAAGCTTAGGGATTTCTGTAATTGATATTGCACAAACATTACAACTATCTTTAAGCGGACAACGTTTTGGGTACTTTATGAAAAAAGGGAAACAGTACCAAGTTATTGGACAATTTGACCAAAAAGACCGTTCGAAACCATTGGATTTAACTTCGATGTATGTTAAAAACAACATGGGAGAATTAATCCAAATGGACAATATTGTAAGCACCGAAGAGCAAAGTCAGCCACCACAATTGTATCATAACAATCGATTCATGTCGGCTACTGTTTCTGCTGCGCTTGCTCCAGGAAAAAGTATCAATGACGGAATCGATGCTATGGAAAGAATTAGAGCCAAAGTACTAGACGATACATTTACTACAGATTTAGGCGGAGAATCACGCGATTTTGTAGAAAGTAGTTCAAATACTTCATTTGCTTTTGGACTAGCGTTATTATTAATTTTCTTAATTCTAGCAGCGCAATTTGAAAGTTTTGTCGATCCATTCATCATTATTTTAACAGTGCCTATGGCAGTTGCAGGAGCCCTATTCTCCTTGTGGTTGTTTGATCAAACTTGGAATATATTCAGCCAAATTGGAACGGTAATGTTAATTGGATTGGTTACTAAAAACGGAATCTTAATTGTAGAGTTTGCAAATCAATTGCGAGAACAAGGCAAACCAAAACTGCAAGCAATTCTAGAAGCTTCAGAGGCACGTTTACGCCCTATTTTAATGACCAGCTTAGCAATTTCTTTAGGAGCATTACCTATTGCAATGTCATTAGGAGCAGCCTCTACGAGTAGAATAGGTATGGGAGTGGTGATCGTAGGTGGAACCATTTTTTCACTAGTGTTGACTTTGTTTGTAATTCCAGCTTTGTATTTGATGTGGTCAAAAGCCCGCAAACATTATCCTGAATTTGACCACATTGAAGAATATGAAAATGAAAGTAAATAAGATGAACTATAAGACGATATTTACAACGATGCTGTTGCTTTTCTTTTGTTTCATAAAAGGGAATGCGCAGGAAATGTTATCGCTAGAAGATGCGGTAAAAATTGCTTTAGAAAATAATTACGAAATCAAGATTGCAAAGAATGATTTAAAAATAAGTCAAACTAATGTGAGCGCAGGAAATGCAGGAATGTTACCTACAGCTGCCGCTACAATCTCACAGAATAACAACTTACAAAACCTATCGCAAACCCGCTCTGATGGCACCACCACTAGTTTAGATAATGGTAAGAGCAATAGTTTGAATTATGGTGTGGGATTGGGTTGGACTATATTTGATGGGTTCAAAATGTTTGCCAAAAAAGAGCAACTAGAACAACTTGAAAAATTAGGAGAAACACAATTAAAGCTCACTATAATTACAAAAATTAGTGACGTTCAAGCTGCTTATTTTGACCTGGTACAACAACAACAACAGCTGTCTGCTTTAGATACCACAATTGTGATTTCGAACCAACGTGTGAGTTTAGCAAAGAACCGTTTCACTATTGGGAAAGCATCAAAACTAGAGGTTTTGAATGCTCAAGTAGATATTAATACTGATAAGGTGGCTTTGCTAAGACAGCAAGAACTATATCAAAATTCTAAGATTGCTTTAAACCAAATCTTAGCGAGAGATACGCAAATCGATTTTAGAGTCGACGATCATTTTGAAATTGAAAACCGCCTTGACTTTGCTGAATTAAAAGCACTTGCCGAAAAGCAAAATCCGCAAATTGAATCTTTGATCATAGCAAGAAAAGTAGCCGAGTTAGAATTAAAACAAATCAAAGGGGGGCGCTACCCTACGATTGCAGTAAATACAGGATACAATTTTTCCCGCAATGAATCTAGTTTAGGATTTACAACTCAATCATCAGCTCGTGGTTTGAACTACGGCTTTAGCGCTTCACTGAATCTATTTGATGGTTTTGCACAGCGTCGAAATGAGAAAATTGCGGGACTACAAATTGATAATGCCAATTTGCAAATCGAGCAACAAAGTCTTGCTCTAGAAAGTCAGTTGGCGACGGCTTACCAAACATATTTAACCAACTTAGAACTGATTGATCTTGAGGAAACAAATGAGGGAATTGCCAAACAAAATCTCGACATCACCTTAGATAAATTTCGAATTGGAACCATTACAACTATCGAGTTTAGAACTGCACAACTCAATTATGTAATTGCAAAAGTGCGTTACAGCGATGCACAGTTTCAAGCAAAATTATCCGAAATTGCGCTGAAAGAATTGGCTGGAACCATTAACTTTTAAATTAGAATATTAGCACTATTTTTGCGTTATCATCTTTTTAAAAACCAACATTTAATTTTCGAAAACTAAGCATGATTTCATACAACCCAAAAGACTGGATAACCTTTATTTTTCGTTTCCATAAGGCAGATACATTTCGACAATTAATCCCAATGATGATTTTTATTGGATTATATTCTGGAGCTATTGCCTATCTCGAAATTGAATATTGGAAATTATCGCAGGATAGCCACGTCAAGAACATTTCTATCATGCACGGAATGCTCGGCTTTGTGATTTCGCTGTTATTAGTTTTCCGTACCAACACTGCGTATGATCGCTGGTGGGAAGGTCGAAAAATATGGGGAAGCTTGGTAAACAATTCTAGAAATCTTGCTTTGAAACTATCCGCTATTTTACACGAGGAGTCCGATCGCGCCTTCTTTAGGAAAATAATTCCCAGTTATGCCTCGATTTTAAATAAACATTTAAAAGACGAAGAAACTAGCAAGCAACTTTTTGAAGATGTGGTGATCGAGCATCACAAACACAGGCCCAATCAAGTAGCTAAAATATTATTTCATAAAATAAACGACCTGTATAATGCCAAGAAAATAACAGGTGACCAACTCATCATTATAAACCACGAAATCCAATCTTTTACTGATATTTGTGGCGCATGCGAGCGAATTAAAAACACGCCTATCCCCTATTCTTACAGTAGTTTTATCAAGAAATTTATATTTTTTTATGTGATGACATTGCCTTTTGGTTATGTGTTTAATTTGGGGTACTATGTCATCCCAGTTGTCGTTTTCATTTTTTACGTTCTGGCAAGTTTAGAACTTATCGCTGAGGAAATCGAAGATCCTTTTGGTCATGACGCTAACGATTTACCCACAAGAAAAATAGCCGAAAACATCAAGCGCCACGTAGAAGAAATTCTATAATTAAAAAGTTTTTATAGAAGCTATTCCCGTCATCCGTTGCAGTGATCTTGCCAGTAAACTTTTTTTCAATGTTGGTTCAGGAGCTTCTTACAGTCGCTCTGCCCCAACTAGAAAAAAATAGTTTCCTTTCGGCAATCACTTACACTACTACCGGGGCTAAAACGTGTATTGTATTAAATACTCTTTTGGTTTATTATAGAACTAATAAATTAATATTTCCACGTAGGTATTTATTCACTTTGCGCTTTCGCCATTTCATGCCTTCAAACAGCTATTTCAATGAGAAATTTGCATGACTGTAAAAAAATTGGCTAGATACTCTTAACAGCAGAAATATTATTCTTTTCTGCAATTTTTACAAAAATGCTCTTGACAATCTCGTTACTGTTGCCATATAGCAATACATTATACTAAAAATGCAAAACACATATTAGTCAAATGACAGTTATTTAATAGAATCCCCCGCAAAGAGCAATAGTATTACATTTGAGAATTTTCTGACGATTTGGCTTAAGTTATCTATAATAAAGTTTACCTTTAACTTATGTAATACAGCTATTGATAACAGCTTAGTCATAGTAAAATAATCTAATTGATTACAGATAAATTCAAAAGAACAAGCAATGAAAAATTATAGATTAGCAACACTATTTTTTGGGGTACTCCTTATAGGTTGTAACCAGAAAAAAAATGAAAAATCTAGTACAGTAGCAAACGGAAAGCTTACTGACACTATTGAGAACGTAAGTAATGAATTAGATTCAGGGGCAACTGTAACACTTAAAGACAGCGAAGTAGCAAGTATCCAAGTTTTAATTGATTTGTTCAAACAAAAAGATGTGGAACAAATTGCAAACCATATCAGTTATCCTTTAAAGAGAGAATACCCCATTCCAAGTATAAAGAATAAAGAAGAATTTATACAGCGATTTAGCAAAGTTTTTGATAATATTCTTATCGAAAAAATTGCCAATTCAAAAATCGAACAATGGTCAGAAGTTGGTTGGAGAGGCATCATGTTTGACAATGGCAGTATATGGATGGGAAATTCTGACGGTATTATTACAGCTGTTACCTACCAATCTGCTGCTGAAAAAGAGATGCTTACTGATTTGGTTAAAAACCAAAAAGAGCATTTACATAGTTCTTTGAGCAATTTTGAAAAACCAACTTACAAGATTAAAACAAAAAAGTATTTGATTAGGATCGACGAATTAGCAAATGAAAAATACAGATATGCTTCTTGGAAAGTAACTGATAAGGAATCTTCTAAGCCAGAACTGACTATCAATGGTGGCGAAATAACATTTAGCGGAAGCGGTGGAAATCACGTAATTACTTTTGTTAACGGGAACTATGTTTATAAGGTCTATCGAAATGTTATTGGGACCAAGGATTCAGCTGATATCACCCTTGAAATTGAACAAGATGGCAAAACAATTTTAAGTGAAAATGGAACTTTAATAAGTGATTAAAAACAAAAATTGAAAAATGAAATATGCTGAATTTAATATCGAGAATCAAATCATAGAATTCCATAACACAATGATTGGATTCGAAAAAATCGTAATAAACAATAAAACAGTCTCTAAAAAGTACTCATTTTCTGGAGCTACTCACCAACTACCCTATAAAGATTGTTATTTAGAATCAAAGTATGTACAATTTGGTAATCGAAAAATAGAGCTATCCCTAATTAAAGAGGGGAATACCATAGATAAAAAGACGGTAGCAACGGATTTAAAGCAACGCTTTTTTTGGATAATGATGGGAGTCCTTTCGGGAATTGGAACATACCGAATTCTAAATTACATAGTGCAATTTGCAAATTAATAGTAAGATTGAAACAGTAGAGTAGTTACTGTATTAGCAATAAAATCACTTCCAATTTAGTTCATTTTAATTACATTCAAATTTTCCTGCTCTATTACACAAGTACTGACATCGAGAAAATTACTATATTATAAATTAATTATAAAAACGTGTGAATTTGTCGTATTTTAGGCGTAGCAAAGCACCAGCTGTCTAAATAAGCTGTAATGCTAATTCCTAACCAAATAGAAAACTAATAAAAATAACTATGATAAAGACTCTCCTTACGCTAATTGTTGCATTGCTTACTACTACAATTTTTGCAAATGAAATTGAAGCAACTGTTGTTTTTGAAAATATGACAAACAAAGAACTAACTTCGGGGCAGTTCATTAATATTAGTACAAACCACAAAATTGACGTTAATAATACTGAATCTTTCAAAATTACGTTACCAGAAAAAGGAAAGTACATCTTTACTTTTAATTCAGAAGATTTTGATGTTTATACCATTTATCCAGCAAAAATGAGTTCAAACAAAAACGTCATTACTGTAAGATTGACAAATAAGTTAGATGTAAACAATACGATGAACGTTAGTTCGAGTTCAAAAAATTTAGATTTAAAAACAACGAATGAAGAAATAGAAAATCTCATTAGCAAAGGTTCTGTGAACTTCATTTTGCACGGCATCGACAATACGGTACCAGAGGATTATTTAGCTTTTAAGGACAAGTATGGTATTGGTGCCATAAAAGAAAACTGTGTTATTGATCCATTATCTTATAAAAATGCTACAATGAACAACAAAATTATTTCTCAATACTTAACAAGCAAATATGGCACAGAATGGTTAAATGAATTACAAGTCAAGCCATTTGGAATCAAATAACATAGTTTCGAATTTCATTATCTAACTAGTAAGGTTTATTATTATTCTTTTGTCAGAGACAGAAAGATAATAATAAACCTTTTTTATATGTTGATTTTAAATAAATTTTAGCGTAATCAAGATAGTATGTTTCAGCTAATTTACTTTTACAATTAGCTCACCATATGTAAGAATGCGCTTCCTTTAAATGCTACATTATTCCCTTTGTATTTATTTGCGTATCTCTGTGAAGCAAAAAGAAGATAACTTTTTAATTGTATTTTCGAATACAGAATCAAATTCCTATTTAAATGAGTAACGAACAAAGAATCCATTCTATTTTAAGTGCTGTCAGTTTAGATAGTACGATTACTGGTTATCCAACGTTTGATCTTCAGGATTTAAATACTGTAGTTGACCTCGATTTTGATTTACCTACAAACCTTAGATTAGGACATTTGGTTGAGAAGGTCGTTTCCAAATTAATTCGTACTTCTTCAAATTATGAAATGATTTATGAGAATATCCAAATCAAAAAAGATGAAAAAACGATTGGGGAAATAGATTTTATTATTGAGCAAACCTCTTCTAAACGACATATTCATCTGGAATTAGCCTATAAATTTTATTTGCTAGACCCTTCAATTTCAGAAACATTTGTCAAAAATTGGATTGGTCCCAATAGAAATGATTCTTTATTCGAAAAGTTGGAAAAACTTAAGAATAAACAATTTCCCTTACTTCATAATGCCGCAACAGCTGAGACCTTAAAAAATCTTAAAATAGAATTAATCGAGCAGCAACTCTGTTTGTTGGCTTCTTTATACATTCCCTACGATTACATAACAAAACTTCCTCCAGAGTATCAAAAAGCTGTGAAAGGCCATTATATGAACTTCGAAACTTTTGTCAATCAAAATTCAGCAGAATATGAATACTATTTACCATTTAAGAAAGAGTGGGGAACTGATCCAGTCAGCAATAAAACGTGGTGTGATCAGGAATCCATATTAGAACAATTAAAAACCAATCTAGAAGAAAAACAAGCCCCTTTGTGTTGGCAAAAAAAAGGCGACAAATATGTTCAGTTTTTTATCGTGTGGTGGTAGAGCTACTAATGGTAAATATTTGGGCCTGCTTCTACTATTCTTATGAAACGAATTGGCACTAAATAGCCCTGATGGAAGCGACATCCTCTTATGTTGCGATAGCAAAAATAAGAGATATAGTGTACAGCAGGAAGAATCGTAATTGTCAATAGGGATATTCTGCTCCTAATAGCTTAAAATAATTAATTATTATTTGGAATACATATTCCAAATAATATATCTTTGCAATATGACAAAAAAGGACTCTATACTACTTGCTGCGTTACAATTACTTGCTGAAAGAGGTGTACATAACACGCCAATGTCAGCTGTGGCAAAGGTTGCGGGAACTGGAATGGGAACAATTTATAACTACTTCCCTACTAAAGAAGTTCTAATAAATGATATTTATGTCTACATCAAACAGCAAGAGTTAAGTATGTTTGCTCCTTTTAAAAAAGATATGGCTGTCAAAATACAGTTTGAGCAATATTTTAAATCTATAATTGATTTTTTTAGAAAAAACCCACCATACTTTATGTTTATGGAGCAGTTGCAAGCTTCCCCAATAATTACAGATGATAGTAAAAATAGTGGTTTGACTGCAGTAAAGTCAGTTTATGACTTAATTGAAAAAGGAAAGCTTGATGGCATTATAAAGGACATAGATACTGCTGAATTAATTCAATTTGTAGGAGGAGCAGTGTTTTCTTTTTTACGTAATAACTCAACTAAAGTTACTATAACTGAAAATTTAACGAACAACCATATAAAAATGGCTTGGGACGGAATCAAGGCTTAAAAAAATTTGATTAAATATTGGAACGAATGTTCTATCTAATAACTAAAGATAAAGTATTGGTTTAGTAAATAAAAAGTATTGCGTGCAGTAACATCAACAGTAGTAGGATTTGGAATAGCCATAATTGTTCTGCAAGCAGCTCAGAATGATAATCCACCTTTACGCATTAGAACCTCACAGTGGGCTGAAGATTTTTGTAAATTAAAAACACAAGCTGATCCTGATGGAACAAAATTAGTAAAAGAGATAAGATAAAATTTTTTATAAAATAATAATTAAAGTATTTAAACTAAATTTAGCTTTTTAAAATACGATACACGCTAAATATGATAATTAGAAAAGCGACATCAATCGATGCTCCAGACATTGCCAAATGTTTACTACTTGCAATGGAGAGCATCGTTTATGCATTTATAGGAAAGAACGATCCAGATGTAGCTTATGAATTTTTACTGCATTTTGTTGCGCAAGAAGACAATCAATATTCTTATCAAAATTGTTGGGTTGTCTCTAATGAAAATCAAATAATTGGCGCTATAAATATCTATAATGGTGCAGAATTGCATACACTAAGAATGCCTATTATAAACTATTTGAAAATAAATTTTAATCGCGAGATTATTATTGATGACGAAACTCAGGCAGGCGAATATTATATAGATACATTTGGTATAAAAACTAATCAGCAAGGGAAAGGAATAGGATTTATGCTGTTGCAATTTATTATCGATGTCTTCGTACATCAACAAAATCGAACTCTAGGCTTGTTAGTTGAAAAAGAAAATAGAGCTGCACAAAGACTTTATAAAAAATTAGGTTTTATTTACCAAAGTGACAAAAATCTTGTGGGAAAGCAACTTGAACACATGCAAATCAAAAGGCAAAAAAATAATACCAACAATTAATTTATTCTTCATATCTATATGACTGTAACATAATAATAGTACTTTAGTTTTCGAAAATAGAAATAAAAGTTTTAATTTAATTTTTTGACATGAGAAAAAACACTGATTTAGGTTTATTAGTTTTGAGAGTTGCGGTGGGTTTATTAATGCTTTTGCATGGAATTGCTAAAATAGGTAATACTGGATTTATTGAAGGAATGCTTGCCGAAAAAGGATTACCAGAATTTATGGCTTACGGCGTATATATCACAGAAGTAATAGCTCCCCTATTAATATTGATAGGTTTTAGAACGCGGTTGGCCGCGGCTGCTTATGCATTAGGTGTTCTATTCATAATAGGCTTAGTTCACGCAGACCAACTTTTTTCATTAACTAAAAATGGTGGTTGGGAACTTGAGCTAGTTGGTTTATACCTCCTAGGAAGTGTTGCTTTATTTTTTACCGGTGGCGGAAAGTTAGCAGTATCGCACTACCATAAATGGGATTAATAAATTTATTATTAGAAATTGATAATCTTTAAAATATATCATCTCCACTTTATAATTCTAACTATTAGTGGCCATTTTTTATGAATGTAAGGGATGAATATTGTCAATATTTTAACCTGTAATAGCTATTGCCAATTTACTTTTTAAAGCCCTTGTTTATATAATTCTACATAAAAGCCTTTTTAAAACGTATAATTCTCATAATTTTTACTTATATTTACGATATAACCTTTCATAGAGACATAAAAACGTTTTGGAATCTTACCAGCAATTGCATACGAATTGTAGTTTTTAGTCTTTTTAATAAAAAATAATAAAATTATGAAAACGATGACCTGTAAAGATCTTGGCGGAGCATGTGACGTCAAGTTTCAAGCAAAAACTTTTGAAGAGATAGCAGAATTAAGTAAAAAACACGCATTGGAAATGATTGAAAAATCAGATGAGGCACACAGCAAAGCAATGAGAGAAATGCAGGAACTAATGCATTTTCCGCAAGGAATGAATGCATGGTATGAAAATAAAAGAAAAGCTTTTGAATGCTGCCCTTCTACAAATTAATAATGTTATAATTCATATAAAAACCCTTTCAAAAATAATTTGAAAGGGTTTTCTATTTTTGGTGGTAGTAAGAGTTTTAGATTCCCGCTACTGCTTTTATTTCGTCAATAATTCTTAAGGCTAATGTATCTGCTTTTGCTTGTGAAGGCGCTTCTGTATAAATACGAATAATCGGTTCTGTATTTGATTTTCTTAAATGAACCCATTCTGTAGCAAAATCAATTTTGACACCGTCGATTGTTGTAATATCTTCGTCTTTATATTTCTCAGTCATTGCTACAAGAATTGCATCAACATCAATTTGTGGCGTTAACTCAATTTTGTTTTTACTCATGTAATATTCGGGATACGATGCGCGCAACGCTGAAACTGACATTTTTTTATTAGCTAAATGCGTTAGAAACAAGGCAACACCTACTAAGCTATCACGACCATAATGCGATTCAGGATAAATGATTCCACCATTTCCTTCACCACCAATTATAGCATTATTTTTTTTCATTAAATCAACCACATTCACTTCCCCTACCGCCGAAGCTTCGTATGTACCGTTATGATTATTAGTTACATCTCGTAATGCACGTGATGACGACATATTAGAAACTGTATTTCCAGCAGTTTTACTTAATACATAATCGGCGCAAGCCACAAGTGTATATTCCTCACCAAACATTTCTCCATCTTCACAAATAAATGCCAAACGATCCACATCAGGATCAACAACTACTCCTAGATGAGCACCTTCTTTAACTACTAATTCAGAAATATCAGTCAAGTGTTCTTTTAAAGGTTCTGGATTATGAGGGAAATGCCCATTTGGTTCGCAGTATAATTTCACTACTTCCACTCCCATTTGCTCTAGCAATTTAGGAATGATAATTCCTCCTGATGAATTCACACCATCTACAACCACTTTAAATTTGGCTGCTTTTACAGCTTCAACATCTACTAAAGCTAAGTTCAAAACTTCGTCGATGTGAATATCCATGTAGGCATCATTCTCTGTAACTTCGCCTAAACTATCTACATCAGAAAAATCAAATGCTTCAGCTTCGGCAATGACAAGAATTTTTTCCCCCTCGATTCCGTTTAAAAATTCCCCTCTTGCGTTAAGCAATTTTAGTGCATTCCATTGTTTTGGATTATGAGAAGCCGTCAAAATAATTCCACCGTCAGCTTTCTCAAGAGGAACAGCAATTTCAACGGTCGGTGTTGTAGAAAGCCCTAGATCAATCACATCAATTCCTAGACCAATCAAAGTATTAACAACTAAGTTATGAATCATAGGACCTGAAATACGGGCATCACGACCAACAACTACTTTAAGTTTTTCGTCATCATTTTTAGGTTGGCTACTGTTTTTTAACCATGTTCCATAAGCCGAAGCAAATTTAACGGCATCAACCGGAGTAAGGTTGTCCCCTACTTTACCACCTATAGTTCCACGAATTCCAGATATTGATTTTATTAAAGTCATTCTTATTTTTTTAAATGTTTGTTCAACGGTATAATTTTCACAAATATAATAATTGCCTCCTTAAAAAAGTCATTTAGAATTCATAATTTAGGCGAATGAACTTTTTAGCACACATATACCTTTCGGGAGATAATGATTATATCAAAATAGGAAATTTCATGGCCGATGGAATTCGAGGAAAACACTTTGAAGAATTCCCAATAGATATTCAAAAAGGCATTACGCTTCACAGAGCCATAGATACCTTCACAGATGCGCATCCTGTTTTTAGACAAAGCACAAAAAAACTACATGCGCGCTACCATCATTATGCTGGAGTCATTGTAGATGTTTTCTACGATCATTTTTTGGCTAAAAATTGGTCTGTTTATTCGAATGAAAATCTAGAGGAATTCATTCAAAACTTCTATGAATCATTACGACAAAATCAAGCTGTGTTAACGGAAAAAACAATAGGATTCATGCCCTACATGTTTAAACAAAATTGGCTTTCAAGTTATCAAACTATAGAGGGTATCAACAGTATTCTAACTCAGATGGACGGTCGTACAAAAAACAAATCTAAAATGCGATTTGCAACCGAAGAACTCCAAGAGTTTTACAGTGATTTTGAAGAAGACTTTACAACCTTTTTTAGGGATTTACAGCAACACGTTCAACAGCAAATAGCCATAAACGGATAAGTTAAGAGATTGCAAGATAAATTGTTGAGCTGCATTTTTTTTAAAATTGCGTTGCGACTTAAACGGAACAAAAACGACAACATGAAGAAAATCATTTTTATATTATTCATCGCTATAACTGGATGCAAATCTCAAAAGACTGCTAAAGCTCCAAAAGATTTAGTGGCCAACAAAGCTATGGTTGTTTCTGCACGTTCAGAAGCATCAAAAATAGGAATCCAAATTATGCAAGAAGGCGGTAATGCCTTTGACGCTATGGTTGCTACTGAATTAGCATTAGCAGTCGCTTACCCATATGCTGGAAATTTAGGTGGTGGCGGATTCATGGTTTATCGCAAAGCTGATGGAACTACAGGTACATTAGATTACAGAGAAAAAGCACCACTGGCCGCCACAAAAGAAATGTTTCAAGATGAAAACGGAAATGTAATTCCCGGTAAAAGTACGCAAACTGCTCTGGCCATAGGTGTTCCCGGTACTATAGCAGGAATTTTTGCAGTGCACGACAAATTAGGATCTTTACCCATAGCTCAAATTTTGAAACCAGTAATTGAGTTAGCAGCCCGTGGTGTGGTTGTCACAGCAAAGCAGGCAGAACGATTAAAAGACTATCACGATGCCCTAAATAAATACAATGGCCCAAATAGTGTTCTATCAAAAACTTACAAAGAGCAAGACACTATAAAATATCCTGCACTAGCAGCCACTTTAAAAAGAATTTCGGAAAATGGACGTGACGAATTTTATAAAGGAGAAACTGCAAAAACGTTAATCAATTATTTACAACAAAAAGGCGCCATATTAACAATGGAGGACTTGGCTTCTTATGAAGCAAAATGGCGTGATCCACTTACTTTTAAATATAAAGATTTAAATGTGATTTCTATGGCTCCACCTAGTAGTGGCGGCATCTGTTTGGCACAAATTTTTAGTATGATTGAACCTTTTAACTTGTCTAAAATGGGACACAATTCTCCAGATGCAATTCAGGTAATTGTGGAGGCAGAACGACGAGCATATGCAGATAGGAGTTACTTTCTAGGAGATCCAGATTTTGTCAAAATTCCTTTGCAAGAGTTGATGGATCCTACCTACTTAAAAAATAGAATGGATAGTTTTGACCCCATGCAAGCAACATTATCGAGCAGTATTAAACAAGGAGATGTAAATTACAACGAAAGTATGGAAACTACACACTATTCTATTGTGGATCAATTTGGTAATGCTGTTTCTGCAACTACAACTTTAAATGCAGGTTATGGATCAAAATTCTATTGCGACGAGCTCGGTTTCTTCTTAAATAACGAAATGGATGATTTTAGTTCAAAAGCGGGAGTTCCTAATATGTTTGGACTAGTAGGGAATGAAGCAAACAGTATAGCAGCAGGAAAACGCATGTTGAGTTCGATGACGCCAACAATTGTAGAGAAAAATGGACAGTTATTTATGGTTGTTGGTTCCCCAGGAGGTTCAACAATTATTACTTCAGTGCTACAAACCATATTAAATGTTTATGAATATGATTATAGCATGCAAGAAGCAGTAAATGCGCCTCGTTTTCACCATCAATGGTTGCCTGATTTAATCACTTTTGAACCAAATACTTTCAGCGTCGAGACTTTAGAAAAATTAAAAAATAAGGGATACATCATCAATGAAATAACGACACCTGTAATAGGAAAAGTTGATGCAGTATTGGTTTTACCCGACGGTCGTCTAGAAGGCGGAGCAGATTATAGAGGAGACGATACGGCAATAGGTTTCTAACTGTTAAAACACAGCTATCAAAACGCTTTTCAACTAAAATATTTAAGAATACGTTTTCGTTAGCAATATTATTTATTTTGCTTAAAAGAAGCGTTCAAAAATTTATTTAGGGGATAAAATAATAGTAATTTAGCATTTTCAAACAAAGAATAATGTTCAAAAAGGTAAGATCTAAATTAGAAGGAATAATAGCTTGGTCACAGTCCATGCTAACAGAGAAGCAATTTATCTTTTTATCTAGTATATTAGTGGGTATCACTTCAGCTTTTGCAGTGATCGTTTTAAAAACCTTTGCTCACTGGGTATTTTCGTTTGCTACTTACATCAACGGAATACTAAAATTAAGTTTTATAAATAGTATCCTTCCTATTGCGGGACTTGTACTAACTGTTTTTGTAGTAAAGCGTTTTCTGGGAGGTTCTATTGAGAAAGGAACTTCACAAATCTTATATTCGGTTGCCAAGAAAGCAAGTATTATTCAAAAAAAGCAAATGTACGCTCAAATCTTTACCAGTTCGTTAACCGTGGGTCTGGGAGGTTCGGCAGGTCTTGAGAGTCCTATTGTGGTTACAGGTGCAGCTTTTGGTTCGAACTATGCTCAAAAATACAAGTTGAGCTACAAGGATCGAACATTGCTTATTGGTTGTGGAGTTGCCGCTGGAATTGCAGCAGCCTTTAACGCACCTATTGCAGGAGTATTATTTGCCGTTGAATTTTTACTTGTTGATGTAAGTATTTCTGCTTTTACACCAATTATGATTGCAGCAGCCACGGGAGCTTTGGTTTCTGTGATTGCTTTAGATGAAACCATCTTATTGAACTTTAGACAGCAACAAGTTTTTGATTACCACAAGATTCCTTTTTATGTTTTATTGGGAGTTCTTACCGGTTTCCTTTCTATCTATTATACTCGAAATTTTCAACGTACCGAACACTTTTTTCACAAGCTGAAATTAAGTCCTTATAAAAAAGCTTTATTTGGAGCTTCTATCTTAGCTGTTTTAATTTTTGTTTTTCCCACACTTTTTGGAGAGGGTTACGAAAGCATAAAAGTACTTTCTGATAACAATCCGGGCAAAATATTGGAAAACACTCTTTTTAGTGATTTTAGAAATAACAATTGGGTCCTCATTGCGTTTGTTGGTTTAACCATGATGCTGAAAGTTTTTGCAACCGGAATCACTTTAGGAGCTGGTGGAAATGGAGGAAACTTTGCTCCTTCCCTATTTGTAGGATCATATGTTGGATTTGTTTTTTCTAAATTTATCAACATGACAGGCTTAACGCATTTACCAGTAAGCAATTTCACCATGGTTGGAATGGCAGGTATTTTAAGTGGTTTGTTTCACGCTCCATTAACGGCGATATTTTTGATTGCTGAGATTACTGGTGGTTACAGCTTGATGCTTCCCTTAATGATTGTTGCTTCCATAAGTTTTGCTATTTCTAAACGATTTGAAAAACACTCTATGGATGTTAAAGATCTAGCTCAAAAAGGACATGCTTTTACCAGTAATAAAGATACAAATGTCTTATCTACTCTAGAAACAGATGCTATCATACAAACCGATTATTTAACCCTTTCACCAGATGAAAATTTAGAGAAATTAGTCGATTTGATTTCACATTCGAATCAAGTGATTTTTGCTGTCGTAGATAAAGAGAAGCACTTAATTGGAGTTATTCACTTTAATAATATAAGAGAAATCATTTTTAATTCCTACCGCGTTAAATACACCTTAGTGAAGGATATAATGGTAGAACCTGCAGAGGTAGTTTATCCTTTTAACAGTATGGAAACGGTAATGAATAAATTTGAAAGATCAAAAATGACGTATTTACCAGTAATTAAGGATGAAATCTACTTTGGATTCATCTCTAAATCGGTTGCTTTAGAAGCTTATAGAAGCAAGTTAAAAGCAATGACTATTGAGTAGTAGATTTGAGTAGCAAAATACTCCAAATGTTGAAAATAAAAACACGACTTATTAATTAGTGTTTTTTATTTTGCTATATTTCAAAATCAATAGCACTCAAACTCAGTTTTAAGAGTGTTTGTGCTCTTACATTTAACCTAACAAATAAACTTTAGAATCTATCGTCCCAATACTATAGTTTCTAATTTCATTAAACCTATGACAATCAAAGCCATAATTGTTGACGACGACTTCAAATCAAGGGAGCTAATTCATAATTTTTGCGAAATTTACAGTAATGATAAAATTACAATTGTAGATTTGTGCAGCTCTGTTGATGAAGCAATCATATCTATTGCAAATAACAAACCTGATTTGGTTTTTTTAGATATTGACATGCCTCAGAAAAATGGTTTTGAATTAATTCGCCATTATAATGTAGTTCCTTTTGAAATTGTATTTGTGACAGGTCACGCTAACGAGTATATAGAAGCAATAAAGTGTAGTGCTTTAGATTATTTAATGAAGCCAATCAATCCATTAAATATTAAATCTATAATCGATCGATTTGAACACAAGACAGAAATAAGTAGTAATCAAAATAGATTTGACGTTTTAAAAAACAATTTGGTGAACACTAAAAAGTCCATCATATTGCCTAATAATGATGGTTTTAAAGTTGTCGTAATTGACGAAATCCTGTACTGCGAAACGAGTAACGGAAATGGAAAATGTACTATTGAAACCACTAGTGAAACCATTGTCGTTTCTAAGTCATTAAAAGAGATTTTTCAATTATTAGCTGATAACTCATTTTTAAAAGTGAGTAGCAGTGCTGTCGTAAATAAAAAGTTTGTAAAATCTTTCCATACCAAAAATAAAAAGTTGACACTCTTAAATGACTATTCAATTACCGTTACAGAATATAATAAATCAAGCCTAATGGATGCGATTAGTCAGTAATTATATTCTACTTTTAGTATTGTTGACTGCTGCGTTTTCTAATGCTCAATATCGTCCTACAAAAAATTACTCTACAGCAGATGGTTTGACAAATAATGCCGTACGTTCCCTTTTTCTTGATAAAAATCAAGAACTATGGATAGGTACAGAAAATGGTATTTCTAAATTTGAAAACGGACACTTTTCTTCCCTTGTTTTGCCTAAAATAATTACAAACAATAGCTGTTGGGATATTGCACAAGATACTCAAGGCAATATGTGGTTTGCAACTTATGGAGGTGGTGTCTTTAAATATGATGGAGAAAAGTATAGCCTTTTTGACACTGGTAAAGGTCTACCTGATAACCGAGCTCACAAATTACTTTCTTATAATGACAAGATATATGTGGGTACCGAATTAGGAGTTGCAATCATCGATATAAAAACAAATAAATTGGTAGTTCCTAACGGAATTGTGCCACATTTTGGTGTTTTTATTGTAACTTATTTCATGCTTTATAAAGATGAAGTATACTTTTCTACATCTAATGAAGGTATTTTTAAAATTGTAGTTAAAGACGATATTCCACATATCGAGCAAATATTAGCAGCTGAGCACGCGTTCTCATTAGGTCAATTTGGCAGTCAATTGTTTGTAGGAAACAAAGCCAGTTTGAATCAATTCGAAATTGAAAATGTACTTGCGAATAAAGCCGAAACCAGAAGTTTTGGGAGTACAACAGTTTGGGATTATGCTGCAGATAAGCAAGGTATCTTGTATGCTGCTGCCTGGGGCGTATTTGATCAAAGTGGTGGGCTTTACACTGTTGCTAATAATGGAATGACTCCTATTTCAAAAGAATATGGTGTTGACTCTCCTAATATTTTAAATGTAATCTATAACTCTAAGAACGATTTTTTATATGTCGGTTCAAAAGACCGCGGAATTTACGAAGTGCAACTCGGTAGAACAATTGATTACAATCCGTTTGCTAATAAAAAGGTAATAGATTTTGAAATTTTCGATACTCATAAAGTTATAGTCCATGGAGATGGACTTTCCTTTCTAGATGGTTCGAATGTTATTTCGAAAACAATCACAAATGAAGCCTTTAAAAAATACGAAGTGGGCTACGTTACCAATAGTGAAAATAAGGTACCTACTCACAAGGAAGGCTACTTTGAGTTAGACTATAAAATTCCAGCTACCCAAATCGAGTATTACGGATTAATTAAACACCAGCAATCGCTATGGCTAACTAGTAATATAGGCATTTACGAAATTAGCTTGAAAGGAGAAATAATCAATTATATACCCTTGCATAGTTATAAAATAGGATTTACAAACAATAACAAATTTATTGAAACGATTCCCTATGCAGGTGTCCGTATTTATGATGATGTCTATAATCTGAAAGCAAAACACTACTCTGAATTTGATAAAGACACTCCATTAAATGTTGTAGGTATTTTAAATAATCGAGACAAGACCTATTTCATATCCCTATTTCAAGGGTTGTATACTTATATAAATAATAAGTGCCAGTCACTATTGAGCGCTAATGTATGGAAGGAAGACAAGTTAAAATTTATTACTAAAAACCAAGATGGCAATTTAATTATTGCTTCAGAGCTTAGTGGAATCACTATTGTAGATGACTCAAGATCTTTTAAAATTTTACAAAAAATTCCAAAAGGCAAGCTACTGGGAAATACAATAAACTTTCTTGAATCATACAAAAACTATATTTTGATAGGTACTGATCTTGGGATTAATATTTATCATGATGGCAATTTACAATTGTTTGACAAAGATCAAGGGTTGAAGGATGCAGAAATAATTAGTGCAAAATTATCTGGAAACACTTTATGGTTAGGAACTAAAAAAGGTTTTTACACGGTAAATTTAGACAAACTTATAGCAGAAAAAAATACAGTTTCTAGTATCGAAATAAAAGACATAAAAATCAATTCAGTGCCCATTTCTCGAAAACATTTTAAATGGATGCGCTATACTGAAACGGCGTTACTATGTGACTACAGCCAGAATACTATTGCTATTGACTTTGTGCCTAAAGGCCACTCCTACTCGAATAAGTTAAAGTTTAGATACCGATTAAAGGAAAGCAATCAATGGAGCCCGTATTCTGACAAGCCTTTTGTTTATTTGTCGTATTTACCTGCTGATGCTTACAAATTGGAAATTGAAGTAACAGATATGCATTCTGGAAAGGTCAAAACCTTTAGTATTCTAGATATAAATATTAAACATCCTTTCTGGGAAACAACCTGGTTTATGGCTTTAATTGCCCTCATAACAATCATAATAATTGTATTAATTACTGCCAATATTAAAAAGCAAGCCAAACAAAAAGCAGTAAATGAAAGAGAAATTTCTAAAGCCAAATTAGAAGCTTTATTAAGTCAGATGAATCCGCATTTTACGTTTAACGCGTTGACAAGTATTCAAAGCTTTGTATTTAACAAAGATGTTATTAACTCTAGTATTTACATCAGTGAAGTTGCTAACTTAATGAGACAAACATTAGATAATTCCTCTAAACAAGCCATAAGTATTGAGAATGAAATCCACTATTTACAAACCTATATTTTAATAGAAAATAAAAGATTTAATAATCGAATTGTACACAAAATCACCATAGACGCAGACCTTAATCAAGAACAGGTATCTATCCCTACAATGTTATTGCAACCATTCATAGAAAACATTTTTAAACATGCATTTGACGACAAACATATAAATCCAGAATTCGAAATTGCCTTTAAGAAGTTAAATCAGGAGTACTTACAAATTTCGATTACAGATAATGGATATGGAAAAAAAGAGATGACGAGTAATCACAACTCAAAAGGATTATCTATTGCTACTGAACGCTTGAAAATCATGCAGCCTAATAATGTAAATCCAATTGAGGTAAAATTCTCAGAAACCGGAACCACCGTAGTGATAACATTGTTTCTTGACAGAGAAAATTAAATTATAGTCTAGAATACTACTGATATAGAATAGAAACGCTGAATTACGATTCGGGGTTTTTTATTGTTTTATAAATTTTTAATTTCGGTTGAAAATCCCCCAAACGAAGCTAAAATGAATACATGTTATTGCGAATACTGTGGCACTAAAAGCCCTTCTATATCTAGCTTAACAGCTAACTCCTGTCATAGACATCCACTTGGAAAAGGTAAACATAAGTTTTTCGAAGGATCTGAGAAAAAACAGTACAATTGCAAATATTGTGGCGCTTCAGCTTCTAGTATTTCAAGCCTAACTGGAAATACTTGTCATCGTCATCCTAATGGTGCAGGAAAAGGAAAACATTCACCTACTTTATAAATAATATTAACAAAATGGATAGCAATTTAATCAATAAAGCAAATTTTGAAAGTACTAAAAATTTTTTGAGTCAAGTAAATGAATTTGCAATTAGAAGTAATGAAAATATACACAACACCTCTGACATGATTGGAAAAATAGGTGATATTTACATAGAATCAAAAAAATTGGATAACGAAAATTTACGACTGAAAAATGAATTAGTTTCAATTGTTTCTGATTTCAAAATTAAACAAGGATATTTACACGCAATTTTCAGTGAACGCTCTAGAATAATAGACAAGCATTTTGAAATAATAAACAAAGGTATACGTGAAAATAATGATGACTTAATTCTACAAGGTTTGAAAGGTGCAAGTGATTTTGCATCAACTAACCCATTAGATAGTTTTGAAAATTTCAAAAATATATTACTTGATAATAATGCACCACTAGAGCTAGATTTTTAAATATGGACAAGAAAATACTTTTTAGTTTTTTAAGCATGTTATTAATAAGCTGTGGCTCCAAATTAAGTTACGAAGAACAGATAAGTCAATATAATTCGATGATTAGGACTGGTGATTCTTTATATAATAATAAGGAATATAGCAAAGCTATAATTAGATTCACTGACGCTATTAAAATTACTGATACATTATCTACAGCTTTTTTAAAAAGTGGTATGACGAATCTTAGTATGAAAAACTATGATAAAGCAAAAGACAATTACAGCGATGCTATAAATATTGACGGTGAGAAATCAATAGGATATAAAGGTAGAGCATTAGCAAACTACTACAATATTGAATACGATGATTTTATTGATGACATAAACATTTACATTACCAATAATAAATTTGATATCGAAGCATATTCAGTAAGAGGAGATTATTACGGCGACAATGAAGATTATGAAAATGCTAGCAAAGACTACTCAATTTGTATAAAAAATGATCCACAAAATGCTGTATACTACTTAAAAAGAGGAAATGTATATGCAATTGAAGGAAAGAACGATCTAAGTATATCTGATTATGAAATTTACACAAAATTAACCCCTAACCAAAACAATGATATAATTTATTTTAAGAGAGGTAATCTTAATATAAAAGCGGAAAATTATGAGAGAGCACTGAATGATTTTTCTCAATTGAGTAAATCATTCAGCAATTCACAGATTTTAACTTTAAAAGGTGACTGCTTTTATTATATCCAAAATTATAATGAAGCTATTAAAAATTACACCTTATATCTAAATTCAAACCCTACAGATTCAGAGATTTTATTTAAACGAGGGGATTCCTACAATAGGATTAAGGATTCTCTTAATGCACATCGAGATTATGAGAGAGCAGCTACTATCCGATGGCAGGCTAAAGGATTACTATATAAATATGGTTGGTATATCCTCTTTATTACTCTGTATTTACTAAGTGGCGTTTTAATAGGATGTTCAATGGCTGAGGTATATGATAACAAGAAAATAAAAAAAGGATACTTGTTATATTTGTTCACAGGATTATTAGGAGGACATTATCTATACCTTAAATACTACATAAGATATGTAATTCAAACAATTTTAATTTTTGCTTTGGGATATGTAAATGCATTTAACATTCGATCTTTTTATGATCATTTTGACACACTATGGACAACTGTTAAAAATACCCCGTTCAGTCTTGAAGTATTATATATCATTATTTTTTTATTACTTATCGATTGTCTTTTTCTTCCATATTACATATTCAACTACAATCATAAATTACGAATTACAATCAATGAAATTTCGTCAGAAAAAAGAGAAAGTGAAATTAATGAGATATTGAACTTAATTGAAGAACAAAACAATAACTTTAAATCTTTACAATAATGACCTTTTATAAAAATATCGTGACTGGTGGTGGGTATGATAAACTAAAAAATGAAGAAAGAGAGTTCAAAAAAACTGTCAGCTCATACAAATTAATGGAAGAAAGCTACATAGCGTTAAATCAAACTCAATTAAATGCTTTGCATTATTTAAAAAATGAAAGACAAGAAGTAGTGAAAAATCTATCGCTTTCAAAGAATTTAATTGGAAGAATCAAAACCATTGCAAAAGATAAAAAACAAGAAGTAAAGAACGACTTCATTAATTATATTGAAAATGAACATGTAGAAGTTACTATTGGCAATGTTTCAATAAACTTTCAGGACAAATTAGACAATGTTAGTGAAACATTTATGAAGTCATTAGATAGTTCATTTGAAAGAATTAATAATAAAAGTACATTTACTAAAGCAGACTTAAAAGTCGAACTAGCATCAGTAGCTGTAGAAACACTGATACAAGGAGTTAGCCAAGTAATTAACTTAAATAGCGAAGTTATAGAACGCCGAAAACATATTGTAAACTCGACAAAACAAATTGTTGAAATGATTGCTAAAATGTCAAATCAGGCCCCTATCATTTATGGTGAAGTTAAAAGAATGATGGAAATAGCATCTGTTCTAAATAAGCACAATCAAGTATTTTCTGTTAAATACGCAGCAATTAATAAAGAGATTAATAAAAATTCAAAAATAAGACTTTTCATAAAAGACATTTCTAATAGAAAGATAATCCCTGACGATAAAATAATGACTCATTTACATCCATTAATTAAGTACTCTACAGAATATAGTAACTTTAATAAAAATGCAAATCTTTAAAAATTTCATGCAACCTTAAAAACATAAAGCCCCCAGACCCAGTAATTTTTTTTAAATATCTATTGAGAGCTATTTTCTCAAATAGCATATAACATGTTAGCTAAATAAAAAAGATCCGATCAACGCAAATCTTTTTAAATTGCTACAAGTAAATCATAGTTCAGAATACTAATGATACAGCCTAGAAACCCCAAATTACGATTTGGGGTTTTTTATTGCATTAAAAATTTTTAATTTCGAGTAAAATCCCCCAAACGTTTTTAGATACATTGACCTTTATGGGTTGCTGCTACATCTAAACTATAGTAGACATAGAAGCCTACATTATCAATAAAATCTAAATTTTAGAAAGGTTTTACTTTTATAGAAATATGATCACTAGCACATATATCCGTAGAGTGTTTAACATGGGAACGATAATTGACCCCGACTGACCTTCTAAAGAATATTTAATAAATATAAATGCATTCTAACCGATGATCAAATTGCACAAGTAGTCAATTGTCATAAAAATATTAATGTGACTCTAAGAAACATAAACCAATCAAAAGGAAAATAACTAGCGAAATTATGGATGGACATAAATATTATTCCTTATGGATTAAACTCGAAGCCAACCTTACACAACTTAAAAAAGCCGAACAAGGTATTTTAAAAATGGTTACGAGTTTTGCAAAATAAATAGTTTCAAACTCGCATTTACAGTTATAAAAGATCGTGGCTGCCAGACATTTAAACAATAGATAAAGTACATAAATTAAAAGAATACAAATACGTCAAAATTTACAAATATCATGTTGCAAATATTATTAAGCAATACTGCTAATGCCATTAAATATATCGTCTGGGTTTCGCTTGTTATAGTGGCTATACCTCTATGCATCTACTCCATTTTGAATCTATATTTCCATGATTTTACAATGGAGATGGGATTCGGATTCTGGATCTTATTTTCGGTGCTTACAGTTGTAGGAATTATTGTCTTGATAAAACCAATTTTCTGGATTCTTAAAGGGGTTGAAGGGCTAGCTGAAACAGCACTAAAGAAATTTCAAAAAAACAATTCATCTGAATCATGTATGTGTAAATAATCTTGATTTATAATTTATAACTTTTCTGTTCTCAATACCCCAACGCAAATAGAACTTCTAATCACTCTAAATAGCCCCGATTGCAGTGAAAATCCTTATTAGGCAATTGTTTTGCCTAATAAGATTGAAACGTAAAGCGGGACAAAAGTTGTTGATAATTCAGTATTTCTTGCTCCTAAATTTGATTAAAAATTATTGTAAACCATTGATTTTAACATAAACTTCTAAAGTGTTCTATTAAAAGAATAAATCAAAAGATTAACTTTGCTTTTTTGCAAAATTATGTTAGATAAAGACAATACAATAGAGGTTCAAGGTGCACGTGTACACAACCTTAAAAATATAGATATTTCCATCCCTAGAGAAAAATTAGTTGTGATCACTGGACTTTCAGGTTCTGGGAAATCATCTCTCGCTTTTGATACTATTTATGCTGAGGGGCAACGCCGTTATGTCGAAACTTTTTCGGCTTATGCGAGGCAGTTTCTTGGTGGCTTAGAGCGTCCTGATGTCGATAAAATTGATGGACTTTCGCCAGTAATTGCTATCGAACAAAAAACAACAAGTAAAAGTCCGAGGTCAACCGTAGGTACCATCACAGAGATTTACGATTTCTTGCGTTTACTTTATGCTCGTGCTGCCGATGCTTACAGTTACAATACCGGTGAGAAAATGGTAAGCTACTCAGATGAGCAAATCAAGGACTTAATCACGCAGGATTTTCTAAACAAACGCATCAATATTTTGGCTCCTGTTATTAGAGCTAGAAAAGGACATTATGGTGAATTGTTTCAGCAAATTGCCAAACAAGGTTTCTTGAAAGTTAGGGTAAATGGAGATGTCCGCGAGATCACCACGGGGATGAAACTAGATCGTTACAAAACTCATGATATCGAAATTGTAGTTGACCGAATGCTCGTTGAAGACACTCCTGACAACCAAAAACGTTTATCAGAAAGTATCAATACTGCCATGCATCATGGAGAAAATGTATTGATGGTTTTAGATCAAGATTCGAATGAAGTACGTTATTTTAGTCGGAATTTGATGTGTCCCACTTCGGGAATATCGTATCAAAATCCGGAGCCCAATTTGTTCTCATTTAACTCTCCAAAAGGAGCTTGTGATCATTGTAAGGGTTTAGGAACGATTAACGAAATCAATGTTAAAAAGATTATCCCGAATGCTAAAATGTCTATAAAAGCAGGTGGTTTTGCACCTCTTGGCGAATACAAATCGTCATGGATTTTTAAGCAGTTGGAGATTATTGGAGAAAAATACGGTTTCAAAAACACTGATCCCATCGCATCTATTTCTGAGGAAGCAATGGAAATGATTTTGAACGGTGGAAAGGAAAAATTTACTATTAACTCAAAGGATTTAGGAGTTGCTAGAGATTACAAAATTGACTTTGAAGGAATTTCGCATTTTATTAAAAACCAATTTGATGAAAGCGGTTCAACTACCATAAAACGTTGGGCTAAGGAATTTATGGACGAAATTAAATGTCCGGTTTGTGAAGGAAGTCGTTTGAAAAAAGAAGCTTTATTCTTTAAAGTTAACGATAAAAATATTGCGGAATTATGTGATATGGATATTTCTGATTTAACGGTTTGGTTCAAAGATTTAGATAACCATTTAACAGACAAACAAAAACGCATTGCTACAGAAGTTGTTAAAGAAATCAATGATAGACTGAACTTTTTAATGAATGTAGGGTTAGATTATTTGGCATTAAACCGAAGTTCAAAATCACTCTCTGGAGGAGAAGCGCAGCGTATCCGTTTAGCGACACAAATTGGTTCTCAACTAGTGGGAGTTCTATATATTCTAGATGAACCAAGCATTGGTTTACATCAGCGTGACAATGAAAAATTAATCCATTCGTTAGAGCAATTGCGCGACTTAGGAAACTCTGTAATTGTGGTAGAGCACGATAAAGACATGATCGAACAAGCGGATTATGTAATTGACATTGGTCCGAAAGCAGGGAAATTTGGTGGAGAGATAATCAGCATTGGTACACCAGCTGAAACCTTAAAATCAGATACGATTACTGCACAATATTTGAACGGAAAAATGAAGTTTGACATTCCCGAAAAACGTCGGGAGGGAAATGGAAAGTTCTTAAAACTAACAGGAGCAACAGGTAACAACTTGAAGAATGTTTCTATCGAATTGCCATTAGGAAAAATGATTTGCGTTACTGGAGTTTCGGGAAGTGGTAAATCTACTTTAATCAATGAAACCCTCTACCCTATTTTAAACGCATACTATTTTAATGGTGTTAAAAAACCACAACCGTATAAAAAAATTGAAGGTTTAGAACATATTGACAAAGTAATTGCAATTGATCAAAGTCCGATAGGAAGGACACCGCGTTCAAATCCTGCAACCTATACAGAAGTTTTTACCGAAATACGTACGTTGTTTACAAAGACCTCTGAAAGCATGATTCGTGGTTATAAAGCCGGTCGTTTTAGCTTTAATGTAAAAGGAGGTAGATGCGAGACTTGTCAAGGATCTGGAGTGCGAACAATCGAAATGAACTTTTTACCTGATGTGTATGTAGAGTGCGAAACTTGCCAAGGAAAACGATTCAATAGAGAGACTTTAGAAATTAGATTTAAAGGAAAATCAATTTCTGATGTGTTAGATATGACTGTTGATGAGGCGGTTCCGTTTTTTGAGATGATCCCGAAAATCTATCGTAAATTAAAAACTATTCAGGATGTTGGTTTAGGATACATCACGCTAGGGCAGCAAAGCACAACGCTTTCGGGTGGTGAGGCGCAACGTATCAAGTTAGCTGGAGAATTATCTAAAAAAGATACTGGAAATACTTTTTACATCTTGGATGAACCCACAACTGGTTTGCATTTTGAAGACATTAGAGTTCTAATGGAAGTGATTAATAAATTAGTTGATAAAGGAAATACAATTTTAATTATCGAACATAATATGGATGTGATCAAACTTGCTGATTACATTATAGATATTGGCCCTGAAGGAGGAAAAGGTGGTGGACAATTAGTTGCCAAAGGAACTCCTGAAGAAGTCGCTAAAAACAAAAAGAGTTACACGGCAAAATTCTTAAAGAAAGAATTGTAAATGCTTTTTACAATATACAAATAGCTGTTAGTTTCAAAATTGAAATTAACAGCTATTTTTTTTTATTGAAAAGCCAATATCTTAAAAATCTCGTTTACAATTCTATAACTTTTGTCAATACTAAATTATTAATTTTAGTATCATGTAGATCAAAATTTGATACCATCCCTTATTAAACAAGAAGAGATTGTATTGAACTGTTTCATTTTCGAAAATTACTATTATAAAAAGAATAAGGTCATGGCAAAATCAAGATTAAAAAATCCAGAACAGTATGAAGCCTTAAGAGAAAAGGGATATAGTAAAGAAAAGTCGGCTCGCATTGCAAACACTCCAGACTCAGGAACCAAAGGTGGCAAAGCAAAACCTTATGAGGAATGGACCAAGAAAGAACTTTATGATAAAACAAAAATGATCGGTATAGATGGTCGTTCAAAAATGAATAAAGGGGAATTAATTGATGCTCTGCGTAACAACTAAACTTACAAAAGTTTAATTAGGAGCGAGGTAAAATAAAGATATTTTAATTTGTTACAATTTATAACATTTTAATAACACATTACTGTTCTGATTTGTGCTAAATTTGTATAGATTTCCCCACTTTACTTAATTTAAAATTAACCTATTAAAAATACGCTGTACTATTTAAAATCAAGTTTCAGCTATTTTACGGAAGGATACAAAATGAAGAAAACAGAATATGCTATCGTCGATATTGAAACAACTGGTGGTAATGCAAATGGTAGCCGAATCACAGAAATAGCAATTATTATTCACGATGGTGAACAGGTTCTAGACCGGTATGAAACCCTTATCAATCCACAAAAGAATATTCCTATGGCGATCTTTGCCTTAACTGGAATTACTAATGAGATGGTTAGTACTGCACCTATTTTTGATGATGTTTCTAATGAGATTTATGATCTATTAAACGGTCGCGTTTTTGTAGCACATAATGTGAATTTCGATTACTCGTTTGTTCATCATGAGTTAGCACGTGCTGGATTAAAATGGACCGCTAGAAAGCTATGTACTGTTCGCGCCGCAAGAAAAATTAAACCAGGATTACCATCCTACAGTTTAGGTAAATTATGCAATTCACTAGATATTATTTTAGAAAATAGGCACCGCGCCGGTGGTGATGCCGATGCTACTGCAATACTGTTTTCAAAATTGATGCATTGGGACACTGAAGGTGTTCTCAATTTGATGATTAAAAACACCTCTCAAGATCAACGACTACCGCCTAACCTCCCTCCTGCCGATTTTGAGCAATTACCATCAAAGCCAGGCGTGTACTATTTTTACAATCAGGAAAATAAAGTGATTTATATTGGTAAGGCTATTAATATTCAAAAAAGGGTAGCTTCTCATTTCACGGGAAACAGCACCACTGCACAACGACAAAATTTTTTGAAGGATATCTACAATATTTCTTTTGAGGTTTGCGGTAATGAACTTATAGCCCTTTTGCTCGAATGTACAGAAATAAAGAAATTATGGCCACAATACAATAGAGCATTAAAAAAATACGAAGCTAAATATGGTATCTTCACCTATGAAGCTCGCAACGGTTATAAATATCTCGCTGTGGGTAAATTAGGTAAATTCCAGCACAGTATTAAGGATTGCAACAATCAGTTTGAAGGTATAAATATGTTGAGTAAGTTGAGTTCGATGTTTTCGATAGACATGCGATTTTGTTACTTTGCTGCTGTAAATGAGGGTGAACATCTAGCTCCAAAAAACAAAGAAGAATTGCCGGATATAGAGAGTCACAATGCTAAGGTTGATGCTGCTATTTTTCATCTAACAGAAGAACAACCTTCATTTGCAATTATTGATAGCGGAAGATCAAACAACGAACGTAGTTGTATTTGGGTCGAAAATGGTAGTTTCTACGGCATGGGATATATTAATATTGATGAAACTGATATCGATGCTGACACGGTTAAAGAGAGTGTAACACGATACAATAGTAACCCTTACATCATGCAATTAATTTACTCTTATGCCAAGAACAATTCTAGAAAAGTGTATTTTAAACAGCATGTCAATCAATTAGATGAAGTTCTTGTATAGTTCGCATTAATAAAGTAATTCAAAGTGTAGAGTTTTTAACCCTACACTTTTTTTTATGCCTAAATTTTTTGATCAAATAAAATAGCTTCTGGATACTATGATGCTGCATTATTGGACATTCTTCAATCATAATGATCATTCGAAAATTTCAACTATTCGATAAAAATCACAAACTAAGAGGCGCAATTGATTTTTGTAACAACAATATTAAATATATCTTAATATGTCTTTCTTACAATATGTTATCCTTATTTTTGAGAGAAGGTAGCGTATTTACCTAACGAAAAATTGAATTATAAAAAAGATAAAGATGAAAAGTTTAGAAAATAAAAAAGTCATGATAAGTGGCGGAGGAAGCGGAATTGGACATGCAATTGTAACCGAATTATATAAAGAAGGTGTGAAAGATTTTGCTGTAATTGGCAGAAGTTTAGAAAAATTAGAAGCCTTGAAAACTGATTTTCCAAATGCTGAATTTACATTGTACAGTGGAGATATTGCTAAAGTTGAAGATATTAAAGAATTTGTAAGCATAGTAAATAAAAAGTGGGGTTCGGCTGATGTGTTAATTAACAATGCTGGAGTGGTTAGCGCAGGTGCTTTCGAAAATATTTCTGATGACGATATCATCACACAAGTAAATATCAATGTTATTGGACTTATTTTAATGACAAAACATGCTTTACCTCTATTAAAGAAAAGTAAAGAAGCAGCTTTGATTAATGTTTCATCAGGATTAGCATTGATTAGTATGCCTTTTTATGCTCCTTATGCCGCTACAAAATCTGCAGTGAAAGCATTTTCAGAATCGATTAGAAGAGAGTTGAAGGACTTCCCTATCCAAGTTACCACACTATACCCTACAGCTACAGATACACCTATGATGTCAGAAACCAAATTAGAAGGAATGCATTCCCCTGAAATGGTAGCTCAAAAATTAATCGCTGGATTAAAGAATGGTGATATTGATGTTATTTTAAGTGACATGGATAACGTAATTCAAAATCGTGAAAATCCTGTGGAATTTGATAAAAAAGTCGAAGGAATGTATGACGCTATTAAAAAGCGCACAGAAAAACACCGATCAATGTAGCTTTCTACTTTTATTAAGATTAGATAACGGAAATCAATAAGGCAATATTTTGGCAGTTAATGTCATCATTTGACTTACTGGCTTCCGTTTTTCTTTAAAGTTCACGCTAAAATGTATCTAGGTCAAAAACACTACTAATTTATAATAAGACTTTTCATACTAGAATTAACTATAGAAAGTAAATTAATAATAGTCGCCTCAATTCTGTAGTTCGTGTTTTAATAATCTTTATATTTACTCGAAATTATCATAAAAGCGAGGCTTTTTCTACGTTACCAGCTAAAATTGTTTTGTAGTGAAACAATCTACAAAGCGTTCAAAGTTTTAAAAAACATATCAGTAATAGTAGTTGAAAGTTAGAAAGATGGTTTTACAATCCTCTATTTGTCCTTATCCTATTAATTTATTGTTCGTATTTAGTTTTCATTTTCAATAAACTGTCACAAAGTTTATTATTGAAACACTGGGTCATTTGTATCGTATATAAATATTAAAATTTTAAATTGGAAGGAGAACTTAATCATTACAAAAAAATTCCTGCAAGCCTCTATTTGCAATTGCCTTTTTGCGTCGCAATATTAAAAGGTTATGACTATATTCATGAGAAAGCAAACGATTGTTACTTGGCTTTTTTTAAAGAAAGAGAAATATTAGGAAAGAGCTTAAAAAGTCTCTTAAATCAAGTAGGAAATAGAGATTTAATTAAAAAGCTAGATCATGTTTACAATACAGGAGAGGCATTATCTAATTACCGCTTTTCCTCGAGAGTTGACAAATTGCTAAAAAATTACAACATTAGTTGTATCGCTACAAAAAATCACGAAGGAGTTAGCACCGGACTTATTGTAATGCTTAACGAATATATAGAAAGCACTATTATCAGTGATCGTGAAAACTTTTATGAAGTTTTACTTCAATCTTCATCTGATAGCATTGCACATATTGATCCTAATTTGCAAATAATTAATGTCAATTCTCAACTATGTGAATTACTTAAATATTCGAATGCTGAACTACTGAGGTCTTCAATAAATGAATTACTAGAAGACGAAAAAATATTTGATAATACCCTTTCACAGAATTCTTTTTCGAGAAATATAATTTTAAAAATTAAACGCAGAGATGGTATTTATATAAATGCTATAACCACAATTGAAAAACTAGACAAGGGTGGTTTTATTTTTCTTATCAAAAAAGTCTTTAGCGAAAATAATATTCTCAATGATGCTATTGACGCTAAAAGATTGCATTTTGTAAATAGTGAAAGAGCATATCGCGCCGAGGAATTATTTCAGGCTAATAAGGAGTTGGCTTTTCAAAATGTTGAAAAAGAAAATCGAGCTGCTGAATTAGCTATTGCAAATAAAGAACTTGCTTTTCAAAACGATGAAAAAGA
>NZ_KE384392.1:0-40563 GCF_000425505.1 Flavobacterium frigidarium DSM 17623 | reverse complement strand
AATAAAGAACTCGCTTTTCAAAACGATGAAAAAGAAAACCGCGCAGCAGAACTAGTAGCGACAAACGACGAATTAATTAAGGCAAACGCTGAATTGGATCGCTTTGTCTACAGCGTGTCGCACGATTTGAGATCACCACTAACTTCTGTTCTGGGATTACTTTCCATCATTGAGGATGAAACCGAAGAAGCAGATACTTTAGAGCATGCGCTGATGATTAAAACAAGTATTAATCGACTTGATGATTTTATCAAAAATATCCTTAATTATTCTCGAAATAATAGAACCGAAATTTTCATTGAAGAAATTAAGATCCTGCAAATTATCACTTCAGTTGTTCGCTCCACTGAAAATAATAAACAAGCAAAAGGAATTCATTTTGAAGTTAAAAATGATATAGCCACCAATTTCCATTCTGACGCATTGCGTTTTACTACCATTCTTGAAAATATAATTTCGAATGCCGTAAAATATCATAATCCAGCAGTGCGTAAAAGATTTATCAAAATAAGTGTTTCCTGTAATGATGCCGAATTAGTCCTGACAATAGAAGACAATGGTGTTGGAATCGCTCCAGAATTTCACGAAAAAGTATTTGAAATGTTTTTTCGATTACCGGGAGAGGCAGAAGGATCAGGAATTGGGCTATACATAGTGAAAGAAACAGTAGAAAAACTGCATGGAAATATCCAAATTACATCAAATCTAGGACAAGGAACAACTTTACTGATCCGATTAAAAAACTTTAAATATGATTGAGGATGTAAGTGCTAAATTCAAAAAAGTGATGACGATTGATGACAATGCAATTGACTTATACATCACTTCGCGCTTGATAAAAAAGAATAACTTTGCTGCTGCAATTTTGCCTTTTTCAAATGCAACTGAAGCATTAAATTATTTAACTGAAAATCAAAATAGTCCGGACTTATTACCCGAAATTATCTTTGTAGATATATATATGCCTTTGATGTCGGGCTTTGAATTTTTAATTGCTTATCATTCTTTTCCTGAACAATTAAAATCAAGCTGCCAAGTATTTGTTATATCATCTACCATAGATCAAGCTGATCTGGATAAAGCAAATAGCGATCCTAATGTAACATCCTTTCAAGTAAAGCCAATAACTATCGATTTTTTAAATTCTATTAGGAGTTTCATAAAAGAGTAAAGCAGCAATTATCTTTTTTATGTACACACACTAACCTCTGTTTTTGAATAGATTAAAAATAGCTAGTAAATTAAACTGTTAATTGCATTATTGGCAAAATCTTCGTTGAGAAACATAATCATAAATAATTAATATTTTTTTGGCACACATATCTTGGCTCGCGTGCAATGATTCCTTAATTTAGGTAAATAATCATGTAGAACAAAAAAATACTTTTATGAATAACTTAAATTACGGAATAGTAGGTAATTGTCGTAGCGCAGCATTAATATCAGATATTGGTGCAATCGAGTGGCTTTGTTTACCTGAATTTGACTCCTCATCTGTATTTGGAAAAATATTAGATTCAAAAATTGGAGGAAGTTTTGAAATACATACTACAGAAGATTATAAAATCTCACAGCAATACCTTGAAAATACAAGTATCTTAGTTACCACTTTTGACAACGGTATTGATGCTTTTGAAATAAATGATTTTATGCCAAGATACCGCAAGGAAAATGGCGGTTATATGATTCCACCTGAAATTATCAGGTATTTTAGAAAGCTCAGCGGTACTCCTAAATTTAAAATAGCTTACAATCCTAAATTAGAATATGCTACCGGAGAAACTGTAACTTATGTGAAGGACGATCACATTATTAGTTTAAGCAACTCAGAGAAATTTGACTCTTTATTTTTATACAGCTGTTTTGATCTTAATGATCTCAAGGACGCAAAGGAAATTACTTTAAATGGAGATGGCTATATACTTCTAGCATACAATGAAAAAATTTTAAATCCAACGCTTCCGAAAATCAATTTAGAATTCGAACGTACAAAAACGTATTGGTTGGGCTGGTCAGATAAGACTACTAAGTATAGTAAATTCAATAAAGAAATTATTCGAAGTGCAATTACATTAAAATTATTAAGTTACGAAAAAACTGGAGCTGTTCTAGCAGCAGCAACAACTTCATTACCGGAAACAATTGGGGAAGTTCGTAACTGGGATTATAGATTTTGCTGGATTCGTGATGCTTCAATGGTCGTAAAAGTTGTCTCTGAGCTTGGTCATAAAAAAATGGCTAAGAATTACCTACAGTTCATTGTAGATTTGATTCCGGATAAGGATGAGAAACTGCAAATAATGTATGGTATAAATAAAGAAAAAAAGCTGACAGAGCAAACTCTTGATCACTTGAGTGGTTATATGGGCAGTAAACCTGTACGTATAGGAAATGCAGCCTATTCACAACGCCAAAATGATATTTACGGTATCTTGATGGATGTAATTCACCAGCAGTTAATCACTTTTAACAACGATACTGAAAATGGTGAGGAGCTCTGGAACATCACTAAAGGTATAGTTTGGGTTGTTGAAAAACACTGGCAAGAACCAGATAAAGGAATTTGGGAATTTAGAACTGAGGAGCGTCATTTTACTTTTTCGAAAGTACTATGCTGGACCGCCATTGATCGCGCTATAAAAGTAGCAAATATTCTAGGCAAAAAATCTAATGCTTTAAAATGGGAACCACTTGCCGAAGAAATTAAAAATGATATTTTACAAAATGCTTGGAATGAAGATGTTCAAGCCTTTACCCAATCTTATGGTTCGCCGGACTTAGACACCTCAGTGTTATTAATGGAAAATTATGGTTTTATTGATGCAATGAACCCTAAATATGTGGCTACAGTACATGCTATAGAAAGAGATCTTAGCAATGATGGTTTACTATATCGTTACAAAAATAAAGATGATTTTGGTTTACCATCATCATCATTTACGATCTGTACTTTTTGGTTCATTAATAGTTTATACAAAATTGGAGAGGCTAAAAAAGCTAAAAAATTATTCAAACAATTACTTACTTACAGCAATCATTTAGGATTATTTAGTGAAGACATCGATTTTGAAACAAAACGATTGTTAGGAAACTTTCCGCAAGCGTATTCTCATTTAGCACTAATTGAAACAGCAATCAACTTATCTAATGTGAGTGACGAAGATGGTGTTCTTGACGCCATAGGAAGAGAATAATTTTTTATCATAGAATAGAAAGCCGCATTGAGAAATGCGGCTTTTTTTATTTTCTGTTTCTAAACTATTTAATTTTATTCGATTATAAAACATGCAAGAAAAATTCTATAATATCTAATGATAATAGTATAAAATAAACCTGAGTCAAAATACTAATTTTGAATATACTGAAAACAAAAAACTTTTGAATGCATCCTATTAAGAATGCATTCGTAAATATTCAAAACAAACAAAACAGATATATTATGGACTTGATTACAAAAAGAGGAATTACATTTAGCGCATTTGATTTATTACATGCAGGACACGTAAGAATGTTAGAAGAAGCAAAAATGCACTGTGACTATTTAATTGTAGGTTTACAAACTGATCCCACAATTGACCGACCTGAAAAAAACAAACCTACTCAATCAGTAGTGGAAAGATACATCCAACTAAAAGCTTGTAAATTTGTTGATGAAATCATTCCTTATACTACTGAGCAGGATTTAGAAGATATTTTAAGAGCGCTACAAATCGATGTTAGAATTATTGGAGAAGAATATAGAGACGTTAACTTTACAGGAAGAGAATACTGCGAAAAAAGTAATATCGTCACGATCTACAATAAACGTGACCACAGATTTTCTAGTAGTGGATTGCGCCGAGAAGTATATAAATGTGAAGGTTTAAGAACGGCTTAAAGTCGGGATTACCATAAAAGTAAAAAGCTCTAAAGTTAACTATTTAACTTTAGAGCTTTTTTTTAAACTATACTGTTACCATTAATTAGGCTAAAACTTCTGCAATTTTTTCACTTGATAATAATTTTATTAAGGCTTTCTCCTCAGCGTTCAATTTACTGCTGTTTGTAGTGCGTTTAGGTTGGTACTTCCAGATAGAACCACTTTCAAAAGAAGCAATAACAGTAGGATGTACATAATACTTTTTACATACAGTTCGTGTATTTCCTAGTTTTGCCGATACGTCATCAAGAACACTAATTATTTTTTTCTTGCAATCATTTGCCGAAAGCGGTTTTTCTTGTTCTAAAAAACAGCTCAGAGCATTCAAACTACCGGACCAACACCTAAAATCTTTAGCAGTAAAATCCATCCCTGTACATTCTTTTATATAACCATTAATATCCGCTGAACCTACAGTGTGGTGTGCTCCATTATCATCATAGTACTGAAACAACTCCTGCCCCGGAATGTCTCTACACCTTTTTACGAGACGCATTAGTCGTTTATCTTTTAGTGTGATTTTATGTTTAACTCCCTTTTTACCTTTAAATTCAAATGAGATTAATCCCTTTCCAATTTTTGCATGCTTGTCTTGTAGTGTAGTCAAACCAAAAGAACCATATAATTTTTTATATGCTTCATTCCCAATCCTGATATTGGTAACTTCGATTAATTTAATAACTAAGGCTATAACCTTTTCATAAGGCATACCCTTTTTATTTAAATCTTTCTCTAACTGTGTTCTAATTTTTGGTAAAACCTTAGCAAATTGACGAAGACGATAAAACTTGGATTGGTTGCGTAGCTTGTTCCAGTTTGCATGGTAACGGTATTGTTTTCGACCTTTGGCATCAATTCCAGTTGCTTGTAAATGCGAATTTTCGTAAGGAGAGATCCATACTTTTTCCCAAGCTGGCGGGAGCACCATTTTTTTAAATCGATCTAATAGTTCAATATCAGATACATTCTCTCCATATTCATCTTTATATATAAAATTCTTTCCGTTTTTAAATCTGAAATAACCTTTTGTAGCATTACTAAAGTATCTCAAGCCTGCTAATTTTGCCGTTTGTTGCGGATTATTATCAATTTTTGCCAATTTATTTTCTAGCCTAGTCATAATTATTTTTTTAAACACCTAGAGTAAATATACGGCTGCAAACCCTGGATTAAATTACAAGATTATAGTTGCTAATTATATGATTTTCACAAAAAAAACGCATTTAGAAACAGCAATAATTGCGTTTTCAAATGCGTTAAATAATCTTACATATAAATTGTTATTTTGAAGTAATGCTTTTTAATAAGTCAAGTACATCATTGTTACTTTTAATATAATACTGAGCTGCTGTTTTGACGTTACCTACTTTAACTGTGTGAGCTGAGTCAGGTAGCTCTTCAAACATAAATTCGTCAGTCCAGTCATCCCCTATTGCAAAAATGAAATCGTATTTATCATTCGAAATAATTCTTGAAGCTGCTCTCCCTTTATTTATATTACTATTCTTAACTTCAAGTACTTTGTTACCTTCTAATAAAGACAAAGTATTATTAAATAATAAACTCTTCAACACATGTTTCAGTTCCATGGTACGTAAAGCCGCCATTTCAGGATCTGCCTTACGGTAATGCCATGCAAGTGAGTATTCTTTTTCTTCGATAAGCGTTCCCGGAGTACTATCTGTGAAAGATTCAATCACGGGACGAATGTTTTCTTTCCAACTCGTTTTTAGTTGATCGAGAGTAGTCCACTCTCCGCCATTTTTGCGTAACCAAGCGCCATGATCTGTAACTAAAGTCAATTCTTTATGACCGAACCAACCCTCTAATGTCTTGCGGTCGCGACCACTAATTATCGCAATTTCTGTATTGGGATCCTCAGCAATTTTATCTAATAAATCATAAATTTCTTGTGTAGGAATCGCATCACTAGGATTGTTTTTGAACCCAACTAGAGTTCCGTCGTAATCAAGGAGCAGCAATCTTTTAGCAGACGCTTTGTATTTTTCTGCAATTTCAGCTCTTGTTGCTTCATCCATTTCTTTGGCTACCGGTACAGGAACAATTTTGCCTGCAGCTTCTAGAGATTTCAAAAATTCTTTTGCCCAGCGCTCCACAGTGTAACGTGAAATTCTTTTCTGCAATGCTTGAATTCTTGTTTTTTGTTCCTCTTGAGGCATTTCTAGAGCATTCTTGATACTGTCTGCCGTTTGATCAAAATTGTTTGGATTCACTATCAGTGCTTCGTGCATTTCCTTTGCCACACCTGCCATTTCACTAAGAATTAAAACACCATTCTCCTTTGTACGAGTAGCGACATACTCTTTCGCTACAAGATTCATTCCATCTCTAATTGGGGTCACCATAGCGACATCAGATGAAACATACAAATCAATCAAATCATCAAATGGTAGTGATCTGTAGAAATACCATATAGGTGTCCAACTTATTGTTGACAAATCACCATTAATACGTCCTACAAGTTCGTCAGTTTCTCTTTTTAATTTTTGATATTGGGGCACATTTTCTCTCGAAGGTACCGCTAGCATCACTAATCTTACCTTCCCCTTGTACTCAGGATATTTGTTTAGGAAATATTCGAAAGATTTAATCCTATTAGGAATTCCTTTGGTATAATCCATCCTATCGATGGAAAGTATTAATTTACTTTCTTCATTAGATTTATTGTGAAAATCTAAATTTTTCATTAATTCAGATTTGCTTTCTTCAGGATATTTATCATGATCTAATGCAGCGTTATGATATTTGTCGTAATCTATCCCCATTGGAAATGAATCTACTTTGATAATTCGATTACCAAAAGAAATTTCATTGAAGTTAATTTCGACATCTTTTATGCGACTAACAGAACTAATAAAATGCCTTGCGTAATCGTAGGTATGAAAACCAACTAAATCAGCTCCCAACATACCTTGTAATAATTCATTTCGCCAAGGACATGTTCTAAAAAGTTCGTAAGATGGGTAAGGAATATGTAAAAAGAAACCGATGGTAATATTTGGATTCTTCTTTCTTAATAATTCTGGTAATAATAATAATTGGTAATCGTGAACCCACACAGTATCGCCATCGTTTACATGCTCTAAAACTACATCTGCAAATTTTTGGTTAACTTCTACATAAGATTCCCATTGTGTTAACTCAAACTCTGTATAGGCTTGAAAATAATGAAATAAAGGCCATAAAGCCATATTACTGAAACCGTAGTAATAAAGTTCGATATCCTTTTCACTTAAAGGAACTTGAATACATTTTTCTGCAGCTAGTGCCTCTATAACTTGCTCCTCTTGTTGTGTAGAAAGGTTTTCTTTGGCTAAGCCTGACCAACCAATCCATATGCCGTTGCCCTCTGAGTGAACTGACTTCATACCTGTCGCCAGCCCTCCCGTACTAGATTTTACAATTAATTCCTCTTTTTCAAATTTTAAATCTACTGGTAATCTGTTAGAAACTATTACTGTTTTACTCATCACAAAATTTTGGTTATTATATTTAGCTGTGCATACGCCAGCTTCTAGTTAGTTATTGTTTGTATCCACTACAGTTAAGCTCTCGTCTTCAACAACATTTAGTTGCGTGTCACTAAATTTCCCTGTAAGCACGTTCCCTATTTCATCTTCCCATTGCGTAATCACATTCTCAATTAGATCTTCTTCAAACCCTATTATTTCCATAGTTTGAACTCCAAATTCCTGTCTTACTTTTTGTCCTACCTTAAACATAGTTGTTAATTTATATAAATCTAGTTATTAAAGACTTGCAAGAAGTTTTAAAACATTGATTTAATGTTTTGATGTCCATTTATTAATCAATGTAAATTTAATTAGCTATACCATAATTCATTTTATAGTATTGAAACTACTTATTACAGTATTTTAATAATTGTTAAAAGGACTATTATTACAGCATAATAATGTACTAGCAAGATCCTTTCATTTTATAATTGATTAAATTGGAAAGAACTGAGTAGGTTTATTTAATCAAATAAGAAGCTCACAAAAATGCTTCCTATTAAATAGTAGTCGTTTTGTAGTATATAAAGCTAAAATTATGCTTATTTTTGGTAAACCAATTTGGAAAACCAGAAAAGTTTTAATTAAAATGAATACGACAACCTATTTTCAAGCTATCAATCCCACTACAAATGAGTCTTTAGAGAAGCAATTTAAAAATACTTCTATCGAAGAATTAAACGATGCTGTTGCAAAAGCGACTTTAGCATTTGCAAGTTACCGAAAAAAAGATAAAGAAACTATTGCTAATTTTTTAGAGCAAATTGCTGAAGAAATTATCAATCTTGGCGACGAATTAATTACGGTATGTAATCAAGAAACAGGATTGCCAGTAGGAAGACTTCAAGGTGAACGAGGACGAACAGTCAATCAATTGAAATTATTTGCCTCGGTGGTGCGTGAAGGATCGTGGGTAGATGCCCGCATAGACACTGCCATTACTGATAGAGTTCCCTTACCTAAATCTGACATTAGACATATTTTAATTCCGCTTGGACCTGTGGCTGTTTTTGGTGCTAGTAATTTTCCTTTAGCGTTTTCAACGGCTGGTGGCGATACTGCTTCGGCACTAGCTTCTGGATGTCCAGTGATTGTAAAAGGTCATGAAGCACATCCACATACATCAGCCTTAATTGCAGATGCAATCTTAAAAGCAGTCGCTACATGCAATATGCCAGAAGGAGTATTTACTTTATTACAAGGAAATACAAGAAGTTTAGGAGAAGCATTAGTTAAACATAAAGATATTAAAGCAGTAGGATTCACAGGATCTTTTAATGGAGGAAAAGCATTGTTTGATTACGCTAATCAACGACCAGAACCAATTCCGGTTTTTGCCGAAATGGGAAGTACCAATCCTGTTTTCATTTTGCCAGGGGCATTAAAAGAAAAAGCAGCCATAATAGCCGAAGGATTGGTCACATCTATAGCTATGGGTGTAGGACAATTTTGTACGAGTCCTGGCATTTCTTTTATCGAAAACGGATCTGGAATAGAACAATTTTATCAAACTTTAAAACAAAAAGTAACAAATACTGATTCAGGTACTATGTTAACCCCAAGCATTAAAATTGCTTATGAGCGCGGGTTAACAAAATTACAAACGGTACAAGAGGTAGAAGAAATTGCTGTAGGAATTGAAGAAGTGGCTGTAAATAATTCAACTGTAAGGTTGTTTAAAACTACGGTTGAAAATTATCAGCGAGAAGCTTTTTTAGCAGAAGAAAATTTTGGACCCTCAAGTATCATCATAGAATCTAATTCGAAAGAACAAATATTAGAGGCTGCTCGAAATTTACAAGGACACTTAACAGCAACAATTTTTGGTACTGATGAAGATTTCGAAAATTACAGTGAGTTATTTGATATTTTAGAATTGAAAGTGGGTAGAGTATTAGTTAACGGATATCCTACTGGGGTAGAAGTTTGTCACTCTATGGTTCATGGCGGTCCTTTTCCAGCAACAACAGCATCCAACTCTACATCTGTAGGTACGGGAGCAATAAAACGCTTTGTTAGACCAGTATGTTTTCAAGATTTCCCACACAGTAAACTACCCAAAGCACTGCAAAATGACAACCCATTATCTTTGTTTAGAATAGTTAATGGAACAATTACAAATGATAAAATAGAATGATTACATACCAGCGGCTTGATCAAATTGTGTAATTTTAAAGACTACATCTAATCCTCAAGATATAGAATTTTGAACAGATAATCGTTTAAACCATGCTGTTGGTATTTTTAAAGCATAAAAAAAGCATCAATTAATTGATGCTTTTTTTATTATATATTCAATTCTCCTTGATCCATCAAGTCTGGTTCATCGCCAGTAATTGCTCCCATTCCCATTTTAAGTAAAGTGACAAGAGTGTTATTTTTAGGATCCCAGTAGAATGCCTGATCAGGACGTACAGAAATCGCAGTAATGTTGGGGTCATTTACACCATCAAACCAAGCATCATCTGTGCTCTTATATAGTTCTTTTATAATTTCGAAGTTGGTTGTAATACTTGCTTGACCAAATACATTTAAAAATTTCATTTTGCTTGCATCAGAATACACTAAATGCATTGCACTATTTAAATTGATGTTTTGGTTATGCTGGCTATTTCTATTACTTAAAAACCAAATCAAACCTTCATCGTCTACTTTTTTAGTACTCATTGGTACCATATGTATTGGGTATTCCTTTAATCCACTTGCAAACATTGCAAAATCAATTTCGGTTGCTAGATCTTTTATCTTCTGTTTAGCCTCATCGCTAAATAAATTTTTAGTGCTCATAATAGTTTATTTATAGGTTTCAATTCTATTTTTTATTAAAGGTAAAGTACAAGTCCTAATAAACTATCGATTCATTATAATCTTGAAAATGTTTCATAAAATCTTACAAAATAGAATTTTAGATTCGTTTATGTTTTGGAATTTAAGTTATATGACTTACTGTGGTTTCCTTTTAAGAAATGCGCGGCAATCTGTAGAACAATCGTGAATTCATAAAGTCTTGTTAAATTATTTTAACTGAAAATACTTACCTTTGATCTATAATGTTTTAAAGTATGATATTTTTATTGTATTTTAAGGAAATATTAGCATTTTAAAATTTTCGTCAATAAAATTAAATCACTTATATGATAAAGAAATACTCTCTTTTAACATTACTATTATTTCTTTTTGTCCATACTGCATACTCACAATTAAGTGATTTGCATTATTTGCCACCATTAAAGCAGATAAACAATAATCAAGCAATAAGACAACAAGCATTTTATTTGTCATCTCCAGAGGCAATCGCTTTTCCTGTGCAAATTTTTCAAGGTACAGGAACTGTACCTATTGCAACTGTAATTGTTTCTAACGGATCTCCAGGAAGATACGATTTGGCAGATGGCGACAATAACATCACATTGGTTACAAATGCAAATACCGGAACAGTATTAAGCAATAGTGGTTTGCGCTTCTTTGCACCTGGTGGTCAAAAATTTTATGTGAATTACAGAGGGCGTTCATCAGCTCAAGCAACGTCGCTAACTTCTAAGGGACGACAAGCACTAGGACTAAAATTCAAATGGGGAGGTATACCTAATAGAGCTAATAATGGTAATCTAACCACTACTTTAGGAATAATGGCAACAGAAGACAATACTTCTGTCACCATAAGTGGTTACGACCCAGATTGTGAATTTAGATTAGGCAATGCTGCTGGAGGGATTACTAGTAACACAATAGAAATCACTTTAAATGCAGGGCAATCGTATGTTGTTGAAGCTTTAAAAAACCAAACTAACGCCAACATTGACGGTTGGTTAGGCGCGACGATAACAGCTGATAAAAAGATTGCTATTAGTAATGGTGGATTGAACGTAGGAATACGAACCGGAAGCGGTTCAAGAGATGCAGCCATAGATCAGCCCGTACCTCAAAACATTGTAGGTCGTGATTATGTCTTTGTGCGCGGAAACGGAACTAACGAGACTGAATTTCCTATAATAATAGGAACTCAAAACGGAACTGATATTTTTGTAAACGGTTCGACTACACCTATAGCTACAATAAATGATGGTGAATATTTTGAAATTCCAGGGAGTAACTATTCTTCAGGGAATATTGGAGCCAACATGACTGTAATCACCTCAAAGGAAGCTTATGCATATCAATGTTTAGCTGGTTCTAGCGGAATTCAAACTATTGGACTTAATTTTATTGCCCCAGTTAACTGTTTACTACCTGATAATTTGAGTAATATCCCAGATATTAGAGATGTAGACAATCTAAATTTTACTGGTGGAATTACAATTCTTGCTTCTACGGCAACTCCAAATGAAAATATCATTGTAACAGATGGTTCAGGAATAGTTGCTTTACCAGCACCTATAAACGCTTCAGGACTCCCTTGGAAATCATTTTTTGTCTCCAACTTAACGGGTAATGTATCTGTACAATCAACTGGTCCTATTGCAGTGGGTTTTATTGGTGTAAATAGTAACGCAGGTATTGCTGGCTATTTTTCAGGTTTTGATACTGTACCAGTCGTAGACTTAGCAATTACAGGTGGTGGTTGTTTACCTTGATCCGATATAAAAGAGACGTCAGATTCTTTTGATGCATATCAGTGGTACAAAGACGGAGCAATAATTCCTGGTGCAACTTCTAGCTCATATACTCCAGTATCTCCTGGTGATTTTTACGTCAAAGTAACCAAAGGGGGATGTACATACGATTCATCAATATTATCCGCTTACAATTGCGACCCCGAAATCGTTCTTACGAAAACAGTCGATAAAAGCGATGTTATTGAAGGCGACACTATCATTTTTAAAGTAAGTGTAAAAAGTTTAGGTGTAAATCCAGTCACAAATCTTGTGATTAATGACTTGTTACCAGCCGAACTTTCATTTGTATCTGCTACAGCTGTACGAGGAACTTGGAATGCTCCTAACTGGAATGTGGGAACGATGACATCTGGTCAAGTTTTCAATATTTTTATTACTGCCAAAGTTAATGAAGTTAGTGCTAGTTCCACAGTGATAAACACAGTCTCAAATACTCAAGATATAGCCGAAGCAGCTGTACAACTCGATGATCATACTGAACCAATAAATATTACCAATAGTTCAATGGAAGTTACCAAAACTTCTTTGCCAGCAACAGATGGAAACTATGATACACTGGGTGAACTCATCAAATATTCGATTATTGTTAAAAATACTGGCGATACCGTATTAAACAACATAACCATTACAGACCCGAAAGCTGATGCAGGAAGTATTAGTCCTATCTCTGTAGCTACGTTAGCTGTAGGAGCATCTGCAACATTTACAGCAACCCATAAAATAACGCAAGCGAATATTGATGCTGGAAAGGTGACTAATCAGGCTACTGCTAAGGCAACACTGTCAAATGGTTTTGAAATATCTGATATTTCAGATGATCCAGATGATTTAAGTAGTAATAGTGATGATCCAACAATTACCCCTATAGTTCAAACTGGAAAACTACTTTTAGAAAAAATAGCTGATCCAGCTGATGACGGACTTTATGATAGTCTAGGCGAAATTATAAACTATGAGCTATATGTCAAAAATACAGGTAATGTTACCCTAAACAATATAGTAATAACGGATTCAAATGCTAATACTGGAAGCATTACCCCTGCAACGCTTGCTAGTCTAGCACAAGGAGCCTCTTACATATTTACCGCAAAACACACGATAGTCCAAGGTGATTTTAACGCTGGTAGAGTAAGTAACATAGCTACTGTTACTGGTACAATTCCTGCTAATGGCACAGTAGTTTCTGACCAATCTGATGACCCTGCCACACTCGCTCCAAATGATGCAACTGTTGTATCCGTACCTGAAGTAGGAAGACTTGTAGCCACTAAAGAAGATGTTACTCCTGCAGGTACTGTGCTGAACACCGTTGGTCAAGTTATTATTTATAAAATTTTTGTACAAAGTACAGGTACAATCACCTTAACAGACTTGAACATTGTTGATCCAAATGCCGATACGATAATATTAGATTCAACTACTGGAGAAGATACAAATCAGGCTGATAACCGTGTGGACAGCATTGATCCTTCTGAGACAGCCACATTTATCGCTACGCACATCATAACGCAAATTGATTTAGATAATGGAAAAGTCACAAATAGAGCCACAGCCTCAGCTCTAGACACCACACCAGCAAGTGTAACAGATATCACTGACGATCCAAACAATCCGAATAATGATATGGATGACCCAACAGTAACTCCGCTAGTAGCTACACCTTCTTTATCTATTACAAAAACAGTAAACGACGATTCAAATGTAGCTAACGCTCAAGTTTTAACGTATATCTACGAGGTAACCAATGACGGAAACATAACTATCGATGCTATATCGATAAGCGACATACACAACGGTACTGGCACGTTATCAACGCCTGCTCTTCAAAGTACAACTGGTACAGATGACGATATTACTGATAATGAAATTGAAACTTTAGCACCTGGAGAAACAGGTATTTGGACTGCAACTTACACAGTTACTACTGCCGACATCACAAATCAAACTGACATAACTAATACAGTAACAGCAACTGGAAAGCCTAAAATAAACCCACTTACTAATACTACTGCTAATGCTACGAAAAGCGTAACCATACATCCAACAGATGCTATCTGTAGTAATATAACTCTAAGCCACAATTTAATAACTGATGGTCCGTATACAGGAGCGACATTCAGTTGGTTAGCAGTTCCAAATGATGAAATTACTGGTTTAAGCACAAGTTCACAATCAACTACTGAAATTGACGATCAATTAATAAATACAAGTGGTGTGGATCAAACTGTGCAATACAACATCACAGTTTCAAATCCCACAGGTACAATCATAGACAGCTACAAATATGTAGTGACTGTTTATTCTCAAATAGAAGTCCCAGAAGATGATGAAATTATCGTGGAATGCGCTGCGGAAATAATTGAACCTGAAGCTCCAATAGTTTTGGATTATCAAGGTATCTCCATACTACCTGTAAAAACATCAACTGCAACGGGAGACCAAAGTTGTGAAGGAACTAAAACATATACTTTCGAATACACAGATTGTGGCGGGAATGTTGCTACATATAATTATACCTATATTATTGATCGTACAACCCCTCCTGCAACTGTGCCAGCAAATGGAACAAGTACTGTAGAGTGTAGTGATGATGCTACTCCTCCTACTCCTCCAGCTGGAATTAAAGATATTTGTGGAACAGATATAACTGCTGTCTTAGTTTCAACAGTAGATGATCCTTCTACATTAACTTGCGAAGGAACAAGAACATACAACTACACGTTTACAGATTGTTCCGGTTTGGTTTCAAATTGGAAATATGTTTACACCATTGACAAAACAACTGTTCCTGTGGTACCTGCTGATGCTGGTTCGACTATTGAATGTCTTGCTGGTGCAGTGCAACCTGCTACGCCAACAGTGACTGATCAATGTGGAAACGACATAATTCCTGTAATCACAGAGTCGACTGATCCTACTTGTGAAGGAACTAAAGTATATACATTTACCTACACTGATTGTGCTTCGAATGTTTCGGTTTATACCTATACGTATACAATCGACTTGACAACTAAACCAGTTGTTCCGGCTAATGCGGGTTCGACTGTAGAATGTCTTGCTGATACAGTACAACCTGCTGCTCCAATAGTTACTGATCAATGTGGAAATACACTTACTCCAGTAATCACAGAATCAACTGATCCTGCTTGTGAAGGAACTAAAGTATACACTTTTACTTATACTGACTGTGCTTCGAATGTTTCGGTTTATACTTATACCTACACAATCGACTTGACCATTAAACCAGTTGTTCCTGCTGATACTGGTTCGTCGGTAGAATGTATTGTTGATGCCGTGCAACCTGCTACGCCAGCAGTGACTGATCAATGTGGAAATACCCTTACTCCTGTAATCACTGCTTCGGCTGATCCAACTTGTGAAGGAACTAAAGTCTACACTTATACCTATACGGATTGTGCGTCGAATGTTTCGGTATATACTTATACCTACACAATCGACTTGACTACTAAACCAATTGTTCCTGCTGATGCTGGTTCGACTGTAGAATGTCTTGCTGATGCAGTACAACCTGCTACGCCAACAGTTACTGATCAATGTGGAAACGACATAATTCCTGTAATCACAGAGTCGACTGATCCTACTTGTGAAGGAACTAAAGTATATACATTTACGTATACTAATTGTGCTTCTAATGTATCTGTTTACACTTATACCTACACAATCGACTTGACAACTAAACCAGTTGTTCCGGCTAATGCGGGTTCGACGGTAAATGATATTTCTAAGGCCGTACAACCTACCGCTCCTACCGTTATCGATAATTGCGGTAAAACAATCGTTCCAGTTGTTACTGAAAGTGCGAGTCCGGTATGTGATGGAACTAAAATATATACATTCACCTACACTGACTGTGCCGGAAATAGTGACGTTTACGTTTATACTTACCAAATTGACGTAACTTCAACATTGGTTATTTCCAATAAAACCAGAACTGTCTGTAGTAATTTACCTGTAAACTATGATTTAAAAACGGTAACACCATTGGTCAACCCTACTTTTCAATGGTCTGTCATTGACAACCCTAATGTAACTGGTGAAAACAATAGCAGCGGAACATTATTGAATGACATTTTAATAAATAAAACAGGAGTTGTTCAAACTGTAAAATACACTGTAACTCCTTTCAACAATAAAGGATGTGAAGGTCCTACATTTGACATCACAGTTACTGTAAACCCCGAACCTTTTGTAGCAATAATGCCTACAGCAACTATCTGTAGCAACATTCCGTTGAACCATGATTTAAATGCTGATGTTAACGTTGCAGGAGCAAACTTTAAGTGGGCGGCTGTAAATAATCCTAATATAAGTGGTGCAACAACTACTGTTAGTAGTAACGCTACAATTACAGACACATTAATAAATACTACGGGAGTTGTTCAAACGGTTATTTATAAAATTACACCCGAGTCTATAAAAGGATGTACAGGTGCCGAATACACATACACTGTTACTGTAAGTCCTGAAGCTAAATTAATAGTGACTAAAACTACTCTAGCTGCAACAGATGGTGCTTACGATAGTCTTGGAGAGGTTATTAATTACCAAATTACAGTTGAAAATCCAAATGAAGTAGCATTGAACAATTTGTCAGTGACGGATGTAAACGCAGATGCTAACAGCATTAGTCCACTTACAGTACCTGCGGTTGCAGCCTTTAGCAGTGTTGTATTTACAGCTTCGCACACCATTACTCAAGCTGATTTAGACGCTGGTTTTGTAGACAACTCTGCTATAGGAACGGCTTTCGACCCTTGTGATACTATCGTAACAGATAGCTCTGATGATCCTACTACCGCAGCTGCAAATGATGCTACAAGAACGATTATAGTCCAAAAACCAGTAATTGCTTTAGAGAAAACATTCCAATTTAATGATGAAAATGGTGATGGTATCACTCAGCTCAATGAGACAGTTACTTACCGTTTCAAAGTTGCAAATACAGGAAATGTAAACTTGACAGGAATCCAAATAACAGATCCACTAATTACAGTAAATGGAGGTCCTATTAATTTAGCTCCAGCTGTAACAGATGCAACTACTTTCTTTGGAACTTACACTTTAACCCAAGGGGTTATTGATGCAGGTAGTTTGACTAACTCAGCAATTGTAACTGCGGTAGATCCAAAAGGAAATGAAATTAGTGATATCTCCGATGATCCGAAAGACAACACGAATGCAGATACCAATGGAAATGGAAATCCAGATGATAGCACTATTTTTACAATAGTCTCTAAACCTGAATTAACATTGAAAAAATCTGGTGTATTTATTGACGCTAATAGTGATGGACTAGCACAAGCTGGCGAGAAAATCGAATACACTTTTGATGTGACCAACACTGGAAATGTAACGACGAGCGGTATTACAATTAGCGATCTATTAACAGCTGTGATTGGTGGACCAATTAAGCTAATCCCAGGTCAAACCAACAGTAGCACTTTTACTGCCATCTATACCCTATCGCAAGCCGACGTAAATAATGGTCCCGTGGTAAATACAGCTACAGCTTCGGGAAAAGCTCCTGATGGTAGCACTATTACAGATGCATCTGATGATCCTTCAACAATAGCTGATAACGATGCTACTGTGACAAAACTGACTCAAGATGCACAGTTGACCTTACTAAAAACATCGGTATTTAAAGATGAAAATGGCAACGGCTTCCCTGAGGTAGGTGAAACAATTGATTATATATTCAATGTAAAAAACAATGGAAATGTAACCTTAAATGATATTAAAATCACAGATCCGTTAATTACTATTTCTGGAGGACCTATCACTTTACTTCCTAATAAATCAGATCTTGCTACTTTCAAAGGTTCGTACACACTAACCTTAAATGATATCAATCTGGGTACTGTTGTAAATAGTGCAACAGCTACAGCAAAAGATCCTAGCGGAGATGCGGTTACAGCTTTATCTGATGACCCTACTAATCCTAGTAATGTTGATACTAATGGTGATGGACACCCTGATGATAAAACGGTCACGAAGTTAAAAGCGAACCCAAAATTATCTGTTAGCAAAACAGGAATTTTCAATGATCGAAATGCAGATGGAATTGCACAAGTAGGCGAACAAATAACATATACGTTTGATGTAAAAAACATTGGAAACGTAACGGTTAGCAACATCACTATAACCGATGCATTAGTAATTGTAAGTGGTGGTCCAATTACATTGAACCCTACTCAAAATGATACAACTACTTTTACTGCATCATACACAATCAAACAAAGTGATATAGATGCCGGTAAGGTAACTAATACTGCAATCGCATCTGGTGTGAGTCCGAATGGGGCTATTGTTAAAGACACCTCTGATGATCCTAACAATGGCACCAATCAAGACATTAATGGTAATGGTGAGCCTGATGACGCTACGGTAACTCCTCTCCCTGGAAAAGGAATTATTAGCTTAATTAAAGTAGCTTTAGCACCAGCTGATGGAGCTTATGACACTGTAGGGGAAGCTATCAATTACAAATTGACAGTGACAAACACAGGAAACTTGACTCTTACAAACGTAATTGTTACTGATACTAATGCAGATAATGGAAGCATACTTCCTGCTGTAATTGCTACAATTGCACCTGGAGCTAGCGCAGTTGTAAATGCTAACCACACTTTGACACTTGCAGATATCAATTCTGGAGGAGTAACAAATAGTGCATCGGTAACGTCAAAAGATCCTTTTGGAAATACCATTACTGATATCTCTGATGATCCAAATAATACTAATGATGATGATGCAAATGCAGATGGTGATCCAGATGATGCAACTGTCACTCTTGTTACACAAAAACCATCGTTGTCATTAGAAAAAACAGCTACTTTTAACGATGAAAATAATGATGGATTACCACAATTAAATGAGACCATCACATACAATTTCAAAGTAAGTAATACTGGAAATGTGTCTCTTTCTAATGTGATAGTAACTGATCCATTAGTAACTGTTAGCGGTGGTCCTATCTCACTGTTACCCGGACAGAATAACAGCACAACTTTCTTTGCAAACTATACAATTACTCAAGCGAACATTGATGCGGGTAGTATTGTAAATGCTGCAACTGTGAATGCTAAAGATCCTAAAGGAAATACGGTATCAGATACTTCAGATGATCCTACTAACGCCACAAATAATGATATTAATGGAGATGGAGAACCAGATGATACGACCGTAACGCCATTAGCAACTAAACCACAATTGACCATTACTAAAACTGGTATTTTTATTGATGCCAATAGTGATGGACTTGCACAAGCAGGGGAAACAATTAGATACCAATTTGATGTGTCTAATAGCGGAAATGTAACAGTATCTGGTATAACGGTAACTGATGCACGTGTAACAGTGACTGGAGGACCTATTACTTTATTACCTCAGGCAAGAAATACAACCACTTTTAAAGCTGCTTATGTTTTAACGCAAGAGGATGTAGATTTAGGATATGTAATTAATACTGCCACTGCTTCTGGTAAAGATCCAATGGGCAATACCGTTTCTGACAAATCAGATGATCCAACAACGTCTGCTAAAAACGATGATACTACCACTACTCTAGCTAGAGAATCGCAGTTGTCATTGTTTAAAACAGCGACATTCAATGACGAGAATGGTAATGGACTACCGCAAGCAAACGAAACAATCAACTACAAGTTTGATATTCGTAATAACGGTAATGTAACTGTATTTAACGTGACGATTACTGACCCAATAGTTCCAGTTGTAGGAGGTCCTATTGACTTAAGTCCGGCACAAATTGATGACACTACTTTTACTGCTATTTATACTATCAAACAATCAGATATCGATTCAGGTTCAATTTCGAACTCAGCTATTGCAGCAGGTCAAGATCGTGATGGAACAGTTGTAACTGATGTGAGTGATTTCTCTGACGATCCCGACAATCCTAATGATATTGATTTAAATGGTGATGGTGATCCAGATGATCCTACTGTGAGTTCGCTAACAGGAAAAGCTTCTTTATCATTAACTAAAACAGCAACATTTAATGACTTAAATGCAAACGGTTTTGCTGATTTAAATGAAACCATTAGCTATGTATTTGAAGTGACCAACACTGGAAATCTTTCGATTAATAACATTTTAATCACTGATCCTCTAGTTACGGTAACTGGAAACGCAATTGATTTGGCTCCAAGCCAAAAAGATGCGACTACTTTTACTGCTCTTTACATCATTAAACAAGCAGATTTAGACGCTGGACAAATAACAAACTCAGCCAATGTTAGCGGTCAAGACCCTAACGGAAACACGGTAAGAGATACTTCTGACGATCCTGAAAATGCTGCAAACCTAGATAATAATAACGACGGAAATCCTGATGATGCAACAGTGACTACCTTCCCTGTGCAAGGCAAAATCAACATTACAAAAACAGCACTAGTAGCTGCAGATGGTCCTTATGACACAGTGGGTGAAAAAATCACTTATAATATGGTAGTTACTAACACAGGTAGTACCACATTAACAGCTGTAAGAGTAACTGATGCTAATGCAGATAGCGGTAGTATTGTGCCACAAATAACAACTGCACTTGCTCCAGGGCAATCTACAACTGTATTGGCTACACATACTATTACACAAACTGACTTAAATGCTGGATTAGTAAACAACTCAGCGACAGTAAGTAGTAGAGACAAGTTAGGTAACACGGTTTTAGATATTTCTGATGACCCAACTAATCCTACCAATATTGATGCAAATGCTGATGGCGATCCTGACGATGTAACTGTAACTGCAATGGTCCAAAAACCAAAATTAGCGCTTACAAAAACAGTAACCACAGCTCCTGACGGTTTATGGGATGAAGTAGGCGAAGTAATTCTGTACAACTTAACGCTAACAAATACAGGTAATGTTACGCTTACTAATGTAGCTGTTGTAGATCCAAATGCTGATAATGCAAGTGTACTACCGGCCAACTTTGCAAAATTAGAACCTGGACAAAAAGTATTCCTAACTGCCTTGCATACGATCACTCAAAATGATTTAGATGCTGCTAGTGTTACAAATTCTGCCACTGCAAATGCTACAGACCCTAAAGGAAATGCCGTAAGTGATTTATCTGATGATCCTAATAATCCAGCAAATGTAGATACCAATGGAAACGGAAATCCTGATGATGCAACTGTAACTGCTATTCCGCAAACAGCCACAATGGACCTTACTAAGGTAACGACTACGCCTCGATTTACTAATCTTGGAGATATTTTAACGTACACTATCACAGTAAAAAATACAGGAACAGTGACTTTGTTAAATGTGGTTATTCAAGATGCTAATGCAACCTTTACAAGCTCAGCGACAAAAAGCACTTTGAGTCCTGGTGCATCATTTGCAACAACAGCACAACATATTGTAACTGCAGAAGATTTAATAATGGGCTTTGTGGATAATAGTGCTATTGCCACCGCAATGATTCCGTCTTCAAATGTTGCGGTTTCAGAAGATTCTGATGATACTAATGACAGTACCAATATAGACATTGATGGTGATGGCGACTTTGAAGATCCTACTAGTAGTTATCTAGATACAGATGCTGATGGTGTGGCTGATATCATCGATATTGACGACGACAACGATGGTATATTAGATACTGTTGAAGGCATTAACGATAGTGATGGGGACGGGTTTGTCGATAGCCTTGACATTGATGCGGATAATGATGGAATTCCTGACAACGTCGAAGGACAATCAACAGAAGCTTACATCGCTCCTACTGGAATCGATGCTAATCTAAACGGTCTTGACGATGCCTACGAAAAAGGAACTACAATTGGAATCACACCAGAAAACACTGATGGAACCGATTTACCAGATTATCTTGATGATGACTCAGATAATGATGGTATTACAGACACCATAGAAGCATTTGATAAAAACCACGATGGTATACCTGATTTATTCCTTTCAGGAAATGATGCTGATCATGACGGACTTAATGATAGTTTTGAAGGAAGCAATACCACAGACGGTTTTGTAGTGAATAACGGACTTAGAAATGGTAGTTTAGATACTAACAATACTGATCTAACGGACCAACCTGATTACCGCGATACTGACGATGATAATGATGGCGTATTTACCATCTATGAATTAGATCCTAATAGAGACGGAAACGGACCAGACGATACTGATAATGATGGAATTCCTGATTATCTAGATACAGATGACGATGGTGATGGTATAACAACTCGAAGAGAAGGTGCAGATCCTAACGGTGATGGAAACCCGAGCGATGCTATCGATGCTAACGCAAATGGCATCCCTGATTATCTTGAAGTAGGGAATTTTAACCCTAACATCCCTGATGATGAGATTGAGGTATTTAATTTTGTTTCTTCAAATTCTGATGGTAAAAATGACGTACTTGTTTTAGGTAGGATTTTTGAATTCCCTGAAAACACAGTCGAAATCTACAACCGTTGGGGTGTCCTAGTTTACGAGACTAAAGGCTACGGAACAAGGAACAACTACTTTAGAGGATACTCTGAAGGTAGGGTGACTATTTCTAAAGATGATAAGCTCCCATCAGGAACTTATTTCTATGTGATCAAGTACAGATCGGGTATCAATCTTAAACGAAAAGCAGGTTATTTGTTTTTACAACAACAATAAAATAATCACTTAATTTAAGGCTATCCACAATTTTGGATAGCCTTTTTTTTCTTTAATTTGGAGCTATTCCTAGCCTCCACTACATTCTTTTCTTTAAAAATGTTTTATTCTAAGCCTTAAAAGGAGCTTCTTACAGTCGTTCTTTTAAGTCAAGATAAAATACATTTGTATAGAAAAGGAATTCCACTTCAGTTAGGGCTAAAAACCTGCATATATACACAATTAGTTATTTTAATAAAAATTGATTTTAAAGTATATAATGCCCAATATGAACTATAAGAATACTATTTTTGCAACCATAAATTATCGTTAAACATTTACTCTAGTACCTTAAAAATGAAGACATATTATATCAATAACGGAGGTGAAAATGCAGGCCCTTTCACAATTGAGCAATTACAATTTCAGCTTGTTTTGAAAGAAACTTTAGTTTGGTCTAATGGAATGGTCGCATGGAAACCAGCGGCAACTTTTCCGGAACTGCAGCAGCTGTTTTATAAAACAGCTGACGAAAGCACTGAAAAAAAATCAGCTTATACCGAAGATGTTGCTACGACAAAATCGGCTACAATTCTAGGTTTAAAAAAGAGCTATTTTTATCTTGGTGTATTATTGACTTTTGTATTTATTGGTATAGGAATTTTAAAATACATCCAACAATCAAAACAAGCGATTTTAGACGAACGAAATAAAGAAACACAGTTTGGTAACGCTCAAGTGGAAATCCAACAAAAAGAGGCAAACCAAGATCGTATTCAGCAAGAAATCGAAAAGAGAATTCAATCGCAGAATAATGCCAAATATAGAAAAGATACCATCACCGCTAGAATTGAAGAGGTAAAAAATTTGTTAGTACAAAACAAGCAAGATTTAGTATACTTAAAAGAAGAAAAGCAAAATGCAGAGAACTTTAAACTCCTCCGCAGTGAAGAAGGTAAACAAGAACAAATCGATGCTGCTCAAGTCGAGATCGAAAATAAAATAAGAACAGTAGATGCCCTAGACAATGAATTAAATCGTCTTTACTTAGAACTTGAAACAATTCATTAAATTGACTGTATTGATAAGCATCTTTTTTACAAGATGCTGTCACACTTTAACCAACCTGTAATACTCATTCTAGTCTTATTTGTTAATAAAACTTCGTGCAGTAGTTCGTCACTTTTAAAGAATACAGTCTTACCAGCATTAGGACTAATCTTTTGATCAACTCCATTTTGGTGGATTTGTAATTCTCCGCCATCACTTATTTGCCAATCTGGATTTAGATAACTGATAATCGAATATTTTCTAGAAGGATTAGACTTAAACTGATCTAAATGCTGCAGGTAGAAATCGCCTTCTTCATAAAGAGCATAATGAAATTCATAGTCTGTAATTCCAGTATAACAGCTTTCATTTAAGTATAAGATAAAAGCTTCCATTTGCTCAAAGAATTGGTTTTCGAAAGGATCATTGTGTTTTTTATCCAACCAATAAATTGAATCACTGCGTATCTCGCTATCGTAAGAAATCATATCAGCATTGCCTATTCCGGCTGCTTTTAACAAACTCTTGCTTTGTAAATTTAAAATGTTTTGTCTTAAGTTGTTTGAAAGTTCTGTAGTCAAGAAATTTTCAGATATACCTACTTTACCATCAATATAAGTGGTAATCAAAGCCTCAAAGCTGTTTTCCATTGGAGTGTAAGCGACCGCAAAGACGGCCAACCTTTGTAAGGTAGTATATATTGCCTCACTTATTACTTGTGCTAAAAAATATAAGTGCACTATAAAAAAAAGCACTTAGAATAAATCCTAAGTGCTTTTACTACTGTGGTTAGCAATTATAACTTGCTAATATAACTTCCGTAAATATCTTTAAACTGATATCCCTTGGTGATTCGGTCTTTACTCAACTTATTATTTTCGACCAAAGCCCATAAAATAAACTCTTTCATAAATAATTTATCTTCCTCAACTAACTCTGGTTGGTATTTTTTAATCAAAATCTCAAGGGGAACAATCGCACTTAATATTCTGCTATATTCCTCATCTGTTGCATCGTCTAGTAATTCAAATCCGCTTTCGGCAAAAAACCATTCGATCAAATCAGTGTAAGCAGTTTTAGCGTCTGGTTTTTCTAACTTTTCGATTTTAGGAAAATACGCTGGGAAAAAAGTATGAATTGCTGAACCTAGAAGATTTTGTGCAACTGCAGCTGCTCCCTCCTGCTCTCCTTCATAAACTAATTCTACTTTTCCGGTAATTGCTGGAATGATTCCCATAAAATCAGACAAACGCAAACTTGTTTTATCTGCTCCTGAAAGCAACGCTCTACGCTCTGCAGTACTTAATAAGTTTTCATAAGCCGTAATACTCATTCTAGCACTTACCCCACTTTTATTATCAATGTATTCGCTCTCACGAGCTTCAAAACTAATTTGTTCTAATAAATCTTTAGCTAATGAAGGCACATAAACCATTTCTGTTTGTGATTGATCTAACTTAGCTTCTTGCTCTGTAATTGTTCTTGCAATTTTTACACTTTCAGGATAATGCGTTAAAATTTGCGAACCTATTCTATCTTTTAAAGGAGTTACAATACTTCCACGGTTGGTATAATCTTCCGGGTTTGCAGTAAACACAAATTGCATGTCTAATGGCATTCTTAATTTAAATCCTCTAATTTGGATATCTCCTTCTTGCAAAATGTTGAATAATGCTACTTGAATACGAGCTTGTAAATCAGGTAATTCATTGATTACAAAAATACAACGATTGGCACGAGGAATCATACCAAAGTGAATTACGCGGTCATCTGCATAAGACAACTTTAAATTTGCTGCCTTGATAGGATCAATATCTCCAATTAAATCGGCTACGGTAACATCTGGCGTCGCTAGTTTTTCATAAAAACGCTCACTTCTATGCAACCATGAGATTGGTGTATTGTCTCCTTCTGCTGCAATTAAATCTTTAGAAAAACGAGAAATCGGGCTTAAGGGATCGTCATTAATTTCTGAGCCTGCTACAAACGGAATGTACTCATCAAGTAATTCGGTCATTTTACGTGCTAATCTTGTTTTGGCTTGACCACGAAGACCTAGTAAATTGATATTGTGACGCGATAAAATAGCACGCTCTAATTCTGGAATAACGGTATCTTCAAACCCGTGAACACCTTCAAATGCAGGTTGTCCTGATTTTATTTTCTCTCTTAAATTATTACGAAGCTCTTCTTTAATCGAAATACTTTTGTATCCCGCAGCTTTTAATTCTCCTAATGTATGTATGTTTTCTATTTTCATTTCTTTAATTTAGAAATTGAATCATTAAAATTCAACTTATTTATTTCTCTTTTTTTTCAAAGATTTAAACTGTACTATTCTACTATTATAAAATACTAATTGCTATTTAATTCTCTTTTTACGGTTGGTTTCATAATCTTCAAATATCATTTCGCCCAAACCTTTTAATCCAGTATAAAACGCTTTTCCCTGATTGGCTTCGGTAAACTTATTTACAAATTTCTGCAAGTAAGGATCGTTTGCAATCATAAAGGTGGTAATTGGTATGTGTAATTTTCTTGCTTGCTGTGCTTGATTGTAACATTTATCAACGATATATTCATCAAGACCATTACTATTCATGTAATACGATCCATCACGTTCTCTCACACAACTTGGTTTACCATCAGTAATCATGAAGATTTGCTTGTTGGTATTTCGTTTTCTACGCAACATGTCCATTGCTAACTGCAGACCTGCGACTGTATTGGTATGAAAAGGTCCTACTTTTAAATAGGGTAAATCTTTGATCGCAATAGGCCAAGCATCGTTACCAAAAACCAAAATATCTAATGTATCTTTTGGGTATCGTGTAGTAATTAATTCGGCAAGCGCCATCGCCACTTTCTTTGCTGGAGTAATACGATCTTCACCATATAAAATCATACTGTGACTTATATCGATCATTAATACCGTACTCATTTGAGATTTGTGCTGTGTGTCCTCGACAACTAAGTCGTTTTCAGTCAACATAAAATCGGAAACGCCATTGTTGATTTGGGCGTTTCTCAAACTCTCAGTCAATGAAATCCGTTCTAAGCCATCACCAAAATGGAATTCTCTAAACTCACCGGTGTGCTCATCACCATTTCCAGACTGTTTGGTTTTATGATTTCCACTGCTTGTGCGTTTTAAATTCCCGAAAATTTGATCTAAAGCTTGCTGACGAATAGCTCGTTCTGTCTTGGCAGTAATTCCTAAGCCTGAAGAACCATCATCTTTCACTTCGTCTCTAATGTATCCTTTCTTCTTTAAATCCTCTATAAAATCATCAATAGTATACTGTTCATCTGTGAGGCTATACTCGACATCTAATTCCCGCAACCACTCAATAGCTTCATCAAAATCTCCTGAAGTATGCGTGATTAATTCTTTGAAAATACCAAAGAGTTTATCAAACGGAGACTGACTTGGCGCTGCGTATTGCTTGAAATAAAATCCTTTTTTATTATCATTTTTCATAACTTTAAAATTACACCATTTAAAATAGTCTTCAAGCAAACGATTATTAATTTTTAGTTAAAAAGATTTTGTTTTTTTTGTGCGTATTTTAGCTAACTATTTAAACTATTTATGCCTAAATTTATATTTCCAAAATATTAAGAAATGCAAGATTTAGAACATTGGGGAATCGTACTTTCCAATCAGGTAGATAAAAAGACTTTTATCCAAACTATATTAACTGACAATACAACTCCTGAACTACAAAATTATAAAGGCAAAAAAGGCGTCTTGTTCTCTGATATTGCAATAGATGCCTATATAAATAAAGAGTATTATGAAGACGACTTAAAAAGTTCCCTTTTACAGCAAGACCGAAAATTAAGAACGTTCTCCTCTGGGGAGCGTAAAAAAGTATATCTAGAATATTGTATTAATCAATCCCCTGATTTTATAATTGTAGACAATCCTCTTGATCATTTAGATATAAAATCTAGAGAATTAATTGCAATTCAATTAGAGGAAATTTCGAAAAAAACAGCGCTAATTATTATTGTCAATAGACAAGTAGACCTTTTTTCATTTGTATCTAACAAGGCGGTTATAAAGGACAATTCATTTGCTTTTCATCCTTTTAAAATTGAAATAGAAAATCTAAAAGCACATGCCGCTCCCACTATTCCACCTCCCTTAGACTCTGTGGAACTAGCTACAGACACCTTGATAAAAATGACTGATTTAAATGTTAGTTATTTTGAAAAAGGAATTTTAAAGAATATTAATTGGACTATCAAAAAAGGCGATTTTTGGCATCTTCATGGACCAAATGGCTCTGGAAAAAGCACTTTATTATCTTTAATAACCGGAGAAAACACCAAAGGCTACGGCCAAGATTTACAATTGTTTGGAATCCAGAAAGGAAGCGGAGAAACAATATGGGATATTAAGAAAAATATTGGTTATTTTTCAACTGCCATGACCGATTTATTTCAAAAAAACGACAGCCTTGAAAATATGGTTTTATCTGGCTTTTTTGATTCAATTGGATTGTATGTGCAACCAACGCAATTACAAAAAAAACGTGTTGCCGAGTGGTTATCACTTGTAGCAATGACTGAATATAAAAATAAATTATTTCGCAATTTATCTGTGGGCCAACAGCGCATTGCACTTATAGTAAGAGCTGTTTTAAAGCATCCGCCATTACTGATACTTGATGAAGCATTAGAAGGTCTAGATGATCAAAATGTTGCATTAGTTAGCGAACTTATTTCTCTTTTATCTTCTCAAACAGATATTGCTATTTTATATGTTTCGCACCGAAAAGAATCTTCCATTCAACCTAAATATTTTATCGAATTAATTCCTAGCCCTGAAGGATCGACAGCAATGATAAATTAAAATTAGGGCGTGACCACAAGGGTCGTGCTTTACACTCTCAATCTCCCGATAAAAATCGGGAGGATTTCCGTTGCAATCACTCACGCAGTTCAAGTCTTCGTGAGATAATTTATTTAATAAAAGTCACCATCAACATAATACCACTTGCCATCTTCAAGCTTAAAGATGGAGTGCTCGTGATGAACTTGAGACTGACCTTCACTATTAATGTAAAAAGCTTTAAAAGTAACTGTGTTTACTGTAGTAGCAACAACTAACAGTTTTATCCACTGATTGCTTAAGGCCCAATCTTGAATATCTTCAATCTTATGATGTTTTCTAGTAGAGAAGTGTGTCGTATCTACTAAGTATTGTGCATAATTTGTAGCAAATGCAGTGTATCGAGAACGCATTAAAGTTTCTGCTGTAGCTGGCTTTGCAATGCCAGTCAAATAAGGTGAACAACATTTTTCAAATGGTGAAAGGGAACCACAATAGCAGTTTGTCATTTTTATATCAATTATGTTGCGCTCCTTAATACAATAATTTTTTGTTGCAATTGATTTAGCAAGACTTGGTATTTGCTAATCTCAATCAAATCGTCGTCATCATCTGAAAAATCTAGTAAATCATCTAATTGCTCACTTACTTCGATTAATTTATCATTTGCCTCTTCAATATCTTTAGCAACAATCAAATCTATAATTTCTTGAACATTCTGTTTTAAAAGGTCGTATTTACTTTCTTCCATGGTAATTCTTTTTAATTCTCCTCAGAAGCTTTAGTTTCATTAAACTTCTTCGTGATTTGTTTCAGTTTTTCAGCCCTAGTAATTTTAGCTAATTTAGCTTTATCTTGGGCTTTATGTAATTTATCATTATGTTTTTTAATATTTCTATCATTATTTCTACTCATATTATCTTGTATTAATTTGGCCCAAATAGCATTTTTAAAAGTCGATGCCATTTGATGGATTATTTTTTTTGCTACAAAGTTCGGGTTTTTTCTTTAACAATTGTAACAAAGTGCATTTAGTATATACAAATAAGCAATGTATATTGTTTTTGTAATTACACACAATATAATCAGTTACAATTATTAAATATTTTTCCGTTTCGTCTATTTCTTAAGATTTAACTGTAATTTATTTTAAATATTGATCAAAGTTTCAAAACATTTGACTATTTTTAAGTATGACAAGTTAATAGTCTAACCTTTAAATTTTAAGGAATGAAATTAAAAACAAATTGGCCAAAATTTATAAACTGGTACATCATCAATCCTAAACTCACAGGTTTGATTGTTTTTATTTTTCTAGGAATCATTTTCTCCTTATTAGCTTCAAAACAATATGTATCAAACATAGAATTTAAAAGATTAGAAAAAATAAATACGCTTGAAACGATCCACCAAAATATAGAACAATCTTTAAAAAATTCTTATATCACCGCGCTAACCCTTGCACTAACTATAAATGATGAAGGGACTCCAGAGAATTTTGAAGAAATAGGGCAAAAATTACTTAAATCTAATTCAGCAATAAGCGCTGTTCAGCTAGTTCCTCAAGGCATTATAAAATACACCTATCCACTTAAAGGTAATGAGGCCGCGATGAATTTAAACATTTTTAAAGCAAATCATACTAAAATTGATGCTTTAAAATCTATGAAATACGACAGAATGTATTTTTCAGGACCCTTGAATTTGAAGCAAGGTGGAAAAGCAATTATAGGAAGGTTGCCGGTTTATATTAAACAAAAATTTTGGGGATTTTCAGCGGTAATTATAAAATTTGATAAATTTCTTGACGCCTCTGGTGTTAATTCAATTGGCAAAAATAAATATGAGTTTCAGTTGGCAAAAAGAAATACTACTACTGGTAAAACAGAATTTTTTTTAAAACAAACAACGCAACTGACTAACTTGAATTTTGTTAAAAAAAGCGTTACAGACGGCAATTGGGACATATATATTATTGATAAAAATGCCAATAGTCTATTGATAAGTTATATCACTAATACGATGCTCGGTTTAATATTAGCCTTAGTGTTTGGTATTTTAACAGTTTTGCTATTAAAGAAATCTACCCAATTACAGGTTCTTGTAAACAAGCAAGCATTGAGTTTAAAAGACAACGAAATAAAATTTAAAACTATATTTGATCAAGCCTCTGTGGGTATTGCCAATGTTGAACTTAAGAGCGGGAAACTTATTGAGGTTAACAACTATTTTTGCAAAATGCTTGGCTACACTGAAAAAGAAATGAAATTAAAGACATTTCAGTCAATTACACATCCTGATGATTTAATTGAAGATGTCAGAAATGCAAAAAACCTTAACGAAGGAAAAATTGATGAGTATTCAATGGAGAAAAGATATTTTTCCAAGCAAGGAAGAATTGTTTGGGGAAATTTGAGTGTCACGCCACTGCTGAATCAAAATAAAAAACAAATTAGCGTAATAGGAATAGTTGAAAACATTACCATTAAAAAAGAAAATGAAGAACTGATCGTTAAAAATGAAAATCATTTTAAAAGCTTATTCTATGATTCACCAATACCTTTGAGAGAGGAAGATTTTTCGGAGGTAAAAAAAGCGCTAATCAAACTAAAGTTGATTAATAGAGACCCTGAGGAAGTCAAGCAGTTTTTACATTCGAACCCTAAAATAACCAACGAATTACATTTATTAATCAAATCAATTAATGTCAACAAAGCTTGTTTAGAATTATATAAAGTTAAAAATGAAGATGAATTAAGTAATGTTAAAAAACACCTATTCAATTCTAAATCTTTTGATGATTTTGTTGATCAAATTGTTGCGATATGTCAAGAGGAAACTTCCCTAATACTGGATACGGTAATCCAAGATTCAAATAATCACAATCGTAATATAAATTTGCGTTGGAATGTTATAAGAGGCTACGAAAAAACATTAGAACGCGTTATTGTTTATAATGAAGACATAACAGAACGAAAAGACGCTGATAAGATCATACGCAATTCACAAGAAAAAATTCAATCTTTAATTGATACCGTTGACGGTATAGTATGGGAATGTAATCCTGAAACATTTGCATTTACATTTGTGAGTAAAAAAGTGGAAGAAATCTTAGGCTATTCTGCTCAAGAGTGGCTATCTTCTCCCACATTCTGGAGTGACCATATCTATGCTGAAGACAAAGAATCTATTATCGATTTTTGTCAATTTAAAACTGCAAAAAGAGAGGATCATGACTTTGAGTATCGCATGATAGCCAAAGACAATACAGTTGTATGGTTGCGCGACATTGTTACGGTGGTATCAGAGAATGATAAAATCATTAAATTGAGAGGGATTATGATTGATATTACTAAAACTAAAGAAGTAGAAAAACACTTAAAAAGCTCATTTGACTTAGTAAGTGAACAAAACAAGCGCTTGCTTAACTTTTCATATATTGTATCACACAACCTGCGTTCACACACCAGCAATATTTCCTCACTAACTGATTTAATTCAATGTTCAGAAACAACAGAGGAAAAGGACGAACTAATTGACTTACTAAAATTAGTCAGTAACGCATTAAATGACACACTGTATAACTTGAACGAAGTAGTCAACATACAAACCAATTTAAATCTTGTAGTAGAAAAATTAAAGCTCAAACCTTACTTAGACAACACCTTAACCATTTTACGTAACGAGATACGAACAAATAACATAATAATTAATTCGAATATTACTGAAAAAACCGAAATTCATTATAATCCAGCTTACTTAGAAAGTATATTATACAATATGATTTCTAATGCTGTGCGCTACTGTGATAAAAACCGTCAATGTGAGGTAGACATACTCTACTCCTGTGAAGATGGAAAAAGATACCTGAGCATTAGTGATAATGGGATTGGGATTGATTTAAAACGTAATGGCGATAAAATCTTCGGTATGTACAAAACATTTACCGATAATGTTGATTCAAAAGGCATTGGATTATTTATAACCAAAAATCAAATCGAGGCTATGGGCGGTACGATTACAATCGAAAGTACATTAGGAAAAGGAACTACTTTCAAAATACAATTAACATGAGTCAAAAGAAAATTTGGGTCGTAGATGACGATCAAATATATAAGACAATCATAAAAAAGATAATCGATAAATCGGCTATTTTTGATGCTACTACAACTTTTTCAAATGGGAAAGAAGCTATTAATGCATTAAAAGTTGCCATATCAAATAAAGAAATTCTTCCAGATATTGTCTTGTTAGATATCGAAATGCCTGTGATGGATGGTTGGGGATTCATGGAAGAAATCGCTCTAATAAAAGACAGCATACCACAACGCCTCATTATATACATTTCCAGCTCATCAATAGCAATTGAAGACAAATTGAAGGCTAAAAACAACCCTAATATCGTAGGGTATATGTCTAAGCCAATCACAATTGATGATCTCAAGTTAATCGCTGATTTTGATTAAATATTAAAGGCTATTTTTAATATCCTCCAAACTTTTCTCAGTAAAGATTAGTTGTTCGATAATTGTTTTTCGAAGGACATCTATATCTTCGTAATCATAATACTTCGCCCAAGAGGTGAGTTCAAATAGATTACGAATTTGCTTAATTTTCTTAGTCGTTTCAAAACTAGTTCTCAATATAGCTTTATTGTCATATTGCGGACTATTCTTATGTTCGTAGTTAACCAGACCTTTTTCATAATCAGCGGCTATGTAATATAATTTTTCTGTAGCATTGTCAGGATAGAATGTTTCCCAAGTAGCAAATCCTAATTTAGTTTTGGAAGCTGATGGCACTAATGCTGCTACCAATCTCCATTTACTATTAGCTAGCCGGCCCCAATGATGTGACAAACGATACATCCCTTTATCAGTATAAAAATAGGTACTTCCAGCTTTGCTACTAAATTGTGCTTTTAGACCTTCAATTCTCGAAATAGACACTTCCTCAAAGACACAAAAAGTATTTTTAAAGGCATTAGGAGCTGGCTTAATATTTTTTTCCATGCGCAAATATAATCAGAAAGTACAAAATAGAAAACAACGAATAAATGATTAACTTTGCACTTTAAATCTAAAAATAGAAATCATGACTAAGACTTCAGACGAAAAAATGTTACAGAAAGGGGTTTATACCGGAGTAATTGAAAAAGATGAAAATAACAATTTCTTTTGCGGAGCTTATCTTTTAGATTACAAGATGGTTGTTGCAAAACATGCTTTAGGCGATTTAGTCACAATCAAATCAGTAATTGAAAACCCGAGTGATATTAGCCACAGTAAATATCCTAAAAAGTCTAAGAACTTCGATAAAGCAAACCATAAACCGCAACAGTAGTTATACATCATTAGCAAATAGTTCACTCTAAATATCGAATTTTTTATTTTTTTTTTAGGACGAAGTAAAAGATTAAAAAAAAGTGTACCTTTGCAAAAAATTGTTGTTTTTTAAAATCAATTGAATAAAATTCTAATTAAAAGACAAGTAGTTACCATATTTATGAAAAAAATAGTTGAATACCGCAAGTTACTTAATGTAGATAAAACTGCAGAATTAAAAGATTTAAAAACCATTTATCGTAATGCGATGAAGGAATCTCACCCTGATAAATTTCAAGGAGATGAAGCTGGTTTAAAAGCTGCAGAAGAAAATAGTAAAAAAATTATTGAGGCTTACCACTTTTTAGTAAGTATCAATCCTGAAACTATCAAAGTTAACTTACCAGAATATACTGAGACAATTACTACTACTACTATTACAGATTACAAATTTGTAGAAGGTAGATTAATTATCAATTTTTCTAACGGAAGTGTTTATGAGTACATCAGTGTTCCTAAAGCTACTTACGTGAAAATGGTAAATGCTGAATCACCAGGTAGATTCGCAAAAAGACATATCTTAAATTCATTTACATGGAGAAAAACAACTAATCAAGACTAATTGATTTGATTGTTCAACTCTACTGAGTTAAATATAAAAAGCCCAATTTTTTTAAAATTGGGCTTTTCTCATTTTGATAATTAATTATTCTATAATAATAAACTCTGACCTTCTATTTTTTTGAAGAGCTTCATCAGTACAGTATAATTCTTCACAAGCAATCACAGGTTCGCTTTCACCGTATCCTTTTGCTGTAAGTCTGTCTGCTGAAATTCCTTTAGACATCATGAATGCCATTGTTGACTGCGCTCTTTTCTCAGACAAGATCATATTAGATTGTGCAGTACCACGATTGTCTGTATGTGACCTAATGGCAATTTTTAATTTTGGATGCACAGTCATCGCTGCTACCACCTTTGCGATTTCAAAACCAGCATCTCCCCTAATATTCCATTTATTGGTATCAAATAAAATGGGGCTTAGTTTTAATATCTTACCCAAGTCATCTCCTAAACTGGCTTCATAAACTTCTTTTTCTAAATATATTATTTGCTCTTTTGCAAAAGCATTAACAATTTTCTCATTAGTAGCGTAACCTTCTTTTTTAACTTTTGCTAAATATTGTTGTAAAGGTATTTTATCAAAAGCTACACTACCTTTAGCATTAGTATTAGAGTTTTTAACCTCGATGTTTTCAAGATCTTTTAATGAAACGACTGCATTAGCAAGTACTTCTTTAGTATCTAAATCTTTTACGATAATAACGATATTAGTTGTATTTATACTGTTTAAAGGACTCAATTCTTCTAAGGTATAAATATCATCTCCTCCCTTGCCTCCTAGCCTATTCGAAGAAAAATAACCAAGTCTATTATTTATATTGATTATGTAATTAAAGTCGTCCATACTACTATTGATGGGTCTTCCAACATTTTCGACAAAAGAAAAAGTACTGTCATTTTCAATTTTTGCAGCAAATATATCTAAGCCACCAAGGCCAGGTAATCCATCAGAAGAAAAATACAATACACCATCCTCGCTTATATAAGGAAATGTTTCTCTACCTTCTGTATTGATTTCTCTACCTAAATTTTCAGGAGTACCTACAGTACCATCTAAGAATAAGTCAACTTCAAAAATATCAGATGCCCCTATAGTTCCTGGCATATCTGAAGCAAAATACATTTTATCACCGGTCCTATTTAATGAAGGATGTGCACACGAGTACGCATCAGAATTGAAAGGCATCTCGATGATGTCAACCCATTCGTTTGCATTATTTAATGTAGCTCGATAGATTTTGAGACGAGTCAAACCGTCATTATCCTTCTTCCTTTTTTTATCAATGTAATTATTTCTGGTAAAGTATAACGTTTTACCATCAGGACTCAATGCTGGTGTGGCCTCATGAAATTTACTATTTATTGTTTTCGAAAATTTTGTAGGATTAGAAAGCTGTCCATCTTTTTCGATAGAAGCCACATATAACTCTGTGAATGGTTCATTATCCCATTTGTGAATGTTTCTAGAAATAATACCCGTATCTCTAGCACTTGCGAATACTATCTTATCTTTGTAAAATGCAGCGCCATAATCTGACGTTACGGTGTTTTGCTTTAAAAGGGAGATATTGTATCGATTTGAATTTTTCTCTATCTTATTTAAGTAATTTTGATCAGATATAAGGATCAAGGAACGGTTATCAGTAGGTTTACTACGAACAAATTCATCCATTATCTTCCTAGCCTCTGCGATGTTACCTGCAGCCTTTAACGCGTGTGCATATCTAAAATAGTACTCTGGAGCCAAATTATTATTCGAATTATGTAATTTTTCATACCAAGTCGCTGATTTACCTATATCACCTTTAAAATAATAAGAATCTGCTATACGTTGATATAGTTCTGGAGACTGATATCCTTGTTCTGCTACTTTCTTGTAAATGTCAATTGCTGGAGAAAACGAATAATTTTCAAAATTTTCGTGTCCCTTCTCTACCTTGCTATCTTGCGCTAAAAGTACATTAGCACTGATAAATAACACCATGGTCGTTATTTTTTTTATTAATATCATAGCTGTAGTATTTTAAAAGTGTCGCGGTGTTAATAATTTATTGAATCTATTAAATAATTCAAATCGAGCAATAAATTCAAAAGAGCCATCATTGAATTTTGTATTACCTAGCTCACTGGATTCTCTATCATAAGCAAAACCTAACAATATAGAGTCGGTTGCGTTGAATCCTGCCATTGCACTCCATGCAGCGTCTAATCGATGTGCTACTCCTATCGTTAATTTATCATTGTAAATAAAATTTGCCGAAAGGTCTAGCTGTAAAGGGGCGCCAACAACCGCTTTTACTAATACGGTAGGCTTGAATTTAAAACTTGGATTTAAATCAAAGACATAACCACTTATGAAATACAAGTTAATTTTTTCTTTGGCTACGGAGAACGAAGAATCGTCAAAATATTTTGTCTCTAGAATATTAGGAACAGAAAGACCTGCGTAGAATTTGTCATCATGAAAATAAAGTCCTGCTCCTACATTAGGTGCAATATTGCTTCTCATATCATTATTAAGCATCGTAGGTTCGTTTTGATACCTGCTTAATCTGTCGTAATCAATATTTAATATATTAATCCCTCCTTTAACACCAAAAGAAAGTTTGCCTTGCAGGGAAGTTTCGATAGTATAAGAAAACATTCCATCGATAACATTTTCTGTTGTTGGACCTATTTTATCAGCCACTACTGATAACCCCAATCCAATTCTGTCTGATATTGGCGAATTAATATTAAAAGTTTCCGTCGATGGAGCTCCCTCTAGTCCAACCCATTGTGATCTGTGCAAAGCGGTGATACTAAGAACACCTCTCGAGCCTGCGTATGCAGGATTAACGCTCATCGTATTGTACATGTATTGGGTATATTGTGCGTCTTGTTGTGCATAGCTACTAAGACCAACAAATACTATGAATAGTAGATATATTTTTTTCATCTTCTAATTTTTATAATGGTGTATTAAGGCCAACTATTACGCTGGCCTGTTATGAGCTTTATTTTAATTGATGTAGATATATCCAGATGTATCGATGCTAACTGAATCTTTATTTACATAATTTATCACGTAGAAATAAGTTCCTGTCGGTAGCATCTCGTTGCCTCCTATCGTTAATCTACCAGTCGATTTTCCATAGAAATAATTATTTTTAGAATTATACCCTGTGGTATCCCAAACTAAAACTCCCCACCTATTGTAAATTCTAACTGAATTTTCAGGATACAAATCAAGATTTTCAATCACTAAAATATCATTGAACCCATCACCATTAGGGGTGATTAACTGATTTATATTAATCTCCTTTTCAGATTTATTATTTGGTTCTAAATAATCAGGAATTCCATCTCCGTCAGTATCTCTTGGGTTTGTAGGATCTAGTCCTATTTCTTCTCCGTTCGCTAAACCGTCACCATCACAATCTGCAGTCGAGAAATTAATGGATTGCGTGACAGTAACGTGCTCTTCAATTGGATCACAACCATCTAATGGGTTTGTATTATCATCTACTTCAGTACCATCTATAACACCATCGCCATCAGTATCTGGATTTAATGGATCTGTTCCTAAAGTCACCTCTTCACCATCTGTCAATCCGTCGTTATCTGTATCTGGTTTTAAAGGGTCAGTACCTAAAATATCTTCTTCTCTATTAGTAAGCCCATCACTGTCACAATCTGAAGTCAGAATAGTAACACACTCGATAATACTGACAGTAATAGAAGCACTACTACACAATCCCGTACTTGTACAAACTTGGTAAGTAAAGGTTTCTTGTCCAGTTGTAAAATTAGGATTCGGACTGTAATTTATAGAGCCATCGTTATTTACAGTAACAGTTCCATTAATTGGAGTTACCGGAATTGAAACTGTCAAAATACTGCCAAGAGCAAAGACATCATTTTGTAGGACGTCTAATACTGTAGTCTCAGCAATATTGATATAAATTAAATCATTATTTGCAATAGGTACAGTGTCATTAGGATTTGCTGCATTTACTGTAAACGTCACCGTTCCTATAGTTGTTGCTTGTCCATCTCCAACAGTATATACATAAGAATCTGTTCCAACATAATTTAGTGCCGATTGATAGGTGTAACTTCCGTCAGAAGTAATAATGATTGTACCTCCTTGCGCTGTCGCGAAAGTTCCCGCTGTCACAGTCAACGTATCTCCATCTGCATCGGTATCATTAGCAGTTAAGTTGTTTTCAGAAACATAGACTGTCCCTGAAACTACTGTTGCTGAATCATCAAAAGTTACTGGAGCTGAATTTACTGGAGCATTTACTGTAAACGTTACTGTTCCTGTACTCGTTGCTTGTCCGTCTCCAACAGTGTATACATAAGAATCTGTCCCTACAAAACCAGTTGCTGATTGATAGGTATAACTTCCATCTGCAGCAATTATAATCTCTCCGCCTTCTGCTGTGGTAAATGTTCCCGCTGTTACTGTTAAAGTATCTCCATCAGCATCAGTGTCATTCGATTGTAAAGTAGCAGTTGAATTGTAAAGAACTTCTGAAGTTGCTGTTGCTGAATCGTCAACTGAAACTGGAGCTGAATTTGCTGGAGCATTTACTGTAAACGTTACTGTTCCTGTACTCGTTGCCTGTCCGTCTCCAACAGTGTATACATAAGAATCTGTACCCACAAAACCAGTTACCGATTGATAGGTATAATTACCATCTGCAGTGATAATGATCTCCCCGCCTTGTGCCGTTGTAAATGTTCCCGCTGTCACAGTTAACGTATCACCATCTGCATCGGTGTCATTCGATTGTAATGCAGCTGTTGAATTGTAAAGCACTTCTGTGGTCGCTGTTGCTGAATCGTCAACTGCAACTGGAGCTGAATTTACTGGAGCATTTACTGTAATAGTTAAAGTCCCCGTAGCAGTTGCCTGTCCATCTCCAACAGTGTATACGTAAGAATCTGTTCCAATAAAACCAGTTGCTGATTGATAGGTATAATTACCATCTGCAGCGATAATGATCTCTCCACCTTCTGCTGTGGTAAATGTTCCCGCTGTAACAGTCAAACTATCTCCATCTGCATCAGTATCATTCGATTGTAAACTAGCTGTTGAACTGTACAACACTTCTGAAGTTGCTGTTGCAGAGTCATCCACTGCAACTGGAGCAGAATTATTAGGAGTTGGAACACTAACTGTAAACGTCACCGTTCCTGTAGCAGTTGCTTGTCCGTCGCTGACAGTATATACATAAGAATCTGTTCCAATAAAACCAGTTGCTGATTGATAAGTGTAATTACCATCTGCAGCAATTATGATTTCTCCGCCTTCTACTGTGGTAAATGTTCCCGCTGTAACAGTCAAAATATCGCCATCTGCATCGGTGTCATTTGATTGTAATGTAGCAGATGAATTGTAAAGAACTTCTGTGGTAACTGTTGCTGTGTCATCCACTGCAACTGGAGCTGAATTATTAGGAGTTGGAGCATTTACTGTAAACGTCACCGTTCCTGTAGCAGTTGCTTGTCCATCTCCGACCGTATACACATAAGAATCTGTCCCCACAAAACCAGTTGCCGATTGGTAAGTATAATTCCCATCTGCAGCAATAATGATCTCCCCGCCTTGTGCCGTTGTAAATGTTCCCGCTGTCACATTTAAAGTATCTCCATCTGCATCGGTATCATTTGATTGTAAAGTAGCAACTGAATTGTAAAGAACTTCAGTAGTCGTTGTCGCAGAATCATCCACTGTAATTGGAGCTGAATTTGCTGGAGCATTTACCGTGAACGTCACCGTTCCTGTAGCAGTTGCTTGTCCATCTCCAACAGTATATACATAAGAATCAGTTCCAACATAATTTGGTGCCGATTGATAGGTGTAACTTCCATCGGTATTAATTACAATTGTGCCTCCTTGAGCTGTCGCAAAAGTTCCACTTGTTACAGCCAAAGAATCACCTTCAGCATCAGTATCATTTGCAGTTAAGTTGGTGACAGAAGTATAGACTGTCCCTGAAACTACCGTTGCAGAATC
>NZ_AUDO01000001.1 GCF_000425505.1 Flavobacterium frigidarium DSM 17623 | reverse complement strand
CTTAAACTCCTTAAACAATAATCTTAAGGTGGTTATTGCGGCGGGGCTCACCTCTTCCCATCCCGAACAGAGTAGTTAAGCCCGCCTGCGCAGATGGTACTGCAGTTATGTGGGAGAGTATGTCGTCGCCTTTCTTTAAAGAACCCTTATCCTAATCGGATAAGGGTTTTTTTATGCCCAAAAAGTACTGATAAACAGTAGATTATCTGTAAAGTTCATCATTTAAAACTGTGTTATAGAATTTTAAAATCTTTCTGCGTAGTCAATAGGTTTTTACTGCATGGGGACAGTAGTGAAAATCCTTTTGTGGAGCTCAGCGTAATAAAAGATTGTAGCGAATAGCCCTACGCTGCAGTAACGTAGTGGAAGTAGCGGCATGCCCACAAAAATAGGATCAATCCTAAAACCTGTGGAACTAGAAGAATTAGGATCAATCGCAACAGTTGGTTATTAAGTAAAAAGGTTGGATGATCCATTTAAGTGGAAGATTATTGTTTTAGAATGGTACAACTTAATGGGTCGCAGAATATGGATTCATTTATGCCTAATCATTATAGATTTTTAACACTGTTTAATAATTAGATTACCATCGAAATGGAATCGATAGCAAGGCTTTAAAATCCTGGATTTTCTAGATTTCTATAACATTGCGGTGATTTTCGCTTTACTAAATTTTCATTGTCATTAGTATCATTATACCTCTTCATTTAATATTGTTAACTAGGTCGATTTTGTTACGTGAGAACATTTTAAAGTGAGTTTTTTTATTAGCTATCAGCTCTTCGTCCGCAGGGCTTATCATACATATAGTAATTTCAGGATAATGATAATAGTACTTGTTTTTATCATTAAATTAAAGTTATGAATAGCATATTATCTTTTTGTATGTGGAAATTGGTATTAACTAATTTTTATTGTACTTAAATTAATATTGGTAGTTAGTCTTTATTTCCTATAAAGTTTCTAAAGTTCGCTCTTGAACAAAAGTAGGACTGGTTATTCATATTGCACCTAGCAAACAATTGTGAGTTGTCAGCTTCATAGAATTAACTGTGTTTAATTTTTTTTTACTGGTTATATTGCTATAAAATCCTCCTTAAATAGAGCAACTTCATTAACAATAGAATCCTGTATTTTAAATATTGCAGAATTATGAAGGACAAATCTTGAAGGTTTTGAGATTATATTAGGTTAAAGTGTATTTCTATATTATCTTCTCTTATTTCGCAATAAAGTGAATATCGATATTAATATATAGAAATAATCATCTTAAAAGACTTTAATTTATATACAGCTAAATGTATGTTTTTTTTGTGCTATAAGGGTTTAATTAAAAATTAGCTATTTAAAGAAGAAGATTGATAATATAGAAGTTGCGAAAAATATATAGTGGACTATTTTATTATACATGTAATCTCAGAATAGTATAGAGGACATTTGCTTAATCTGAATAATATGTACGTATTGAAAGGTTTATGATCCGGGTTTTGGAAAATTATTAAATCTTAATGAAACTGTATGGAGGTCTTGTTAATAGCATAATCTGCATCTAGTGTCTATTAATGAACCTTAATAAAAAATATAGATGCTATTAGAAATTTAATTTTTGTCCTTTTATTTGTTATTTAGCATTCTGAAACTGCATCGCCTAGTTTTCGTTTCAAGTATGTTCTCAAAATTAAAATCCCCTTACGATTAAATAGTAAGAGGATGTTGTATTGGCTAAAAAAATATTAATATAGTATGCGTTTACAGAATATTTAAAACGCGTTCTAATTTCATTCCTCTTGAGCCTTTAATCAGCAAAGTACTGTCCGTGATTTTAGTTTCCTTAAAATAATTTTCGAAATCTTCGAACGTTTCGTGATAATGAAGTAATAAGGAAGATTGACGACATTTATAAAACAATGACCCAATAAAATGACATTTTATATCAGTAGCTTCTTGTGCTTTTTGAACTATCAATTGGTGCTCTATTTGACTCTCTTCTCCAAGTTCAAACATATCGCCTAGAATCATGATTTTATTTTTATCTTCTAATTGTGCAAAATTTGTTATTGCAACTGCCATACTGCTCGGGTTAGCATTGTAGGCATCTAGAATAATTTTATTAGACTCTTTGTTTAATAATTGCGATCGATTATTAGCTGGAGTATAATTTTCTAGTGCAATTTTGATCTGATTACTACTTACATCAAAATAAGTACCAATGGTTATTGCTGCATTTATGTTGGTTGCGTTATAAAGACCAATTAGATTGCTCGAAATAGTTTTGTCTAGTGCAGATACAGTAACTAAAGGATCTGCAGCTATAGCATTAATATTTATATCTGCTTTTAAGTTATTTACGCCATAACTATAATTACGAATATTCTTAGTGCGTTCAACTTGTATCTTGTCGTCTAAATTGATAAATGCTAATTTATTATTAGCTTGTAAGTAATTGTACATTTCACTTTTCCCTTGAATCACGCCTTCGATGCCACCAAAACCTTCTAGATGAGCTTTTCCAAAGTTGGTTATATATCCATAATCTGGAGTAGCTAAGCTGCATAGAAATTCAATCTCTTTTTTATGGTTAGCTCCCATTTCGACAATACCTATTTCGGTTGTTTCATTAAAAGAAAGTAAGGTGAGAGGTACTCCAATATGGTTGTTTAAATTACCCACAGTTGCCTTAGTATTGAATTTTTGTGATAATACGACATTAATTAATTCCTTGGTAGTTGTTTTTCCATTGCTTCCAGTTAGAGCAATTATAGGTATTTTTAAATAGTCTCTATGATACTTGGCTAATTCTTGAAGCGTTTCAAGACAGTTTTTTACTAAGATTGTTTGTGGACTTATGTTATATGATTGATCATCAATTAGCACGTATTTTGCTCCCAAGGCTATTGCTTGTTCAGTAAAGTTGTTGGCATCAAAATTATCCCCTTTTAAGGCTATAAAAATACTGTTTGGTTCAATTTTTCTAGTGTCTGTCGAAATGGAATCACATTGTAGAAATAGGCTGTGAATTTCTTTAATATTCATTGTAAAAGAGTTTATAAAATAAAAGCCCTAATAAAAGGGCTTTTGATGTGATTTAAAGTAGCAATTAATTTCTTGCTGATTTTTTCTTTTTAGATTTTGGTCCTACGCTCGACATAGCACATCTAAATCCAATATAGTCTGTTGCCATATCTTGAGGAAAATATCTTCTCTGAGCTGGATCTAACCAATATGCCCTATCTCTCCATGAACCCCCTTTGTAAACTCTCACATTGTCGTTTATCAAAGTTGTTCTTGCATTTGATCTATCGTATTGTCTTACGATTTGACCTAAGCTATCAGTAGTTACATTATGGTTTGGGGAATTGTACATTTTTCTAGTATCTGATTCTATATCTGAATTAGATTCTGAACCATTCATGTAATAGTTTCTTGATGACTGTCTGTCTCCATCTCTGTAATTAATATTATTACTTTTATCAAAATTTTGTCTTAAGTAAGTATCATTGATGTCGATTGGCACTTGAGCTATTTCTCCAGGTAATGTTTTAACAATTATTTTTCCATTACTTAAAGTATCCATTTTCATTGTTTCGATAGTAACAATTTCTACTTTGCCATCTTTACCAATTTTGTTTTTGGCGTAGCGGTTTCCTCTATAGTAGTTAAAGTCGTTTGCCTCGTTGTCAATGATAGGTCTGTATACATCAGCAACCCATTCAGCAACGTTACCGGCCATATCATATAATCCAAAGTCATTTGCTGGGTATTTTTTAACTTCGTTTGTAATATCAGCACCATCATCTGACCAACCTGCAATTCCACCGTAGTCACCATTACCTTGCTTAAAGTTTGCTAACTGGTCTCCTTTGCTTTGTCTTTTACTAGAACGAGTGTTGCCTCCAGACCAAGGGTATTTTTTTTGACCTTTGTAAATATTGTATTCTCTTTGTCCCGCATCCGCTGCAGCTGCATATTCCCATTCTGCCTCTGTAGGTAATCTATATTCAGGTAAAACTATTCCTGAAGATCTTTCGGCATAAACATTAGATTGTGCTATAGCATTTCCATTAGCGTCCACTTTATTTCCTTTTTTATTTGTCCCTTTTTTTAGAACTAAATTTTCATCACCTCCATAGGTTAAAATTGGAGCGATTAAGTATGTTTCGGTGCTGAAAGAGCTTTCAGCAGAAACATCATTTGTTTTAGCTCCTTTTTTTAAGTAACCATTTTTTTCTAAGGCGGCTTCATTCACACGGTCTGTTCTCCATTTACTAAATTCATTTGCTTGAATCCAATTCACACCTACGACAGGATAATTAGAATAAGACGGATGTCTTAAGTAATTATTAGTCATTGTTTCATTATACCCTAGTCTGTTTCTCCAAACTAATGTATCTGGAGATGCACCTGAATAAATATATTTATATTTTTCTTCACTAGGAGGAAATACTTTCTTTAACCAGTCAAGGTACTCTAAATACATAGCATTTGTAACTTCTGTTTCATCCATGTAGAAAGATTGAACATGCTGCTGTGTTGGTGTGTTATTCCAATCATGCATTACATCATCTTGCACTTTTCCCATTGTGAAAGTTCCACCTTCAACAAAAATTAATCCTGGTCCTGTCTGCTGCTTTACAGATGCTTTTTTACCATCGACATCCCAACCAGTAGCTCTAGATGTATTACTTGAGCTAGATTTTTTACTACAGCTACTAGCGCCAAGTATTAAGATCACTGCCACTACTAGTCTTAAAGTCATGAATTTGTTTACTTTCATAATATTTTAAAGGTAATAAATTGATTTTGCAATATAATAATTAACGATTAATTTGCAAGACCGTTTTAAATAATTTGTATACAAGAAAAATTATAGTGTAACTATACATTTCAAACGCAAAATTATACAAATTATTATTGATTTTTATAATTAACTATTTTAATTTTAGCTACAAAGTTAAGATTTAATTAAGAAGATATTAGCTAAATAATATTTTTATAAAAGTTGGTTAATAATTTGTCCTGCTTTCAGTTTTCCTCAACTAGCTACAAGACCATGTAATTCGTGCCATGAAATATGATTTATAAATATACGACCAATACTTGGTTACCTATTTATAGCATATTTGTACAATTTTATCCATTTCTTGCAGTTAATATATTAGATCTACGCTATTTTATCTATTTTCTAAGCTGTTGAAATTTAACGTGCCCAACTAAATTAAATTTATAATGAAATAAGTCACTTTAAGAGGGTTTTTTTATTTTTCTTGCATCTAATTATTTAAAAATAAATATCTTTAAACTGTTAATGTTTGAAATATTTAATACTTGTGGTACATCAATAAAATACTATATTTGTTCAATGAATGTTATACTTCTATGAGAAAAACAATAGTAGCAATTACTTGCTTTGTCGGAATGTCCTCAATTAATGCGCAAGATATGCGTATTTTAACGGGGGTTCCTTTTTTAACCGTTTCTGCAGACGCAAGGGCTGCTGGTATGGCTGATCAAGGTGTTGCAACTTCGGTAGATGTTTTTTCACAACAATGGAATCCTGCAAAATACGTTTTTGCTGAGGATAAACAGGGATTGTCAATAAGTTATACTCCTTATTTAACTGATTTAGCAAATGATATTTCTCTAGGTCAATTAACGTATTACAATAAGATTAGTGATCGCGATGCATTCGCAGGAAGTATTCGCTTTTTTGGTTTTGGAGATATAGAATTGAGGCAAACTGGAAATGCAGAAGAATCGTTTGTTACTGTTGCACCAAGCGAATTTGCTCTTGATGGTTCCTATTCATTAAAGCTTAGCGAAAAATTTTCTATGGCAGTTGCTGGTCGTTACATTCGCTCTAATTTGAAGATAGCTTCCGCAGATGTTGATGCAAGTTCTGCTAGTACTTTTGCAGTGGATATAGCTGGTTTCTATAGATCTGATGAAATTGCTTATAATAATTTTAATGGAAGGTGGAGAGCGGGTTTTAATTTGCAAAATATAGGACCAAAAATTAATTACGACAATGATGTAGTAAATGTAGCGTACTTACCAGCGAATCTAAAATTAGGTAGTGGTTTTACATTTATTTTAGATACTGATAATAATGTGTCTTTAAATTTAGAATTAAATAAATTGCTAGTGCCTACGCCTCAAAATCCAGATTTAGATGGCGACGGCGAAATTACAAGTAGTGAGCGAGCTAAAAATAATGATAATTATAGAGATATAGGCTGGGTTCCTGGTATTTTCAAATCTTTTGGTGATGCACCTGACGGTTTTAGCGAGGAACTTAAGGAGATTACTTATTCAGTGGGAGCAGAGTACACTTATAGAGATGCATTTGCTTTTAGATTAGGATATTTTAATGAAAACCAACTTAAGGGTGCACGTAAGTATTTTTCGCTAGGTACAGGATTTAAGTACGATGTTGTTAAAGTAGATGTGTCTTATTTATTCTCGACTTCGGCAATAAAAAACCCATTAGAAAACACGCTTCGTTTTTCACTAACTTTTAATTTTGGTGACAAGTACACTGTTTTTTAGAAACAAATATTAATAATAATTCAATAATCCAAATTTCAATTTCTTGAGATTTGGATTTTTTTTCCCTTATACAAATGAAACAAATAGCGATTACCACACAATTTTTATCTTACGATTCAGTAACTGAATTGTCAAATGATATTCAAGAATTAATGCGTGAAGCAGTTGTTGTTCGCAAAAACGCATATGCTCCTTATTCTCAATTTAGAGTAGGTGCAGCGCTATTATTAGATAATGGTAAAGTGATCTTAGGCTCTAATCAGGAGAATGCTGCGTATCCTTCAGGGCTATGTGCAGAGCGTGTAGCCATTTTTCAAGCTGGTGCTGTTTACCCAAATGCCAAAATTTTAAAAATGGCTATTACAGCTGCATCGGATACCAATAAAACAACGAGTCCTATTCCTCCTTGTGGCTCATGCAGGCAATCTATAGCTGAATATGAAATACGACAAGAAACGCCTATAGAAATTTATTTTATGGGTGAGGAAGGAGCGGTTTATAAGTCGGATTCACTTAAAAATTTGCTTCCATTCATGTTTGATAAAAAGTTCTTATAAAAATAACAGAAAATTAGCTTTTAAATTTTACTTCTAAGTTTGAATGTCTTATTTTTGCGTTTCGCAAACTTGTTGGAGGAAACTATTTTGCGGAAGTAATTGATTAAACAATAAAAAAAACTTTAGCAAAAAGAACAACTGAGATGAAAGAAGTTACAAAAGAGGTTTATTTAAAGTGGTATGAGGATATGCTACTTTGGAGAAAGTTTGAGGACAAACTTGCTGCGTTATATATTCAACAAAAAGTTAGAGGATTTCTACACTTGTATAATGGACAGGAAGCAGTTCTTGCGGGTGCATTACACGCGATGGATCTAACTAAGGATAAAATGATTACTGCTTATAGAAATCACGTTCAGCCAATAGGTATGGGTGTTGATCCTAAAAGAGTAATGGCCGAATTGTTAGGTAAAGTGACCGGTACTTCAAAAGGTATGGGTGGTTCAATGCATATTTTCTCAAAAGAACACCGTTTTTATGGTGGACACGGAATCGTAGGTGGTCAAATACCTGTAGGAGCTGGATTGGCTTTTGCTGATAAATATTTTGAAACTGGTGGTGTAACAATGACTTATTTTGGTGATGGTGCTGCAAGACAAGGTTCTTTGCATGAAGCTTTCAATATGGCAATGTTGTGGAAACTTCCTGTAGTTTTTATTGTTGAGAACAATGGTTATGCCATGGGGACTTCTGTAGAAAGAACAGCAAATCATACTGATATCTGGAAATTAGGTTTAGGGTATGAAATGCCATGTGGACCTGTTGACGGTATGAATCCAGTAAAAGTTGCTGAAGCAATGACTGAAGCAATTGAAAGAGCACGTCGTGGAGATGGACCTACCTTCTTAGAGATGAAAACATATAGATATAGAGGTCACTCTATGTCTGATGCACAATTATATCGTTCGAAAGAAGAAGTAGAAGAATATAAAAAAATAGATCCTATTACTCAGGTACTGGATGTTATCAAAGATCAAAAATACGCTACAGACGAGGAAATCGATGTAATAGATCAAAGAGTTAAAAGTTTGGTTCAAGAATGTGTTGATTTTGCTGAAGAATCAGAATATCCTCCAATACAACAACTTTATGACGTAGTATACGAACAAGAGAACTATCCATTTTTACCTCACAAACTATAAAAATATTATGGCTATAAAAGTAACAATGCCTCGTTTGAGCGATACTATGACGGAAGGAACCGTAGCAACATGGCTTAAAAATGTAGGTGACAAAATTAGTGAAGGAGATATTCTTGCTGAAATTGAAACAGATAAAGCGACAATGGAATTTGAGTCTTTCAACGAAGGAACTCTTTTACATATTGGAATTGCTGCAGGAGAAACTGCTCCCGTAGATTCTTTGTTAGCAATCATTGGTGATGAAGGTGAAGATATTTCAGCTTTATTATCTGGTGGGGAAGCTGCGGCTGATGCTCCAAAAGAAACTGCTAAAGAAGAAACAGAAACAACTGAAACTCCTAAAGAAGATTCAAAAACAGAAGAAGCTCCTAAGGCTGAAGCTAGTGCTGAATTACCAGAAGGTGTAGTTGTTGTAACGATGCCACGTTTGAGTGATACGATGACGGAAGGTACTGTAGCAACTTGGTTGAAAAAAGTTGGAGATAAAGTAAGTGAAGGAGATATTCTTGCTGAAATTGAAACTGATAAAGCAACAATGGAATTTGAGTCTTTCAATGAGGGAACTTTATTATACATTGGAATTGAAGAAGGTAATGCTGCACCAATTGATAGTTTACTAGCAATTATTGGGCCTGCTGGAACGGATATTTCTGGTATCGCATCTAATTTTACTGCAGGTTCGAAATCTGAATCAGCATCTAAAGCTACTGAGACAACTTCAGCAGATAAAGAAACAACAACTGAAGCTGCTGCACCAATTGAGCAAGAAGCATCAAGCGATGGAAAAAGAATTTTAGCTTCACCTCTTGCTAAGAAAATTGCAAGCGATAAAGGGATTCAATTGAATCAGGTTAAAGGTTCGGGTGAAAACGGTAGAATTATTAAAAGTGATATCGAAAACTTTACACCGACTACCGCTGCAGCTCCAAAAGTTTCTGCAGAACAAGAAGCTGCTCCTAATACGGCTGCTAAAGCTGAAAGCCCAGCAAAAGCCGCTGCGCCGCAAGTTTATGTTCCAGCAGGAGAAGTTTTCAAAGAGGAAATCAAGAATTCGCAAATGCGTAAAATCATTGCGAAACGTTTGGCTGAGTCTTTATTCACAGCGCCTCATTATAACTTGACAATTGAAGTTACAATGGACGAAGCTATGAAATCTAGAACGACAATCAATTCACTTCCTGATACAAGAGTTTCTTTTAATGATATGGTGATCAAAGCGTGTGCTATGGCATTGAAAAAACATCCTAAGATTAATTCTCAATGGAAAGAAGATGCAATTACTATTAACCATCATGTAAATATTGGTGTTGCTGTAGCTGTTGAAGATGGATTAGTTGTTCCTGTATTGAAATTTACAGATGCAATGAGTCTATCGCAAATTGGAGGAAGTGTTAGAGATTTAGCAGGAAGAGCTAAAAACAAAAAATTATTACCTACAGAAATGGAAGGAAGTACTTTTACTGTTTCTAACTTGGGAATGTTTGGAATTGTTGAATTTAATTCAATTATCAATCAGCCTAATTCAGCTATTTTATCTGTAGGTGCAATTGTTGAAAAGCCAGTTGTTAAAGATGGTCAAATCGTTGTTGGAAACACAATGATGTTATCTCTAGCATGCGACCACCGCACAATCGATGGAGCAACTGGAGCACAATTTTTGCAAACGTTAAAACAATATATAGAAAGTCCAGTAACTATGCTTGCATAACTCCTGATTATTATAAAAATTAAAACCGTCTTGATATCAAGGCGGTTTTTTTATGCTTAGTTTTTAAATGTGGTAGCTGGTAGAAATAATAACTATTTAGATTGCTGCTATAGATGGCATAGCATAAGTTTTAATGTTTATTTTTCTCTTCAATCCACTTAGCCATATACTTTGTACTTTTAAGGCTATGGTGTTGTAATAATTGTCCCATGAAGTTATTGGTGCGGTGTTGTTTAATGTTGGCTAATAATTGATCAACGGTGTTTTTAAAATCATTTTTAAAAATGTTTTTTCTGTACCGCTCTTTAAGTAACGTTGTTCCCTTAAGTTGAGCTTTACTCCAGACTTTTTCGTCACTGTATAGTGCGACCGCTTGCTCTGCAAAAGTTTCTGGATTGTCTGTAATGAAACCGTTCCATGGAAGGTCACCGTGCATCGATTCTGCTCCTATGTATGTTGTGATACTTGGAGTTCCATTTAGCATCGCTTCCATCAGTTTTCCTTTTATTCCAGCTCCAAATCTTATGGGAGCCAAAACTACTCTCGAATTTTGGACTACGATATTTGCGTCTTCGGCACGGCCTTTAATTAGAAAACCAGTTTTAGGGTTGTTGAGTTGTAATACTTTTTGTGTAGGGTATGCTCCATATATATTTAACCTTGCGTCTGGAAGTTTACTTTTTATCAGCGGCCAGATAGTCTCTTTTAGATATTGAACCGTGTTCCAGTTAGGCTCATGTAGAAAATTGCCAATAAATATAAAGTCGGTTCGATCTTTAAATGGAGGCAATGTCTCCAGCGGAGCGATTGCATTGTCCTTTAGTATTAACGGTAGGTAATACAAAAGGCTGTGGTCAATCTTAAATAGCTTTGTTAAAAGTTCGATTTCATAACTAGAAATCATTAAGGTTAAGTCACACCTTAAAATACTTGCAACCTCTCTCTTGGCTGCTTCTTCTTCGAGTAAATCTTCTTCCTTAAATTTTCTATTTTCCTTAAATGCTTTTTGTCTAGACAGTCTTAAGCAGTGTAAATCCTCTGTGTCTAATATTCGTAATGCGTCAGGGCAATTTTCAGCTACTCGCCATCCAAATTGTTCCTCAATCATGAATCGGTCAAATAGAACGATTTCAGGGTTTATAGTTGTTATATAAGTATCGAATGTTTCCGAATTTAAAAGAATGGATTTTTTTTCAACATTATATTCATCGAGCTCTATCATGAAATCGCTATCCTGAGCAGGGCTGGCAAAAATAACTTGAAAGCCTTGTTCTTGAAATAAACTAATTAACGACATCATTCTTCCTCCTGCCGCTGAAGATTTGGGTTCAGGCCAAACAAAACCAATTATTAGTAGTGAACGCATTTTTTTCTTTTGAAATTATAGGAGTTGCAAAATAAGGCTATTTTGTCGAAAGGCACTTAGATATTTTATATTTAATAGCGTGTTGTTTCTTTTTTGTTTTTTCCGCGTGAGGGATAGAAGTAAAAATCCTTTTCAGGTGCTTTTGCACCGAAAAGATTGCAACGGATAGCCCGCCCCATCCCGCTAATCAGTCCTATAGTTTTCGGGATGGGGCACGCCCAATACTAATTACTTGATTTGAATTTAAGTGACTCAATCGTTTAGAAAGAAAAGACTATTTTTGTATTCAAATAGAGAGTGTATGTTAGGATTAAAATTAGTTACCGACCCAAGATGGGTAAATATAGTTGAATCGAATATTGAGGAGATATTAACAGATCATGCATGGTGCGAACAAAAAGCTGCGTCGAATGCGATTAGTTTGATAACTCAAAATTCTGAGAAGGAAGAGTTAGTTTCTGAGTTGATGATTATTGCTCAAGAGGAAATAGAACATTTTAAAATGGTACACGATCTTATAAAAGAGAGAGGATTAACATTTGGTCGTGAGCGAAAAGACAGTTATGTGAATGAGCTTTTTAAATTCATGAAAAAGGATGGTAGTCGCAATGATGCTTTATGTGAGCGCCTGTTATTTTCGGCTATGATAGAGGCAAGGAGTTGTGAAAGGTTTAAAGTACTCTCAGAAAACATAAAGGACCCTATATTAGCGAAGTTTTATAGGGACTTAATGATTAGTGAAGCTGGTCATTATACTACGTTTTTAGCTTTTGCCAGAAAGTATGCAGATAACGTAGATGTGGAGAAGCGCTGGCAAGAGTGGATTGCTTATGAGACGTCGATAATTACAAATTATGGTAAGCAAGAAACAATCCATGGATAAGTGCTGACATTGTTAAAAATAGGAAAAGCCAACTCAAATATGAGTTGGCTTTTTTTATTACTTCGTTGACTAGATTGCAAAAAAAAACTTCTCAATTTCTTGAGAAGTTTTGTGGGCGATGAGGGGTTCGAACCCCCGACCCCCTCGGTGTAAACGAGGTGCTCTGAACCAGCTGAGCTAATCGCCCTGTTGCAATTCGATAATTTTCATTTCCTTATTGCGAGTGCAAATATAAGACTGTTTTTTGGATAAACAAGCGTTTTCAAAAAAAAAATTATAAAATTTCTGCAACTACAAATGTACTCCCTCCAATATAGATGAAGTCAGTGGTGGCCGCGGTTTGCAGTGCTTTATTGTAAGCTTCTGTAACTGAATTAAATACTTTTCCTTTCAAGTTAAAAAATGCTGCTTTCTCCATTAAAATTGTTGCGTCTAATCCTCGCGGATTATTAGGGCGTGTAAAATAATATTTTGCATTTGTAGGAAGAATAGGTAGTATATCTTCAAGGTTTTTGTCATTAACCACGCCAAAAACAATATGAAGATTGGTGTACTTTTGTGATTTAATCTGGTTGACTACTATTTCTAGGCCGTCCTTATTATGTGCAGTGTCACAAATCACCTTCGGGCTATCATTAATTTGTTGCCATCTACCTAATAATCCCGTGTTGCGAACAACATGTAACAATCCTGTCTCAATAGCAGAGTTACTAATTTTAAATATATTACGTGAATTAATAACTGCTATGGTTTGTAAAACGGTTTTTCTGTTATGAACTTGATATTCGCCAATTAAGTCTGAGTCATATAAAGTATTAATCAAGTCTGAAGCGAAATAAATTTGTGACTTATGTTGCTTGGCTTTGGCTATAAATACTTCTTTAGTCTCAGGGGTATATTCTCCTATTACAACTGGAATAGCATCTTTAATTATCCCTGCCTTTTCAGCAGCGATTAGAGGTAATGTGTTTCCGAGAAATTGAATGTGATCTAAGCCAATATTGGTAATTACAGATACTATAGGTGTAATGATATTAGTTGCGTCTAATCTTCCACCCATGCCAACTTCGATAATTGCAATATCAACTTGTTCTTGTTTGAAATATTCGAAAGCTAGGCCAACGCTCATTTCGAAAAAGCTAATGTCATTCTTTTCAAAAAAGTGTTTATTGGTGGTAATGAAATCACAAACGAAATGTTCTGAAATTGGGTTTCCATTAATTTTTATTCTCTCTCTAAAATCTTTCAGGTGAGGTGAAGTGTATAATCCCACTTTATAACCTGCTTCTTGAAATATTGAAGCTAGCATGTGAGAGGTGGATCCTTTTCCGTTTGTTCCTGCAACATGAATAAATCTTATTTCTTTGTGCGGGTTTTTGAGATGAGCTATTAGTGCGTGCGTATTGGCTAAATCTTTCTTATAGGCAGAAGCTCCCTGAATTTGGTACATAGGGAGTTGGCTGAACATCCAATCTGTAGTTTCTTGGTAATTCATCTTTCGTAATTTAAATTTTAGGATGGTGGCAAATTTGCTTTCTACTGTTTACTCTCCAAGTTTGAAATTCACAGTAATGAACCCTATTTGAGTTTCGGGAGCATTAGCATCTGCTTGCCACTTGTATTTTCTGGCTGTAGCGAGTGCTGGTTCCACTAAGCAAGGATTAGTGTTTGTGGTACCTTTTGTGTATTTGGCACTCACCACATTCCCGCTACGATTAACAGTGATTTGGACGACAACGGTTCCAAACTCATTGCATCTTTGAACTTCTTTACCTCTTGAGCTAATTGTTCTACCGTTTAAACCCCATCCGCCGGCGCTTCCGCTACCGCCACCTGAGCCGTAATAACTATTAGCATAGGGATTGCCGCTTATGCTACCTTTGTCGCCAGGTTTATTATCGTTTCCTTCTCCACCAGTAGCTTTACCGTCAGATTTTGGTCCGTTGATTAAACTCGACAAAGCATCAGAAGTACTTTTTGAAGGCTGAGGACTTTGTTTTGGTTGTGGTTTAACTGCTTCTTTCATTACCTCTTTAACAGCTGTTTTTGTTGGTTGTGTTTTCTTTACCTGCTTCATCACGGGTGCTTCTTCAATATCTTGAGCAAGCACTTCATCGTCACTAGCGGTAGCTTCTTGTGCTGTTGTAGGTTGTGGAGCAGAGGCAATGGCTTCCGTGGGTTGCTTGTCTCCAGATCCAAATTCAGTCGTTCCAAAGTTTATAGCAATACCGTTTTCTGGCGGCGGATCTAAAGAAGTTAACCCCAAATAAAAAAACAAGATGAACATAATCACAAACAATACTGTTGTGATGGCTAGTGATTTTTTTTCTTCTTCTGTTTTAAAATATTTCATGTAGAGTAGTGCTGTTTTTTATTCGAAAAAGGGATTATTTAGGTCTCACTGCAAGAACCACCTTAATTTGATTTCTATTAGCAATATCCAGTACATTTACTGCTTTTTCTATAGGAACGCCTTCTTCTGCACGCAAAATTATAGCTTTTTCTTTATCGCTTCCTAAGGCACTTAGTAGTTTTGCTTCTAATTCAGTTTCAGTTACGACCTCTTTATCAATATAAAATTCGAGGTCTTTATTAATGCTTACCGAAATGTTTTTATTACTGTCTGTTTTTCCTTTCGCTTTTGGCAATACTAAGTCTAGAGCATTTGTAGTAACCATTGTCGATGTTAACATAAAGAAAATTAGTAACAAGAATACAATATCAGTCATTGAGGACATGTTGAATTCTGGACTAACTTTATTTCTTCCTCTTAAATTCATAGTTTTATTTTATTATAGGTAGGAATTAATCTTTGAAATCTTAAGCAGGGTCATTCAATAAGTCCAAGAAATCAACTGCATTTGCTTCCATTTGATGAACTATTTTGTCTGTCTTAACTACTAAGTGGTTGTATCCTACATAAGCAACAATACCTACTACAAGTCCCACAACTGTTGTAGTCATTGCTGTGTAAATCCCTTCTGAAAGTGCTCCAACTTCGATTTGTCCTCCTGCACTTGCCATCTTATGAAATGCTTGAATCATTCCTACAACTGTTCCTAAGAAACCTGTCATGGGACCTGCTCCAGAAATCGTTGCAAGCATACTTACATTCTTTTCTAATTTGTATATTTCTAATTTCCCAGCATTTTCAATTGCCGTGTTAATATCATCAAGAGGTTTACCAATTCTAGAGATTCCTTTCTCAATTAGGCGAGCAACCGGTGATTTAGAATGAGCACATAATATTTTTGCATGGTCAATGCGACCGTTTCTAATATTGTCTCTAATCTGGCTCATGAAACTGCCATCGATTTTTGATGCTGCATTAATGGCCATTAAACGCTCAAAATAAAGATACAATGCTGAAAAAAACATTATAAATAAAGCGATCATGATGATTTGACCGGCTAGTCCTCCGCTAGTTAGCAATTCAATAATAGACAAAGTCTTCTCTACTGGAACTGCTTCTGCTAAACTTTCTTGTGCTACAGATAGTGTGTCTGCTTGTAACATTAAACTCATACAATTTTTCTTTAGTAATGAAACGCTAATATATTATAAAAATTGCAACTTTTTTAGATAAAAAAAGAAACAAAATTTACTTTGATTCTGTGCTCTGTTTTCCAATAATTATACCACAAAGAATGCTTTTGTAATAAAAAATTTAGCCAAATGATATTTCAAGAATGAAAACCATTTGGCTAAAAAGTAAATTGTGTACTAGATTGCTATTATACTAATTGTTTTAATGCAATTTCAAATGCAGTTGCACTTATATTTGTTTTGCTATTGCTTAACTCATGTGCTTTTACAATAGCATTTTTAATAATTTCAGATGTATCATGAAAAATAGCTTCATCGGTCATTTGAACTTTTTTCTCCATGAAATAAGCAAATACTCTTGCCATACCACAGTTAGAAATAAAATCAGGAATTAAACTCACTTTGTGATCTACATCTTCCATGATTGGTCCAAAGAAAATTTCTTTATCCGCAAAAGGAACGTTCGCACCACAAGAAATTACCTCAAGTCCGCTAGCGATTAAACTGTCTATCTGGTCTTGCTGCACTAATCTTGAAGCGGCACAAGGTGTGAAAATTTCAGCACCAAGTGTCCATATTTTTTTATTGATTTCGTCAAAAGGAATCATTTTGTCTGAAACTAATTTGTTTCCATCTTTATTTAAAAACAACTCTTTAATTTCTTCAAATGAGAATCCGTTCTCGTTGATTAATCCACCATCTCTATCGATGATACCAACAACTTTTGCACCCATATCAGCTAAATAAAATGCAGCTGCAGATCCTACATTTCCAAAACCCTGCACAATAGCTTTCTTTCCTTTCACATCTCCGCCATAAGTACTGTAAAAATGTCTAACTGCTTCTGCAACACCATAACCAGTAATCATGTCGGCAATGGTGTATTTTCTAGCTACGTCTGGAGAGAATTGTGGGTTTTCGATCACTTTTACTACTCCTTGACGCAATTGACCAATACGGTTAATTTTATCTGCTTCAGTAGGTTTGAAATGTCCGTTAAAAACGCCTTCTTGTGGGTGCCAAACACCACATTCTTCAGTCATCGGGATGACTTCATGGATTTCGTCAACATTTAAATCGCCACCTGTTCCGTAATAACTTTTCAATAAGGGAGAAACTGCTTTGTACCAGCGCTGTAAAACTCCTTTTTTTCTAGGATCATTTGGATCGAAATTAATTCCAGATTTGGCTCCTCCAATTGCAGGTCCGGAAACTGAAAATTTTACCTCCATCGTTTTTGCAAGAGAAAGTACTTCATTCATATCTAAGCCTTTTCTCATACGAGTACCACCACCGGCAGCACCACCACGTAATGAGTTAATTACCGTCCAACCTTCTGCTTCAGTTTCAGAATCTTTCCAGTTAAAAACAATTTCCGGTTCTTTATTTTCAAATTTCTTTAGTAAATCTTTCATTTTGTTGCGATATGTATATTTTTACAAATGTAAAAAAAGGAATAATGCGAATCATTTAATAATCAAGAAATATTTCATTTATTAATTATTAGCAGTGATTTCCATTTTTGTATCAATGTACTATTTGTATTATAATTAAATTATTTTTTTATGAATTTTTCCTGACGAATGATCCATAGATGCTCCAGTAACACTTTTTAAAACATTGATTTCATCTCTTAATTTTAAAACACCAAGTAATCCAAAAATCAAGGCCTCCTTAAATTCGATTGTTTTGCTGTCAGGTATTACAATTTTAAGTTGTGGGACCAAGCGCTTTATTTCTTCGATTAAAAAAGTATTATATGCTCCACCGCCGGTGATCAACATGGAGCCTTCTTTATTAGGTAATGCGTTTGCAATTTGGATAGCAATGTGTTTCGTGAATGTCGCTATTTTGTCTTCTGTAGTTATATTATATTTTTCGATTAGCGGTAAAGCAATTTCTTTGACAAATTCGAATCCCAATGATTTAGGATAGTTCTTTTTATAATATTCTAAATTGTTAAGTTCAGTTAGCAGCTCATCATTTACTATTGCTCTCTTCGCAATACCTCCTTTATCATCATAAGATAGTCCTAATTGATTTGCATAATGATTAAGTATTGTGTTAACTGCAGAGATATCGTAAGCAACCTGTACATTGTTATGGCTATATGATATATTCGAAAATCCACCTAGATTCATGCAATAATCATATTGTAAAAATAGTATTTTATCACCAATAGGTACTAGAGGAGCTCCTTGACCACCTAATTTAACATCATCAATTCTGAAATCACATACTACGTCTTGACCTATCAAATGGGCGATTTCTTTTTGGTTTCCTATTTGTAAAGTGATACCTTTATGTGGTTGGTGCAAAACAGTGTGTCCGTGTGAACATACAGCGTCGATTTTACTCAATTTATTAGAGTTGATAAAATTTTTAATAATTGATGCTAGGAGCTGGGTGTATGTTTGATCTAATAGTTCTAAGTCTGTCTTCGAAAAAGAGATTGCATTTTTTAACAACGTGACCCATTCAAAGTTGTAGGGAACAGTTTGTGTTTCCTTGATATTAAAATGCCAAATTTTACCAATAATCGTAAATTCGATATAAGCTAAATCAACTCCGTCGAGCGAAGTTCCTGACATAACTCCGATAACGTTATAGTTTTCTTTTATCATGATGCTAAATTATAAATCAAAATTGAAAATTTCATAAGAATAAAGTATCTTTGACTACTATTTTTATGTATATATGTACTATTAGTAAACAACATCAAATAATCATCAATTTTTATTGCTTATTAAGGACGCTGTAAATAGAACTAAAATGTAAATTTACATCAAAAGGTAAAGAATAAGAACAATAAAAAAAATTAATAAAAAAGAAATAGAATTATGGATTTTAATCTAACCGAAGAACAATTAATGATTCAACAAGCAGCTAAAGATTTTGCTGTAGCAGAATTGTTGCCAGGAGTTATTGAACGTGACGAACATTCAAAATTCCCAACAGAACAAGTTAAAATGATGGCTGATTTGGGATTTATGGGGATGATGGTAGATCCTAAATATGGCGGATCAGGTTTAGACAGCATTTCTTATGTTCTTGCAATGACTGAAATTGCAAAGGTTGATGCCTCATCAGCTGTGATTATGTCAGTTAATAATTCATTAGTATGCGCAGGTTTAGAGCGTTATTGTAATGAAGAACAAAAAATGAAATATTTAGTTCCCTTGGCAAAAGGAGAAGTGATTGGTGCTTTTTGTTTGTCTGAGCCAGAGGCTGGTTCTGACGCTACGTCTCAAAAAACAACGGCTATTGATAAAGGAGATTACTATTTATTGAATGGGACAAAAAACTGGATAACAAACGGTTTTACAGCGTCTACTTATATAGTAATTGCACAAACAGATATCGAAAAAGGGCATAAAGGAATTAATGCTTTTATTGTTGAAAAAGGATGGGCAGGATTTGATATTGGTCCTAAAGAAAAGAAAATGGGTATTCGCGGATCTGATACACATTCATTAATGTTTAATGATGTAAAAGTTCCTAAAGAAAATAGAATTGGTGCTGATGGATTTGGATTTGCGTTTGCAATGAATGTCTTAAATGGAGGAAGAATAGGTATTGCTTCTCAAGCATTAGGTATAGCTACTGGAGCATACGAGATTGCATTAAAATATTCACATGAGCGTAAAGCTTTTGGTAAAGAAATATTTAACCATCAAGCGATTGCTTTTAAGTTAGCTGACATGTATGTAAAAGTTACAGCTGCTAAATTATTAGTTATGAAAGCAGCCTGTGAAAAAGACGAAGGTAAAGATATAGCACACTCTGGAGCAATGGCAAAATTATATGCTTCTGAAATTGCGTTAGAAGTTGCAAATGAAGCAGTTCAAATTCATGGTGGTAACGGTTATGTTGCTGAATATCATGTAGAACGTATGATGCGCGACTCTAAAATCACTCAAATTTATGAAGGAACATCTGAAATTCAAAGAATTGTAATTTCGAGAGGATTGACTTCGTAGTTTAAGAACTATAAAAATCATTTAAAAAATCCATTTTCCTTATTTAGGAAAATGGATTTTTTTTTGCCAATTGTGATAAGCAGTATTTTAGTTGTTTTGTTTATTTTTGTACTATGAAAAATATTATTATCACAGGAACAAGTAGAGGGATAGGGTATGAGATGGCATTGCAATTTGCTAATGCTGGATACAACGTTCTAGCGTTATCTAGAAAAATGCCGCCGGCACTCGTTGATCATAAAAATATAAATTGTTTGTCTGTAGATTTATCTGATGAATCACAGCTCGATAAAGTTGAAAATTTCCTTTCGTCAACATGGAAAAATGTTGATGCCATTATCCATAATGCTGGAAGCTTAGTAAACAAGCCTTTTCAAGAATTGAGGCAAGTTGATTTTGAAAGTGTTTATAAAGTGAATGTTTTTGCTGTAGCAAATTTAACACGTATTTGTATTCCTTATTTACAAAAAGGGAGTCATGTTGTTACGATTAGTTCTATGGGTGGTATCCAAGGCAGTTTGAAATTTGCAGGTCTTGCTGCATACAGTTCGAGTAAAGGAGCTGTAATTACACTGTCAGAATTACTTGCAGAAGAGTATAAGGAACAAGGGATTTCTTTTAATGTGCTCGCATTAGGATCTGTGCAAACTGAAATGCTAGAAGAAGCTTTTCCTGGTTACCAAGCGCCTATAAGTGCAACTGAAATGGCAGAATACATTTATAATTTTACCTTAACGGGAAATAAATTTTTTAACGGAAAAGTGCTCGAAGTTTCTTCGACTAATCCATAAAAGTTATTATTAGTTTTGATTGAAACACTTGCTAAATACATTCCCGAACATGCTGTTAAACCTGTATTTGATTTAATTGTAACTAATCAAGTGCATTTAAAAATTGTAAATGAACGAGCGACGCGTCATGGTGATTACCGAAAAGGTCCCAGTGGCAAGCATGAAATTACGGTGAATTCAAGTTTAAATAAATACAAATTTCTAATTACGCTTATTCACGAAATCGGACATTTAGTTGCTTTTGAAAAATTTGGTAGAAAGATTAAACCGCACGGGCAGGAGTGGAAATATACCTTTCAGCAGTTAATGGTACCTTACATTAGGCCAGAGATTTTTCCTAATCATCTCTTACCATTGTTGGCTAAGCATTTTAGAAATCCTAGTGCAAGCAGTGATACTGATGCAACCTTAGCGCTAGCACTAAAACAGTTTGATAAGCAAAATGATAATAATTACGTTTTCGAAATTCCTTTTGGTAGCGTTTTCAGAATAAAAAACGGTAAAATATTTAAAAAAATGGCGGTGAGAACAAAGCGATTTGAATGTTTAGAAATAAGTTCAGGTAAATTGTATCTCTTTAATCCAAATGCAGAGGTTGAATTGCTGCCTAACTAAAAATAAAAACGGAGGCTGATTTAAAATCGACCTCCGTTTTTCTGTCTAAGCTTAAATATTTTTGAATTATTCTCTTAAATAAGCCTCGCGAACTTTTCTAAATAAATTTGAAGAGTAAACAAATGCGACAACATCTTCATTGTCTGTTTTAAAAATTTCGTCTTTATTTCCTTGCCAAGCTTTTATACCATTTTTTAAGAATAATATGTTGTCTCCTATTTCCATAACAGAGTTCATATCGTGAGTGTTAATTACAGTTGTGATATCATACTCTTCGGTGATTTCTTTAATCAGGTTATCAATCAAGGTTGCTGTATTAGGATCTAGTCCTGAATTAGGCTCATCACAAAAAAGATATTTTGGTTTGTTAACAATCGCTCTGGCAATTGCAACACGTTTTTGCATTCCTCCAGATATTTCTGAGGGTAATTTATCATGAGCATCTTTTAATGCTACCCTTTCAAGAACAAAATCAACTCTTTCTTTAACGGCAGCTCTATTGTCTCGTGTAAACATTTTTAGTGGGAATGCCACGTTTTCAGCTACAGTCATCGAGTCAAAAAGGGCACTCCCTTGAAATACCATTCCTATTTCGGTACGTAGTTCTCTTTTTTCATCATCTTCTAATTCAGAATATACACGACCATCAAAACAAATTTGTCCAGACTCTGGCGTATGTATTCCAAGTAAGCTTTTTAGTAAAACTGTTTTTCCAGATCCACTTTGTCCTATGATTAGGTTTGTCTTTCCTGTTTCGAAAACAGTAGAAATACCTTTTAAGATTTTATTGCCATTAAATGACTTTTCTATATTTTTTATTTCTATCATGATCCAAGTAATAATTGCGTTAATATGTAATTGAAAAGGATGATGGAAACAGATGTCCATACAAACGAAACAGTACTCGCTTTACCTACCTCAAGTGCTCCACCTTTCATATAATACCCATGAAAAGAAGGTATTGTTGCTAGCAACATGGCAAAAATTAATGTTTTAATAAAAGCATATACAATATGAAACGGGATGAACTCCATTTGCGCTCCTAATATAAATTCATCGCTAGATGTGAAACCACCGTAAACACCAGCCATCCATCCACCAAGTACGCCTAAAAACATACTTATTCCTATTAAAAAAGGATACATAAGTAGTGCGATAATTTTAGGAAAAACTAAATAGTTTAATGAGTTTACTCCCATTACTTCTAGAGCGTCAATTTGTTCGGTTACGCGCATCGTTCCTATACTGGATGTAATGAATGAACCCATTTTCCCTGCCATAATTACAGAAATAAATGTAGGAGCAAACTCCAATATAACCGATTGTCTCGTAGCAAATCCTATTAAATATTTTGGAATCAAAGGATTAGTAAGGTTCAAGGCAGTTTGAATTGCAACAACCCCACCAACAAAGAACGAGATGAAGGCTACAATTCCTAGTGAATCAATTATCAAGTCATCAATTTCCTTAAAGATTAATTTTTTCATCACTGACCACTTGGTTTGCTTGATGAAAATTTCTCGTAACATTAAAAAGTAGCGACCTACTTGCGATAAGTATCTAATGAGCATCATAATTTTGCGAATATGGGCTAAATTACAAATTTAGCGATTGTAAATAGTATTTTATAAATAGTAAAATAAATGATTTAACTAAAATAGTTTTTCCTTCATTTTTTTTAAACGGTATTTTCTAATGAATTCTGCTTGGTCTTTGGTAACCATTAAAGCTGTGCCAGCGCTTTTTGCTTTGAAAAATCCTCTAATATAATCAAGAAACAGTAAAGGTTTCTTTTTCATGAAAGATAATTTAGCTGAAGCAATAGCTGTAATTAAAAAACCATAACCCAACGTGTAGAATGCTTCACCTTGTTTGTATCTAGCTGTTTTGTTGTAATTTGCTCCAGTTGGTTTTAGATGTTTGACCTGTAAAGAAGCGTCAGTAATTACTTTCCAATTGTAATATTTACAAAGTAATTCGTCTACCGTATCCCAACCCATTTGTGATATTAAGCCACCTATTTGTTTAAAAGTTTCTTTTCTATATGCTTTTAGTGCACCTCTAATGTGATCTTTGTCAGTTAAATTTTCTAAGATCCATTTACCATCTTTTTCTATGTAACAAAATCCACCCACCATACCAATTTCTGGATCTGATTTAAAATGTTGCGTTAGAGTTTCTAAATAGTTGGTAGGGAAAATAAGGTCCGCATCAATTTTCATGATTACATCATATTCCTCGTCTAGTGTTTCAAAGCCTGTGTTAAACGCCTGAATTACTTTACTGCCAGGTAAGTGTACTGCTGTTGATTTTTTGTTGACTAATGAAATATACGGATGCGCTTTCGCGAAAGCGTTGACTACTGCCTCAGTATCATCAGTAGAATTATCATTGACCACAACAATTTTTTTAGGTAAAACTGTTTGTGAAACAAGTGATTGAAGTGTAAGGTTTATTAAAGTAGCTTCGTTGTGAGCAGGTATAACTAGGTAGTAATTCATGATGAATGTGATAAAATTCCAATTTTATATCTAGCACTGTTTAAGGGGGAAACCGTTTGATATTTTAGGCTAAAAGCTTGATGCTAATTATGTTCGTTCAGCGTATATAATATAATATCTGTTTGTGAAATAACGTAGCAACGGACGCAGTCCTATTTTTTTTACCGGGTTAGTCCACTTTTGACGATCTATAATTTTCCATCCTGCTTTTTCTAATAACCAATCTAATTGCCAGTCTTCAAATTCATGGTAATGACGGTCCCACATATCAGTCTTACTGCGGTATGCTGGAGAAAACCACAAGCGCATAGGAACAGAGATTAAAAGCTTATCTGACTTTATTTCTTTTAAAATCGTGTAGGGATTTAATAAATGTTCAAAAATCTCGAATGCTGTTACAACATCCTGATTTTCTCTAGAAAGCACTGATTGATCAAGATCAAGATCTTCGCCAGTGGTGTTCTTTACTGTATAGCCATCTTCTTTCATTATTTTCGAAAAAGGATTTTCGACCCCTAGATCAAGTATAGTTTCAGATTTGGTAATGTGCTTATTTAAAAATTCTAAAGTGTGTTTGAATCTTTTATTAGGAAACGTTTTCTCGTACATTTAAATTATGTTTTATCCAAAGTGCAAATGTACAAAGATATATCTCTTCTACTGTAGATTTATACTTGGTTTGTTTGCGATACAATGATATCCTGTATGATGTTGTAATTAATTTAAACTAGAAGTCCGCTATTACTAATAATAGCGGACTTATAAAAAGTTAAGTTATTGAAACTTAATATCTATATAAAAATGCATTGATATTCATTCCAGCTCCTACTGAAGCAAAAAGTAGTATGTCTCCTTTTTTAATTTCTTGATCTTTAATTTCTCCTCTTACTAATAAGTCTAATAAAGTAGGAACAGTAGCAACACTGCTATTTCCTAACTCATGAATACTCATAGGCATGATATCTTGAGGTACGGGTCTATCATGAAGTTTATAAAAACGTTGTATGATTGCCTCATCCATTTTTTCGTTTGCTTGGTGGATAAGTATTTTTGTAACATCATCTATTTTAAGTCCGCTTTCATCTAAGCAGCTTTTCATTGCTGTAGGTACATTTGTTAATGCAAACTCGTAGATTTTACGACCATGCATTTTAATATAACGAGTGTCTTCGGGTAAATCTTTATTATATGATTGTCCAAAAAATAAATAATTTGCCTCGTCCAAAGCATAAGTAGCACTTTCATATGACAGCATTCCTGATTCATCATTAGAAGCTTCAATGATAGAAGCACCTGCGCCATCTGAATAGATCATCGAATCTCTATCGTGCGCATCAACTACTCTTGACAACGTTTCAGCTCCAATCACTAAACAGCGTTTTGCCATCCCAGATTTTATGTATGCATTTGCTTGTAAAACACCTTCGATCCATCCTGGACAACCAAAAAGGATGTCAAATGCAACACATTTAGGGTTTTTTATTTGTAGCTTTTGTTTTACTCTAGTTGCTAAGCTAGGTACAGTATCAGCTTGTGTTGTACCAAATTTAACTTCTCCAAAGTTGTGAGCAAAAATGATATAGTCAATCGTTTCTGGGTCAATTCCTGCATTTTCAATTGCTTTTTGAGAAGCAAAGAATGCTAAGTCAGAAGATGTGTATTGGTCTTCTGCATAGCGCCTGTGCTCAATTCCTGTGATTCCCTTAAATTTATTAATTATAATATCATTAGGTTTCCCAAATGGGGTTCCATCTTCATTTAAAAATACATGATTACCAAAGTCTGTATTGCTTACTTTCTTCTCAGGAATATAACTTCCTATTCCAGTTATTTTTATTTTCATCGAATTGTTTTCCAAAAATTTAGGCTAAAATAAAGATAAAATAATGAATATAGCTATGATATTTACTATGCATGCATATAATTATCGAATAATAGGTATTTGGCTTAAATACTGATGATTTTATAATGATTTTTCGAAAACGTTGTAGTTTTTATATTTTTATAAATTTAGGTTATATTGTGCTCATATATGTATATTTGGAATTGCAGATTAATGTTATTTACACTTTAAATTCGAGCAAAAAAATGCCTCAATCTAATTGAGGCATCTTTAAATATATAATGATTTCTATTTTACATGTATGCTTCTATAGGAGCACAGCTGCAAATAAGGTTTCTATCACCGTATGTTTCGTCGACACGACGAACACTTGGCCAGAATTTATTCTCAGCTACATACTCTAATGGGTAAGCTGCTTTTTCTCTTGAATAAGGTAAAATCCATGAGTCAGAAGTTAACATATGTAAAGTATGCGGCGCATTTTTTAATACGTTATTTGGCTCTTCTACTGATGAAGCGTCAATTTCTTTTCGAATAGAAATCATTGCATCACAAAAACGATCTAACTCACTTAAATCTTCTGACTCAGTTGGCTCAATCATTAATGTGCCAGCTACAGGGAATGAAACTGTAGGAGCATGATATCCGTAATCCATCAATCGCTTAGCAATATCAGAAACTTCAATGCCTTTGGCTTTAAAGCCACGACAATCTAAGATCATTTCGTGTGCTGCTCTTCCTTTTTCTCCAGAATATAAAATAGGGTAGTGCTCTTCTAAACGCGCTTTCATGTAATTTGCGTTTAGTATGGCATATTTAGTAGCATTAGTAATTCCTTCTGCTCCCAACATACAAATGTAGCCGTAAGAAATTAAGCAAACTAAAGCCGATCCATAAGGGGCTCCCGAGATAGCTGTAATTCCTTTTTCGCCACCCACTTGTACTAGTGGATTCGTAGGTAAAAACGGAACTAATTTTTCGTTTACACAAATTGGTCCTACACCTGGTCCACCACCTCCGTGAGGAATAGCAAATGTTTTATGTAAGTTCAAGTGACAAACGTCAGCTCCAATAGTGGCTGGATTTGTTAATCCAACTTGTGCATTCATATTAGCACCATCCATATAAACTAATCCACCATTATCGTGAATAATTTGAGTAATTTCTCTAATAGCACTTTCAAAAACGCCATGAGTAGATGGGTATGTTACCATTAAACAAGACAATTCGTCTTTGTATTGTAATGCTTTTTCACGCACATCTTCTACATCAATATTACCGTTTTCCATTGTTTTTGTAACGATAATTTTCATTCCAGCCATAGCTGCAGATGCTGGATTTGTACCGTGAGCAGATGCAGGAATTAAACAAACTGTTCTTTGATTATCACCTCTTGATTGGTGGTAAGCGCGAATGGTCATTAAACCAGCATATTCTCCTTGGGCACCTGAGTTAGGTTGTAATGTAGTACCAGCAAAACCAGTAATAACATTTAACTGATGCTCTAGTTTTTTTAACATTTTAGTATATCCCTCTACTTGATCAAGTGGAGCAAATGGGTGAATTGTATTCCAGTAAGGCATACTTAGTGGTAACATCTCAGCTGCTGCATTTAATTTCATAGTACAAGACCCTAAAGCAATCATCGAGTGATTCAATGATAAATCTTTACGCTCTAATTTTTTAATATAACGCATCAAACTCGTTTCTGAGTGGTATTTATTAAATACTTCGTGCGTTAAAAATTCAGTTTTTCTATCTAAGAAGTCAGGATAGTTATTTTCGTTAACATACTCTTCAATTTCAAAAGCTTCTTTTCCTACTGCTTCCGCAAAAACTGCAATTACTTGATTGACATCTTGAGCAAGGATAGTTTCGTTTATAGAGATGGAAATAGTTTCGTTATCGATATAATAAAAATTCACCTCATTTTTCTCGGCGATTGCTTTCACCTTTTGAGCATCTGCTTTTACAACGATGGTGTCAAAAAATGCAGTGTTTGTTTGGTAAATTCCTAATTTGTTTAACGCTTCTGCAAGTGTAGCAGCAGTAGAGTGAACTTTATTTGCGATATATTTTAATCCCTTAGGACCATGATATACTGCAAACATACCAGCCATTACAGAGAGTAATACTTGGGCAGTACAAATATTAGAAGTTGCTTTTTCACGTTTAATATGTTGCTCACGAGTTTGTAAAGCCATACGCAAGGCACGGTTTCCATCTGCATCTTGTGAAACACCAATGATTCTTCCTGGCATAGAACGTTTGTACTCTTCTTTTGTAGCAAAATACGCTGCGTGAGGTCCGCCGTAACCCATTGGGATTCCAAAACGTTGTGTTGTACCCACAACTACAGCTGCTCCCATTTCTCCAGGAGGAGTTAATTTTACTAATGATAAAATATCTGCAGCAACAGCCACTTTTATTTCGTTATCATTTGCTTTTTTGATGAAGTCAGCATAGTCATAAACTTGACCGTATTTTCCAGGATACTGTAAGATTGCTCCAAAAAATTCATTTGAGAAATCAAATTCTTGGTGGTTTCCTATAACCAGCTCAACACCTATAGGAGTTGAACGTGTTTGTAAAACAGACAATGTTTGTGGTAATATTTCCTCAGAAACAAAAAATTTGCATACATTGCTTTTCTTTTGATCTCTAGTACGTACATCAAACAATAAAGCCATCGCTTCTGCAGCAGCAGTGCTTTCATCAAGTAAAGACGCATTAGCAATTTCCATTCCTGTTAGTTCGATAACCATAGTTTGGAAATTCAAAATAGCTTCTAAACGACCTTGAGCAATTTCTGCCTGATATGGTGTATAAGCCGTGTACCATCCTGGGTTTTCAAATATGTTTCTTTGAATTGCTGGAGGTACAATCGTTGGGTGATACCCTAATCCAATATATGATTTGTAAACTTTATTTGTACGACCTAATAAACGAATGTGATTTGCATATTCGTATTCAGTCATAATATGCTCTAGTTCCAATGTGTTTTTTAAACGAATGTCAGATGGAATAGTTTCATCGATTAACTGTTCTAGAGAATCAACACCTATGGTTTCTAACATTTGTGGTAAATCGTTTTCCCTTGGGCCTAAGTGTCTTAAAGCAAATGAGTCTGTTTTCATGTAAGTGTAGTAATGTTGTGTTTTTTTAGTGTTGCAAAAATAAGTATTATAAACAATCTAATTCGTGTTTTAAGATTGATTTTTTAGCAATTTTTCAACTAAATCTTGTATTTGTTCACAATTGATTAATTTTGTTTAATGGTTAGTATAAAGCGAGTTTTTGATTTTTATCTGCGTAGTAGTGTACACGTGGCTTTATCGGTATATGCCTTAGTTCGCATGACTCATTATATGTTCAACATAAATGCGGATGAGACTGTTGCAAATTTTGCTTTTTTAGGAACTATAGTTGGATACAATTTTGTGAAGTACGACGCATTAGCTCGAGCTAAAAAAAGAGCGATGCGCACCGAACTTAAATTGATTGCCTTCCTAAGCCTTCTTTCATTAATAGGAGTAGGTTACTATTTCTTTCAACTGGAGCGCATTACCCAAATTGTTTCTATTCTGGTCTTAGCATTGACGCTTTTATACACCTTACCTTTCTTTCCAAATCGTAAAAATGCTCGCAATTGGGCTGGTGTCAAAATATATATTGTGGCTCTCTGTTGGGTTGGGATTACGCTAGTTTTGCCTTTAATAAATGCTCATGTGACATTAGGAAATGACTTTTTCTTAAAATGTATACAACGCTTTATTCTTGTTTTTGTCCTTATTTTAGTTTTCGAAATCATCGACATGCCCAATGATGATCCGCATTTGCATACAGTTCCGCAACAAATAGGAATTAGAGGCACTAAGCTAACTGGCTTATTATTGCTCGTGCCTTTTTATTGCTTAGAATTTTTGAAATATCATTTTGTAGAAGAGCAGTTGATTGTCAATGCCATATTGCTAATTCTACTTTCTATGTCTTTGATTTTTGCCAATGAAAAACGTTCCAAATACTATACCGCCTTTTGGGTAGAAAGCATTCCAGTAATCTGGTGGCTTATGGTGGTGTTTTTTTAATAAGCTGGTCAAATAGAAATCAAATGAGTTATTTTTTTAAACATAAAAACCATTAAGAAATTAAGTTTTATTAAGATTGTTTTCTTAATTATCTTAATCTCTTAATGGTTTAAATCTGATTTCTAAAATCTACAACAACCCTGCTCTCTTCAACAAAGCATCTGGCTTAGGTTCTTGACCTCTAAATCGTTTGTATAAAATCATTGGATGTTCTGTTCCTCCTTTAGAAAGTACATTCTCTTTGAACTTAGTGGCTACTTCTTTATTGAAAATGCCGTATTCTTGAAAATATTCAAAAGCATCAGCATCCAGAACTTCGGCCCACTTATAACTGTAATATCCTGAGGAATATCCTCCTTGAAAGATGTGTGAGAATGCTGTACTCATCGCGTTTTCGGCTACTTCAGGATATAGTTGTGTAGCTGCAAATTGCTCGGTTTCGAAAGCTTTTACATCTGTAATTGCTGTCGGATCTTGACCGTGCCATCCCATGTCTAATAATCCAAAACTCAACTGACGCATCGTTGCTAAACCTTCTTGAAAACTGGCGCTTTCTTTAATTTTGTTTACATATTCCATCGGAATTACTTCTCCAGTTTGATAATGTGTTGCGAATAAAGCCAAAGCTTCGGGCTCGTAACACCAGTTTTCCATGACTTGACTAGGGAGTTCAACAAAATCCCAATACACCGAAGTTCCGGATAAACTAGGGTAGGTGGTATTAGCCAACATTCCGTGTAGGCCATGTCCGAATTCGTGAAATAAAGTCGTTACTTCATTAAAAGTTAATAAAGATGGTTTGCTTTCTGTAGGTGGTGTAAAGTTACATACGTTAGAAACATGTGGCCTTTCGTTTATGCCATCTTTTACATATTGTGATTTGAAGGAAGTCATCCATGCACCATTTCGTTTTCCTTTTCGAGGAAAGAAATCGGCGTAGAAAATAGCTACTAAATCTTCTTTTTCATCAGTTACTTCATAGGTCATGACCTCTGGATGGTATTTGTCAATATCAGAAACCTCGGTAAAAGTCAAGCCATATAATTTTTCAGCAATTGTAAAAGCACCGTTCAATACTTTTTCTAACTGGAAATAAGGCTTTAATTTTTCGTCATCAAAATCAAATAATTTTTGCTTTAATTTCTCAGCATAATATCCGCCGTCCCATTTTTCTAGAGTTTCAATTCCATCAGTCTCTTTGGCGAAAGCCTGTAATTCAGCAAACTCTTTTTGAGCCGCTGGTTTTGCTTTGGCTAATAAATTATGAGAGAATGAAAAGACTTTTTCTGGACTTTCGGCCATACGTTCTTCTAATACAAAGTGGGCATGGGTTTCGTAACCCAATAACTGAGCACGTTCAAATCGAAGCTTAGCAATTTTTAACACTATCTCATGGTTGTCAAACTCGTTTTTTTGAAATCCTCTTGCACCAAAAGCGATTGCCAGTTTTTTACGCAATTCACGATTTTTTGCATATGTCATGAAGGGCACATAGCTTGGATGGTCTAAGGTGAAAATCCAACCTTCTTTTTCTTGGGCTTTCGCCAAAAAGCGAGCGGCTTCGATAGTTCCCTCAGGTAAACCAGCAAGGTCTTTTTCATCTGTCAAATGCATTTGAAAAGCATTGGTTTCAGCCAAGATATTTTCGCCAAATTGCAAACTCAACTTTGATAGTTCTTTGTCTATTTCGCGTAATTTATTTTTCTTGTCTTCAGCTAAGTTGGCACCATTTCGAGAAAAGCTTTTGTATTTTTTATCTAACAAAGTAACTTGTTCTGGAGTTAATGACAACGATTCTCTTGAATCATAAACTGCTTTTACACGAGCAAATAATTCTGGATTTAGTCGAATGTCATTTCCAAATTCAGATAATAAAGGAGAAACTTCTTGAGCGATTTTTTGCATTTCGTCATTAGTCTCTGCCGAGTTCAAATTAAAAAAGATACTCGAAGCACGATCTAAGATGTCGCCAGCATAATCCATAGCTACAATCGTATTTTCAAATGTAGGGGCTTCAGGATTATTTACGATAGTATCAATTTCAGCTTTTGCTAAGGTGATTCCTTCTTGAATAGCAGGAGCATAATCATCGTTTTTAATTTGAGAAAAAGGTGCTGTATCGTGTTTTGTTGTGAATTTTGATAGTAAAACGTTCATTGTAATGTAATTATTTTGTGATTTGGTGTCAAATCTATTTGTAATGTAAAGGTAGTGATTTATAAAAATATAGTTGAAAATTTCAAACGGATTCTTGGCTAAAGCTACCTCTTGATTTTCTGTTATTTTAATGTTATTTATGTATTGAGCACGTTTAAAAAGACTAAATTGTAAAAATCAATATTGACTATTATTGAGTCGATTATAAAAAATAAGAAAAAATGAAATATCAAATAGCTATAAAAAGAATTGATACGGTAAACGAAGTAGAAGGATATTGGTCTACCGAAGATCTAATACATTTGTGTGTACGATTTAATTTTCCAGATGCAGCAACTGCAGAGGTGAGAAATTTACCAGAATTATTAGAAATGGCAATCTCAGATTATGAGCCAAATGAAGCAGCTGCGATTGTGCTAGACTACAAATTGGGTGAAGAACTTAACGAAGGTCAAATCGAACAGATTTCGCACAATATGTTAATTGATAAAGTTTGCGAGGAATATCCTGAAATTCACATGCAAGGAAGATTGTTTCATGTCAATCAATTGCTTTTTAAAGCTTACAACGGAAAGTTTCCTAACGCAAAAGCATCTATTGTTCATTTTTCTATGACACCCATTGACAGTGAAGTAAAAGAATTAACTGCCGAAGATGTATTGAAATTATTGAATAACGGTTTATCTGATCGTAATTTAATCAAGCGTTTGTTTGATGATCAAATGACACAAAACATTCCGTTTCCTAATGCTTCAGCAATTATTTGGAAGCTGAATACAACTGATAATATAAACTTCAACTTGGTTACTTCAGAAAATTGGATTAATAATGATGACATTATTGCATCTGAATTTGAAGCGGTTCTGGAAGAAATTGAGGAAGAGGATTAAATACTTGTGCTAAGAAATTCTATAGGTCATTATAGAGATGTTGTTAAATAAAGATTCGCTATGGATTCGCCAAGTGTCACAAAGTTTTTGTGATTCAAGACAAGTTCGTAGCGAATCTTTACTTTTTCTAAGTTAGGTTCTATGAATAGATTTATTTTCTTAAACCTTCAGATGATTTATAAACCGCCTCTTTCAAGCTCAGTTTATACGCAATCATTTTATCCATAATTTCTTTATCGTGACTACCAATGATTTGTGCTGCTAATATCCCAGCATTTTTGGCTCCGTTAAGAGCTACAGTTGCCACAGGAACTCCGCCCGGCATTTGTAAAATAGACAAAACCGAATCCCATCCATCAATCGAATTGCTTGATTTTACAGGAACTCCAATAACGGGTAAGGGTGACATAGAAGCGACCATTCCTGGTAAATGAGCGGCTCCGCCAGCGCCTGCAATAATTACTGAAATACCACGTGTGTGGGCATTGTTGCTAAAATCAAATAATTTTTCGGGAGTTCTATGTGCTGATACGATATCAACTTCTACTTCTATATCAAATGATTTTAATATATCTATAGCGTCTTGCATTACGGGCATATCTGAGATGCTTCCCATGATTACGGCTACTTTCATTGTTTATTATTTAAAGATTGCAAAATTTAAAGATTGCAAAATTATTTGAAACTTCATTTAGTTCTAGCAATTTTTAAATCATTAAATCTTTTAATTATTTTATTTAAGCGATCACTCTAATAGTATTCTTAACATCCTCAGCAATTCGTCTGGCTTCTTTAATGTCTTGATTTACGATTGTTACGTGTCCCATTTTTCTAAAAGGACGTGTTTGTTTTTTACCGTATATGTGAGGCGTTACACCATTCCAACCTAAAATCGTTTCAATGTTTTTATAAACTACATTTCCAGAAAATCCATCTTCACCTACTAGGTTCACCATAATTCCCGCAACTTTACTATCGGTGTTACCTAAAGGCAGATTCAAAACAGCACGTATGTGGTTTTCAAATTGCGAAGTATAACTAGCTTCAATTGAATAGTGACCCGAGTTGTGTGGGCGAGGAGCGACTTCATTTACTAGGATTTCGTCGTCTTCTGTTTGGAACATTTCTACAGCCAGCAATCCTACGTGATTAAATTTCTCCGAAACATTCAGGGCAATTGCTCGTGCTTTTTCGGCTACTTTATCATTAATTCTTGCAGGGCAAATTACATATTCTACTTGATTAGCTTCAGGATGGAATTCCATTTCAACTACAGGATATGTTTTGATTTCACCGGAAGGATTGCGACATACAATTACGGCAAGTTCATTTTTAAATGGCACCATATCTTCTGCGATACATTCTACATCTGGTAAGTCGATGAGGTCAAAAGTAGAGCGCACAATCTTTACACCATTTCCATCGTAACCAAATTCGGCACATTTCCAGACAAAAGGAAATTCTAATTCGTCTTTTTCTAGTGATTTTTTTAAATCGGCGATATCTACAAAACGAAGGTGTTTTGAAGTTGGAATATTGTTTTCGACATAAAAGTCCTTTTGCTTGCCTTTATTTTGAATAGCTTTTAGTGTACTTGGTGAGGGATATATTTTGACTCCTTCACTTTCTAGTTTTTCTAAAGCGTCAAGGTTTACTAATTCAATTTCGATAGTAAGTACGTCTACCATTTTCCCAAATTGGTAAACGGTTTCGAAATTCATTAAGTCGCCTTTGAAAAATTTATTACAAGCCATTCTAGAAGGAGCTTCGTCGCTTGGATCTAATACATAAGTTTGAATATCAAATTTTCGAGTATCAAAAAGCAGCATTTTACCTAGTTGACCGCCGCCTAAGATTCCTAATTTGAAATCAGAAGAGAAATAGTTCATTGTGTTGTAGTTTGTGCAAGCAAAGATACTTTTTATCATGCAATTGGAGAAGCGCTATTTTATTTTCTTCAATATTTCGCGTGCAACAGCTTTGTAAGCTGAGGTGTGTGTAGGATAATCTTTAATGATAATTTGTTTTAATTCTGGGTGAATCCAACTTATTTCTTTCCCGAGCTCAAACAATGTTCGAATGGAATAGGCTTTTGTAGCTACTTTACCATCATCATTCATCAACCAATCGAAGCAATTCTCTGCTATTAAATTTTGGTGTAGATTACTTAAAGTTAGGTGCTTGCTTAGATGAAGGCAGGTTTTTGCGGCTGATCGCATAGCACTATCATGCGTGAATTTGTTTAAATTTAGACAGAAAAAATCTAAATGGTCAGTCAGTAAGTGAGGTTGTGCATCGATCACCATTTCGAGAATCCAACAAGCTCTAAAATGATTGCAGTCCAAAATGTCAAATGAGAGTGTAACCAAATTAGGGAGTAATGCTAGGTCGTTTAAAACAACATCAACGTTAGCTATTCGGCTACTACGGTGAGCGGTGCTGTTTGCAATGTTTTTATAAAGTTGGTCGTCCATCTAAGATCAAAATTAGGACTTTTTTTAGTTGTACGCTATTCTTCTGCTTTTAATTCTGATTTGGCAACTCAGAAATTCCTATCTTTGTCCATTATTTTAAACAGAAAAATAATGATCCAACTTCACGATAAACAATTTGTTCCGTTTATATCAGCAAACGAAATTGCTGAAGCAATCGATAAAATGGCGGCTGAAGTAACAGCTGATTTGGGTACCGAAATTCCAGTTTTTATAGGAGTATTAAATGGCTCTTTTATGGTTGTTTCGGACTTTATGAAAGCTTACAAAGGGGCGTGTGAGCTAAGTTTTATTAAAATGGCTTCATATGAAGGTACGTCATCTACAGAGGAAGTAAAACAATTAATTGGATTAAACCAAGATTTAACAGGCCGCACTGTAGTTATCATTGAAGATATTGTAGATACAGGAAATACACTTGTAGAAATTAAAGCTTTATTTGAAGCTCGTAATATTAAGGAGCTTAAGATAGCTACTCTTTTTTACAAGCCAGAAGCTTATAAAAAAGATATTAAAATCGATTATGTAGGGATCGCTATTCCTAATAAATTTATAGTAGGTTTTGGTCTAGACTATGATGGTCATGGAAGAAATCTTTCAGAAGTATATCAATTAAAAGAATAATCACGCAACACACATTATGACTAACATCGTCTTATTTGGGAAACCAGGAGCAGGAAAAGGAACGCAAGCAGAATTTTTAAAAGAGAAATACAAGTTAACTCACATTTCGACAGGTGATGTATTTCGTTTCAATTTAAAGAATGATACTGAACTAGGGAAACAATGTAAAGTTTTTATGGATGCTGGAGATTTAGTTCCAGATGAATTGACAACTAAAATGTTGATCGATGAGGTTAATAAACATCCAGATACTAACGGGATTTTATTTGACGGATATCCTAGAACACTGTCGCAAGCGAGAGACTTAGACGCATTTCTTGAATCTATAGGTTCAAAGGTTGCAGCGACGATTGCTCTTGAAGCAGATGACGAAATTTTGATTCAACGTTTATTAGAACGTGGAAAAACAAGTGGAAGAATTGACGATCAAGATGAAAGTAAAATCAGAAATCGTTACCAAGAATACAATGAGAAAACAGCTCCTTTAATGGGTTATTACAAGGAACAAAATAAGTTTCATGCTGTTGACGGAATTGGATCTATTGATGAAATAACAAAAAGGTTGAGCACGGTTATTGAAAAATTGTAATAAGCCGCTGTTAAAGGTTGGTGATTTATATAAACAATACTTGCTCATTATTTAGTTTAAATTACATTTTGCGATACGCGATACATGGAAATAGTAATAATTCTTTTTTTAATTATCCTTAACGGACTTTTCTCGATGTCAGAAATCGCGTTGATTTCTGCAAGGAAAAATCGTCTGGAGTCGGCTGCTAAAAAAGGTAATAAAAGTGCTCAAGTTGCACTAGAACTTGCAAATGCTCCCAATAAGTTTTTGTCGACTGTACAAATAGGTATAACACTTATTGGTATTTTAACGGGTATCTATAGTGGTGACAAAGTAACTAGTGATGTCCAACTTTTTGTTAGTTCATTTGATTCGTTAAAGCCTTATGCTGCGACAATTTCGGTAGTAATTGTAGTTGTAATTTTGACTTTTTTCTCACTAGTTTTAGGAGAGTTGTTACCAAAAAGGATTGGATTGAATTATCCTGAAATGATTGCTAAGAAGGTTGCAATGCCTATGAAAGTGGTTTCAATAATTACAGCGCCTTTCATATGGCTATTAACAAATTCGACTGAGTTTTTAATGAATATCCTGCAAATTCGACCTAATACTGACGGTAAAGTCACCGAGGAAGAAATTAAAGCAATCATTAAAGAAGGTACAGAAGGTGGAGAAGTTCAAGAGATAGAACAAGACATTGTAGAGCGTGTATTTCACATTGGAGACAGGAAAATTAATTCACTGATGACACATAGAAAATCAGTAGTTTTTCTTCCATTGAATGCAACTAAGAGTGAGGTAAAAAGTTATATGCTTGAAGAGCTTCATTCTATCTATCCGGTGTACAACGACAATTATGATGATATTGTGGGGGTAGCCAATTTAAAAAATATGTTTGCAAATATTGATGCAGATGATTTCAGTTTGGCTTCGATCATGACAGATCCTCCATTTATGATGGAATATACTACTGCTTATAAAGCATTAGAACAATTCAAGAAAACGGGTATTCATTATGCTTTCATTTCTGATGAGTACGGAATATTTCAAGGAATTATAACTTTGAATGACATTCTTGAAGCTTTAGTGGGAGATGCCTCAGAGTTTTACAAGGATGATTTCCAATTGGTAGAACGTGAGGACGGAACTTGGTTAGTAGATGGGCACTACTCATTACATGATTTTCTAACCTATTTTGAGTTGGATGATTTGATAAACGATTATGACGTTACAACAGTTAGCGGTTTAGTGATGACAGAATTATCACATATCCCTAAACAAGGGGAAAAGTTAGTTTGGAATAAATTTCAGCTCGAGGTAATCGATATGGATGGTATCAAAATTGACAAGGTGATTGTAAAGTCACTTCGAAAAAAAAGCAATTTGTAAGCAGCTTGTTAAGTCAAGAGTTTGCAAGAAATAATAGATTAAGATTACAGAAAATTTAGTGTGCTGATGAAAATCATTTTTGATGTAGCTAAATAAATACAATAGAAATTATGACTGAAGGGAACTTCGTAGATTACGTAAAAATATTTGTTTCTTCTGGTAAAGGAGGAAAAGGATCTACGCACTTGCATAGAGAAAAATTTATTGAAAAAGGTGGACCTGACGGAGGTGACGGAGGTCGTGGTGGACACATTTATCTAGTAGGTAACAAAGGGTTGTGGACATTGTTTCACCTTAAATTTGCAAGACACGTAAAAGCTGGAAACGGTGGAGATGGTAGTGGAGACAGAAGTACAGGAGCTGATGGAGACGATAAAATTATCGAAGTGCCATTAGGAACTGTGGTTAAAGATAAAGAAACTGGAGAAATTTTATTTGAAATTACCGAAGATGGAGAAAGACAAGTGCTTTCTAGAGGTGGTAAGGGTGGATTAGGAAACTGGCATTTTAGAAGTTCTACTAATCAAACACCTCGTTACTCTCAACCAGGATTGCCGGGTACAGAGATGGATGTGATTCTTGAGCTTAAAGTTCTTGCTGATGTCGGATTAGTAGGTTTTCCTAATGCAGGGAAATCAACTTTATTATCAGTATTAACTTCTGCTAAACCAAAAATTGCTGATTATCCGTTTACTACGTTAAAGCCAAATTTAGGTATCGTTGCATACAGAGATTATCAATCTTTTGTGATTGCAGATATTCCTGGAATTATCGAAGGCGCAGCCGAAGGAAAAGGTTTAGGTCATTATTTCTTGCGTCACATTGAACGTAATTCTACTTTATTGTTTCTTGTTCCTGTTGATACGCCAGATATTAAAGGAGAGTATGATATTCTTGTAAATGAGTTGACAAAATACAACCCAGAGATGTTAGACAAAGAGCGTTTACTAGTGATATCTAAAATTGATATGTTAGATGATGAGTTAAGAGCAGAGCTTAAGACTGAATTAGATGTCGCATTTAAGGATGTTCCTTATATGTTCATCTCGTCTGTTGCTCAGCAAGGACTAACTGAATTGAAAGACAAGCTATGGAAGATGTTAAATGACTAATTAGTCATTTGTGTTCTAACCAAATAAAAAAATCCGTTTCAAATTTTTGAAACGGATTTTTGGGTTTAATTATATTATTTAATCTTTCACTTTGACTTGTATTCCCTGACTATGACTCGAGAATTCTGGGGCATACATACTTTGAATAGTTGTGATTCCATTAGAGAAAGATCCTTTATTATTAACTCTAGTGTCGTATTCTAGCACATAAGTTCCTTTCCCTATTTTGTCAAAAAAGAAATGTGTGGCAGCATCTTTTGTCGCTTTATAAAAGCCTAAATTCCCTTGATATTGATAACTGGAAAGTACATCAATTGGTTCAAAGCAGGATGCTCTCATGTCTTTTAAATGGACAAATTCCATATCTTCATTTGTCGAAATAATTAATCGTACAATAATCAAATCTCCAATAGTTAAAGGTGCTTTTATTTTAGTTAGAACAGCATCTTTACCATTACCTGTTTTTAAATAAAGCTCCTTAGAAATTGATAAACTATTTTTGCTATCACTTTTAATTTTATCTAAATTTTCAAAGTACTGCCAATATATGCCGCCATAACCAGGGATGTCGCTTTTATTACTAATTTCAATTTTAGCCATTTCGTCATTTATCTCAGACGATTTCCAATTGATCTTAAGATAACCAGTCTCAGCTTCTTTTTTATTTTCGTTTAATTTTTTAGTAAGTATTTTTTGATCACCCACTTTGATCACCGTGTTATCCTTCACTGAGAGCCAGTCTGATCCTTGCAATAATAAAGCATAAATTGCTTCAGTGGTAGATTTTGTAGACGGCCAATTCTTGGACTGTTTGTTTTTTAACAACCACACTTTCATTGCATCGACTGATTTTTTGTCATTAGTAATTTCGGCGAAAGCCTCAATTAGTAAGGCTTGTGTTTCAATAGGAGCTTGATACCAGTGCCATCCCTCTTTATTGTCAATCCAATACATTCCCCAATCCACATTAGTAGAGGACGTCTCTTCCAAACTAACGATAATTTTTTTAGCAGTTTCTTTGTCGTCAAATCGATTCAAAGTAATAGCGGCTAAGCCTTTCTCATAAAGGCTGTAGCTGAGCCAATTTGTTTTTATATTTTCTATAAAACGATTCATGACTAATTTCAAAGAGTCACTAGGCGGGTTTGTTTTTAAATAAAAACTGCGACTATATAAATAGTGCAGATCAGTACGAGGGTTTGTCCAAATTATTTTGTCAATTCGATTTGTTTCCTGCCTACGTGATTTATAATTCAATAAAAATTTACCATCTATAAACGGAATCGCTTTTGATGTGATTTCGAGGACTTTCGAATTAGATTCTTTTGCAGCATTAAGCTTTAATAAGTGTCCTAAGCCGGCAACAATATGTCTTGTAATATATTCGTCTGGTTCATTACCTCCAAACCAAGTAAATCCTCCTGCAGCTGTTTGTTGATTAGTCAATTTTTTAAAAGCAACTTCTTGCATATTTTTCATTTTTTCTAGATCGAATAAAAGGGCCATGTTGGTCTTCTTCTCATCTTCAGTTTTAGCATCGTTGATCCAAGGTGTTTCTGCTAAGATTATTGATTTTAGCTCTTCATTATCTTTTAACTTAGATTCATCTTTTCCGTTTTTGGACCAAGATTCAAAAACCGCCGCAATTTTAGGATTACTGTCGATAATGTTCGCTGCTAACGCGTTAGCATAATATCGAGCAAATGATTGTTCAGCAGATTCATGCTCGTACTCCATCAAGTACGGTAAAGAATGGATGGCAATCCAAGCGGGGTTTGAGGTATATTCTAATGTGAACTGGTGGTTTTTTAAAGTTGGCGAACTAGTGTTTTTTAAATTTTCGAAAACATATTCTTTCTTGCTGTTTTCACGAATCCAAACAGGTATACTCTCTGTTACTAAAATATTATTGGTTAAGACAGGAAGTACGCTTTCCTCTCCATCAGAGTAATTTCCTGCCTTAGCAACAATCTTATATTGTAACCCTTGTAATCCTTCAGGTACATATACTTTCCAGCTTACCGTGGTGTTCCCCAGAGGATTGGCGTTGAAGTTTCTTGCGTTTTTTGTGTTTGCCATAGCGACATCAACATTTTGCATATTTGTGGCATCAAAAAATTGTAATCGTGCAATTCCTGTTTTGACTTCACTAGTCATATTGGAGATTTTTGCAGTAATAACAATAGAGTCTTTCTCTCTAAAGAAACGAGGGAAGTTCGGAATAACCATCAATTCTTTTTGTGTAATTACATTTTTTTCAAGATAACTTGAAACAGCCTCTTTATTATGTGCTAGTAGGCGAAATTTCCATGCTGTCAAAGCTTCTGGTGATTTGAAATTGAAGCTCAAATTTCCTTTTTTATCTGTTCTTAAATCAGGTAAAAAGAATGCAGTTTCAGAAAGATTAGTTCTTGCTTTGATTTGATTCAATTCGCCTAACCCTTTTTTAGTGATGATTACTATGGCGCCATTAGCACCTTTGCCGCCATACAATGCCGTGGCTTGATCGGACTTTAATACTTCTACAGAAATGACGTCTGAGGCGGTTAAATCTTTTACAGCTTGCTCTAGTACTATTTTTCCATCAATAAGATATAAGGGATTATTATTCTGACTAATAGTACTAGTGCCTCGAATTTTTGTTTTTAAATCTGCCACATTAATACCTGCTGCTTTACCTGTCAATGGAAGAATAATACCGGCAGTGTTATACACCTGATAGTCTGCTTCATCTACAATCCCTGATAGAGTAGTAGTCGATGATTTCTTTTTCATCGTTCCATAGCCTACAACAATCACTTCTTCTAAGGTGCTTTCATCGGGCTTGAGTTGTTTGTCAATTGTATTACTAGTTATGTTATGTTCTACAGTTGTGTAACCAATGAAGCTAAAAATCAATGTTTCATTCAATGTAGCTGCTATCTCATAATAGCCATCAAAATCGGATACAGTTTGTCTCTTAGTGCCTTTTATGCTAATGGTTGCTCCAGGTAGCACCGCGTATGGATCAGAAACGATTCCTGAAATAAGCTTGGCGTTTGCTGGTTCCTGTAACTTTTTTGAATGCTGTTTTTTATAATTTAACAAAGTATATTTGTTCTCGATAGTATTAATATTGAATCCAAACCACAATAAATCAGTGTCGACATCTTTAAATTTTATTTCGTTTAAATGCGTGTTTAGATTTTGAATATAACTGTAGGTTTTTTGAAAGCCTAGGGCGGTTTTTGTATTGGATGCGTAATAGTAATTGTTATCTTGAAAGTCTAATAACTCCCAATCTTTCTTAGTAAACTGGTCTAATGACTTGTCATACATACTAGCTAAGATTTCACTTTCTTTCTCTGTTCCTATGGCATTCAATTTAAAAGACCAATTTTCTAATTTACCTGGTTCAATTTTGCTTCTAAAACTAGCTACCTCAAAGTTTAATTTTGGTTGAATATTATTAAGAATAATTTCTAATTTTTTTTCGAATACTGTGTTTTCAAAAACACTTGTAAAATTAATTGTAATTGCTTTTTCAAATTCTTTTCGCAATGGAATAGTGATAATACCCTCGTTGCCATTGATTGTGGTAACCATATCATAAAAGTTCCAATATTTATAATAAGCACTACTATTAATATGTAGTGATGGTATGATGCTTTTAATCTTGATTTTGATAAAGCCATCTTGCGCAGGATTACTATTTAATTGCTCAGCTGTAAATAATGTATTAGGATTAAATAGTTGGCTACTTTGTATTAAATTAAATTGAGTTTTTGTTTCAATATCATTTCCAAACTTATCTTTTGCTGAAAAAACTAGCTTATACATTCCAGTTTCCCAATCTGAAATAAAGTTTAAATCAATTGTCTTCCGTTTTTCGGTATTTACGTTTGTGGTATGAACCAATTCTCCCAACTCGTCTTCAGAGATAGCTTTCTCATTTTGTTCGAATGGAAATAGTTTTTCAAATTCTGTGTCAGAAATACTTTCCAGCTCTGGTTTTTCCCAAATCCTAGGCTTAATTTTGTTATTAGCTTTTCTAACACGGTAGAACTTCAATACTCCTACAGTAGGAATAAAAGTATTATTAAGATTCGTGCTCTCTAGTAAGAGAGTGTTTTTATCTTTGGTTTCAATTTCCTTGGGTAATGTTGCTTTTAATTTTAAAGCATGATATCCCACATTAGTGACTAACTGTTGGTTCAATGTTTGTGTTTCACCGTTGTTGTCAGTAATCTGAAGAGTTAAACGGTAGCTAAATATAGGCAAATCTTCTTTTTTTGCGTCGAGATCAGGTTTGGCTATAAATTGAATGTTGAATTTTCCTGTATCATCTGTCTTCGTTTCGGCTTCTAATACTATCTGTGATTTTCCACTAGACCATTCATAGTTTGTACCAGATTTAGAGTTATAAGTTTCTTGTCTTACACTGTATTTTACAACAGCATTGGATACAGCAGAACCGGTAAAAGAATTTGTAACTCCCGTTATAGTTATTTCGTCGTTCACTGTGTAAGTCTCATTTGTGGGATTGAAGGTAATTTCAAATTTGGGTCTCTTATATTCTTCGACAGTAAAAAAGTTAAAGGAATTCTCAAAATCAACTTCATCCCAAAAAGAATGTTTCTCTAACTTGGAATTGTATTGAAGGTCATTTTCATAGTGGTCAGCTTGTTCAACTTCAATTTTGAAACCTCCTACTAAACCAGATTTAGGCAAAATATATTCTCCTGAGAATGATCCGAATTCGTTTGTAACTAAATCAACCTCATTTATAGTGTTGTTATTTGGATCGTTAATTGTAACTTTAAAAGAGGTAAAAGGAACAACAGCAGATTTACCTTGTTTTTTTTGAAATGCGATCCCTTTAAAATAAATTGTTTGTCCTGGCCTGTATATCGCTCGGTCTAAGTAAATTTCAACTTTAGCTTTAGCTTTTTGTTTTTCGGGATAAGGTGTAACAACATTGATAAAACTGTTATTTAGATTTAAAGTATCTTTTTCTTTTATGATCGTTAAATAAGGTGTTAATCGATCATATTCTTTAGAATTATATGCTTTTCCCTCTTTATCAGTAGTAGCAATGAATTTATCGGTTAGAATTTTAGCTCCTTCGATTGGTATCCCTGTATGTCTATCTACTATCTGAAATTCCTGTATGTTGCTATTTGCAGATGCAATAATTGAGAAATTAGTAGCTGTTATTGTCTCATAACCAAAAGCTTTGGTATTTTTAATATCGTTTTCGCTTTCGAAAAAAACAAGATAAGTTCCTAATTCTAATTGTGGTAAGATTACTTCGGTGGTGTATTCAAAGTAAGTTTTTGGGTTTTTTAATTGATAGTTCTTTGATGCTATTGGCATGCGATTTACAATAAGATCATTTAATACACTATCTCGTGAATGGTAGTTATATGCAAAAAGATTGCTATCGCGCTGATTTATTTCATAAAAACTAATGCGCAGGCTATCTATATTTTTATACGTAATATATGCTCTTGAATTTTGTTTGGGGTAGGTGTATTTTTCAAAATTAATACTTACTGATTTTAATTCCAATTCATGCTTACTTTGAATGGCTCTTTTATAAACGTCAGAACGATCGTTAAGGGTAATGATGCTATCTAAAACTTCCGAAGCTTTAATATTGTAGTCTGGATGTGCATCTTTAGAAGCTTGTTTAATGTAACTTTTTGCTTTTTCAAACTTTATTTTTTGTTTTACAACTTTAGAATCCACTGTTTTTTGTAAATTTTCTAAAATAGAAAGCCAGTCCATCTCTGATGGTAGTATATGTGTTTTTACAAATAGGAAACGTTGCCATTTCAAATCGCTACTGGTGCTATTGAGTTCCTGTTTTTGATATAATGATAGTGTCTTGTTTAAATTTTCATTGGTAATAAAATCTAGTTTTAAATTACAAAAGTTAGTGCTACTGCCGTATAAAATGTCATGATAGGGTATGAAGTCATCCTCTTTAATTTGCCAATAATTAATTTTAGAAGTATATAAAGTTATATTCTCTTTTAAAATATAGTCGAGTAGGGTTTGTGTTTCGAATATAATAGCCTCAGTATAATCAAATAGTATATCGTATTTTGATAAGCGTGTTTGCTTTAAAATAGTTTCGTTTTCTAAAGATTCTGTAAGTGCTTCTTCAATGTGCGTTTCAAAATCTAACTTAGTCCACGTAAGAAAATCATCATTCTCAACAGTTGTATTGGTTCTATTTCTAATGATATAGCCGTTTTTAACATAATACTGATTTAAAATTTTTGCATAAATCACATTTAAAAGGGCTTTTGTAGGGATGGTAGCGTGATCAATTTTTATTTTTAAGTTATCAATTATCTTTGATTGCGCATTTTCGTCTATTACTTGGCTGTATTTGGATTGATAAAAGAAACATTTAATTAACTGAGCTTCGTCTTGCTGCCGACTCGCTTTGTTATAAATTTTTTCTACGATAGCATTTGCCGATTTAAATTTACCGGCATTTTCGTTTTCAATTACTTTCTTCCATCTTTTGTCATATTGCTGACTAAAAACTGATAAAGAACTTAACAATACTAATAGTAAAATTTTTTTCATAAATGGGAGTTTAAAAGCTATAAGCTTAGGACTGTGAATTTATTGCAAATATTTTGGAAAAACCTTGTCTTTTTTGAATAGTTATCTTACAATACTAAATTAATGCTTAAGTATTTGCTTGACGACTGAGTGGTAAACAAAAAAATCCGTTTCAAATTTTTGAAACGGATTTTTTTGTTTAATTATACACAATTTATTCATTGGGTATTCTCAATACTTGACCAGGGTAAATTTTATCTGGATCAGAGAGCATTGGCTTGTTTGCCTCAAAAATTAGATTGTACTTATTTGCATCACCATAATATTTTTTTGCAATTTTAGATAGCCAGTCGCCAGATTCTACCGTATGGTATCTCGCTTCTGGTTCTTTTACTGCAACATCCATTTGATTGTCAACTTCAGATACGCCTTCAATATTTCCCACTGCTAAGGCAATTTTTTCTGCATCTACTTGTTTGTCTACTTCTCCTTTCAAGGTAACAGTTCCTCCTTGAAGATATATCTTTAAACTTTTAAAAGGCAATTTCATTGATTGCACGTGATTTAAAAGTGCACTAGCTTTTAAAGTTTCTTTCTCAGCCACAGCTGCCTCTTCTTCTTTTTTGCCAAATAATTTTGTTCCAGCTTCTTTTATAAATGATAGTAGTCCCATGTTTTTATTTATTTTGGTTAATACAGAACAAGTTACCGAATTTTTTAGATTTAAAAGTGTTCACAGTTTTAAAGTTTTGTGAAATTTTCAGAAGGAATTGTTAACTAATTTTTAGTACTGAATCGATTACCCATGCTGGCCCAATAAGTAAAAATTGGAGGTCCTTGATGAATGAGGGTTTTTGACCCTCTATTTTGTGTCCATAAAATTGTCCTATCCAGCCAATAGCAAAGACTGCAACAGAAAACCAGAGTAAGGGAACTGTTTGATCAATTAAGTAATTACCTATTAAACAAAAGGTAGTAAACAATGTCATTTTTAATCCCATGGTAAATGAAAGTCTATAGTAAAAAAACAACACAAATAATATAACAATAAATGCCCAATTTGCAAATAGAGGGTGAATAGCGGCAAGCGCTAACAATGACTGATTAGGGATACTCATAAATAAACCTACTACTGAGAAAAATATTAGAGGAACACAGATATAGTGTATTTTTTTATTGGTAATATTCTTGTGACTTACTCCATATTCTTCAAACCATTCGTCTAATGTTTTCATTTTTAATTTTTTACTAATTTAATAAAAAATAATAAAGTTCTTTACGAAAGCGTAGTCTGGTTGTGGATTGGGTCTCTATTTTTGGATGAGGGATAGTAATGAAAATCCTTTTATGTGTTTTTACTCATAAAAGATTGTAATGTATAGCCCGACGCACCTAACACCTTTTGGGATTATGGTGGGGCAGCCCATATATAGATTTCTAACGAGTATAATTATTAAAGAGATAGTCTAATGTTTCTGGAATGTTGTTGGCTTCAATTTTTGGATACATTGTATCTGAGTTGAGCCAGTTCATGATAATTTGATCAAAGTTTTGGTCAATTTTATAAATAACTGGAACTCCCATTTTTTTAAGTGCGGCAGCATTGCATTCTTGTTCATAATGATTTCGGATAGGAATGGAAAGCACTTTTTTTCCAAGAAACAATGCCTCTGCAGGAGTTTCAAAACCACCACCTGTAATGATACCATGGCAATCTATAAGGCTTTGATTAAACTGTAGCTGGTCCACAGTGTAATATGTGATGTTGTCAATAGTATGTTTGAATACTGTCCCAGCTAGAAACCAGTGAAATTTTATCTTTTTTAATTTTCTGAAAGCTTTTTCTATACACTCTTTGTCGAATGAGGGAAGGTATACAGTTATGTGTTCTAGATCTCTGGGGCTTGCAGCGACGATTGCGTCCTTAATAATAGGTGGTTTAATAAAGCTGTCGTAATTCTCAAAATGAAGACCAATATTATGAGGTGCAGATGCGTAATGCTTGAGAACCATTTCACCTACAATACTTTTTTTGATAGGTCTTGGGGTTTTTTGTGATATAAAACTAGCTTGGTGTCCAAACTGAACTGATGGGACTTTTTGCAATTTACAAGCTAGTGATGTTATGGCGTCAAAATCATTGATCACTATATCGTATTTATCAAGCGGTAAAGTAGATGCGTCATCATAGATTTGTTTGGGCCGAATGTTTTTAGTTATATTCCAGTAATCTAGTCCGCCGCATTTGCTATAGTATAAACTACAGCCTTTGCTGCGATAAGTAACTGGAAAATTCATATCTAATGTTGCATTACTACCACTGAGAAAAAAATCGACTTTACCGTATTTCAGTAAGTATGGATATAGTTGTGACGCCCTACTAATATGGCCGTTTCCTGTGGCTTGAATAGCATAAAATATTTTCATAAGTGGTGATTTATTACTGAGATAGTTGCTTTGTAACATTATTAATTAAATATTATTGGCAAGAACTTTGTGAAGTAGCACAATGCGAACTGTTTGTAATACTGTTTTAATGGCTAATTTAAGCAGTGTGTGTTATGCGAAAGTGTTTTAAAGATTTCTAATTTATTATACTTTTTCCTTTCAATGTTGGTCAATAAACTTTTCCTTGCTAGTATAAATTTCTTATTTTTGAAAAATGAAACACTTATTATTTCTACTATTTCCTTTCATGCTTTTTGCTCAAACTAATTATGATAAAGCCCAGCGGTTTTTTGATGAGAAAAAGTATGATCAAGCTAAACCATTGTTAGAGACATTATACAAGTCGAATACTACTAACTTGAATATTATTGAAAATTTAGGAGATATTGCTGGTTATTATAAAAATTGGCCTGAGGCAATTACATACTATAAGAAACTTAAAAGGTTAAGACCAGACGAATCTAATTACCATTATAAATATGGAGGAGCGAGCGGAATGTATGCTTTAGAGGTTAATAAGTTTAAAGCATTAGGAATGCTTGATGATATTAAAGAATCATTTGAAAAAGCAATTCAATTAAATCCAAAACACATAGGTGCACGATGGGCCTTAGTGGAGCTTTATATAAAGTTGCCGGGAATAGTGGGTGGAAGTGAGTCTAAAGCTAAAAAATATTCTAATGAGTTGCTGGCTATTTCACCGGTCGACGGCTATATGTCCCGAGGGAGAATCGAGGAGTATTTTAAAAGATATAAGGCCGCTGAAGTGTCTTATAAAAAAGCAATTGTAGCTAGTAATAATTCGGCCGAAAGTTGTAAAAAATTGGCAGACTTGTATAAAAATAAAATGAACGAACCTGCAAAGGCTAGCGCACTACTAGAACAATTAAAAAAATAAATTGAACATTTAAGAATACGATATGAAAACTCATTTTATAGCTATTGGAGGTAGCGCAATGCATAATCTAGCTTTAGCATTAAAAAATAAGGGATACCAAGTAACGGGAAGCGATGATGCTATTTTTGAGCCATCAAAATCGCGTCTTGATAAAAAGGGACTTTTGCCAGTAGAAATGGGTTGGTTTCCTGAGAAAATAACTGCCGATATTGAAGCTGTTATTTTAGGAATGCATGCAAAAGCAGATAATCCTGAGCTGTTGAAAGCACAAGAGCTAGGGTTAAAAATTTATTCATATCCTGAATTTTTATTCGAACAGTCAAAAAATAAAACGCGTGTTGTAATAGGAGGTTCACATGGTAAAACAACAATAACTTCAATGATTTTACACGTGATGCATTATCATGATATAGCTGTTGATTACATGGTTGGAGCACAGTTAGAAGGTTTTGATACCATGGTTCATCTTACAGAAGAGAATGATTTTATCGTTTTGGAAGGGGACGAGTATTTGTCATCTCCGATTGATAGGAGACCAAAATTTCATTTATACCAACCTAATATTGCATTAATTTCAGGAATTGCTTGGGATCACATTAATGTTTTTCCAACTTATGAAAATTATGTAGCACAGTTTGAAACTTTTATTTCGAAAATTACAAATGGTGGAATTCTAGTTTATAATGAAGACGATTTAGAAGTGAAAAGAGTTGCTGAAGCAGCAACAAACCCAATTAGAAAATTACCTTACTCAACTCCGTCTTATAAAGTAGAGAACGGAAAAACATTATTGGAGACTCCAGAAGGCGATATGCCCATTGAAGTTTTTGGAGCTCATAATTTGAATAACTTGGCTGGAGCGAAGTGGATTTGTCAAAACATGGGTGTTGACGAAGCTGATTTCTATGAAGCTATTGCTAGTTTTAAAGGCGCTTCGAAGCGTCTTGAAAAAATAGCTGAGGGAAATGGGAAAGTGGCTTATAAAGATTTTGCACATTCACCTAGTAAAGTAGCTGCTACAACAAAAGCCGTAAAAGAGCAATATCCTAATCGTACCTTAATTGCTTGTTTAGAATTGCATACCTACAGTAGCTTGAACGCTGAATTTTTAAAAGAATATGAAGGAGCTCTTGAACATGCAGATGTAGCTGTGGTATTCTATTCACCTGACGCTGTAAAAATTAAGCAGTTAGAGGAAGTAAGCTATGAGCAAATTGCTACGGCTTTTAATAAAAAAGATTTGATTATTTATACTAATCCAACTGAGTTTAAAGAATATTTGTTTGGTTTAAAGTTTGATAATTCGGCACTTTTATTAATGAGTTCAGGGAATTACGGTGGATTAAATTTTGACGAAGTAAAAAAGATTATAGCTTAAGTAGTGGTACAAGATAATTTCGAGATAGTAAGAACCACTTCAGAGAATCCTGATTTTGCTCAATTAGTAGCACTTTTAGATGCGAGCCTATGGGCTTCTTATCCTGATTTAGGCAATGATTATTGGGGTAATAATATTTTGGAAATCAATCCGAATGTTGTGATTGTATATCAAAATGATATAGCTGTAAGTTGCAGCTGCTTTAAGAAAAAAGATGCCAAAACTATTGAAATTAAACGCATGTTTGTTGCTGATGATTTTAGGGGAAATGGTTTGGCTCAAATGATGCTATCTGAATTAGAATCTTGGGCTAGCGATTTAAATTTTACAAGATCAATTTTAGAAACGCTTAATAAGCAGGAGTCCGCTATTAAAATGTATAGTAAGTCGGGTTATGCTATTATTGCCAATTATGAACCTTATATAGGGCGTACAGCAAGTATATGTATGGGTAAAGATATTTAGATTCAATTGTTAAGATTGGATTTGTGCTAGCGGCAAGTGTTGTCGCGAGACTTAATTTAAATCGGTAACAATGGAACAGAATAATTTTCCAATTACAAACTGGTCAGAAGATGATAGGCCTAGAGAGAAATTGATGCTTAAAGGTAAAAGTGCATTGAGCGACGCAGAATTAATTGCAATTTTGATAGGTTCGGGAAATCGCAATGAGTCAGCAGTTGATTTAAGTAAAAGAATTCTATCTGGAGTAAACAACAATCTAAATGCTTTAGGTAAATTGTCTATGGCTTCGTTGACAGAATATAAGGGTATTGGGGAAGCAAAAGCTATTTCTATTATCGCTGCGCTAGAGCTAGGAAGACGTCGTCGAACAGAAGAAGCTGTAGAGTTAGTTAAAATAACTTCTAGCAAGGCAATTTTTGAACTGATGCAACCTATAGTAGGGGAGTTGCCACATGAAGAATTTTGGATTATATACTTGAATAACTCTAATAAAGTGCTTTCTAAATCGCAATTAAGTAAGGGTGGAATTACAGGAACATTAGTAGATGTTAGAATCGTATTTAAAAAAGCATTGGAATTAGGTGCCACGGCATTAATTTTATGCCACAATCATCCGTCGGGAACGCTTGTGCCTAGTGAGGCAGACAAACATATTACTAAAAAATTGAAATTAGCAGGAGAGAGCTTAGAAGTTAAAGTTTTGGATCATGTTATAGTAACTGAAAACAGTTATTTCAGTTTTGTAGATTCGGGAATATTTTAAAAAATAAAAAATGAAGATTAATAATATAAGTGATGTTTTTTTTGACTTGGATCACACTCTGTGGGATTTCGATAAAAACTCTGAAATTACTTTTGCTAAGATTTTAGCAAATAACCATCCTACTGTGGATGTCAAAGAATTTATAGCAAAATATGTTCCTATAAATCAAGCGTGTTGGCAATTGTATCAATTTGACAAAATCACACATGACGAATTGCGCTACAATCGTTTAAAAGATTCCTTTGACGCAATAAAATACCATGTTAGCGATAGTCATATCGAAATTATCGCTCAAGAATATTTGACCTATTTACCAGATAATAATCATTTATTTGATGGTACGCTGGAAATCTTAGACTATTTAAACGAGAATTATAAATTGCACATTATAACAAATGGTTTTGCTGAAGTTCAAGATCGAAAAATAAAAAATTCGAAAATTGAAAACTATTTTAAAACCATTACCAACTCAGAGCTGGCCGGTGTGAAGAAACCTAATGCTATTATCTTTGAATATGCTTTGAACCTTGCTGATGCAAAGAAAGAAAGTAGCATTATGATAGGAGATTCATTAGAAGCAGACGTTGAAGGAGCCTTAAGTATGGGTTTAGACGCTATATTTTTCAATGAAAGCAGAATTGAAGTTGCTGAGAATATCAAACAAGTTAATCATTTATTAGAATTAAAGAAATACCTTTAGATCATGAAAAAATACATTTTATTACTACTGCTAGTTGTAGGTAGCGTGCTTAATGCTCAAACTGTTAACAATTTTAAAGCAGTAATCGTTCCTTTAAAATTTGATTTTTTAAAATCAGAAAATGCATATCGTTTAAATACCATATCAAAATTCAATACCAAGAAAGCAGGATTTGAAGCTTTCTATGCTAATCAGTCTATTCCCAAAGAAATGAACAATAGATGTGATTTATTATATCTTAATGTTGAGAAAGAAAGTGGTTTTTTAGTAACAAAATTGTTTGTCACTTTTAAAGATTGTAATGGCAACGTTGTATTCCAATCTGAGGTGGGTAGAAGTAAAGAAAAAGATTTTGAAGCAGCTTATATGGAAGCCTTAAATGAGGCTTTTCAATCAGTATATGCTTTACATTATAAATACGAAGGTCCTGCTGCTAATGTAAGTTCAAATGATGTAGATCAAAACCAAACATATAGTAACAATCAAACGGTTTACGCTCCTTCGACTAAAGTTAATATACAAGAGGTAGAAGAGACGAAGGCAACTACAATTACCGCTACCGAAGGCTTGTTATATGCACAACCTATAGCAAATGGGTACCAATTAATTGATGCGACTCCTAAAGTTGTGATGAGAGTGACTAAAACCTCAAATCCTTCAACCTATATTGCAGTCAAAGGGGATACTCAGGGTGTGCTTGTATCAAAAAATGGAAGTTGGTATTTTGAGTATTATAAAGACCAAAATCTAATTTCAGAAAAAGTTGAGGTCAAATTTTAAATTAACTTTTAAATAATATAGAAAGGTCCTAAATGTATTGCTATCATTTAGGACCTTTTTGTTTAATAGCCGTATTTTTCTTTCCAGCGGTTTTTCAAGAAATCTCTTGTTGTGTTTTCACGAGAGTTAATTCCGGGAGTGTATAAGGGAGTATTTCTTATAGACTCGGGTAAATACTCTTGCTCAGCAAAATTGTTTTGATAATCATGCGAATATTTATATTCGTCTCCATATCCTAGCTCTTTCATTAACTTAGTAGGAGCATTACGCAAGTGAATAGGAACTGATAAATCACCAGTTTGCTTCACTAATTGCTGTGCTGAACCTATCGCTAAATAGGAAGCGTTGCTCTTAGGCGATGTCGCTAAATAGATAGCACATTGGCTCAAAATAATGCGACTTTCAGGATAACCTATTGTTGCAACAGCTTGAAAAGTGTTGTTTGCCATAATGAACGCTGTGGGATTTGCTAGGCCTATATCTTCACTTGACAAGATCAACATGCGTCGCGCTATAAATTTTACGTCCTCTCCGCCTTCAATCATTCGAGCTAGCCAATATACTGCTCCGTTGGGATCACTACCACGTATCGATTTAATAAAAGCTGAGACGATATCATAATGTTGTTCTCCGCTTTTATCATATAAAACGGTATTTTGTTGTACTAATGCAAACACACGATCATTTGTAATAACAATTTCTTCCTCTGCAGATGCGTTGATGACAAGTTCGAAAATATTTAAAAGCTTGCGGCCATCACCACCAGAAAGTCTTAGTAGTGCTTCCGTTTCTTTTAAAATAATATTCTTTGTAAGTAGATATGCGTCCTTCTTTAAAGCTCTTTGCAATAAAGCTTCAAGATCAATTTTTGTAAATGCGTTTAAAATGTACACTTGACAACGCGATAGGAGGGCAGGTATTACTTCAAAACTAGGGTTCTCAGTTGTTGCACCTATCAGTGTGATCCAACCTTTTTCGACTGCTGCAAGTAAAGAGTCTTGTTGTGATTTGCTAAAGCGATGAATCTCATCTATAAATAATATTGGATTCTTAGCTGTAAAAAGTCCGCCACTTTGTTTGGCTTTTTCTATAACATCTCTAATATCTTTAACGCCAGAATTGATAGCACTCAAAATGTAAAATGGACGTTTTGATTCCTGAGCAATTATCTGCGCTAATGTTGTTTTCCCTGTGCCGGGCGGTCCCCATAATATCAATGAGGGAATAATTCCTTTCGTAATTTGGTTTGTCAATGATCCGTTAGGCCCTATCAAGTGAGCTTGGCTAACGTAATCTTCTAAATTCTGTGGGCGTATGCGTTCTGCTAATGGTGCTTCCATTTTGCAAAATTAATCAATTTATTTGAAGCTATTCCAGCTATCCACTATATCTTTTTATAAACAGCTCGTGCCTCGCAGATTATAAAAAGGATGCCGTTCCTATCTGGGCTAATATGAGTAGCATGGCAATAACGGTTGTAGTAAAAGTGACAGAATAGCATATTATATTTTTGGTTTCATTTTTGCAATCTCTGTATTTAATAAACTAGTTTTAATATGGAAAAAGATTTTAAATATACAAATGCTGTCATAGCAGTGCCACTTTTTTTCGTGTTATCGTTGTGGCTAGTCTATTGGTTCGAAATCCGTTTTCATTTTAATTTTGTCAAAAATGGGATTATGCCTCGAGAAATAAGTGGACTGCAGGGCGTACTTTTTAGTCCGTTCATTCACTCTAATTTGAGTCATTTATATAACAATTCTATTCCCCTGCTAGTTCTTTTAGCTGCGCTGCAATATTTTTATCCTCGGCATTCTTTTAAAGTAATTTGCTATGGTATCTTACTTTCTGGGATGCTTACATGGTTGATTGGTAGAACAAGCTATCATATTGGGGCAAGCGGTCTCATTTATGTTCTAGTAGGATTCATTTTCTTTAAAGGTATTATTACTAGATATTTTAGATTGGTGGCACTATCATTGACTGTCATTGTTTTATATGGAGGGATGATTTGGTATGTACTTCCTGATGTCGACAATTCAATCTCGTGGGAAGGACATTTAGCAGGGCTTATTTCCGGAGTGATTTTTGCTATTCTTTTAAAATCACCTGAATATAAGAAAGTGCCAAAATACGAATGGGAGCATCCAGAATATGATGTAGCAGAAGATAAATTCATGCAACGTTTTGACGATAATGGAAATTTTGTAAACTTACCCGTGGTAGAGGAGGCGGTAATAACATATTCCTATTTTACCGGTGATATTCGAGTAAATTATAGTTATACAGAGCTTAGTGGTGCCAAAGAAAATGAATCTAATTAGTCAATTACATGTCAATAAAAAAGGCTGTCCTTGGTGGGACAGCCTTTTTAGTATTAAAAAACAATTAGGTTTTATTGATGTACCTCCGTTTTATCTGTAATTTTTGGTAGTGGAGTTGGAATATTAGCTCCATTTGCATTTATCTCATCTTGAGAGTAAACTAATCGTTGCGGTGTTCCAGCAAATAAGCTATTAATTTTTACACCAGCAATGTTATTAGTTCTTCTAAAGTCTGTAAAAGCTTCATAATTTCCTAAGAAGTAAATATATCTTTCTTCATATATTTCTCTAAGTAAAGCATTTTGATCAGTTAGTGTTCCGCTCACGTTTTCCATACCTCCGGCAGCAAAATCAGCAGCGACATAGTTTGAATACTTAAAAGTAAGGCCTTTATATCCTAAACTTGCTACTCCGTTAGTTACATTACCAATAGAATAACCAGTATTCAACAGTGTTCTGTAAGTGTTGTAAGATGCTAATCCAGCGCTGAAAGAAAGACGTGCATCTGCCTCAGCAATAATTAATAGCATTTCACCATAAGTTACTAATGGTAAGTTAGAATCTGATCCAAATTTACCCGTTTCTGTATCAAAGTCAAAACCATTAACATTTAGCTCCGTTCCAGTGTATATGAACGCTAAACGTGCTGCTTCATCTGTTTTACTATTTGTTCTAGTAATTGCCGAAGTACTATTTAAAAGTGTTACTGCGTATCCAGCACCATTCATATATCCTTGTCTCTCATATTCTAAAAATTCGTAGAAAGGATTAAAGTTTTGCTGAGAAGTTGCCCCTTGAAAAAGCGCATTAAAATCATTAGCTGCGGTATTAAATCCTTTTAAAGCATTTGCTTTAGCAGCAGTGTAATTCTTAACATGTAAGTAATATCTAGCTTTAAGAGAATATGCAAGTTGAGTCCATTTTGCAGTGTTACCTTGGTAATGGTAGTCAAGGTTTGCTGGGATTAATCCAGGTTTTGCAAGATTAGCTATTGCATCGTCAAGTAACGTTTGCAATTTAGCATAGATATCTGACTGTTTGTCAAATTTAGGTTTGTTAAATGGATCATTAGTAATGAATTCAGAGTAGGGAATGTCTCCCCATAAAGAAGTAGCAGTACCAATACTGTGAGCTTCCACAATTTGCATTGCTCCAAGTACTTTTGAATTGTTTTCTTCTATTGCTTTTTGCTGTGTGATTCTATCTTGTGTTAAAAAGTTCACATAAAGAAGACCCCAAGCAGAATCAGAATCTGCAGATGTGTTGGCATTCCAGTCATTCAACGGAATATATTGTCTATCAATTCCAGTTGCCTGACCAAGCCACAACATTGTATTTCTTACATTGTTGGTAGTTTGGAAATATTGATTAGCTAATAAAACAGACTGAAATATATTTTTAGCTTGAGCATCTTCTGCTTGTAGTTTGTTAGGATTTTCATTGATACCCTCAACAGAATCTGTACAACTAACTACAGCAAGTGCTAGTAGTAGTGGTGTTATGTATTTATTATATTTTTTCATTTTTTTAGAATTTTACGTTAAGTGAGAAAATAATAGATTTAGTATTAGGACTGTTGAAGTATTGTAATCCTCTACCGTTAGATCCACCTGTTAAGTTCGTTTCTGGATCTTGGCCTAATGTCTTGTCTTCAGTCCATAACCATAGATTTCTTCCTGTAAGTGAGAATGTCATAGCTTCTACTCCTGCTTTTTCTAAAAATGAGCTACTTGGCAAACGGTATGCTACGGTAGCTTCTCTTAGTTTTACCCAAGTAGCAGATTTAATGAATTGTTCAGATACTGCTCCAAATCCACCACCTAATGCACTGTACCATGATTGATTAAGTAATCTAGGTCCAGCTCCAAAATCTTTTATATTACCTCTTACGCTATATGAACCGTCGCTGTTTAACCATCCTTGTGAGATTGCTGTTGCTCCGTTTGACCCCGTAAGTGCTGTTGCTTCTGCCGCTGTCAAGTTTAAGATGTTAGCAGTTTCAACTGACTTTCCAAATACATTTAACGCTCCATTAGTTCCATCCCATAAATCGCCACCTACAGACGCATCAAATAATACATTTAAAGACAATCCTTTGTATTCGAACGTGTTGGTTAAACCTGCTCTAAATTTTGGATTAGGATTTCCAATTACTCCTTCTGTAGCTGCAGCTATTGGAAAACCTCTTGAATCTAATATTAATTCCCCAGAATCGTCTCTATCCCAACGACCTCCCCATAGAACTCCTAAAGGCTGATTTAGTACCGCTCTAGATGATGTTCCAGCAAAACCATTTAATAATATTGACTCTGATCCAGTTAATTTAGTTACTTCATTCTTGTTAGTACCAAATGTTGCTGCGATATTCCATTTAAAATCTGAATTTTTTAGAATAGCTGCGTCGAAGTCGATTTCTAAACCTTTGTTTGATAACTGAGCGAAGTTTCCATAAAGATCACTAACAGATGATGATGGGTTATTTGCCGCTGCAACTAAGTTGTCTCTAATAACATCAGTGTAATAAGTCACGCCTAAATTCACTCTATTGAAAAATCCTAAGTCGATTCCAGCTTCATATTGCGTTTTAATTTCTGGTTTTAAATCAGGATTTCCTGCTAGTGATTCTCTTTCAAATCCACCATTGTATGCTGCTGCATCATATGCAGGTCCCCAAGATTCTGTTCCTGTAGCTCCAGTGATGTAAGTATATCCATTGTAGATTCCAGGCATAATAGCTACCTGTCCGTATGTTGCTCTAATTTTACCAAATGTTAAAGCTTCGCTTTTCAAATGATGTGTAAATAAGTAAGATAGTTCAACTGATGGGTATACATAGGTTTTTAAGTTAGGATCAAGTGCAGATGAAGTTTCTGCTCTAGCTCCCACATTTGCATTCAAATAATCCTTATAGTTTAAAGATGTAGATAAAAATGCTGCATTTGTTTTAGTATTACTTCTATTTAAATAAGTTGTTCTATTTGCTAGTAGCGAATTAGAGTAAACAAATTTAGGAGAATTGATTAAAAAGTTTTTGTAATCACCACCTCTAAACACAGTGTTTATTTCAGCTGTGTTTAATCCTGCAGTATATTCAAAACGTAAATCATCTGTAAAATTAAAATTACCAATACCTAAAACGTCAACGTTGTATTGTCTGTGCGTTACACCGTCTTCTGATGCATATCCACCTCCACCATTCTCAGAAGAGTATATTGGATACATTGATTGTCTATCATCTGAATATCCATCAACATTTGCACGTCCAATTAATCTAAATTGGTCAGTAAATTGGTGCTCTAATTGGATACCTGCGATGTATCTGTTAACTGTATTTGGGTTCTTTTGTATGTCAGTTGACCAAAACGGGTTATTGTATATAGGACTTGTTGAAGTTTCTGTCGTACCTAAATCCTTTCTATATGATCTATGACTTCCAACTGTTGCAACACCAGCTGCTGTAAAGTTTGTTCCTAAAAAATCTCTATTATCAAAATCTGGTGCAGTTCTGTATAGACCAAGTAGTAATCCACTTGTGTTTGATCCTTGTTGCACTCTATTTGAATTTGAGGTAGAATAGCTCATTTTTCCAGTAAAAGTTGTTTTTTCTCCTAATTTGTAAACAGTGTTAAAATCAATATTTGTTCTTTCATAAGAACTATTTCTAACAACACCATCTTGTTTAGTGTTACCTAAACTTAAGTAAAAACTTCCGTTTTCGCTTCCTCCGCTAAATGCGATATTTTGGTTGCTTGTATTTCCAGTGCCTAAGATTTCATCATAGTTTGAATTATTAAAATTAGCAGTGCTGTTTTTTTTCGTGATTCCGTAATAGGTATTACCTCTATCAGAAACAAAGTACGAACCGGCAGTATTAACATCGTCTGCTGCACCACTACGACTACTAATCAAATCTCCGAAAGATGAACCTGTGTTTCTAACAAATGAGCCATTAGATCCTTGACCAAAAAGATTTTGCGTTTTAAAACGAACATTAACATCATCAATAGAATAAGATGAGTTGAGCTCTATAGATAGTTTTCCTCTACCTTTTTTAGTTGTAATAAGCACTACACCATTTGCAGCTCTAAATCCCCATAGTGCAGAAGCAGATGCTCCTTTAAGGATTGTAACGCTTGCGATGCTGTTAGGATTAATGTCTCCCACTCTTGATTGTTGGTTTACGCCACCAACTTGATTACCATTGTCTAATTCTTGTCCAGAAATAGGGATACCATCTACAACGTATAATGGTTGTGTGTTTCCTGTAATAGTGTTTTGTCCACGTATTTGTACATAAGACCCAGCTCCAGGATCTCCTGAACTTGATGTCACTACTACATTTGATGCTTTAGCAGACAACGAATTAAGTAAACCAGTTTCTCCAGTAGTGGCAAGTGCCTCACCCTTTACTTTTGATGATGATGAATTAGATAATTTCTTTTTGGTTTCGATACCAAAAACGTTAATTGTAACTCCTTCTAGCTCTAATGCATCCCCTAGAAGTTTTACATTAATCGAAGATGATGAGGCTTTACGTTCTTGTGTTTTCATACCGATGTAGCTAAAAACAAGAATTTGACTAGTAGAAGCTTTAATGGTGTATTTCCCATCAAAATCTGTTTGCGCACCATTAGTGGTACCTTTTACAGATATACTCACTCCTGGTAACGGCATGCCTGAAGCATCTGTCACAATTCCTCGTACAATTCCTTCTTGAGCGAAAGAGACTTGTGTCACTAATACTAATAATAGTATTAAGATTTGATTCAACTTTAGTTTCATTATTTATAAGTTTTGGTTTGTGACGCAAATATCATAAAAAAATGTTAATGTTTTATTAAAGGTTTCAGTTGAATTTTTCCGTATAGTTTTGTAATGAATTTATTTTTAACCTCTTTTAAATGGTTTGAAAATTCTCTTCATTGCCTTATTTTGCACTTACTGCCAAAGTTATTTTCATTATTGGAATTTGGGGTTGTTGTGATCTATTTTTATACTTAGGTGTTGAATTTTTAGTAGATAAATTATAAAATTTAACATTTAGCGAGGTATATTCTTTCTTTTTGTGATTTTTAATGAATAATTTATGTAAGAATTTAGGTTTAAATAAAATTATTCTTAACTATTTAGGTAATTAGGTATAGACAACGCTTAATGCTGATTGCGTAAGTATTAGAACGGTGAGGTGTGAAATAACAATCAATCAACCTCAGGTATTAATAAGTTTGCTTCTAATTGGTCCATTGCTACTATTTGTAGGCTAAGATTGAAAAAAAACAAAGATTGGATGTTGTTCTTATGTCAAAGTAAAGATTGGAAAAGAGGTTGTTTTTCTATTTGTCTGCTTGTTAGGCCGGTTTTGTATGTAGGAATACTGCTAATGTCCTTTCTAATCTTTTGGGTTTTTAATCTTTTTTTTTAGAGGAAACATGTGTTGTTTAGTTTAATATAAAATTATGTGATGGATGTGTATATATTGCTATCTCCTGTAAAGTTTTCTTGCACTTTATAAATTTTTGCTACTATCATTAAAGGATTTTTATATGAGGAACATATGATAGAGGAGGGGGTGTAGAAGGAAATGTTTTGTTTCATGATGTATTATATAAAATGAACGCAAGTAGTATTTTAACTTATTGATGATTTTGCACATAAAAAAAGCGTTAGTAAGAAATACTTACTAACGCTTTACATTATTTTTGAAGTTGTAATTATTAACTTCTTTGCCTTACAGTTTCGTATAGAAATGCACCACATGCCACAGATACATTTAGTGATCCAATTGTTCCAAACATCGGTAATTTAGCTTTTTCATCCACTATTTTTAGTACAGATGGATTTACACCTCGGTCTTCCGATCCCATGATTATTGCGATGGGTTCGTTGAGAGATAAATCATAGATATTCTGGTCTGTTTTTTCAGTTGCTGCAATAGTTTTAATACCACTTGCTTGCAACAAAAATATCGCGTCTTTTATATGTTCTACTTTACAAATAGGGATATTGAAAACGGCACCAGCAGATGTTTTCACGGTGTCTCCATTTACCGGAGCTGCACCTGATTTTTGTATAATGATACCATTAACACCTGTACACTCTGCAGTTCTAATGATGGCACCAAAGTTACGTGCATCAGAAATTTGGTCTAATATCAAAAACAAAGGAGTTTTACCGTTTTCTACAACAGTTTCGATTAAATTCTCTAAATCAAAAAATGAAATTGGCGATATATTTGCGACAGCACCTTGGTGATTATTAGGTGTTAATTTATTCAATTTTTCAACTGGTACATAGGAGAAATTAACGTTAGCACGTTTCATAACCTTCATAAGGTCTTTCATTAACTCACCCGAAATTTCTTTTTGTATGTATACTTTGTCAATTGTTGAACCCGCTTGTATTGCTTCAATAATCGCTCTAATTCCAAATATTTGATGTTCTTTTTCCATGGTGCAAATATAGTTAAATGTTTTGTAAAAAAAATAGCCACCTCGATTATACAAGGTGGCTAAATTTATAAAAATGGATAAAATTTATTTTTTTGCCCAGATTAATTTTGTGTTTAATTCGTCTCCTCCAATTGCACTAGCAGCTGCAGTAACATTTTCGCTATTAATTTGCTGCAAATTAACAGGATATGTAAATCTTGCTGGTACAGTCGATAAGCCATTTAGGGCTACAAACGTATAAGTTGTAGCGCCGTTCACTGGATTGTTTAATTTATAAGTACCTCCTGGTTGTAAAAGTGTATTAGGAAACCCCGTTCTTCTATATTCAGCAAAAGCTTCATAAGGTTGCATAAAAAGAGCAATGTACTTCTGAGTAATTACATTTTGTAAATTTGCTGTATTTAAAGTAGCGACATATGCATCAATTTTAGCAGTGCTAACTCCCCAACGCTCCATTGAAGCTCTTACTCCGTTGCGATAATTTGTTAAATTAAAACCGTTGTTTTCTGAAAGTAAAAATTCTACTTCTGCATATTCCATTAAAATTTCTGTGTAGTCTTGTCTTAGAACATTATAACTCCAAAACGACGTTCCTGTACGTTGTCCTGCTGCTTGAGCACTAGTGATACCATATGGCATACCAACATATTTACTTAAATCGTCCGTTTCTGTATAAGCATTATTTTGAACTGTAGTTTTAGAACTCGCCGTAGTAGGTGCGGCGTATTTTTGCAATCTAGGATCAACTCCGAAAGTTCCCAAATCACCTTTTAATAAATCTACAAAAGTATTTGCAATGGCAAAATCTGTTCTATTACTTAAGAAAAAATCATTATAGAACGGGCTTGGATTAACATCATTAGCTTCATAAGTTACACCAACGTTGTCATCATTTGAAGTCATTACACCACTAGCAATTGCTTCTGTGATATGTGTTTCTGCCCCTGGTACAACTCCTTTTACTCTTGTTGCAATTCTTAATCTTAATGAATTAGCGAATTTTTTCAATTTAGCAGGTGTTTCAAAAAGTTGATCACCATTAGTAAATACTGATGATTCAGAAGTTACTATCATTGCAGATGCTTCTTTAAGTTCTTTCATTAAATCCGTATAGATCTTTAGCTGTGAAGCGAATTTCGGTTTTTCGAAACCATCTAATAATTTCAATGCTTGGAAATCTGGATCATCATTACCATAAGAATAATAAGGAACATCTCCGTAAGCATCTACCAATTGTAAAAAAGTATATGCAAGCATAACTCTTGCAGCGGCAATTTGATTTTTATTATTACCATAAGCAGAATTTACGTCTTTAGTTGAAGCGTCTGTATTTAAATCAATCACAGTTTTAAAATCTTTGGCAGCTAAATAGTAATTCTGATATAGACTTTGATTTGTTGTTTCTCTAAATTGGAATCTGTCCTCTTCGGTGTAGTTTCTCTGTGCTGAATACTGTACCCATGGCAATGCCATTCTTCCTGAAGAAAAGCTACCTCTAGATTCATCCATTAGAAAAACTGAAGCATTATTAAAAAATGCGTATCCAGGAATGTTATTAACAGCTGGAGCGTTAGGATTTACATTAAAGTCCTCTAATTGATCACTGCAACTCACCGTCGTGGTAAGTAAAGCTGTGATTGATAATAGTGATATAAATATTTTTTTCATCTTGATTTTTTTAATTTTTAGAATTTAAATTCTAGGTTCATTCCGTATGTTCTAGTTGATGGTAATGAACCACCTTCAAGACCTTGTGTGTTTCCACTTCCATAAGATGCCATCTCAGGATCCATTCCTTTCCAATCTAATCCCCAAGTGAACAAGTTTCTTGCAAATAATGAGAATTTCACATTACTAAATACAGATCCAAAAACACTCTTAGGTACATTATAAGCAAATGTAACTTCTCTTAGTTTTATATAATCTGCATCAAATACATTTAATGCATCTAATCCATAATGTTGTTGTGCCCATGCTTGACCTGGTAAAACTGATGTATTTTTCGTTCCATCTGCATATACAGCGTCAACAGTAATACCATTTTCTCTAATTCCATTTGCTGCTGTTGCCTCAAGTAAACCAGAATAGCTTCCCCACATGTGTGTTGTAGAAAAATAACTACCACCCTTTTGGATATCAATTAAGAAGCCTAATGATAAATTTTTATACTTGAATGCATTTCTGATTCCCATATTGTAATCTGGTGTAATTGTACCTAAAGATTTTCTCTCTGAAGCAACATATGCACCTGATGCATCTACAATTTTGTTACCGTTTCCATCATAAGTGAAGTCAGTTCCATAAATTTGTCCATAAGGTTGTCCTGTAACGGCTAACAATGTCGCTTGAAATGGAGCTGAACCTATGATAAGTTCATTTAGTCCAGGTGATAATTCTAGAAGCTTGTTGTTGTTCTTTGCAAAATTCCAAGTGATATCCCAGCTAAAGTCTTCAGTTCTAACAGGATTAAGTGTTAGAGTTGTTTCAATACCTCTATTTTGTAATTTTCCTGCATTTTTAAGTGCAAAAGTGTGTCCAACCGAAGGATCAGTTTGTACAGGTGTAATTAAATCTGTTGTTAGTACATCATAGTAAGTTAAATCTAATCCAACTCTTCTATTAAATAAACTTAATTCTAATCCTACCTCTTTAGTCGTTTTAAGTTCTGGAACTAAATCAGGGTTCGATGCTATGTTAGGTTGGCTATATCTAATGTCTCCTTGGAAAGGAGTATCTGCTAAACCATCAAAAGATAATCTGTAAGGTGTAGTAGCATTCCCTGCTTGAGCCCAACCTCCTCTAATTTTACCATAATTTAACCAAGGTAAATCTGTTAATTCAGAAAACAAAAAACTACCAGTTACAGAGGCGTAATTAACATCTTTATTTACTGTACTAAACCAATCATTTCTATCAGTAACTTCTAGAAATAAGAAATCGTCATATCCTAATGATAGGAAACCATATACACTATTAGTTCTTGTTCTCTCTTCGTAATTAGCTGATTGAGAAGCGGTTGAACTGTTCGATAAGTTGTAGATGTTAGGTAGTACTAAACCACCTACAGTGAAACCTTCAACGCGTGTTAAACTATAACTTCTTCTGTTGACACCAGCAAAAGCATTTACGCTAAATTTGTCAAACCTTTTGTCGTAATGCAAACGACCTTCGTAATTGAAATCAGTTAAAGTTCTAGCGGTTGTCTCATAACTAGATGTTGCTTGAGAACCAATTGCTACTCTTTCATCAATGTTAAGTGAATAAGTGTCTCCATAAACATTTCCTACAGCATAAAACTCTGGAGTAAAGTTATAGGTAATTTTCCCATTACCATAAACTCTATTTCTTTTATCTGAAGATGTATTTTCGTTTATAATCCAATATGGGTTGTCTGAATAGTTAGGTGTAGCATTATCAAATGCTATTCTATTCCATGAGCGTTGTGCTCCGCTTGCCAATTTGTAGTTTTTCAACTCGTCAAAATCTAACTGTCTTTGGCTCCATTGAAAGAATTTCTGAGCTAGTCCGTTATCTCCATATCCAACTTCAGGTCTATTAAAACCTCTAGTTTGAACATATGTCATCATTCCTTCTACCTTAAGTTTTTCTGATAATTTAGCATTACCATTCAATGAGAAAGTGTTCTTGCTTAAAGTTGAATTTGGAACTATTCCTTCTGTCTTTTGATTTGCGAATGAGAATCTTACGCCTGAATCTACAGCTGATTTTGAGAATGAAACAGAGTTGTTTCTAGTTATTCCAGTATCAAAAAACGATCTCACACCATTTTTAGGATTAACCCAAGATCTTTCCTTTAAATATTCATCTGCAAACTCTGGGTCAAATGCATTCCATGCTAGATACTTTAAATTAGGATCATATTTTGGTCCCCAACTTTCATCAGTTGCATAATCAGCAATGTTATATGTTTTACCATTGATTGTTTCTTGTTGGAAAGTACTTGAGCTACCTCCACCATATTCTGTTTGTAAATTTGGCATTACATTAATACTTTCAAACGTAATACCCGTGTTTACTGAGATTTCTGCTTTACCTGCTCCGCTTTTTGCAGATTTAGTAGTATATAAAATAGCTCCATTTCCTGCTCTGTTACCATATAATGCTGCAGCTGGCCCACCTTTTAAAACAGTAACGGAAGCTATATCATCAGGGTTTATATCTGCAGAAGCATCACCATAATCTCTACCACCAGCACCTCTTTGAGTGCTAGTAGAATTATAGTTTCCATTATCTAGCGGTATTCCATCAATTACAATCAATGGTCTATTTTCTCCTGTTGTTGAACCAATTCCTCTAAGGACAATTCGAGTAGATCCACCCATTGTAGAAGGTGCTGTTACCTGCACACCTGCAACATTTCCTGACAATGCAGCGACTGCATTGTTAGATCCACCTTCGCTTAAAGTGCTTCCTGATACCTCTTGTGCGGCGTAACTAAGAGATTTCTTTTCTCTCTTTATACCTAAGGCCGTTACAACAACGCCTTCAAGCTCTTGTGCAGTGCTTTCTAATTTAACGTTTAAAGTAGTTGAAGATGCCTTTACTTCCTGAGATTTCATTCCGATGTAAGTAAAAACAATTGTTTGAGTAGGACTTGCCTTGATTGTAAACTTACCATCAAAATCCGTTTGCGTACCATTTTGTGTTCCCTTGATTAATACACTCACACCTGGTAAAGGCATGCCTGAGTCGTCAGAAACATTTCCTGTTACAGACCTTTCTTGCGCGAAGGTTAATTGCGCCATTAGCGTTAATAATAACACTAAGATTCCATTGAATTTTAGTTTCATTTTATGTTTATTTGAATTAGTATTGCGAAAATCTTAATAATTCGTTAACTATCCTAATAACTGCTGTAGTATTTTTCTATGTAAAGTAAAATTTAACGTTTGAATATGTTATCAATGTATTACGGGTGCAATCAAACGTTTTTATTTATTGCGTTATAATTGTTAATTATCAAAAATTAATTGTTTACTCTTGTTTATTTGTGATTTTAGATAGGTTTTTCATGGTAATGAACTTCAGAAGCATTTTATTTATTTATTAGTAAAGAGCAAGGTGTTACTTGGCTTAAATCTTAAAATGTTCTTTTATAAAATTTTTATTTGTTAATCTGTAGCGTTTTATTTCGAATGTTAGATGGACTTATGACAAAGGCTGTCGTAAATGGTGCGAATTCTTCTTAAAATTTTAACATTTTGAAGTCTTAATTCTTGCGTGAATTTTAGGTAAAATTTACTAGTCAAACTTTTGATTTTATGTTTTCTTAACTTAACACTTAAGTATGGGGGGCTTTATTTGTCCTTGAGCTATTTAAGGAAAATAAATATTTTGTGGTATTTCGTTTATTGTGGTTAGGCTAGTGTTGTCATATAGTAATTAGGGTGTTTTAGTTTTTGTGCAAGATTATTTTTTTTAGTACTAGATTGGCGAAGAATTAATGTTAGTTTCATGGTGCATCATGTCATTATATATTTTCAATATATAGGTCAATTCGCAAACGCTTGGTCTTTAAATAAATAATGTTGTTGAAAATTAATGATTTATGGTTTGCAGGGTAAAAAATATTTTATACATTTGCAACCCCGTAAAAAGCGGGAATTAAATATACATAATAAATTTTTAGTATTAATTATGCCAACAATTCAACAATTAGTAAGAACAGGAAGAACTCAGATAACTAAGAAGAGTAAATCGGTTGCTTTAGATTCTTGTCCTCAAAGAAGAGGGGTTTGTACGCGTGTTTACACTACAACACCAAAAAAACCAAACTCTGCAATGCGTAAAGTAGCGCGTGTACGTTTGACAAATGGTAATGAAGTAAATGCCTACATCCCTGGAGAAGGACACAATTTACAAGAGCACTCGATAGTATTAGTTAGGGGTGGAAGGGTAAAAGATTTACCAGGAGTTAGATATCACATCGTTCGTGGTGCACTTGATACGTCAGGAGTAGCAGGAAGAACGCAAAGAAGATCTAAGTACGGAGCAAAACGCCCAAAAGAAGCAAAAAAGTAATTTAAAGTAATGTACTAGTATAGTTGTGATTTATTGCAATTGTATCGGTATGGTATTTTATTAAAAAAAAGACATGAGAAAAAGAGCGGCAAAGAAAAGACCACTTTTACCAGATCCTAGGTTTAACGACCAATTGGTAACACGTTTTGTGAATAACCTAATGTGGGATGGTAAGAAATCAACAGCTTTTAAAGTTTTTTATGATGCAATTGACATTATAGAAGCTAAGAAGCAAGATGCAGAAAAACCTTCGTTAGAAATTTGGAAAGATGCGTTAACTAATGTTATGCCTCACGTAGAAGTACGTAGTCGTAGAGTTGGTGGAGCTACATTCCAAATTCCAATGCAAATTCGTCCAGATAGAAAAATTTCTATGGCGATGAAATGGTTGATTCTTTATTCAAGAAGAAGAAACGAAAAATCAATGGCTCAGAGATTAGCTTCAGAATGTTTAGCTGCGGCTAAAGAAGAAGGTGCTGCAGTTAAGAAAAGAATGGATACTCACAAAATGGCAGAAGCTAATAAAGCTTTCTCTCACTTTAGATTTTAATTCTTAAGAAATGGCTAGAGAACTTAAATATACAAGAAACATAGGAATTGCTGCTCACATTGATGCTGGTAAAACAACAACTACTGAGCGTATATTATTCTATACGGGAAAATCACACAAAATTGGTGAAGTACACGATGGTGCTGCAACAATGGACTGGATGGCACAAGAGCAAGAAAGAGGTATTACAATTACTTCTGCTGCTACTACTTGTGAGTGGAATTTTCCAACTACTCAAGGTAAAATTTTACCTGAGACGCTACCTTATCACTTCAATATTATCGATACGCCGGGACACGTTGACTTTACAGTTGAAGTAAACCGTTCGTTACGTGTTCTTGATGGATTAGTTTTCTTGTTTAGTGCTGTTGATGGTGTTGAGCCTCAATCAGAAACTAACTGGAGATTAGCTGATCAATATAGAGTTCCACGTATTGGATTCGTTAATAAAATGGACAGACAAGGATCTAACTTTTTGATGGTATGTCAACAAGTAAGAGATATGTTAAAATCTAACGCAGTTGCAATCACTTTACCTATTGGTGAAGAGAATGATTTCAGAGGTGTTGTGGATTTGGTAAGAAACCAAGCTATTGTTTGGGATGATGCTGGAATGGGTGCAACTTATGAAGTTGTTGATATTCCTGCTGATATGGTTGATGAAGTAAAAGAATACAGAGATATTCTTATCGAAGCAGTTGCTGATTATGATGAGAATTTGCTAGACAAGTATATGGAAGATCCAGAATCTATTACAGAGGAAGAGATTAACATCGCTTTAAGAGCTGCTGTAATGGATATGGCTATCATTCCGATGATTGCTGGTTCATCTTTCAAAAATAAGGGAGTTCAGTTCATGTTAGATGCAGTATGTAAATACTTACCATCTCCAATGGATAAAGACGGGATTGAAGGAATTCACCCTGACGATGCTGAGCTTTTAGAAGAAGATCAAACAAAAATCTTACGTAAGCCTGATGTTAAAGAGCCTTTTGCTGCTTTAGCGTTTAAAATTGCTACTGACCCATTCGTAGGTCGTTTAGCTTTCTTCCGTGCTTATTCAGGACGTTTAGATGCTGGTTCATATGTATTGAATACGCGTTCAGGAAACAAAGAAAGAATTTCTCGTATCTATCAAATGCATGCCAACAAGCAAAATCCAATCGACTATATCGAAGCTGGAGATATTGGGGCGGCAGTTGGATTTAAAGATATTAAAACTGGAGATACATTGTGTGATGAAAAACACCCAATTATTCTTGAGTCTATGAAATTCCCTGCGCCAGTAATTGGTATTGCTATTGAGCCTAAAACTAAAGCTGACGTGGACAAAATGGGTATGGCTTTAGCTAAGTTAGCTGAAGAAGATCCAACGTTTACTGTTAGAACTGATGAAGCTTCTGGGCAAACTATTATTTCTGGTATGGGTGAGCTTCACTTGGATATCTTAGTAGATAGAATGCGTCGTGAATTCAAAGTTGAAGTAAACCAAGGAGAGCCTCAAGTTGAATACAAAGAAGCATTTACTAGAACTGCTCAACATAGAGAAACTTACAAGAAACAATCTGGAGGTCGTGGTAAATTCGGTGATATCGTATTTATTTTAGAGCCTGCTGATGAAGTTGATGGTAAAGCTCCGGTTGGATTACAATTTGTTAACTCTGTAAAAGGGGGTAACGTTCCTAAGGAATATATTCCTTCTGTAGAGAAAGGTTTTAGAGAAGCTATGAAAACTGGTCCTTTAGCAGGATATCAGGTTGATAGTTTAAAAGTAACTTTATTGGATGGATCTTTCCATCCTGTGGATTCAGATGCGCTTTCTTTTGAGTTAGCTGCAAGAATGGGTTATAGAGAGGTGGCAAAAGCTGCTGGTGCTGTAATTCTTGAGCCTATCATGAAAATGGAAGTTATTACTCCTGAAGAAAATATGGGAGATATCGTAGGTGATATCAACCGTCGTAGAGGTCAAGTTAATGACATGGGTGATAGAAATGGAGCAAAAACAATTAAAGCTGATGTGCCATTATCTGAAATGTTTGGATATGTTACTACTTTAAGAACTTTATCTTCAGGTCGTGCAACTTCAACTATGGAATTTTCACACTACGCAGAAACGCCTTCTAATATTTCAGAAGCAGTAATCAAAAAAGCAAAAGGAAACGCTTAATTTTAAGAAAATGAGTCAAAAAATCAGAATAAAACTAAAATCTTACGATCATATGTTGGTAGATAAATCTGCTGAAAAGATTGTAAAAACAGTTAAAACTACTGGTGCAGTTGTTACAGGGCCAATCCCATTGCCAACTCACAAAAAACTTTTTACAGTATTGCGTTCTCCACACGTTAACAAAAAAGCGAGAGAACAATTTGAAGTAATGTCATATAAGAGATTAATTGATATTTATTCATCTTCATCTAAAACAATTGATGCTTTAATGAAATTAGAATTACCTAGTGGAGTTGAAGTAGAGATCAAAGTTTAAGTATCTTTTTCAAGGAAAATCAAGAGCACTTCGTTTAAGTGAAAACTTTTTTTGGATTGTGTGTAAATAAGTTATACTTTTGCACCACTTTAAAAATAAGAGTTCACTTAAATGATGTGTTCTATTTTTATATTTAATAATTAATAATTAATATTTATGTCTGGGTTAATTGGTAGAAAAATCGGCATGACTAGCATTTTCGATGAAAACGGGAAGAATATTCCTTGTACAGTAATTGAAGCTGGTCCTTGTGTTGTTACCCAAGTCAGAACCAAAGGTGTTGACGGGTACGAAGCGTTGCAACTTGGTTTCGATGACAAAAACGAGAAACATTCCACTAAAGCGGCTTTAGGTCACTTTAAAAAAGCTGGAACTGTAGCTAAGAAAAAAGTCGTTGAATTCCAAAATTTTGCAACAGAACAAAAATTAGGGGATCTTATTGATGTCTCTATGTTTGTAGAAGGAGAATTTGTAGATGTACAAGGTGTGTCTAAAGGTAAAGGTTTTCAAGGGGTTGTAAAACGTCACGGTTTTGGTGGTGTTGGTCAAGCAACTCATGGTCAACATAACCGTTTAAGAGCGCCAGGTTCTGTAGGAGCTTCTTCTTATCCATCTAGAGTATTCAAAGGAATGCGTATGGCTGGACGTATGGGAGGAGAAAATGTAAACATTCAAAACCTTAGAGTTTTAAAAGTAGTTACTGAAAAGAATCTACTTGTGATCAAAGGATGTGTTCCTGGTCATAATAACTCTTATGTAATCATTCACAAGTAATGGAAGTAAAAGTAGTAGATTTCAACGGAAAAGATACTGGAAGAAAAGTTCAACTTTCTGATTCAGTATTCGCAATTGAACCAAACAATCACGCTGTATATCTTGATGTTAAGCAATATTTAGCTAATCAAAGACAAGGAACGCACAAAGCTAAAGAAAGAGCTGAAGTAGCAGGAAGTACACGTAAGATTAAAAAACAAAAAGGAACAGGTACTGCTCGTGCGGGTAGTGCAAAGAATCCATTGTTTAAAGGAGGAGGAACAGTTTTTGGACCTAGACCGAGAAGTTATTCATTCAAATTGAATAAAAACTTGAAACGTTTAGCTAGAAAATCTGCATTCTCAATGAAAGCAAAAGAGTCAAACATAATCGTTCTTGAAGACTTTAATTTTGATGCTCCAAACACTAAAAATTTCATTAACGTTTTGAAAGCATTAGAGTTAGAGAATAAAAAATCATTGTTTGTGTTGGGCAATACGAATAAAAACGTATATTTGTCGTCACGTAATTTAAAAGCGGCTAGTGTTGTAAGTAGTTTAGAGTTAAGTACTTACGCTATATTAAACGCTAATAATTTAGTGCTTTTGGAGAGTTCTTTGGAAGTAATTGAAGAAAATTTAAGTAAATAATAGGATATGAGTATCATAATTAAACCTATAGTAACGGAAAAAGTAACCAAAGAAAGTGAAGTTTTAAACCGCTTCGGGTTCGTTGTTAACAAAAAAGCAAATAAAGTTGAGATTAAGAAAGCTGTAGAAGCTGCTTATGGTGTGACTATTTTGAGTGTTAACACGATGAACGTAAGACCGGATAGAACTACAAAATACACTAAAAGTGGTTTAATTACTGGAAAAACAAATGCAATTAAGAAAGCAATTGTTCAAGTAAAAGAAGGAGAAACAATTGATTTTTACAACAATATCTAAGATAGAAAAATGTCAGTAAGAAAATTAAAACCTATTACCCCAGGTCAGCGATTTAGAGTTGTGAATGGTTATGACGCTATTACAACTGATAAGCCGGAACGCTCTTTGATAGCGCCGATAAAAAACTCTGGAGGTAGAAATAGTCAAGGAAAGATGACCATGCGTTATACGGGTGGTGGTCACAAGCAGAGATATCGTATCATTGATTTTAAACGTACTAAAGAAGGAATTCCTGCTACGGTAAAATCAATTGAATATGATCCAAATCGTACTGCATTTATCGCTTTATTAGCTTATGCTGATGGTGAGAAAACGTATATTATAGCTCAAAATGGATTAAAAGTTGGTCAAAAATTGGTTTCAGGACCTGAGTCTCAACCAGAAATTGGTAACACGTTACCTTTGAGTAAAATTCCATTAGGAACTGTTATTTCTTGTATTGAGTTACGTCCAGGTCAAGGTGCTGTTATTGCACGTTCGGCTGGTACATTTGCTCAATTAATGGCAAGAGATGGAAAATATGCTACAATTAAAATGCCTTCTGGTGAAACAAGGTTAATCTTGTTGACTTGTTCGGCTACTATTGGAGCTGTTTCTAATTCTGATCACCAATTAGTTGTATCTGGTAAAGCAGGTAGAACAAGATGGTTAGGTAGAAGACCTAGAACAAGACCTGTAGCGATGAACCCTGTCGATCACCCAATGGGTGGTGGTGAAGGACGTTCTTCTGGTGGACATCCACGTTCAAGAAATGGAATACCAGCAAAAGGTTATAGAACTCGTTCTAAGAAAAACCCGAGTAACAAGTATATCGTAGAACGTAGAAAGAAATAATAAGATATGGCACGTTCATTAAAAAAAGGACCTTTCGTTCATTATAAGTTAGACAAGAAAGTTCAAGAAAATATAGCAGGTGGAAATAAAGGAGTTGTTAAGACATGGTCTAGAGCTTCTATGATTACTCCGGATTTTGTTGGACAAACTATTGCAGTTCATAACGGGCGTCAATTCGTACCGGTTTATGTTACTGAAAACATGGTAGGTCACAAATTAGGAGAATTTTCACCAACTAGATCTTTTAGAGGTCATGCTGGAGCAAAAAATAAAGGTAAAAAATAAGAAGCAATGGGAGTTCGTAAAAGAGAAACAGCAGATGCGAGAAAAGAGGCTAATAAGTCTATTGCTTTCGCGAAATTGAATAACTGCCCTACTTCACCTAGAAAAATGCGCTTAGTAGCGGACTTGGTAAGAGGTCAGAAGGTAGAAAGAGCACTTAACATCTTAAGATTTAGTTCTAAAGAAGCTTCAAGAAAATTAGAAAAGTTAGTTTTATCTGCAATCAACAATTGGGAGCAGAAAAATGCTGATGCTAATTTAGAAGAAGCTGGTTTATTTGTTAAGGAGATCAGAGTAGATGGTGGTATGATGTTAAAAAGACTTCGTCCAGCTCCACAAGGTCGTGCGCACAGAATTAGAAAACGTTCTAATCACGTAACAATCGTGCTTGGATCTATTAATAACACACAAGCAATTTAATACAAGATGGGACAAAAGACAAATCCAATTGGAAATAGACTTGGTATCATCAGAGGATGGGACTCAAACTGGTATGGTGGAAATGATTATGGTGATAAACTTGCCGAAGATCACAAAATCAGAAAGTATATCCATGCTCGTTTATCAAAAGCTAGTGTATCAAAAGTAATCATCGAGAGAACTTTGAAACTTGTAACCGTTACTATCACTACTGCTAGACCTGGTATTATTATCGGAAAAGGTGGTCAAGAGGTAGACAAGTTAAAAGAAGAGCTTAAGAAAATTACTGACAAAGAGGTTCAAATCAACATCTTTGAAATCAAAAGACCTGAACTTGACGCGTATCTAGTTGCTACAAGCATCTGTCGTCAAATCGAAAGCCGTATTTCTTACAGACGTGCAATCAAAATGGCTATTGCTGCTTCTATGCGTATGAACGCTGAGGGTATCAAAGTTTTGATTTCTGGTCGTTTGAATGGTGCTGAGATGGCACGTTCAGAAGGTTTCAAAGAAGGAAGAGTTCCTTTATCAACTTTCAGAGCCGATATTGACTATGCACTAGCTGAGGCGCATACTACTTATGGTAGAATGGGTATCAAAGTGTGGATCATGAAAGGTGAAGTTTACGGAAAGAGAGATCTTTCTCCGCTTGCTGGAATGGACAAGAAACAATCTGGCGGAAAAGGTGGAGATTCTCCTCGTGGGAAATCTAACTTTAATAAAGGTGGAAAACCAGACGCTCGTAAAAGAAAGTAATTTTTAAATTAAAGAAAAATGTTACAGCCTAAAAGAACAAAATACCGTAAGGTACAAAAAGGTAAAATGAAAGGGAACTCTGGAAGAGGGCATGAACTTTCTAATGGAATGTTTGGTATTAAATCTGTACATGAAGATGGAATGTTTTTAACTTCTCGTCAAATTGAGGCAGCTCGTATTGCTGCTACTCGTTTCATGAAAAGAGAGGGACAATTATGGATCAAAATATTTCCAGACAAACCAATTACTAAGAAGCCTCTTGAGGTACGTATGGGTAAAGGTAAAGGTGCAGTTGAGTATTGGGCTGCCGTTGTTAAACCCGGAAGAATTATGTTTGAAGTTGGAGGAGTTCCTTTATCAGTTGCAAAAGAGGCGTTACGTCTTGCGGCTCAAAAGCTTCCAGTAAAAACTAAATTCGTTGTTGCTAGAGATTTCGAAGCATAATCTATATTATATTATGAAACAATCAGAAATAAAAGATCTTTCTGCAGCGGAGTTGCAAGAAAAACTTAGTCAAACTAAGAAGGCATATGCCGACCTAAAAATGGCTCACGCTATTTCTCCAATTGAGAACCCACTTCAAATTAGAGGTGTAAGAAGAACAGTTGCAAGATTAGCTACAGAACTTACAAAAAGAGAGTTACAATAATTGTAATCTGCTGAAAGATGGAAGAAAAAAGAAATTTAAGAAAAGAAAGAGTTGGTGTCGTAACTTCAAACAAAATGGATAAGTCTATTGTTGTTGCACAAGTTACAAAAGTAAAACACCCATTATACGGTAAGTTCGTGTTGAAAACAAAGAAATTTGTAGCGCATGACGAAACAAACGACTGTAACATTGGAGATACTGTAAGAATTAGCGAAACGCGTCCTTTAAGTAAATCGAAATGTTGGAGATTAGTTGAAATCCTAGAAAGAGCTAAATAATTATGGTACAACAAGAATCAAGACTAAAAGTAGCAGATAACACAGGAGCTAAAGAAGTTTTAACTATCCGTGTTTTAGGAGGTACCAAAAGAAGGTATGCCTCTGTTGGTGACAAGATTGTAGTTTCTATCAAAGATACAACTCCTAACGGAAGCGTTAAAAAAGGAGCTGTTTCAACTGCAGTTGTTGTGCGTACCAGAAAAGAAGTGAGAAGAGCTGATGGTTCTTATATCCGTTTCGATGACAATGCTTGTGTTTTATTAAACGCAGCAGGGGAAATGAGAGGAACTCGTGTTTTTGGTCCCGTAGCAAGAGAACTTCGTGAAAAACAATTCATGAAAATTGTATCATTAGCACCAGAAGTGCTTTAATTCGTTTTAAGATGATAAAGCTAAAAATAAAAACAGGTGACATCGTAAGAGTAATTGCTGGAGACCATAAAGGTTCAGAAGGTAAAGTATTACGTGTTGACCGTGAGAAAAACAAAGCTATCGTAGAAGGTGTAAACATGGTTTCTAAACATACGAAGCCAAGTGCAAAAAGCCCTCAAGGTGGAATTGTGAAAAAAGAAGCTTCTATTCAAATATCTAATATCTCTCTAATTGATCCTAAAACAAAGGAAGCAACTAGAACAGGAGTTAGAGTTGAAGGAGATAAGAAAGTAAGATTTTCAAAAAAATCTAATCAAGTACTATAGTAATGGCGTATACACCTAGATTGAAAGAAGAATATAAGAGTAGAGTTATCTCTGCTCTTACAGAAGAGTACGGATACGTAAACGTAATGCAAGTTCCTAAGTTGGAAAAAATCGTTTTAAGCCGTGGAGTTGGAGCAGCAGTTTCTGATAAAAAACTTATTGACTATGCAGTTGATGAGTTGACTAAAATCACTGGACAAAAAGCGGTATCTACTATTTCTAAGAAAGACGTTGCGTCATTCAAATTAAGAAAAGGTATGCCAATTGGAGCTAAAGTAACTTTACGTGGAGAGAGAATGTATGAGTTTTTAGATAGACTTATTACTTCAGCTTTACCACGTGTTAGAGATTTTAGTGGGATTAAAGCTACAGGTTTCGACGGAAGAGGAAATTATAATCTTGGAGTTTTAGAGCAGATCATTTTTCCAGAAATTGACATTGATAAAGTGAACAAAATTTCGGGAATGGATATCACCTTTGTTACTACTGCTCAGACAGATAAGGAAGCAAAGTCGTTGTTAACTGAACTAGGATTACCTTTTAAAAAGAATTAAGTTATGGCTAAAGAATCAATGAAAGCCCGCGAGGTTAAGAGAGAAAAAACGGTAGCGAAATATGCTGAGAAAAGAAAAGCTTTGTTAGAAGCTGGAGATTTCGTAGGTTTGCAAAAGTTACCGAAAAACGCTTCACCTGTTCGTTTGCATAATAGATGTAAATTAACTGGTAGACCAAGAGGGTATATGCGTCAATTCGGTATTTCACGTGTTACATTTCGTGAAATGGCTAATAATGGATTGATACCAGGAGTTAAAAAAGCTAGTTGGTAAAAAATTGAATTTTAATTGGTTAAAGGTTCGCCAGAAAGTCTGGCGAAAACCATAACCGCAAATATATACATATGTATACAGATCCTATTGCAGATTATTTAACTAGGGTTAGAAACGCTGTGGCTGCAAACCACAAAGTTGTCGAAATTCCTGCATCTAATCTAAAAAAAGAAATAACTAAGATCTTATTTGATCAAGGTTATATCTTAAGTTACAAATTTGAAGACAACGCTGTTCAGGGTTCAATCAAAATTGCTTTGAAGTATGATAAAGATACTAAAGAGTCAGTAATTAAAGATATCCAGAGAATTAGTAAACCAGGTTTACGTAAATATTCAAGTTCTTCTTCTATTCCTAGAATCCTTAACGGATTAGGAATTGCTATTGTTTCAACATCTAAAGGTTTGATGACTGGGAAAAAAGCAAAACAACTTAATGTTGGTGGAGAGGTAATTTGTTACGTATACTAATAAAAAGACTATAAGATGTCAAGAATAGGTAAAAGCCCAATTGTAATCCCTGCTGGCGTAACTGTAGAAGTTAAAGACGGTATTATTACAGTAAAAGGAAAAAACGGTCAACTAACTCAGGAGTTTTCGGACGTTACTGTAACTGTTGAAGGTGATCAAGTTCAAGTTGAAAGATCATCTGATCATAAAGACCAAAGAGCAAAGCACGGATTATATAGATCATTGATTAATAATATGATCTTAGGTGTAACTGATGGTTTTACTAAATCATTAGAATTAGTAGGTGTTGGTTATAGAGCTTCAAATCAAGGTCAAAAATTGGATTTAGCTCTTGGATTTTCTCATAATATTGTATTGGATGTTGCTCCAGAAGTGACATTAGAAACTATATCTGAGAAAGGAAAAAACCCAATCGTAAAATTAACATCAATTGATAAACAACTTTTAGGTCAAGTTGCGGCAAAGATTAGAGGTTTCCGTAAGCCTGAACCGTACAAAGGAAAAGGTGTTAAATTTGTGGGTGAAGTATTAAGAAGAAAAGCAGGTAAATCAGCTTAAAAAATAAGAGATTATGTCATTAACAAAACCTGAAAGAAGACAGAGAATTAGATTCAGAATTAGAAAAACAATTAGTGGTACTGCTACTAATCCAAGGCTATCTGTTTTTAGAAGTAACAAAGAAATCTACGCGCAACTTATTGATGACGTAAATGGAGTTACTTTATTGGCTGCTTCTTCAAGAGAAAAGGAAATAGGAAAAGGTACGAACGTAGAGGTTGCTACTGCAGTTGGGAAACTAGTTGCAGAAAAAGCATTAAAAGCTGGGATAGAAGTTGTGACATTCGATAGAGGAGGTTACTTGTATCATGGGCGTATTAAATCATTAGCAGAAGGCGCGAGAGCTGCTGGACTTAAATTCTAATATATTATGTCTAATAAATACAAGAATGTAGAGTTAGTAAAACCAACTGGTCTTGAGTTAAAAGATCGTTTGGTGAGTGTTAATCGTGTTACTAAAGTTACAAAAGGTGGTAGAGCTTTCGGTTTTTCTGCTATTGTAGTTGTAGGTGATGAAAATGGTGTTGTAGGACATGGATTAGGAAAATCTAAAGATGTTTCTGAGGCAATCGCTAAAGCGGTGGAAGATGCTAAGAAAAATTTAGTAAAAATTCCTTTGAATGGACAATCAGTGCCACACGAACAAAAAGGTAAATTTGGTGGTGCACGTGTATTTTTAATTCCTGCCTCTCATGGTACAGGAGTTATTGCTGGTGGAGCTGTTCGTTCAGTTCTTGAGTCAGTAGGTATTCATGATGTATTATCTAAATCTCAAGGATCATCAAATCCTCACAACGTAGTAAAAGCAACTTTTGATGCTTTATTACAAATGAGAAGCGCCTATAGTGTTGCAAAACAAAGAGGAGTTTCTTTAGAAAAAGTTTTTAAAGGTTAATTCAAGGAAATTATGGCTAAATTATTAGTAAAACAAGTTAGAAGTAAAATCAACTGTCCACTTGATCAAAAAAGAGGATTAGAAGCTTTAGGTCTACGTAAAATGGGTCAAGTTGTAGAACATGATTCAAACCCTGCAATCCTTGGGATGATAAACAAAGTTAAACACTTAGTTTCTGTAGAGGAAGCTAAATAACAAATACTGTTATGAATTTAAGTAACTTACAACCAGCTGAAGGGTCAACGCACAATCAAAATAAAAGATTAGGTAGAGGAGAAGGTTCTGGAAAAGGTGGTACTTCTGCAAGAGGTCACAAAGGAGCAAAATCTCGTTCTGGTTATTCTAAAAAGATTGGTTTTGAAGGTGGGCAAATGCCACTTCAAAGACGTGTGCCTAAGTTTGGTTTCACAAACATCAATCGTAAAGATTACGAAGGTGTTAATCTTGATACAATTCAAGCTTTAGTAGATAATGGAATCATTACTGATTCTATTGATATGACAACTTATGTTGCAAATCGTTTAGCTACTAAGAATGAAATCGTAAAGATTTTAGGTAGAGGAGAATTGAAAGCAAAATTAAAAGTAACCGCTCACAAATTTACTGCTACTGCAAAAGCTGCTATTGAAGCTGCTGGAGGAGAAGCTGTAACAATGTAATTTTTCAATTTATGAAGAAATTTATTGAATCAATAAGTAATGTTTGGAAAATCGAAGAACTAAAAAACAGGATTCTAATCACTTTAGGCCTGCTTTTAGTTTATCGTTTTGGAGCACATGTTACGCTTCCGGGAATTGATGCGACACAATTAACAACTTTAGCAGGGCAAACCAAAAGTGGTATCGGCTCTATTTTAGATATGTTTACTGGTGGTGCGTTCTCAAAAGCGTCAGTTTTTGCTCTAGGAATCATGCCTTACATTTCGGCATCTATTGTAGTTCAGTTAATGGGAATTGCTATTCCTTATTTGCAAAAACTTCAAAGTGATGGTGAAAGTGGTAGAAAAAAGATTAATCAGATCACACGTTGGTTAACAATAGGTATTACCTTGTTGCAAGGACCAACTTATATCTATAATCTATATAGAACTTTACCTAGTAGTGCATTTTTATTAGGGTTTAATTCTTTTGAATTCTTATTTTCTTCAGTAATAATCTTGGTCACAGGTACGATTTTTGCTATGTGGTTAGGAGAAAAAATAACTGATAAAGGAATTGGGAATGGTATCTCACTGTTAATTATGGTGGGTATACTTGCAAGATTTCCTCAAGCGTTTATACAAGAGTTTACAACCAGAGTTACAAATAACAATGGAGGGCCAATGTTATTGGTTATCGAAATCATTATTTGGCTATTGGTAATTGCTGCCTGCGTCTTATTGACTATGGCAATTAGAAAAATACCAGTTCAGTACGCACGTCGTACTACATCAGGAGATTATGAACAAGATTTGATGGGTGGTAATAGACAATGGATTCCTTTGAAGCTTAATGCTTCTGGAGTTATGCCTATAATCTTTGCTCAAGCTATCATGTTTATTCCTGCTGCTGTTGCTGGGTTATCAAAATCAGAAGCATCTCAATCAATCGCTGGCGCTTTTAGTAATATGTTTGGTTTCTGGTATAACTTTCTGTTTGCAACATTAATTGTTGTATTTACATTTTTTTATACTGCGATTACTGTTCCTACTAATAAGATGTCAGATGACCTTAAGAGGAGTGGAGGATTTATACCGGGTGTTAGACCAGGTGCAGAGACTTCAGACTTCTTAGATAAAGTGATGTCATTGATAACTTTCCCAGGATCTTTATTTCTTGCTTTAATAGCTGTGTTCCCAGCGATTGTTGTAAGTGTTATGGATGTTCAACAATCTTGGGCAATGTTTTTTGGGGGTACCTCATTAATCATTATGGTTGGTGTTGCAATTGATACAATTCAGCAAATCAATTCATATTTGTTAAACAAACATTATGACGGATTAATGAAAAGTGGAAAAAATAGAAAAGCAGTAGCTTAATTTTATGGCAAAACAATCAGCAATAGAACAAGACGGATCAATAATTGAAGCATTATCAAATGCGATGTTCCGTGTAGAATTAGAGAACGGACATATTGTAATTGCTCATATTTCTGGAAAAATGCGTATGCATTATATCAAATTATTACCTGGTGATAAAGTGAAATTAGAAATGAGCCCTTACGATTTGTCAAAAGCGAGAATTACTTATAGATATTAAAGGATATTCACTATGAAAGTTAGAGCATCAGTAAAAAAGAGAAGTCCCGAGTGCAAAATTGTGCGTAGAAAAGGGAGATTGTACGTTATAAACAAAAAGAATCCTAGATTTAAACAAAGACAAGGATAATTATGGCAAGAATAGCAGGGGTAGATATCCCAAAAAATAAGAGAGGTGTTATTGCACTAACCTATATCTTCGGATTAGGAAGAAGTAGAGCTATTGAGATTTTAGAAAAAGCTCAAGTTAGCCAAGACAAAAAAGTTCAAGATTGGAATGACGATGAAATCGGAGCAATTCGTGAAGTAGTTGGATCTTTTAAAATTGAAGGAGAATTACGTTCTGAAGTTTCTTTAAACATCAAACGTTTAATGGATATTGGTTGTTATAGAGGTATTCGTCATAGAACTGGTCTTCCTTTAAGAGGGCAAAGAACTAAGAACAACTCTAGAACTAGAAAAGGTAAAAGAAAAACTGTTGCGAACAAGAAAAAAGCAACTAAATAATAAGTAATATGGCTAAAGCAACTGCAAAAAAACGTAAAGTTATCGTTGAATCAACGGGAGAAGCTCATATTTCTGCTACCTTCAATAACATCATTATTTCTTTGACAAACAAAAAAGGTGAAGTTATTTCTTGGTCTTCAGCTGGTAAAATGGGCTTTAGAGGTTCTAAAAAGAACACTCCATACGCAGCTCAAATGGCAGCAGAAGATTGTAGTAAAGTAGCTCTTGAAGCTGGACTTAAAAAAGTGAAAGTTTATGTAAAAGGACCAGGAAATGGACGTGAGTCTGCTATTCGTTCTTTACATAATGGTGGAATTGAAGTTACAGAGATTATCGATGTTACTCCAATGCCTCACAACGGATGTCGTCCTCCAAAAAGACGTAGAGTTTAATAATATATTTAAGTATAACTAGGTAGAATATACGATTATCGAAGGATATGACCTGAATTCATAATCTCTACCTTAATTAATTTTTAGAAATGGCAAGATATACTGGTCCAAAAACTAGAATTGCTCGTAAATTTGGCGAAGCAATATTCGGAGATGATAAATCATTCGAAAGAAGAAATTACCCACCTGGACAACACGGGATGGCTAAAAAAAGAGGTAAAAAATCTGAATATGCAATCCAGTTAATGGAAAAGCAAAAAGCTAAATATTCTTATGGAATTTTAGAAAAACAATTCAGAGGTTTATTTAAAAAAGCATCAGCTACTAAAGGTGTTACTGGTGAAGTTCTTTTACAATTATGTGAAGCAAGATTAGATAACGTAGTATTCAGAATGGGTATTGCTCCATCTCGTAGAGGTGCTAGACAACTTGTATCTCACAGACACATCACTGTTAATGGTGATGTTGTAAATATTGCTTCTTACCACCTTAAACCTGGTGACAAAGTTGCTGTTCGTGAAAAATCTAAATCATTAGAGGCTATCGAACGTTCTTTATCTAATTCAAGTCATGTTTATGAATGGATTACTTGGAATAATGACGTTAAAGAAGGTACTTTTGTTACTGTACCAGCTAGACTTCAAATTCCAGAAAACATTAAAGAACAATTAATCGTAGAGTTGTACAACAAATAATAATTGACTTAGTCGAAATTTATGGCAATATTTAATTTTCAGAAGCCCGATAAAGTTATCATGATTGATTCGACTGATTTTGAAGGAAAGTTTGAATTCAGACCTTTAGAACCAGGATACGGATTAACCGTTGGTAATGCACTTAGAAGAGTTTTGCTTTCAGCATTAGAAGGTTATGCAATTACATCTGTCCGCATAGAAGGTGTAGATCATGAGTTTTCTACTATCTCAGGAGTTGTTGAAGATGTTACCGAAATTATCCTTAATCTTAAACAAGTGCGTTTCAAACGTCAAATTGAAGATATCGATAATGAAGCAGTTACTATTTCTGTTTCAGGTAAAGATCAGTTAACAGCTGGTGATTTTCAAAAGTTTATCTCAGGTTTCCAAGTTTTGAATCCAGAACTAGTAATCTGTAATTTAGACAGTAAAATCAAACTGAATTTCGATTTAACTATTGAAAAAGGTAGAGGATATGTTCCTGCTGAAGAGAACAAAAAACAGAATGCTGCGATTGGAACAATTTTTACAGACTCTATTTTTACTCCGGTAAAAAATGTAAAATATGCAATAGAAAACTTCCGTGTAGAGCAAAAAACAGATTACGAAAAATTAGTTTTTGAAATTAAAACTGATGGTTCAATTAATCCAAAGGATGCCCTTACTGAAGCTGCGAAAGTTTTAATTCACCACTTCATGTTGTTCTCTGATGAAAGAATTACACTTGAGGCTGATGAAATTGCACAAACAGAATCTTATGATGAGGAATCATTACACATGAGACAATTGCTTAAAACTAAGCTTGTTGATATGGATTTATCTGTTAGAGCATTAAATTGTTTGAAAGCGGCTGAAGTTGATACACTTGGAGATTTAGTATCTTTCAATAAAAATGACCTGATGAAATTCCGTAATTTTGGTAAAAAATCTTTAACAGAACTTGATGAACTTGTTGCTGTTAAAAATTTAACTTTCGGGATGGACTTAGCGAAATACAAACTAGATAAAGAATAAATTACTTCATATTTTGATCTCCAAAGCGGATAGTATCAAGATGAAAGTATAAAAATACACGTCATGAGACACGGAAAAAAATTCAATCACTTAAGCAGACAGACAGCGCATAGAAAATCTATGTTAGCTAATATGGCTTGTTCTCTTATCGAGCACAAACGTATTAATACTACTGTTGCTAAGGCAAAAGCGCTTAAACAATTTGTTGAGCCTTTAATTACTAAGTCAAAATCTGATACAACGCACAATCGTCGTATTGTTTTTGCTTATTTACGTAGCAAGTATGCTGTAACTGATTTATTCAGAGACGTAGCTGCTAAAGTAGGAGACCGTCCAGGTGGATACACTCGTATCATTAAAGTTGGAAATCGTTTAGGAGATAATGCTGATATGGCAATGATCGAATTAGTTGATTTCAATGAGCTTTACAATGGTGGTAAAAAAGAGGTTAAAAAAGCTAAAAGCCGTCGTGGTGGAAAAGCTAAGAAAGCGGATGAAGCTACTGAAGCTCCAGCTGCTGAAACTGAAACTTCTACAGACGCTGCTGAATAATTATGAAAATAATGATTCAATAATATTTAAGGATAAGCTATTTATAGTTTATCCTTTTTTTTTGCTCTTTTTGATTTTGATTCGTCGAGCATTTATTTAGTTTGTTCATCTTTAATCTGAAGTAAGAATATTGAATATTTAACTTTTTTCTACTATAATATATTTTTATAATTTGCACCTATTCTATTAAAGAATTAAATTTGCAATATATTTAACTACACATGAAATATACAACACGACAAAGTGCTATTCTTTTATTAAGTGATGGTACAATTTTTCACGGAAAATCAATTGGTATAAGCGGAACTACATTTGGTGAAGTTTGTTTTAACACGGGTATGACCGGTTATCAAGAAATCTTTACTGATCCATCTTATTTTGGACAGATTATGGTGACTACAAATCCCCACATAGGGAATTATGGAGTTCACGACGGTGAAGTTGAATCTGGAAGTATGAAAATTGCTGGGCTAGTTTGTAAAAACTTTAGTTTTAATTATTCAAGAGAAGGTGCAAGCGATAGTTTAGAAAATTATTTCATAAAAGAAAATTTAATATGTATTTCTGATGTTGATACTAGAGCGTTAGTAAGCTACATTAGAGAGAACGGAGCGATGAACGCTGTGATTTGTACTGACGGTACTTCGATCGAAGATTTAAAAATAGCATTGTCTAAAGTGCCAGATATGAAAGGTTTAGAGTTAGCTTCTAAAGTATCTACTAAAGAACCTTACTATTACGGAGATGAAAACGCCACATATAAAATTTCAGCTTTGGATTTAGGTATTAAAACAAACATTTTAAGAAATCTAGCTAAACGTGATTGTTACATAAAGGTTTTCCCATTCGATGCGACTTATGAAGACTTAGCTGCTTTTAATCCCAACGGTTATTTTCTTTCAAATGGACCTGGTGACCCTGAACCTTTGCTAGGTGCTATAAAAGTAGCTCAAGACATCATAAACGCTGATAAATCTCTCTTTGGAATCTGTTTAGGACATCAAATTATTGGATTAGCAAATGGGGTGGCTACATATAAAATGTTCAATGGACATAGAGGAATAAATCATCCAGTCAAAAATTTGCTTAGCGGTAAGGGAGAGATCACTTCACAAAATCATGGTTTCAGTGTAAACCGCGAAGAGCTGGAAAAAAACAATAATCTTGAAATTACCCACGTGCATTTAAATGACGGTACTGTAGCGGGAATGAGAATGAAAAATAAGAAATGTTTTTCTGTTCAATATCATCCTGAAGCAAGTCCTGGACCACATGATTCGTCATACCTTTTTGATGAGTTTATAGATAGTTTGAAAAAATAATAAAAATGGAATTGCTTTGTAGTAGAGCAATTCCATTTTTTTGTTGAAATTAGTTATAACGTAAATATTATAAGGAATAATTGCGAAAAATATTTATTTGAATTTGTTAGATAATTAAAGTTATTAAGTATAAATCCTTGCCTAAAGGGTAATAGTTATATTTATTACTAAGAATTATATCGTTTTCGTTAATAACATTCAATTAATTCATATAATCATTACAAAAGATAGAATATATTTGTAATAAAAATTTAAAAATATAAGTAGTTATGAGTATTATTATTAAAATTCACGCAAGACAAATTTTCGATTCAAGAGGAAATCCTACAATAGAAGTAGATGTAATTACTGACAGTGGTGTTCTAGGGAGAGCTGCAGTTCCATCTGGAGCTTCTACTGGAGAACATGAAGCAGTTGAGCTGCGTGATGGAGGAAAAGCTTACTTGGGGAAAGGTGTTCTAAATGCAGTGAAGAATGTTAATACTATCATCGCTGAAGAATTATTAGGTACTTCTGTTTTCGAACAAAACTTGATAGATCAAACAATGATCAATTTAGATGGTACTCCAAATAAATCTAATCTAGGTGCAAATGCTATTTTAGGAGTATCTCTAGCAGTTGCGAAGGCAGCGGCTAATGAGTTAGGTTTGCCATTATATAGATACGTAGGTGGTGTTTCTGCAAATACTCTACCAGTTCCTATGATGAATATCATCAATGGTGGTTCACATTCTGATGCTCCAATTGCGTTTCAAGAATTCATGATTTTTCCAGTAAAAGCGACGTCTTTCACTCATGCAATGCAAATGGGAACTGAGATCTTTCACAGTCTTAAAAAGGTTCTTCATGATAGAGGCTTAAGTACAGCAGTAGGAGATGAAGGTGGTTTTGCGCCTAATTTACCTGGTGGAACTGAGGATGCATTAGATACAATCAAAAAAGCAGTTGAAAATGCTGGATATACTTTTGGGGATGAAATTATGATTGCTTTAGATTGTGCTGCTGCAGAATTTTATGTTAATGGTAAGTACGATTATTCTAAATTTGAAGGGGAAACTGGAAAAGTTCGCTCATCTGCTGAGCAAGTAGATTACTTAGCTGAGTTAGCTGCTAAATATCCTATTATTTCTATCGAAGATGGTATGGACGAAAATGACTGGGATGGATGGAAATTATTAACTGATAAAATTGGAGATAAAGTTCAATTAGTTGGTGATGATTTATTTGTTACTAATGTTACACGTCTATCAACAGGTATCGATAAAGGTATTGCAAACTCAATTTTAATTAAAGTAAATCAAATTGGTACTTTGACTGAGACTATCGCTGCTGTAAATATGGCTAAAAACGCTGGATATACTTCTGTAATGTCACATCGTTCAGGTGAGACTGAAGATAATACAATTGCTGATTTAGCTGTTGCATTGAACTGTGGTCAAATTAAGACTGGTTCTGCTTCTCGTTCAGATCGTATGGCAAAATACAATCAGTTATTAAGAATCGAAGAGGAATTAGGTGATACAGCGTATTTTCCTGGTAAAAATGCTTTTAAAATAAAATAATATTTTTCTAAATATATGTTTAGGAGCCATTCGAATTTTTCGAGTGGCTTTTTTTGTTAAATTTAACAATATCATTGTGATTTTCTCTTTTTAGTTATTGTTTTTATCCTTAGATTTGGTAAATTATTAAATACTAAGATTTATTTCCAAAATATTATGTCAAAAACAGCTATATTAGAAATTGATGGTAAAAAGTACGAGTTTCCTACTGTTAAAGGAGTAGAAAATGAGGAAGCTATCGATATTAACAAATTAAGAGATTTAACAGGTTACATTACTTTAGATCCAGGATATAAAAATTCAGGTTCTTGTACAAGTAAAATTACCTTTTTAGATGGTGAACTTGGAATACTACGTTATAGAGGGTATTCAATCGAAGATCTAGCTGAGAAAGCTGACTTCTTAGAAGTTTCATACTTGCTAATTTTTGGGGAGCTTCCTACTGCAGAGCAGTTAGAACAATTCGAAAATGATATTAGAAAGCATACTTTGGTCAATGAAGAAATGAAAAATATCATTGATGGTTTCCCTAGAACAGCGCACCCAATGGGAGTTTTGGCAGCTTTAACAAGTGCTTTAACTGCTTTTAATCCAAAGTCAGTTAATGTTGATAATGAAAAAGAAATGTACCACGCTGTTTGTAAAACAATGGGTAAATTTTTAGTTATTGCAACTTGGACGTATAGAAAAAGTATGGGTTATCCATTGAATTATTACGATAATACAAAAGGATATGTTGAGAATTTCATGAGATTAATGTTTGAATTACCAACAGAGCCGTACAAAGCGAATCCAGTTGTAATTGAAGCATTAGATAAATTATTTATTTTACACGCTGATCACGAGCAAAATTGTTCAACGTCAACTGTGAGAATGGTTGGTTCTTCTCATGCAGGATTGTTTGCATCTATTTCTTCAGGAGTTTCAGCACTATGGGGTCCACTTCATGGAGGTGCTAATCAAGCTGTACTGGAAATGCTAGAAGAAATTAATAATAACGGTGGTGATACTGAAGCTTATTTAGCGAAAGCAAAAGATAAAAATGATCCGTTCCGTTTGATGGGATTCGGACATAGAGTTTACAAAAACTTTGACCCACGTGCTAAAATTATTAAGAAAGCTGCAAAAGAAGTTTTAGAGACTTTAGGTGTAGAAGATCCTATTTTAGAAATTGCTAAAAAATTAGAAGCAGCAGCTTTAGAAGATGAGTACTTCAAGTCAAGAAACTTATATCCTAACGTTGATTTCTATTCTGGAATTATTTACAGAGCATTAGGAATTCCAACTGATATGTTTACAGTGATGTTTGCAATTGGTCGTTTACCAGGATGGATTGCTCAGTGGAAAGAAATGAGAGAAAATAAAGAACCTATTGGTAGACCAAGACAAATTTACACTGGTTCACCTTTAAGAGAATTTAAAAAATAAGATTACAAAATATCTACAAAAGCCTCACTTTATAGTGGGGCTTTTTTTTACCTTTGTTTAAAATAATAGCACCACATGTTAGATATAAAAGTAAATAATGAAACGGCTAAACTTCATGCTGTGGTTTTAGGTACCGCAGAAAATAATGGTGCAACTCCATTAGCCGAAGAAGCTTATGATCCCAAATCGTTAGAGCATATTCTTGGAAATACTTATCCTGTCGAAAGTGATATGGTCAAAGAGATGGATGCATTTTATACTATTTTAAAAAAATACAATGTAACAGTATACCGTCCAGAATTAATCGAGAATTACAATCAAATTTTTGCTCGTGATATTGGTTTTGTTGTTGACGATATTTTTATTAAAGCAAATATTTTGCCAGATAGAGAGCGTGAGCTTGAGGCTATTCAATACATAATTGATAAGATAGATCCTAAAAAAGTGGTTCGTCCGCCTGAAGAAGTTCATATTGAAGGGGGGGACGTTATGCCATGGAATGACTACATTTTTATAGGGACTTACAAAGGGAGCGATTATAAGGATTATATGACCGCACGCACAAACAAAGAAGGTGTTGCGTTTATTAAAAACCTATTTCCTAATAAAATTGTAAAGGAGTTTGATCTTGTTAAATCCAAATTAGAGGCAAGAGATAATGCATTGCATCTAGATTGTTGTTTCCAGCCCATAGGTGTCAATAAGGGGATTATTTACAAAAGTGGTTTTCGAGAAGAAGCTGACTATATGTTTTTAGTTAACTTATTTGGGAAAGAGAATTTGTTTCATATTACTCGTGACGAAATGTATAATATGAATTCTAATGTATTTTCGATAGATACAAATGTAGTTGTCTCTGAACGCAATTTTACTCGATTAAATAACTGGCTGCGATCTAATGGTTTTATTGTGGAAGAGGTACCGTATGCTGAGATTTCAAAACAAGAAGGTTTGTTGCGTTGTTCCACATTACCACTAATCAGAAAATAGTAAAAAAGTTACTGTACATTTCAATAATAGGGATGACAAAATAGATATAAATATGAAACAAACTACAAATTCGATATTAATGATTCGCCCAGTAGCGTTTCGCATGAATGAGCAAACTGCTGTAAATAATTATTATCAAAAAGTTATAGACGGACTTTTACCAGCAACTGTTAATGCAAAAGCACAACAAGAGTTTGATGATTTTGTAATTAAATTAAGAGCTGTGGGTGTTAAGGTTATAGTGGTAAATGACACTTTAAAGCCTGATACTCCGGATTCAATATTTCCTAATAACTGGGTTTCGTTTCATGAGAATGGTGACGCGGCTATGTATCCCATGTTTGCTGAAAATAGAAGAGCAGAGCGTCGCGAAGAAATTTTGGACCAATTGGAAGAAGAAGGTTTTAAAATAGAAAATATCGTTGACTACACTTCTGCAGAAGAGGACGGTTATTTTCTTGAAGGAACAGGTTCTTTATTATTAGACAGAGCAAATCAAAAAGCATATTGTGCATTGTCACCGCGTGCAGATGAAGAATTGTTTATAGAATTTTGCGAAGATTTTGATTATGCACCAGTTATTTTCGAAGCGTTTCAAACAGTAGATGGAGAACGCAAGTTGATCTATCATACAAACGTAATGATGTGTCTAGGTGAAACTTTTGCTGTCATTTGTTCAGAATGTATTGATGATAAAAAAGAACGCAAAATGGTTCTTGACAACTTGAAAGAGGATGGTAAAGAGATAATTCTTATCACAGAGGCTCAGGTGAATAATTTTGCAGGAAACATGCTGGAAGTTCGCGGAGCTGATAATGCTAGATATTTAATTATGAGCGCTGCTGCACATCAAAGTTTGACCGATAAGCAAATTGCGCAACTTGAAAAGCATGCTATAATACTAAGTTCAAGTTTAGATACTATTGAAGCCTGCGGAGGTGGAAGTGCGCGATGCATGATGGCAGAGATATTTTTGCCTTTAGCGTAAAAAAAATATTCAATTATAATTGTAAATGCCCCAACAGCTGTAGTGCTATTGGGGCATTTCATATTTTTAGGAAGTATAAAATGTTACATAAAATTAGCTTGAACAATGGTAATAATCGAGCTTATAATGTATTGTACACCTATCGCAATAACAATGAAACCTACAATTCTAGAAATAGCTACAATTCCTGATGCACCTAAGATTTTAGCCAAATAATGTGCGCTTCTAAGAACTATAAAAATAGCTACTGCCACCGCTAATATCGCAAATACAGAAACCAAAATATCGGTAAGATTATTGTGTTCATGGTAAAAAGCAATCAGTAAAGATATGGATCCAGGTCCAGCCAGCATGGGTATTGCAAGCGGTGTTAGTGCTATGTCGTTTCTGCGTTGGGCGTCGTTTTCAACTTTTTTATTTACACCTCTCTTCTTTTTAAAATTTCCAGTAAGTAAAGAAAATCCAGAAGTAGCAATGATAATACCTCCCGCAATTCGAAGTGCCTCAATACTTATTCCAAAAAATGTCAAGACATATTCTCCAAAAAAGAATGAAATTATTAAAATAAGAAACACATTAATTGCCGTCCATAAAGAGATTCGTGAACGCTCTTTTTCATCATCATCCATAGTCAAACCCACAAAAATAGGTACTGTGCCAATGGGATTAATTACAGAAAATAAGGCAGCGAATAAGTAGATAAAAAGTTCCATGGTTTTTTGCGCGAAATTAGTTGGTTAGCTTGGTTGCTAATCCTCAATTGAGATTAAGAAAAAGTTATTCTTTGCTTTTAACATTTGTTAATGCTTTACAAGAAAAGAAAGATATTAATTTTAATTGATATGAACCCTACTATTTTAGTACTTTTACAAAAAATTGTACGTGATGAAAAATAAAAAAACTTTGGTTCTTGGAGCTTCCACAAAACCAGAAAGATATGCTTTTAAAGCAATAAGTATGTTAACTGAAAAAGGACATTCTGTGCTTGCCATTGGTCAAAATGCAGGAGAAGTAGCAGGAGTTAAAATTAAAACTAAAGCAATACCGCTGTCTAATATTGATACCATTACATTATATCTAAATCCTGCTCGTCAAAGAGATTATTATAATTATATCGTAGAAGCTAAGCCAAAACGTGTGATATTTAATCCAGGAACTGAAAATCCAGAGCTTATGCAATTACTAGAATTAAACAATATTAAATCAGAAGTTGCATGTACATTAGTGCTTTTAACAACTAATAGATATTAATTTATCTAGAAGCTATTCCTGCTATACGTTGCAATCTTTTACTTTTTAAAGAAAAAAAGTAATAGGATTTACACTGCTATCAGGGCTAAAAATTAAACCGTTGTTACTTTACTGATCGGTTTACTGATTAATAACAAACCTAAAAAGGTTATTAATCCATTAATGATGATTAATTCATTGTCAAAAACATAACCAAAGAATAGCGTTTTAGAATTCTCGCTAATGAAGTAGGTTAATGCAGGAGATAAAACACAAATCAAAGGGACAAATTTATCTATAACAGTTTTGGATTTCATAAACAATCCAAAACTGTAAAGTCCTAATAAGGGACCGTAGGTATAGGATGCTACCCTGAAAATCATTCCCACTACAGAGCTGTCGTTTACTGAGTTAAAAAATAAGATTACAAAAAACATGAGAAGTGAGAAGCCAACATGTACAAAGTGCCTTGTGCGCACTACATTTGGCTTGTTCAAATTTTCGACTTTGTCCATATTCAAAAAATCAACGCAAAAAGAAGTTGTAAGAGCTGTTAAGGCTGAATCGGTTGTGGCAAATGTCGCCGCTGTCAATCCTAGCAAGAAAACTATTGAGGGCACGATTGTTAAATGATTAAAAGCGATTTCTGGAAAAAGTAAATCTGTTCGAGGTTTTCCAGTAACTAAGTCTAACGGAACTTCAATTCCATTTTTAGCAGCAAATAAATAAAGTAATGCACCTACACTCAAAAAGAAAATATTAATGAATACAAATATCGCAGTAAAGCTGTACATATTTTTTTGAGCTTCCTTTATAGTAGCGCAACTCAAGTTTTTTTGCATTAAATCTTGATCAAGCCCTACCATTGCGATAGTCACAAATACACCGCCTAATATTTGTTTCACAACATGAAATCTACTTCCAAGGAAATCTTCGTAGAAAAACACTTTAGAATAGTTACTACCTTTAATAGCTTCAAATGCTTGAATAAAATTTAAATTGAGACTATCACAGATAAAGTAAATAGTCATAAAAACAGAAGTTACTAGAAAAAATGTTTGTAATGTATCCGTGATAATGATGGTTTTTAAACCACCGCGATAGGTGTATGCAAAAATCAAGGCCAGCGAAATTAGGACAGTTGCTGCAAATGGTATTTGGTAAAAATCAAACACATAGCGTTGTAAAACAATTACAACAAGATACAATCTAAATGCAGATCCTATAGTTCTACTTAGCAAGAAAATACTTGCTGCTGATTTATAGGAATAGGTACCTAGTCGACTTTCAATATAACTATATATCGAGGTTAAATTAAGGCGATAGTATAACGGTAGTAGTACTTTTGCTATTATGATAAAACCAATAGCGTTCCCTAATACAAACTGAAAATATTTAAACTGTTCACCATTAGGAGAACCTACTTCGCCAGGAACAGAGATGAAGGTTACTCCAGATAGCGCGGTTCCTATCATACCAAAAGCGACCAAGTACCATTTTGAATTTTTGTTGGCTTTGAAAAATGCTTCGTTTCCGCTGTCTTTACTACTAGTGAAGTGCGATATCGCAAACAATATTCCAAAGTAGGTGATCATTAAAATCAGGATAGTAGAAGGAGTCATCGGCTTTTTTTGTCGTCCAAAATACAATTTTTTACCGAGTGGGTAATTTGACTAATAAAATATTTAAATTATTGTTTGTAAATACACCTAGTAATATTATAAAAAGTAAAGTATTTGTTACATTTGCAGCTATGGAATTTTCATCAAAGTTAATAGAGAAAGCAGTAAATGAGATTGCTCAATTACCAGGAATAGGTAAGCGTTCTGCTTTGCGTCTGGTATTACACTTATTAAAACAACCCAAAGAGCAAACAAGTTTTTTGTCTCAGGCTTTATTGCAAATGCGAGAAGAGATAAAATATTGTGAAAACTGTCATAACATATCTGATAACACTATCTGCGAAATTTGTGCTAATAGAAATAGAGATCATCAAGTGGTATGCGTAGTAGAAGATATCCGTGATGTCTTGGCGATTGAAAACACAGGACAGTTTAGAGGTATTTACCACGTATTAGGTGGAAAAATTTCGCCTATTGATGGGGTGGGACCAAGTCAATTAAAAATCCCCACCTTAATAGAAAAAGTGAAAAATGGTCACGTAGTTGAAGTTATTTTTGCCTTAAGCTCTACTATGGAAGGTGATACCACTAATTTTTATATATACAAACAAATTGTAAATTCAGGAGTCACGATGTCTACAATCGCTAGAGGAATTGCTGTTGGGGATGAATTAGAATACGCAGATGAAGTAACCTTAGGGCGTAGTATTTTGCATCGCGTGCCTTTTGAAAAATCATTTAAAAACAATTAGTTGTTTTAAAAAAATAAGGAATGTTTCAATATGATGAATGAAAAGCTATATTTGTCATATAAATTTGCTTAAAGTTGTTCTGAATAAAGAATGTTCAAAATCTATAGGATTAATTTTGACTGCTTTAAGAAGGTGTGTACTGTTTCCAAGAAGTCAATACTTACTTTTTTACAATTGTAAGTGGCATTTGCTTGTGGGCAGTATTAACTAGCAAAAGGAAGATTTAAATAAAAAATAATGATAGAAGGAGTTAAGAAAAATATATTAGTTACCGGAGGAGCAGGTTTTATTGGGTCAAATTTATGTGAATATTTTTTGGCAAAAGGACATTCAGTAACATGTTTAGATAATTTCGCTACCGGGCACAAGCACAATTTAGAAAAATGTCTTGAGTACACCACTTTCAAATTAATTGAAGGGGATATTAGAAACGCTGATGATTGTTCAAGTGCAATAGCAGGGATTGATTATGTTTTTCATCAGGCTGCTTTGGGTTCAGTCCCAAGATCCATTAATGATCCCATCACAACTAATGATGTTAATGTTTCTGGTTTTTTAAATATGTTAGTAGCTGCGAGAGATGCAAATGTGAAACGTTTTATATACGCAGCTAGTTCGTCAACATACGGTGATTCGCAAGGGTTGCCTAAGGTAGAAGATGTTATTGGGAAACCGTTGTCACCTTATGCGATAACGAAGTATGTAAATGAACTGTATGCCGAAATCTTCAGTAAAACATATGGCTTAGAAACAATAGGTTTACGCTATTTTAATGTTTTTGGTCGAAAACAAGATCCTAATGGTGCTTATGCCGCTGTTATTCCAAAATTTGTGATGCAACTAATGCAATTAGAATCTCCAAAAATAAATGGAGATGGTAATTATTCAAGAGATTTTACTTATATCGATAATGTGATTCAAATGAATGATTTAGCGATGAATACAACCAACAAAGAGGCAATAAATACCGTTTATAATACGGCTTTTGGAGATAGAAATACGTTAAATGATTTGATGACTTATTTAAAAAAATATTTGTCAGAATACAATCCGGAAATTGAAAAAGTAACAATCGAATATGGTCCTAATAGAGCGGGTGATATACCGCATTCGTTAGCGAGTATTGATAAAGCTAAGAATTTGCTGGGTTATGATCCTAAATTTTCTCTACAAGAAGGCTTAAAAGAGGCTGTAGCTTGGTATTGGGCAAATTTAAAATAGGAAGTAGAGTTACTTATTCCAAAAGAATTATAAAGCATATTAAATGAAAATTACTAAAATTTGCTGCATTGGTGCAGGATACGTTGGCGGACCCACAATGGCAGTTATTGCGCAAAAATGTCCTCATATACAAGTTACTGTTGTAGATTTAAATGAAGAGCGCATTGCAGCATGGAATGATAATGATGTCAACAATATTCCAATTTACGAACCAGGACTTGCTGAAATTGTAGCAGAGGCTAGAGGACGTAACTTGTTTTTCTCGACAGATGTTGATCAAGCGATTGACGACGCACAAATTGTATTTATATCTGTAAATACGCCGACTAAAACCTACGGTAAAGGAAAAGGCATGGCAGCCGACTTGAAATATATTGAACTTTGTGCAAGGCAAATAGCGCGAGTTGCGAAGCAAGATAAAATAGTGGTTGAAAAATCAACATTACCTGTCCGCACTGCTGAGGCAATAAAAAGTATTTTAGATAATACAGGGAATGGTGTTCAATTCCAAATATTATCAAATCCTGAATTTTTAGCAGAGGGAACTGCTGTTCAGGATTTATTGAGTCCAGACCGTATATTGATTGGAGGAGATGAGTCAGCAGAAGGACAAGAGGCGATTGCGGCTTTAACGAGCGTGTATGCAAATTGGGTTGCTCCAGAGAGAATCTTAAGCACAAATGTGTGGTCCTCTGAATTATCTAAACTTACGGCAAATGCATTTTTAGCACAACGTATTTCCTCTATAAATGCGATGTCTGAATTGTGTGAAAAAACGGGTGCTGATGTAAACGAAGTAGCAAGAGCAATAGGAATGGACAGTAGGATTGGTTCCAAATTTCTAAAAGCGTCTGTTGGGTTTGGTGGATCTTGTTTTCAAAAAGATATTTTAAATTTAGTTTATATTGCTAAATCGTATGGCTTAAACGAAGTAGCTGATTATTGGGAACAAGTAATTATTATGAATGATTACCAAAAAAAGCGTTTCTCTAATAACATTGTGCAAACATTGTATAACACAGTTTCCGGTAAGAAAATTGCGTTTTTAGGATGGGCATTTAAAAAAGATACAAATGATACTAGGGAATCTGCCGCTATTTATGTAGCAGATGATCTTATTAACGAACAGGCGGAGATCGCTGTTTATGACCCTAAAGTATCGCAAGATAAAATGATGACTGATATCAATTATCTAGAAACAAGAACTGCAGAACAAAATAAAAAGTATTTATCATCGTTTGCCTCATCTTACGATGCTTGTAAGGATGCACATGCCATAGCTATTTTAACAGAATGGGATGAGTTTAAATCGTACGATTGGCAGAAAATATACGATAACATGCAAAAACCTGCTTTTGTTTTTGATGGTAGAAATATATTGAATAGCGCTGAATTAATCAAAATAGGATTTAAGTACCAGGCGATTGGATCTTAATACTGTTGTTGAGCCAAAAAATAAAATCAAAGAAATGAACTGGTATGTTGTCTATACAAAACCAAAATGGGAGAAAAAGGTCGCTGAACAATTGTCTAAAAGTGGGATCGAATGTTACTGCCCTACTATTATTCAAATAAAGCAGTGGTCTGATCGAAAGAAAAAAGTAGAAGTGCCGCTTTTTAATTCATATATATTTGTGCGATTAGATGATAAAGACCGTAATATAATCTTTCAATCTGCTGGGGTGGTGCGCTATTTATTTTGGTTAGGAAAACCGGCTATTGTTAAAGATGACGAAATTCATGTGATAAAAAAATGGTTAGATGCGCCAGAAAAATTTGATGTTAGTGTTGATAATATCAAAGTTGGAGATACAATAACTGTTGATTCAGGACCGTTTGCTACTCAAAAAGCGACGGTACAGGAAATAAATAACAATCATTATTTGCTGGTTTTAGAAAGTATGGGTTGTGTGTTGAAAATTAAATACAATTAGAAAAATGAATTCAAATATAAAATTAGCAGTTATTGGTTTAGGTTATGTGGGATTGCCTTTGGCTAGGTTATTTGCTACGAAATATGCAGTAGTTGGATTTGATATAAACCAAAAAAGAATTCAGGAGTTAAATGCGGCTAATGACACTACATTTGAACTGGAAGAAAGTGTATTACGTCAAGTGCTTTTAACAGCTAATCCAAATTCTAATACAGAATATACAAAGGGGTTATACTGTTCGTCAAATCTGGAAGAAATTAAAGATTGCAATTATTACATTGTAACAGTTCCTACTCCTGTTGACAAAAATAACCGACCAGATTTAACGCCGCTTTATAAATCTTCAGAAACCGTAGGACGCGTATTGAAAAAAGGCGATATGGTAATTTATGAATCAACAGTATATCCAGGAGTAACAGAAGAGGAATGTGTTCCAGTTTTAGAAAAAATATCGGGTTTAAAATTTAACGAAGACTTTTTTGTAGGCTATTCGCCGGAGAGGATAAATCCAGGAGACAAAGAGCATACGGTTGAAAAAATATTAAAGGTTACTGCTGGCTCAACTGCAGAAGCAGGTAGGCTGGTAGATGATCTATACAAAAGCGTTATTATTGCAGGAACCCACTTAGCTCCTACAATTCGTGTGGCTGAAGCAGCAAAAGTGATTGAAAATTCACAAAGAGATATCAATATAGCGTTTGTAAATGAATTGGCTAAGATTTTCAATTTAATGAATATCGATACCCACGCTGTATTGAAAGCAGCATCTACCAAATGGAATTTTCTACCTTTTAAGCCGGGACTTGTTGGCGGACACTGTATTGGTGTAGATCCTTATTATTTGGCTCAAAAAGCACAAGAGTTAGGATATCATCCCGAAATAATTTTGGCGGGTCGAAGATTAAATGATAGTATGGGGTCTTACATTGCATCGCAAATAGTGAAGCTAATGATTAAAAAAGGCATTGCTATAAATGGTGCTTCCATACTAATGATGGGCATTACATTCAAGGAGAATTGTCCAGATGTTCGCAATACTAAAGTAGTCAATGTCATTAGCGCTTTAAGTGATTACGGAATTGCAGTTGAGGTATTCGATCCTTTAGCAAACCCAATCACAGTAAAAGAAGAGTACGACATTAAGACAATGGAGCAAGCACCTACAGCTAAATTTGACGCTGTCGTATTAGCCGTGGCTCACAAAGAATTCGAAAGTATGGATTTGAAGCAATTTGTAAAGCCGCTAAACATAATTTACGATGTAAAAGGTATTTTAGGAGAACAAGCTGATGGAACTTTATAGTAATAAAAAATACAATTTAAAAAAATAATGAATAAAAAATTAATTTCACACGTCATTCTTACGGGAGGAGTAGGAAGCCGCCTTTGGCCATTATCTAGAAAATCACAACCTAAACAATATTTAGAGATATTTGATAAAAAGTCATTATTTGAAATGACTGTAGATCGCAATAGTAATATTGCAGACAAAATAATGGTTGTTGGAAATATTGATAATTGCCATTTAAGCAAAGCAATTCTAGAAAAAAGTGATACAAGCTACGTAGATATCATTGAATCTACTCCTAGAAACACAGCTGCTGCTATTGCTTTTGCTGCTTTTGCTTCTGATCCCGATGATATGTTAATTGTTACTCCTTCTGATCATATAATTGGAGACATGCAATCGTATGAGGAAGCTATAGATGAAGCGATCACTAAAGCAATTGATGGCTACATTGTTACTTTTGGAATAATACCAACTAAACCTGAAATAGGATACGGATATATCGAAAAAAAAGGAGACGATGTAATTTCTTTTAGAGAAAAACCGAATCAAGTTACTGCAGCTGATTTTATCGCTAAAGGAAATTTTCTATGGAACAGTGGTATGTTTTGTTTTAAAGCAAATGTGTTCTTAGAGGAATTACAAAAATATCAACCAGAGGTTTTCAATAAAGCAAAGGCAGCATGGGAAAAAAATAGTAATGGAGTTATAGATCTTGATGCCTCTATGGAAATCCCATCTATCAGTGTGGATTATGCTGTAATGGAGAAAAGTAAGAAGATTAAAGTAGTCAGCTCAAAATTTCTTTGGTCTGATTTAGGATCTTTTGAATCAGTCTATGATTATTTGGTCAGTACAGGATATCCTGTTGACAAAAACAGAAACATGGTTATTGGCACTGATAAATTTACCTCATTCATTGGAATGAAAGATACTATATTTATTTATACTGATACTGCTAATTTAATTTTGCAAAAAGAATTTTCACAAGATGTAAAAAATGTATATGGTATGTTAGAGAGAGAAAATCCATCCTTGTTGAGTTAAGGAAAGAAGGTATTTGTAAGGATTAACTTTTAAACTGTTCTAACTAAATTAAGTGATATTACTACTCGTATGTGCTTAATTCGTAGTACTATATCTTATCCTTTTATTATTTTAGTATTATTGTAGTTGTTAAAGCTTTATTAAAGGTTTCGTTTTAACTATATTTGCCGAAAATTGAGAGTTAGATGATCTGTATCAAATAATTTTCGAATAGTATAAAAAAACACTTTGTTAGTCTTATTAAATGGGACTAACAACGGCGAAGCCGTACCAATAATTGAAATTTGGAAATAAATTTATATGAAGAAAATAATTTTTGCACTGTTGGTTTTTGCATCTGTATTGATGTCTCAACATGTACGTGCTCAAAGTGTATTGCAGTCAACTGATTTGCGAACCGTAAATGTGGATGATTTGTCTAATGCAGACATCGCCAAAGTTCAAGCGCAACTTGCTAATAACAATATGACGATTGATCAAGCGCAGACAGCTTTGATGGCGAAGGGATTGAATGCTTCAGAATTTGTGAAATTAAAGAACAGATTAGCGAGTACTTCTAATAATGCTTCCACAACTGTTCCAAAATTACAAGAAACGCCCTCAGAAAATAATAGTGCTAGAACACAGACCGCTTTTTCTAATGTTAAAGTTAAGGATGAAGAAAATGCTTTGGTTTTTGGATCTGAACTTTTCGATAATCCAACTTTAAATTTCGCTCCTGATTTACAGCTAGCAACTCCGGTAAATTATGTCTTAGGGCCGGGTGATGAGTTGCAAGTTAGCGTTTATGGAGTACAACTGTATAATGCTACAATAAATGTTAGCGCCGAAGGTAAAATAGCTATTGACGCTGTAGGACAATTATATGTTTCAGGAATGACAATTGAGGCGGCTACTCAAAAAATTAAAAATGCTATTGCTAATGTCTACAGTACCGTTGCTTCAGGACAATCTCAGGTTAGTGTAAGCTTAGGTAAAATACGTACCATCAAAGTAACCATTATTGGGGGTAAGCAACCAGGAAATTACTCTGTATCCTCTTTGTCCTCCGTTTACAATGCCTTGCATTTAGCGGGAGGGCCTTCAAAAAATGGAACCTATAGAAATATTGAGTTAATTAGAAATAATCAAGTCATCAAATATATTGATATTTATGATTTTTTAGTAAAAGGTGATCAGTCTGCCAATGTTAATTTAAAAGATAATGATGTTATCCGTATTCCAGCGTATACCAAAAGAGTTACTATCGAGGGAGAAGTAAAACGTCCAGGGATCTTTGAATTGAAAAAAGGGGAGACATTTACTACACTTTTGAGTTTTACCTCTGGCTTTAGTGAGTTTGCTTACACGGCGTCGGTAAATGTGATACAAAAAACGAGTAAGGAATTTAAAGTGCAAGATATCACTAAATCTGAATTTGCAAACTATATTCCGCAGTCAGGCGATCTTTATAAAGTAAATAAAATTTTAAATCGATTCGAAAACAGAATAACTATTGAAGGAGCGGTTTTTAGACCAGATACCTATTCTTTCACTGAAGGAATGCGTATTTCTGATTTGGTCGCGAAAGCAGATGGTTTAAAAGAAGATGCATATAACAAAAGAGCTCGAATATTGCGCTTAACAGCAAATCTAACTGCTGAGGTTATTAATGTCGATTTAGAAAGCGCATTATCAGGAGATATCGATGCAGATATAGTTTTAAACAAAGAAGATATTGTAACGGTGTACTCTATTCTTGAATTTGTAGAAGATTTTAAGATCACAATCGATGGTGAAATTAAAAAACCTGGAGTATATAATTTTTATCAGGGACTAACTTTAAATGACCTTTTAATTCAAGCTGGCGGACTAAGTGGATCTGCTTCTAAAAGAGTAGAAATAGCAAGAATGATTGTTTCAGAAGATATTGATAATAGTAATCCCAACAAAGCGGAAATATTCAATATCGAAATAACTCCCAATAATAACGAGCAGGCTAAAAACTTTGTGTTAAGCCCGTTTGATGTAATTAACATTCGTAAGATGGCCGTTTACGAAAAACCTGAAATGGTTTCTATAACAGGTGCTGTACATTATGCAGGTAAATATGTTCTTGCAAGTAAAAATGCAAAAGTAGCTGACATTATAGCTAGAGCCGGTGGCTTGACACCTTTAGCTAATATTAATGGAGTTAAAATCAAAAGACCTATTCAAGCCAAGCAAATTGAAGAAGTGGAAAGTATCAATTTGAATTTAGGATCTAAAGATAGTATTCAAAATAAATTAGAGAAAAAGTTAAAAGAGGATGTGAAATATGCTATCATACCGATAGATTGGAAATCAGTTGTGACTGATCCTCTCAGTAGCACAAATGTAACTTTGTTTCCAGGTGATGAAATTGAAGTGGCTACATTTAATGAAGGAGTTAAAGTCACAGGGAATGTACTATTAACATCTGAAATTCCATATAGTAAAGGAAGAGGTTTTAATTATTATTTAGATGCAGTTGGAGGACTAGATAGCAAAGCTTGGAAAAAGAAAGCGTATATAATTTATCCCAATGGTAAGGCTGCAGTCGCACATTCTTTTTTATTCATTAGATCGTATCCCACAGTAACTCCGGGCTCACAAATTATTGTGCCTGAAAAGCCAGAAGTTAAAAAGCTTAGCACTGGTGAAGCAGTTAGTATAGGAAGTGTCATTGCTAGTTTGGCATTATTGATAATCACTGCATTTAAATAGTATCTAGAAATGAATACAGATAATAGAAATATAGCAAACGATGAAATTTCACTAAAAGAGTTAATCCTGAAAGTAAAAGAATGGTGGGACTATTTACTCTCTAAATGGAAAATGATTTTCTTGGTTGGAGTTGTAGGAGCTCTCGTGGGTTTAGGATATTCTTTCAGTAAGAAGCCTACTTATACCGCTAGCTTGTCTTTTGTTGTCGAAGAAGAACAAACGGGAGGTGCGGGCCTTGGTAGTTTGGCTAGTTCATTTGGTTTTGATATGGGTGGTAGTGGGGGTGGTGGAATATTTGTTGGTTCCAATCTAATGGAGTTGTTCAAATCCCGATCTATGGTGGAGCAAACATTATTGAGCGGTGTGATTGTTGAAGGTAAGGCTATTTCTCTCGCGGAAATGTATATCGAGAATAACGGATGGAGAGCGCAATGGAATGAGAGCCTTAAATATAAAAACATTCAGTTTTTGCCCAAATCAAATCGAAAAAAGTACACAAGAGTTCAAGATAGTATCTTGGGTACGATTTATCATAATTTGTCCAACAATGGATTAACTGTTGGTCAGAAAGATAAGAAAGTGGCCATTATTAGTATTGACGTGATCTCGGGTAATGAATTGTTTGCTAAATATTTTTGTGAAGCTTTAGCTAAAAATGTTTCGGATTTTTATATATCTACTAAAAGCAAGAAATCCAGTGAAAACATGTTGATTTTAGAGCGGCAGGCCGATTCGGTAAGACGTGAATTAAACGGGGCCATTACTGGTATGGCCGTAGCTAATGATAATACCTTTAATTTAAATCCCGCCCTAAACGTGCGCCGTACGCCTTCGGCAAGAAGACAAGTAGATATACAAGCTAATACCGCAATCTTAACTGAGCTTGCGAAGCAATTAGAAGTAGCTAAGGTAACCTTTAGGAAAGAAACTCCATTAATTCAGATTATAGATAAACCTATATTACCTTTAGATAAAAAGCGTTTTGGTAAGGCTAAAGGAATTCTTATTGGCGGATTCATCTTTGGTTTTTCAACTATTTTATATTTGCTGATAAGGAGAGTATTAAAAAAAATACTAACGTAATTAGTAAATAAAAATGCTGTGCTTAAGACGACTGGAGTCGTATTTATATTAATAAAATTTCGATATTAAAATGAAAAAAAAAATTGCAATTATCGGAGCAAGTTATTTACAGGTTCCACTAATATTAAAAGCAAAAGAAATGGGTTTAGAAACACATTGCTTTGCTTGGGAAGATGGAGCAGTAGGAAAAGATTTAGCCGATTTTTTTTACCCAATTTCAATATTGGAAAAAGATTTGATTTTAGAAAAGTGTGAAGAAATAGGTATAGACGGAATCACTACTATAGCTACTGATCTCGCCGTTCCCTCAATATGCTATGTCGCCGAAAAACTACAGTTAATTTCAAATAGTTATGCTGCAGCTATAATTTCTACCAATAAATTAGAGATGAGAAAGGCGTTTTCTGAAGCTAAATGTTCAAGCCCTAAGTTTATTGAAGTTTTATGGAACGAAATTAATATTGAAGATTTTTCTTTTCCTTTAATTGTTAAACCAGCAGATCGATCGGGTAGTAGAGGAGTTTCCAAAGTTGATTCCAAGGAAGAGCTGGTAAAAGCGATTGAATATGCTAGAAATGAGTCGTTATCCAACACGGTTTTAATAGAGGAATATATAGACGGAGTTGAAGTAAGTGTCGAGAGCATTTCTTGGCAAGGTTGTCATACTATTCTTGCAGTGACAGATAAAGTAACCACTGGTGCTCCGCACTTTGTTGAGCTGGAACATCATCAACCGTCTAGTTTGCCAAGTGCAATTCTTGAAACAGTTAAAGCGGAAACACTACGATGTTTAGATGCTTTGAATGTTAAATATGGTGCTAGTCATTCGGAATTTAAAGTTACTGCGGACGGAAAGGTATTCGTTATAGAAGTTGGAGCAAGAATGGGTGGGGACTTTATAGGTTCAAATTTAGTAGAACTATCAACGGGTTATGATTTTGTAAGTGGTGTAATAAATATTGCAATGAATAAATATGAGAGGCCAATTATTTTAAATGAAAAATATTCTGGAGTTTATTTTTTATCTAAAGAAAGCAAAACTTTATTGTCTTATTTTGAGCGTTATAATGATTTTGAAGTTCAAAAAGAAATTCAAAATAGTGAATTGAAATCGTTAACCAATAGTAATGATCGTTCTGGGTATTTAATTTATCAAGCAGACGAAAAAGTTTTAATCTGTTAATTTAATGGAGACTTTTCTTTTGTTAAGTGGATTTTAACAAAAACAAGATTTTCATTTGATAAAAACTTATTATACTATTAAATGTTCTCAATAATTTTTTTTGTGCTACAATTAATACTATAAGATTATTTAAGTGAAAAGTAATGGAAACAAAATTAATTCAAGATTAAAAAAAATCACGTAATTTTCATGAAGGGTAAAACTTTAGCTATACTTGGTTCTGGACATCTTGGCCAGCAAATTGCACATTATGCTGTTGCAGACCATCATTATGATAATATAGTTTATTTTGATGATTTTACATCAGATAAGCTAAGAGATGGTTTTGAAATTTTGGGTAATAGCATTCGTATTGAGCAAGAATTTGCAAATAAATCTTTCGATGAAATGATCATAGCCTTAGGTTATAATCATTTAACTAAAAAAAAGGAATTATTTGATAGATTCATTGATGTAATCCCTTTTGGAAAAATAATTCATTCATCCTCTTGGGTTGACGAGTCGGCAATTGTTGGTGCTGGGTGTGTTATTTATCCTCGATGTATTGTTGACGCTAATGTTGTTATTGAAAAAAACTCGATTCTTAATATAGGATGCACGATAGCACATGATACAACGATAGGGGAACATTGTTTTTTGTCACCTAGAGTTGCATTGGCCGGATTTGTCAAAGTTGAGAATTCCTGTATTATAGGAATTAATGCGACAATTATAGACAACGTTACCATTACTTCTAAAACCCAAATAGGAGGTGGTGCTGTAGTGATTAAAAATATAACAAGTGCAGGATTGTATGTAGGTAATCCCTGTAGATTTATAAGATAAAATATATGATACCATTTAATAAACCTTTCTTAACAGGGAAAGAAACCCATTATATCTATGATGCGGTAAATTCGGGTAAAATTTCTGGGAATGGAAAATACACTCAAAAATGTCAGAAATTCTTTGAAGAAACTTATGGGTTTAAAAAGAGTTTGCTTACCACATCTTGTACAGATGCGCTGGAAATGGCTGCAATGTTAGCTAATATCGAACCCGGGGATGAAGTTATAGTTCCTAGTTTTACATTTGTCTCTACTGCAATAGCTTTTGTGCGTCAGGGAGCTAAAGTTGTTTTTGCTGATTCTTATGAGAATAATCCAAATATCGATGCGGATAAAATTGAAGCATTAATTACGGCTAAGACAAAGGCAATAGTTCCAGTTCATTATGCTGGAGTCGCTTGTGATATGGACAAAATAATGGAATTAGCACATAAGTATAATTTATTAGTTATTGAAGATGCTGCACAGGCAATAGATAGTTATTATACGGGCAAAGATGGAATAAAAAGAGCCTTGGGTTCAATTGGGCATCTTGCGGCTTTTTCTTTCCATGAAACAAAAAATATTATTTCAGGCGAAGGAGGAATGCTAACTATAAATGATGATAGATTTGTCAGTAGAGCTGAAATTGTTTGGGAAAAGGGAACGAATAGAGCTGAGTTCTTCAGAGGAGAAGTAAATAAGTACGGCTGGGTAGATACGGGTTCGTCTTTTCTACCCTCGGAAATCATTGCCGCGTTTCTGTGGGCTCAAATTGAGAATCTAGCGCTAATACAAGATAAGAGAAAGTTTTTGCATGATTGCTATTATCAAAATATTATAGCTAATGAATTAGTAAAGCTTCCACTATTACCGAATTATGCATCTAATAACGGACATATGTTTTATATTGAAATGCCAAGTATAGAACATAGAAATATATTAATTGCAAAATTAAAAGAAAACGGCTACAATGCTGTTTTTCATTATATTTCTCTTCATTCAAGTCCGTATTATTATCACAAGCATGATGGAAGAGTATTGTCAAACTCTGATAAATTTACAGACTGTTTGTTGCGTTTGCCTCTCTTTTACGAATTAGAGGAAAAAGATGCTATAAATATATCTAAATGTGTAAACGCTGCATTTGATGTTAAATAAATTTAGTTTTGGTTACATCAATAAGTATTTCAGTAACAAGGATAGATCAAAAAATATTCAGGCCAACATAATTGGCTCTTTTTTTCTAAAAGGAGTTAGTATTATTTTAAGTCTAGTAGTTGTTCCTCTAACAATTGATTATATTTCTCCCTATCAGTATGGGGTCTGGGTGACTATTTCATCGGTTGTTGGATGGCTGAGTTTTTTTGATGTTGGTTTTGGAAATGGTCTCAGAAATAAATTTGTAGAAGCTGTTGCGCACGGAAATGTAAAATTAGCTAAAATTTATGTTAGTACAACTTATGCTATTATGATGCTCATCATTATTAGCATTTGGTTGATCGCTATTGTTGTATCAAAATTTGTAAATTGGAATTCATTTTTAAATGTTAGTTCAACAGAGAATATCGAATTATATCCTGTTATTTTTATAGTGTTAACTACATTTGCTTTTCAATTTATTTTAGGGTTATTAAATACGATTTTAAATTCAATACAAAAACCTGTTATCACATCGGTAATTAATGTTATTAGTCAATTACTGATTTTAGGGGGTATCATTATTTTAACAAAAACAACTACAGGTTCGCTCTTTAATTTAAGTTTGGTGCTAGGAGGAGTCAACTCTTCTGTGCTGCTCGTATTCTCAGTGTATTTGTTTAGTACTTCTCTAAAAAAATATACACCAAGTTTTAAAGATGTTAACTTTAAATATACTAGTGATTTATTAAAAATAGGAATTAAGTTTTTTGTCTTGCAAATTATTGCAATTGTTTATTACGAAACTAATAATATAATAATTACGAAGACACTTTCTCCACTGGATGTAACAATTTATAATTTAGCATTTAAATACATGTCTGTTTTAGGAATGGGTTTTACTATAATATTGACCCCCATGTGGAGTGCTTTTATTGAAGCTAGCGTACTTAAAGATTATGCGTGGATGAAAGTAGTAAAAAAGAAATTATATTTTAGCTTTTCTTTTTTTGTCTTATTAGCTATTATTCTAGTTTTAATTTCTTCTTTTTTATACAATTTATGGTTTGGTACTTCAGTCATAATTCCTTTTCAATTAACAATTTTAATGGGTATTTGGCAAATTTGTAATATGTGGAATTCTTTACATTCAACCTTAATCTACGGCTTTAACAAGATAAAATTGCAGTTGATTTGTTCAATTGCGGTTGGAGTACTAAATATACCGCTTACCGTTTATTTATGTAAGACTTGGGGCTTAAACGGAGTGGCTATATCACAAGTATTTTTAGCATTATTAATATCGTGGGTAGGGCCGATACAAGTTTACAAATTAATACATAATAAAGCATATGGAATCTGGAGTAAATAAAAAGCTAAATATTTTATTAATTAGTAGTTTTATGCCTGAAGGTGCATCTGAAATGGTGTTAGACATGCATAAAGCTTTATTGATTAAACATAACGTAAATTTGCTTTTAAAGTATCGTTTGAAAGGGAATTCTAGTTATCTCGCAGTTTATAGTGAATTTGATCGTTTATTAAACCGTGGTCTAAATGCCATAACACGTTTAAAAAGAAATATTTTTTCTAATGAGTATAAAAGAGTCGAACTACCGCAGTACCATTTTTTTGGCATTGATGATGCTAACCCCTCTGTAAGTTCGAAAAAAATACTTAAACAAATCAAAATAGAATATGATGTAGTGATTGTTTTCTTTTGGCAAAATATGATTACAGCTAAAACGATTTATGATATCTATGAAAAATTACAGATACCTATTCTTTTCATCTCGCCTGACATGTTTCCTATGACTGGAGGTTGTAGTTATTTTTGGGAATGTACACAACTCAGTACATCGTGTGGCAATTGTCCAGGTCTATTATCGAATAATGAAAATGATGCTACGCGTATAAATTTTTTATATAAGAAAGATAAATTAAAAAATGTAAATTCAGTTTTTTTGGGTAATACATGGATGAATAGTTTTGCTGCTAAAACTGGTTTATTCAAGAAGATTGACAAAATATATCCCATAATTGATGAAAATATTTTTAAACCTCGAGATAAGGAACAATTAAAAAGTGAAAGTAAATATTCTGGTAAGATTGTGTTATTTTTTGGTGCAATGCAAGTTAATGAGGAAAGAAAAGGTTATGCTTATCTTGTTAAAGCTTTACAACTACTTGCTGTAAATCGACCAGAGCTTGTGCCCAAAATAATACTTTTGATAGCAGGTAAAGATTCCGAATTACCTGAACTCACCGAATTTACTCTTGATAAAAGAGGCTATTTATCATTTGAACAGTTAGCTGTTTGCTATGCAATGTCAGATATTTTTCTTAGTCCTTCAATACAAGATGCAGGTCCAATGATGCTAAATCAGTCTTTATTATGTGGTACTCCAGCAGTAGCTTTTGAAATGGGTACAGCATGCGATATTTTAAATTCGAGTACTGGTTACGTCGCTAAATATAAAGATAGTGAAGATTTTTGTAGAGGTATTTTATCATTAATAGATAAGTCATCAGATGAATTACAATTTATAAAAGAGGAATGTAGAAGTCAGTCTATGAATAAATATTCTTATGACGCATTTACAGAAAATATTGTTAGAGTTTATAATGAAGTAAAATAGATAACAGTTAATAATTCCTTACGAAAATGTATGATAAGTATAATGGAATTTGATTAAAGATTTATATCTATTTAAGACAAATTATTCGTTTACCTTTTAATATGAATGTGTAGGTCATCCCTTGAAGTTTGTTAAACTATGTGTAGTGATTGCAAATTGTTGTGTCTTCTTGTGACAAAGCCTTAAAATAAAAAAATTAAAATTGAAGTTATTAAAATAGTTATGAGACTTTAAAAAAAAACTTAACTCATGAAATTAGTTGCAGTAATAGTTGTTTATGAACCAGATATAAAATCATTATTATACAATATAGGGGAATTAATCGAAGATGTAGATCAATTAATTATTTATCAAAATTCAGATATTTATACGGTGCGTAATGAATTGGAAAAGTATGGTAATAAGTTAGTATATCTAGGGAGTGGAGAAAATATTGGAATTGCTGGTGCTTTAAATGAAGGGGTGAAATGGGCTCAGCGTAATCATTATTCTCATATATTGACGTTAGATCAGGATAGCTCTTTCGAGAGGGGACACTTATCTAAATTTAAATATTTAATTGAGAATTCATTAGCTAGTGATGTTGGAATTTTTTGTGCCAATATAAGCAATAGAGGTAGCGTTTTAATTGAATCGGATGAGCAGTATGTGAAAGTATCTGATTCTATAACTTCAGGTTCTATATTTCCTTTGGAAACGTTTGAAAAGGGTGGGCTATTTGAAACAGAATTATTCATTGACGCTGTTGATTATGAATTTTGCTACAGAATTTTTTCTAAAAATATGTTGAGTACTATTATTTTTCCCGAAATAATTCTGTTACACGAAGTGGGTTATCCAACAAAAATTACATTCGGGTTTATGACGGATAACTACTCCGCTTTTAGGACTTACCACATCGTTAAAAATCATTCACTAATCTGGAGACGTTATCCCACATTGTTTCAAAAATCGTATAAAAAAACACTCATAAAAACGCATATTATTTACAGAACTATTAAAGTTTTAATCGGTGAAAAAGATAAGCTTTCCAAAATCACGGCCATTTATAAAGGCTTATTTCACGGTTTAACAGTAAAAATTAAATAAGATATTACATATGTTGAAGAATGTGGCTTTTACAATTTGTGCTAAAAATTATTTAGCGCAAGCATTTACATTAAGAGAATCCTACGAAAAACGAAATCCCAATTGTGATTTTTTTATTTTCTTATCAGATGAATCAGGGGATTTAGTAGATGATATTATAACCTTAAACAATACCTGGATTCCAAATTGGAAACAAATGGCCTTTAAATATAATGTCATTGAGTTTTCAACTTCTATAAAACCATTTTGCTTTAAAAAATTGTTTGCAGAAGGTTATTCTAAGGTGATGTATCTTGATCCAGATATCTACGTTACAAATCCTTTAGATGTGGTTTTTAATTATTTGGATGAAAAATCAATTGTTTTAACTCCTCATTATTGCAATATCCAAACTGAATATACGGGCTCAATTACCGAAGAAGAAATTTTGTTTGTGGGTATTTATAACCTAGGATTTGTTGCAATCAGTAATAATGTTAATGGTAATAAAATTATAAACTGGTGGATGAATAGGTTAGCAGATAAATGTTATGCAGATAAATTTGATGCATTACACGTTGATCAAAAATGGATGGATTTTATACCCGCCTTTTTTCCTAATGATGTTTTAATTACCCATCACATGGGCATCAATCCCGCTATATGGAACCTTCATGAAAGAGAATTAATCATTGATGAAAAAGGAAGTTATAATGTAGCTAACTTAGAATCTAAAGAAATTTTTCCTTTATTGTTTTTTCATTTTTCAGGTTTCGACCCATTTAAGCCAAAACTAATTAACAGGAGGCATCCTAAATACAATACTGATACCTATCCTTCGTATATTCCATTATTTGATGAATATATTAAAGGAGTTTATAAAAATGGATATAATCAATATTCTAAAATGTCTTATTCTTTTAATTCATTTGAAGATGGAGAAAATATTCTTCCTCTACATAGAAGATTATTTAGAGCAACTCAAAAAGAATATTTTAATGATAATCCATTTTCTGCAGAAGGAAAGTTTAGAACTGGTCTTAAAAAGCAAAGACTTTTGACAGGAATAAAATCTAAGGGCTTTTCAACTTTTACGAATGTGCAAAAGTCAAGAAAAGGTTCATTTGAGAAAGTAATTATTCTTACTTTAAAAACAATAAAATTTGTCGCTGGTATTCAGTATTATTCTTCATTCATTAATTTTATGAATGATTATTCTAAATTAGAAAAACAGGTTTTTTTACTAAAAAAAAATGATAAAGAATAAAAAAAAGATAGTTATAGCAGCCTTGGCTAGGGATTGTGACAAGAACTTGCATACAATTACGAAACTTATAGATGAGTTAAGATCTCATTTTTTATGGTCTCAAGTTGTAGTAATTGAAAATGATAGTAAAGATAATACGAAATATATTTTAAATGAATGGGAAGGCAAAAATAAAGGCATTAAAATAATTTCACAGGACTTTGGTTCTTTAACAATACCTAAACAATCAGATAACGATCTAATACCATTAGTAAGCTTTCATAGAATTGACAAAATGACAATGTACCGTAATATGTATCTGAAACATATTGAAGGTATTGAGGTTGATATTGACAATGTCATCATTATAGATGCTGACATTGAGTCTTTTTCTATTGAAGGAGTTCTCAGTTCAATTACAAAGTGTGAAGGTAAAGTCGGAGCTATTTTCGGTTATGGTGTAAGTGTGAGAAAAGCTTTTAATATCATTTATTCTAAAATATTTTATGATGTTTTTGCCGTTTACGAATATCCTATGAAAGATAATTTTTCATATACTCAACTTTCTTTAATGAAAACATTCGAAAGTATTATGAGTAAACTAAAAAAAAATAAAAATGTAAGCGTCATTTCTGCTTTTGGTGGTGTTAGTGTTTATAATTATAAGGCTATTTACAATCTGAAATATAAAGTTGTGGCGAATTGTATTAATGAAAAGGAAGCAATTTGCGAACATATACCATTTAATACAGAAATAATTAAATTGGGTTATAAAAATTTTATTTCAAAGGAAATGCAAGTTATTTATGGAGATGGACATTCTTTTGGAAGCGTTGTAAAAGAATATTTTCCAAAAAAGACATTTTATCTATTACTTAAAATTTCTTTAATGCTCAGAGGTTTGCAAATTAAAGGATAGATTCTTAATTTTTTTATGTTACCTAATATTAAATTAATATTTAATAAATTTAGTCATTGATAACTTATATTGTTTTATTTATTTTATTAGTCTTATTTAGCTTTACAGATTATATTTATACAGCACCACTTAACAGAAAATTAATTTTGTTTTTAGGATCTATCTGTACTTTTACAGTTTTATGGTCATTTGCCAGTTTACGTTGGAAAACAGGTACAGACTGGGATAGTTATTATGATTCATTTTATTACTTTTCGGAAATTTACGCTGTAAATTTTGAGCCTGGTTTTGTCGTGATTTTATCTTTTGTAAGAGACTTCACTTCTAATTATTCTGTGTTTTTATCAATATTCTCTTTTTTATGTATATCACTGAAGTTCTCCTATTTTTATAAATATCATAAAGAGTTTTTTTTTACACTGATTTTATTATTCTATAGTTATTATTTTGCCGACATTTTCGCTGTTCGTCAAAATTTGGCTATTTCATTAACCTTATTTAGCACTATTTTTATTATAAAGCGAAAACCATTATTTTTTACTTTATTTGTTTTTCTAGCTTCCTCTATACATTATTCTTCTATATTATATTTTTTTGCTTATTATATCTATTGGAGTAAAATAAGTAATAAAAGATTTTACTATTTTGCAGCATTAAGTGTAGCATTTGGGTTAATAGGAATTGGAGGTATTATTTTAGACTTGATATTAAAAGCATTAGGTATAGATGGTTTTATAGGTGCAAAAATAAATAATTATTTGATTCAAGATAATGGTGACCCTTCGAGCTCAAATGGTACCGTCGTGATATATTTATTAGGAGTTACAAAGAGATTTATATTAATTCCGATTTTTATTTATGTAAAGAACAAATCGAAGGGACGGTTTATTTATTTCGAGGGCTATTTTAATCTTTATATGATAGGTAATTTAATATATTTTTTGTTTGCAAAAGATTTAGCAGTATTCGCTAGAGCTTCAGTACCTTTTCTGTTATTTGAAATTTTTTTAATTGGCTATACAATGTATTTTTTTAAGTCTGATAAAAAGAAGATGATAGTTGTTTTTTTTATGATGCTATTGTTCTCTTGGGCTCGTTTTAATGCATTAGTTAATTCTTATTATGAACTTTATGTCCCTTACAATTCGATTTTTGATATTAAAATAGAACGAAACCTTGAATGATAGATTTAATAACAATTAGTGAAGTTGCCCATACAGGTGAAGTTCATTTCCAAGTAAATAGTTGTTTTGTTGAAATGTTCTCATTAAGTTTCCCAAACACTCAAATAAAGTTTAACGGAGAAAAGAAACATATAAAAGCCGTTCAAGAAAGCTTACTAAATAGTAATTTAAGCCATGTTGAATTTTTATCTTTTGAAGGATTTTATGATGAAAATGAATTTAATTGGGCAGGAAGGATATTTGGGGAGTGTAGACAGATAATTAAAATTCTAAAAAGAGGGAAATTAGATGGAAGTAAATTATATGTATGGACATGTTTGTTTCCCACGGGACATTTATTTTTAAACTTTATCCAATTATTTCAAAATGAGAACAATCACATTATAATATTACATGGAGAACTTGAGTATTTAAAAGTTAAAAACAAACGTTTAAGCGAAATTATATTTGGATTCATTTTAAGGGTAGCTATCAACCTAAGTACAAAACGAACTAAATATATAGTTTTAGGAGAAAATATTAAAAAAAATTTAACTCCTAAAATAGGGCAAAGAATTTTAAAAAGAACCTATTCATTTTTACATCCTTACAATTTTTATACAGCAGAGAATTCTATAAAGACAAAAGATGGCAATATCATAACAATAGGTGCTATAGGAACACAAATGTTGTCTAAAAATTCTAATTATATATATGCACTAGCAAGTTGGTTCAAGAAAGATATACTTAAAAATAAAATCAACTTTGTAACCATTGGTAAAGTACTTCCAGAACTTCATCAATATGATTCTAATCTTGTAAAAAAATTGTATCCAAATTCGTTTGTTTCACAAAGAGAATTTGAGCGCGAAATTTTAAAATTAGACTTTATTGTGTTTTTCTATGATAACAAGGCCTATGAATTGTGTGCTAGTGGAGCAATATTTGAAGCGATTAGACTTGGCGTTCCAATAATTTCAATTAAGAATGATTATTTTAATTGGTTATTCGATAGCTATGGATCAATGGGTTTTTTATGTGAAACTATGGATGAGCTACAAATTATTATTACCAAACTTATAAGTGGTGAACATAAGGAAGAGATAGCGAATTTCAATTATAATATGGCTCGTTTTAAAGTGAATAATAATTTAAAAAATCTAGCTGTTAATCTCAAAAATATTATATGAAATCTTCATTAAGCATATCTGTAATCATTCCATGTTTTAATTCAGAAAAGACAATTAAGGCGTGCCTAGATTCTGTTTTTTCTCAATCAGCACATGTAAATGAAATTATAGTTATAGATGATGGGAGCATTGATGCCTCTACAACGATCATTAATGAAACTTTTCAAATGTCGAACTCAAATATTAAATGTGTACTTGAAATTCAGGCTAACGCTGGTCCATCGACAGCTAGAAATAGAGGGGTAATGCTTGCTATGAGTAATCACATAGCATTTTTAGATAGTGATGATCAATGGTATCAAGATCACATATCGATTTCAAAACAGTTTTTGGAAGAAAACAATAATTACAAAATGGTTGCAACCAAATATTCTTCAGGAGATGTTAAATTTAGTGGAGTTGTTTCATTTGAGCAACTGCTTTTGAAAAACTATTTTTTGACACCATGTGTTATTTTAAATAAAGACTGTTTTTATGAAAGTGGAGGGTTTAATGTAGATATGCGATACGCCGAGGATTATTATTTATGGTTAGATATAGCATATAAAAACAAAGTTTATTTATTAGATTATATAGGTGCTCAAAACGTGGAATTTAAAAAGCCATTTGGTGATAAAGGATTATCTTCAAATTTAAGAGCTATGCACCTAGGAGTTATACAATGCTACGATTCACTTTATCAAAAAAGGCAAATAAATTATAAAAAGTATTACATTCTTAAGCAATTTGAACACCTCAAATATATTAGAAGAAATATTTTAACTTTATTAATGAAAAAATGAAATTAAAGTTTTTAAATATACTTATTTATAGTGTTTTATCCTTATTCTCTCTATCTAGTAAAAACAAAGTTGAAAATGTAAAGGTGGATAAAAACAGTGTTTCTGTTATCTTTTTTGGAGCAGTTGGTGATGGTATTACTAACGATTCAGATTCTTTTGAAAAAGCAATAGCTTACTGCATAAAATATGGAAAGACTTTATATGTACCGCGCACTAATGCTAGTTATAAATTAAGTAAGACCATAAGAGTTCATTTGTCAAGTCATGATAAAATTAAAATAATCTCAAATCAGGCTGTTATCATGCCTGAAATTATTAATAGTAGCTCCGCTTATAAATTAACAGCATTTGTAGAAAATGTTTTTTTATCTATTGGAAGAAACATGAATTCAATAGATGAATTTGAAAATCTAGAAGAACTTAACGACACATCAATAGATATATCAGGATTAGTTTTCGATGGAATCAATGAAAAACATACAGAACAATTTTCATCATATAAACAAACAATTTATGTTGGAGCTCAACTTATTGCGCAAAGTGTTAAAATAAGTAACTGTGAATTTAGGAATATTCAAGGCTACGGCTTAAGAATTCATGAGGTGTCTGTTAGTGAGATTTTAAATTGTAAGTTTATTAATGTAGGTGGAAGAGGGTATACCGCTTTTGTAAATGGTAGTGATTACGACGCTTTTGGTGATGCAATATATCACGCCAAAGTAAATAAAAATGCAGTTATTACAATTGCAGATTGTATATTTAAAGGAAAGAAACAAAAAAATAAAAGAAGTAGATCGGCATTAACTTTTGAATTTTCTTTATTTCCTTATAAAATAAATTTGGAGAATTTGGACATAGAAGGATATGCAAAATGTTTGCATGTTGAAGAAACCGCCGTTACGTTATTTAAAATTGAGAATGTTAAGATGAAAGATTTTAATTTTGGAATTGCTAATGTACTAAATGATAAAACAGTGATGTATTTGGATAATTGCATTATGAAAGTTGGCTTTAGTGATGGTAATGATGCTGGAGACGCTTTGGCATTTTTAAATTATAAGAGTACCGCAAAAATATATGTGAATAAATCAATATTGGATTTTAATGGTAGGCATAATGCTTATCAGAGCGCAGTAGGACTAATAAATGTTAAAAATTCTATTATTAATGGGAATAATACTAACTTCTTTTTTGCAGATGGAAGCACCTCATTTTCTCAGTGTAAGTTTATTAATTTTGGCGGTGCTCAAATGTCTTTTATGTCGCTAAATCCAAAAAATTCATATCTAATTGAAGATTCCATATTTGAGGGAGTGCTTGTTTCTGATATAAAAAGTTTTAACGTTGAGCTAAAAATTAAGAGTAACAAATGATTATGAAGTAATTTAATGAATAACCTATAGCTTTACTTTTTAAAATAAATTTTATATATTATGAAAATTATAATAGTTATCACGGATTATGGGAGTTTTAATAATTTTTTAGCTGAGCTTGCAGTAAGTCTGAGTTCTGAAAATGAAATCCATGTTATATCTTCTTCTTCCAATGTAATAAATATTGTTGATAAGTTTGATTATAATAAATACAATTTGGCTTTTCATACTGTAGATATACCAAGGTCAACCTCAATTATAAAACTGATGAAAACTGCTTCTGCAATTAGAAAAATTGTAAAAAGGGTAAATCCAAATTTGATTTATGCACATTTTACCACAGGAATTTTTCCCGCAATTTTTTTTAGAATTAGAAATATTGAGTATTGGGGTACTTTTCATGGGTTAGGGATGAATGCAAGTAGCGGTGTGAGGAAGGCTATGTTTTCAATTGTAGAATTATACTGCTTTATGAGACTTGATAAAAGGTTTTTAATAAATAATAAAGATTATAAATTGGTAAGCGATATGTTCAAGGAAAACACATTGAAGTACAACTCTTGTGGAGTTGGTTGCGATATAATAAAATTTGATAGGAATAGATTTACGGAGGTAGATAAATCAAGTTTGAAAAAAGATTTAAATATCGAGGATAAATTTGTAGTAACTTATACGGGGAGGTTCGTTGAGTTCAAAGGATTTGATTTGGTTTATTATAGTTTTTTAAAATTGGCAGAGCAATTTCCTGGTGAAGTAGTTTTACTTCTAATTGGAGGCAGAGACCCCATCCATAAAACAGGACTTACTGAAAAAGAAGAGAGTGATTTGTTTAAAAATAAAAATATTGTTAACATTGGTTATACATCCGAAGTAGAAAAGTATTTGGTTATCACAGATGTTTTTTTGTTTCCGAGCAAAAAAGAAGGATTGCCGGTTTGTATAGTAGAGGCTTTGGCGATGGGAGTACCTGTAATTAGTTTAGATGAAAGAGGGAATTCGGATGTGGTGAGAAACGATGTTAATGGATATTTGATAACGTCTGTGTCTAAATCAAGTGATGTTATCGAAATTGTCAAAAAAATTAAATTTCTTTTTTTGGATGAGGATAAGCTTAGAGTTTTGTCTTTAAATTGTCTTTCAAATAGAAATATTTATTCACGTAGCTTCTTCGTCGAAGAACAATTAAAACTTTTTAATAATTTTAAACTTTCTAATAATATTACATAGCCGTTTATTTTAATAGAAACGGAGGGTCAAATAAAGTTTTACGTTTTTTTTGTTATAAACTAATATTAAATATGATTGTCACTATTACGGGGAGTGCTGGATTTGTAGGTCAAAACGTTTTAAAATATTTGAAGTCTAGTTTTAATACAGAGATTTTAAGTATTCGCTATTTTCCTAATCAAAACATCGATTTTGAAACAGATGCAGTTATCCATCTCTCAGGGAAAGCACATGACTTAAAAAATGTCACAAAACCTCAGGATTACTATGATGCTAATTTTGAATTAACAAAGCAATTATTTGATGGTTTTATAAGATCAAACGCTTCTGTATTTATTTTTATGAGTACTGTAAAAGCGGCGGCTGATTCTGTTGATGGAATTTTAAATGAAGAAACTAATCCTAGTCCAAAAACACATTATGGTATAGCGAAGTTAGAAGCCGAACGATATATTTTATCTCAATCCCTGCCTGATAATAAAAGGGTCTATATTTTAAGACCCTGTATGATTCATGGTCCAGGAAATAAAGGGAACTTAAATTTGCTATATAAATTAGTGAAAAAAGGCGTGCCTTGGCCTTTAGGAGCCTTTAGTAATAGACGATCTTTTCTAAGTATACAAAATTTGTGTTTTGTTATAGAAGAGTTGTTACAAAATAATTCGATACCACAAGGAGTTTATAATGTGGCAGATGATGAGCCATTAGCAACTAATAAGGTAATCGAGCTAATAGGGGAAAGTTTAAAAAAGAATCCTTCTATATGGAAAATTAATACTTCTTTTGTAAAGTTTTGTTCGAAGGTGGGTGATTTGACATTTTTGCCTTTGAATTCGGAGCGATTACAAAAGTTAACTGAAAATTACGAAGTTAGTAATTCGAAACTCATAACTGCTTTAGGAAAACCTCTGCCAGTACAATCTGAAGCTGGTATATTATTAACATTTCAATCTTTTGCAAAATAAAACCAATACAATGACAATAGAAAAAACAGCCATACAAGATTTAGTAATCATCAATCCAACCGTTTTCGAGGATTCTCGTGGCTACTTCTTTGAAGCGTACAATCAAGCGAAATTTCATGAAAATGGAATTATGTACAACTTTATACAAGATAACCAATCATTTTCTAAGCGAGGAGTTATAAGAGGATTGCATTTGCAAATTAATCCATTTGCACAAGCCAAGTTAGTGCGCGTTTTAGAAGGGGAAATATTGGACGTTGCAGTAGATTTACGTAAAAACTCACCCACTTACGGACAACATTTTAGTGTGGTGTTGAGTGCAGAAAATAAAAAGCAATTGATGGTACCTCATGGATTTGCTCACGGGTTTTCCGTTCTAAGCGAAACGGCATCAGTAATGTATAAAGTTGATCAATTGTATCATAAAGACAGTGAAAGAGGGATTCGATATGATGATCCTACATTGAATATTGATTGGAGAGTGGAGGTTAGTGAAGTTATTGTATCTGAGAAAGATGTGGTTTTGCCTAGTTTTAATGACATCGATTGGGAGTTTTAAATCCCCCTAGCCCCCGAAGGGGGAAGTTTTAAGTTTATTGGGTATTAATTTGCTGTAGTAAACGTTTCTCGATACAATTTTAAAATAGCTAACGCAATTTATATCTTATTTCTAGATTTTCTTGAAAGCGTTTCTATAATAATCAATTGCCTTGACAATTAGCTTTTTAAATAATGCTTTTTTACAGGGTTTTTTATCGGAAATTTAATTTTAAAAAATGAATAAAATATTAGTGACAGGAGCTACTGGACAATTAGGTTCGGAATTAAAAGTTTTATCAAAAAACTATTCACAATACGAATGGGTTTTTGCAGACCGAACACAAGTTTCTCTAGGAGATATAAAGCTGCTAAACGAGCAGTTGAATAATATTCAGCCTGCTATTATCTTAAATTGTGGAGCCTATACGGCAGTAGATAAAGCGGAATCGGAAACGGAATCAGCTGACTTAGTCAATCATCAAGCTGTAGCCACTATAGCAAAATATGCTAAAGAGCAGCAGGCTAAGTTAATACATATTTCTACAGACTATGTTTTTGACGGAACGTCATCAACTGCTTTGAATGAGAAAGCTATAACTAATCCAATCAATGTATATGGCGCTACGAAACGTGCTGGAGAATTAGCTGCTTTGGCTGTTAACCCCGATGTACTAGTTGTTAGAACGTCTTGGGTGTACAGTCGTTTTGGTAATAATTTTGTCAAAACAATGCAACGTCTATTACATGAACGCGATACATTAGGCGTGGTAAATGATCAAATAGGATCACCAACTTACGCTGCTGATTTGGCCCAAGTTATGATGGATATAATAGGTAATGCTAAGTGGATACCTGGAATTTATCATTATTCCAATGAAGGAGAAATTAGTTGGTATGAATTTGTACTGGCTATTCAAGAAATAACAGGAGATAGTTGTGAAGTAAGTGGTATACCATCTTCATCGTATCCAACTCCCGCAGCACGTCCTGCCTTTTCATTATTGGATAAGTCGAAGATTGAAGAAATATACGGTATAAAGATACCTTATTATATAGAAAGTTTAAAAAAATGCTTAACATCTGAAGTTTAAATCTTGAACTGAAGTCATAAAGAATAAAGAAGATGAAAAAAATTGTAATAACTGGGGGAGCTGGGTTTATTGGTTCACACGTGGTTCGTCGTTTTGTGAAAAAATATCCAGAATATCAAATATTTAATTTGGATGCGTTAACGTATGCGGGGAATTTAGAAAACATTACTGATATTGAAAACGAACCTAATTATACTTTTGTAAAAGGAGATATCGTTGATGCGGATTTTATAGATGTTTTATTTGCAGAGCATCAGTTTGATGGTGTTTTACATCTAGCTGCTGAGTCGCATGTGGATCGTTCTATTACAGATCCATTGTCATTTGTAAAAACAAATGTAATTGGTACAATGAATTTGTTAAATGCTGCCAAGACAATTTGGAAAGATAACATGGAAGGAAAACGTTTTTACCATATTAGTACTGATGAGGTTTATGGAAGTTTAGGTGCTGAAGGCTTATTTACAGAGACGACATCTTACGATCCTAATTCGCCCTATTCTGCTTCAAAAGCTAGTTCAGATCATTTTGTACGTGCGTATGGGGAGACTTATGGTTTGCCGTATGTTCTGACTAATTGCTCTAATAATTACGGACCTTTCCATTTTCCAGAAAAATTGATTCCGTTATTTATTAATAATATTATTCAAAATAAACCTTTACCCGTTTATGGAGATGGAAAATATACCCGTGACTGGTTGTTTGTTGAGGATCATGCAGTTGCTATTGATTTGGTTTTCCATGAAGGAGTAAATCATGATACCTATAATATTGGAGGTTTTAATGAATGGCAAAACATTGATTTGGTGAAATTGCTTTGCAAGATCATGGATGAAAAATTAGGCCGTGAAGCAGGTACATCAGAGCAATTGATTTCGTATGTGAAAGACCGTCCAGGACATGATTTACGTTATGCTATCGATGCTAATAAAATTAATAAAGAACTAGGATGGAAGCCTTCGGTTACTTTTGAGGAAGGTCTTGAGAAAACAGTGAATTGGTATTTGGACAATGAGAATTGGTTAAATAATATCACTAGTGGGGAGTATGCAACGTATTACGAAAAACAATATGAGTAATTCGTAATTCGTGATTTGTAATTCGAAAATTGAGATGAGTGATTCGTGAATTTAAAACATAAATGAGTTGATAGTAATTCCTTACTAGGATTTCAATTTAAATTAATACAATTGACGTAATAATAAAAATAGTCATCAATGAAAGAGTAAATAATTGGATTAAAATCATTTAAGAATATGAAAGATCATAAAGATTTAGATGTATGGAAACAATCGATGGTACTCGTAGAAGATATTTATGCGTTAACAAAAAACTTCCCAACAGACGAAAAATACGGACTATCAAGTTAAATTAAGAGAGCAGTAGTTTCTGTTCCAGTAATATTGCTGAAGGCGCAGGCAGAAAAGGGGACAAAGAATTTATACAATTTTTATATATTGCGATGGGCTCATTATCTGAATTAGAAACACAATTAATTTTAGCCAATCGATTACAGTTTACAAATTCCGTTGAAAGCTATTTAAGTCAAATTGAAAAAATCAAAAAGATGCTTTTTGGTCTTATCAGATATGTGAATAATAAATAAGAATGTAATTCGGATCACGCTCTTCGAATTACTAATAACAAAATAAACTATGAAAGGAATTATATTAGCAGGAGGTTCAGGAACTCGTTTACACCCATTAACATTAGCGATGAGTAAGCAAATGATGCCGGTTTATGATAAACCAATGATATATTACCCATTATCAACTTTGATGATGGCAGGGATTAATGAAATTTTAATTATTTCTACACCGCATGATTTGCCTAATTTTAAAAAGTTATTAGGAGATGGATCTGCTGTAGGTTGTAAATTCAGCTATGCGGAGCAAGCAATTCCAAATGGTTTGGCACAAGCTTTTGTAATTGGAGAGGAATTTATCGGTGATGATGATGTAGCATTGGTTTTAGGAGATAACATATTCTTTGGATCAAACATGCAAGAGTTGTTACGCTCGAATACCAAACCGCAGGGTGGAGTTGTTTTTGCATACCATGTTTCGGATCCTGAACGTTATGGTGTTGTGGATTTTGATGAAAATTTTAAAGCGCTTTCGATAGAGGAAAAGCCGCTAGAGCCAAAATCAAATTATGCAGTTCCAGGATTGTACTTTTATGATAACTCTGTAGTTGCCATTGCTAAGAATATTGAACCAAGTCCGCGTGGTGAATATGAAATTACAGATGTAAACAAAGTATATTTAGAACAAGGAAAACTTAAAGTGGGTATTTTAAGCAGAGGTACTGCTTGGCTAGATACAGGTACATTTAACAGTTTGATGCAAGCAGGTCAGTTTGTTCAGGTATTAGAGGAACGTCAAGGATTAAAAGTGGGGTGCATAGAGGAAATCGCATGGAGACAAGGTTTCATCTCGGAGCAACAGCTAAGAGAATTAGCAGAGCCTTTAAAGAAATCTGGTTATGGTGAATACTTACTTAGTTTAATAAAGCAGAAGTTTTAAGTTAGAAGATTTTATTTACGTTCTAAATGACCGAACAAGCATTTAAAAAATGATATATATTGCACTTTTGGTTTTGCTAATAGCCATAGAATTGATTTATTTTAAAATAGCAAATCACTTTAATATAATTGATAAGCCTAATAATAGGTCTTCTCATACTGCGGTTACCTTGAGAGGTGGTGGAATTATTTTTCCCATCGCGATAATTATTGCTTTCATCTTAGGATATTGCTCACTATGGGTCACTATCGCAGTTTCTATTGTAGCTCTCGTAAGTTTTATTGATGACATTAGACCTTTATCTCAATTGCCACGATTTACAACTCATCTAATTGCTGTTTGCCTAATTTGCTACGACTTGAATTTATTTACTCAAGCTTTGTGGCTGCTTCCGATAATTTTTATACTAATGATTGGTTGGATCAATGCTTTTAATTTTATGGATGGTATTAACGGTATCACTGTACTTTATGCGTTGTCAGCTATAATAGCATTCTCGTTATTGGACGTGAATGAGTCAAGTGTGCCTTTATTGATGACAATGGGATTGTCGTGCATAGCTTTCGGTATCTTCAACTTGCGTAAAAAAGCAAAGACATTCGCCGGTGACGTTGGGAGCATTAGTATGGCAGTTTTTTTAGGATACTTTATGATCAAAACAATACTCGATACAAACCAAATAGGATTTCTATTGTTCTTTGCTGTCTACGGAATAGATGCTGTTATAACAATAGTTAAAAGATTAAAAAAGAAGGAAAATATATTTGAAGCCCACCGATCACATTTGTACCAGTATTTAGCTAATGAAATGAAATATTCTCATTTAATTGTTGCAGTTGGATATGCGGTCACTCAATTGTTATTTAATTTAGGTTTGATATATTTGCACTCAATAAATTATTTAACACTACCTATAATTGCTTTGATTTTGGTGTTGTTGACTGCTGTATATTTAGTATTAAGAGAAAGAATCGAAAAAAAAATAATTAGATGACCTCTAGTTGTCAAAGTTTTGATCTGCATTAGTCACTATTTTGTAAATTATACTCTAGATAATATCAAATTTTTCAACTTAAGTTTCTATAAACGATTAAATTTGCAATGACTAAGATTAATTAAACCATCATCAACCGCTACCATACCCAATAATGGATAATAACATAAAAAAATATTTCAAAAAGCAAATCAAAAATAAGTTTTTTGAGAAGTTACTTAGATTAAACATACATAACTTAAGCTACCTACCAAGGTGGATAATTGTTTTGCTAGATACGCTAGTATTAATTTTTGCGTTTATTTTCACTTATTTAATATTTAAAGGTACAGGCCTTGAATATATTTTAACAACTTATAGCGTACTATTTGTATGTAGTTTTTTTGGTGCAAACATATTTTTCTTTTGGCTCTATAGCACCTATTCCGGAATAATTAGACATTCTTCATTTGTAGATGCGGTTAAGATATTGTTTTCTCAATCTTCAGTATTTTTATTGTTCATACTAATAAATTTTTTGTGCACTGTTATATTTGACGCCAAAATTGTTCTAAATACAGGTCTTTTTATCAATACAGTTTTATCTTTCTGCGGTCTATTTTTATACCGTGTTGTGGTAAAGCAATCTTTTGAGTTGTATGTTTCAGATGCAACGTCACCTAATTTAATTAGAACGGTGGTCTATGGTACAGATGCCAATGCGATTTCCGTGGCTAATGCGCTGAAACTTGAGACTCCGTCACGTTTTAAGATTGTTGGTTTTGTTGATAAAAACAACCAGAATGCTTCTAAGAGAATGCTCGATTTACCAATATTAATCCAAAAGAAAAAGCTACCAACGTTAATGCGCACAGTAGGGGCTGTAGCTGTAATTATTGCAGATAAAAGTTTGTCAAAAGAAGAGCAAATACTTATAGTGGATCAATGCTTAGAACACAATTATAAAGTATATAACGTGCCTGTGATTTCGAATTGGGAAAATCAGAAGGAGATTTCTCAAAAGGTAAAGAAAATCCAAATTGAAGACTTACTAGATAGAAAACCAATTGTATTAGATGGAAAGTCTATTTCAAAACAGTTAAAAGATAGAGTGATTTTAATTACAGGTGGTGCCGGATCTATTGGTAGCGAAATTGTTAGACAAGTTCTTAATTTTAATCCTAAAAGTGTCATCATCTTAGATCAGGCCGAAACACCTTTGCATAGTTTGACTTTAGAAATAGGTAATATAAAAACAAAAACGAATATTTACAGTGTAATTGCGGATGTTCGAAATAGAAAGGCGCTTGATGAGATCTTCAGAAAATATCAGCCACATGTAGTGTATCACGCCGCGGCGTACAAGCACGTTCCTTTAATGGAAGACAATCCTGCTCAAGCAATTCATACTAATGTTCAAGGAACTAAAAATCTAGCTGATTTAGCATGCTTACATCATGTGAAAAAGTTTGTCATGGTGTCTACTGACAAAGCTGTTAATCCAAGTAACGTGATGGGAGCTAGTAAGAGAATTGCTGAAAAATATGTGCAGTCCCTACAGTTACGCAGTAGAGAGCAAGGTTTAGAATTGGCAACAAAATTTATAACAACGCGTTTTGGAAATGTACTAGGTTCTAATGGATCGGTTGTGCCATTGTTTACGAAGCAAATTGCAGCCGGAGGTCCTTTGACAATTACACATCCTGACATAATCAGGTATTTTATGACTATTCCTGAGGCTTGCCAACTCGTTCTCGAAGCTGGTGCGATGGGTAATGGAGGGGAGATTTACATTTTTGACATGGGGAAACCAGTTAAAATTATAGATCTAGCCAAAAAGATGATTAAGTTAGCTGGTTTTATACCTGACAAAGATATCGAGATCAAAATCGTGGGACTTAGACCTGGAGAGAAATTGTATGAAGAATTATTAAATGATACTTCGAAAACAATACCAACACACCATAGTAAAATAATGATTGCAGAAGAGCTCTCAAGTGAATTTGAAATGCTACATGCAGAGATTAACGATTTAATCGCCATTGCTAATAGATTTGATAATAGCGCAATTGTATTTCAAATGAAAAAAATCGTACCTGAATTTAAAAGTATGAATTCTGCGTTTGAGACTTTAGACACTTAGGTAATAAATCAATTTTAATATAGAAAAAACACAAAGTGATCCTTTGTGTTTTTTTTTGTTTTAGTACCAATGCAACTGCACTATTTGCATTTTAGTTTGAATATTAAATAAGATTTACAGCGCTTTATCTTTATAAAATTTTTGGGAGATTAATATCTAATTTACTTTTAAAATAACTGCAGCTAAATAGTATATTTGCAAGCTAAATTATTGATGCCCCATGTTTTTTAATTCGCTGACGTTTGCAATTTTTTTGCCTATAGTGTTCTTCTTATATTGGTTTGTTTTCAATAAAACCAAAAGCAGTCAGAATTTTATTTTAATTTTGGCAAGCTATTATTTCTATTCTTGTTGGGATTGGCGTTTTCTATTCTTGCTAGTTTTTTCCACATTCTTAGATTATGCTACTGGAATCCAAATTGAGAAAACTGAGAATGCTAGCACTCGAAAATTTTGGTTTTGGTTGAGTGTCGGTATAAATTTAGGATTTTTAGCAGTCTTTAAATATTATAATTTTTTTGCCAGCTCACTTGCTACGTTACTGAGTGATTTTGGACTCAAATCATCGCCATTTTTATTAGATGTGGTGTTGCCAGTAGGAATTTCATTCTACACCTTTCATGGCTTATCTTATGTTATTGATATCTACTACAAGAGGATAAAAGCAGAATATAACTTTGTAGACTACTCGCTGTTTGTTAGTTACTTTCCGCTTTTGGTTGCGGGTCCTATAGAAAGGGCGACGCACTTATTGCCACAAGTAAAAGTTAGGAGAGCTTTTGATTTCGAAAAAGCAAAAGAAGGCGTCTATCAGTTTACATGGGGACTAGTTAAAAAAGTGGTCATAGCTGATGGTTGTGCTACCTATGCTAATGCAATTTTTGATCATTATCCTGCAATGAATAGTTGGTCACTAATTCTAGGTGCTGTTTATTTTGCTTTCCAAATTTACGGTGACTTCTCTGGTTATTCTGATATGGCCTTAGGGATGTCGAAGTTATTCGGCATAGATTTACTTCGTAATTTCAATTATCCTTACTTTTCAAGAGATATTGCTGAGTTCTGGAGGCGCTGGCACATTTCGCTATCATCATGGTTTAGGGATTATGTTTACATTCCGTTAGGGGGAAGTAAAGGAAGTAAAAGTAAACAAGTGCGAAACGTATTTATCATTTTCGTACTAAGTGGCTTTTGGCATGGTGCAAACTGGACGTATTTGGCTTGGGGATTTATAAATGCACTCTATTTTTTACCGCTGTTACTATTGAATAAGAATCGTTCGAATATCGAAATGGTAGATTTAAAATGGAATTTGAGGTCTATTAAAGAAATAGCGAGTATCTTCTATACTTTCTTGTTAGCTTGCTTAGCTTGGATCTTTTTTAGAGCCAACACAATAACAGATGCCGTCGCCTACATCAAAAGAATGTTTAGCAATGGAAACTTTGCGTCACAATATCTTGCAAATGAACGCTACAATTATGAACTACTAGCTATTGTTATCGTCTTTGTTATTGTGGAGTGGAATAATAGGTTTAGCATCGAACCCATATCTGGTAGAAAAAGCGGTTTAAAATTAGCGCTGGCCATTGCTGCAATTATCGCACTAGGGACTTTCTCTGATTACAAAGAATTTATTTACTTTCAGTTTTAAAATTTAGCATTCAAAGGATGAAATCATTTTTAATTTTTATTGTAAAAATCGTATTAATCACAGTACTACTAGCTGTGGTACTTGATTTTGGCTATACCGCTATATATTTAAATTCAAAGAGCAGAGATAAGGTTGCTGATGTGTTTAAATCGAAAGCGCGTTCTTATGATGTGGTGATATTAGGCTCTTCTCGAGCAAATAATCATTTTGTCACTCGTATATTCGAAAAAAACGGACTCAAAACTTTTAACTACGGAATGAGCGGTGGGCATCTTTATGAAGCATCTCTATTGCTCAAATTAATGATTGAACGGAATTATGAAATTAAAAACCTAATCCTAGAAGCTGATTTAAATTTATCGAATGACAAACAATCGGAAGGGGTGGCGGCTAAATTCTTACCATACATACACCGTTCAGAAATCATTAAAAACCATTTTGAACAAGAATCTAATTTTAATGAATTGTATTATATTCCTTTCTACAGATATTTGAAATTTGATTCAAAAATAGGAAGTAGAGAACTTTTTAATACAATTATTCAAAAGAAAACTGTTGCAAATGAGAATGGCGGATATTATGCTTTAGGGGTTAATAAGAAAGGCAATATGAAGAATAATATTTTAAGTCTTAATCCTCTAAAACGAAATAAATATTACGAAGAAATTAAGCAATTATGCAAAACAAATAATATCCGTTTTATTCCCATTATGACACCCATGTGTGAAAATGTGATTGGAATGAATTATTTTGAGAAGGTTAAAAGTGCCTACCCTGAAATTCATAATTATGAAAATGTCGTGATTGAGAACAAGTATTTTTCATCATGCGGACACATGAATGATAACGGCGCTAAAAAGTTCACTTCAATTGTTGTTCGTGATTTTTTCAAGAAGTAATTTCGATACTATTCGTATTTCTACTATTCTATTTAATGTGAAGGTTCTTAAATAATAATTGGAATACGCTTTTTGTTTTTGACAGCAGTTCTCACGAGTATTACCGCACTTGTTATGATCATTGGTAGTACAATTAATAAATGTGCTTTGTTTGCTAAGAGTATAAGGTAGGTTACTAAACAGATTAAATTTGCTACTGCCAACTTGTAAATATAACGGCTGTTGTTAGTCAGTGTGAAAAACAATAGTACTAATAACAAAGGGTTAAAAAGCAATACATTATAGTTCCACGCTAATTCTTCATGGAATGAATAAAATCCGGCAAATATAAAAAAGAGTCCGATCAAACTTAAAAGCAAAAAGTAAAATTGGTTAAGCTTTTTAATGTTCAAAATTAAAATAAGGAGTAAAGCAATTAAGTAGCTGTAGGGATTGTTCCACCAAGAGCTTTCAACTTGTTTTTCGAATGTTAAAACTGGGATGGTTTGTGTTACCAATTTTTGACCATTGTAATTAATTTTCTTCAAGCTTTCTAAGAGTTCGAAAGGAAGAAAAATTTGAGTTCCGTCTTGATCTACTTTCTTTCCGAAAATAATACTAGTACCTAATTTTTCATAAAAATGATTGTCGAAGTACGGGTACAAGATAGACCTGTAGGTCATGTCTGTGTCGCCTTTTTTAACGACTACATTTTGTTTCAAGGATTTATTAATGATATCCACAACCATTGATGTGCAGTTTTTATCAATAAACTTATAGGTATAGTAACTTTCTCCTGAAGTTAGCGATTGCTGCAAATTACTGTATAAATCTTGTCGTAATGGTAACGAAATCTGTAATTGTTGCTCATAAACATCTCGATGCTCATAGGTGTACTCATTAATAAAATCACTGTAGGGATGAACGGCAGCAAAATACTGTAAGTCTCCTTTTATGAATTTCAATACAAAGTTGGGCGTACTAAAATCAAAAGCACCATAATTATACACGACATCAATAAAATTTTCAGGATCTGAAATGCGTATTGCAGTATGTCCAAAAAGAGAATACGCTTCGTTTGCCGTACCGCAGGTCAAGATGCTAATCTTTGAATTAGGTGACAAAATTCTTTCTTGACTGTATGTCTTTGATGTTGAAAACAATCCTAGCAAAAAGCAAATCACTAAAAGATGCGTTGAGAATTTCATACTTTAAAATTTAATGCTAAGGTAAATGTTTAATGATAATTCAACAAGAAGAAGCGAGCAACATTTGGAAATTATCTTTGGCCTTTTTTAAATAATAGAAAGTCTTTTTGTTCTTATACTTCAGGATTTAGTTTCATTGTTATTAGGGGTTGTCTGAAAGAGTTTATCAAGATTGAGCTGCAGTTATACTTGAATTTTTCAAGGTATTTAATCTTTCCATGAACTAAATAAAATCTCCTTGAAAAAAGAATCAAATCAATAAGTTAAAATAGTAAATTTGCTTTTTGACTTTAAATAAACCTAACAATGAATATTAAAAAGCACATTCCCAATTTAATTACTTTACTCAACTTGCTATGCGGTTGTATCGCATTAGTATATGCATCAAACGGCAATTATTTTGCGGCTTTTTACTTTGTGTGTTTAGGGATTTTCTTAGACTTTTTTGACGGTTTTTTTGCAAGACTATTCAACGTTGCAAGTCCGTTAGGGCTGCAACTAGACTCTCTAGCTGATATGGTGACTAGTGGGGTAGTGCCTGGTTTTGTTATGTTCTTTATGATGAAAAATAGTCAACACGAGATAGGTACTCACGAGATCTGGAACTACCTTGGCTTTATAGTAACCTTAGGATCGTGTTACCGCTTGGCTAATTTTAATATAGACACACGTCAAACAGAATCTTTTATAGGTTTGCCAACTCCCGCAAATACACTTTTTATCTTGAGTCTACCTCTGATTTTGCAATATTCTGATTCTTTAATCATCTTAGAAGTATTAACAAATCAATGGGTCCTGTTACTAACTGTTCTATTAAGCGCTTATATTTTAAATGCTGAGGTGCCTTTGTTTTCGCTAAAAATCAAAAAGTTCACGTTAAAAGATAATGCGCTACAAATTGGGTTCTTATTGTTTTCATTACTCTTATTAGGCTTTTTCCAATATTTAGGAGTGGCTTTAGTTATCATTAGCTATGTTTTATTGTCTGTGATAAATAATGCTAAAGCAAAAAAAGCTATTTCTTAATGAGAAAAAAAACAGTCAGAAAAAGGACCGTTTATAAAAAAGCGAAAAAGAAAAGCTTGTTCTCATGGGGAAAGATAGCTAAGATTTTAGGGGCTTTTATTGCTATTGCTGCAATAGGTCTAGCAATATACCACTACCGTGACGGGTTATTATATTATCTAGGATACAAATCTCACTTTGCAACCAAAGAGCAATTGGAAGAAAAAAGACTTTCAGATGTGCGTAATTTTCAAGTTTTAAGTAAACATGATGGTAAAGCAATTGGAATAGACGTATCAGAATATCAGGGCAATATAAAATGGGAAGACTTAGGGAGTATTGAAGAGACTTATTCTATAAATTTTGTCTTTATTCGAGCAACTGTGGGAAGTGATCGTCCGGATAGAAAATTTAGTAAAAATTGGCTTGAAGCCAAAGAGAACAAAATTATTAGAGGTGCTTATCATTATTACAGACCTAACGAAAACTCCCTAGATCAAGCAGAATTATTTATTAAAAATGTTCGCTTAAGCAAAGGTGATTTACCTCCAGTACTGGATATAGAGCAATTGCCTAAAAATCAATCAATACGACAATTAAAAGTAGGTTTAAGGAAATGGCTGCAGGCTATTGAGGACCATTATAAAGTACGCCCAATAATTTATACAGGCGAAAAGTATTATGATAGTTTCTTGAAAGAAGAGTTTAGCGATTACTTATTTTGGATCGCTAATTATAATTTTTATAGAGAAAAAATTCAGGACAACTGGTTGTTTTGGCAATTTACTGAAAAAGGAAGTTTACCTGGAATTGAAGGTACTGTAGATTTAAATATCTATAATGGTGATTTGCAGCAACTGCAATTTATAACTATCGAATAAAACTTTCTTTTATCCTTTAAAAGATGTTGCTAAGACTGCAATTGTCAATAGTGCTATTAAAATTGCTACTGAATATGGATTAGCAAAATTTACTGTCCATCCTAACATTGCAATTCGCTTAGGGGGGAATATCCGTGGGTCCTCTCTATTGAAGTAAAAAATACCCATGACCCAATTATTAGGATCTTTATGCCATTTTTCTAAGGTTTCTTTGGAGGTTTTTTCTTGTTTCATGAAAAAGAAAATTTAATTAAAATTCAATTTTCTTTTTACGCAATTCAAAATTTTGACCTAGATAAACACGACGTACCATTTCGTCTTCAACTAATTCCTCTGGTACACCGGCTTTTAGAATACCTCCTTCAAACATCAGGTAGGTTTTATCAGTAATGGCAAGGGTCTCTTGAACGTTGTGATCTGTAATTAAAATTCCAATGTTTTTATTTTTTAGCTGCGCTACAATTCGTTGAATATCCTCTACAGCTACGGGATCTACTCCAGCAAACGGCTCATCTAATAAAATAAATTTTGGGTCGGTTGCTAAACAACGTGCAATTTCAGTACGACGACGCTCACCACCGGATAATAAATCACCACGATTTGTGCGAATGTGCTCCAAACTAAATTCTTCGATCAAACTCTCCATCTTTGCAACTTGCTCTTCTTTTGAAAGTTTTGTAAGTTGTAGAACGCTTAAAATATTATCCTCAATACTCAATTTTCTAAAAACAGAAGCTTCTTGCGCTAAGTATCCAATACCTTGCTGTGCTCTTTTGTACATAGGATAATCAGTGATGTTCAAATCATCTAAATAGATGTTTCCTGAATTGGGTTTTACTAGTCCTACAATCATGTAGAAAGAAGTCGTTTTACCAGCACCGTTTGGTCCAAGTAATCCCACAATTTCACCTTGATTCACCTCTACAGAAATCCCTTTTACAACACTTCTACCTTTGTACGTTTTTATTAAATTGTCAGCTCTTAAGATCATATTCTTTGGTTTTAAACGTTCAGCATTTAATTGTTTAAATGCTGATTTGTTTAATCGCTACAAATTAACGAATAAACAAATCAACAAGTAAAGCTGTTAACAATTATTTAGATTCTTCAAGAGCTTCCCAGAATTCGTATGCTCTACGTAAATGAGGGACAACAATCGTTCCTCCTACAAGCGTAGCGATTCCCATTGCTTCCATCATTTCTTCCTTAGTAACCCCTTCTTTATGGCTTGTCTCTAAGTGGTATTTTACACAGTCGTCACATCTCAATACTGCAGACGCTACTAAGCCTAGCAACTCTTTAGTTTTAACGTCAAGAGCACCTGGAGCATAAGCGTTAGTGTCAAGATTAAATATTCGCTTTACAATTTTATTGTTGTCAGCTAATAATTTTTCGTTCATTCTAGAACGGTACTCATTAAATTCTTCGATAATATCTGCCATCTTTATTCTTTTTCTTTTTTATGAACAAATACTGATATAAAAATACTTGCTTCATAGATTAATAACATTGGTATTGCAACAATAGTCTGGCTTACCACATCTGGAGGTGTTACGATGGCGGCAATAACTAGGACTAATACAATTGCATATTTTCTATATTTTCTTAAAAAGCTAGGCGTTACTAACCCTAATTTAGTCAAGAAATAAATAATTATTGGTAATTCAAAAAATAGTCCGCTCGCTAGAACTGAGGTCTTTACCATTCCAATATAGGAGTCTAGTGTAAATTGATTTAAAACTACAGAACTCACTGTAAAAGTTGCCACAAAGTTAACCGACATAGGGATAACCACAAAGTAACCAAAGAGCACACCTATAAAGAAGAGTAATGAAGAAAAGAAAATAAAAACTTTGGCATTTTTCTTTTCATTCGAATATAATGCTGGACTAATAAATTTCCAAACTTCCCACAGTATATAGGGGAAACTCAAGATAAATCCAGCCAACATACAAATCCATATAAAGGTGTTTACCTGTCCTTCCATCTCCGTGTTCTGGATGATGAATGGCATTTCGGTGATGCAAATCGTTTCTGCAATTCCTAATGAATGCGACAATTCACAAAAATAAACATAAGTAAAAAACGTTGGTCTTGTAGGTCCAAAAATGATTACATCAAATAGATAATCACTTATAAAATAAGTAAAAAAGGCCATGATAATAATGGCAATCGTACTTCTCACTAATAACCATCTTAAATCTTCTAGATGATCTAAAAACGACATTTCGTTTTGGTTTTTCTTTGCCATTATACTATTCCTTCTTTTAAAATGTCGTGTAAATGTAACACTCCTTTGTATTCGTTTTTTTCTACTACAATCAATTGTGTGATAGAAAAATCTTCCAATGTATTTAGAGCATCTGTAACCATATCTGTTGCTTGAATCAACTTAGGATTTTTAGTCATGATGTCACTGGCAACTAAATCTTTGAATTGATCTCTTTCGCTAAGCATTCTTCTAATGTCACCATCAGTAATAATACCTATAACAGCATCATTTTCGACAACTGCGGTTACACCTAGACGTTTTTCTGAAATCTCAAAAATCACTTGTTGGATTGATGCATCCGGAGCAACCATTGGTTTTAAAGTATGCTCTAACATGTCTTTTACACGTAGCAATAATTTTTTGCCTAATGCACCACCTGGATGATAAACGGCAAAATCTTCGGGTTTAAAATCTCTCATTTCCATCAAGCAAACGGCCAGGGCATCACCCATTACTAATTGGGCAGTTGTACTACTTGTAGGAGCTAGATTTATTGGGCAAGCTTCTTTGTCAACTGTAGTATTCAAAACGTATTTTGCGCCTTTTGCTAAAAACGAAGTCATGTTTCCTGTAATTGCAATTAAAATGTTTCCAAAACGAGTTAATAACGGAACCAAAACTTTAATCTCGGGACTGTTTCCACTTTTCGAAATGCAAATGATCACATCGTCTTTTTGCAACATTCCTAAATCGCCATGAATGGCTTCTGCTGCGTGCAAAAATAGAGAAGGTGTTCCTGTTGAGTTGAAAGTAGCGACCATTTTTTGCGCGATAATGGCACTTTTTCCAATCCCTGTTACCACTAATCTGCCTTTAGAATTATAGATTGCTTGAGCTGCATTTGAAAAATTATCATCTAAAAAGCTGGTGAGTTTTATAATCGACTCACTTTCAGTCATGATGGTTTTTTTGGCTAGGGCCAATATATTTTCGTTTGATATCAAAACAGAATGTTTAAAATTTGTAAGTGTAAAAGAAAGTAGTATCTTTATAATGCAAATTTATACAAAATACCATATAATAAAGAATGAATTCAAACGAAATTAATATCCATACGGAATTAAAGAAATATTTTGGCTTTAGCCAATTTAAGGGGCTGCAGGAACAAGTCATCAAAAGTTTGCTTAACAAAGAAAATACTTTTGTTATCATGCCTACTGGAGGTGGAAAATCACTGTGCTATCAGTTACCCGCTTTGATACAAGAAGGAACCGCAATTGTCGTTTCGCCTCTAATCGCTTTAATGAAAAACCAAGTTGATGCTATTCGAAGTTTGTCTTCAGAACATGGTATCGCACACGTCCTAAATTCTTCTCTTACAAAAACAGAAATTACACAGGTTAAAAAGGATATTACATCTGGATTAACGAAGCTGCTTTATGTAGCACCCGAGTCATTGACTAAAGAGGAAAACGTTAACTTTTTAAAAGGAGTTAAAATTTCGTTTGTAGCAATTGATGAGGCGCATTGTATCTCTGAATGGGGACATGATTTTAGGCCTGAATATCGAAATCTAAAAAATATTATAAAACAGTTGGGTGATATTCCTATCATCGGACTTACGGCTACGGCTACTCCAAAAGTGCAAGAAGATATTCTTAAAAACTTGGATATGGCTGGTGCCAAAACTTTCAAAGCGTCGTTCAACCGACCAAATTTGTATTATGAAGTGCGCACTAAGACAAAAAATATCGAGTCGGATATTATTCGTTTTATAAGACAACATAAAGGAAAGTCAGGAATTATTTATTGCTTGAGCCGTAAAAAAGTAGAAGCCATTGCCGAAGTTTTACAAGTAAACGGAATTAGCGCTGTTCCTTACCATGCTGGTTTAGATGCAAAAACGAGAGCAAAACACCAAGACATGTTTCTTATGGAAGATGTTGATGTTGTAGTCGCTACGATTGCTTTTGGTATGGGAATTGACAAGCCAGATGTTCGTTTCGTAATACACCATGATATTCCTAAATCACTTGAAAGTTATTACCAAGAAACCGGTCGCGCGGGTCGTGATGGTGGTGAAGGGCATTGTCTAGCATATTACTCATACAAAGATGTTGAAAAGCTAGAGAAATTCATGTCAGGGAAACCTGTTGCCGAACAAGAGATTGGCTTTGCATTGCTACAAGAAGTAGTGGCTTATGCCGAAACATCGATGTCAAGAAGAAAGTTCTTACTTCATTATTTTGGTGAAGAATTTGACAGCGAGAACGGAGATGGTGCTGATATGGATGATAATGTTCGAAATCCGAAAACTAAGATAGAAGCGCAAGAGCAGGTGGTGAAATTATTAGAGGTAGTACGCGATACAAAGCACCTTTATAAATCCAAAGAGATTGTTTTTACGTTAATAGGTCGTGTAAACGCAGTTATTAAAGCACATCGTACAGATGTTCAACCTTTTTTTGGATCAGGGATTTCCTTTGATGAGAAATATTGGATGGCTTTATTAAGACAAGTTCTGGTTGCTGGTTTTTTGACAAAAGATATTGAAACTTATGGAATCGTAAAGATTACTGATAAAGGGCTTGATTTTATAAAAAAACCATCTTCATTTTTAATGTCTGAGGATCATGAGTATAATGAGACTGTTGACGAAGCAATTGTTAGCGCATCAAAAGTGACTTTAGCGATTGATACTGTTTTAATGAATATGCTGAAAGATTTGCGTAAAAAAGTAGCCAAGAAAATTGGTGTGCCGCCATTCGTAGTTTTTCAAGATCCATCATTAGAAGACATGGCTTTAAAATATCCAATCTCATTAAATGAATTGATTAATATTCATGGAGTAGGAGAGGGTAAAGCAAAGAAATACGGAGCTGATTTTGTAGAGTTAATCAATAGATATGTAAACGAAAATGAAATTGTTAGATCGGAAGATTTAGTAGTGAAGTCGACGGGAACGAATTCGGCTAATAAGCTTTATATTATACAAAACATTGACCGCAAATTGTCATTAGATGATATCGCTAAAGCGAAAGGCTTGACAATGGACTTGTTAATTAAAGAAATGGAACAAATTGTCTACTCAGGAACTAAATTAAATATTAAGTATTGGGTTGATGATATGCTTGATGAAGATCAGCAAGAAGAAATCTATGATTATTTCATGGAATCTGAATCAGATAAAATTGAAGGCGCTCTCAAAGAATTTGAAGGCGATTATGATATCGACGAACTGCGACTGATGCGAATAAAATTTATTAGCGAAGTAGCTAATTAGAAGTATAAATTAAAAGAGAAGTTACTACAACTTCTCTTTTTTGTATTTAAAAATATAGAATAATTACAAATGTATTTGAGTATTATTATCCCTACTTACAACGAGCTAAGTACAATCGCTACTATTATTAATCATTTGCAAAAATGTTTAGTTGGAAAACAATATGAAATTATTGTTTCTGATGGTGGAAGTACAGATGAAACACTTGCAATTGCAAAAAAAATGGGAGTAAAAACAGTTCTCTCAGATGTAAAGGGGAGATCTGGACAAATGAATTTTGGTGTGAAACATGCCAGTGGTGATGTTTTCTATTTTGTTCATGCAGATAGTTTGCCAGTTGTTACTTTTTTCGAAGATATAAATCAAGCAATCGCTAATGATTATAACTGCGGAAGTTTTAGAACAAAATTTGATAATGCGATGTTGCTTCTTAAATGCAATGCTTTCTTCACTCGATTCAACTACTTGTTTTTTCGCGGAGGCGATCAAAGTATTTTTATTACTCGAAAATTATGGCAGCAGGTCGGTGAGTATAAAGAGTCGATGCTTATAATGGAAGATTATGATTTCTTGGCTAGAATTTGGCAAAAAGGAAAGTTTAAATTAATCCCTAAAGCGACAATTGTATCAGCAAGAAAATATGAAGAAAATACTTGGTTGACGGTGCAATTAGCCAACTTAAAAATTGTAAAAATGTATAAAAAAGGGGCTTCGCAACAGGAAATGTTATCGAAGTATAAAGAACTTTTAAGCTATAGAAAAAATGCATTTTAAAAATAAAGTTGTTTGGATTACCGGCGCCTCCTCAGGAATTGGTAAAGAATTAGCACTGCAATTAGCACAACAAGGAGCGATATTAATCTTAACTGGAACAAATGTTGCAGCTTTAACTACCTTAAAAGGCGAGTTGAAAAATACGCGTTCTCACATTTTAAATTACAATTTATTAGATATTGATGGTATTCCTAATTTGGTTGATCAAGCTATATTGTTCGAAGGTCATATAGATTATGTAATTCAAAGTGCAGGTCAAAGTCAGCGAGCAATGGCAGAGGAAACGGATATATTTGTGTACAAAAAATTAATGGATTTAAATTTCTTTGCTCCTGTTGCAATAATCCAATCTTTACTGCCGCATTTTAAAAAACAAGGTCAAGGTAATATTTGTGTAATTAGTAGTATTGCTGGATTAATAGGTTTTCCTTTACGTTCAGGTTATGCCGCGTCAAAACATGCTATAAAAGGATATTTGGAAACTTTACAATGTGAATTTTTTAAAACCAATATCCATGTTTCTATCGTATATCCTGGTAGAATAAATACCAATATTTCAAAAAACGCCTTAGCAGGTAACGGTCAGCAATTTGGGAACACAGATGAAAATAGCGATGCAGGAATGTCTGTTTCAGTTTGCTGTAATAAAATAATTTCAGGTTTGAAAAAAAATCAAAAAGCTATTTATATTCTAAAGGCAGAACGTCTTTTATTTTGGTTTTGGTGGTTTATTCCCAGTTTATATTACAAGATAGCGCATGCAAAAGGCGTTAGATAAAATCAGTTCAATTTTAAATAAAAGGAATAAGCATGCATCAGTATTTATCAGGAGTTCAACAAATCGGAATTGGAGTAAAAAATGCCGAAGCGGCAATGCACACCTACAAACATTTGTTTGGTATGGACGTGCTAATTTTTGATGACGACGCGAGTGCTAATTTAATGACGCAGTACACAGGTGGAGATATTTATAAGCGCAGAGCGATTTTAACCATGAATCTACAAGGTGGCGGTGGCTTAGAATTGTGGCAGTTTTTAGATCGAAAACCTGCTGATTGTAATATTGTGCAGTTAGGTGATTTAGGTATTTATGCAGCGATTATTAAGTCGGTTAATTTACAGCAATCTTATCAAAGATTATCACAAATCAACGAAATTCAGGTTTCAGATATAGTTGTATCTGAATTGACTGGTAATTATTTTTGGGTTACCGATTCGAATAAAAATACTTTTAAAATTATCTCTTCAAACGATTGGTTCCAAACAGGAAATCATGATATGGGAGGTATTGTAGGTAGTGTTATCGGAGTTTCAAATATAGAAAAAGCACTTCATTTTTATCAAGAAGTTTTAGGAATTGATTTGGTTCTATATGATACAGAAAGTACAGAGAATGGTCAGTTAGTTCGAAAGCTAGGAATTAGTAAAAAGGCAACAGGCAAAGGAGCTTTTAATAAATTGCTAGGAGATGTAGTTATAGAATTAGTTCAGGTAAAAAATAGGGTTCCTATAAAGATTTATCAAGACCGTTTTTGGGGCGACTGTGGTTTCATTCATCTTTGTTTTGATGTTTTGAACATGGAAGCTTTAAAAAGACATGCTGTGAATAAAGGTACTGATTTTTCGGTCGATAGTAGTAATTCTTTTGCTATGGATCACGCTTCGGGAAGGTTTTGTTATATTGAAGATCCAGACGGAACATTAATCGAATTAGTAGAAACGCATAAAGTGCCTATTTTGAAAAAAATTGGTTGGTATCTAGATCTTCGAAAAAGAAATATAGAGAAGCCTTTACCTAATTGGATGATTAAAATGTTAGCAATAAGTAAAGTAAAGTAAGTTTATCTTCTATACTGACTATAACAGTATGCAGTCAATGGGAATGTAAAAAATGTTATTATTGCAGCCACATAACCCGCAATAAATCCCATCACAATTGCTATTGTTAGTACAATAACAGGATAAAAAATTAATAATAAACCAAAAAGAACCGAGTCATAAAAAACGGTATTTTTGGTTTTTTTTTGCGCCATTTTTTTAAAGTAGTGGTAAATAGACGCATTCAAAAGGTATCCTAATAAAGCAGGAGCTGCTAAAGCAACTTTTTGAGCATGAGACTTTTTTTCATAGAATAAAGCATTCATGTCTTCGTCTTTTTCGGCAATTTGTAGATGATCTGAGATTCCTTCCTTTAATTTAGTATTAAAGCTATTGTAAAAAAAGCTGTCTTGTTCTAGCGTGAGTACACTTGCGTTGAACTCCTGATTAAAGTTGATTAATATTTTTTTAGGGTTTGTTAAAAATGAAGAGTAGTTTAAATTTGTAGGTTGGATTTGTAAATTCTCTATGCCTGCATTCAAAGCTAGTAGAGCAAGTCGTGCTGTGCCTTTTCGCAACGGTCGTAATTTCCATTCGTTGATGCACAAACCTTCTGAGAAAATCAAGATTGTTTCATTCTGTTTGAATAATGAAATACAGGTTGTAAACGTATCATCATTTTTAATCAAATTGCTCTTTCCTTCGCTCAAGCGGTAAATAGGAATCAGTTGTAATGCATTTAGAAATTTAGCAACAATAGGCTTTTTGAAAGCGTCTCCTCGTGCTAAAAAATAGATGGGTTTGGGATAATTGATGGCAATAACAATAGCATCAAAAAACGAATTAGGGTGATTTGATGCTATTATTTTTGGTGCCGTATAAGATGTAGCTTCGTCAAAGTGAACAACAGTTTTACTACAGTAAATCTTCAGCGCTAACTTTGCGCCAATTTTAAAAAAATGATAAACTGCTTTACTCATGTATCTCTTTGATAAGGTAGGTTTCGATTAAGTGGCTTTATACTGATTAACTGAAATTAGTGATATCAAGAGTCCAGTCATAATCAGCATAATCGATATCTGGTTTTACATTTTCAGGAATGATATTGAATTTTTTACAAATTTCTCTAACGCCTTTTTTGTTTCCAAAATCTCCTCTAAACCAACTCATCAATGGCGTTACAGTTAAAGTATTACTCTCTTTAACGTATTTAGATTTGTCTTTTAAATAAGCTTCTGCTGATTTGTCAAGTTGCTTGTCAATATTTTTTGCATCATAAACTCCTACTGGCGGACAACTTTTTGCGCCACAGTTTAGAGCAAAATGAATACGATAATCCACGTCGTCAACTCTAAATTTTCTTTCTAGTTTAGAAGGAAATAATTTGTGTAATTTTCCCAAGCTCAACTTAATGCTAGACCTTCTTAAAAAATCGTGTTCGATAACATCTAAACTCACTTTGTTCCCTGCAATAACGAATTGTTCTGACTTGAAAAAAGCATTACGGTCTTCATATTGTTTTGGGTTTTTTCTCAAAGAAACAATCACAAAACTGTTGTAGGTGTTTATGAAAAACGCTTTCCTTTCGTCGTCTGATTTCAATTGTTTTAAAAGTTCGTCTTCGTTAGCATTTGCTATCAAATCTACATAAGAGTGCGTCTTGCCATCTTTTGACTTAACTGATTCAATTAATTGTTTAGATATAGCGACATAGTCTTTTTGTTGCGCAAATCCCATTTGCACAAAAACTAATAATAATAGGAGGAATAATTTTTTCATAATAAAATGTTTGTTTTATGTAATGTACGTAATTAACGAGAATTAGTTTTTTAGTTTAGCCGGTATCGACCAAATTTAACAAGACATTAATATTTACTGTACAAGCGTTGAGACGCTTGAAAAATGAGCAATCAAAACCGTTAACGAATCTTTCGAATTAGAAGATAACTATACGCCAGTGTAAATTTCGGCGCGATGTGGTTTTAAATTATCTCTTACCGAAATCATGTGTTCATCAGTCACCACCATAAAAGCAATGGCGTGCATTTCTGACTTTTCCTGAAAACCGGTGATATTAAGCGAAATATTTTCTGCAGAGATGTATTCTTTAAGGTGAATTTCGTGGTGTTCGGCTGTTTTTAAAGCAGCGGGTCCTCTAAAATCCCATATCATTTTTATTTGTCGAGACATATTTTTAATTTTTTAATACGGTTCAAAGTTACAAAGTCTAACGGCAATTTTAAGCGATAAAGGATTATTTGAAACGGATTCGCTTTTGCGCAAGCAGAATTCAGTTCAAAATAGTATTTTTGCAAGCTGACTTTACTCATTATAAGTTGGCTCAATTTTTTACACTAAACAAATGCCTCAAGAATTACTAATACAAGTTACACCAGAAACTGCAGCAAACGAATCATTGTTAAAAGATCACGTTGGGAAATTATTAAAAGTAGCCAACAGTGAGATTCAACATATAACAATTTTAAAACGATCTATTGATGCGCGTCAAAAAGCCATCAAAATCAATTTAAAATTGACGGTTTATATGCAGGGAGATGTATTTCAAGAACAACAAATACAGCTTCCAGATTATCCTAATGTTGCTAATGAGCAAGAGGTAATCGTGGTAGGTGCTGGGCCTGCTGGTTTATTTGCAGCATTGCAGTTAATTGAATTAGGCTTGAAGCCAATTGTAGTTGAACGCGGAAAAGATGTACGAGGAAGACGTCGCGACTTGAAAGCAATTAATAGAGATCATCTAGTAAATGAGGATTCAAATTATTGTTTTGGAGAAGGTGGAGCAGGAACTTATTCTGATGGAAAGCTATACACGAGATCTAAAAAACGTGGTGATGTTACTCGAATATTAGAGTTGTTAGTGGCTTATGGTGCTACACCAGATATTCTAGTGGATGCGCATCCTCACATTGGTACCAACAAATTACCACAAATCATTCAAGACATTAGAGATAAGATTATTGAATGTGGTGGTCAAGTTTTATTTGAAACTAGAGTCACTGATATTTTAGTAAAACAGAATGAAATACAAGGGATTGTTACTCAAACTGGGCAGACAATCACAGCTAATAAATTGATATTAGCGACAGGTCACTCAGCAAGAGACATCTATGAGATGTTAGATCGAAAAAAGATATTCATCGAGGCAAAACCTTTTGCACTAGGTGTGCGTGCAGAGCATCCGCAGTCCTTAATTGACAGTATTCAATACAGTTGCGATTATCGTGGCGAACTATTGCCACCGGCACCTTATAGTATTGTAAAGCAAGTTGGCGGTCGCGGAATGTATTCGTTTTGTATGTGTCCAGGAGGTGTAATCGCTCCTTGTGCAACAAGTCCTGGAGAGGTGGTTACCAATGGTTGGTCGCCGTCAAAAAGGGATCAAGTGACAGCAAACTCCGGAATTGTAATCGAATTGAAATTAGAAGATTTTAAGCCCTATGCTAAATTTGGTGCTCTTGCAGGTTTAGAATTTCAAAAAAGTATCGAACAAAAAGCATGGCATCTTGCGGGAGAAAGTCAAAAAGTTCCCGCTCAAAAAATGATTGATTTTACAAAGAGCAAAGTTTCTTCAGAAATTCCTAAAACCTCGTACGTTCCAGGAACGACATCAGTGGAATTGGGACAGGTTTTTCCAGGTTTTCTAACACAAATACTGCGTGAAGGATTTACTGAATTTGGAAAATCAATGAAAGGCTATCTAACAAACGAAGCTATTTTACACGCACCAGAATCAAGAACATCTTCTCCAGTGCGTATCCCTAGAGACGCAATTACCTATGAGCACTTACAAATTAAAGGATTGTATCCTTGTGGTGAGGGTGCAGGTTATGCTGGTGGAATTATATCAGCGGCAATTGATGGAGAAAAATGTGCTTTAATGATTGGTGCAATTTTGAATAAGAAGTAAAATTAAATTTTAGGTCGAAAGCGTACTGGGACTAAGGTATTAATATGATTTTTCCAGTACTGTTTCGGCTTTCTAAGTAGTCGTGTGCCTTTCTACCTTTGGATAACTTGAATGAAGTGGCTGGACGTATTTTAATTTGTCCGGAATTGATCCAGTCAAACAATTGGTTTGCTTTGTTAATCCTTTCTTCCTTAGAGTTGAGGTAACTCCACAAATCGCAACCGGTGAGCGTTTTGGAACTGTCCATCAGCATTCTTGGGTTTATAAAATCAGGATCACCACCTGACATTCCAAAAAAGACCACTTGACCGCAATCTTTTGTGATTTCGAAACTATCACTTAATGTACTCCCTACGGAGTCGTAAGCAACATCGACGCCTTGTGGACATAAAGTAAGTACTTTTTTCCTCCAATCCTCGTCGTATAAAAAAACATTGTCTGCGCCGTTTGATAAGGCAAATTCGGCTTTTTCTTTTGTTGAAGTTAGTCCAATAACGGTTGCTCCAAGCAGTTTACTTATTTGAATTAATAACTGACCAACACCACCAGCGGCAGCGTGCACCAATACAGTTTCTCCAGCAATAGTTTTGTGGCTATTTGTAGCTAAGTAGGTAGCGGTCAATCCTTGTAATAAAACTGAAGCGGCAGTCTCAAAACTAATTTCGTCAGTAAGAGGAATCACTTTTTCTATAGGAACTGCTACTAATTCTGCATTAGCTAGAGGTACATCCGCAAAAGCAATTCGGTCACCCACAGTATAAGAAGTATTATTAGAATTTATTACAATACCAGCTCCTTCATATCCCGCGATGAACGGCGGTACTCCAGTCAAATAATAGTTGCCTTTCCTTCTATAAATATCTCCAAAATTTAAACCAATGGCTTTCATTTCGACCAAGATCTCATTTTCTTTAAGGACAGGATCGGCGATAGTAGCGTATTTAAGAACTTTTGAAGAACCAAATTCAGAAAAAGTAAGTGCTTTCATTTTAATAACTATTTAAAAGTGCAAAGTAACTACATTTAAAAAGTATAAAGTGAAACGCTAATCATAACTTTATGATAAATTAAATGCCGTCAGTCCGCGTCATACCTCATGTTAATCAAATGTTTCTTGAATCCAGCTTTCGCGTAAGCGTTAATGGCAATCGTATTTTCACTATACACATCAAGTCTAATTTCGTTTACATTTTCATTCTTGCACCAATTAATTAAATGTTTTATAATTGCTGCATTAACACCTTTGCCTCTAAATTTAGGAAGAGTGTACATAAAGCCCAGATAGCCATATTTAGAATATTTTAAGTAAGGTTTTGCTTTTTCTATTCTAGCATACCCTGATCCTACTATATTATTATCACCGATAGCGACAACCACGACTACATCTTGTGACTGAATCATTTTTTCAATATCATAATAGCTAACTTTTTCAGATTTTAAAGTGCTGTCAAAAGGGCGTTCGGCTTCAATAATACCTTGCTCGAATGTAAGCAGGATGTCTAAGTCGGTTTTTACAGCTTTTCGAATAAAAATTTCAGGCATGTTTTGCAGTGTTTTTGCGGTATTAAAAGTAAAGATAAGCAAATAACCTTGAGCTAATTGTAGCTTAATTTTTGATTGAATATAAATAGCCTTTAACAATTCGAAACAGAACGTTAAAGCCCTCCTTTATTATATATCTTTTTGTATTTTTGTTTGGCTAAAAATAATTATGATAGAAGAGAACGTAATACTAGTAAACGAAAAAGACGAGCAGATTGGGCTGATGCCTAAGTTAGAAGCACATGAAAAAGCAGTGCTGCATCGCGCATTTTCTGTTTTTATTTTAAACAGTAAAAATGAGATGATGTTGCAGCAAAGAGCGCATCATAAATACCATTCTCCCTTACTCTGGACAAATACTTGTTGTAGTCATCAACGCGAAGGCGAGACAAATATAGGTGCTGGAACAAGAAGGCTATACGAGGAAATGGGTTTTACAGCTGAGCTTAAAGAGCTTTTTCATTTTATTTACAAAGCACCATTTGATAATGGATTAACAGAGCATGAGTTAGATCACGTGATGATAGGTTATTATAATGAGGAACCTGTGATTAATCCTGATGAGGTAGAAGCGTGGAAATGGATGAGTATCGAAGCGGTACAACAAGACATGCAAGAATTTCCAGAGCAATATACAGTATGGTTTAAAATTATTTTTGACGAATTCTATCATTATTTAGAAGACCATAAATTATAATAGCATTTTATTTAATTGTGGATTAGGGATTTTTATTCGAATAGAAATCTGAAATAACAAAATCAAAATTTATGAGAGTTACTATAAGTAGGAAAGCACATTTTAACGCGGCGCACCGTTTGTATCGAAAAGATTGGTCATTTGAAAAAAATGATGCAATTTTTGGTAAATGTAACAATCCTAATTTTCACGGTCACAACTATGATTTGACGGTGAGCGTAACTGGTGCCATTGATCCAGAAACAGGTTTTGTAATGGATGTAAAGTTTTTAGCAGATATAATCAAAGAAGAGATTGAAGATCAATTTGATCATAAAAATTTGAATGTTGATGTAGCTGAATTTAAAGATTTGAATCCAACGGCAGAAAACATCGCAGTTGTGATTTGGAATAAAATTCGCAAAAGAATTGAAACTTCTTTTGATATTGAAGTAATTCTATATGAGACAGCAAGAAATTTTGTAACCTATAGAGGAGAATAATGGCTTTAAAAGTAGGGGATAAGGTACCGCATTTTATTTCAACAGATTTGAATGGAAATATATTTGACAGTGCAAATCATATTGAGAAAAAGATAGTTGTGCTCTATTTTTACCCAAAAGACAATACTGCTATTTGTACAACGCAAGCTTGCAGTTTTAGAGATAGTTATCAAGAATTTGTAGATTTAGGAGCCGAGGTTATAGGTGTGAGTGCAGATGATGCTGTTTCACATGGCGCTTTTGCAGATAAATACAAGTTGCCATTCAATTTAATATCTGATCAAGATGGCACCGTAAAAAATGTTTTTGGTTTTCAAAAATCATTATTTGGATTGTTGCCAGCGCGAATAACGTATGTTATAAATAGGCAAGGGGTGATAACGATGATTTTTAATAATTTATTAGGAGCGCAGCACATCGTACGCGCGCTTGAAGAAGTAAAAAAATTACAATTGTAATGTAAAGAAATAGTTTAATTATGAGCGCAAAAATATACCCGTTACAGTTTAATCCTATTCTAAAAGATAGAATTTGGGGAGGAGAAAAATTGAAAACTGTTTTAAATAAACCTATTGTTTCTTCTATTACTGGAGAAAGCTGGGAGTTGTCTACTGTTGCTGGTGATGTAAGTGTAGTTTCTAATGGAGATTTAAAAGGACAAACATTAACACAGCTTATTGAAGATAATCCCAATGGTATTTTAGGAACTGAGGTGCACGAGAAGTTTGGAACACAGTTTCCATTATTGTTTAAGTACTTAGATGCTCGTGAAGATTTATCTATTCAGGTTCATCCTAATGATACTTTAGCTAAGGAGCGTCATAATTCTTTTGGAAAGACAGAAATGTGGTACGTGATGCAGGCAGATCCTAAATCGAATATTATTGTAGGGTTTAAAGAAGACTCTTCTCAAGAAGAATATTTAGAGCATTTAAACAATAATAGCTTGCTTTCTATCTTAGATACAGTTGAGGTTAAAAAAGGCCATGCTTATTTTCTAGAAACTGGAACTGTTCACGCTATTGGTGCGGGATTATTAATTGCCGAGATTCAGCAAACCTCTGATATCACGTATCGTTTGTATGATTTTGATCGAAAAGATGCTCAAGGTAATAAAAGAGAATTGCATGTAGACTTAGCACTTGAGGCTATTAATTATAAGAAATTTGATACTAGAAAGCCCTACTTAGAAGAGGAAAACCAATCTAATTCAATTGTTAACTGTCCCTATTTTACCACTAACTTTATTCCTTTGACAGAAAAGATGAAAGTTAGCAAAACTGGAAATAGCTTTACAGTCTATATGTGTATTGACGGAGCCTTTGAATTAGAGTATGATAAAACCATTTATAGCTATAAACAAGGAGATACAGTTTTGATTCCTGCCGCTATGGATTATTACATTGTCACTGGAAAAGCTTCTATTTTAGAAATATACATTTCATAGTTAGTAATAGAAAGATTATATGTACTTTTGCAGACGCAAATTAAAATTAAAAAAAATGGCAAACATTAAGAATTTAAAGAAAGACATCAACTACGTATTAGGAGATATTATTGAAGCGGTTTACTTATTTGAAATTTCTACAACTGGGAAACCAACTACAGAAACTAATAATTTAATTGATGAAGCTATCGCTGCTTTTGATGTTTTGATCACAAAAGTGAACGCTAAAAATGTTGAAAACAAAAAAGCGCACTTCAAACAAATCAATGTTGAATTGGAACAAACTGCAAATCAATTGATTGCTAAAATCAACGAATTGTAGTCAAAAAAAACGATAAAAAATAGCAGATTTATTTTGGAAAACACGAATTCATCTGTATATTTGCACCCGTAATGAGACGCCAGCGTAGCTCAGTTGGCTAGAGCAGCTGATTTGTAATCAGCAGGTCGTGGGTTCGAGTCCCTCCGCCGGCTCATCGCAAAACCACCTAATCTATTAGGTGGTTTTTTTATTTTAAAAAGCTAAATATCTTAAAAATAAGCAGTTGAAAAAAAGTTGAATTTTATTGTAAATTTTATTTGTAATATTGAAATTCATCTGTATATTTGCACTCGAAATGAGACGCCAGCGTAGCTCAGTTGGCTAGAGCAGCTGATTTGTAATCAGCAGGTCGTGGGTTCGAGTCCCTCCGCCGGCTCATCGTAAAACCATCTAACTTTTGTTAGGTGGTTTTTTTTTGCATACAAAAAAGGCCCTGTAATTAAATACAAGGCCTTTTTTATATTCTAGATTGTAAAGTGCGATTATTGCTTTTTGATATCGTTCACATATGATGTTAGCTTCTTTCCGTAGAGTGATTGCGCTACCTTAGGAGTCATTGATTTTTGAATAGTATCTAAATACTTTAGATTAATATCATAGATCTCAGCTAACGCAATATAAGGTGCTATTTCATGATCTTTATTATTGATTGCAAAGTTAGTAGCAAACAAATATTTTCGTTTGATATTAGACTCCTGTTTTTTAGTCAAACTATCTATCGCGGCTTCTTTCTTATATTTAATGGCTTTGAATTTTTTTGCAATTAAATCTAAATTTTCCTCATTGAATTTCGAATTGATTTTTGAATACTCTTCTAATAATTCTTGATTTTTAGATCCTGTAATTTTAGCATCCATTAAATAAGAATCTAAAGTTGTTTCTATCGTCATTTTACCAGGTTCGGCAAAAAAAGCGATATTATTATCTTTTGAGTTGCTCACTCCTCTATCTAGGAATAAATATAACATCTCAGGTGATTTCAAGTCTAGTTCTGCTTCAAAGGTAGATTTACCGTCAATAACGATTGTATCAATTGCTACGAGAGCGGTATCAACAATACGTTGAATGTACAAAGTTCCTTTCTTTAATCCTTTTATGTTCCCTGTTATGTACAAGTCGGCATTTGATTCGGTTTTGTTGCAGGATGCTACTATTAATAAGCTAGCAAGTGCAAGAATTGATTTTTTCATTGGTTATAATTTTGGTGCAAAATAAAGAAAATAGTTGGAAAGTAGATAGCGCATGTTCATGTTATTTAGTATAAAAATACCCCCAAATAGTGTCTAACTTTTTGGGGGCATTATCAAAATAGAATGCTGTTTTTAAAACTTGCTATAATTAGTTTTTTAACCAAGCATTTTTCAAGCTGCTTTTGCTAGGGTCATTAACTTCTAAAACCTCTTGCTCCTCGTATGGGAAAGCTACTTTACCAGTTAAAGTTTGCTCTTTACTATCTCTTTTAATTTTTACAGTTACTGCGTCACCTTCTTTCCAGGTAGTACTTTCTGTAATCATTTCGTAAATGTTTACAAGTGAGTATGGTTTGTTGTTTATCGCAAGAATCGTATCACCACCTCTTAAATCTAATGCTGTAAAAAACGGATTCAATTCAATTTCAGGAAGGACCATGATTTCTTTGGTTTCTGGATTAACAGTGATGTAGGGAACTTGACCTTTTAAAAATATATTTCCAGGAACTTTTTGGTTTGACAAACCTACACCTACTTTTCCTAAAAATTCACTGTAAGGAATTGGAGTAGTACCTGCTACATATTTTTCTAAGAACGCGCCTACTTCAGGGTAAGTCAAACTTGTAATTTTTGCAAACAAATCTTTGTCGTCAAATGGTTTTGTTACTCCGTACTCTGCCGCTAATTTGCGCATTAAGTCAAGAATACCTTTTTCGCCATTGCTTTTCTCTCTAATGATTAAATCAATACACATTCCTATCAAAGAACCTTTTTGATAAACATTAATGTATTGCGTTTTGTATGGTTCTGTTAATACATTTGAACTCATCTTAGTAAATGACATGGTATCGTTCATGTTATTAGCGCGCTCGATTTGTTTTGACAAACGGTCGTAAAAGTCGGCTTCGTCTATAAGACCTTGATTGATTTGGAATAAATTAGAAAAATACTCTGTTACTCCTTCGTACATCCATAAATGTTCTGACATTTTTGGTGTGTTGTAATCAAAAAACTGAATCTCTTTAGAGTGAATTGTAAGTGGTGTCATAATGTGAAAGAATTCGTGAGAAACGACATCTTTCATAGATTTAACTAGTTCTTCTTTTGGCATCATTTCTGGCAACACCACTGTGGTAGCTGTAGGATGTTCTAATGCTCCAAAACCTTTTGCATCGTCTTCTTTCATCGTCGATAGATAAAGTAAAACGCTGTATTTTTTAGTTGAGTTTGTTTTGCCTAAAAATGTTTTTTGAGCTGTCATCATTGTTTTCATTTCTGGCGTAATGCTTTCTGCAGTTACAGCTCCTGAAGGAGAATAAACGCTTATCAAGATTTCCATTCCATCAACCGTGAAAGTAGTGTAATCTGGTTTGGCATACATGATTGGATTTTCTACTAGTTCAGCATAGCGTGGAGTAGTAAAAACATCATTTGTAGCTGTTGTATCACTATCGATCATAGATGTTGCTCCCCATAATGTTTCAGGGTGCGCAATACTTACCGTATAAGGGACATCTTTTTTACTGTCAAAGTATCCTACAAAACCATGCATGTTTAACATGAAGTTTTTATTAGCATCAATATTAGTTCCTGCAGGAGAAAAAATCTCGTGAGTTCCTTCGATGTCGTAGGTGTCATTTACAGAGTAGCTAATATTAGATAACTCTTTGGCATTTTGAATGGTCCAAGAATTGTCGTCACTTTTAACTACAGTAAGTTCAGCGCCTTTTGCATTAAATGCCTTAAAATTCTCAATGTACTTTCCGTAATCATCGATAGAGTAAGTTCCTGGAATTATTTTTGGAATATTATAAGTAACTTGATTTGTTTTAAATCTTGGCGTTACTATAGCGACCTGTACTTTGTCATTAGTGACATTGTTTAAATCTATTGCTACGCTAACTTCCTCCTTAACTTCGGCATTTACGGCTGTGCTGGTTGACTTACAACCCATTAATACAATTGCAGCAGAAAGTGCAAATACTATTTTTTTCATTTATTGTGATTTTATTGATAAGTCGATCGTAGTGAAGATCTGTTACAAAAAAGGTGTTACTTTTTTGTATAAAAAAAAGACACGCTTTGCAGAGTGTCTTTTAGAAATTTGATTAATCAAATTTGTTTTTTATATAATATTTACCATCCAAATCTTCATCAAAATCATCGATTTTAATTGGCTTTGGTTTTGGTTTATTGGAACTAGCTTTCTTTTTCCACATTTCAAATTTTTCAGCGGGCAGCTTTTTCTTCATTATCTCCAAAACTTCTTTTTCAGCGAGGCCAAATTCTTTTTTTATAATTTCAAAAGGATTTTTCTCTTCTAATGCTAATGCTACAAGTTTTTCTGTTTGCTCCCAGTTCAGTTCTTTGCGGTTACTCTTTTTCATCATGTGAAAATTAATTCAAATAGGTTTTAATGATTAATATAATTGATTCTAAATTAGATACCAATATTAATAAAAATAATTTTTACTTCGCAGGAAAACGCTATCTTTTTTTTAAATTAGAATGATAATTAATATTGAGCGATTAAGAAGCGGTCATTTATGTTTGATATTGGTACACATCTACTTACAATCAAATAACTTTTACAACATATTCAAAATGGTTTAAAATCAGTAGGGGTACCTGATATTTATATTGATAACAAGACTTTCAAGACTCGAATTTTGTATAATATAGAAAATCCCTTTGTTCAATTGCGTTGAACAAAGGGATTTTTAAAATTTGTGATTTGCTATTTATGTGTATTGGTAAGCCCAATAAATTAATACTAACTGCAAAGGCATGCGCAGTAGTAAAACCCACTTAGGTAAGCCCATTCGTACTTTAGGATTACTGTACATATAAATGTGTGTTGGGAAGACGGCAATTAATAACCCTATAATTCCCCATGCTGCGTAAACTGAAAGCATTGGAATGACGAGTCCTATACCTAAAATTATTTCTGCAATGCCACTAATTACATTCAGCAATTTAGGGTTGCTAAAATAATCAGGGATAATTTTTTGATACATTCTCGGACTCCTAAAATGATTTAGACCTGCTATGAAGTATATAAAAGCCATCAAATATAAATGCCAGGGAAAAGTCATATTGTTTTAGATTAAAAATAGCTCCTAATGTACTCTTTTTTTAGGCAAAAAGAACTAAACTATTTGCTTGCGCTTAAAGTTCAAGTTCATAATCACAATGGCAATGATGATTAATAAGATTCCCATCCATTGTGTTGCGATAACTTCTTCGCCTAATAATACAAAGGCCATCATTACAGAAATAGGTAACTCTAAAGCAGATACAATACTACCCAATCCAATTCCTGTTAAAGGAAATCCTGCATTCATTAACATTGGTGGAATTATAGTTCCAAAAAGAGCCATGATAATTCCCCACTTATAAAAAATGTCATAATTGAATGGCGTTGTTTGCGTCGCTATTGAGAAACCAAAAACGATCACCGCTCCACCTAATAGCATATACAAACTACGTTGTGCCGAAGAAATCTCGGTAGCTACGCGATTTGCTGTAAACATAGTGGTTGTAAATGATCCTGCTGCAAACATTCCCCACATGATTCCGTGCCAATCTAACTGAATTTCGTTTTTTAGAAGATTTGTAGCAAGTACAGTACCTATTAATACGATAATTACCGATATGACTTTTTGCTTAGAAGGTAGTTTTTTCTCTAATATCATTTCGAGAATTACTCCCATCCATACGGTTTGCATTAGTAAAACGATTCCTATTGAAACCGGAATGTAACGCACAGCTAAATAATAAAATACGCTGGTCATTCCTAATGAAGTTCCGGCTAACATTAACTGAAAAATATTACGCGAGCTCGCTTTTTTTACGTTGTTCTTGTTCTTATTTTTTTGGAATAAATTAATTAATAGAATCCCAATGATTCCTAAGATAAACTGTGATGAGGTAACCTCAGCAGTGGTATATGGATTTCCTGTAATTCCTGTATCTCCGTAAGCAAGCTTCACAAAAGTGGCTAGCATACCGTAACTTGTAGCGCCTAGACCTACTAGAAAAACCCCTTTTAAAACTGTATTATTTGACATTGTTAAATTTTTAGAGGGGCAAAGATACGCTTTCATCTCTAAGCTTACTTTAACAGTATGATTATTTTTAAAATAAGTCGGTTACTAGTGGGTTTTTAATGCCAATTTTTACGGGGTCAAAATTTAATTTATCTTCTAATAAGGTCGCATACACACTTCTAAAATCGACTTGATGTTTCAAATCCCCTTGTTGTAAATCAGACAAATTAGGATTACTGCCCACAACATTTCCTTTATTGCTTCCGCCAATTATAAACATGGGCGCCGCTGTACCGTGATCTGTACCATTTCCGTTATCATGGACGCGTCTTCCAAATTCAGAAAATACTACCACAGTAACATTCTGCAAAAGTTTAGCATTTTTCATATCGGTGTAAAAACTAAATAGGGCATCATTTAATTCAGATAGTTTTCCTTTGTGTAGCGCTAGCTGGTTGTCATGGGTGTCAAAACCATTTAAGGAAGTGTAATATACTTTCGAATTTAAATTTCCTTTAATTAAGCGACCTATCCATGACATGTTTTCCCCTAGTCCTGTTTTAGGATACGAATTTTCATCTGTAGCATGCGTCAAAGCTTTCTGAATTTGTTCTGAACCTTCCACGGCAGAATTGGCTATTTTTCGAACAAAATCCAACTCAGGGTTCTCAGATAAAGTTGTATTCTCTTCTTTTCCATTTTTAACCTTGAATTGCTCTGGGTTTTTAATGGTAATTGCATTGGGAACATCTCCTTTAAGTGATAAATTATCAATGTTATCTATGTTCACTCCTGCGGTAGGCGTGTGCGTGGTACATTGCAAATCGAGGTAGCGACCCAGCCATCCTTCGTCAAGATATTCATTAGAATTTGAGGCAGTTTGCCAAATCTCTTGACTTCTAAAGTGGGATCTGTTAGGCTCTGGATATCCTACGTTTTGAATTACGCTCAAATCACCGTTTTGCTGCATTTGAGCAAAGCCCTTCAAAGCAGGATGAAAAGCCATTTCCTTATTTCCTGCAATTACATCCTCTTTTGAAAGGGCAATCTTAGGGCGCATTTCGTAATACAAAGGATCGAGATAGGGAATAAATGTATTTAAGCCGTCGTTTCCTCCATTCAATTGGACAAAGACCACACATTGCTCGCCTATAATTAAGTTTTCTTGTTTGCTAAATGAGAATAAAAAATCAGGTAATAATAGCGCTCCGCCAGTAAAAGTACCTGTTAATGATAAAAAATTTCTTCTGTTCATAATGTTAGGTGTTAGTAGCTATGGCTAGATTAATTGAAATTCAGGTTCTTTAATAATAGCATTGAACAGGCGCAATACTGCCTGATTTGCATTAGGGATATTAGGATCAAAGTCATGTCGCAATAAAGTCTCAAAATCTTTTTGAGATTCGGGACTTACTGTAAATAACAATCGGTTTGTTAATGCCGCAATGATGGCTTTGTTGTCTCCTTTTTCCCATTCTAGATGGATAGTTTTGGCTTTATTCATGGCTGTTTTTTCATTCATTGCCTGTCTATTAAATGCGCGACCTTGACAGTAAGCATCAGCAAGTGTGACACGTTGCAAGAAAATTTGAGTAGTTAGCCATGATTTCCCGCCTTCCCATCCCTTTACGTTAGGTTGATTGAATAAATCCATACTTTGCTGCTTCAAGAAGTTGACTATTGCATTGCTCTTAATGTTTTCAAGGTGCAACTCATTTAACAACTGTAAATTGTATTCTACAGCATTTTTTATCTTAGAGCCGGCAGTATTTTTTTCATATTCTTCGGTAAATATTTTCATTAGTAACGGTTCGAACTCAAAGTTTACTTTTCGAAAATAATCTCCATAATAAGTAATTAGTTCCTCTTTAGGATTATCATAAATAAACCATTGTAAAATCTTTCGAGTCATTCGATACGGAATGTTTTTTTGTTCGAAAATAATATCCACGAGTTCGTCTGCTTTAAAAACACCTTTTTTGCCTAGGTAAGTAATTACAGCATCATCGGTAAAAGCTTTTTTATAAGTAGCTTGGTCATCAGCTGTGGTTAATCCTGCTAATCCTTTCGCACCATTTTTAATATCTTCCTCTGTATAATTCCCAATTCCGAGCGTGAATAATTCTAGTAATTCCCGACTCAAATTTTCGTTTATTTTTCCTTTTTTATTTTGAGTGTTGTCAAGATAGCGCACCATAGCATTGCTTTTTACAATTTCCTTAGTAAGTGTTTTGTAATTTCCAAAAGCATTTTTACGCAAGATTTGATTGTGTTCAAAAACCCAATGATTTACTTTTACCTTTTGGTACGTTGCCACAAAATGATTGTGTAGCATCAAAGTCATTTTTTCTTGTAAAGGATATTCTGCAGTAATCATTTTGTCAACCCACCATTGTTTCATGGCTTCAGAGATTTGATTTTCTGCTTTTCTTGCTTTCTTTTGCTCTTCTTTTGAAATTGCTTTTAACTGTAGTCGTCTTTCTTTTAATTCTTCGGCAGTTTTAGGACTATTCGATAAAAAATTAGGGATGCTAGCGTTAAACGGAACTTTAAATGAATCCTTTAAAAATGACTGAAGACCTTTTTGATTTATTTTTTCATTCTCCTTGTTTGAAAATCCCAAACGAAGGGACCATAATGCACTTTTATTCATGTGAAGTGGTATTTGTTAGCTGGGGTACTTTGTAAGATATTTATATTTGACGAAGGTTTAATCTTCAATAGTTAAATTTTTTAGAATTAAATTGTAACAACATAGGTATAACGTTGACTTATAGGAAATCTGATATAAAAAATATGAAAAAGATTCCTTTTATTGCCTTGGTGTTTTTAGGCAGTATCACTTTTGCGACAGCGCAAACTACTCCTGAAAAACCAGTTGAGAAAACTACCGAATTAAATGAGGTAGCCATTATTAAAACCAAGAAAGCAATAGAACAAAAAGCAGATCGAACCATATTTAATTTTGCTGATCAACCTAGTTTGAATACGGGATCTGTACTTGAAGGAATTAAAAAATTACCAGGATTAATCGCCTCTGACATTGCAGGGATGATGTATCAAGGGAAACAATTAGACGTATTTATGGATGGTCGCCCCTTGAATATATCCTCTAATGAATTGAACTCGTTTCTAGAAGGAATGCCTGCAAATGCTATTGAGAAAATCGAGATAATCACGCAACCTGGAGCGGAGTTTCCTGCAACTTCTGGGGGAGCGATTTTGAATATTATCACTAATAGAAATGCCAAAAATTATTTGAGTGCTACGTATACAAATAGTAGCAGTTTTACCGATTATGATGGCTTAAGATGGAAGTTGAGTAATAGTGTTTTGCTGAATGCTAAAAATAAATACTTTGGGTGGCAATTAAATTTAGGTCAAAATTACCGAGAAAGTGCGATTTGGAATACGCTTGAGAAACAATTGAATGATGAAAACACAGTATTATCTCAAACGAATGCTGATCGTGTAGGGAGGAATAATTACATTAAATCGGCTTTGACTTTTGACATAGGAAAAGACAGATTATTGTTGAATTATGATATTACTCAAAATAACAATGACAGTTATACTACTGGTACTGGCCTTGGTTTTACTACAAATGATGCCTCGGTTAATACAGGCTTGCGCCAAGACGCCGTAGTTACCTATCAAAAGAAATTTGAAAATCCTGCTCAAAAACTAGAGTTTAAATTCAACTACAATAATAATACAAACGATTTTGAATTGACCGGAAAAGGAAATGCAGTCGCGACATTAGAAAATTCCTCTGATCAAAATTTATATAATGTAAAAGCAGATTACTCACAACCATTAAAATTTTCTGACGAAGGGAAATTAAGCTTTGGGGCATTGTATGAGGAGTTGTTATTTGAAGCTGCAAGCAAAGGAGTGACCAACTTGGATTACAAGCGAAGAACAGCAGCCTCTTATGTCGAACTACAGTCTAAATTTGATAAAATTAATTTCATACTAGGAGGTCGAGCTGAAGATTACAATATAACAGGAAATACTGATGTAGCTGAGCTTACCGCTTTCAAGCAATTTCGTTTTTTTCCAAATGCTAGTGCGCAGTACAACTTTAATAGAATGATTAATTTTAATGTGAATTATAACAAAAAAATTACATTACCAAGCACCTCCGCCTTAAATCCTAATAATACCAATTACCAAAATCCAAATATCGATTACTCAGGGAACCCAAATTTACAACCAACAATTTATAACAATTACGAAGCAAAAATTAGTGCATTTGATTACGCTTTTATCAGCTACAATATTAGTTCGGCTAAGAATCAAGTCATTAATAGAGTGAGCTTGCAGGATGATTTAGTAATTAATACTAATGAGAATTTACCCGAAATTAAAATTCATAATTTCAGTGCGGGACTGCCTATTCCTTACATGTTGTTTACAAAAGGACTTGCCGAAACAATGAAAATGAATGTCAATCCTGATACCATGAATTTTTTATATGTCTACGCTGGTTATCAGTATCATGACATACCAAACGTTGATACAAAGGGATTCTGGATGTTTAATTTTATGTCACAGTTAGTGCTACCAAAGAAAATTAAGTTTGTGGCTAACTACAATTACATTATTCCAAAGGGAAACTATTTTTACTTCATCGCTGTGAAACCTTTTAGAAACTCACTAGATTTTAGTTTTTCGAAAAAATTCTTAAAAGATCAATTAACATTATCGATCTATGCAGATGATATTTTGAATATAAACGAAAATGCATTCAACTCGTATCAAACCCCATTGTTAATCAGTAATAAGACGGATACTCGAAAATTTGGCTTTAGTTTAAATTATAAAATTCCGACTAAGAATAAACTAGCTAAGGAAACACCAAGCTTATTAAATAATGAGAAGAAAGAAGAAGGCGGACTCGTTAATTAAGAGGCTATTTTTTTAAAATATAAAAAGAGCTGTAAATTAATTTTACAGCTCTTTTTGCATTTGAAATATTTTGAGACGAAATGTTTAAATTGTTGTTACGAAATCAAATCACTTAAATGAACTTGTAATGCTTTCACCGAAATGCTGATTTCCCAGAAGGATAAAGCGAGCGAAATTAGTAAACTCAATAAGCTGACACCAAAGAAGTACAAACCAATAACTTGAAAGTCAAAAAACAAAACCAACATTGTAAACACCGATAGGAACAAACTCGCAACACCAAAAAGTTGCATATAGCGTATCAAAGTGAGTCGCAAGTTGAGGTTAGCTATCTCGATAAGAATACTCTTGTTTTCCTTCTCGTCATAGGTTTTTTTCAATCCCCGCACTATTGTGGCAATTGTCAAAAATCGATTGGTATAAGCCAACAGAATTAATGATGTAGCTGAAAATAGGAGGGCTGGCGTTTCAATGTGTAATGTCATAAACTATTTTTTGGATACAATCAAAGATAGTTTTTTCTATCAATTATTATAAATAGTTCCGCTAACAATTATAGAACAGCTCTTTAAGTTATTATTTTGCATAAGCACCAGAAGAGTACGTTAACTCATAACTGTGCGTGTACACTTCAAATACAATCCCAAACGGGTCTTCGACATAACACATTTGGTACGGCTTGTCATTAGGATAATACGAGCGAATAGGCATTCTTTGTTTACCGCCGTTGGCAACAATTTTTTCAACTAATGCTTCGATATTTGGATCTTGAATACAAAAGTGGAATAATCCAGTTTGAAATGGATTAAAAGGAACTGCTTCTTTCACGCCATTTGGAAAAGAGAAAAGTTCAACGCCAGTTCCGTCAGATGTCGATAGATGTGCAATTTCGAATGTTTCCCATTCGTCACCAAAAACATCTATGCACATTTGGCCAATAGCAGTTTCTTTTTCTTTAGTTACAGTTGATGGTTCCATGATCACATACCAGCCCATTACCTCTGAGTAGAATTGAACCGCTTTTTTAATATCAGGAACAGTGATTCCAATATGTGAAAAAGATTTTGGATAAGTGTTGTCTGTTGTCATAATGTATTGTTTTAAAATACAAAATTACATTACATTTACATGATCTACAAGAACTTACAAAAAAGTAGGATAGTTACTCAAAGGGGTAATTTGCTAATTTCAAGATACTTATATGAGTAAAATAATCGAAAATAATAGTTGCCCACTTCATTACACAATGAATTTAATAGGAACAAAATGGAAACCGCTCGTTCTTTTTCACTTATTAAATGGCGCATTACGTTCGGGAGTTTTACAGGCCGAGGTAAAGGGTATTTCTAATAAAATGTTTACAGAAACGGTGCGTGAATTAGAAAAGGACGGCCTGATATCTAGAAAAGTTTTCCCAGTCGTTCCACCCAAAGTAGAATATGCGCTTACTGAAAGAGGCCAAACACTGGAAACTATTTTAAGAAGCTTAGATCAATGGGGTTTAAATGATGAGAAAAAGCAGCAAGATTAAAGCTGCTTTCTGATAGTGTTAAGTAATTCGTTTAATTTAAGTTAACATTAATTTAAATAGCATACTATACTGAATTCCTACTTTTAAGCTCAACTATTTTAGATATGGAAATTGCACAAACGAAATTAAAGAAAAACCAATTATTCTCTTTCTACAAAATACTAGAGAAGCGTTACGGTGATGATTTAAAACTTTATGTCTCTGAAATGGTATTTGAAAAGAAAAGTTATGTCTACCAACCTCCGATAATTGATAAGTACCTATATGAGGTGGTTAGGGGTGCTGTCAAACTGGGTGCTTATACTGAGAACGGGGAGGAATATATTTATGATGTATTATCTGCGGGAGAATTCTTTGGTAATTTAGATTATTTAGGAGGCCAGTTTGTTGAATTTTCGAAGGCTATGATAGATGTTGAAATCAGGATATATGATTTAGATTTTTTTAAGAGAGAGATAAAAAATGATCCTGATATTGCCGAATGGTTCTTTGGTTATTTGACGAAAAGATGGTGTATGGCTGAAACGAAATTATTCAAGGTTAATGAGAAATCAATAGAAGCAAAATTAAGTTTTCTGAAAAAACTTTATTCTCAAGATGCTATTGATAATCATGGTGTCTCTTTTAATGTCTATGAGCTATTAACACAAAAAGACAAAGGTGACCTTGTTGGGGCCACCCGTCAAACCATTGCCAGTACATTGAAGAAATAATTTATTTCTTTTCAGTCACAATTCCTGGATATAGAATACCTTCTTTTGTTTGAAAATTCAAATTTAATAGTTTGCTAACCACAGGGGCAATGTCTTCTAGGCCCATTTTATCAATCTTTTTGCCTTTTGAAATACCTGCTCCAAAAGCTAGAAAACCTGTTTCTATTTGTTGAAAATCTGGAAAGTACCCGTGCGTCCCTCCCTTTTTAGGGCTTAAAATAGCACCGTTACTATTTGATGACATCGAAACTCCAGGAATTGGATTCAGTGCTAAGGCAGCACTTGGATCAGCACCAATTTTATCAAGCTCCGCTCTTTCGACCACTCTGAATAACTTTTTGATGCTATTTGGTAAGAGCTCTATTTTTCGCTGAACCATCTTTAAGGTTTCTATATCATTCTTATCCTTTAGAATTAAAAAAGCTGATGCTCCTGAAGTATGAAAAGCTGCTTTCCAATTCCCACGGTCTTCTTTATCTTCCATTAGTCCTAGCTCTACTAACCAAATATTTGGATTAATTGCGGAGTGAATATCGACAAAGCCATGATCACCTGTAATTATAAAAGTGGTTTTATCTTCGATCCCAGCTCTTTTAGATGCTTCCATAATCTTTCCGATAGCTCGATCTACAGCCGCAATAGAAGTATATACTTTTTCACCTTCCTTTCCTTGTTCATGTTGAAAATGATCTACTGCAAATAGGTGTATCGAAATAAAATTTGGTTTGTATTTTTCCAAAGTATACGCAGCCATTTCTCCAATTCGATCTTCTCGATTAAGGTAATCTCCGTTAAAAGTACTTTTGTTTAATTTTCCAAGAACTTCTGTTTCCATCTCTTGTAAAAACCCTTTTGGATTTTCAAAATCTCTCATAGGTTTAATATTTCCGTAATCACCTTCTAAGTACCAATATTCGGGAATATTGTAATCAATGTCCGCTCCAACAGTAACTGGCCAAAGAAAACTTGCAGTTGTTTTCTTATTTTCTTTAACGGCCGTCCATAATGTTTTAGTTTTAATAAGTTCGTATTCCCAAAACCAGCGTCCCGTTTGACCTTTTTCTTCAAACGGATTGTTGTAATAAATTCCATGCTCATTAGGAAATGCTCCAGTTATTAATGTAGTATGAGAAGGGTAAGTTACAGAAGGAAATATTCCGCGTACTCCCTTTGAAGACACACCTTGCTCAACCATTTTCTTCATATTTGGTACAGGCCATTGACTTTCTAGGTAGAACTCAGGTCTGAAACCATCTACTGAAATTAGTATTACGTGTTCCGAAAGGGATTTGTCTTGCGCAAATGTGGAACTCGCCACTGCAAACAAAAATAGGAATGGAAGTATCTGATTTTTTTTCATTTTATTATATAGTTTATTTTATGAAATTAATTGAAGGTGTATCTTAGTCCTAACTGTAATCGCCATGGCGTACCGTTTACTGGCTCACGACCACTTGCTGTTTGCACTGAATAATCATAACTCAACGTATTTTGATTGAAACCAGTTATGCTCATTAGGTTTTGATTTCCATAATTATGTGAAACACCCCATTCTTTATCAAGCATATTTGCAAAATTGAATATGTCCACAGACAGTTCAAACCCATGTTTTTTATTTGATAACTCGAATCTTTTAATCAGGCGTAAGTCAACTACAGTATAAAATGGATTTTTCCCTCCATTTCTCTCGGCAAACCCGCCATAACTTTCCTTCAAGTAGGTTTTAAATCCTTCAGTAGTTTCTGGGTCATTTAATATTTTATTGTAACCATCGATTATCGTCTGTGGTGTACTAGGGTCATTGGGATCATATACATATGCAATGTCATTACTTAAACTAAAATCACCATTTGCACTTGTATTGCTATTAACTTTCAAGGAGTAGCGAGTACCACCTTGCCCCACAACTTTCGCACCTAGTGTGAACCCTTTCCAAGTTGGAGTTGCTCCGTTAATTACTAATTTTGTGTCAAAATGATCATCAGTATATCCATAATTTAAGTTGCGAGGATCTCCCGAAACGGGTAAGAATGTAGAGGTATTTGCAACGCAACAGTTGTAAGAAGAGTTGTCTTGTGATTTATTGAAAGTGATACTAGCGTTAAGGTAACCATCCTTTCCAATTTGAGCAGATCCTTCTAGTACAAGTGCGACTTGATCTAAAATCCCATCAGAAGTTAACAATAAAGTACGGCCCACTTCATTTGAAATTCTTGAATTCGTCCAATCGGTTTGTCCTTTGCCATTAATTGTATTTGCAGGAACAAAAACTTCCCTACCTTCATTAGTAATAAAATAAGGTTGATTTACAAGGTTTGCTTCCTGGTAAACATAATTGTTTTTAGTGTGACTAATTAAAGCATTAAATCCTAGACTATATCGATCACCAAAAAAGTGAGTGTAGCTTAAATTTGCCTTATAGGTAGTAGGGACTTCAAAATTTTCACCTACTGCGTTTATAGTTGAAAAAGGAGTGACTCCCTCTGGTACACCAGGAACAGTATTAGGATCATTGCGGTAAGATAAAAAGTCAGGTTTTGGTACATTCGTTCCGGTAACATCAATTGCTCCTAATAACGTACCACTGTTTTGAATATTATTAACTTGTGCATAATAGTGTGGTTGTGCTGAGAAGATACCTCCACCTAATTTAATTATATTTTTGTTAGCGCTACCAATGTTGTAAGTTAATTGGGCTCTAGGTTGAATATTATTGTAGTCGCTTAATTTTTCATCTGTTCTAATGCCTAATTGCTCATCTACTACAGGATTGTATTCTCCGTTTTCTAAGAATTTTGTAGCATCCCAACGCACTCCAGCAGTAAAGTTTATATCTTCAGTGATATCTACATCCATTTGAGCAAATAGCGATAAGTCTAAAACCGTTTGTTTTACTATAGGTAAACCTTTTAAAGGTACTTCTCTTGCGTATCTAAAAGCACTTTGATTTTCAAATTCATCTAATGAACTGAAATAAAAGCGACCATTTTGTTCATTTGATAATAGTGTTTCTAATCTTGTAATCATATTATCAGTACCAAAAGTAAAATCTACCTTATCGGTATTAATGAAGGTTGTGTTAATAAATTGTACTTGGTTTTCAACATTAGTTTCTGGAGTATAGCGTTGTCCTCCTAATTGTACGCTCTTAGTATTTTTATTGCCGTTCGGTAAGTCAGACGTTATTTGTACAATTGCTCTTGGGATATTTGACTGAGGTAATTGAGTATTTGGAGTGTAAGCTCTTTCGGCATGCTGGTATTGAATTTTAAATTCATTAGTAATTGCATCGCTAAACATAGAGCGTAGAGAAAGCATAGTGCTATTCTCAAAGGAACTAAAGTTTGAATATGTTTCAGCCATGTTAATATTGGAATTATCACCAACACTAAAAGGATTGTCCCACTTGTTATATAAGTTACGTACTGTTAACTTATGCTTGTCATTAATTTGCCAATCTAGTCGCACAAATAAGTTGTTTGCTTCAGTTTTGCGATTGAATTGTCCGGTTTGTTGTTTGTCGCTTAATCCATATAGGTTTCGGCCAATATTTACAAAGCGATCCAAATTGGCTTGCGTAATGCCTAGACGGTTTTCATCATCTGTACTTTGTATATCTGCAATATTAACTGGTTCTCCCGCATCTTGTCTTTCGTAAACTGCAAAAAAGTGAAGTTTGTCTTTAATGATCGGTCCTCCTAAGCTTAGCCCCGATTGTGAAGTATAAAAATCGGAGTTTCTTTTTTGACCTTCAATATTGTATTTGCTCTGAAAATTATCTGCCCGATGGTAAAAAAAAGCACTACCCGAAAGATTATTTGTTCCCGACTTAGTTACTGCCGTTATTGATCCTCCACCTTGTCTACCTTGTGTTACATCATAATCATTTGTCGAAACTTCAAATTCTCTAATAGCCTCTTGAGAAATGGTGTAAGGACCACTACCTATATCGCCCGCTGTTAATTGGTTTCTTGCATTAGTACCATCTATAGTAACATGTGTAGATGTACCTCTTTGACCGCTCAAGTTGTAACTTCCGCCTCCTTGCAATGGTGACAGACTCGTTAATCCAGTAAAATCTCGACCTTCGGTTGCTAGCTTGTTGATTTGCGTTGCGCCGATTTTTGTGGAAGCTCCTATTTGATCTATACGTTTACTTAGACCATTACTTGATATTATAACTTCATCCAAGCTATTTAATGATTCTTGTAAAATAAAATCAATAGTTACAGCATCACTAAGATTTAAATATAGTTTTTCTCTAATGGATTCTGAAAATCCAGTAAATCTTGCACTAACACTATATGGTCCTCCTAATGGTAATTGAGATAATTTAAAATCACCGTTATCATTTGTAGATGTGGTTAGTGTGAATCCTGTTGAAGCATCTTTTAAAGTTATTGTTGCTCCCATTAAAGGCATGCTGAATTCGTCTTTGACGGTCCCTTTTATCGTTGCATTTGTAGCTTGTGCAAATGACTGATGACTTATTCCTACTAGTATTAGTAATAAAGTGGAAAAGAAATAATTTAATTGTCTTTGTCTCATTATCTGTTTTTTTTGGTCAAAAATAGAGTAGGAGACATGTGGCTAAATGTTTGTTTTTAACATTTTACAGTTCGTTAACAAATGATTTAACATTAATTAATATCGGTTATAACCATCTAAAGTGGCAGATTTAAAATTCACGAATACTTTCATTCAATAAAGTTAGTTTACTTCTAAAGAAGGTTAAGATTATTTGGAGGTAATTTGTAATTATATAGTTCTCAAGCCGAAATAAAAGGCATTTCTAATAAAATGTTTACAGAGACGGTGCGAGAATTAGAAAAAGACAACCTCATTTCTAGAAAAGTTTTTCCGGTCGTTCCACCCAAAGTAGAATATGCGCTCACTAAAAGAGGCCAATCACTAGAAACTATTTTAAGAAGCTTAGATCAATGGGGATTAAATGATGAGCAAAAGCAGCAAGATTAAAGCTGCTATTTCTGCTCTCTTCTTTCAGCACGCTTTTCTTTTCTTTCTTCGCGTCTTTCTTTTCTAATTTCTTTTTTGTCCTTAGGTGAATTTGCATCAATGAAGGCATCTTTAAACGAAATATCATCATCAGTTTCACTTTTGAATCCTTTAATCCAACCATTTTCTATAATGCTAATAAATGTTTCCCAAGAACTGGTCTTTACTTCTTTTAAGTCTCCTTCAATAGGGATTTTAAGTGCTAGTGTATCTGTCTTTTGATTTTTTAAAACAAATTTGAAAAAGCCAACAAAGCCTTCCCAGATAGTTTCTAGAATTCCATCTTCTTTACCTATAAGTTTACTATTAGTCAATAACGGTTTAATATATCCTTTTAAATATCCATCTGCAATGGCTATTTCGCTAAATAATTCAAATTTTCCTTTGTCAAAATCAATCCCCACATAATGATTTGTGAGATCATTTAAAGCTGTAGCATTTGCTGATTTTAGTGAAAGAGATAGATCCATATCAGGTATTTCCTTAATCAAGTTGATGTTCCCATCGATTGCTAAATTTCCATTTCCAAAAGAAGTACCTGTCGCCTTAATCGGGGACGGCAATGTTTTGGTTGTACTCACAACATTGCGCAGGTTATCGGCAGTCATTTCTAAATTAGTAATTTGTAAGTCAATGTTAGGGTCAGCTTGTAACTCAACAAAAGCTAATTTTCCTTTATGAATTTCGAAGTGGTTAATATCGATAGGAACAATGTCAGTCAAAGCTTTTGTCCAATCATCGACATCTGCATCTGAAGATTTTTGTTTCTGGTCTTCAAATACGTAGATGACTTCAGGGTTTGTCATGATAATCTCACTCACAATCTTTCCTTTTAGAATGGATTTCCATTCGATTGAAATATCATTTTGCGGAAAGTTTAAAAATTTAACCTGAGTCTTTGCTGTTCCTTTATTGAGATACATTTCCTTAATAACATAGGCACCTCTGTAAAGATCAATGTCAATATCCTCCACGTGCCCGTAATAACCAGGAATATTAGCTAAGGTTTTATTGATTTGGTTTTTTACAAGAGTAGGTAAATAGATCCTGAAAGCGATTAATAAAAGGATAATGGCTGCTATGATTTGGTATTTCTTTTGTCTATAAAATGGTCTCGATGTTCTCGTGGTCATGGTATTTAATTTTTAGTAAAAGTATTTTATAAAGCATTTCAATACGTTATAGCTTATTTTTTTAATCTTACATAATTAAAAACTAAAGAGGTATTCATCTTTTCGGATCGCAGGCTGGATTTTCTGAGAGTGTATAACTGTCAAATGAAAAGTTACGTAATGGCTGTAATTGAGTAGTAATTATTGAAAAACCGCCTATTCTCTCTAGCCCCGATAGCAGTGAAAATCCTTTTTATTTCTTTTTCGAAATAAAAAGATTGAAACGAATAGCGGGAGTAATCGTTCTTAAAAAAAACAATTCTTGCTGCTCCAAAAAAAATCCTGCAAAGTGTTGTTTTACAGGATTTGGATTAACTATTACGTTTATTAACAGTAGTATATTTTAAGAGCACGACTTTTTAAACCAGTTTTTTAAGCGCTTCAACAATTTCTTCAGGTTCAGAACGCGTTCTATAATCAACGTTAACATAATTCCAAGCAATGATGCCGTCAGTCCCTATAATGAAAGTGGCGGGAATAGGCAAAACGCTGCCGTTGCCATTGTTGATTTTTTCTAAATCTAAGTTGCGATCCACGCGCATGTGATCTAATAAAAATTCGGGAACCTCCCAAGCAACACCGTATTGCGAAGCCACCTTTGCATTTTGATCTGACAAAACGGTAAAAGTCATTTCGCTTATCTCGCTTTTTGTCAAAGAACCATCAGGAACTTGCGGACTTATGGCAACAAGTGTCGCACCTAGCTTTTCAATTTCTTCTAATTTTGCTTGCAACGCTCTCAATTGTAAATTACAATACGGACACCAATCACCGCGGTAGAAAGTGACAACAACGGGACCTTTTCCGATTAAATTTTTCAATGATACTAATTTCCCCTCTTGATTGGGTAACTCAAAAGCAATGGCTTGTTGCCCTACTTTTAGAGCGTTTGCTCCTTCCTGAAATGCTTTTGCATTGTTAATAGCTTTATCTACACCATTCATGAATTCACGGTTCGCTTGGCGGCCTGCTTCAATTTTTGCGTCGGTTTGTTCTTTTAATGTTTTCATAGGTAGGTTGTAAGTGTTTGTAGGCCTATTTATTTTTGTAATTCTAATTCTTCTCTTTTAGCTTCGTCTGAAGTCTTTTTTTGATTCCAATACGGTTCGTTGATGCTCTTTTTTAAAGTAGCTTTTGTAATCAATCCGTCACCATCATCCTCTGTCCAAGATTGTATTTTGTATGGGAAAGCTTTTTGGACATCAATCGTTACTTTTCGATCGTATTTAGCATACTGAATAGTGTATTTGATAACATCTTCTGATTCGGTTTTGCTAATCGTTGCCTTTGTAGCTTCTAGTTTTTTGTAAAAAAAGCGGCTATATACGGTAGAAAAAATTATGTCTACTTCGCCTAGGGGAAGCTGTGCTTTGTTGATTCGTAAACGCGTCATTAATTCTTCTTCAAGTAGCGCAACAGGAATGTCTTTCTCAGTATCACCATCGACCTCAAAATAAGAGAATTGCTTCATGTGATAGTTGTTTTCGCCAAGATTAAATTGAGTAAAAGTATGACCACACCACTCTTGAATGCTCGTATTTGACTTTAAAGTATGCGGGTGATGATCTAAATCAACGGGCGTAAAGGTAGAGCTCACAATAGAATAATCATAAATACCAGTGGTAAATTTTCTAACTTGATTTAGTTTCATTACTGATATATTGTCTTTTCCTGCTTTTTCGGGATCGTCTAATTTAACCTGCTTTTTTATCGAAAATGGTTCAGTCACAAAGACAAGTACTACTTCGCCATTACGAATTTCGCCATAGCGAGATTGCTCCAGTTTGTAACTACTTAATTCTGCTTTTCCAGAATACCAATACTCATTAAATTCTTTGGTCAACGGAGCACTGCTTTTAATACTGTCTAAGTCTTTAGATAATTTTTTATCTGATTGACAACTAATTAATGTAATAATGCTAATGCAGGATAACGCTTTTAGAAATGTATTCATAAGATTGTTTTTTATTGAGATAATTTTAGTGATAAAAGCAGCGCTGATGTAGGAATTTACAAGATACACAAACTAAATTAAAACAGTTGTGATAGTGGAGAAGAGCAGCCTTTTTTTTGAGTATAATTAATCACTTTTCGGAATTGCTTATTTCGGAATATATTATTTTATGTCGTGTTTGTCTAAAAACTCTAAGATAAATTGTGCGATTTCTCGAGTCTTTTCTTCGGCAGCAAAATGTCCAGCGTCAAGCAAATGTAATTCAGCATTAGGTAAGTCTTGTAAATATGCTTCGGCTCCTTTATAATTGAATTTTAAATCTTTTTTACCCCAAACGATTAAGGCTTTTGGTTGGTTTTCTCTGAGCATTCTTTGCCAATCAGGATATCGAATTAGGTTGGAGTTGTAATCTTGAAATAATTGTACTTGGATTTCTCTGTCTTTTTCTGTGGTTAAAAATGCCAAATCATGTGTCCATGCATCCGGACTTTGAGTATTAAAATTGGTACTGTCTAAATCAAACAAATATTGCTTATTGATAATAGCATCTTTACTAGTTAAACTATAAATAAAGTCGTGTTCTGTTTTAGACGTGTCTGACTGAGCTGTTTTAAAAAAAGCTTGTCTTTCGGGAGTCAATCCATCTAAATACGCATTGGCATTTTGAATAATTAAAGCATCAATTCTTGTGGGATCATGCATCATCATGCGATAACCTACAGGCGCTCCAAAGTCTTGCATATATATCACATAATTTTTGATTTGGAGTGTGTTAATTAATTTCTGAGTGTAATCAGCTAAAAGATCAAAAGTATATTTTGTGTTGCTGGGGTCTAAATGTGTACTGTAACCTGAACCCAAATTATCAGTTGCGATTACGTGATAGCGCTTGGCTAACATTGGGATGAGGTTTCTGTACGAATGTGAAGAGGAGGGATAACCGTGTAGCAATACAATTGTTGGTTTATTTCTATCGCCAGCTTCTCTGTAAAATAATTTGACGCTATCCATTGCTACATAATTATAACTAGTAGCGGGAGGGAGGTAAAACTGACTTTCGGTTTGTTTTAATTTCGAGGAACAACTTGCCAAAAAGCTTGTTACTACCAACATTAGAAATACGTTTTTCATCATTATTTTTTAAGGTTATTCATGAAGTTTCTAATTTTTTCAATGATGAGGTCGCAGTATTATTTCATGGTGCAATATCTTATTACTTTTATAGTAGACATTGATGATATGCTTTTTTACTACTTGTACATTGTTATAAAGAAAAAAAGCCATAGCGATTTTAGAATTACGCTATGGCTTTTTAAATACTTATGATTTAATTTCTTCCTGCCATTACACCACCATCAGTATCCCAGATTGCCCCGGTTACCCAAGAAGCTTTGTCTGAAAGTAAGAACAATATGCTCTCTGCAATCTCGCTTGCTTCTCCAACTCTTCCTATGGGATGGAATGCGTTGAAACCAGCTAATGCTTCTTCAGCTTCAGCTTTACCGCCAAAAACGCCATGATAAACTGGCGTATTTACTAGCGCTGGAGAAACTGCATTTACACGAATATTAAAATCAGCTAATTCCATAGCTAAATGTTGTGTTAGCGAATGCAATCCAGCTTTTTGCATCGAGTAAGCAGAAGAAGGGGTAGCCTTAATCGCTTGTTTTGCCCACATAGAACCTACGTTTACAATAGATCCTCCTTGAGTTGCTTTCATTTTTTTTGCTACACTTTGAGTGATAAAAAAGAAACCTCTATTTAAATCTTGGTACGAGTTATAATCTTCTAAGGTGTGATCTAGGAAAGGTTTTGGTCCAAATATCCCTGAAGCATTTACTAAATAATCTAAGTTTTCTAAAGCATCAATCTTACTGATTAACGCGGCTACATCATCAGTGTTAGATATGTTTGCTGTGTGTTTGATTAAGTTAGGTGCATCAGCTACTTTATCTACATTTCTTCCTACGACATGTACCGTTGCTCCCGCATTAAGTAATGCAGCCGTTGTTGCTGCGCCAATTCCGCTTGTTCCACCTATTACTAAAGCTACTTTGTTTTCTAAATTTTCCATTGTTATTGATTTATGATTATTGTAATTAAAGACAGACAAGTCTGTCTTTTTTGAGTTAAATTTTTTTTATTTGAGAATTAGTTCACACAAGCTCTTGCCTTCCTGAATAGGCCAATCTTTTTGATGCAAATGACTTTCTCCAACAGCGCTTTCGTAGATTAGATATATTTTTCTAGAGAGGGAATTAGTCTCTTCCTCAGTCATTTTTTTTAAATTACTAGTTACAAGCTGAGAGATAAGGGTAATAAAATCGTTTTTTTGAGTTTGGATTTCGCTACGGATAAGTTCGTTGTCTTTTGGAATTTCTGAAACCGTTTTGATACACCAGCAACCATTAAAATCCTTGTCTTGATAAAATAACTCTAGAAAGTCAAAAATTGCTAAGATTTGTTCTTGCCCTTTAGGTTTAGCAGTTGTAAATTTTTCTATGTCTCCTAAAAAGCTACTATTTTTATGCTTTAAATAGGCCAAGCAAATTTCTTCTTTGGATTTAAAATGATTGTAGAGCGTAGCTTTTGCAATACCTGCTTCGGCTATGATTTCGTTTATTCCTGTAGTGTTATAACCATTCTTGTAAAATAAGAAAGAGGCTGTCTCTATGATTGTATTTTTTACTTCGGAATGTTTCATGGGGCAAAGATATTCAAATATTTGTAAAAACAGACAAGTCTGTCTGTTTTTTGGCTTAGTGGTTTTATCCTCTTAAATAATTCGGATTTATCGTCTTTAATTAAAAAAAGCCTCCTGAGTTTTCGAAATTTGATCTGTATCTTTATTATGGTTTGATCCTTGAAATTTTAGTTTTAAGATCATGTTTTTGAACGAAAATTCATGAGGCATATATACTGACTTTATTTGTGCTTACATATTGAAAATTGCAAGCATCATAACTATTTCGAAGTTTGTAAATAATATAATTTTAAATTTATCAGCTCTACATACTCCCTACAATTTCACTCTTTTCAAAATTCATAGAATAAATAACTTGCCACAGTTCGCCAGTTATTTTATCTATAAGTAAAAATTTACTGCTATATTTTGTAGGATAGAGTGAAAATCTACTCTCTACAAATCTTTTAGTTTCTATCAGTGAAGATTTATTTAAAGGTGAAATCTTATTTTTTTTAGACCTAGTATCCCAGTTTACTTGCCATATTTTTCCATTTATTTGATCTAGGAGAAAGAAGTGATTTTCATTTGTAGTTGGAATAAGTGTAAACCTGTTGTCAATACTACTTTCTGATTCTGCTAGAGATAGCATACTTAATGGAGTCTCTAACTGATGAGTTTTCTTTTGATCAAATTTGATTTGCCACATTTGTCCTGTTCGTGTGTTTAATTTGATCATGTAATCTAAATATGTTGTTGGTATGACTTTATATGTTTTAATATAATTGTCATTTAGTTCTAACAAACATTCTTGATTTTTCTCAATATTATCTTGCGCAAAAAGATTCATGTTTAAAAATATTGTAAGTGCTAATATTACATGGTTTTTCATTTCGAATAAGTTTTAATGTAATAGTAAAGTTACAAGTTAAAGTAATGCGCAAAAGCTTTTCTATCAATAATTAAAAGTTTAGTTTTTTTTAAATTTTGAAGTCAAATGGCTTTATGGCTGTCCTGTTTTTTAAAGCATTTGATTACAACTAATAAATTTGTTTTACTTTTTATGGCGTTCAGCGTACTTCTTTGAGTTAGAATCACCATAAAATGGTAAAGCGGTATATGAGAAAGTTGGATTAAGGCTTTTCTGTGAACAATGTAAATTGCGTTTAAATAAAAAAAGCTGCCCATTGATGGACAGCTTTTAATGTAGCGTGATGCTAGTATTATTTTATCATTTCAAAACTACGTTTCACAAAAGCAGTTAAAGCTTCTCCTTTAAGTAGGTTTTGAGACAATTTTGCTAAATCAAGTGCTTGTTTTACTAAATGCTCTTGGCTTGGCTTGTCTGTAGTGTTTAAAATGGTTGATGCTAATGGCGAGTTGGTATTTACCACAAGGTTATACATCTCTGGCATGTTACCCATCCCAAACATTCCGCCACCACCAGTTTGGCTCATTTCTTTCATTCTACGCATGAATTCTGGTTGCGTGATAATGAAAGGCGCCGCTTGACTGTCCATAGCTTCCAATTGAACCGTATAGGTTTGTTTTGGTACAATAGTTTCTAAAACTGTTTTTAATCCTGTTTGCTCTTCATCAGATAATTTCGAAATCGTAGTTTCGTCTTTCTTAATCAAGTTATCAATGTGGTCAGAATCTACACGTACAAAAGTGATGTCGCTATTGTCTCCTTCAATTTTTTGAATCAAGTGCGAGATAATAGGTGAGTCAAGTAACAATACTTCGTATCCTTTTTCTTGAGCCGTTTCGATGTAAGAGTGTTGTGCCTCTTTGTTTCCAGCGTATAAAACAACTAGTTTACCGTCTTTGTTAGTTTGCTTTTCTTTTAAGTTTTCTTTTAATTCTTCAAGCGTGAAATATTTGTTGTCTACAGTTGGGTATAAAACAAATGCACCAGCTTTTTCATAGAATTTATCTTCAGAAAGCATTCCATACTCTAGAACGATTTTAATGTCATTCCATTTTGCTTCAAAGTCAGCACGGTTTTCAGTAAATAATGATTTCAGTTTATCAGCTACTTTACGAGTGATGTAGTTCGAAATTTTCTTTACCGCACCATCTGCTTGCAATCCTGAACGAGAAACATTCAAAGGAATATCTGGCGAATCAACTACTCCACGTAGCATCATCAAGAATTCAGGTACAATTCCCTCTACGTTATCAGTAACGTAAACTTGGTTTTGGTACAACTGAATTTTATCTTTTTGAATTTGTAAATCACCACTTAATTTAGGGAAGTACAAAATACCTGTAAGATTAAAAGGATAATCTACATTTAAATGAATGTGAAATAAAGGCTCTTCAAATTGCATAGGATACAATTCATGGTAGAACGCTTTATAATCTTCGTCATTTAAATCAGTAGGTTGTTTTGTCCATGCTGGATTAGGATTGTTGATGAAGTTGTCTGTTTCAACAGTTTCTGCAACGTAATCCTCAGGAGCATCTTCAGGTTTAGGAAGAGTTTCAATGTTGGTTCCAAATTTAATTGGAATAGGCATGAACTTATTGTACTTGTTTAAAAGTTCTTTGATTTTTGACTCTTCAAGAAATTCTAATGAATCCTCAGCGATGTGCAAGATTATTTCTGTTCCACGAGTCGTTTTGTCAGCTGGTTCTAGAGAGAACTCTGGGCTACCATCACAAATCCAGTGTGCCGCTGGCTCGTCTTTGTATGATTTTGTAATGATCTCCACCTTTGATGCTACCATAAAAGCAGAGTAGAATCCAAGACCAAAATGACCTATAATTCCAGAATCTTTTGCTGTGTCTTTGTATTTTTCTAAAAATTCTTCGGCACCAGAAAAAGCCAATTGATTAATGTATTTTTCAACTTCATCAGATGTCATTCCGATACCTTGATCAATTAGGTGTAATTTTTTACCTTCTTTATCAATTTTTACTTCGATAATTGGGTTGCCATATTCTACTTTGGCTTCGCCAATATTTGTTAGATGTTTTAATTTTAAAGTTGCATCTGTCCCATTAGAAATCAATTCACGTAAAAAAATCTCGTGATCGCTATAAAGGAACTTTTTGATTAATGGGAAGATGTTTTCTACCGATACATTAATTTTTCCTGTTGTCATATTTAAATTTATTAGGGTTTTACAATCTGCTATAATTCTTTCAAATAGGGTACCAATAGAAGCAGATGTGACAAATTGTCGTAAATGTTAATTTTGCAACAATTAAAATCAATTTTGATACACACAGCAAGGCATTGCATTGTATCTTTGTAACAGTTAAATAATAAAAAAGAAACCAAAATGAAAAAACTAATTTTTTTAGCGGCAGTAGCAGTAATGCTTTTCTCGTGCAAGTCTGCATCAGTTGCCAATACACAATTAAATAGAGATTCTCAAGTCGCTGTAAAAGGGGAATGGACAATTACATCTGTTAATTATCCGGGATCAGAAGTTATAAAAGTAAACTCTTTCCAAATTGCTGATTCAAAATGTTTTGTAGGTAGTACTTGGAAATTTATTTCGAACAATAATAAAGGGGAAATGGCTTTAACTAGCTACGACTGTCCAGCCTTTAGTTCACCTATTACATGGTACATTAATAAAGAAGGACAATTTATCTTGAAAGTACTTGATGCTGGTGAAAAAGCAAAAAAAGTAAGAGATGGTTATATTTTAAACGTAGCTAATCAAACAGAAACTTCTTTTCAGTTAGTTGATAAAATCAACGTAGGTGGTAAAATGACTGATGTAGTATACCAATTTCAAAAATCAAACTAATAAAATAAAAATCAAATTATGAAAAAGATATCTATACTTTCATTGTCACTAGTTATGGCTATGGGATCAATGTTTACAAGTTGTGAAGCAGTAAAAAATACAAACAATACACAAAGAGGCGCTGGAATAGGTGCTGCTGGTGGTGCTGTTTTAGGAGCAATCTTAGGTAACAACCTAGGAAAAGGAGGTAATGGTGCTGTAGGTGCTGTACTTGGTGGTGTTGTAGGTGGAGTTGCCGGTGGTGTTATTGGTAACAAAATGGACAAACAAGCAAGACAAATCGATGAGGCTATTCCAGGTGCTGAGGTTGAAAGAGTAGGAGAAGGAATCAAACTTGTATTGAATGAAAATGCAGTACGTTTTGATACTAGTAAATCTACTTTGACTGCTGCTGCAAAAGCAAATCTTGATAAATTGATTCCTGTTTTTCAGGAGTATGCAGAAACTAATATCACTATCTTTGGATATACTGATAGTACAGGTCCAGCAGATTTTAACTTGAAACTTTCAGGTGAAAGAGCGGCTTCAGTGCGTAATTATTTAATTTCTAAAGGATTAAATACAGGAAGATTTACTGTAACAGGTATGGGAATTGCTGATCCAATTGCTTCTAACGAAACTACTAGTGGTAGAGCTGAAAATCGTCGTGTTGAGTTTGCTATTACTGCAAACGAAAAAATGTTACAAGAAGCGCAACAAGAAGCAGGACAATAATCAACGTTCTTGTTTTTTACAACATATAAAAAGTCGTTTCATTCTAAATGAAGCGACTTTTTTTTATTTTAATTAGTATTTACTTTCAACTTTTTCTATGAAAGAAATCTATCTTTGTACTCTCAAAATTTCATATTATACAAATGCTTCAAGTTCAAAATATCTCTTTTGGTTACGATGAAAAACCGGTTTTAAAAAGTATAAATTTCTCTGTTGAGAAAGGGCAAAACGTGGCCATCATTGGCGAAAGCGGATGCGGAAAAAGTACCTTACTAAAATTAATTTATGGTTTGTATGATCTTGATGAGGGCGCAATAGCATGGGGAACCCGAAAAATCACCGGACCTAAATTCAATCTTGTTCCTGGAATGCCATTTATAAAATACTTAGCTCAGGATTTTGATCTAATGCCATACACGACTGTTGCCGAAAATGTAGGTAAGTTTTTATCGAATACGGTAAGCAGCAACAAGCAGGCTCGTGTACAGCAATTGCTTGAAATGGTCGAAATGACCGAATTTGCTCATGTTCAAGCCAAATATTTAAGCGGTGGTCAGCAACAGCGTGTAGCACTTGCTAGAGTATTAGCACAAGAGCCCGAGATATTGTTACTAGACGAACCTTTTAGTCACATTGACAATTTTAGAAAAAATGCGCTAAGACGTAATTTGTTTGCTTATTTAAAAGGGCAAGGAATTACTTGTATGGTCGCAACGCACGATAGCACAGATGCACTTTCGTATTCTGATGAAACAATTGTGCTACAAAAGGGCGTGCTAATCGATAAAGCAAATTCTTATAGCTTGTATAACAACCCCATTAATAAGTATGTTGCTTCAATGTTTGGAGAAGTAAACGAACTCTACTTATCAGAATTAGTGCCTCTTGAAGAAGAGGATAAGGTTTTGCTTTTGTATCCTAACCAATTAAAAGTTGTTGATAATGGTTTACTAAAAGCTGTTGTAAAGCAGTCGTACTTTAAAGGCGGTTATTATTTAGTCAAGGCGGTATACGACCGTCGGGTGTTGTTTTTTGAACATGATAGCCCGCTATCAGTAAATGAAACAGTCACTTTAATGATGTCATAAAAAAAAAGCCTCAAATTTATTTGAGGCTTTTTCATTTATAATTTTGTCCAACTAACTAGGTTAGTTTTTCAAGTATTTTTCTAAGAATTGATCTTGTTCCCATAACAGGTGTAAAATGTTTTCTTTTGCAGCATAGCCATGAGACTCTTTAGGTAAAATAACCATTCTCGCTGGTGCTCCTAATCCTTTTAAAGCTTGAAAATAGCGCTCTGTTTGCAATGTGAACGTTCCTGGATTGTTGTCAGCTTCACCGTGAACTAGCAATAATGGCGTTTTCATTTGTTTTGCATTCATAAAAGGAGACATCGTATTGTAAATTTCGGGTGCTTCCCAATAATTACGTTGTTCAGATTGAAATCCAAAAGGTGTTAAAGTTCTATTGTAAGCACCACTTCTCGCAATTCCGCAAGCAAATAAATCAGAATGCGTCAATAAATTAGCAGTCATAAAAGCGCCATAAGAGTGTCCGCCTACAGCAACTTTCTTTTTATTAATATACCCTAATGCATCTACTGCATTAATTGCTGCTTCAGCATTAGCAACTAACTGTTCGATAAAAGTGTCATTCGGCTCTGTTTTTCCCTCACCAATGATTGGGAAAGCAGCATCATCAAGAACCACATATCCTTTAGTTACCCAGTAAACAAACGATCCGTAATATGGAAACGTGAATTCATTCGGATTTTGATCTGTTTGTCCTGCTGAATTTTTGTCTTTATATTCTGTTGGGTAGGCCCAAATCAACAAGGGCAATTTTTCTTTCTTTTTCTTGTCATATCCTGCAGGTAAGTACAAAGTTCCTGATAGTGACACACCGTCTTTCCTTTTATATTGTATCAATTCTTTACTTACATTTTTAATACTTTCGAACGGATTTGCAAAAGTTGTGATTGGAGTTAAAGCGTCCTTTTTGTTAATGTTTCTAAAATAGTAATTAGGATATTCATTTTTAGATTGGATTTTTACCAATACTTCTCCTTTTTTAAAGTCTTCGATTGACAATAAATCCTCTTTTTTGTCTTTGTAAGTTGAGGTGTACAGTCTTTTTGTTTGCAAACTTTTGATATTGAATTCATCTATAAAAGGGAATTGCCCTTCTTTAGTAAATCCGTCTCCTAGTAAAAATAAGTTGTTGTTTTCAATAGCTAGAACATTTTTACCATAGTTGTTTTTTACCGTTTCAAAGTTTCCTGGATCGGCATAAATATCTTGCGAGTTTCTATCTGAGATTACTTTTGGTTCTTGTGAAGCATCTGATGGATTGAATAAATATGTTTTTGTATTACGGGTGTCGTACCACTGGTCAAATGCAACTGCAGTTGTGGCATTACCCCAAATGATTCCACCATAACGTTGTTTTGTTTTTAAAATGGCTGTTGGTTGTTGATCAAATGGTGCTTTCCATTGCATCACCACGTCTCTAAAATCAACTTTGTTTTCAGGATTTCCTTCGTCAAGTGCTTCAACAAAATATAATGTTGCAGCTTCATCATTTCTCCAGTTCATATTTCTCTTCCCTGTGCGAGTAGCCATAAACCCTTTAGGCATGATTTCGTTCAGCGGAACCTCGTTTACCACTTTTACTTCCTCACCATTTAAATCATAGATTACTGTCTTAGATGGAAAACGATTTAAAGGAACGATGTATGAAAATGGTTTTAAAATTGTACTAATCATTAAGTATTTACCGTCAGGCGAAAAATTTTCTCCTGCATACAAATCAGCACCTTTGAACAGCGTTTTTGATCCGTTTAAGTTTACTTTATACAATTCTGCGGTTAAAACATTTTCAAAATTTGCTTCGTCTGTCTTATTTTTCAATAAATCTTGATACGTTCTATTCTGCGAAATCGATCCTGTTGCGTTAGAAACGATTGGTCCAGTAGGTAAGTTTTTCTTTCCGTCTAATAAAGCAGGTCTGTTCTCAAGCAACATTTTAACTAAAATGTTCTCGTTGTCATTGTACCAGCTAAAAGGATTTCCCAGGTTTGCATTCACATTGTCTTCCGTTAATTTCATCGCTTTCGCGGAAGCAACATCAACAACCCATAAGGCAACCCCAGTATCTGAAGTATTAGAAAAAGCAATTTTCTTTTCGTCAGGAGACCAAGAAATATTGCTAATCTTTGCATTCTCAGGCAAACCGCTTACTTGAGTTTCGGCTTTGTCTTTTATTTTTCTAAGCTTAATGTTGTTGCTGTATGTCGTAGTGCTTGATATATTAGTCACGGGATTAATACGCAAACCACCAAGGCGAAGTTCGTCTTGATTTAAATCATCTAATGTTTTATATGTGTTTCTATACATGAGTAACATGTACTCTTTTTTAGTGTCCATAGAAACAGAAGGAGCACGTTCATAATCAACCAAATCCATTATGGATTTTGACGGTTTCTGGTAGGTTACATTCTCTTGTGCAAAAGAATGAATGCTTATTCCTAGAAATAGAAGCAGAGTCGTTTTTAGTCTCATAAGTTAGTTTTTGGGTTAGGGATTAAAAATTATTAGTCGGTTTTGTTCTTGAATTGTTACAGTTACGCAGTAATAATTATTATTTTGAGCAGTAAGCTGGCTTAATAAATCGTTATTTGCTAAAAAATCAGTAATTTGTAACTATATAATTTAAAGTATGCTTAAATTTGCAAACTTATTTTAATAAAACAATAATATGTATCATTCAAAAATTGCAGGATTAGGATATTATGTTCCTTCAAATGTTGTCACAAATGATGATTTGTCAAAAATCATCGATACTAATGACGAGTGGATTCAAGAAAGAACAGGAATTCAAGAAAGAAGGCATGTAATAAGAGGAGAGGATACGACTACTTCAATGGGTGTGAAAGCAGCAGAAATTGCTATTGAACGCGCTGGAGTAGCTAAGGAAGATATCGATTTTGTGGTTTTTGCTACGCTAAGTCCGGATTACTATTTTCCAGGACCTGGAGTTTTAGTACAACGTGATTTAGGTTTGAGAACAGTGGGAGCGCTTGACGTGAGAAACCAATGTTCTGGTTTTATATATGCGTTATCTGTTGCTGACCAATACATCAAAACAGGAATGTACAAAAATATTTTAGTAATAGGATCTGAGGTGCATTCTACAGGATTAGACATGACTTCGAGAGGTCGTAGTGTATCTGTAATTTTTGGTGATGGCGCCGGAGCTGCAGTATTGAGTAGAGAAGAGGATTTGACAAAAGGTATTCTTTCTACACATTTACACTCAGAAGGGCAACATGCCGAGGAGTTAGCGCTTATCGCACCAGGAATGGGAGCCAGATGGGTAACTGATATTATTGCAGATAATGATCCTGAGGATACTAGTTACTTCCCTCACATGAATGGGCAGTTTGTCTTTAAAAATGCAGTAGTGCGTTTTGCTGAGGTTATTAACGAAGGATTAGAAGCTAATGATTTAAAAGTTTCTGATATTGATATGTTGATTCCGCATCAAGCCAACTTGAGAATTTCTCAATATATCCAAAAGAAATTTGAATTGAGTGATGACCAAGTATTTAATAATATTCAAAAATACGGTAATACAACCGCTGCATCTATTCCAATTGCTTTAACTGAAGCTTGGGAAAAAGGCAAAATTAAATCTGGAGACACAGTAGTTTTGGCTGCTTTTGGAAGTGGATTTACTTGGGCTAGTGCAATTATCAAATGGTAATATTTATACGATAGTATTTTTTTTTTCGAAATAAATAAAAACCCGAAGTCTAACAAAAGGCTTCGGGTTTTGTATGATGTCATGCAAGCTGTTTTTATAAGCCACTGCCGCTTTGTGCTTCGTTGCTATCTCTTTGCTTTCTTTCTATTGCTTTGTTTTTTCCGCTACCAAAACGGTAATTGAATCCTACATAAACTGTTTGACTCTCCCAGTTGAACTGTCCTTGTGCTTTGTAAGGTCGGTCATTGTCAAAGGCAAATTGCATGGTATTGAACACATCACTAAAACGAGCACTAATGGTTCCGTTCCCTTTTAAAATGTTGTAACTTGTACCTATATCCATTTTCCACATGTCGGCAACATTAAACTGAATACTGCGATCTCTACCACGATACATCCCAAATAATTGGGCTTTAAAATCTTTGGTAATTTTAAAAGTATTGTTAATTCGAGCATTAAAAGCAGTTGCATTGATAGCTTCAAAAGCATAAGTTCGAGGAGCGATTTCAATAGTTCCTTTTACTTTTTTCTGGTAGGCATCTACACTGATATTTGCACTCCACCATTTTCTAAATTCTAAATTTCCCGAAACTTCAATTCCGTAAGCATTATTGTTGTCAAAATTAGCGTAAGAAAGAATTTGCTTGTTTGGGTTTTCAGTATTAGTAAAAAGTACTCTTGTAATTTCATCTTCAATTCTTCGATAGAAAACACCCGAAGTTATCGAACCTATTTTTGTTTTTCGAGTATAATTTAATTCGAATGAATTAGTGAATTGCGGAATCAAATTTGGATTCCCTTCAGAGTCTAAGGTAGCCGTACTCCATTCTCTAATAGGATTCACTTGGTCAATACTTGGTCGGTCAACTCTTCGAGAAAAACTCAAGTTAAAAGAGTTGTTCTCACTAGGATTATAATTTAAAAAAGAAGAAGGGTAGATACTTAAAATATCGTCTTTGAATTGTCCGTCGTTTTCCCCTACTTGTTGGAAAAAAGCAGTCACACCATATTGTTCTATACGCGCTCCAGCCTGAAAGCTCCATTTTTTCCATTGTTTGCCTAATGTTGCGTAGCCTGAATACATATTTCGGTCATAAGTAAAATTTGAACCATACACATCATCTCTAAATAAGTTGTTGTTTGTCGTTTCGTCTCTTAATTCTAGACCTAACTCTAATTTTACAGTTTCGGTCAAGGGATTCACGTAGTCTAAGTTGACAATAGTACTCTTACTCAATACGCGAACATCATTTGTAAAAGTATTAATCAAACTGCGATCGTCTCTCAATAAGTTGGTGTAAATGGCATTTTCTTTACTATCGTCTTCCCCATAATTTGCTTCTAATTCTAATGTATGACCTTCTTTTTTAAAATTACGCTTGTAATCAATATTGTAGGTTTGTCCTTGATTGTTCTCGCTATTTTGATACGGTTGTATCAGGTCAACATTGGTATTATTCGAGACATAATCCACATCAGTAGCTCCATTACCCTTTGCTTTAAAGAAAACCTGATTGGTGTAGAATGAAAAAGTATTGTTATCGTCTAAGTAATAATCAACGCCCACTTTTGCCAGATGCGAAGTATTTAAATTGTCGAATTTAAAAGTTTGAGTGCTTTCTCTATTTTCTTCTTGACTATCGATAATGCCTCGATTATTTCGTTTACCATGATTTAAACCATAATTTCCATAGAAGTTAAATTTTCCGTTGCGATAATTTAGGTCGAAAGCAGAATTTACTTTGGGCGTCAAACCAAAAGTGATTCCGTTATTAATACTTCCGTTAAATCCTATTTTGCTGTTTTTGTTCAGGATGATGTTGATGATTCCGCTCATTCCTTCAGGATTGTATTTTGCCGAAGGATTTGTGATTAACTCAATTTGTTTGATTGAAGCCGATGGGATTTGTTGCAAAATTTGAGACGCATCTATCGTTGAAGGTTTTCCATCGATGAGTACTTTTACATTCGAATTTCCTCTTAGACTAATAGCATTTGTTTGCGGATCAACGCTTACTGAGGGAACGTTATTCATGATCTCGCTAGCAGTAGCTCCGGTCGAAATCAAATCTTGGCCTACGTTGATAATTTTTCGATCAATTTTTTGCACGATAGTCGATTTTTCACTTACGATATTCACACCTTGCAATTCTATAGCATCTTCTTCAATGGCGATAGTATGCAAATCGATAGCTAATTTGTCTGAGGTGATTGCAATTGTTCTGCTTACTGTTTTGTAGCCCATAAACTGAAATTCTACCACGTAATTTTTAGAATCCAAATTCTTAATTACAAACGTTCCTTGTTCAGAGGTGATGACGCCGTTAACATATTTATCGGCTGCTTTGACAACTACATTCACGTATGACAAGGGTTCGCTTGTTTTCTTGTCAATTACTTTACCTGTTATTGTTCCTGATTTTTCAGTGAATTCAGCTTTGACTGAATTTTGAGCTTGCATCGAAAGCATTGTTCCGAATAAGCAAACAACTAATAGTTTGATTTTCATGATTGATTGATTTTTGATTGATTGATTTTTCAAAGGTATTGTTTTAATCATAATATTATGTAATGCATAGTACTGTTTTATGTAATAAATTAGATTTGACATAATGTAATTGGTCAAAAAAGGCTTGTAAATAGGGGTGTCTTTCGAATAAAAAAATTATAAATTATTTTCGATCTAAAATTAATTTATGAGTAAAAACTTATATTAAGTAAGTTTTAGACCTTCTTAAAAAGGCTTAATTCTAATACGTTTGCCATTTTAAAATTTGAATTTGGGCGTAGTGACATTCGAAAAATATTATTTTGAATCTCATAAAAACCAAATTATGGAAAGGAGAGGGGATTAATGACTGTTATTTTGACAATTTTAAAGTCTAAAAATGATTTTTTAAGGTCAAATTAGTTAATTAGAATTATCTTTGCATTTCTAAAATTATATACATGACATTACCAGAAATTCTTACACCATCTATTGAGAAAGCTATCAAAGCTTTATTTGACGTTGCCATTGACAAAGTTGAATTTCAAACTACTCGGAAAGAATTTGAAGGCGATATAACCATGGTTATTTTTCCTTTATTGAAAGTAGTGAAGAGTAATCCTGTAGAATTAGGAAATAAAATAGGAAATTATTTGGTCGAAAACCTTGATGAGGTGAGTAGGTTTAATGTAGTTTCAGGATTTTTAAACATAGTGATTTCAGATGCTTATTATCTTGATTTCTTCAACGGAATTAAATCAAACGAGCAGTACGGTTTTGTAAAGCCTAATCCTGAGGATAAAGCGATTATGGTCGAATATTCTTCGCCTAATACTAACAAACCTTTGCACTTAGGCCACGTGCGTAACAATCTTTTAGGATATTCTGTTGCTGAGATTATCAAGGCTTCGGGTAAAAAAGTGTACAAGACACAAATCATCAACGATAGAGGAATTCATATTTGCAAATCGATGTTGGCTTGGCAAAAGTTTGGTAACGAAGAAACACCTGAATCGACAAATCAAAAAGGGGACAAGCTAGTAGGAAACTACTACGTGAAGTTTGATAAAGTTTATAAAGAAGAGATTACTCATTTAATGAGTGAAGGTAAAACGGAAGAAGAAGCTAAAAAGCAAGCACCAATTATCCTTGAAGCACAAGAAATGCTACAAAAATGGGAGGCTGGAGATGCTGAGGTAAAAGCGCTTTGGGAAAAAATGAACCAATGGGTTTATGACGGTTTTGCTATAACTTATAAAAACCTTGGAGTAGACTTTGATAAATATTATTACGAGAGCAATACCTACCTATTAGGTAAAGATGTTGTGAATATAGGACTTGAAAAAGGTATTTTTGAAAAAGATCCTGATGGTTCGGTTTGGATTGACTTAACTGATGAAGGTTTAGATCGCAAGATTGTGCTTCGCTCTGATGGAACTGCAGTTTATATGACGCAAGATATAGGTACGGCGATCCAGCGTGTAAAAGACATGCCGGATGTAGGTGGTATGGTATACACGGTAGGAAACGAACAAGATTATCACTTTAAAGTGTTGTTTTTAATCTTGAAAAAACTGGGATTTGATTGGGCTTCAAGCTTGAACCACTTGTCATATGGAATGGTTGATTTACCATCTGGAAAGATGAAAAGCCGCGAAGGAACAGTAGTTGACGCTGATGACTTGATGAACGAAATGACAACTACTGCTCAAAAAATCTCAGAAGATTTAGGAAAGTTAGACAGCTATTCTGAAGATGAAAAAGCAAGCCTATACAACACAATTGGTTTAGGAGCTTTGAAATATTATATTTTAAAAGTAGATCCAAAAAAGCGTATTCTTTTTAATCCAGAAGAATCTGTTGATTTTGCTGGAAATACAGGACCGTTTATTCAATATACTTACGCTAGAATTCAATCGATCATTCGTAAAGCCAACTTTGATTTCTCAGCAAATTCTGGAATGGAAGCATTACATGAGAAAGAAAAACAATTGCTAAAACAAATTGAATTATTTCCAGAGGTAATCCAGAACGCTGCGCACAATCATAGTCCAGCTTTGTTAGCTAATTACACTTATGATTTAGTTCGTGAGTACAATTCTTTCTATCAAGCAGTGCCTATTTTAGGAGAAGAGGAAACTAGCAAAAAGATCTTTAGAGTACAACTTTCTAAGAAAGTAGCTGATATTATTGCTGCTTCATTCAAATTATTAGGTATTAACGTTCCTGAGAGAATGTAAGAGTTTAATAAATACATTAAAAAGCGCCGATAATTGTAAAATTATCGGCGCTTTTGTTTTGATGTAATCCATATTGATAATTTGATACTGTGCTATAACTTGACATAGTCTGGCAGGAATTATATAAGCATTCTCTAATTCCATCGTATAATTATTATTGATATCGCGATGATTTTTTTTTATCGAAAACCAATCAGAAATAGTCCCTTTATCGAATGGGAAAAACTGAGTAAAACTTTGTTTCTTTGATACTTTGAGCCTTTGTACCTACAGAACTTTATATTATATTTGCAATTCCTAAAACAACAATTACATGTTCGATAATTTAAGCGATAAACTAGATAAAGCCTTTCATATATTAAAAGGGCACGGAAAAATAACTGAAGTAAACGTAGCTGAAACTTTAAAAGAGGTTCGTCGTGCTTTACTTGATGCCGATGTTAACTTTAAAATTGCCAAAGATTTTACTACTAGAGTAAAGGAAAAAGCATTAGGTCAGGACGTTTTAACAACGCTTCAACCAGGACAATTGTTAGTGAAACTTGTAAAAGATGAATTAACAGAATTGATGGGTGGCGATGTAGCAGGAATAAACCTTTCAGGGACACCTACAGTGATTTTGATGTCAGGTTTACAAGGATCTGGTAAAACTACTTTCTCAGGAAAATTAGCAAACTATTTGCAAACTAAGAAAGCTAAGAAACCACTTCTGGTTGCTTGTGATATCTATCGTCCAGCGGCAATCCAGCAGTTATATGTTGTAGGAGATTCTATAGGTGTTGAAGTATACTCAGAACCTGAGAATAAAAATCCAGTTGAAATTGCACAAAATGCAATCAAACATGCTAAAGCAAACGGATTCAACGTTGTTATTGTCGATACAGCAGGACGTCTTGCTGTAGATAAAGAAATGATGGACGAAATTGCATTAGTTCATAAAGCAATACAGCCACAAGAGACTTTATTTGTTGTGGATGCAATGACTGGACAAGATGCTGTTAATACTGCAAAAGCCTTCAATGATATTTTAAATTTTGATGGAGTTGTATTAACTAAGTTAGATGGTGATACTCGTGGAGGAGCTGCTTTATCTATTAAAACGGTTGTAAACAAACCAATTAAATTTGTAGGTACTGGAGAAAAAATGGAAGCACTCGATGTTTTCTATCCTGTGCGTATGGCAGAGCGTATCCTAGGAATGGGAGATGTTGTGTCGTTAGTGGAGAGAGCGCAAGAGCAATTTGACGAAGAAGAAGCTAGAAAAATCCAAAAGAAGATTGCGAAAAACGAATTTGGTTTTGATGATTTCTTATCACAAATTCAGCAAGTTAAAAAAATGGGTAATATGAAGGACTTGGTAGGAATGATACCAGGAGCTTCAAAAGCAATGAAAGATGTCGAAATCGAAGACGATGCTTTTAAACATATAGAAGCAATTATCCACTCAATGACTCCAATTGAAAGGAGCAAACCATCTGTAATTGATGTCAAGAGAAAAGCGCGAATTGCTAAAGGATCTGGAACTAAAATCGAACAAGTAAATCAATTGATGAAACAGTTTGAGCAAATGAGCAAAATGATGAAAATGATGCAAGGTCCGGGTGGAAAAAATTTAATGAAAATGATGGGCGGAATGAAAGGCGGTATGCCCGGAGGAATGCCAAAATAATATTTTAAGGTTTAAGATTCTGGAGGGAATTTTAAACCTTAAATTTTTGCTATAAATTACAACAACTACTATTCGGTTTTACAATTTTTAGGTACTTATGAGGAAGGACTTTTAAATTTCTAAAATTTTAAACTACATTAAAATGCAACTACTAGACGGAAAAAAAACAGCAGAAGACATCAAAGGCGAAATTGCTGTTGAGGTACAAAAAATGATTAAAAACGGGGAAAAAGTGCCTCATCTTGCCGCAGTTATTGTGGGGAATGATGGAGCAAGTTTAACTTACGTAGGAAGTAAAGTGAAGGCTTGTGAAAGAGTGGGTTTTGAATCTACTTTAGTAAAAATGCCAAGCACAACATCTGAAACGGAATTGCTTAAAAAAATTAAGGAATTAAACGAAGACGATAACATCGATGGATTTATTGTTCAATTGCCTTTACCTGTTCAAATTGATGAACAAAAAGTATTGATGGCAGTTGACCCTAGTAAAGATGTTGATGGTTTTCATCCAGAGAATTTTGGGAAAATGGCTTTAGATATGAGTACATTTATTCCAGCTACTCCTTTTGGAATTTTAGAATTACTAGAGCGTTACGGTGTAGAAACTCAAGGAAAGCATACCGTAGTTATTGGACGTAGCCATATTGTAGGTAGACCAATGAGTATTTTAATGGGTAGAAAAGGTTTTCCTGGAAACTCTACAGTAACATTGACACACAGTTATACTAAGAACATCGCTCAAATTACAACACAAGCAGATATTATCATTACAGCATTAGGAGTTCCTAATTATTTAAAGGCTGAGATGGTTAAAGATGGTGCTGTTGTTATCGACGTAGGAATTACACGTGTAAGCGATGATACAAATGCAAAAGGATACGTCATCACTGGAGATGTAGACTTTGAGAATGTTAGTAAAAAAGCGAGCTTCATTACGCCAGTACCAGGAGGTGTAGGTCCTATGACTATTGCGATGTTAATGAAAAACACATTATTAGCCAGAGAAATGAAAATGGCTAAATTATAAGTTGAATTAAAACCTACTCACAAGAGTAGGTTTTTTTTTGTTGTATTAAAAAAAGCATAAAAGTGATATTGTGAGAATTGGTGATGAGAATAAAGAATACTTTTGCACCACTTAAAAAATAGATGTACCTGATGGACGATTATTATTCGGAAATGTTTAACTAAATGTAGCCTTTGATCATTTTCAAGAGGCTATACTAATACTATAGAATTTTGAAATGAGAGCTTTTTACAAAAACAATAATGGCTTAATCGAGGTAGCAGAGTGGTTTCCTCATAGCTGGATAAATATCGAGTGTCCATCTCAAGAGGAGAAAAGATATTTACTGGAAGAACTACAAATTCCAGAGGCTTTTTATAATGATATTGAAGATATTGATGAACGACCTCGTATTGAGAGTGAAAATGGCTGGACGCTAATTATTATGCGGATCCCAGTTAAAAGTAATGATGTCAAATTACCATTTCATACAATACCTGTAGGAATCGTTTTTAAAGGTGAAGTGTGTGTTACGGTTACTTTTCATAAAACCGAAATGCTGACTGATTTTGTTTCTTACACACAAAGAAAGAACATTGATTTAAAAGATAATTTCGATTTGGTATTACGCCTTTTGTTGTCTTCAAGTGTTTGGTATTTGAAATATTTAAAATTAGTCAATCAAAAGATTAGACTGGCCGAAGACAATTTGGAGAAATCCATAAAGAATGAAGAACTGCAAGCATTGTTGCAAATAGAAAAATGCTTAGTGTTCTTTATGACTTCGTTAAAAGGAAATGATATCTTATTGCACCGCATTAAAAATATAAAAGCACAACGCGATAGTTATGATTCTGATTTATTAGAAGATGTCGAAATTGAACTGCGACAAGCACAAGAAACTACTAATATTTATAGTGATATTTTGACAGGAACCATGGATGCCTATGCGTCTGTGATTTCTAACAATATGAATAACATAATGAAGCAGATGACGTCGATTTCGATTATACTAATGATACCTACAGTTATCGCAAGTTTTTACGGTATGAACGTTCCTAATGCTTTACAAGATAATCCTATGGGCTTGTGGATTCTGGTCTTGATTTCGATTTTATTGTCTGCTGTAGGTGTGTTTCTTTTTAAAAGAAGAAGATGGTTTTAAAGGGTTGTACTTTAGCCTTGTTTTCGAAAAATAAAAAGTAAGAATTAATACAAAATAAAAGAGAGGATATATTGCTATATCCTCTCTTTGTATTTAAAACAGAAACTACTTTTTTAAATTAGTATCCTGCATTTTGCTTTGTATTTGCATTAGCATTAGTTTCAACTAATGGAATAGGGAAAGCATATCTATAACTTCCAAAAAGTATAACCCCTTTGTCATCATAGGTTTGCTTTAACGCATCAACAATAGGCATGTTTTGCTTCGTTCTAGCGATGTCATCAAATCTAAAACCTTCAAAAGCTAACTCTTTGCGACGCTCTTTTAAAATATCGTCACGAGTCACTGTAGTGTAAGCTGCAGCACCTCTATTAGTAGCAATTGAGTTAATAGAAGTTAAAACTGTCGCATCTGCATTGCTGATCATAAAAGAAGCTTCAGCATTTACCAGTACCATTTCTTCAAAACGAATCAAAGGTACATTAGATGAAAATGAAATGAATTTACCAACGTTTCTTAATTTCTTTTTAGAATCAAGAGCGATCATATCTGTTCCACCTCTAACGTCTGTAGCGCTAAATTGATTTTTTAAATTGTCTAATACTCCAATGTCACCATAAGTGGTTTCTGCGTAGATATTGTACAATCCATTAATGGAATTGTTGTCATTAGATCTAAAAGCCAATTCGAAAATTGAGTTTACAGGGGTAGGAATTGTGTACGTACTAACGAACTCAGCTGATGTAGCGATACGAGTACCTTTTGCAGTAGCCAAAACCATTGCTTTGCTAGAAGCATCTTTTGCAATAGTCCAATCTTCAAAGTACAATGCAACTCTAGCTTTAATTCCGTTTACAGCTGCAGTAGTAATTGTTTCTTTAGATCCATCATAAGTTGTACTCATTAAAGTCAATGCTTGATCTAGGTCAGCATAAATTAAATCTTTAACTTCACCTACAGTTTTTCTAGCTGGAGTTTGGTTGCTACTTTGAAATTCAGTTACGTAAGCAACACCTGCAGCGTTTAAACCACCGCCATTTACATTTTGTTGACCGTAAAGACGTAACAAGTCATAATGAGCTAATGCTCTAAGAGCAAGTCCTTGACCTTTGTAATAATTAATCTGGTTAGTCTCATCTGCAGTAGTACCAGCAATCGTTGAATTGATTACGATGTTAGCACTTCCGATTACTCTATAGATTAATGTGAATGTATCACTTGCATATCCGTCAGAGTTTACCATATCCATAGATCCAGGAGTTACAAAACGTCCTGAGTTACCACTTGAATATGCGTTATCTGAACGTACATCACCATATACTAATATATCACGACCGTAGTAAAATTCACTAGTCATTCTATTATAAGCTCCAGAAAGAACTAAACTTAAATCATTAGCTGATTCAATTGTAGAAATATCTTTATTTACACTTAATGTTGGGTCTAAATCTGAATCATCACATGAAACTACTGAAAGCAGTAGAGACAGTGCTAAGATGCTTTTTGTTATTATTTTCATTTCTTAAAATTTAAAGTTCATGGCAAAAGTTACTGATTTAACAGGAGGAGTAGACAAACGAGTAAAACCGTCAGCTCTTACCTCTGGGTCATATTTAAGACGACTGTCTTTTACAAAAGTGAATAAGTTAGTTCCTCTTATAGATAATGTTAAACCATCTAAACTAATTTTTTCTAATACCTCTTTGTTGAATGAGTAACCAAGAGTTAAATCTTTAATTCTGATATAATCTCCGTCATATAAAAAACGAGTAGAGGTAGCAGCAGAGTTATTTCCTGTAGATGTTAGGTCCATTTTAGGAACATCAGTAATGTCTCCTGGATTTTGCCATCTGTTCAATAATGTTTCAACTCCATTATAGTTAACTGTAGTCCTCGTTCCTGAGCTTTGTGTATAAGAAGCCCAGTCTTCAAAAACTTTGTTTCCACCTGCGAAGTAAACACTTGCGTCAAAAAACACTCCTTTGAAATCTAAATGTGTGCTAACTCCACCTGTGTAAGTAGGTAAAGATTTACCTTGTACTGCGATTTGGGCTTCGTTATAAATACTAGTTGTTTCACCGTCTTTACCGTTTATATACCATAATGGGTTTCCATTTGCAGGATCAACACCAGCCCATTTTCTCATATTCCAAGTTCCAACAGCTTCACCAACTTTAGTGATTTTTGTTCCTGTAGCGATATTGATATCTACTCCAGAAGCATCTTTCGCTAGTTTAGTTACCTCATTATCATTGAATGCGTAGTTTGTAGAAATTGTCCAGTTGAAATTCTTAGATTGAATTGCATTGAAAGTTAAATCAGCTTCAACTCCTTTATTTACAATTTCTCCTGTATTAGCAGCTAAAGTATTGAAACCAGTTGTTCTAGATAAAGGAACATCTTGTAATAAGTCAAAAGTTGTTTTGTTGTAAACACCTAAACTACCAGAAATACGGTTGTTTAGAATAGCAAAGTCAACTCCTAAATCTATCGTTCTGTTTTTCTCCCACTGTAAATTTAAATTACCATAAGTAGATGGGTAAATTGCAGGGTTCCCTGCGTAGTTAGCATCATAAGCAAGTAAAGCTTGGTATTGATTCAAGTCGATAGCATTGTTTCCAGAAGTACCAATAGATCCTCTCAATTTTAATTCACTGAAAGTGGTATCAGCCATAAAATCTTCTTTATGAACGTTCCATGCTGTACCTACAGACCAGAAATCTCCAAAACGTTTTCCTGGTGCAAAACGAGATGACCCTTCTTTTCTATATGTAAAGTCAACAACATATTTACCGTTATAGTTGTAGTTAAGCAACGCTAAATAAGAAACGTTTAACCAGTCATTAAAACTTCCGTTTACTGCGATATTAGATACAACATTATCAACATAAGTAAGTCCGCCTGAAGCTATATTTTCTCCATAAGCACCTAACTCATTGTAAGTGTTTTTTTGATATTCGAATAAAGCAGTAGCATCAAAACTATGTAATTTATATCTGTAGTTATAGTTCAAAGAGTTTTGAGCAACTAAGTTTAAGTTACGAGATACTTGTTGTTGCGAATCTCCATTTACGTTAGCACCATCTCCATGAACTGGATTGTCATACTGGTGAAAAGTTGCTAAATTATAATCGATTCCGAATACTGATTTATATTTGAATCTATCTGTAATTTTCCATTCTAATGTATTATTAGAGATAATTCTAGCCAAATCATTTTCAATAATATTGTTTTCAACAACATATAATGTATTTGGTAAACCTGTATAATCCTTAATGTCTTCAATATTCAGTGAACCATCAGCGTTGTAAGGGTTAGCCCATGGAGTCATGAAATAACGTGCTAAGTGCGGGTTAGAAAAGAAACCACCACCTTCAAGTACTCCAGATTGCTTAGAATCTGCAAAGCTGTTATTTGTTGAAAATTTCACGTTTTCAGTTAATTTTCTAGTCATACCAATTTTAGCAGTAAGGCGTCTGAATTCAGATCCAATTACCGTACCCTCAGTTTTATTGTATCCTAAAGACACATTAAAAGTCGATTTTTCATCACCACCACTAGCAGAGATATCATATGATCTTAAAATGGCGTCTTTGTTTTGTAACAATTCAGGCCAGTTAGCTTCTTTACCATCCCAATACTGTAATCCAGCAAAGTTGTCATCAATAGCTAATCCTTGAGGAGTACCTAATAAAAAGTTTTCAGCACCTTCTCTTGTAAATCCGTTTGTAGCACCATAAGTATTGTAAACACCATCAAGGTATAACTCTTTTCTTTGTGCTCCAGTTAAAGGGGTTTGTCCTTTCACTGCATTGTTTTGAAAACCGATAGAAGTATTCAAATTGAATACTGTTTTACCTGATTTTCCTTTTTTGGTTGTAATAATGATAACCCCATTAGATCCTCTAGCTCCATATGCTGAAGTTGCAGAAGCATCTTTAAGTACTGTCATGCTTTCAATATCGCTACTTGCGATAGAAGCAAGTGGTGATAATGTAGAAACGTTATCACTAGCTGCAAAAGCATCGTTGATAACTGGTACACCATCAATAACATATAAAGGTTGGTTACTTGCAGATACAGAACCCACACCTCTAATACGGATATCTTGTACAGATCCCGGTGTTCCAGATGATTGCGAAATTTGTAAACCAGCAACCTTACCTTGTAAAGCTTGGTCTACAGAAACTACAGGAACTCCTTTCAAGATGTCTCCCGATATTTGTTTCACACTTCCAGTTACTTCGTTTTTACCTTTAGAAACGTATCCTAAAATTACTACTTCTTCTAACTGTTTTCCTTCTTCTTTCATCGTAACATTGATTTTAGAAGTAGTTCCAACAGTTGCAGTAGTATTTTGCATACCTACAAAAGTAAACACAAGAACATCACCCGTTTTTGCTTTGATAGTATATTCTCCATCAAAATTTGTTTGAGTACTATTTTTTGTTCCTTTCACGTTTACATTAACTCCGGGGATAGAACCCATTGCATCCGAAACAACACCCTTAATAGTTTGCTCTTGTGCAAAAGCAAACTGAATAGACATCGCCATTACTAGCGCATAAATCCATTTGAATTTTAATCTCATTATTTGAATTTTTGAATTAATTATTTATACAAAACTCATAATAAAAGCTTAAATATCGAACAGTCAGGGTAGGATAAAAATAAAGTTTAACATTCACGTAGATATAAATAGTTAAAAAGGTTAAAAAAGAATTTTTTATCCAAATTATTATATCAAAATCAACTTTTTACGAAATTTCATTTTCTGCAAAATATCACTATTGGCAAGGGTTGGCAGGGTTTTATTGTTAACATTTTGTTAAGTTTATGCTATTTGTCTATTATCATTTATACAATTACTTGCAGCCGATTACAATGTTTGAATACCTTAATTTATTGCATAAAATCACATTTTTTAACTAATTTATTGTGTTAGTTTTGTCTTATATCGTAATTTTTATTTGTAAGGATTTATTTTTAGCTAAAATCTAATAATGTTTGAAATATATAAAAAAAATTGGCTAAAACGATTTCGCTCTAGCCTATTAATATTTAATTTTGCAACATTTAACTGCTATACATATGTTTTATCGCGTAAATTCACTTTCAAACAATTCAGAAAAATGCTTTAAAATTTTCGCTTTAATATCTTCTTCATCCACTCGTTCTATGCCTAATTCTACATTTAATGATGTCACTGCTTTGCCCCGAATTCCACAAGGAATAATATTGTCAAAGTAACCAAGGTTGGCATTTACGTTCAAAGCAAAGCCATGCATAGTAACCCATCTAGAAGCTCGCACGCCCATAGCACAAATTTTTCGAGCAAAGGGAGTTCCTACACCTAACCAAACGCCAGTTTCTCCTTCGCTGCGGCCGCACTCTAAACCGTATTCTTGCAACGTTAAAATGATTGCCTCTTCTAGAAAACGCAGGTATTTATGAATGTCTGTAAAAAAGTTTTCTAAATCAATAATAGGATAACCTACTATTTGTCCTGGGCCGTGATAAGTAATATCACCTCCTCGATTGATTTTATAGAAGGTTGCTCCTTTATCGGCGAGCTGTTTCTCTGATAATAATAGGTTGCTTAGGTCACCGCTTTTTCCTAAGGTGTAGACGTGAGGATGCTCTACAAAGAGAAAATAATTGGGAGTCTCTAATTCAAGTTCCTCTCTGCGATTTCTAATTTTGATGTCAACAATTCCTTTAAATAATTCTTCTTGGTATTCCCAAGTTGCTTTATAATCTTTATTACCAAGATCTTGAAGCTGTATTTTTTTATTCATTTTATTCAAATTCTACTTTAAAGCTTAGATCTTTATTCTCTGATAAATTTTCGATTGCGATGTCTTTCACAAAGCTCTTTCTATCTTCGGATATAGTTACGCCTGGTATTGATACTGTTTTTATTTTTTTTGGAAAATGATATTCAATTGAGTACTTACATTCTTTTAAAAAATCAGCTAATTTTTTCGAAAACTCATCTTCAGGCTCTTCCTCTGTTTTAAATTTCGTCTTTGATTTTTGCTTTGCTAATTTTTTTAACTGCGATTTTGAAAGTGTTACGGTTTTTGTGAAATACTTACCGTCATAACTAAAACTGGTATTACTATCATTTTGGTCCTTATTTGAATTCCTCTTTTTAGTTGCAATGTTTTTATCTGAAAGGGATAGGAGCGATGCTGCTTTAGTAGGTGACATCATATTTGATACACTATCTACTGCAGGAAAATCAAATTCCATATCGTAGCTAAATTCATTTTCGATCTCATCAATTTTCATGTTGACCCTAAAACTCTCTAGTAACTTAAATTGTGCTCTTTCTACATCAGATAATTTAGATATACTGTCTTTTAATGGCAACATTAACTCTTTAAAGGTAAAAGTCGAATCCATCACTTTAGGAACTTTTGAGGAATCTGTAGATTTGCCCATTTTCATTAAAGAGGATACATCAAAACCATAAGAAAAAGAACCAGAACCGTCTTCATTAATTACCATCTTTTCTTTGATGGTGCAACTTGTAAAAATAAAAATTGAGAGTAGCAATACGTATATTTTCTTCATCTTTTTTTGCAAAGATACGAACTCTACTTTAAAGGAGTAAGCTGTTTTAAACTGATTATTCTAATACCACTTCAAGATTTGTGTTCACTGGATTTTTTAAAAAATCTAATATTGAAAACTTCAATTCAACAGATTTTCTATCGGAGCTAATAATGGCATTTGCGTTAGAAACTGATTTAATTTTTCGTGGAAAATGATATTTCAATAAATAGCTTTGAACCAAATTGAGGTCGTATATTTTATTGTAAGATTCTAAAATTTTCTTCTCTCTTTCAAAAATAACATCATTTGTAATTGTAACAACTCTATTAAATTGATTGTCTTTCAATGTGTATTTAATGTTGTAATAATGTTCTTCGGCGGTTAATGCATAATTATGTACGATATCACTAATGTAATTTTCTGTTTTCGAAAGATCAGCTACTTTTTCTACATTGATAAAATCTTGCGAAATGATTGTTCTAAAGTCTTTATCAAATGAACTCTTTTTAATATGCACTTTTACATTTCTATATTTATTGAAAAGCTCTTGCTCAGTAGCAGTATATTTTACAAAATTACCATTGTATTTTTCTATGTAGTCTTGAAAAACATAAGTCGTATCTCTAAAAATAGTTTCTTTTGCATATTGCTCTCCTGCGATTTGCATATAACTGTTTTCATTCCTATGCATATCAACCATTATTGTTCCAGAATTATCTGGATTGATATTTATTGTTTCAACAACTTCGCAGCTTGCTAACAATACTGATGCAAGTAGTAATAGGATAGATTTTGTCATTGTGTCTTGTTTTTTACAACGCTAAATGTACTGCGATTTATTTTTTTACTACAATCTAGTATTGGATACTATTACAAAAAAAAAAAGACACCTCTTAAAGTGCCTTTTCTAAATTATGTACGCAATGCTTGAATCTTTTTTCTTTTTACTTAAATGATGCTGCAAGTGCATTTACATCCTCAATTGTAGTAGTTGCTGTAAGTGTGCGCCCGCTAAAACCGCTGAAGCTTTTAGAATAAAATGTACTTCTAAAAACACTGTTTTGTGCAACAACATCGTTCTGTTTTAAAATTCCTGATGTCGCTACAGGATTTACATATTGCCATACTATGTTGCCACTAGTATTGATTTCAGTAAAAACTCCTGCTGGACCATTACAAAAGAGTACGTTACCATTAGATAATTGCTGTGCACCCGATATGTTTTGGGCGTAAACATTGTTTGGATTTCCGTAATTGTAATTCCATGATGTCGCAGTGGGACCATAAGGGAAGGACTGTATGTAATTGTAGCCGTTCACAGGCGGCTTTATAATTTCTATAGTCGAATAATTTCCTCCAGTTCTTCCGTTTCCGTTGTTGAAAATCATGATTTGGTTCTCGAATGGAAATCCCGACTCGATCCAGTAAGCGTTGTGTTGTCCAAATGATTGCGTCGTTGTTCCCGTGTTGTATGCCAAAGGATTCCCCCATCGATAAAGTAAATCGCCTCCACTGCCTGATTTTCCTCCCGAATGGCTTTTGGCTTGAGCAGTAGTTGTACTGTGATCAATAATCCAAACCTCGTTGAAAGAATGCGAACTAACCAATATTTGATTTAATGATGCATTATAATCTATTGAGTTGAGATGTATCCAATCTTGATTTGTAGCACTTGCGTTATAGTTTAAATTAATTAATTTTGAAGAGGAAGCAACCGTTCCGTAATTTGGTTTTGATGCGTCAAAATCTTGAACTAAATGATCCCATAAATGCCATTCCCATACAATGGTACCTCCAGATGTTCCTGTAGGTTTGATTTCGATTATTTGCTCACTCCACACAGTTGCGGGAACCAAATTTGGATTTCGTCCTTGAGCGATTGCCTCCGTAATCGTTTTTGACTCCCATGCAATCACTAAAATATTTCCATTAGGTAAAGCTTTTATATCGTGATGTTGGCATTTTAATGCGTCAGATAATGTGTAAGTCCAAGTCACATTTCCGTTCCAATCAATCTTTTCAATGACTCCGCCTTTTCCACCAGCATTAAATGTTGTGTTGTTGGCGTTTCCTGGTCTAAGCAAACTTCCGTCAGTTAATATATAGCAAGATTGTCCTGGTTTATAAGTGCTTGGCCAAGTGTTCACCTGCTTTCCGCACTTATCAATTAAATAAGTAGTGGTACTGCCTATTGGTGCAAATAAAACATAGCCGTCATTTAGCGCTCCAGCATCGTTACGAATTAACCCTACGGTATTGGTTTGCGTTGGAAGCGTTTCAATTTCGTTTCCTTCTTCGTTTGAAGAGCTACATGATATTAAAATACTGATCGAAAACAAAAAAGCAATGATGCTTACTAATTTTTTATGGTTGAAATGAATTTGAATCATGGTGGATGCTTTTGTAATTTTAACCTTCTTTCTTGAGAGTGATAATATCTTCTATGATTCGATCCATTTCTATAGCAAGGGTACCATTGTAAATTCCGCGGATACGTTGTTTTTTATCCACCAAGATAAAATTTTCTGTATGTAGAAAATCATTCGCCTTCCCGAAATATCCAATAGAATCTCCGGCAAAATATTGTTTTTTTGCTATCGAATAAAGTGCCTCTTTATCACCAGTAAGCAAGTGCCATTTTCCAGAAATACAGTCTTTTTCCTTTGCGTATTCTTTCAATATGGGAACTTTGTCAATCTCCGGAGCAACAGTATGCGATAATAATAAAACTGAATTATCATCTTTAAATTTCTCTTGTATGATTCCCATATTGTCAGTCATCTTTGGACAGATGCTACCACAGCTGGTAAAAAAGAAATTAGCGACATAAATTTTACCGTCAACCGTTTCTTTTGTTATTGTTTCGCCATTTTGATTTGTGAAAGAAAAGTCAGGAATAGTATGAATTTTTGCATATTCTGGACTATCTGGATTGATCCATTCTGGAGTGAATTCATAAGAATTAAAAAAGGGAAGTCCTTCATCATCCTCATTGACTTTATTGCAAGAGGAGATCATCATTATTGACGCAATTACTAATGTCCAGTTGTTATTTAATACTTTTTTCATAAGGGTTTTTACATAATTTGATTCCGATTAAACCGTACTTCTTGCCTTTTTTAATCACATAATTAGCACGCACGCTACCGTCTTCATACCATAATCTTTCACTACCTTCTTCTTGGCCTTTATCATAATGAAATCGCTTAAACAACTTTCCAGAGAAATACCATTCTTGAACTTCACCCTGGTATTCATCATTAAAAAATTGGTAGGTATATTTGGGTTTTCCATTATCCCACCAGCCTTTATGTTCGCCTTCCTTTTTGTTCGAAACATACAATCGTTCCTCAGCTAGCACGCCGGAGGGATACCATTGCTTTTGCGTTCCTTCAAGCAAACCGTTCAAATACATCTTAACAAAAGCAGTGTCTTTATTTGGGTACAAGAGATATTGTTTTCCTGAGAACTTTTTAGCATCAAAATATAAGGTGTCTTGCTTAAAGTGGAAAGCCATATCTGTTGCTAGCGTATACGTTTCGGGAATTTGCTTTGCTTTTCTAGCGGTATAATCCACTTGCTTTTTGTTGCAACTGTTCACTGCCAGTGCAAAAAAAGCGAGTAGATAAATAGTTTTTATATGTAATTTGTTGAAATTCATTAGATCCTTTTACTATTCGATAAAAAAGTGACTTTTAAAGCACAAATAAGTTAACGAATTTTCTAGTTGGTATACATCTTAGTTTGAAACGGTACCTGGCGTTCCGTAAAATCCATTCCCGTTAAGATAAGGATCTGAATTTGTAACGTGGTAGTGGTAAATGCCATTTGGATAATCTGCAATTACGCTAGTGTGACCGTGGTAAATATCTAAATTGGTAACGGCAACACCATTTTCTTCAGGGCCATACACTGGAAATCCATCCAGTAAATATCCCATTAGGGCTTCTTTACCTTTAGTTGTTGTTAAATAGGTAGGTTCAACGTGATAATGGTAGACACCTGTTGCTTGAGGATGTCCTAAATACTGATCGAAAGAAGTCACTTCATTTGTTAAAGGCTGGTTAGGTCCAGCGTATTGATTAAAAAAAGGTACTCCATTTACAGCCACACCTATGGCACCAAGTGGAGTAGAAGCATGTGTTGTTGCCACAACAGGATTTAAAGGGATCTTATAAGTGAAAGCTAAATTTAAATTAATTGTATTTGGGTTTTTAGTGAATGTAGTTCCACCAAAAGTAGTTCCGCTAAAACTTTCATATCGGCTATCGCTGGTGCCATAATAAACACTTTTATGATCTGGTTGACCATTAGTCTTAATAGTAATAAAAGTGCCGTCAGAAGTTACACTAGAAGCTCCATATATTTTTTTATATACTTCTGGTACTACAGCAGAACCAGTGTTAGAGTCAATTAAAGAAGTATCATCACCTGAATTACTGCAAGCAAATATTATTAAGATTGCTGAAAAAGGGATTAAAAAAGAACTTGTTTTTTTCATAGTGTGGGTATTTTAAATTGGTTTACCTCTTCTTTGACGATAGTTTTACTTTATTCGTGCGGTGTTTATTATTTATTTTTTCGAAATCGGATTTGGCTCTCCAATTTTTTGTGCCAATTCTATCGTTAAACTGTTGAAGTCTTCTTTTTGTTGGGGTGTGTTGCAAATAGATTCTATTGCTTTAAAATGTTCAAAGCGTGCTGTTTCGACCTTCTTCTGCATATTTCCTAATACGGCAATCAGACTATCTTTTGCTTTCAAATCTATTTTTGCCTGACTTAGTTGTAAATAGAGCACTTCTTTTGTACTTAAAATTGTGCTTTCATACCGTTTAATTTTAGTAATGTGCTGCTCAATTGATACTCTAAATTGCTTTTTTTGTGGCTCGTCAAAATGAAGTTTTTCAACAATGAATAGTCGAGAACCATTTTTTTGGTTTTTAAATTCTCTAGGTTTTATAACCATAAAAAAGAGTATCATGCCTAAATTAAGAATGACAAGTGCGATCACGGAAAAGGTTAATACTTTTATTTTGTTCATGTTTTGTATTCTAAAAATTGTATGAATCAGTTACTAAAGCAACTAAAGCTTTCTCTTGATTTTTTTTCTCTGATTTTAATTCGTTCGAAACCATTTTGATATTAAGACTTACTAATAATAGCATTGATGCAGCTACGAGCCAAACCCATTTGTTTTCGACTGTTTTTTGTTGCTGAATTTGGGACTGAATTTTAGCATACAATCCATCACTAGGAAGCACTTTTACAATTTTGTCAGTGCTACTTAAGATTTCGTTGATCCAATTTTCCTTTTCCATACTATAATAGACGCTGTTTGTTATTTTTTCTTGTGGTATTCTTCAAATTTATTTTCTAATTTTTTCTTGAGGTTCTCTTTGGCTCTAAAAACGAGTGATTCTACAGAGGAGATGCTCAACTCCATGATGGTCGAAATTTCAGGATTGCTTAAGCCATCTATTTTAGATAAGATAAAAGCAGTCTTTTGATTCTCGTTTAGCTGGTTGATTGCTTCAAATAATACTTTGGATTTTTCTTTATTTTCTAACAAAATACCAGGATGTTCAAATGTGGAAATATTTTGGATTTCGTATTCGTTCTCTGATCGCTTACCAAAAATAAAAAAGCGCTTCTGACTTTTTTTATGCTTTAAAAAATCTAAACTTCGGTTGATGGTAATGCGGTAGATCCATGTTTTCAAGGTCGATTCTTGTTTGAAATCGGTAAAGGACTGAAACAGTTTTATAAAAACATCCTGTGTTATTTCTTCGGCATCTTCGTTATTTTGAACATAACTCAGCGCCACGTTGTACACGAGTGACTTGAATTGAGCGTATAGTTCAGGAAAAGATTCCGGATTGGAATTCATAGAAGGAGTGGTATTATTTGAATGTAAGACTGTTAAATGTATCGAAAGGTTTAACTGCTTTCTGGATTTTGCTTGTTTTTTATTGCAGTATACGTATTTGAATTGCACTTGCTTTAATGCACGTCTTGAAACACAAATATTTTCTCGTTTAGCCCCGATAGCAGCGGTATCCTTTTATGCCTCCCGATAACTATCGGGAGGCATAAAAGATATAGCGAATAGCGGGACAAGTCGTCATTAAAATTATTAAACGAACTGCTTCAAAAAATCTAAATTCTGAATTCTGAATTTTGCAATCTATTTGTTATCTTTGCACTCTTAAAAACAAGAACCTAATGGCATTATCAGAACAAGAAATTATCCGTAGAGAAAAACTACAATCCTTACGCAATTTGGGTATCAACCCTTATCCAGCAAATCTTTTCCCTGTAAATCATACTTCGAAGCAAGTGAAGGAAGGTTTTGAAGAGGGAAAGAAGGTTATTGTAGCTGGGCGTTTGATGAGTGTTAGAGATCAAGGAAAAGCTTGTTTTGCTGAATTACAAGATAGTGAAGGGCGTATTCAATTGTATGTGAATCGTGATGTGCTTTGTGAAGGCGATGATAAAACATTGTACAATCAAGTATTTAAAAAACTAACCGATCTAGGTGATTTTATAGGTATCGAAGGAGAATTGTTTACTACGAAAGTTGGTGCGCAGTGTATACGCGTGGACCAATTTACTTTCTTGAGTAAAACATTACGTCCGTTGCCTTTACCAAAGGTTGATGAAGACGGAAAAGTACATGATGCTTTTAATGATGCTGAATTGCGTTACAGAATGCGTTATGTCGATTTAACGGTAAACCAAAACGTCAAAGAAACTTTTATCAAGAGAACAAAATTGTTTAACTCGATGCGTTCTTTCTTTAATGATGCAGGATATCTTGAGGTAGAAACTCCGGTTTTACAATCGATTCCTGGTGGTGCAGCGGCGCGTCCGTTTATTACACACCATAACTCACTTGATATGCCATTGTACATGCGTATTGCAAATGAGTTATACTTAAAAAGATTAATTGTAGGTGGATTTGATGGAGTGTATGAGTTTTCTAAAAACTTCCGTAATGAAGGAATGGATAGAACGCACAATCCAGAATTTACCGCAATGGAAATATATGTAGCCTACAAAGACTACAACTGGATGATGGAATTCACCGAAAATTTATTAGAGCATTGCGCTATTGGTGTAAATGGAACTAGTGAAGCTACTTTTGGTGAACACAAAATCAACTTTAAAGCTCCTTATGCGCGTGTAACAATGACTGATTCTATCAAGCATTTTACAGGTTTTGACATCTCTGGTAAAACAGAAGCAGAACTTTTTGAAGCGGCAAAAGGAATGGGTATCGAAGTAGATGCGACAATGGGTAAAGGGAAATTGATTGATGAAATTTTTGGAGCGAAATGCGAAGGAAATTACATTCAGCCAACATTCATTACAGATTATCCAAAGGAAATGTCACCACTTTGTAAAGAGCACCGTGACAATCCTGAATTAACGGAGCGTTTTGAATTGATGGTTTGCGGTAAAGAAGTAGCAAATGCGTACTCTGAGCTGAATGACCCAATTGATCAAAGAGCGCGTTTTGAAGATCAAATGCGTTTGGCTGAAAAAGGAGATGACGAAGCAACAGGAATTATTGACGAAGATTTCTTGAGAGCATTAGAATACGGTATGCCACCTACTTCTGGATTAGGAATAGGAATGGACCGTTTAATGATGTTCTTGACAAATAACGCATCAATTCAAGAAGTATTGTTTTTCCCTCAAATGAGACCAGAGAAAAAACAAATCACTATTGAACTCGAAGCTGACGAGAAAACGATAGTTGCTATTTTACAAGCGAATGAAAACCAAATGGAATTTGGTTTACTAAAAATAAAATCAGAATTAAGCGGTAAAAAATGGGACAAAGCCATGAAAAACCTTTCTGCTTTAGGGATGACTGAAGTCGTTGTTGAAGGAGATGTTAAAGCGTGTAGATTAAAAGGATAATTTTTGCGCTTAAATTATATATTAAAAAAAAGGAACTTCGACTAGAAGTTCCTTTTTTGATTTTACGCTAACAGCGCCAATTTGTTATCTATACTATCTTTTAATAGTAATGATTCAATATTGCCTAAAGTTGTCAGTGCAATTTGCGTTAAAGCTTCATTAGTAAAAAAAGCTTGATGCGCCGTAACGAGGACATTTGGAAAACTCATTAATCGCTGAATCTCGTCATCTTGAATAATATCTCCAGAATGATCTTTGAAAAATAATTTTTCCTCTTGCTCATAAACATCTATTCCTAAATATCCCACTTTTATAGTTTTTAAGGCTTCAATTACATCCGAAGTATTAATTAAAGCACCACGACTTGTGTTGATAATCATTACGCTATCTTTCATTAAAGCAAGTGTCTCTTTGTTTATGAGATGTTTTGTATTTGTGTTTAATGGACAGTGTAAAGAGATAATATCAGCTTGTTTAAAAATAGTGTCTAAATCGGTGTAAACAACACCCTCATTTTCTAATTCGGAATCTATTATAACGTCAAAAGCTAGAATTTTGCAACCAAATCCCTTTACTATTTTTGCGAAAACCTTTCCTATATTTCCGGTACCAATTATTCCCACAGTTTTTCCATACAGATCAAAACCTAACAAGCCATTTAAAGAAAAATTTTGTTCTCGAACTCTGTTATATGCTTTATGCGTTTTTCTGTCTAAAGTTAATATCATTGCCATCGCATGCTCAGCAACCGCATGAGGAGAATAAGCCGGAACTCGACAAACTTTAATGTTGTTTTTTTTGGCAGCTTCTAAATCTACATTATTGAAACCCGCACAACGCAATGCTATTATCTTGATGTTTTTCTTAGCCAAAAGTTCGATAACTGCTGCATTTACGATATCATTCACAAAAACGCAAACGATAGTTTCATCCTTAATAAGATTCACAGTTTTACTATTTAACTGAGACTCTAAAAAAGTAATATCTATATTAAAATCTGGAATATATTTTTCAAAAAAAGTCTTATCATACGATTGTGTCGAGAAAAAGGCGATTTTATTATTTTGAGTTTCAGTGGTTGAGTTCATAAGATTTATTGAGAATATTTTTGAAAATCAGTTTTCAGTTAATTTACGTATTTAATCTAGAGTAAAAGCTAAAAGCGACTTGTAATTAGACAAGTCGCTCTTATATTTATACTAATTCTAATTCCGGAATTTTAAGTTCGATTAAATCATGCTTTAAAACAGCTATCGATGCCTGTGATTTGTTGTTTTCTATTTTCGAAAATGAATTTTCACTGAAGAGATTTTCATAGTAATTAATGCCTTGCAACAAATTATTTTTGAAAGCGTTCCACTTTTTAACCTGAGCAGTGTTTACTGTTTGAGAAACAGTATTGAGTTCATTTTTTAAATAGTCAATATACATTTTCAATTCTTTAACAAACATATTGGGTCTATCGCTTTTTGTTAATATAGTTCCAGTGCCATAGATGTGCTGTGTCATTTCTAGAAGCGAAACTTCCTTATCAAAATATGCCATATTGGGGCCTGGGCAAATGACTACTCCTTGAGCTTGCCCTTTTATTTGCATTTCGTTTTCAAGATAGGAAGCATTAGCTAAGCCTACACAGAGACAAGATTTATCGGTTATTTTATTTTTAGCATTCTCATACATTGTAGCAGATAATGTCTTTTTTGAAGCTTCTAACTCTTGTAATTTTGCATCTTGATATTTTTTTGAAGCAGTGCAAATTCCCTCTGGGCCAAATTCTTTACTTAGTGCCAAAAATCTTTTTGGGCAAGAACTCCCTGCCTTATTTTCTTCAATTCGTTTTTGCTTTAATGCTTCATTGGTAGTTCCTTTTAAAGTATTGAAGGGGATTCCTAATGGCGATATGGGACTCAAGTACAAATCCTCTTCCTTGGCTTTCGCCAAAAGTTCACGAGTTTGTGTATCTACTGAAGTAGCTTCTGGAACTAGTAAAAACGGACTTCCCCAACCCACAGAATCTACTTGAAAATGGTTTAATAAAAAATCATGCTCTGCTGCTGTACCTACGCCACCCTGTACTGTAATTTTTAATTCTAATGGTTCTGAAGGAATGTGCTTTCCTTTTTGAGCAAGAGCTTTAACCATTAAGTCATGTGCTGACTGCGCTAATTGCGGTTTCTTAGCTTTGAATTCCTCTAAGATAGGACCTAATAACAATCCTTCGGTTGCAAAGGCATGACCGCCGCAATTTAAACCTGACTCAATGCGATACTCAGAAACCCAAAGCCCTTTCTTAGCCAAGAAATTCCCTTGGATCATAGCCGATCTAAAATCACTCACTTTTAGGATTATTTTTTTGCCTAATTGATTGTTATCATCAGGAAAAAAGACATCAAAGTTTTCGAAATAACTGTACAACCTTGGATTCATCCCAGCAGATAGCACTACTGAGGAGTTTAAGTTACTATTTGCAAAACCACGCAAAGAGGCATGAGCATCATTAAATTCTGTTGGTAGTTGTTCGTCTTTTATAAAATTATCTTTATCGACTTTAGTCATAATGTTGACGTCAATGGCTCCAGCATGTAGATGTGACTCTAAGTATTGTTTAATTGCCTCTTTGCCATCATCCATGATGATTTGCAAGCCTTGCTTAATCTCAGATTTGTTAGGGAGCATAGCAATATAATTCTCTAGCGTTTGTTTGCTTTCACTTAATTCGTTTTTAAAAGTATCGAATTTGTCTTTTACAATATCATTCACCAAATTTAAATAATTGGTAATACGCTCTGCGCGATGATCTTGTGCCTTTTTAGTGATTTCTTGGTGAGGAAGATTGAATTTAGTGCTATAAAAAGAACTCATTCGTTCAATTAAATCATCGTCGATTATTGAAATTACTGATGAAATACCTAAGTGTGCTACTCTAATAGGACTGTCGATTGTATAAGCTAGTCCCATTACAGGAATATGAAAAGTTTGTGTTGATTTATTCGCTGTCATAAAATGTAAATTTTGAAATAAATGATTTACAAATATGGGTATATCGAGCAGTATAAAAGCTGATAAATATCAGCCGACGATTATTTTTTTAAGAAGATACTATTTTATAAAATAAATGCCCCAAAACTACTAGGTAATTTGGGGCATTATAAATTTTCTTAATCTTTAATAATCATTACGATCTTTAAATCTAGGATCATCTCTTTTAATAAATTCGGTTCTCCTTTTAGGGGCTTCTGCTTTAGGTAAACTAGCTTCTTCTGTTTTACTCGAAGGTTCGATAAGTTCGTTTAGTTCTTTAATCTCTGCGTCTGTAAGATCACGATAGCGCCCTACAGGCACATCAAGCGAGATGTTTATAATACGGATTCTCTTTAAAGCAGTTACTTCATAACCCAAATATTCAGTCATTCTACGAATCTGACGATTCAAGCCTTGTGTTAGAATAATTTTAAAAGTGTATTTGCTTATTTGTTCAACTTTACACTTACGGGTGATGGTATCTAATATAGGTACTCCATTTCCCATTCTTTCGATAAAACGATCTGTGATTGGGCGGTCTACGGTAACGGTATATTCTTTTTCGTGATTGTTTCTGGCGCGCAAAATTTTATTTACGATATCTCCATCATTGGTCATAAATATCAGTCCTTCACTGGCTTTATCTAATCGACCAATAGGGAAGATGCGCTTTGGGTAATTTATGTAGTCAACAATATTGTTCTGTACATCTAAATTAGTGGTACATTCAATACCAATGGGTTTGTAGAAAGCGAGATAAACAGATTTTTCTCTATTTTCTCTAATTAGTTTGCCATCAATACGCACTTCGTCATGCATAGATACCTTGGTCCCTAATTCTGGAACGACGCCGTTAATTGTCACTCTGCCTTGTTCGATAATTTTATCAGCTTCTCGGCGAGAACAAAAACCAGTTTCTCCAATAAATTTGTTAAGTCGTTTTAGATTTTCTTCCATAGTACAAAAGTAGTACTAAATTGTTAAATCGTTTACTTGGTAGAATATTTATTTAATGCGTGTTTAAAATTTGGAGTATCTCGAGCACTATTTTATTTCGATTCAAATAAAAATTGAGCAACTTTACTGTACAAGACTTCATCATGCATGCTGTGTCCTAGTCCTTTTGTTTCAATTAATACTGAATTTTTCCAGGAAGAGGCTATTTTTTCTGCTTCTGCAAATAACACGACGCTATCTTGTGAGTCGTGTGCAATTAAACCAGGTATTAAAATTTGTGAGGCAAAGTGTTTACCTGAAAATTGGTCTAGTTTAAGTTCGAAATGATTAAGGTAGTGATCTCTGAGGCCGTTGTAAATTGCAGTGTTCAAACTAAGCATTTTAATGTAATTATTCAAAATCACCTTAAAATCACTTGGAGAACCAAGAATGACAATTTTTTCAATATTAGAATTTTGATACTTGGCTTGATAATATAAGCAGGTCTTGGCTCCTAGCGAATGACCAATCAGGTAGGTGGGTGGGTACTTTTTTGCAACTAAATCTATGAAAGCAGCATATTGGGGAATATTAAATTCTTTTCCACTTGACAATCCATGTGCAGGACCATCTATGGCAATTACAGTGCTTCCAGATTTTCTTAAATAGGGAATTAGATTTTCCCAGCGAGAAGCATTGCTTTCCCAACCGTGAACAAGTAATATTATGGTATCGTTTCCTGTCCAGGTATAGCTTTGAAAGTAATCTTTATTTAAGCGATGTGTTTCAGTGGTTGCTTCTTGTAGGATAGAAGGAAGCTCTTCTTTATTTAATCGACCATCTCGGGGTTCGCTAAATAGGGAATAAGCAATCTTGATTGCCTTTGTAGGATTTACATAACTCAGGATATTGATATATAAACCTATGGATTTTGTAAAAATTGTTTTAAAGATTTTTTGCATAATAAAAAAGTCCCGATGTGTATCGGGACTTAAATATAATTAAAATTTAGAAAATAATTTTTCCATTTTTTCTTTTTCTTCGTCTGCAAGTTGACTGTCTACTAGAATTCTTCCTGAATGCTCATCAGTAATGATTTTCTTTCTAGAAGCAATTTCTACTTGAGTTTGTGGTGGAATCGTAAAAAATGATCCTGCTGAAGCTCCTCTTTCGATAGATACTACTGCTAAACCGTTACGAACACTTGTTCTAATTCTTGTGTAAGCTGCTAAAAGTCTTTCTTCAATTGAATTTTGAAATTCAAGAGATTTTTCAGTTAAGTAAGCTTCTTCTTTTGCAGTTTCTGACATGATAGCTTCAAGCTCAGATTTCTTGTGTTTCAAGTGGTTAGATTTTGTTTCTAACTTCTCTTTAGACTGAGAAATGATTACTTTTTTGTTTTCAATAGAGGCTTTCATTTCTTTAATTTGCTTTTCAGCTAATTGAATTTCAAGTTCTTGAAACTCAACTTCTTTAGTTAAAGAGTTGAATTCTCTATTGTTACGAACACTTTCTTGTTGTTTTGTGTATTTTTTGATAGCCTCTTTGTGCTCATCAATCGCATTCTTTTTTGATTTGATTAGGTCTTCAACTACTTCTAGTTCCCCTTTCAATTTCTCAGAACGTGTGCTTAAACCAGCAACTTCATCTTCTAAATCTTCCACTTCTAGAGGCAGTTCTCCTCTTACATTTCTAATTTCGTCAATTCTAGAGTCAATCAATTGTAAATCGTAAATTGCTCTTAACTTGTCCTCAACACTTAATTCTTTCGTATTCGCCATATTCTATAAGTACTTAACTGGATTTGTATTTTCTTCAGATAAAATGATTGCAAAATTAAGGATTTTTTTCCGAAGAAAATCAACAATATAATTTTTTGTATAGCGTTCGCTCTCAAAATGTCCAATATCTGCTAATAAAAGCTGATTTTCGGCTTCATAAAATTGGTGATACTTTAAATCAGCAGTCAAAAAGGCATCGGCACCAGCCATAATTGCATTTTTTATAGCATAACTTCCAGATCCACCTAAAACGGCTACTTTTTTTATTTTTTTATTTGTAAAAGCAGAATGACGAATACCTCCAGCAATCATTTTGTCTTTTACAAGTTGTAGAAAAACTTCTTCTTCCATAGGTTCTTCAAATATTCCTAGCATTCCCAAACCTATATTTTGATGCGTATTTTGCAGTTCATAAATTTCGTATGCGACCTCTTCATATATATGACTATCAAATAATGCTTTTAATATCTTTGATTCAAGATATTTTTCAAAGGTAACTTCGATTTTGACTTCGTTAGTTTGTACGTTTTCAAATTGCTTTCCTATAACGGGATTGCTTTTCTCATTACCACGGTAACTTCCTATTCCAGTTGAACTGAAGCTGCAGTCATCATAATTGCCTATATTGCCGGCTCCAGCATTAAATAAAGCTTGCCTAACTTGCTCTGCATTTTCAGGGGTAGTAAAAGTGATTAATTTTCGAATAAAATTTTGTTTCGGAATCAACACACTCGTATTTTTCAAACCTAGTGCATCGCAAAATATCTTATTGACACCATCTTGATGATTATCGAGTGCGGTATGAATGGCAAAGATTGCAATATCGTTTCTAATTGCTTTTATAACGGCTCGCTCTACGTAATTCTTTCCCGTAATTTTTTTTAATCCTGCAAAAAGAATAGGATGGAAGCACACTACTAAATTACAGTTCTTAGCTATTGCCTCGTCTATGACATTTTCTAGTGCATCATGACAAACTAAAACGCCAGTTGCATCAAGATTTTGATTACCCACTAATAAGCCTACATTGTCAAAATCTTCGGCATAAGCTAATGGCGCCATCTCTTCTAATACTGTAAGAATCTCTTTTATCTTCATTTTTCATTTTTTCGAATAAACAAATTAACAAATTAACGAATAAACAAATCAACTTTAAAATAAAAAATATACTTTCGTATAATGAATTTACTGAGAAAAATCCTTTTTCCCATTGCCATTATTTATGGTTTGGTCACTGCCATTCGAAATTTTTTATTCGATAAAGGAGTATTAAAATCAACGGCTTTTCCCATTCCTATACTAGCTGTAGGGAATTTAAGTGTAGGAGGAACGGGCAAAACACCTCAAATTGAATATTTAATTCGGTTACTACAAAATGATTATCGGGTGGCTACTTTGAGTCGTGGGTATAAAAGAGAATCTAAAGGATATATTTTAGCAGATGAAAATGTAACAGCAAAAATAGTTGGTGATGAGCCTTTTCAATATTATAAGAAATTTTCTAAAATCCAAGTTGCGGTGGACGCTAGCCGTAAAAATGGTATCGAGCAATTGCTTTCACAAGCGCTAAAACCAGAGGTAATATTGCTTGATGACGCGTACCAACATAGAAAAGTAAAAGCTGGATTTTATGTGTTACTTACCGCTTATGGTGATTTATATGCTGATGACTGTATGTTGCCCACAGGGAATTTGAGAGAATATAAAAGCGGTGGAAAGCGTGCCAATAGTATAGTGGTCACAAAGTGTCCAGCCACATTGTCTACACAGAGCAAAGAAGAGATAAGAACCAAGTTGCGTTTAACAAAAAAGCAGCAGTTGTTCTTCACTACAATCTCATATGACGATACTGCTTACTCTGCACATGGTAGCTTAGAAGTAAGCGAAATTATCAAAAAAGACAAATTACTTTTGGCTGGAATAGCTAAACCCGAGTCTTTTTTTGCATATTTGCAGGCTGCAAATGATTTAACGATGGTATATCCAGACCATCATCATTTTACAGATAATGACATTATAGAGATAAAAAATAAATCAAAAAACAATATCATTGTAACAACTGAAAAAGATTTTGTGAGGTTAAAAGGGAGTGTTTTAGAGGAACAATTGTACTATCTACCTATTAAAAGTAAATTTCTAGAAGGAGCTGATTTGTTTGATAAAACAATTTTAAAATATGTGGGATCAAGTACAAGAAACGGTTAATTACATTAATAAAATCAATAATTTTAATCCAGAATACGGCGTGATTCTAGGATCAGGACTTGGTAGTTTTACTGAGGATATAAAAATAGAATTTACACTGCCGTATAATGAAATACCTAATTTTCCTGTTTCTACTGTCCAAGGGCATAAAGGAGCATTAGTTTTTGGTACGATTGGCACCAAGAAAGTGGTTGCTATGCAAGGACGTTTTCATTACTATGAAGGTTATTCGATGAAGGAAGTTACTTTTCCTGTGCGTGTCTTAAAATACTTAGGAGTTAAAAAATTGATTGTTTCAAATGCCTCTGGAGGTGTAAACCCTGACTATAAAATAGGTGAAATAATTATTATCAAAGATCATATCAATTTCACACCAGAACACCCTTTGAGAGGAATAAATGATGAACGTTTTGGTCCACGATTTGTGAACATGAGCGAACCATATTCTCGCAAGATGATTATTAAAGCAAAGCAATTAGCAGAGGAATTAAACATCGAAGTAAAAGATGGAATCTACCTTGGCCTTCAAGGTCCTAGCTTTGAAACACTAGCCGAATATAAAATGGTTAAAATTCTTGGTGCAGACTGTGTGGGAATGTCTACTGTTCCTGAGGTTATTGTAGCACGTCATATGGATCTTGAAACATTTGGAGTGTCAGTAATTACAGATATTGGTGATGAAGCTAATATTGATTCTATCTCTCATGATGAAGTTTTAGAAGCAGCGCAAAGCGCAGAACCTAATGTAAGAAAGTTAATCAGAGAGTTAATAATTAACTACTAGTTAAAACAAGATTTTTTGAAATTACATTGTAAAAGTTTTCAGGAGAGAAAGGCTTTGTAACTACATCATTCATGCCGTAAGATAATAGCATTTCTCTATTTTCATCTAGAGAAATGGCTGTTATGGCAATTATAGGAATTGATGTATTGAATTTTCTTATTTCTTGCGTTGCAATTGTGCCGTTAATTCCAGGTAAGTGCACATCCATTAAAACGATATTGTAATGATTGTTGGCAATATTTGTAATCGCCTCTTCACCATTGTCAATCACTGTACAATTTGCACCTTTATTTTGCAGCATTTTTACAGTAATCATTTGGTTAATTTTGTTGTCTTCAACTACTAATATTTTTTTTCCGTCTAGAATGGAGTGATCAGCAACTAATAAATGAGTATTATTTCCTGCTAGGTTTTTATCTATTTCAAATTCTAATTGAAAATTAAAAGTTGACCCTTCTCCTAACGTACTTTTTAGTTGTATCTCTCCTCCTAAAACAGAAACTAGTTTTTTAACGATTGTTAATCCTAGACCAGTTCCACCGTATTTTCTATTAATTTCAACAGAGCCTTGAGAGAAACTCTCAAATACAGTTTCGTATTTATCCTCTGCTATTCCTATACCTGTATCTGTGATATTAAAATAAACGGCAACCACATTATCAGAAATTAGATTTGCTGTAGTTGAAATAATTACAGAGCCGTTTTGAGTGAATTTTAGTGCGTTATTAATCAAATTCATGAAAATTTGAGACAATTTCGTTGGGTCGCTTAATAATGTTTCAGGGATTTTTTCGTCAAGTAACACCTTGAAATCATTATTGTTTTTAATTGCCAAACCATTCAGTGAACTTTTAATATCGGTAAGTAATTCTTTTAAGTTGAAGGGAATATGTTCTACGTCAATTTTATCAGATTCGATTTTATTGATTTCTAAAATTTCATTTATAAAAGTAGCTAAATAGTTACCTGAAAACTTGAGTGATGCCAGGTAATGCAGTTGGGATTTTTTTGGATTTTCTTCAAGGAGTAAATGGGTTATTCCGTTTATGGCATTTAACGGCGTTCGTAGTTCATGACTTACCGTAGATAAAAATTCAGATCTCGCTTTTGACGCTTTTTCTGTTTTTTCTTTTTCTAAAATTAGCTCTTTATTTTTGTCTTTAAGCAGTAAATTCGTTTTAGTCCGTATCACGTTGTTTTTGTATAAAGACAAACTGAGCAAAGATAAAATAGAGATTAGGGCAATAGCTAAAATATTGATGAGTTTAGAAAACTTGTTGTTTCTCTCGTCTTCGGCTTGCTCTTTATTTGTTCGCTCAATTGCTTTGAGTTGTTGGCTTTCTTTGAATTGATCGTAATCATCAATTCTTAGCTTTTGATTGTCTGCAATTCTTAAACTTTCTTTTAAATTGAGGTGTAATTTTAAAAAAGAATACGCTTTGTTTTTTTCAAGCAATTTCTCGTATACTGTACTCAAGGCAAATGCAATTTCCGATTTTTGCGCAATATTTTCACTTTCTGAATTTTTTTCGAAAGCTTTAGAAAAATAATTTAATGCAAAGTTGTAGCGATTATTTGCTAATTCGATCAAGCCCATTTGATAATAGGCTTCTGCTTTAAGTGTAATTTTTTCGGCGGATATATCTTTAGAAATAATGCTGTTGAATAAATTTGCAGCTGTTTCAGGTCTACCAATAGATCTGAAAATAATTCCCTTTTGAACTGTAATAGCATCATCTAAGTCGTGTTGCGGAATCTTTAATGCTCTTCTTATTTTTAGACTTTTATCAAGAAATCGTTCTGCCGAGGTATAATCTTTTTTTCTTATTTTGGCTAAGCCAAGAAAATAGTAAGCATCTGAATAGGGAATAGAAGCGGCTTGTTTTTTGAACAACGCAATACTTTCATTTAGAAAATTTTCGGCATCTTCATTTTTGTTAAGTTCGAAATAAAGTTTACCCAATAAAAAAGTTTGAAGTGCTTGATTGTATTTGTCTTTGCTTTGTTCGCTATAGTTTATTGCTTTCTGAGTATAATATATGGCACTTTTATAGTTGTCCTCTGTACTGTTTTTAGCTGCTAAATTGCTGTAAAAAAGTGTACTATCTAAATTCACATTAGTTTGTGAATGTAGTAGTATGGAAAAATGAAGAAGAAAAACCAAAAAATATTTCATCCAGTTTTATTTTACTATGCCCTAGTAATCAGTATCAGGTCGATTAATCGAGACGAATAGCCTATTTCATTGTCATACCATCCTACAACTTTTACCATTTTATCAATGACAGAAGTTAATTGTGCATCAAATACACAGGAATTAGTATTACCAATAATATCGACAGAAACAATTGGGTCTTCGGTGTAATCTAAGATTCCTTTCAAACTGTTTTGAGCGGCATTTTTAAACGCAAGGTTTATTTCTTCGATAGTCACTGCATGTTTTACATTGAAAGTAATATCTGTCAATGAGCCATCTGGAACTGGAACTCTAATTCCGCAACCACCTATTTTGCCCTCTAATGTAGGGAATATTTTTGTCAATGCCTTAGCCGCACCTGTCGTTGTAGGAACAATCGATTGACTTGCCCCTCGAGCTCGGCGTAAATCCTTATGCGGTTGATCGTGTAAGCTCTGATCTGTGGTGTATGAATGTATGGTTGTAATATAGGCTTGCTCTATACCACACAAATCATTAATAATTTTAATCATAGGAGCTGCATTGTTAGTAGTGCAGCTCGCATTAGATATGATTTGTTCTCTACCGTCTAGGATGTGCTCATTTACTCCTAAAACTACAGTTTTTATTGTGTCTACTTCAGAAGGCGCAGATAAAATTACCTTTTTTGCGCCAGCTAAAATATGTTGATTTAAATCTTCGTAAGTTTTGTACTTACCGGTTGACTCAATTACGTAATCAACATTCAAGGAAGCCCAATTTAATTTTGAAATTTCCTTCTCGTGAAAAAAAGCAAAATGCTGTCCTTCAATTAAAAATCCGCTATCATCACTTTCAATTGTTTTTTTAAGTACCCCATGAATACTGTCGTACTTTAGTAAATGAGCCATTGTCTTCGTGTCGGCAATGTCATTAATAGCCACTACTTCAATTTGTGGATGGTTTAAAAGTAAGCGAAATAAATTTCTACCGATTCTTCCAAATCCATTTATGGCAACTCTTGTTTTCAATTTTTATGGGTTGATGGCTCAACCGATTACGATGGTAATCGATTAAATATTTTATAAAATGTGTTTTTGTGCTTTGTATGAAGAACGAACTAATGGTCCGCTTTCTACGTGTCTGAATCCAAGTTCTAAACCATATTTTTCATATATGGCAAATTGCTCAGGTGTTATGAATTCTTTCACGGGTAGGTGTTTTTTACTAGGCTGTAAATATTGACCTATAGTTACCACATCAACATTTGCGTCACGCAAGTCTCTCATAGTTTGAAATACTTCCTCTTCTTGCTCGCCAAGACCTAACATAATACCAGATTTGGTTCTGTTAATTCCTTTTTCTTTCAAATATCTCAAAACCTCTAAGCTTCGATCGTATTTTGCTTGAATACGAACCTCACGAGTCAATCTTCTTACCGTTTCTACATTGTGAGAAACGACTTCAGGATTTGCCTCAACAATACGATCTATGTTTCTTTCGATTCCTTGAAAATCAGGAATTAAAGTTTCAAGTGTAGTGTTAGGATTCATTCTACGAATAGCTTTAACAGTTTCGATCCAAATAATCGATCCACCATCTTTCAAATCATCCCTATCCACACTAGTAATAACAGCGTGTTTAATATTCATGATTTTAATAGAACGTGCTACTTTTTCAGGTTCGTCCCAGTCAACCGTTTCAGGTCTTCCTGTTTTTACACCACAAAACCCACATGATCTCGTACAAGTATTTCCTAAGATCATGAATGTTGCAGTACCCTCACCCCAGCACTCACCCATATTAGGGCAGCTACCAGAAGCACAAATTGTATTTAAGCTATATTTGTCTACTAAACCTCGAAGCTCAGTATATTTTTGTCCTATTGGGAGTTTTACCTTTAACCATTTTGGTTTCCCTACAGGTAAATTTTTATCTAAAACAGTTTCCATATATTAATTTTCAATATACAAAGATAAGGAATGTGTATTAAATACAAGGGTTTTAGTAATTGAAGCTTAGGGATTTTTTTTAATGATAAGAGATTTCTTGATAAGAATTCTTAAGGATTAAATTCCAGCAAAATAGTAAACATAAAAAGAGCAGAATCTGAAAGATTCTGCTCTTAAAATAATTAATTCACTTGAACTATTATAGGTAGGTTGTAGGCGGTTCTCACGGCCTTTGATCCTATCATTCCTGGAGACCACTTGGTTCTCATAGATTGCAGCACGCGAATGGCTTCTTTATCGAGTCCATATCCCGGATTATTGACAACTTTGATATCAGTCATTGATCCATCCTTTTCAACAACAAATGATATATAGATTTTAATTATCTTTTCATTATTTACTTCAGGGGTTCTAAATTTATTCACTACGAAGCTATAGAATTTGTCCATTCCGCCTGGAAATTGTGGTAGCTTGTCTAAAACCGAACTTGTAACTAATGCATTGCCATAATCAGTGGCTGCAGTACTCGTGCTTCCTGAACCCGTGGAAGTGTTAGGAGCTCCATTTGAAATTCCATTTCCCTCAATAGTTGTTTTCTTGATCGAAATCGCCTCAACATTAGTAGCGATTTCATTTGTAGCTAGTTCTGGTTTTACGATTGTGGGATTAGTAAGTTGCTTTTTGATTACTATCTCTGCGGGCTTTTCGACTGGTATTTGTGTTACGGGCATCTGCTGAGAGGGTTTGGTTACCGGCGGAACAATGGCTGTCAACTCTACAATTTGATCAATAGTGGGTGTGCTAGTTGCTTCAACTGTATTGGTAGAAATATTCAAGAAGTTCAATAGTTTAGGAATAGTCATTAAGGCGGCACAAAATAATAAGCCTATAAATAGTGAAAATAATCCGGTTTTAGTACTTTCTTGACGCAATCGATAGGCGCCGTATTCTTTGTTTCTGTTTTCGAAAACTAAATCAATCCAACTGGTTTCGTAAATGCTAGGTTTAGACATAATAATATATTTAGAGGTTAGATAATTATTAAGAAAGGCATTATGTAATAAAAACAACGGTAGGAATTCTATTCTAAAATTAAGTAATTTATTTCGTTTAATTTTATATTTGTGTTAAATATTTAATTTATTTTCACTAGAGGTTATTAATTCTACTATTTGAAATAGGAGATTAAAAGGGATTTTGTTTGAGTTATTTGGAACTGTGGTTAAAGTAGGTCCTACCAAATTATTATCGCTAGTGATTTTAGTCAGAATAGTAGTCTTTGGAATTGTTATTCTAGTAAAAGATTACGTTTTGTTAGGTCAAAGATAAATTGAAACGATTACGCATCTAGTCTGATAGCAAGCAGTAAATTTTGTAGTAAATAAAAGCGGTGCATTTTTTAGGTGCACCGCTTTAGTCTTGTTTATTTACTGATTTAATTTAGAAGGCATATTTTAGTCCTAACTGAATTTGATATGGATTGCCAGATAACGAGGGTAATCCCGCATTGTTTACCCTGTAATTAAATTGTTGACTGCTAGCGTCAAATCCTGGAACAGCTGCAGCACCATTTGCCGCAGGAGTTCCTAGAGCGTACAATGATTGAGAGCTTAATGATTTATTCACTCCCCACTCTTTATTTAGTAAGTTAGCAACGTTAAAGATATCGGCTGTGAATTCAATAAATTGCTTTTTGTAAGTAGTGAATTTTTTGCTTATTCTAACATCTACAAGTCCGTAAAAATCATTGATGCCTCCATTTCTTTCGGCTATTTTTCCAGAATATTTATTAATGTAGTCTTTCAAACTTTGACTTGCTTCTGGATTGTTTAATATTGTTTGTAGTCCCGTTTTAATATTTTGGGGTGTTGCAGTTCCATTTGCATCAAATATATATGCTAAATCATTAGATGAAGAAACAAAATCACCGTTAGTATTTCCTCCTGATAATAAACTGTAACGAGTACCGCCTATTCCAGAATAACGAACACCTACGCTAAAGCCATAAATAGTAGGTAGGGTACCATAAAAAACCACCTTGCTTCTAAATTGATTGTCAGAGTAAGTCATATTTGATAAGTCACGGGGATCATCTTTTACGGGAAGTACAAGAGTTGCAGTATTAGCCACGTTTCCGTTGAAAGATGTGTTGTCTTTAGTGTCATTAAAAGTATAACTCATAGAGATTTCTCCATCTTTAAAATAGCGGTAAGTTGCATCGACAACAACTGCATATTGATTTACTTTTCCTTCGCTATTTAATTCTAAAACACGCCCTAGCTTATCGCTAATTCTTCCTTGCAGCCAGTCGCCAGCGCCATTTGCAGGAATTGAATTTGCAGGAACGTATACACCACGATTATCCTCATTAGCTAATCTAAAGAAAGGATCTGCTACCATATTTTGATCTACATAAACATAATTATTGCGACCTAACGTCACATAACCTGCTACACCTGCTTTTAACTTGTCTGTAAAGAAATGGGAGTATGAAATATTAGTTTTATATACTACAGGAACTTTAGCGTCTTTACCAGTGAAATTTATAGTAGAAAGTTGAAAAGCATCTAGAGTGGGTATGCTATTGTAATTGTTTCGGTAATCAGCAAAATTTGGAAAAGGAACGTTTGGTGAACGTACATCAACAGTTGCAGTATGGTTTCCATCAAAATATAAATTATTGATGATTGCATAATTATTTAAATCTGAAGCGAAAATTCCTGCCCCTAAACGAATATAATCTTTGTGATTTTCATTGACATCCCAAGTCATCTGAATTCTAGGTTGTAGTATAGCTGACTGTAATTTGTTGTCTGTTCTTATTCCTAATTCATCAAATACTAATTGATTAAATGTTGCTGTGGGATATTTAGCATAGTCGAATCTTAGGCCTAAAGTCATGTCTAAACCAGTTGCGATTTTTGTTTGCATTTGGCCATATACTCCAAGATTTAAAATATTTGAAACTACCGTCGGGTCGTCTTTCAATGGTACTTCTCTATAATAGCGATAAGGTGTTTGATTTTCGAAATTAGTTATTCCATTAAAATGAAAACGACCGTTAACTTCGCTACCGTATAAAGATTCTGAATTTGTGTGCATTAAGTCTAAACCAAATGTGTATTTAATTTTATCAGTATTATAATATAAATTATCTACTACCTGAAAAACATTATTAGTAAAGCTTTCTTGAGCAAATCGATGGCCACCTATTTGTATGTTTGTTGTTTTAATTGCTCCATCTATCGTAGAGCCCACATTTTCAACTACAGCACGAGGAATATTGTAAGCAGGTAATTGATCTCCTGGGCTACTATCTTGATAGGTGTACAGATGCTGTACTTTTAATTCATTGGTTATTTTTTCATTTACCTTTGTTCTCAACGAAGCAAGTATGCTGTTATCAATATTTAAATCATTTCCAAATGACTCGTACAAGCTTATTGTGGTGTTGTCTTGTAATCCCAATTTATTATTATCGTAGGTGTAATTATCACGCACAGTTAGTAAATTATTACTATTAATTTGCCAGTCTAAACGAGCAAATAATGCGTCAGAATTTCTTTTTTTATCGAAAGTTCCATATTGTTCGGAATTTGCTACGCCATATTTGTCGCGTGCGATAGTAACAAAATTATCTAGCGTTAACTTATTGATATTAAATCGAAGTTCGTCATCTGCTGATTGCACATCGGCGATAATCAACGGTCTCAGGTCGCGTTGATGATCCCAAGCTACAAAAAAGTGAAGTTTGTCTTTAATTATTGGTCCGCCAAAAGTAACTCCGTATTGAGCAGTAGAAAAATCATTTTGTCGCTTATTTCCTCTAATGTCATAGGGACTGGACAACCAATCAGCTCTATTGTATCCAAAAACACTACCTGAGAATTCGTTTGTTCCAGATTTTGTTACCGCGCTTACAGTTCCACCACCACTTCTACCATAACTAACATCGTACTCATTTGTCACCACCTTAAATTCTCTTACAGCTTCTATAGAAATAGAGTAGGGCGCACCACTGCGGCTCGTTGTAGATCCTGCAGATGTTGGATTTTTAGCATTCATACCGTCTAAGGTATAATTTGTTGAAGATGCTAGTTGGCCTGAGATATTACCTCCTTTACTCAAGGGAGATAAGTCCATCAAACTTGTAAAATTTCTTCCATTGACCGGTAATGCATTTATAAGTTTAGAAGTGATTGCTGTGGAGGCACCTAAATTTCTAGTTTTATTTTTTAACCCTCGGCTAATAACTTCTACTACTTCTAAATTTTGAACATTATCTTGCATGACTATTTCGACATTGATATTGTCTCCCTGGTTTAGCATGTAGCCTGTTCTTTGCTGCTCACCATAATTAGCATAGTTTGTAGTAATAGTATAAGGTCCGCCTAGGGGCAATTCTTTAAAAGTAAAAACCCCTTTAAAATTTGAAAGCGAATTTGTGGTAAATCCAGTTGACTCGTTTTTAATGACGATTATAGCATCTTTAATAGTTTTAGATTTTTCGTCTAAAACAACTCCTGATATGGATGCTTGTGTGGTTTGAGCGCTTGCTTTAGAATTTATTAAAGCAAGCAATAAAATAATAGCTAGAAGTCTAAGCTGTTTCATAAAGATTTAATTAGAATTTGATTCGACAAAGAAATTTAAAATCTCAACTACTTTTATTACGAAAATGCTATCAATAATGTCATGCTACGTTAAATAAAACGGTTAAAAGAGTCAGACTAGGTTACCATATATAAAGTAATTGTAAATAAATTTATCTCTAATTTATATTTAGAAGACGTTCGAAATAACAATCATTTAATACTATTTTAAAAGCTGATTTTTGTGCGAGTGTTATCTTCGAAAAAAATTAAAAATGGTATTTATGTCTAGTTCTATAAAAATTTTCCTGTCGCTTATTATCTTGTCCGCTAGTTACGGTTGTTCTTCAAGCAAATTTGTTGTGTGTGGTCATAGGGGTGCAATGGGTTATGAAGTAGAAAACACCATTCCCTCGATTAAAAAAGCGATAGCGTTAAAAGCAGACATGATTGAGATTGACATTTTTAAAATTCAAACTGGGGAAGTTGTCGTTTTTCATGACGACAATTTAGAACGCATCACTAATGGTACAGGAAAAATAGAAGTATTACGATTTGATGAGCTCAGAAAACTTTTAGTCGCAGACAAATACCAGATTCCCACATTACAGGAAGTAATTGAAGTTATCGACAGGCGTGCAATTTTAAATATTGAATTGAAAGGTGAACAAACGGCTGAAGTAGCAAATGATATCATCACATCTTACAAACGAAAAGGCTGGAAGGATAGTGATTTTTTTATTTCGAGTTTTCGAGTAAATGAATTAAAAATGATGAGAATGCTGAACAAGAAAATAGCGATTGGATTATTAACCTACAAAGATGATATTGATGAGGCTATTTCCATTGGTAAAGAAATTAAAGCACAAGCTATTAATCCTTATTATAAAACATTGACTGCTGCTAAAATAGCTACTTTAAAAAAGAATAATTTCAAAGTTTTCCCTTGGACAGTTGATGAAGTCACAGATATAAATAAATTACAAGAATATAAAGTTGATGGAATAATCACCAATTATCCCGATAGAGTGAGAATAAATTAGCCGATTACCTTCTATTTCTAATAATCTCTGCTAATAATTTCTTTGCTCGAAGCAATTTAACTTTTACATTACTTAAAGGTTCGTCAATAGCAATGGCTATTTCTTGGTAGCTCATTTCTTGAAAATAGCGCAGCTGAATCACTTCTTGATAATGCGGCTTTAATTCCTTTATATATCGCAATAATTGAGATAAATTTTGCTCGGTAATTAGTTCGTCTTCGGCAGATGGAGTAGTGTCTGCTATGTTGTATGCTTTTTGATCTTCTCGATCTGTAATTTCGATAAAAAGGCTAGACTTCTTTTTACGGAGTAAGTCAATATGAACGTTTTTTGCAATGCTTATTAACCAAGTGTTGAACTGGAATTCAGGATTGTAAGATGCTATTTTATCAAATGCTTTAGAAAAAGTTTCAATGGTAATATCTTCAGCACTAGTTTCATTTTCTGTTCGTTTTAACATAAAGCCATAAACTTCATTCCAATAAAAATTCAGAAGAAAAGTAAAGGCGGTTTGGTCGCCATTTTTAGCTTTGTCTATTTGGGTAATTATTTCCAATGTGCTGGCTTTGAAATAAGGTTAGCTATAAAGGTATTGATTTGGAAATAAATAAAAACGATTTCGATAATAGGAAATAGAAATTTTAAGTCCTTTTCCTTTAATTTTCCTGCAGCACAGCCTACCACTGTCCATGCCACAGCGTATCTCACAAAAATTATTGCTAGAACGATGATCCATTCAAATTCGTACGCTAACAAGATACTTGGCAAGACAAAAAAGAGCAATTGAGATATAAAAAACAGCGACATCTTAAATTTATCTCTTTTTTTATAGTGACTCACAGTAGATAAATGGCGTCTCTTTTGGTTTTTCCACTCTTTGTATGTTGTTTTTGGCTTAGAGTAGGTAAAACTTTCGGGTGCATAAATCACTGTTGTGTTCTTAGAAGTAGCCGCTTCGTTTATAAATAAATCGTCGTCTCCCGTGCGCACTTGTATGTGATTAATATATCCGTTTACATTAAAAAATTCTTCCTTTTTATATGCCATATTTCGACCCACACCCATATAAGGACGGCCTAATTTTGTCCAAGAAAAATATTGCGTTGCAGTTAAAACTGTTTCAAAACGAATTAATTTGTTCAAAAATGATTTTGCTATTTTCTCATAGCCACCGTAGCCTAAAACAATCGTTTTTTGCATTGTGAATTGCGAACTCATAGTGGCAATCCAGTCCTTTGAGGTAGGGTAGCAGTCAGCATCAGTGAATAACAAATATTCTTTTTTAGCTGTTTTGATCCCTAGAGTTAAAGCGTATTTTTTATTTCCCCAAAAAGCTTCATTGTTTTGAACTTTCACCAATGTGATATTGGGGTACATTTTTTCGAATTCTTCAAATACCTCTAAGGTATTGTCACTAGACGCATCATCGATTAAGATTATTTCAAAATCAGGATAGTCTTGTTCTGCTAAAAGAGGGATGAATTTTTTTACGTTCTCCTCCTCATTTTTAGCACATACAATTACTGAGATAGGCAATTTTTTAGGTGTTGTTTTCTGCGCTTTCGCGAAAGCAAATTTCCCAAAAATCACTAGATAATAAAACAACTGAAGGACAACAATAAATATAAAAAAGTAGAGGATCAGTATAAGCATCAGAGTTTAATATGGTTTTTAAATCATCGGCAAAGGTAAGAATACAATTAGTAAAAAAGGAGCTTAATTTATGAATTTTATTCGAAAATAAAACGGGTAAAATTTCCCCTAAAATAAAATGCAATCATCCTTTATTTACACTAATAAAGCGGTCGAATACAAAATTTAAGAGCTTATTTTAAAACCTTACTAAAATTAAATAATATTTACTTCGGCGTCAATTTTTATTCCAAATCGCTCATAAACTGTTTCTTGAATTTTTTTGGATACTTCTAGAATTTCTTGACCTGTTGCTTGTCCATAATTCACGAGTACAAGTGCTTGATTTTTATGAATTCCGGCATCACCAAAGCGTTTTCCTTTAAAGCCTGCTTGCTCAATAAGCCATCCTGCAGGTACTTTAACCTCAGTGTCTGATATTTCGTAATATTTCATCTCAGGAAATTTACTATGGATGGGAGCGAAATCTTTTTTAGAAAGAATAGGGTTTTTAAAAAAGCTACCGCTATTTCCTAGCTCTTTAGGATCTGGCAATTTGCTTTTTCTTATAGCAATTACAGCGTCACTCACATTTTTTAATGAAGGTGTTATGATATTTTTGTGCGCTAACTCGGCTGCGATATCTCCGTACGAGATACTTATTTTATGGTTTCTTTTACTCAATTTAAACACTACCGAGGTAATGATGAACTGATCTTTTATTTCGTTTTTAAAAACACTTTCTCGGTAACCAAAATTACATTCTTGCGCCGTAAAAATTTGTGTTTCTTGATTGTTAATGGCAATAGCCTCACAAGAAATAAAAGTGTCTTTGATTTCGGTACCGTAAGCACCAATATTTTGGACAGGAGTGGTACCCACATTTCCAGGAATCAATGACATGTTTTCTAATCCGCCAAAGTCTTGACCTATGGTCCACAAAACAAATTCATGCCAGTTTTCACCCGCCATGCTTTCTACCCAAACATAATCATCATCTTCATTTACAATTCGTTTTCCTTTTAAGTCTACATGAATAACAAGCGCATTAATATCTTGAGTCAAAAGCATGTTGCTACCGCCACCAAGGATGAATTTGGGGGTGTCTTTATTTTCTTGTAAAACTGTTCTTAATTCTGCTACAGTATGTACCGCAATAAATTGTGCGGCTTTGGCTTCGATACCAAAAGTATTGTAATTCTTTAAAGAGAAATTAGTTTGAATTTCCATAAAAATAATGGTTTTGCTTACTTGAAAAATGAGTTCAAAAGTAGCGATTATATATTATTGTAACATGAGCTATTTTATATAATTTGCTATTAAAATTTTAGCTAGATAAATTTATAGGTTCTAAAAATTTTCATCTACTTCTAATGCGCGATTCATGAATTCATTCAAAGGTTTCAATAATAGTAGTTTTTTCACCTTTTCTTGAACGAAATTTTCTTGCATGATTTCGTTAATGTCAAACTGCTGCATCATTTCAAAACTTTTTAATTTTAATAGATCCACAGCTGGGTGTTCTTTATCATATCCTTTTGGAGGGTTTTTGAGCGCAGTTTTTTCGTTTCGAGCAAAAGTGCCAAATTCCTTTTTGAATTTTTTATCATCGAGAATAGCTTCTAGGTCTTCATGAAAAAAGGCGATTTCCTTGCGTACTTTTTTTAAATCATCAGGTAGAGGTGCATAAAACCCTCCTGCTATAAAACTCGCTCCACGTTCAATATGCACATAATATCCTGCTCGATTGTTTCCCTTTGCACCAGACGACAACCAAACGCCAATGTGTGATTTGTATGGTGACTTATCCTTAGAAAACCGAATGTCACGATTGATTCTAAACGTGCAGTTTTTTACTTCCAGCATTCCTAGAGAAGGATCAAGAGGCTTCATTGCTTCAAGAAAATGAGCTACCATCTGGTGATAATCTGCTTTAAAAATATCGTACCTCTTTTTATTTGCTATAAACCAGTCGCGGTTGTTATTTGCTTTTAAATCGTCTAGGAATTGTAAACTATCTTGTGTTAACATAATTGCATTTTATTCTTTAGTACTAGCGTGTCCATCTGTGCTCCACCTAATAAATCCGCCATCTAATTCGTAAATTGAAGTAAAACCTAATTCTTTCAATCTAGCGCAGGCTTTTTTACTACGGGCACCACTTCGACAATAAACAAAGACATCCTTATTTTTATCGAGTGTGGCACTTTTAGCATCAAACTCTGTACCCAACCAATCGATATTTTTTGCATTAAATAAATGCTCTGCGTTAAATTCTTCAGCTGTGCGAACATCTAGAATTTGTGCTTGGGCTGTTTTTTCAATTTTATTTGCAAAAATTTCAGGAGATACCGTGTTTGTACTTTGTGAATACTGCTTCTGGCAGTTTAAGAATAAGACACTAGAGAGTATAAATAGGTAAAAAGATTTTTTCATGATGTTAGGTTTTTGATTTGAATTTTATTTTACTTGAGTTCCTTGAGGGTACAGATTAAATTTATCGCGGCTTTACAAATTATAAATTTGGTAAGATTGATGCGTTGATTTTACAATTGCCTCGGTTCTTTCTGCATGGGTGTCTGAAATGAATAATTGTCCAAAAGTATCTCCATTTACCATAGCTACTATTTTTGCAACGCGATTCTCATCGAGCTTGTCAAAGATATCATCAAACAAAAGTATGGGTTTGACTCCACTTTGTTTTTTTAAAAATTCAAACTGAGCCAATTTTAATGCAATCAAAAAAGATTTTTGTTGCCCTTGTGAACCAAATTTTTTAATTAGATGTCCGTCAATTTCAAAGGCGAGATCGTCTTTATGAATACCTACACTAGTGTACTGCAAAGCGCGGTCTTTATTAATATTTTCTTGAAAAAGCGTTAGTAAATCTTTTTCGAATAGATGACTTTCATAAACTATTTGTACCACTTCTTCTGTACCTACAATATTATGATGATGCTTGTTAAAAATAGGAATAAATTCAGCGATGAACTCTTGTCTAATTTTAAAAATATAACTCCCAAAAGCATCGAGTTGCTCATTATATATTGCTAAAGTATCTTTTTCGAATACATGGTTAAGAGCAAAATACTTCAAGAGGGCATTACGCTGGCTCATCACTTTTTGGTATTGTATGAGCTGTTGTAAATACTCTGAATTAGACTGCGAAATAACACTGTCCATGAATTTTCGGCGTGTTTCGCTACCTTCGATAATTAAATCTCTGTCTGCTGGAGAAATAATTACTAGTGGAATGAAACCTACGTGGTCAGAAAATTTATCGTAAGCCTTGCCATTTCTTTTTAAAATTTTCTTTTGGCCTTTCTTTAAACTGCAAACAACATGTTCTGCTCTTTCGTTTTTTTCGAATTCAGCGTCAATCACAAAAAACTCCTCACCGTGTTTGATGTTTTGAACTGCTAAGGGATTAAAGTAGCTCTTGCCATAGGCTAAATGGTAAATTGCATCAAGGACATTTGTTTTTCCTATTCCGTTTTTACCCACAAAGCAATTAATTTTTTCTTTGAACTCGAAGCTTGCCTCGTCAAAATTTTTATAATTGAATAAAGATATTTTTTTTAAATACATTTTTATATGCGACTATTTTACAGTGTTTAGTTAGTAAAGGAATGCTGTTGTTTCAATTTATAACATTTAAAAGAGCTGTGAATATGCTCCCTCAATTATTTCATTTTATTCTTTATTCCTATGTTACAAAGGTACGGCTGTGTGGTAAAAAAATACTTTTTTTTAATTTAAATATAAAAATCTTGTTTTTTTGCGTGGGTTTGAATAAAAATTTTATTTTTGCGGTTCACTAAATAGAAATTTAAATGGCTACTTACAATAAAAGAGGATATAAAACTCCAAAAGAAAAAGAAGTAAAAGACACAGTAGAAGGCGTTACGATTGAGGATACTGAAAGCACAACGGCTGAGGTTTTTTCTAAGTTAGACGAAACTGCTTCTAAAACAGAAAACTGGGTTGCCAAGAATCAAAAAATCATCATAGGAATTGTAGGTGCAGTGGCTTTGTTTACTGTAGGTTACGTAGTATATCAAAAGTTTATCGCTGAGCCTAAACAATTAGAAGCAGCTGATGAAATGTTTGTAGCACAACAAAACTTTAAGTTAGCTACAGATGGAGTTGCAAGTGACTCACTATACACTTTATCACTTAATGGATCTGAAGGTAAATTTGGATTTATCAAGATTGCAGATGAATATTCAGGAACAGATGCAGGAAATTTAGCTAATTACTATGCTGGAGTTGCTTACTTAAACACTGGAAAATATGCTGAAGCGATTGACTATTTAGAGAAATTCAAATCAGAAGATATTGTATTGAGTGCTTTAGCTAAAGGAGCAATTGGAGATGCTTACGCTCAAAAAGACCAACCTCAAGAGGCTTTAGATAATTATTTGAAAGCAGTTTCTGCCAACAAAAATGATTTTACTACACCTAGGTTTTTATTGAAAGCAGGTAAAACCGCTTTAGAATTAGGGAAGAAAGAAGATGCTTTAAAATACTTTACAGATATTAAAGATAATTTTGATACTGCTCCTGAAGCTGCTACAGTAGGCGCATTCATAGGATTAGCGCAATAATTAATATTGTAGATTAAAATCTCAATTAAATAATAATAGTATGGCTACAGCAAATAAGAATTTATCAAATTACGATAAAAGTACACTTCCTAAAGCAAAGGATTTTCGTTTTGGAGTTGTCGTTTCTGAGTGGAATGATACTATAACTGAAGGATTGTACAAGGGAGCATATGATGCTTTTCTTGACAATGAAGTACAAGATTCAAACATTATACGCTGGAATGTACCAGGGAGTTTTGAGTTGATCTACGGTGCAAAGAAAATGTTGCAAACGCAAAATGTAGATGCTGTAATCGTAATTGGGTGTGTTATCCAAGGTGAGACAAAGCATTTTGATTTTGTATGTGAGGGAGTTACTCAAGGAATTAAAGATTTGAATGTTCAAACAGATGTTCCAGTTATTTTTTGTGTACTAACAGATAACACAATGCAACAATCAATTGATAGAAGTGGAGGAATTCATGGAAACAAAGGAACCGAAGCAGCAATAGCAGCAATTAAGATGGCTTTTATTCGCCAGCAAGCTTCTTTGACTCATACTTATGATTCACAAAAGACACTTTCATCAGGTCAATTACAAATTGAAGATTTGCCTTTGAAAATAGGAGAATAAACTATTATATAATACCAATTTAAACCTATACTGTTTGTCAAAATAGTATAGGTTTTTTGTTTTATTTATGATGCTCTAAGGCGGTAAAGACAATAGAAATTCCTTAAATTTGTGCTTCTTGGTTTTCAAAATTTGAAACCGTAAACTTTAAAATTAAATTCATTAATGTCGAGTATAATTCAGTTACTTCCTGATCATGTTGCAAATCAAATTGCTGCAGGAGAAGTAGTTCAAAGACCAGCTTCAGTTGTAAAAGAACTATTAGAAAATGCCGTTGATGCAAATGCTACGGATATTAAATTGATTATAAAAGATGCTGGAAAAGCATTAGTACAAGTGATTGACAACGGTAAAGGAATGAATGTTACCGATGCTCGCTTGTGTTTTGAACGTCACGCTACTTCAAAAATAAGATTAGCAGAGGATTTATTTTCATTGAGCACAAAGGGTTTTCGTGGAGAAGCATTAGCTTCTATTGCGGCAATTGCACACGTGGAGATGAAAACGAAACAAGACCAAGATGAATTAGGAACACAGATAGTTATCGAAGGCAGCAAATTTGTGTCTCAAGAAGTAGCGGTATTACCAAGAGGGACTTCGTTTGCAGTAAAAAATTTATTTTTTAATATTCCTGCAAGACGCAATTTCCTTAAGTCAGATACGGTGGAATACCGTCATATTATTGATGAATTTCAGCGTGTTGCGTTGGCTCATCCTAATATCTATTTTACGTTTTATCATAATGGTAGCGAGATGTTTAACTTGCCTCCTACCTCTTTAAGACAACGCATTGTTAATGTATTTGCTGGTAAAACAAATGAAAAGCTGGTTCCTGTACAAGAAGAGACTGATATTATTATAATTCAAGGATTTGTAGGTAAACCTGAATTTGCCAAGAAAAGTAGGGGAGAGCAATTCTTTTTTGTAAATGATCGCTTTATTAAAAGTGGGTATTTGCATCATGCCGTTATGGCTGCTTATGATGGTGTTTTAAAAGACGGTGCTCAGCCGAGCTATTTTTTATACTTAACGGTACCACCTAATACAATAGATATCAATATTCATCCTACCAAGACAGAGATTAAATTTGATGACGAACATGCATTGTATGCTATTTTGAGAGCTTCGATTAAACATAGTTTGGGTCAATTTAATGTTGCTCCGGTGTTGGATTTTGATCGAGATGCCAATCTCGATACACCTTACAGTTACAAAGATATGAAGGGAGCAACACCTACTATACAAGTAGATAGGAGTTTTAATCCCTTCTCTGATGATAAAGTAAACAAGCATTATGCTGCTCCAAGTAGCTACAGTCGCAAGACAGAGGCTACTGCAAATTGGGAAAGCTTGTATGTAGGTTTAAAACAAGATACTGATTTTGATACTGAAGGTGGCGAGATGTCATTTGAAAGTGAAACAGTAACAGCTTCATTGTTCAATGATGAAGAGGTCGAGCAATCTGTAAATATAGCCTACCAAATTCATAAAAAATATATTGTATCACCAATTAAATCAGGAATGGTTATTGTTGATCAACAGCGGGCACACCAACGCGTTTTGTATGAGCAGTTTCTAGTAAACATGACAGTACAACAGGCTTCAAGCCAGCAGTTACTGTTTCCGTTAGATTTGTATTTTTCTACGGTTGAAATCGAACTTATAGCCGAGTTGAAACAGTCGTTAATTAATACAGGTTTTGTCTTTGAAGATACGCATGGCGACCATATTGTGATTTCAGGAATTCCTGTGAATGTGACCGAGAGTGAAGTATCTATCGTTTTAGAACAATTGCTAAGTGATTTACAAGATGGAATTCCTAGTAGTAGTTTTAGTCAAAATGATACAATAGCAAAATCTATGGCGAGAAGTTTGGCTGTAAAAACGGGTACTGCTTTAAGTGTCAAAGAACAAGAAAATTTAGTAAACGGACTCTTTGCTTGTAAAGATCCTAATGTTTCCCCATTTCAAAAACCAACTTTCATCACTATGCGTGTGGAAGATATTGATAAAAAATTTGCATTATGAGAAATTTAACCGAAACAGTTAAGCAGTTATTGATAGTCAATGTGCTCTTCTTTGTAGGAACAATGTTGCTAGGAAATTTTGATTTCAGCAATCCTGCGTTCAGACTTTTATCTATGTCGTTTCCTGGAAATGACAATTTTCAATTTTGGCAGATACTTACGCATATGTTTATGCATGGTAGCTTTATGCATATTTTTTTCAATATGTTTGCGTTGTATTCTTTTGGATCTGTTCTTGAAAATATTTGGGGAAGTAAGAAATTTTTATTTTTCTACTTTTCTTGTGGTCTAGGTGCGATAGCACTTCATACCGGTATTAATTATTACTTTTTCAACGAAGGATTAACGACTCTAGCAAATAGCGGTTTTTCTAATACGGATGTATTACAAATCTTAAACGAGGGTAAAATCGATACAAGATGGCAAGAGATCATGACAGTATCAGAATTTCAGAATTTTACTGGAGCGTTCTTAGGTAATGTTGTGGGAGCCTCCGGTGCTATTTACGGATTGTTAGTGGCTTTTGCTTTTATGTTTCCTAATGCCGAATTAGCGCTTATGTTTATTCCTGTTCCTATCAAAGCAAAATACTTTGTGCCTGTTTGGATGTTACTGTACGATGGTTTCTTTGGTATATTAGGAAATTCTTTTATGGGAATAGGGCAGGGTGTAGCACATTATGCTCACATAGGTGGTGCTGTTACCGGTTTTGTAATGGTTTGGTATTGGAAGAAAAATCAATTCAATGATAAACGTTGGAATTAATTTTTTTAAGGGAAACAGATAAAAAATATTTAAATAAAGGAGATGAATATACTAGATGACATAAAGACGCAGTACAAAGCTGGTGGGATTGCGCAGCGCTTGATCTACTGGAATGTAGGTTGTTTTATAGCAGCAATAATCCTCTTTTATGATTTTCAATCTCAAAATTTTTTATACCCCAGTTGGATTGCTTTAAATAGCGATGTTTCAAAGTTTTTAATTTTCCCTTGGACATTTTTGAGTTATTCCTTCTTTCATGATGGATTTTTTCACTTGTTTTTTAATATGATTATCTTAAATTTTGCGAGCCAATTGTTTTTGACTTTTTTCACACAAAAGCAGTTACTAGGAGTGTATATTTTAAGTGCTATTTTCGCTGGTTTGGTATTTGTGCTTTCCTATTTTATAATGGGGTATGACGCTTTAATTGTAGGAGCTTCTGCGGCAATTATGGCGATATTAGTAGCTGTAACAGCCTATCAGCCTTTAATGAATATTAGAATGTTTCTAGTAGGTAATGTCAAACTATGGCATATCACGGGAGTGATTATTTTACTTGATTTATTGCAATTTAGAGGCGGGAATACTGGAGGGCATATTTCACATCTAGCCGGAGCATTATTTGGTTATTTATATATCGTTCTTCTTAAAAATGGAATGGATCTCACGGTTGGAGTATCTAAGGCAATCGATTTCTTTACTAAGCTGTTCAGGAAATCTCCAAGTACTCCTTTCAAAAAAGTCCATAAAAATTATAAAGCTCCTAAAGAAGCTAAAACGACATCTAAGATTATTACAAAAGATAGAAATCAGCAACAGATTGATGCGATTTTAGATAAAATTAGTCAGTCAGGTTACGACAGCTTATCTAAAGACGAGAAAGAGTTCTTGTTTAAAACAGGAAAGTAAAGTGACGCTTTTAAAACAATAAATGTCGAAAGACGGGATATACATAAAATATGAAAAACCTCTCTTGGTTCAATAAACTGATGTATTTTTTAAACATTGTACTCATTATGGTTACGTTCATCGCGTATGTGCTGCCCTATCTTGCGCCAAAAATGTTTCCTATTCTATCTGTTTTAACACTCATTATTCCTGCTTTCTTTGTTTTAAATGCGCTGTTTTTTATGTACTGGTTAATTCAGTTCAAAAAGCGTTTAATCTTATCGGGCTTGGTTTTATTAATGGGGATTACTTTTATTAATAAATTTTATAAGTTTTCAGAGAAAGAGTATGCTGATGATGATAAAAGTTTTAAAGTCATGAGTTACAACGTTAGGCTATTTAATTTATTTCAATGGCTTGATAAAGACGATGTCGCAGGTGAAATACTCGAATTTGTAAATGAAAAAAACCCTGATATTCTTTGTATTCAAGAGTTTTCAACGTCGGCCAAAATTGATTTGAAAGTATACAAGCACAAATTTATATTGATGGAAGGAAATAAAATTAGAACAGGTCAAGCGATCTTCTCTAAATTCCCAATAATAAACGAAGGCAGTATTACTCTTCCTAATTCGAGTAATAATGTGATTTACGCCGACATTAAGAGAGGTAAAGACATTATTAGAGTGTATAATATGCATTTACAGTCCATTAAGATTTCACCAGATGTTACGGAAATTTCAGAAAATATTGATGCCATCAATCAGGACAAATCTCAAAAGATGCTTTCGCGAATAAGTAAGGCCTTCAAAAAGCAGCAAATACAAGCAGAAATTTTTAAAGAGCACAAGAAAGATTGTAAGTATCCAATTATTATCTGTGGCGATATGAATAACAGTGCGTATTCTTATGTATATCGCGATATTAGAGGTGATTTAAAAGACTCTTTTGAGGAGGCAGGTCTAGGTTTTGGGAAGACTTATAAGTTTAGATATTATCCTGCAAGAATTGATTATATTTTTGCCGATGCAAGTATGACCGTAAAAAAATTAGAGACTTTTTCTGATTTCGAAAACTCAGACCATTATCCTATTATGGCACAATTTTCAATGAATTAGGATTAGAAAAGCAGTCATTATAATTGTTGTTCTTTAAGGTAATCGATAGTATATTTTCCTTCGCTAAACAGTAGGTCAAGGATGCTTAAATTATTTAAGAATCCGTGTTTCTCATCAAATACCTGAATGTATCTTTCAAAACTAGATAGATCTTTTTTACCATTAACCAACATTCTATGGTCTGTGATTTCACTGGAATTTATTTCAACTTCGTATCTTGTAGTTTTTGTATGAGCAAATTTGTAACGTAACGAATTTTCGATAAAATCTAAAGTTTCAAAATTTAAGTCTAATAGAAAATGGTGTTTCTTTTCGAATAGTTTTCTTAAATCATCTTCGAAATATTCGTAAAATGGCGAACCTCTATACGCAGTTTCTAGTGATTTAAAATGTTGTTTTTGCCAGTCATAATCGCTATCGATTATAATCTCCTTTGTTTTTTGAAGATTGGTCTTGTTATGCTTAACCGGAATGTTCAATAATTGCAAACCGTTAGGACTATAGATATAAGTTCTGTTTCTATTGGTTTGCTTTTGGAAATTATCTTCAACTTCGAATAGGACAGTATCTGCCTGCTCCATTGCTACAAAATGGCTGATAGAAGGAAAATATGTAGGATGCAAAATTGTAGTCATCTAATTGCGTTTAATATTGTTAAAAAAAGTAAAGTCATAAAGCACTCTAAAAGGAATAGCTTTATGACTTTATAATTTATGTGCTAGTAATTTTAAGCTTTGTTTTCTTTTCTTTTTTTCCAAAAGTACTCTCCAATAAAGAAAGCAGCAAGTGCAATTAAGAAATATTTAAAGTACGATTGTGGTTGCCCCTCACCATTAACAGTAGTGAAAACACGATCCCAACGCACTTTTTTCCATCCTTTTCCATTTGTATCCCAGCTCATCCAAATAAAAACTGGTTTTCCTACAACGTGATTTTCTGGTACAAAACCCCAGTATCTACTATCTTCAGAGTTATGGCGGTTATCCCCCATCATCCAATAGTAATTTTGCTTAAATGTATAATTAGAAACAACCTCTCCATTTATTCTAATTTCGCTTCCAGTTACCTTTAAGTCATTTTTAGAACCGTCATCTTTGCGCTCGTACTCTGTTATGATTCTCTCATAATAAGGAAGTGATTTAGTATTTAATGCCACTGTTTTACCTTCTTGCGGAATATAAATCGGACCGTAATTATCTTGATTCCATTTGTTGTCTTGCGGAAAAACAGCCGCTTCTGGAGCAGTTGCAATCTCTCTAAATACACCAGTAATTCCAGGGGTGTTTTTTAGTTGATCTGCAGATGCTGCTGTAAGCGCTCTAAAAAGCAAGGTGTCTCTACGATCGTTGTTTAAAAAATAAACAGGATCTGTAACGTCCATTTGTTTTAACAAATATTCAAAATCAATGTTTGTTTTCCCATCTACGGCTACTTTATAAGCATATTGTGGCTTTGCGCGTTCAGGCAGTTCTAATAATTTTCCATCGATATAAACTAGTCCGTCTTTGATAGACAAGCTATCTCCAGGAACACCAACACATCTTTTAACGTAATTGGACTTTTTATCAACAGGTTTGATAACACCGGGGTTTCCTTTAGGTTCAAAGAAATAATGCACCGTATCAACAGGCCAGTTAAACACTACAATGTCGGTACGTTTAATGTCTTCTACTCCAGGTAATCTAAAATAGGGTAACTCAGGCCATTTTAAGTATGATTTTTTCTTTGTACCCGGTATCGAGTCATGAACCATTGGCAAAGCCACAGTGGTCATAGGAACTCTAGCACCATAATTTATTTTACTTACAAATAAGAAATCACCAACTAATAAGGACTTTTCTAATGAAGGAGATGGTATTGTAAAGGGTTGTACAAAATAGGTGTGCACAAAGGTAGCGACAACAATAGCAAATAAAAATGAGCTAACAGTATCTGCTGTTTTATTTTGTGGATGCAAACTCCTGTCTGGAATGTGCGTCAATGGTTGCGTATAATTAATGTAATAAATGTACAATCCAAAAGTTACTAATACTAAGAATGTATCTAATGCAGATTTTCTCCCAAAACTACGGATAGTCTCAATCCAAACAACAGGAAAAATAATCAAATTGATTACTGGAATAAAAAGTAAAAATGTCCACCATGTGGGTCTATTAATAATTTTCATTAATACTATTGCATTGTAAACGGGTACCGCTGCTTCCCAACGTTTTCTACCAGCTGCTTCATACAGTTTCCAAGTTCCTAGGAAATGCACAATTTGAACTAATAAGAAAAACACAAACCATTGATATAGTGTCATAACTTTTATTTGTTGATTATAATCGGTTTTTAGAAAAGTACGTAGAACCGAATAGTAATGTTGTTTTTATTTTAAATCTAAAACGTCTTTCATATCAAAGATTCCATGCTTTCCAATAATCCATTCTGCAGCGATAACTGCACCAAGTGCAAAACCTTCACGATTATTTGCAGTATGTTTTATTTCGATAGAATCTACCTCTGAACTGTAATCTACAGTGTGCGTTCCTGGCACAGTTCCTATTCTCTTTGCGTCGATTTTGATTTGCTTTTCAGATGGATTTTCTAAGGTCCATTCGGTATAAGAACTGTTTTCGATAATTCCTTTTGCTAGTGAAATAGCAGTTCCGCTTGGAGCATCCAGTTTTTGAGTGTGATGAATTTCTTCCATCGTCACTTTATAACTATCTAGTTTTGCCATCATTTTGGCCAAGTAAGCATTGATTTCGAAAAAAACATTAACTCCTAAACTAAAATTAGAACTTGATATAAATGCACCATTAGTATCAGTACATAATTTTACCATTTCGTCATAATGTTCCAGCCACCCAGTTGTCCCCGATATTACAGGAACGTTAGTTTTAAAACAGTTTGAAATATTTTCAACAGCTGCAGATGGCACGCTAAAATCTATAGCTACATCAGCATTTTCTAAGCCGCTGTAATCGTTATCTTGATCTTTCTTTAAAACAATCTCGTGTCCTCTTTCTATTGCAATTCGTTCAATTACTTGACCCATCTTGCCGTATCCTAAAAGCGCAATTTTCATGTGATATTTTATTAGATAATTTTAAAAGTAAATAGATGTTGTTAGTCTCTTGTTTTTAGAAACTGTAATTAAGAGTTAGACCTACGTTTGCCTTAAATGTTACATCGTTAGGATAAATAAGTGGTCTAACGGTTAAATTTTCATCTACATTAAACTGGATTAAAGCAGCGTCAACATTGGCATCAATGATATTTAAAACATAGAAGCCTATTACGAATAGGCCAGATAAATCTCTATTGCGTTGATACACTTTTTGTGCAGCTATAAGTCGGCTATCATCTAGATAAGACAAATCATCATCACTGTAGCCTTCTAACCTTCTTTTATAAGCATCTCTATATTGATGGTATTTTTTATTGCTATCTAAATAAAAGTACAAACTCGTTCCCATAGCGCCATAGACCAAAGGAATCTTCCAATACTTTTTATTATACGCCTGACCTAATCCTGGCAATATTGCAGAAAAAAAGGCTGCTTTTGCAGGTGTTAAGGGATCTATATCGTTGCTTGTAGATTTTAAAGTGTCCTTGACAGTCACATTAGGTACAGCCGTAGTTGCCTGAGCAAATACGGTTGTAGTATTTAAAAGAAGAATACAAAATCCTATATAAAGTAATTGCTTCACTTATTTTTTAATTAATTCGAGTATTCTTTGATAATCTTGTTCAGATTGAAACGGAATGGTGATTTTTCCTTTTCCATTGCCAGCCACCTTTACGTCCACTTTATTTCCAAAATAACTATTGAAAGCATTTTTTTCACTCTCATCAACAGTGAAAGAGGCTACTTTAGCTTTTTGAGCTGCTTTAGGTTTTAAGCTTTCTTGGTAACTTTTTACCAATGCTTCAGTGTCACGAACAGATAGATTCTCACTCACAATTTTGTGATAGATATCTGTTTGTTTGTCTAAATCCTCCACATTTATGATTGCACGACCATGTCCCATGCTTATAAAACCATCTCTAATTCCTGTTTGAATGATAGGATCTAATTTTAAAAGACGGAGGTAATTTGCAATTGTGGATCTTTTTTTACCTACACGATCACTTACTTGCTCCTGTGTCAATTGGATTTCATCCATTAATCGCTGGTAAGACAGTGCGATTTCGATAGGGTCTAAGTCGTGACGTTGAATATTTTCAACTAACGCCATTACTAGTGATTCGTTATCGTTAGCAATTCTTATGTAAGCAGGAACCGTTGTTAATCCTACTAAAGTGGAAGCGCGTAAACGTCGCTCTCCTGATATTAATTGAAATTTGTTGTAATCTAATTTACGAACAGTGATTGGTTGAATAACTCCTAATTCCTTAATAGATATTGCTAATTCCTTTAACGAATCCTCGTTGAAATTGCTTCTAGGTTGGAACGGGTTTATCTCAATAGCACTAATTTCAAGCTCAATAATATTCCCAACAACCTTGTCAGCATTTTTATCATCAACTGATTGAATATCGTTTTCAGGATCTTTTAATAATGCTGATAATCCTCTACCTAAGGCTTGTTTTTTAATTGCTTTTGCCATAAAACTATTTGCTGTTTTTCTTTATTATTTCTTGAGCTAGGTGCAAGTAGTTTATTGCTCCTTTACTTGTAGCGTCATAATTGATAATACTTTCACCAAAACTAGGTGCTTCACTAAGTTTTACATTACGCTGTATGATAGTTTCAAAAACCATATCATTAAAATGTTTTTGAACTTCTTCAACTACTTGATTTGATAATCGCAGTCTTGAGTCGTACATCGTCAATAACAATCCTTCGATGTCTAGATCGGGATTATGGATTTTTTGAATACTTTTAATTGTATTTAATAACTTTCCTAAACCTTCAAGAGCGAAGTATTCGCATTGAATAGGAATAACTACAGAATTTGCAGCTGTCAATGCATTTAATGTTAGCAATCCAAGAGAAGGGGCACAATCAATAATGATAAAATCATAATCATCTTTCACGCTTTCTAATGCTTTTTTAAGCATGTATTCTCTATTTTCTTTGTCTACCAATTCTATTTCGATAGCTACAAGGTCAATATGTGCAGGAATAACATCTACATTAGGAGCGCTACATTTAATAATAGCCTCTTTAGGAGTATTACTATGCTCGAGAATTTGATAGGTTCCTATCTCGACATTTTCGACATCAATGCCTAATCCTGAGCTGGCATTTGCTTGAGGGTCAGCATCTATGAGTAATACTTTTTTCTCTAATACGCCCAGGGAAGCAGCTAGATTTACTGATGTTGTAGTCTTTCCTACTCCTCCTTTTTGATTAGCAATTGCAATGATTTTACCCATGTGTTTTTATAAATTTTGAACCGTAAAAATACAATTTATTATGGTTTCTAAAAATCTATTTTGTTAACATTTGCTAAACGCTGATTCGATGACTTTTGATTGTGTTTTCCAATGTGAGAATACTTAAATTGACAATCTCGTTTTAGTACAGTAGATGTCCTATATGTTTCTGCTTTTACATCATGAACTGTGGAGTTCTATATTTTTTTTCGAAAATAAAGCAGCTGAGCTTGAAGTGAACTTTTGAAGTAGTAGAATTTCTACAATCGGTTTAAACGAAATAACTAAATAGAAGTTTTTATTTCGAATACCAGCGTTTTAAAATTACTAGTAGTCATATACTGCGTGCTTACTATAATATTGGATAAGCTATTTTTAAAAATAATTATAAAACAAAAAAGTCTTTTCAAATAAATGAAAAGACTTTTGTCGGGGTGGCAGGATTCGAACCTGCGGCCTCCTGCTCCCAAAGCAGGCGCGATAACCGAGCTACGCTACACCCCGTAATTCGGATGCAAAGATATAACATTTATTTAGTTTTCCAAGCATTCGATAAAAATAGAATGCGATTATTTTCAAATAGCTAAAATTGATGTTTTTATGTGTTTAATTTTCATTAAAAAACTACATTTGTACTATCAAATTTCTAATAAAAACAAGATTATGTCACATACTATTGAAAAAATAAAATGTCTTATCATAGGTTCAGGACCTGCTGGGTATACAGCGGCTATTTATGCTGCTAGAGCAAACATGAATCCAGTATTATATCAAGGAATGCAACCAGGTGGTCAATTAACTACTACTAATGAGGTAGAAAACTGGCCAGGGAACCCAATTGGAATTACAGGGCCAGAAATGATGGTGCAGTTGCAGGAGCAAGCACAGCGTTTTGGTACTGATGTACGTGACGGTTGGGCTACAAAGGTAGATTTTAGCGGTGATATTCATAAAGTATGGATTAATGACACGATAGAATTGCATTGCGAAACGGTAATTATTTCGACAGGAGCTTCAGCTAAATATTTAGGATTAGCTTCTGAGCAACACTATTTACAAATGGGTGGAGGAGTTTCTGCTTGTGCTGTTTGCGACGGATTCTTTTATAGAAACCAAGAAGTTGTGATAGTAGGTGCAGGAGATTCGGCTTGTGAGGAAGCACATTACCTTTCTAAATTATGTAAAAAGGTAACAATGTTAGTGCGTAGCGAAAAATTTAGAGCTTCTAAAATCATGGAAGAACGCGTACGTAAGACAGAAAATATTACCATTTTATTAAACCATGACACTCTTAGAGTTTTAGGAGATGAGCAGGTAGTAACGGGAGTTGAAGTTTTAAATAAAACTACCGAAGAGACTTATGAAATTCCAGTAACAGGATTCTTTGTTGCTATTGGTCATAAGCCAAACACAGACATTTTCAAGGACTATATTACACTTGATGAAACAGGTTACATCGTAAGTGTACCAGGTACTTCTAGAACAAATGTAGCTGGTGTATTTGTGGCAGGAGATGCTGCAGATCACGTGTATCGTCAAGCAATTACTGCTGCAGGTACAGGTTGTATGGCTGCACTAGATGCTGAAAGATACTTAGCTTCAAGAGAGTAATGCTCTAACTTGTTATTATAAAGAAAGCCCCATTTACACAATAGTAAATGGGGCTTTCTAATATATAAAAGAATATTACTTCATCTTTTTAATTAACTTAGCTTCTTCGGTTAGATTACGTAAATCTATTTTTGCATTTCCGTAAAGATCAATCTCTGATTTGTTGTAAGCTTCGATAGCGACAGTTTCTAAAGCATTAATAACGGCTACTGAAGATCCTTCAGATAAAATTGTAAGTTTTTTAATATTCAGTTTATCAGCAGTTAACTTTGATCCATTATCAACTCTAATCGTTCCATTTGCAGCATCACCTTCAATTTTAGCAGAAGCATTTTGGTACAAATCACATGTAAGGTCGGTGGCGTTTATCAATGCTTTTATTTCGCTATCCTTGCTCATTACAATTTTTGAGTTTATAGATTTAAGGTTTAATTCTGTAGTAGATTTGTCATCACCTTCTAAAGTAAAGTTACTTACAGTGGCATTCATAAACATTTTTGATTTATCATAAGTACGCACATTTAATGTATCTACAATAATTCCTTGAATGACGTTAATTTCACTTTTTCCTCTTGCAATTATTTTATTCAATTCGCTTGTGTAGGTGATGCGAACAATCATTTTTTTGTATCGAGTTACATCTTTTGTAGTGTGGATGTATAGCGCCTTACCATTAGAGGTAATTTCGATTACATCTTGCAAGTTATCATCTGCTTCTACTTTTATTGCAGTATTTTCACCGAGTTGTAGGTACACTTCTAAGTTGTCATCTACTTCCAGTAAATTAAAATCAACGCTATTTTTTGACTCTGTGGTAACATTGCGCGATCCTTTAATCTTTTCGCTTTTTTGAGCAGATCCTATAAATGTTACAAAGCTTAAGAGTAAGACTACTGTGAATTTTTTCATTATTTGATTTTAATTAGAGTTGCTACAAATATAAAAAACCATCCATGATTTATGGATGATTTCTTGATAAATGAGCTGGAAAGTGCTATTCCTTAGAGATATTTGCTCCAGAGCTCTCTTTTTTCTCAATAGTTTTTGGCGTTTTAACATAGGTAATATCACTACCACTTGATGCCTTTGCTTTCAAACTTAAAATAGGTTGCACTTTAATAGTTGCTCCGCTAGAAGCCTTGGCGGTAACTTTATTTGCAGGCAAATCCGCAGCATTAATTTCGCTACCACTGCTAGCTGTAGCCTCAAGTGACAGTGCTAAGCCTTCTAGATAAATGTCACTGCCACTACTAGACTCACATTTTACATTGTCAGACTCAATATTAACGCTAATTTCTGCGGCGCTAGAACTACTTATGTCTATTGCGTTAGATTTAAGTACTTTACTACCTTTAATCGTAGCCGAGGATGATGCGTGTAAGTCTTCTATTAAAGGCATTTTTACAAATACTTTTTTAGCGCTTACATCCATAAACGAACTATCGTCAGAGCTAATTACTAGAACTCCGTTTTCTACTTCAATCTTGATTTTATCATGTAAGTTGTCATCAGCTTCAACTTTAACTTCATAGGTATCTGCTTGTTCTATGATGACATCAATTGCATTGCTTACGTCTATCGAGTTAAAATCTTCATTAATACTACGTATCTCTGTAGTAACATTCCCGCTTCCTTTAACAGCGTTCATATTTACAGAATAGTTGCAAGATGTTACTAGTAATGCAGCGAGTGTGACTAGAATAAATTTGGTAATAATGGTTATAATTTTTAGCATGGTTATTTGGTTTTAATAATGATTCCGTCTTTATTTATTCTCAATTCATGTTTTGTGGTAGTAGACTTTACAATAGTGTCGTTGTTTATGGTAATTCCGTTTTTATTAATTGAAATACTATTGTTTCCTCCTTCATTTAATCTGATGTCAACTTCACCGTCCACATCAACATCAGTGTCTTCATCTTCATAGTCATTGTTGTAGTCATCTGCTGGGCAGTCAAGGCACTGGACTTTCGAATTTATAACTTTATAAGTATATCTATCGGAACTTTCATTAAGATCGAAAAATTCGTCATTTGATCTGTCGTAGTTTTTTGCGCTTTTGTCAACTTTAAAAACGGTTCCCACTGGTAAAAATAAAGTGATTTCGATTTCTTGATCTCTAAATTTGTTCGAAATATCAGTAAGCAGATAGTTGTCAAAAACAAGTTGATTTCCAATTAATTGGTATTTGTATCTTATTTGGTTGGCTCTTTTCTTAGCTTCAGATAATGATTTTCCTTTAGCTTCCTTTTCTATTTGTACATAAGCTATTTTACTATCAGTGCTTTCGATTCTAAAACGAACTTCATTCGAATAAATCACATCGTTGCCTAAAGAGTCTTGCGTAATGCGAAATTCTGTTCTATCGTTTACATTTTTAGCATAGTAATCGTTGTGTACAAATTTAATTTTTAAAGTGTCGATGCTTTGTAATGCTATGTTTTGTTTTTTCACCACTCTACCATCGTTTGCAAAAGCTGAAGCTTGATTGATTCCTATCGAAATAAGCAAAGCGATAGCGATAATCCATAAAGCCAATAAAGAATATTTGGCAATGTTCCCGATAGATTTTAAGTTGGGAGAAACTAATTTAAAACCTAATAAAATCAAGAAAAATGCTGGAATAGCAACTGCTAGAAAAAATGCTAATCCAAAAACCCAAATAGGGCAGTCAGTAAAATTTCCGGTTTCGATAAATTGGTGAAAAGGAAAATCATTAAAGTGAGTGGATCCAAGAGTTAATACTCCAATCAAGAATACTACTATCAAAGCAATTCCAGAGATTATTAATATCACGCCCATGAACTTAGCGAAAACATTAAATACGGTCATTAAAATATCACTGAAAGTACTTCCTATTCTATTAGCTCCTGATTTAATTTGATTTCCGTATTTATCGTAATCTACGTTTTTGAATTTATCAGAAACATTGTCAAATTCTTCTCTAACTTTTTTTTCGATGTTCGAAATGTTAACAGGCTCACCGTGCATTTCTAATTTTTCAGAAGTTGTTCTCGCTTCAGGCATTACTACCCATAAAATTAAGTAAGCTAGAATTCCAGTACCAAAAGCAAAAACGAGTAACAACACTATCACACGCAACCAAACTTTATCTATTCCAAAGTAGTGTCCTAGACCAGCCAATACACCACCAATCATTCCACCATCTGTATCACGGTAAAGTTTTCTAGATTTTGAAGAATAACTTTCTTGATTAAAATTTTGCTGTGTCGTGTAATCATCTTCAATGATGTAATCCTCAGGTTGTCCCATTACAGCAATGACTTCATCAACATCTTTAACGCTTACAACTTGATTAGGGTTAATTTGCTTTTCAGTTAATAATTCACACACACGCATCTCAATATCTTTGATAATTTCGTCCTTACCAGACGAATTTGATAGCGAACTTTTTATAGCATCGAAGTAACGACTCAGTTTTTGATAAGCATCTTCATCTATATGAAAAAACATTCCTCCTAAATTTATATTTACTGTCTTGTTCATGGCTATTTCTTTTGGTTGGTTATTAAATTTACAGCATCGGATAGTTCTGTCCAGGTGCCACTTAGTTCTGTTAAAAATGTCTGACCTACTTCTGTAAGACCATAGTATTTTCTTGGTGGTCCTGAAGTCGATTCTTCCCAGCGATAGCTGAGTAATCCATCATTTTTTAATCGAGTTAATAGTGGGTATATGGTTCCCTCAACTACTAATAATTTTGCGTTTTTTAAAGTGTCTAATATTTCTGATGTATAAGCGTCTTTTTCTTTTAATACAGATAAGATGCAAAACTCAAGAACACCTTTGCGCATTTGGGCTTTTGTGTTTTCAATGTTCATAATTTTTTCTTTGTTTTTGGATTAAACTGTTCATTCTTTGATTGATTTGATGATTAGTGGTATTTATCAGGTTTTCTTGATTATTTTATGAAAGGGATAGTCAGTGGGTATTTAAAATTTTCTAAGTTAGAAGTTTTTACTGCGGCGTAAATAATAAAAAAGAACTCAGTAATTTTTATCATCGCTATTAAAAACAAGGCAACAAATCCAGTGGTAATTAAACCTATATTCCCTGAAAAGTCAAACCTAGTAATATTTAAAGCATGATCAGTAATTAGGGTATTAAAGGCAATATTGTTGAAAACTGTAGCAAGGATGCAGGGAACAGCAATCATAAGTAGAACCACTACATAAAGGAGCAAACTCAATTGATAATTTAATGCTTGCTTGGCATTGTGGTCTATGTATTCAGACTTGTCTTTTTTTAGATTCCAAAGTATAATGGGAAATAAGTAATTACCAAAAGGGATAAAATATTTAGTTAATAAACTTAGGTGGATAAATGTTGCGGTATTCTTTTCTGACTGCAGTACCATAATGATTTGATTTTGATTGATTAAAAGTTGATTGATGATTGAAACTCCGGTTAATTATATAAATTGATAGTGTGCGGTAATCTCTTATGCAAATATATGGTTAAAAGACAGTATCTTGTATCGCATAGTACCATATGTTAACATTTATTTAACAATAAAAAATTATATGTACGCATAGTATTTTTTTGTAGATTAGCAAAAAAACCAACGATAATGATTCTTACAGCCTCAAAACTTAATAAATTTTTACTATTTAAATTACCATCAGCTTATATCTCAGGAGTGAGAGTAAAGGAAATAAACGAAAGCAAATGCGTGGTATCTGTAAAACATCGTTGGATCAATCAAAATCCCTTTAACTCGATGTACTTTGCAGTTCAAGCAATGGCAGCCGAATTAACAACTGGTGCGCTTGTTATGTACCAAATTCAAAAAAGTGGTCGCAAGATATCAATGCTTGTAGCTAATAACAAGGGAAACTTTTCTAAAAAAGCAACTGGAAGAATTAATTTTATTTGCAAAGACGGACATCTTATTGAAGCCGCGATTAAAGAAACTATTGCAACAGGCGAGGGGCAAACATTTTGGATGAAGTCAATAGGACTCAATGAAGAAGGTATTCAAGTATCTGAAATGGATTTTGAATGGAGTGTACGTGTAAAAAAATAAAACATATTCTATATTTCTAAAAAATGTCTCAATATTGAGGCATTTTTTATTTTGCACTATTCTCATTAATAACTCAATATTAAGTTTCAAATTGATATTGGCTAGTACAAATAGTATACATGTGTACTTCTCGTAAGCAATCTTCTTTTGCTTGATCATGTTTAGCACAGAGGCGACTATGTGTTCTTTAATCAAATTTTTTTTCGGTATCAAAAATGTTTTATAAAATGTTGCTTAACTAGTACTGTGGGGTTATTTGCGTATCTAGTGCATTGACAGATATAATTAAACTTTATATTAAAGAAAAATGGTGATTATGAACTAGAATTTCAAAAAGGTCTGTTAGTTACTATTGCGCAAATTTGCACCGTTCTGAATGTCTCCAACTTCCCAGCTTTCTAATTTACCTCAGTGAGCTGGAGGTGAGAATTTATTGTAGCTTAGCAATTATAGGGCTTCGGGGTCAGAGACCATCGAAGAGTATTGGGTTCACAATTTAAAGAGCTGGTAAACGAGGACGAGTGCCGGTTATTTCGAAAGCACAAACTCTTGTCGACGTACTTTCGTATTTGAGCACACGGCATCAAATTCTTCAATGGATTTGAATTCTAATTGTTCTACGATTTTATATTCATAGAACACTTTAAAAGTTTTTGTTTTAAAAGGCCATGGCTCGACTGAAATGACGTTTTCGGATTTGTAAAAAGTTTGATTTAGAATACCGTCCGGATTTTTGGAAATTTCCATTTTTCGACCTTCGGGTTGGATTTTGTCCATACAAATAAGAAGCGAAAAGGCGTCGCACCATTCTACAAAACTATATAAACGTTCGGCATAGTCTTGGTCAATTTCCAAATGGTTTAGGATAGCCTTGCGGTTTTTAGCTTGGTCTTTTAAGAAAGTGTCCAATTCTTTATCATCACTTGGTTTCTTACCGCTGAAAATAAAGTTCATGTGCATTGATGTCAGCAGTGCATTCAGCTGACTTTTGGAAGTCGCAATTTCCATTACATTATAATGCTGCTTTAAGTCTGTTTTTTTTGAACCGCCTGGTGCTAAAAAATGTTTTGGGGCACCAGCGTCGGTAAGGTTTTTATTTTCTTTGGTTTCGGCAATACCGTCGTCGTGTTCTGCAATGGTAATAAGCGTTGGGACAATAATATCATTGGGCAAATCAATATCATATTGATAGGCTAACATAGCAGCGAGGAGTCCGTGGGAACGTTGGTTAATAATTTTCCAACCTTTTTGATGTGAAGCAACTATCATAATGCAGTGATTTTAAATAGGGTTTTGGAAATGTTTTAATGAACATCTCTTTTTTAAAAAATGGCTCTTTACCAAAAGTATAAAATTTTGACTTCACGTCAAATAAATATAGGTATCGATATACTACTGAAGAGTTAATTTTTATACAAATTACGTATGCATTTGAGCAAAACGCTTAGGTTCTAATTTAGAGATAGTACGTGCTATTTCTAATTTTTAGTCCTGCATATGCAGTCCACAGCAAAACAAAATTTCGCATGATTTTTAAAAATTTTAATTAGTAAAAAATCCTTTAACAATTGCTGTTTAAGGGTTGATTTCAATTAGTGAGTTCGCCGCGGCGAATGAACTCTAGATCTTAGTTATGAATATAAATTTTCTGCACTGTTATTGGTATATAATGACTTAATATCGGGTCAATAAAAAACCCTTAAACAATTGCTATATAAGGGTTGATTTCAAGTAGAGTGTTCGCCGCGGCGAATGAACTATAAATCATAGTTATGAATATAAATTTTCTGCGCTGTTATTAGTATATAATGACTTAATATTATGTCAATAAAAAACCCTTAAACAAGTACTGTTTAAGGGTTGATTTCAAGTAGCGAGTTCGCCGCGGCGAATGAACTCTAGAGCGTAGTTATGAATATAAATTCTCTGCGCTGTTATTAGTATATAATGACTTAATATTATGTCAATAAAAAACCCTTAAACAATTGTTGTATAAGGGTTGATTTCAAGTAGCGAGTTCGCCGCGGCGAATGAACTCTAGAGCGTAGTTATGAATATAAATTCTCTGCGCTGTTATTAGTATATAATGACTTAATATTATGTCAATAAAAAACCCTTAAACAAGTACTGTTTAAGGGTTGATTTCAAGTAGCGAGTTCGCCGCGGCGAATGAACTCTAGAGCGTAGTTATGAATATAAATTCTCTGCGCTGTTATTAGTATATAATGACTTAATATTATGTCAATAAAAAACCCTTAAACAAGTACTGTTTAAGGGTTGATTTCAAGTAGCGAGAACGAGATTTGAACTCGTGACCTCAGGGTTATGAATCCTGCGCTCTAACCGACTGAGCTACCTCGCCAGAGGTTAATGTTGCAACCATCCCTGATTGCGGGTGCAAAGATATAAATAATATTAGTCTTTACAAGCGTTTTTGAAAAAAATAAAATAAATTTAAAAAGATTTTTTTTTAGGCTTTATATTCTATATATTCGAAAAAAATTAAATGCGCTCATGGACCAGAAAAAACGTTACGAAATAGAGTTTCCAATTAACTCATCTCCACAGTTATTATATCAATATATTGCAACTCCATCTGGATTGTCTGAGTGGTTTGCTGATAATGTGAATTCACGTGGTGAGTTTTTTACGTTTATTTGGGACGGTTCTGAAGAAAAAGCACGTTTAGCTTCAAAAAAATCAGGAGAGAAAGTGAAGTTCAAATGGGTTGATGACAAAAATAAAGACACTGAATATTTTTTTGAAATCCATATTCTTGTTGACGAACTTACAAAAGATGTATCTATAATGGTGGTCGATTTTGCTGAAGAAGATGAAATTGATGAGGCAAAATTATTATGGGAAAATCAAATCTCAGATTTAAAACATCTGATTGGTTCTGTATAGTAAAATTGCATATTTAAACTTATATTTGCCCTGAACTAAATTCAGGGTTTTTTATGATCAATTTTAACGGGAACATCGTACTTAAAGATAGCAATATATTAACTGAAAATCGCTCTTTCCTTTATGGAGATGGTGTATTTGAAACAGTGAAAATTGTTAATGGTAAAATACTATTTCTAGAAGATCACTATTTTAGATTAATGGCCTCTATGAGAGTAGTAAGAATGGAAATTCCGATGAACTTCACCATGGAATTTTTTGAAGAGCAAATTTTATCTTTGGTTAAAAGAAATAATTTAGTTCAATCTTCTCGTGCCAGAATAACAATGTTTAGAAATGATGGTGGCTATTATTTGCCCGTAACTAATGATGTTTCGTACCTTATTCATGCGACTGCCTTAGAAGAGATATCGTATAAGACCAATAATAATACATACGAAGTCGATTTATTTAAAGATTTTTACATTACTAAGCAATTGCTTTCATCTATTAAGTCAACTAATAAATTGCTAAACGTTACAGCAAGTATCTACGCTAGTGAGAACGGTCTTGATAACTGTATCTTGCTAAATGATACTAAAAATGTTGTAGAAGCTATTCAAGGAAATATCTTCATGCTTGTAGGAAATAAATTGATTACACCGCCAGTTTCAGAAGGTTGTTTAAATGGTGTAATGCGTAAACAAGTCTTAGCACTAGCTAAAAAATTACCTGAACTTACAGTTGTCGAAGAGATAATTTCTCCATTTGACTTGCAAAAAGCAGATCAATTATTTTTAACAAATGTTATCAAAGGAATTCAGCCTATAACAAAATATAGAAAGAAAGAATTTACTGTAACGCTTGCTCAGGAATTGACTACACTGCTTAATGAATTGATTGCAGGTTAATTCAAATAAGGATTTTCTGGTGCGTTTGACCAGATCAAGTAGTCACCACCTAATTCAATTATTTGCTCTTTCCAAAAATGGGCTGCTGCCTTTCCTATAATTTTATTTTTATAGTTATTAGTGGTAATAATCCATGAATTTGCGCTCATTTCAGTCTCTAATTGATTCATGTCCCAACCGGTGTAGCCTAAGAAAAAGCGAATGTTATCTTTATCAATTTGACCGGTATTTAGCAGGTCTTTAGTAGACTCAAAATCTCCGCCCCAATATATACCATTTGAAATTTCGATACTATTTGGGATTAAATCGGGTACGTTGTGTATAAAATACAAATTATCTTGCTCTACTGGTCCGCCATTGTAAATTTTAAACTTTGAGGTTATCTCAGGAATAAGATCATTGATGGTATACTTTAAGGGTTTATTCATGATAAAGCCTACAGAGCCCTCCTTATTGTGATCAGCCAACAAAATTACAGATCTATTAAATGATAAATCTCCAATTATAGAAGGCTCAGAAATAAGCAGTTGTCCTTTTATGAGTGTTTCTGAAATCATATTTTCTGCAATTTTTTTATTAAAATTAAGAAATTTTTTTAATAAAAGCGAATTTTACTAATTAAAGTGCATAAAAAAACCCTCAAAAAAGAGGGTTTCTAATTATATTATTAGGTCAAAAACTTTAATTAGTTTACTGCACCTTCTAACTCAGCACCAGCTTTGAATTTTACAACATTCTTTGCAGCGATTTGAATTGTTTTACCTGTTTGAGGGTTTCTACCGTCTCTAGCCGCTCTAGCAGATACAGACCAAGATCCAAATCCTACAAGAGATACTCTTCCGCCTTTTTTCAAAGTCTCACCTACGTTTCCTAAAAATGATTCTAAAGCTAATTTTGCAGCAGCTTTAGTTATTCCTGCGTCTGCAGCGATAGCATCGATTAATTCTGATTTGTTCATAATAATAGTTATTAATTGTTGGTTAAAAAAATTGTCGATAACAAATTTAGCAGGAAATCCTTACCACACAAGAGTTTTCTGTTAATTTACCTTGTTTTGTTAATAACTTATTGAATTTGTTGATAAAAGCAGAATATACAAGCTTGGTTTTAGTCAAAGTCCTTATTTTATTGACTTTACTGCAGTTTGGCGTGTTCAGAAAAGGTTACTCCGTTTAATAATTCAGTAATTTTCATTCTTTTTTTACCTGGAAGCTGAAGACTCTTAATTAATATGAAGCCGCTTTTTACTGCAACCTTCATTTCCTTTTTGGTGCAAAAAAGTTGACCAATTTCAAAACGGTGTTCCTCTTCAACTATTTCTGCTTCATATATTTTGATAGAATGCGGCTCTGCCTGATCAGTAAGATAGCACCAAGCTGCAGGATGGGGACTCAAACCTCTAATAAGATTGAAAATTTCTTTGGCCGATTTTGTCCAATCGATCTTGCAATTTTCTTTATTTAATTTATATGCAGTTTTTGTCTCGGCAGTTTCTTGTTGGATCTCTGGATTAGCTTCTGATTTTTCGATTAATTTCAATGTTTTATTTACCGTCTCACACCCCAAAGCTTGTAAACGATCATGCAATTCCCCGGCTGTTTCTAAGGGTTCTATTTCAGTTTCATCACTTAAAATAATGGCACCAGTATCAATTTTATCGTCGATAAAAAATGTGGTGACACCAGTTTTAGTTTCGCCATTAATGATTGCCCAATTTATAGGAGCAGCACCTCTATAATTAGGAAGCAATGAAGCGTGAAGATTAAAGGTTCCAAGCTTTGGCATGTCCCAAACGACTTTAGGCAACATTCTAAAGGCTACTACAATATGTAAGTTGGCATTCAAAGCTCTTAGCTCTTCAATAAAAGTTTCATCTTTTAAATTAGTTGGTTGTAGCAATTTTAAGTTATTTGCTACGGCATATTCCTTAACGGCAGAGAATTTTAATTTTTGTCCACGACCTGCTGGTTTGTCTGCTGCAGTGATAACTGCAACAACTTCGTAATTGTTTTTTACAATACTATCTAGGATTCCCACCGCGAATTCTGGGGTTCCCATAAATACAATTTTTAATTTTTCCATTATTATTTTAGGGAGTATTTATTGTTAGACTTAATGATTATTTGTTCGTTTTCTAATAGTGTTTGTATTGCAAAGATAACTTCGTTACTGTTACCATTAGTTTTTACTTGAAGTTCTCTCGAATTTAATTCGTTTTGTTTTAAATGACTGATTATTTCTGCAGACAAAGTGAGCGAATTTGATTTTTTGCTTTTTTTGGTAATGCAGTAAGAGCAGATGCCACAATCTTCACTTACAATTTCTCCAAAATAAGATAGAATGGTTTTGTTTTTACATTCCTGCTCGTTTTGAACATATTTTATAACAGATGTGAATTGCTCTTTTTTTAATTTATTTTGATTTTCTAAGTATTTAATCACTTTGCTAATCGTGCGCTCGTCTTCCCTAATCTCGTTAAATGTGAGTATTGCATCATTGCCTTTTGCTGTAAAAGCAACAATTTCTTTCTCTTTCAGTTTATGAAGTAAAGCTGTTATTTGGCTTTCTGAGTGATGAGATTTTTTAGCGATTAGAACCACATTAAAAGCAGTTTGCATTTCGCAAATTCCAGGATATGTTCTTAAAATAGTCAAGATAATTTCTTCGTCGTTTGGATTTAAACTAGTATATCGAATAACTTCTTTTGACGAGATAATAAATTGTAGGCTAATTTTTTCTGAAAATTCTTGAGAAAGTGCAATCACTCCCTGTCGATCTAAGAACTGAAAAGCATTATAAGTTTTCAAAACAGGAAAATTATATTTGGTACAAAAATGGTTAAGGTTGAAAGGAAATTGTTCATTTATTCCTTCGCCATAAGCGATTTGTAAATAGGTACACAATTTTTTATAAATCGAATTTAAAAAAGTTTTATCTGCAAGAACATTTAAAAACTGATTTTCGGCTTGAATAATATCTGATGGGTTTGTGAGTAAGACTGCAAATGCTTTATTTTCATTACGTCCTGCGCGACCAGCTTCTTGATAGTAATTTTCTAAATTTTCGGGTAATTGAATATGAATCACAGTTTTTACATCTGCCTTGTCAATTCCCATTCCAAATGCATTTGTTGCGACAATTACTTGCGCTTTATCTTGCATCCACAAATTCATGTTTTTATCTTTTTCTTTTGGGCTTAACCCACCATGGTAATAAGTGGCTTTAAATCCTAAAGCATTTAACTGAGTCGAAATTGTAGTACACGATTTTCTGTTTCTAACATATATTATCGAAGATTCTGGATTCTTTTTTAATATTTGTTCGATTCTATAAAGTTTATCCTCCGTTTGAAATACCATGTAAGCGATATTTTTTCGAGCAAAAGACTTCTGAAAAATTTGTGGATTCTTTAAACCTAGTTCGTTTATAATATCTTTTTGAGCTCTTGGGGTAGCAGTAGCAGTTAAAGCTAAAAATGGTGTTGTGGGAAAATGTTCCTTTAATAAAGCAATTTTTAAATACGCAGGTCTAAAATCGTGACCCCATTGCGATACACAATGCGCTTCATCAATAGTAATTAAATTTATAGGTAGGCTTTTTATTCTCTCTAAAATCCAGTCAGATTGCAATCTCTCTGGCGATAGATACAAAAACTTATAATTTCCATATTGGCAATTGTCCAAAAGATCGATCATTTCGTTTGATCGAATACCTCCTGTTAAAGCAATGGCCTTTATATTTCGCTTGTTTAAATTAGCTACTTGATCCTTCATTAAAGCAATCAAAGGAGAAATAACTAAACAAATTCCAGGTTGTAACAGGGCAGGGATTTGAAAACAAACCGATTTTCCGCCACCTGTTGGTAATAATGCAAAAGTATCTTGACCATTTAAAACAGCATCGATGATGTCGCTCTGTAATGGTCGAAATTCTTGGTGTTTCCAATATTTTTGAAGAATCTTTAGTGCTTCAGACATTCATTATAATTTTGAATTTTGTATTCTGAAGGGTAAGAAAAGTATTTTACATCGAATTAATTGCCGTAATTACCCAGAAATTTTATCTAATATAAAAAGAATTCTGTTATCCACAGTGTCTTTAGGTACTTCAATTAAGTTATAACCGTAACCTTCATAAGTTTCGATCAAGTGATTTTGAATTAATTTGGCTTGCTCGTAATTTTCGTAACGAGCGTCATCACTTACATAAATTTCTTCCCACGGTGGCAAGATAAATATTTTAGAGTATTTGTATTCTTTACAAATATCATCAAATGAGGCAGGGTAGCTGTCGCCAATGTAATGCATGTAGGCAAGAACATCTGGTATTCCGCGATCAATAAATACTACTTCATGAGGTTCGTTTTGAGCACTTATGAATTGTTTTTTTCTTCCTTCGAGTAGTAACTCACTAAAAAGTAAAGGTTTTTCTAAGAACAATTGTTCGATACCTTGTTTTTTAGCTTCTAGTGTTACTTCTCTTGAAATTTCGGGATAGCAGCAATAACCTTTAGCTACTAATCCGTCAATAAGAGTACTTTTTCCTGTTCCAGGACCGCCGATAATTATGATGATTTCTTTATGCACTTTTTGGAAATAAGGCGCAAACTTACTCAAACTTATCGGGAATTGAAAAACGATAGACATAAAATTTATCGATTTAATAAAATTTCATATTTGAGAATTCATATTTTGCGTTTGAAAATGTATCTTTGCTTTAATTTTTTACAAAAAATGGATAAGAAAACCGAAGAATTCTACGAAAGGTTAGAAGCAGAGTTGGATAGAAGTAATGAATGGCCAGCTTTGTATTTATATAAATTTATTGTGCCTTCAGTTGCAGATAATGTAGAACGAGTAGCACTTGCATTTGATTGTATGGGTGCTGTAATTAAAACTACAAAGTCAAAAACAGGTAAATACACAAGTGTATCTGTAGATGTTACCATGAAAAGCGCAAAAGAAATCATTCAAAAATACCAAGAGGTCTCTGCAATCGAAGGTGTTGTCTCACTTTAAAGATGTTTTTTTAGCTTAAAGCACTCTTATTTATCAATAGCTTTTGACTGCTATGTTTCTTCTAATTAAAATTCGAATATGAATTCAAAATATACAAAAGAAAATGCGAATGATGTTGTGCATCATTTGGAATATAACGCCGAAAGGTCACACTTAATTATTCCAGAATATGGCCGTCATTTACAAAAATTGATCGATCAAGCTACTGCTATTGAAGATAATGAGGAGCGCAATAAAGCGGCTAAGTATATTATACAAGTGATGGGGAGTTTGAATCCTCATTTGCGTGATGTATTAGATTTTCAACACAAATTATGGGATCAACTTTTTATTATGTCTGATTTTAAATTAGATGTAGAATCGCCTTATCCTATTCCTTCTCGCGAAGTTTTACAGCTTAAGCCAGATGTTTTAAAGTACCCACAAAATTTTCCTAAGTACAGGTATTACGGTAACAACATCAAGTACATGATTGATGTTGCAAATAAATGGGAAGATGGTGATATGAAAAATGCGTTGGTAAAAGTTATCGCAAATCACATGAAAAAGTCTTATTTAAGTTGGAATAAAGATACCGTTAAAGATGATGTTATTTTTGAACATCTCTACGAACTTTCAGATGGGAAACTGAACTTACTACACAGTTCTGAGGAATTGTTGAATACAACCGATTTATTGCGTACTAACAAACGTATTTCGAATAAAATATCAGCCGTTAGTCAACCAAAAATTCAAAGTAATAAGAATAGTAAGACAACAAAACCAAAATACAAGAAACAACAATAAAGGATTTTAAATCCAGTTCAAATATTCAAGTGTAATTGGTACTTTTGCACGCAATAGTCTAAAATGATAAAGTAATATATGGGAATTTTCAAAATAGAAGGAGGCATTCGTCTAAAAGGAGAGATAACTCCACAAGGAGCAAAAAATGAAGCATTACAAATTTTGTGTGCTGTATTATTAACTTCAGATAAAGTGATAATCAATAATATTCCAGATATTATAGATATCAATAAGTTAATAGTTCTTTTAGGCAATTTAGGAGTGAAAATTCAAAAAAACGGTTCTGGATCGTATTCTTTTCAGGCTGACGATATCAACATTGGTTATTTAGAAACCGAAGCTTTTAAAAAAGAAGGAGGTTCTTTAAGAGGGTCAATCATGATTGTAGGACCATTATTAGCACGTTACGGGAAAGGATATATTCCGAAACCGGGTGGTGATAAAATAGGTAGAAGACGTCTTGATACTCACTTTGAAGGTTTTATTAATTTAGGAGCAAAATTTAGATACAATAGAGAAGATCACTTTTATGGTGTTGAAGCTCCAGATGGTCTTCAAGGAGCATCGATGTTACTTGATGAGGCATCTGTAACAGGGACTGCAAATATTGTAATGGCAGCTGTTCTTGCAAAAGGAACAACCACAATTTACAACGCAGCATGTGAACCATATTTGCAACAGCTTTGTAAGATGTTGAATTCAATGGGAGCAAATATTACTGGAGTAGGTTCAAACTTGTTAACGATAACAGGAGTAGAAAGTTTAAGTGGATGTGAGCACAGAATTTTGCCTGATATGATCGAAATAGGAAGCTGGATTGGTCTGGCTGCTATGACGAGAAGTGAAATTACAATTAAAGATGTAAGTTGGGATAATCTAGGTGTGATTCCTTCAGTATTTAGAAAGTTAGGAATTACATTAGAAAAAAGAGGTGATGATATTTACATTCCTTCACATGAGAATGGATACGAAATCAAAACTGATATTGATGGTTCTATTTTAACTATTGCAGATGCACCATGGCCAGGTTTTACACCTGATTTATTGAGTATCGTTTTAGTTGTAGCAACTCAAGCAAAGGGAGATGTATTAATTCACCAAAAAATGTTTGAAAGCCGTTTATTCTTTGTCGATAAATTAATTGACATGGGAGCAAAAATCATGTTGTGTGATCCTCACAGAGCAGTTGTTATGGGGCATAATTTTCAGTCTCAATTAAAGGCAACTACCATGTCGTCTCCTGATATTCGTGCAGGAATCTCTTTATTGATTGCAGCGCTTTCAGCAAAGGGAACTAGTACCATTCAAAATATCGAACAAATTGATCGTGGATATGAAAATATTGATGAGCGTTTAAGAGCTATTGGAGCTAATATCGTTCGCGCGTAAATTCAACTATAAATTTTTTATTAATCGTTTAAATAATTCTTTTAGCATTTTAAAAGTATTATTTAAACGATTTTTTAATTTGAATAATCATAAGTTATGTCTCGAGAAAAAACAGCTATTAAGGCGACCTATTTCAGTATTTTAGGAAATACATGCTTAGCTGTCATAAAAGGTTTTGCGGGTTTCTTTGGCAATTCGTACGCCTTGATTGCAGATGCAATCGAATCGACTACAGATATTTTTGCATCAGTATTAGTATTGTGTGGAATAAAATATTCGAATAGGCCTCCAGATGAAAACCATCCATACGGACATGGAAGAGCCGAACCTTTGTTTACCTTTCTAGTAGTGGGTTTTTTAATTACTTCGGCAACGGTGATTGCTTACGAAAGTATTTTAAACATTCAAAGGCCACATGAATCGCCTAAGCCGTGGACGTTAATAGTTTTGGGAATGATTATTTTGTGGAAAGAGTATTCGTATAGAGTAGTAATAAAAAGAAGCATAGAAACAAATAGTTCTGCTTTAAAAGCAGATGCATGGCACCATAGGAGTGATGCAATCACCTCGGTAGCCGCCTTTATTGGAATTTCGATAGCGATATATTTAGGTAAAGGTTATGAATCTGCAGATGATTGGGCTGCACTATTTGCTTCGGTATTTATTTTGTACAATAGCTACAACATTTTTAGACCTGCATTAGGCGAAATTATGGACGAACATTTATATGATGATGTGATTGTAGAAATTCGTACAGTAGCTCGTTCAGTCGATGGCATCATTGACACCGAAAAATGTTTTATTCGAAAAGCAGGAATGCAATTTCACGTTGATTTGCATGCCATTGTCGATGGGAAAATTTCGGTGAAGGAAGGACATGAATTAGCACACAAATTGAATGACGTCTTGCTAAGTCAAATTCCTGAATTAGGACATGTGCTTATTCATGTAGAGCCTGATTCCTACGAATGATGTTCTTCTCTCTACGATATTAAAAAAGATTGTACGGCAAGTTCGTAGCTATTTAATCCAAAACCTAAAATAACGCCTTTGGCATTGCCTGAAATATAGGATTGATGTCTAAAGCTTTCGCGAGAATACGTATTCGAAATATGAACTTCGATAACTGGAGTAGTAACTGCTTTTACAGCGTCACCAATTCCAACAGAAGTATGCGTGTATGCACCTGCGTTCAGAATAATCCCATCATAATCAAATCCAAACTCTTGAATTTTGTTTATAAGTTCGCCTTCAATATTACTTTGATAGTAGCTGAACTCAATAGAAGGAAACTTAATTTGAAGTGAAGTAAAATATTCTTCAAAAGTTAATTTGCCGTAAACTTCAGGTTCTCTTTTTCCTAACAAATTCAAATTAGGTCCGTTGATAATACAAATTTTCATACTTCTTGTTTTTGTAAAAATAAAAAAACCGCTTCTAATAAAGAGCGGTTTTTTAATATTGTTTGTGATATTTTTAGAAGAAGAAACCAGCAGATAATTGTACTACTGAATTTTTAGCTTTTGCATCAGAAACTTTTGTGTCTGTTAAACCTAAGTTGTAACGACCTTGGATAAAAATGCTCTTTGTTATATTAAATCCTAAACCAGCATTAACTGAAAAATCGAAGGTCTTAGAATCATTTACATCAAAATTATCTTTTTCGCTAAGTAAGAAGGAAGCTTGCGGTCCTAACTCTAAAGTAAACGCATCGCTTAAAGATATTTTTGCTAAAACAGGTATTGCTAAATATCCTAATTCGTTAATAAATTCATTTCCAGCATTTTCGTATGACGCCCCTTGTGTGCTATATAAAAGCTCTGGTTGCACTTTGAATTTATCGGTTAATTTAACCTCGGCAACTAGCCCTACGTGATAACTAGTAATCGCATCAGTTTGAATTTCAGTCCCAGTTAAGTTAGCGTAGTTCAATCCTCCTTTTAATCCAAATTTCACCAATTGAGCTTGAGCTCCTAAAGAAAATGCTAAAAATGTCCCAGCAATTATAAATGCTTTTTTCATCGTTTTAATGTTTAGTTTGTTTTAATGTTTGTTGTGCAATATTAACTCTTTTTTAAAAGTTTTATTGTACTTCATAGATTTAATTTAATGATCGTTATAAATAAAGATTTGCTTGAAGCTAGATAATTAGCTAGTAATTATAGTTATTGAAAAGTATTTTCTTTCTCACCAAATACCGTGATTTTTTAAAGTGTAATATTTTGACTAACAATTATTTGCAGCTCAAAGTAATTTAGACGCAACTTTTTTCCTACTTACAGTAAATAAATTTAGTAATGTTTTAAATACATTTGTGTCAAATTAATTAAACTAACAAACAAAATGAAAAGAATTATTTTAACTGTTGCGGCGGTATTAGCTTTTGGATTTGCTAACGCGCAAGATGGACAATTTAAAGCAGGTGTTCATGTAGGTTTACCTATGGGAGACATCAAAGATTTGACTTCTGTTAATCTTGGAGCTGACGTTGCATATTTATGGAATGTTGCAGATGAATTTAAAGTAGGTGTAACTACTGGTTACACTTCATATTCTGGAAAAGACGTAACATTTAGTGACGGCTTTAATTCATTTACGCTTAAAAGCGAGGCTGTAGGTTTTATACCTGTTGCTGCCACTGCTCAATATTCTCTTGCAGATAATTTATTCTTAGGTGCAGACCTAGGTTACGGTATTTACACTGGAAAAGGGGATTCTGATGGTGGTGTTTACTACCAACCAAAATTTGGTTATCAAAATGAAAAAATAGAATTATATGCAGGGTACAAAGGAATCTCTGTAGAGGGAGTTGACTTTTCTTCATTGAATTTAGGATTCAATTACAAATTCTAATTTGTTGACATAATAAGCTGATCATAAAACCTCCCAAATGGGAGGTTTTTTTATGGCTAATAATTACGTTAATTTGTACCATGAATTGGGAAACATACATAAAGGAATATCAAGCATATTTGAAAATTGAGCGTGGTTTATCAAAAAACACGGTCGAAAATTATAGCTATGATATAGAACGACTGCTTTTATTTCTAGATTCAAATAAAATATCGATTTCTCCATTGAAGATTTCAGAAAGTGAACTTCAGGAATTTATCTATAAGGTTTCTTCAGAAGTTAATGCGAGGTCTCAGGCACGAATTATTTCGGGTTTAAAAAGTTTTTTCTCTTTTTTAATTTTCGAAGATTATAGAGATGATAATCCTCTTGCTTTAATTGAATCTCCACGAACATCTAGAAAGCTTCCTGATACGCTATCTGTAGATGAAATAGATGCTCTAATCGCTGCAATCGATCTAAGTTCTAATGAAGGTGAGAGGAACCGAGCCATGTTAGAAACCTTATATGGCTGCGGACTACGAGTATCTGAACTAGTCGAATTAAAAATATCTGATCTTTTTTTTGAAGAGGGTTTTATTAAAGTGACCGGTAAGGGAAATAAGCAGCGTTTTGTTCCTGTGAGCGAACTGTCACAAAAATATATTGGTTTCTATAAGGATGGTATACGCGCACACTTGAAAATTAAAAAAGGAGCAGAGGATACTTTGTTTTTAAACAGAAGGGGAGGACAGCTTACAAGAGCTATGATTTTTACCATTATCAAAGATTTATCTGTGAAGATCGAACTAACAAAAAAGATAAGTCCGCATACTTTTAGACATTCTTTTGCGACACATCTATTAGAAAATGGTGCCGATTTAAAGTCAATTCAATTAATGCTTGGTCATGAATCTATTACTACCACAGAAATTTACGTACACCTAGATAGAAAATTTTTGAAAGAAGTGGTGAATAATTACCATCCTCGCAAATCTTAGTTATTAAAAATAGTAGATAAAAAAAATCCCTTTAAACAACTTATTAAGTGTTTAAAGGGATTTTTATATAATGTAGTAGGATTACTTGGCTATGTTCACAGCTCTAGTTTCTCTAATTACAGTAACTTTTACCTGTCCTGGGTAAGTCATTTCTGTTTGTATTTTTTGAGAGATTTCAAATGATAAATTTGCTGCGTTATCATCAGAAACTTTTTCGCTTTCTACGATTACACGTAATTCTCTACCAGCTTGAATAGCATAAGCATTTTTAACTCCTGTGAATCCGTAAGCTACTTCTTCAAGATCTTTTAAACGTTGTATGTAAGAATCTAAAACTTGACGTCTAGCGCCAGGTCTTGCTCCTGATATTGCATCACACACTTGAATGATAGGAGAAAGCAATGATTTCATCTCGATTTCGTCGTGATGCGCTCCAATAGCGTTACATACTTCTTCTTTTTCACCGTATTTCTCAGCCCATTGCATACCTAATAAAGCGTGAGGTAAATCACTTTCTGCGTCTGGTACTTTACCTATATCGTGTAATAAACCAGCTCTTTTAGCAAGTTTTACATTTAATCCTAATTCAGCTGCCATGATACCACAAAGCTTAGATACTTCACGCGAGTGCTGTAATAAGTTTTGTCCATAAGAAGAACGGTATTTCATTCTACCAACTACTTTAATTAATTCAGGGTGTAAACCATGAATTCCTAAATCGATAACAGTACGTTTACCAACTTCGATAATTTCGTCATCGATTTGTTTTGCTGTTTTTGCAACAACCTCTTCGATACGAGCAGGGTGAATACGGCCGTCTGTAACTAATTTGTGTAAAGCTAAACGAGCAATCTCTCTACGCACAGGATCAAAACAAGATAGGATAATTGCTTCCGGAGTATCGTCAACGATGATTTCTACACCAGTTGCAGCTTCAAGCGCACGGATATTTCTACCCTCACGACCAATGATTCTACCTTTTACATCATCAGATTCAATGTTGAAAACAGATACGCAATTTTCAACTGCTTCTTCTGTTCCTACTCTTTGAATAGTGTTAATGATGATTTTCTTAGCCTCTTGCTGAGCTGTTAACTTCGCTTCTTCGATTGTGTCTTGTATTAAAGACATTGCTTTAGATTTAGCTTCAGCTTTTAATCCTTCGACTAATTGACTCTTAGCTTCCTCAGCAGACAATCCAGAAATTAACTCTAATTGCTGTAATTGACTTTGGTGTAATTTTTCAACTTCTGATTGTCTCTTGTCTAAAACTTCAATTTTAGCACCGATTTCATTTGTTTTACTGATGAAATCATCATTTACTTTTTTAGTTTTCGAAAGCTCATTTGAGATTTGAGACTCTTTATCTCTAATTCTTTTTTCAACTTCGGCTACTTTTTTATCTCTAGAAAGAATTACTTGTTCGTGTTCAGATTTAAGTTCGATAAATTTTTCTTTAGCTTGTAAAATTTTATCTTTCTTTATATTCTCAGCTTCTACTTTTGCATCTTTTAAAATAGATGAAGCTTCTTTTTTAGCATTTTTTAGGTAATTAGAGACGTTACTTCTTTCGATGACTTTGGCAATTCCAAAACCAACTATTATCCCTATAATTCCTGCAATGATTGTTACTATGTCCATGTTTGTTTAAAATTTATATATAAAAAAAGCCTACATTAGCCGGATTGCATAAACTCGAAAAGACAAGTTTTGAGCTAACTCACTGTTCAAGTTTCCTCGCCAAGGCGTGGCATGCTCTAGTAGTGATGATTCGCTCATTCTAAAATGTTAGTGTTGAGTTTACCAAATGTGAACTAATGTAGGCAGTATCTTAGTTTCTGTAAAGAACGTTTAATTGTCGAGATATTGATCTAAAAGCGCATTTAATTTTTTAATTCTTTCGATAGTTTCTTCACCATTAATCGAATTATCAATTTGTTTTTGTTCTACTTGAGAAGCAAACTGTAAAGCACACATGGCTAGAACATCTTGCTTATCGCGAACAGCATAATTTTCTTCAAACTGTTTCATCATCACATCGATTTTCTTAGAAGCGCTTCTAAGACCTTCTTCCTGAGAGAAATCCACCGTTAAAGGATATACTCTGTCTGCGATTGATATTTTTATTTTCAGCTTTTCGTCCATATTTTCTTAATCTGAAAGTTGTGCAATACAATAATCAATTTCTCGAATTAATGAATTTATTTTAAGCTTAGTATCTCTTTTATTATCGTCACTGCCTAGTAATGAGTTGGCAATTTTTAGTGTATCATATTGCGTTTTAAGTGCTTCAATTTCATTTGATTGAGATTGTATGACTGCTGCAGATTTTGTTAATTCGATTTTTATTTCTTGATTATTTTTCTCTAAACTTTCAATTTTTGATATAAGTTTTTCAATTTTATATTCAAGAGTATCAATTATTTCTACAATTACACTCATTATATTTTCTATTCATTACTTAATATTACAAATTTAGTATTACTTTTTATTATTACAATATTTTATTGGTTTTTTTATTTTAAAATAGTCAAATTATTGACTTGTAAATGTTTACGATTTGTGTTTTTTTATAAACGATAACGAATTACTTTTTTTACCTTAGCAAAAATGTATATCATGAAATTTTTAAGATTATTTCTAGTGCTTTCCACTAGTGTTATTGCCCAAACAAATTACCCTAAAGATTATTTTAGATTACCGCTAGATGTGCCCGTACAACTGTCTGGTAACTTTGGTGAACTAAGACCCAATCACTTTCATACTGGATTCGATTTTAAAACATTACAGCGTGAAGGTCTTGATGTTCATGCTGTTGCAGATGGCTATGTTTCTCGTATAAAAATGTCTCCATATGGAAATGGAAAAGCTATTTATATTACGCATCCTAATGGATACACTTCGGTATATTGTCACCTTCAAAATGCCAATGCTGAAATTAAAGATTATATCTACAAAGCGTACTATAAGGAGGAAGCATACGAAGTAGAATTATTTTTAAAACCTCATGAGCTTCCTGTTAGAAAAGGTCAAGTAATTGCTTTCTCTGGAAATACGGGTTCGTCTCAAGGGCCGCATTTGCATTTTGAATTTAGAGATAGTAAGACGGAGAAAATTATCAATCCTTTATTGTTTGGTTTTGATAGCGCTATAAAGGATACTAAAAAACCAGTGGTTTCTGCATTATATGTCTACCCTGTAGAGGACGACGTAATCATTAATCAATCAAAACGTCCGCTGCTATTGAGTCTATCGTTGCAAAAAGATGGTACTTATTTAGCCACTAGCGTAAAAGCAAATGGTAAAATAGGTTTCGGGATCACTGCTGCTGACTATGATAACGTTTCTTATAATAAAAATGGTGTATATAAGGTACAAACCTATTTAAATGGAAGTGCAAGTTTTGGTTACCAATTAGATACTTATTCGTTTGACGAGATGAGGTATATCAATGCACTTATTGATTATCCAAAATACCGTCAAAATTCACAGCGCGTTCAAAAGTTGTTTATGAAAACGCCGTATCCTTTGAGTATCATTAAAGCAGATAAAGATAATGGAGTGGTGGATGTTTTGCCTAATCTGGCTTCGGTGTATCGAATTGAGGTTTCTGATTTTTTTGGAAACACAACTGTAATTACAGTTCCAGTGAACTATGATCTTACAAATCCTATTGTTAAAAGGGAACAAACACACTCTGAGTATTTTGTTAAAGCAGCTAAGGATAATATTTTTTCGAAAGAAAATTTTACTGTGGATATTCCTGCTGGAACATTCTACGATGATTTCGAAATGGATTTTGACGTTAAAGGAAAGACCTTGTATATGAGCGATGAAAGTATCCCGGTACAGTCTAATTTCACAATCACAATCGAAGACGATTCGTATACAGAAGCTGAAAAGGAAAAAATGTATATCGCTGATATCGATAGTAGGGGCAGAGCTGGTTATAATTATACTTGGATTAAAGGAAATAAATTCTCTGCAAAAGTGAGATCGTTAGGAAGATACCGTTTATATAGTGATACTACAACACCTTCTATTGCAATCACTGCCTCTATTGAAGGTAAATGGATTAGTAGTCAAAAAACTATTCAACTACGCATAAGTGACAGTGGATCTGGAATAAAATCCTACAACGGTTATTTGAACGGTAAATGGGTTTTATTCGAATATGACTATAAAACTGGAAAAATTACGCATGATTTTAGTAATGGTAATGTAGCTGAAGGGGCAAACGAACTTAGAGTTGTTGTGGAGGATAAAGTAGGGAATACTAAAACATTTGAAACTCGCTTTTTTAGAAGTCAACAATAATTTTAAGATTCTTACTTCTTACTTTTTTATCGAATAAAAGAACTTAACTGTATATCTTGCTTAGGAGGATTGATCTGTTGGTTATCAAATTTTTAGCAGGGTTGCTGCCTATTTTAAGTGCATAAAATGCTGTTAAATTATAAATTGGTTTTTAAAAATGATTACATTTGGTTTTATTTTTTAATATTACATGGTTATGAAAAAATTACATACAGCATTATTGAGTCTTTCTGTTTTACTTGTTGTTAGTTGCAAGAAAGAAGAAGAAAAGCCTAAAGTAATTTATGATGCAGCAAACAAATCAAAAACTACATCTAAAGTGGATTCTGCTCAAGTAGCGATTGCTGATTTGCCAATACAAATGGATGGTACTGACTATCTTATTCATCCTGTCGCTGATCTAAGAGTATACGAACGCGGAACAAAATCTAGATACGGTTCGTCAAGTGTAATCGATTTGAGTTTTACAATTTCGAATTATGGAGAAGATGAGATTACAGGATATTTACAGAATTTAAAATTCCAAAAAATAGGTTCTGATTCCATTAGACCGCTTACTGATAAACCTGCTTTAATTCAAACAGCTACGTATTTAAGATCTGTTTCTGATCGCGTTAGAAAACAAGTAATGGTGTACACAATGTACGATGTAGATACTAATAGAGATGGTCGCTTAGATGCTAGTGATATTAAGTCATTGTACTTAAGTGATATTAGTGGAGCAAATTTCACAAAAGTTTCTGCAGATTTTCAAGAGTTGATCGACTGGAATTTAATAGAATCAAGCAATAGATTGTATTTTCGAACAGTAGAAGATACGAACAAAAATGGGCAGTTTGACAAAAATGATGTGCTGCATTACAATTACATTGACTTATCAAACGCTGATTGGAAAGTTTCGACTTACATGCCTATCTAGAAAATATTAAATCAGAATATCACTTTCTAAATCTGATTTTTCAATATTAAAATCAAAGCCTAGTTGTTTAACTAATTGAATAACTAGGTTTTTATACCAGTTCTCTGACTTGGGGTGAATGTAAATGTTCTCAATTAACTTTTCAATGTCTACGCTGATTTTCAAACCATCGTTTAAAGTGATTTTATTTTCTTTCACATCTGTAATGATGCGAACTTCTCTCTCATATTGAAAACTTTTTCTCTTGAATAAAAAAGGAAAGAACATATCGTCAAACGGAATGTATTCTTTCTTGTAATCAATATAATTTACTTCACCTATATACTGTTTGTAATTATTTTCAAGATGCAATGATTCTTGCAATCGCCCTATTGTAGATTGTATGGCTAATCCTTCGCTATTTTGTGTGAAAATTTGCCACATTGCAAAAGATTCGTATTCATTGATGTGCCAGCTACTAATGGCTACACGCTCTCTATGTGTTTTATAAAATTTTAAAAAATCAGGATTGTCAATAGAGAGTTTCCTGATTTCTTCAAATGTGGGTTCGCTAAAAGTACCTTCATATTGATCTTCAAATTTATCAGATCTCGACATAAATAATTTTCTAGACATAAGTAAATCTAGAAATTTTGATAAATCTAAGTATTTCCAGATTATAGTATCGGGATCTTCAGGTAGCTTTATGTCGGGGTTATTCAAATACATTTTTAGAATTTTAAAATTAAAGAGCCTTTGGATATGGTCTGTTTAAAAATTTTGCATCGAATAAAAATACAATTCTGGTTTCTTATTCAAATGATTGTAAGGTTACCAATTTGTTATACGTTCCATTAAGTGCTATCAACTCTTCATGTGTACCTTGCTCAACGATTCGACCTTTTTGCATTACAATAATAGTGTCCGCTTTTTGAATAGTTGATAAACGGTGTGCTATTACAATCGAAGTTCTATTTTGCATCATGTTTTCGAGAGCAACTTGTACAAATTTTTCGCTTTCGGTATCTAGTGCAGAAGTGGCTTCATCTAAAATCATAATTGGAGGATTTTTAAGCACTGCTCTTGCAATAGATAAACGTTGTTTTTGTCCACCAGAAAGTTTATTTCCGCTGTCTCCTACATTTGTATTAATCCCGAGAGGTAATTCTTTTACAAACTCGTATGCATTAGCAATTTTTAAAGCTTCGATAATTTCGTCATCAGTAGCATTCTGTTTTCCAAGTGCTATGTTAGCTCTAATAGTGTCATTAAATAAAATGCTGTCTTGAGTAACTAAGCCCATCAAGCCACGCAAAGATTGTAAATTAAAGTCCTTGATATTTTCACCGTCGATTGCTATAGATCCATCATTCACATCATAAAAACGCGTTAGTAAATTTGCAATGGTACTTTTTCCACTTCCTGATTGTCCCACTAAGGCAACCGTTTGTCCTTTTTTTACATTTAGAGAAAAATCTTTTAAAACAATTTCATCTTCATATTTAAAGTTGATGTTCTTGATTGTAATAGCCTCTTCGAAACTAGTTTTTTCAATGGCACCATTTTTAGATGTAATTGGGTTTTGTTGGTCTAGAATTTCTAATACACGCTCTGCGGCAGCGTTACCTCTTTTTACACTATAAGATGCTTTAGAGATTGATTTTGCTGGGGTAAGAATATTGTAAGCTAGTCCCATATAAGCAATAAACGAAGCGCCATTTAACGTCTTTTCGATCAATACCATGTTCCCCCCATACCATAAAAGGATAGCAATTACCATGATTCCCATGAATTCACTTGTTGGCGAAGCTAGGTTTTGTCGGTTTCCTATGCTGTTTGATAATTTAAAAAAACGTTGTGTTGACGATGAAAAAATGGTGTTGAAATACGATTCTGAATTGTACCCTTTAACCACTTTTAGTCCGCCTAAAGTCTCTTCAATCGTAGATAAAAAGATACCTTGTTCTTCCTGTGCTTCGGTAGATTTTCTTTTTAATTGTTTACCTATTAACGAAATAACATAGCCAGAAACTGGAATAAAGATGAAAACAAACAACGTCAGGTCAACACTTATCGAAAGCATGGCAGTAATTGTAAATATTATCGTCAAAGGTTCTTTTACAATAAGCTCCAGGATCGATAAGAACGAAGTTTGAACTTCATTAACATCGGCAGAGATCCTCGCAATTACATCTCCTTTTCTTTTTTCAGAAAAGAAAGCTAGTGGCAATTCAATTGTTTTTTTATACATCGCATTACGCATGTCTCTCAAAACGCCATTACGAAGAAAAGTAATGAAAAACATCGCTAGATAATCACTTAAGTTCTTTAATAAAAAGATGGTAATAATCAAAGCAACCATCACCGATAAAGTGTAGCCTACACCATAAGTATCTGTGGCATTAGTGATGAAATAACTAATATAGTTTTCAGCAAACGTTTTAATACCTCCAAGTCCGGTATAAACGGGTTCGACGGTGTTTCTCTTTGTTTGGTCAAACAAAACTTGCATCATCGGTATCAATGACATAAAAGATAATGTGCTAAAAAGGGCGTACAAAACATTAAAAAAGATGTTTAAGTAGGCATACTTTTTATAGGGTACAAGAAAAGAGAATATTCGTTTAAAATTATTCATTATGATAGGTATTATGAAGACCCGACAATTTTAGTAAAATTTGTCGGGTCTGCTATATTTAATGTAGAATTAAAATGCTTAATTCAATTGCATTGAAGTAATGATGTTTTTTATTTTTTGGTCTAAAATAGCTTCAACTTCGTTAAAATCTTCCACAGCTTCTAACTCTGCATTTACACTGATGTAGAATTTTATTTTTGGCTCAGTTCCACTAGGTCTAGCGCAAATTTTAGATCCATCTTCAGTATAATAAATCAATACGTTGGATTTAGGAATGCTCATTGTAGTTTCTGAACCGTCAAGTAAATTTTTAGCGATAGATGATTGGTAATCTTCCACCATAATTACACGTTGGCCATTAATTTCTTTCAATGGGTTTTCACGCAAATCAATCATCATTTGAGTGATTTGTTGCAATCCTTCCATTCCTTTTTTGGTAATCGAAATCAAATACTCTTTGTAAAAACCGTTATCTACATATAACTTGATTAACTCTTTATAAGGCGAGCTTCCGTTTGCTTTAGCTTGAGCTGCAATTTCGCATACTAATAAAGTTGCCGCTACAGCATCTTTATCACGCACAGCGTCTCCTACCATAAAACCAAAACTTTCTTCTCCACCACCTATAAATTCTAACTCTGGAAAATCTTTGATCATTTTAGCGATCCATTTAAATCCAGTTAAGCCTACTTTGCATTCAACATCATAATTAGAAGCAAGCTCCATCATCATAGGAGTCGAAACAATTGTAGATCCTATAAATTGTTTTCCATTGATTTTATCTGATTTTTTCCATTGTTCTAGTAAAAATGCAGTCATTAAAACCATAGTCTGGTTTCCATTAAGTAAAATCATTTTACCCTCGTTATTGCGCACAGCAACACCTAAACGGTCACAGTCAGGATCTGTTCCTACCACAATATCAGCATTCGTTTTATCTGCTAATGCAAGCGCCATAGCAAGTGCTTCGGGCTCCTCAGGATTAGGAGATTTAACAGTGGGGAAACTACCATCTGGAATTCTTTGTTCTTCAACAATATTCACATTGGTATAACCTGCTTGTGATAAAGTTTCTGGAATAACAGTAATTGAAGTACCGTGCAAAGAAGTAAAAACAATGTTTAAATTGTCTTTCGCTTCTTGCGGTGTATTAAAACTAGCATTTGCAATCGATGATTTTATAAATGCAGCATCTAAGTCTTTATCGATATAATGAATCAAATCCTCGTTGGCTCCAAATTTAATTTCGCTATAATCTAAGTTTTCAATTACATTGATAATTCCAGCATCTTCTGGCGGAACAATTTGTCCACCGTCTTGCCAGTACACTTTGTATCCATTGTATTCTGGTGGATTGTGAGAGGCAGTAAGAACAATTCCACATTGGCATCCCAAATGTTTTACTGCAAATGATAATTCTGGAGTAGGTCTTAATTCTGAAAATAAGAAAACCTCAATTCCATTAGCTGAAAATACATCAGCAACTGTCTTTGCAAGTGTATCACTATTTTGACGGCAGTCATAAGCGATTACTGCTTTCAAAGGTTGGTTAGGAAAACTAGTCTTTAAATAATTAGACAATCCTTGCGTGCTTTTTCCAAGCGTATACTTGTTGATACGATTATTCCCAACGCCCATAACCCCGCGCATTCCGCCGGTTCCAAACTCAAGATTTTTATAAAAACTCTCTTCAAGTTCCTTTGGTGATGAGGCAATTAATTCTTTTACTGCTGCTTGAGTAGCCGTGTCAAATGACGGTGTTAACCATTCATTTACTGCGTCTAAAATGTTTTGTTTGATATCCATATGTCTATTTATTATCAGTTAATTTTATTTTTTATTAGAAGCTATTTCCTGCTATTCGCTGTATCTTTTCAACTTAAACAAGTTAAAAAGGATGCCGCTACTATCAGGGCTAGGGCCAACTATAAGTTAAGTTCGCTGGCCACTTTATAGCGCTCTTCGTTGTTTTTTGTACGTAAAATTATTTCTCCTAAGAAACCAGCCAAAAATAGTTGTGTTCCTAAAATCATGGTCGTCAAAGCGATAAAAAACCAAGGATTGTCAGTAACTAAGTTATAACGCATGTTGTTGTACATATGGTATAATTTAGAAACACCAATATATCCTGCAAGTAAAAAACCTATGATGAACATTAAAGATCCCATAGCGCCAAATAAGTGCATAGGTCTTTTTCCAAAACGCGATAGAAACCAAATAGTGATTAAATCTAGAAAACCGTTTATAAAACGTTCCATACCAAATTTAGTTTCACCGTATTTTCTCGCTTGGTGTTGCACTACTTTTTCACCAATTTTTCCAAAACCTGCATTCTTTGCTAGAACGGGGATGTAACGGTGCATTTCACCAGATACTTCTACGTTTTTCACAACGATATTCTTGTATGCTTTTAATCCACAATTAAAATCATTTAACTGTACGCCAGAAGTTTTTCTAGCAGCCCAATTAAATAATTTAGAAGGTAAGTTCTTTGCTACCACAGAGTCATAACGTTTCTTTTTCCATCCTGAAACTAGATCATAATCCTGTGAGCTAATCATATTATATAGTCCCGGAATTTCTTCTGGGCTGTCTTGTAAATCGGCATCCATGGTGATGATAACATCTCCTTGAGCTTTTGCAAATCCAGCATGCAAAGCTTGAGATTTACCAAAGTTTCTCATGAATCTAATCCCTTTAATATTTGGGTTCTCTTTAGAAAAACCTTCAATAATAGACCATGATTTGTCAGTGCTTCCATCATCTAAAAAGATAACTTCATATTTGTATTGATGTTCTTGCATCACTTTTATGATCCAAGTGTATAATTCTTGTAAAGATTCTTCTTCGTTAAGAAGGGGAATAAGGATAGATAAATTCATTAGTTATCTTGTGATGTGTTTTTCGTTTTAAATATAAAAGCCATTATTAATCCAAGGATGCAAGCAAAGAATAAATTTATAAACCCTCCTTTTAGTTGTTCAGCTATCGAGAATGGATCATTTTTCCTCAAGTTTGTAATCATTTCGTTTAATGTGCTAGCGCTAACGCCATATTTATTAGAAGTGTCTTTTAAATATTTTACTGTTAGCTCTAGTAAAGTATCTTTTAAACTTGGATCGATAACATTAAATAAAAGCATTTTAAAACCAACTAATAAAGCGATACCAATCAAAGAGCATATAAAATAGGCAGTGAAAGCTTCTTTAAATGAGAGTTGATTATTTACTTGTTTTTTAGTTTGCATTAATAAAATCACAGTAATTATTATAAAAGCAGATAGGCTTAATAAAGTGGTCCAGAAAGAAAGGAACAATTTAATATCTATGGCATAGATTACTGCAGTAATTAATGATAGGACAATTCCTGTTACAACACCGTAATTTATACCGTTTCTTTTAATAATTTGACTGATCATATTTATAAGGTTTTACATTAGTGTGCAAAGATAGTAATTCAAATATATAGATAGGAAAAAAATAATTTTACTATTTAATAAAAAAAAGAAGTCAAAGAATTGTTTATTGAAAAATAATTGTAAATTTGCAAACTCAAAATAACAGAATAAAATAAAAAGTTATAATGAATTTATACCTTTCCCTTTAACAAGGAAAGCTTCAAAAGAATTTATAGCCAAACAAATAAAAAAGAATTACAAGATGAAAAAAGGTGTACACCCAGAGAATTACAGATTAGTTGCATTTAAAGACATGTCAAATGACGAAGTTTTTATCACTAAATCTACAGCAGATACAAGAGAAACAATTGAAGTTGATGGTGTTGAATATCCAGTTGTAAAAATGGAGATCTCAAGAACTTCTCACCCTTTTTACACAGGTAAAAACAAACTTATCGATACTGCAGGACGTATTGACAAGTTCAAAACTAAATACGCTAAACACGTTAAATAATTTTAACTTGTTTTTGATTATAGTAAAGCCTTCCATTTTGGGAGGCTTTTTTTATTGCTATAAATGAAATGTATAAGAAGTAAACATGTTGACGAAACAAATAAAAACTTTGTAACTTTGGCTCTTTGTAACCTTGAAATTTTATACAATGAACTATATACTTTTTGACGGGCCAGCTCGTAATGCATTATTGCCTTTTACTTATACTCGCCCAGTTGCTGATGTTCTTATCGGTATTGTAAGCATACGTCAAAAATGGGAAATGCACCTAGGCTCTACTACCACAACTTTGACAGAGGAATACTTATCTGATAAATACCCAATGGTAGAGTTAGAGCAAAATGTAATGATTAACGCTTCATTTTTACCTACAGCTGAATTAGTAGATTTAATTACTGACTTAAGCGATAAACAAGCAATCTTCAAAGGAGAAGAGGTGGTGGCATTTTTTTCGAATGAGGAGCAGGAAGAAGTAGATTTTGATGATTATGAAATTATCGAATACACTGGAGACTGCATCACAGTTATGAATACGTGGGACATCTTCTCAAAAAATGATGCTGCTATTAGACAAGATTTTGAATACATCACTGAAGACAGACAATCACAACCAATACCTAAAAGCGTTAATGTTATTGCGCCAGAAAACATTTTTATAGAAGAAGGCGCTAAGCTGGAGTTTGTGACATTAAATGCTTCAACAGGTCCTATATATATAGGTAAAAATGCTGAAATAATGGAAGGCTCTGTAATTAGGGGGCCGTTCTCATTAGGTGACGGTGCTGTAGTTAAATTAGCATCAAAAATTTACGGACCTACAACTGTGGGAGCTAACTCAAGAGTAGGTGGTGAGGTAAATAATTCAGTATTATTTAATAATTCGAATAAGGGGCATGATGGATTTTTAGGAAATTCTGTTCTTGGAGAATGGTGCAATATAGGTGCAGATAGTAATAATTCGAATCTAAAAAATAATTACGAAGAAGTAAAACTATGGAGCTATGAAACCGAAGGTTTCGCTAAAACAGGATTGCAATTTTGTGGATTGATGATGGGGGACCATAGTAAATGCGGAATCAATACCATGTTTAATACTGGTACGGTTGTGGGAGTCAGTGCAAATATCTTTGGAAGCGGATTCCCTCGTAATTTTGTACCTAGTTTTTCTTGGGGTGGTGCCTCTGGATTTACTACCTACATTACTAAAAAAGCATTTCAAACAGCTAAAATTGTCATGAGTCGCAGAAATATGGAGTTTGATGAGCAAGAGGCTGCAATTTTAGAGCACGTATTTGAAATAACAAAAAAATGGCGAAAAGAATAATTTCTACTTGTAAAATTGCCTCTTAATATGATTTTTAAAAACTGCCAGATAACTACTATCTGGCAGTTTTTTTTAGTTATTTTCCGTCTTTAATTTTAAATGTTATGTGAATATTTTGTTAAAATCATAAAATAGTAATTTAACCTCAAAATTTGAAGGATTGTCCGGACGGATTTATTAATGTCTTAATGTGTATTTATATGGTAGTTCGTTAGTTTTTTCTCTCCATATGTTATAGTTTTATAAACAAAAAATTACAAAGTTGGGAATTTGCTGATTTTTTGATAATTATTAATTTAAAATATTTTTATGGAAGAGGTTATTGGTATGTTAAATGATTTAGTATGGAGTGATGCTTTAATCGTTTTATGCCTAGGTTCGGGGCTTTATTTTTCTATCCGAACTCGTTTTTTACAAGTTCGACATCTTAGAGAAATGATTCGTTTATTATTTGATGGTGAAAGTTCAGATTCGGGTGTTTCTTCTTTTCAAGCCTTGTCAATGTCCTTAGCTGGTAGAGTGGGAACAGGGAATATTGCTGGTGTTGCTACTGCTATCGCTTTTGGTGGTCCAGGCGCGCTATTTTGGATGTGGATTGTTGCTTTTTTTGGCGCTAGTACTGCATTTATTGAGGCGACATTAGCTCAAATATACAAAGAGAAAGATAAAGGGTCCCTTCGTGGTGGACCTTCGTTTTATATAGAAAAAGGATTAGGTGTAAAATGGTTTGCAACGGCTTTTGCTATTGTTGCGGTTATTGCCATGGGGGTTTTGTTACCCGGGGTTCAAGCAAACTCTGTTGCAGAGGGAATTGATAACGCTTTTCAAATTGATCCGTTAATTACTGGTGTTGCCCTATCAGCGATATTTGCGGCTATTGTTTTTGGAGGTGTGAAACGTATCGCTAAATTTACAGAGCTAATCGTGCCTTTTATGGCTATTGCTTATATTATTGCTGCAATTGCTATCGTAGCTATAGATTTTGATAGACTTCCTAACATTATTGCATTGATTTTTAGAAGTGCCTTTAACATGGAAGCTGGCTTTGGAGCGGTATTTGGACTAGCAGTGCAATGGGGTGTTAAGCGAGGGATTTATTCGAACGAGGCAGGTCAAGGATCGGCTCCCCATATCGCGGCAGCTGCTAATGTGTCTCACCCTACAAAACAAGGATTAGTACAAGCATTTTCTGTATATATTGATACTATTTTAGTGTGTTCAGCTACTGGGTTTATGATTTTAATCACGGGTACATACAACGTACAAAATCCAAATTTTGGAAATAAAGAAGGAGCTTCTGAATTTTTATACAGTGGTTTAGCAAGTGTTACTCCAGGTGCTGGATACACGCAGAGTGCTATGGATACTGTTTTTCCAGGTGTGGGTTCATACTTTGTTGCAATTGCATTGTTCTTCTTTGCTTTTACAACCATTTTAGCTTATTATTATATTGCTGAGACTAATGTATCTTATTTGACTAGAAAATTTAAGACGCCTATGTTTAATTATGCATTACGTGCTGTAATGATTGCTGTAATGATTTATGGAAGTATTAATACAGCAAAATTAGCTTGGACTATTGGAGATATTGGAGTAGGTTTAATGGCTTGGTTTAATATTATAGCAATCTTATTGTTGCAAAAACCGGCATTAGCTGCGTTAAGAGATTATGAAAAGCAGAAGAAAGAAGGAAAAGATCCTGTTTTTAATCCAAAAGATATAGGTGTTGACAATGCTGAAATATGGAATGAAGAAAAAAAATAAGTATTATTTACAATATGTTAAAAAACCTCTAATAACGACATCAATCGTTTTTAGAGGTTTTCTTTTGTAAGGAGGAGTGTTTTATAATGCTTTAAAAAATAAATCAATCTCTTTTTCAAAGATTGTGAGCGGAATACCATGTTCAAGTTCTTGGAGTATACTTATACGTAAATCTGTTGTAAAAGGCAGTAAGGCGGTAATGTGTGCAATGTTATCACTAGCTTTTATTACATTATCTTGAGCGCCTATCACAATGTGAATGGCTTTACTATGTTCTAATTTGCTCTCAGGAATCGCTTGTGCGATATTGAGCCTGTAAGGTAGTGCTGGATTAAAAAGTAGTGCTGGTGTCTGCATTAATTTCGATAAATAAAAACCTGCAAAACCTCCCATACTGCTTCCTATAATTACATCTATATTTTGATCAATATATTCTTGTTGTAAAGTAGTAATCATGTTTGGATTTGCTTTGTAATCCATGTCTGGGGCGAGAACAGATCCATAAGTTTCTAATAATTCTCTTTTCTCTGAGCTTAATTTGCTCTCAAGGCCGTGCAAGTATAAAATCGTCATGAATGAACTGCTTAAATTAGTAGTGTAAAGATAAGTTGTTGTGCTAAATTTCAATAAAAATAAATACATTCTCTAAAAGGCATTATTTTTAAAAAGCTAACAGTTTTCTAATGTAGTTTAAAAATTGCCTAATTATCTAATTAAACTATCTTTGCATTTTTAAAAATTACTCTAGTAGCAATTCTTGAGTAAGTAATTCTACAAATCAATACTATAATGATTACAGTTAATGATGTTTCAGTGCAATTTGGTGGTACTACGCTTTTTAGCGATGTTTCTTTTGCAATAAATGAAAATGATAAGATTGCCCTAATGGGTAAAAACGGAGCAGGAAAATCAACGCTTCTTAAAATTATTGCTGGACAAAGTAAGCCATCAACAGGAAATGTTTCTGCCCCAAAAGAAGCGGTCGTTGCTTATTTGCCTCAGCATTTATTAACTACTGATGGCGCAACTGTAATGGAAGAGGCATCAAAAGCTTTTGGAGAGATATTAGGAATGAAACTGGAGATTGATGAAATCAATGAGCAATTAACAATACGTACCGACTATGAAAGTGATGCGTACATGAAATTGATCGAAAGAGTTTCTGATTTAAGCGAGAAGTACTACGCTGTTGAAGAAGTGAATTATGAAGCTGAAGTCGAAAAAATATTAACTGGATTAGGTTTTGAACGTGAAGATTTTACGCGCCAAACATCTGAGTTTTCTGGTGGATGGAGAATGCGAATTGAGTTGGCTAAAATTCTATTACAAAAGCCAGATTTGATTTTACTAGATGAGCCTACGAATCACATGGATATTGAAAGTATTCAGTGGTTAGAGGAGTTTTTAATGAATGAGGCAAAAGCGGTTGTAGTCATTTCGCATGATAGAGCATTTGTAGATAATATCACTAATCGTACTATTGAAGTTACCATGGGGCGCATTTATGATTATAAAGCTAAGTATTCTCATTATTTAGAATTGCGTAAGGATCGTAGAATTCACCAACAAAAAGCCTACGACGAGCAACAAAAAATGATTGCTGATAATAGAACTTTTATCGATCGCTTTAAAGGAACATTCTCTAAAACAGATGCTGTTCAATCACGTGTTAAAATGTTAGAGAAATTAGTGATTGTTCAAGTTGATGAGGTAGATAATTCATCACTTCGATTAAAATTCCCAGCTGCGGCTCGCTCTGGACAGTATCCCGTAATTGTAAAAGACTTAGGGAAATCTTATGGTGATCATGTTGTCTTTAAAGATGCCAATATTGTTATTGAAAGAGGTCAAAAAGTGGCGTTTGTAGGTAAAAATGGAGAGGGTAAATCGACAATGATAAAAGCTATCATGAAAGAGATAGGTATTGATAGCGGAAGTTTAGAAATTGGGCACAACTCTCAAATAGGGTATTTTGCACAAAATCAAGCTTCATTATTAGATGAGAATGCAACCATCTTTGAAACAATTGACGGTATTGCAGTAGGAGATGTACGTACTCAAATAAAAAATATTCTTGGTGCCTTTATGTTTCAAGGGGATGATATCACTAAAAAGGTAAAAGTGCTTTCAGGTGGTGAAAAAACAAGATTAGCAATGATTAAATTGCTTTTAGAGCCAGTGAACTTGTTGATTCTTGATGAGCCTTCGAATCACTTAGATATGAAAACAAAGGACATCATTAAAGATGCTTTACGCGATTTTGATGGAACTTTAATTCTAGTTTCTCACGATCGTGATTTCTTAGATGGCTTAGCGACAAAAGTATTTGAATTTAGTAACAAGCGTGTAGTAGAGCATTTTGAGGATATTAGCGGATTCCTATCAAATAAAAAAATGGAAAGCATGAGAGAGATCGAAAAGTAATTTGATCTATTCTAGTATAAAAAAAATTGCCCTCAACTAGCGTAAAGCTCTTTGAGGGCAATTTTTTTTTACTAAAATTACAATCGAATACCAGGAGGTAATAGTTCTTTGTATTCTGGATTTTTCTTGAAAAAGAGTACAATTTTAGGTAGGATTGGAACTACTTTGAATTTTTTATCAATGGCAAAAGCCATAATTTCTGAAAGGAAAAGCGAAATTGTTTCTTCGTCTTTAAAGTCTTCAGGAGTGTGAATTTTTGTTAGGAAAATCTTTTTTTCCTGTAATGAATATTCTACTGAAACCAAACCGGCTGGAGTTGTAGTTTCAAATTGTCGTGCAAACGTATTGTCTTTAATTTCCATGGTGATAGGCGTTCCTCGCTGCTTTAATTAATTAAATTGAATTGTTACAATTATAATTTTAGACTGTAAACAATAGAAGACTTAGTTCTTGAAATTTTAATTACTTCTATAAATAAAAGTTTCCTATTATGCTGTAGCGAAATATATTTTCGAATGTAAATTAAAAGTTATTTTGTGCTTTTCAAGCTAAAATTATAGGTATACCCAAAGGTATTAATTTGATTCTCAATATCAAATGAATTTAACGCTTCCTTAATGGAGTAAATAGAGCGGTCATAATTTAATCCTAATATAACGTGGCTTCAAAGAATGCTTTATTTAAATTAAGTATTTTTATGAGCTTCTTTTTGCTAATTTACCTAAATTGTAAAAATTAAATTCAAATAGAAAAAATGAGTAAAATAGCGGTTTATTTTATGCCTGGTTTAGCGGCTAGCGCTACTATTTTTGAACGCATCGACTTACCTCAAGAGCAGTTTGAGATTCATCTTTTAGAATGGGAAATTCCGCTTAGTCATGAGTCGCTACAGGATTACGCAAAGAGAATTGCTGAGAAAATAACTCATGAAGCACCGGTTTTAATTGGTGTTTCTTTTGGTGGGATATTAGTGCAAGAGATGGCTAAATTTATGGATACGAGAAAAGTAATAATCATATCAAGTGTACGAAGTTGTCACGATTTTCCAAGACGCATGAAAATTGCAAAAACAACTAAAGCCTATAAATTGTTGCCCATGAGACTACTTCTAAATTTAGAGAATCTTACAAAATTTTCCTTTGGCGAAAGGCTAAATAAGAGATTGAAATTGTATGAAAAGTTTTTGTCTGTTAGAGATTTGTACTATCTAGAATGGGCGGTTGAAAAAGTAATTATGTGGGGACGTACTGATATCGATGAGTCGGTGATTCATATTCACGGAGATCGAGATGATGTGTTTCCTATTAAAAATATAAAAAAATGCATTGTAGTAAAAGGGGGGACACATGCAATGATTTTGAATAAATACCGATGGATAAATACTAATTTGCCTGCAATTATTTTAGGGACTTACCAAGATAATAAGCAAGAAGAAGCTAGTGTTATTATAGATAAGCAGGCTGTTAACAACATTTAAATGTGGAAAAAAATGAAAAGTGTAGAAAGAATAATGTTACTCACCGCATTTGTCTTAGTAAGTGGCTTACTAATATTTGCTGTACCTAAGAGCGACGAAAAATCTGAAATAGCAGATACTTTAGAACCAGAAAATTATTTTCCAACTCAAGCTAACTTTGCTAATGAAACTACTCCATTGCAAATTGCGGATGTTAAGGAGCGGTTAGATAAGGAGTTGATTGTAAATATCAACCTTCATTCTTCAACAATTCTAGCGATTAAAAGAGCTAATCGTGTATTTCCTGTTATTGAGCCTATATTAAAGAAAAATGGTATTCCAGATGATTTTAAATATCTAGCTGTAATTGAGAGCGGCTTGATAAATGTCGTTTCGCCAGTTGGAGCTAGAGGCGTATGGCAATTTATGCCAGAAACAGCAAAAGAACGCGGCATGGAAGTAAATGAAACTGTTGATGAACGCTATGACTTAGTAAAATCGACAGAGGCGGCCTGTAGTTATTTTTTAAGTGCCAAGGCAAAATTTGGAACATGGACATTAGCCGCAGCATCTTATAATGGTGGAATGGGAGGTGTCAACAAACAAATGGATATTCAACAAGAGCGCAACTATTATGATTTACTACTGACAGAAGAAACTTCGAGATACGTTTTTAGAATATTAGCTTTAAAAGAAATAATGAAAAATCCCTCTAAATTCGGTTTTGATATCAAGAAGGAGGCTTTGTACCCTTTGATTCCAACTCGAAAAGTAGCGGTAGATAGTAGCATAACAAATTTGACGGCATTTGCTAAGGAGCAAGGAATTAATTATAAAATTTTAAAAATTCATAATCCGTGGCTTCGTGATCGAAAACTAGATAATACGCTAAATAAAAAATACATTATAGAGATTCCACTGAGTGGATATTAAAAAAAAACATCCGCACTTGCGGATGTTTTCTATATAAATAAGATTGAAAGTCAAAATTACATTTTCTTCATTTGGCCTTTCATCATTGTGATTTGCTCTTTTAGCATGCCTTGTTTGTCTAAACGTTTGGCTTCGTTTAATAAGTTTGTTGCCTCTAATTTTCTTCTGCGTGACATTGCAACTCCAGCTAAATTTAATTTGGCTACAGCCAAATCCATATCCATTGACAAACCTAATTCAATTGCTTTCTTGAAAAATTTCTCTGCAGCATTGATATTAGTTTGCGAAACCATAATTCCTTGCAGGTAATTAAAGTATCCTTGTTGTTTTCTTACTAGAGCAGTTTCTGGATTTTTAATATAAGACAACCATTTTTGAGCACCTGGAAAATCCTGTTTTCTTAGTTTTAAGAAGGCTAATAAGATGAATTCATTCTTAAAATAAAGGAAAATAGGAATTGCAGTCAATAGTAATAGGAAAATTCCGTTACCAATATTGTTTTCCGTAAATTGCCAAATGCTAGTAATTGTTATAAGTCCAGCGATAATTAGTTTGATATTCTTGTGAAACATAGTACGTGTTTAATTAGGTTTGCAAAGATAGTAAAAGGAATTAAAAATATTTTTATAAAACTACTTGCGAGAAAAAAAAGTCTTTGTATATTTGCACTCGGTTTCAGAATAACAATTATTCAAATCGAAAGAAGACAAATAACTAAGATTTAAAGATACAAAGCAATGAGCAAAAGAACATTTCAACCATCGAAAAGAAAAAGAAGAAATAAGCACGGATTTATGGACAGAATGGCTTCTGCGAATGGAAGAAAAGTTCTTGCTAGAAGAAGAGCTAAAGGAAGACATAAATTGACTGTTTCTTGTGACCCAAGACACAAAAAATAATGTTTGAATAAACATAAATAAGGCGTTACTTTTTTTAGTATCGCCTTTTTTTATACCTTGTCGTTAAATTATTATTTTTTATAGATGCATTTCTTGATTTTTGTAACAATTAAAAAGACTATTTAATTGATTTTCAGAATAAGAGATAGAAAGAACAACTACAACAACAACTACACATAATTATAATAAAATGCCAAAAGATACCTCAATAAAATCAGTGTTAATAATAGGTTCAGGACCTATTGTTATTGGTCAAGCTTGTGAATTTGACTATGCAGGATCACAGTCTGCACGTTCCATTCGTGAAGAAGGAATAGAAGTTATTTTAATAAATTCTAATCCAGCGACCATTATGACCGACCCATCAATGGCCGATCATATTTATTTGAAACCTTTGACGACTAAGTCAATTATTGAAATCCTTAAAGCGCATCCACAAATTGATGCGGTACTTCCTACAATGGGAGGACAGACGGCTTTAAACTTGTGTCTTGAAGCGCAAGAAAAAGGAATTTGGGATGATTTTAATGTAAAATTAATTGGTGTTGACGTTAACGCCATCAATATTACTGAAGATAGAGATCAGTTTAAAAATTTATTGAAAAAAATTGGAGTGCCATCTGCTCCGGCAGAAATATGTACGTCTTACCTTCGAGGAAAAGAAATTGCACAAGAATTTGGCTTCCCTTTAGTTATTCGTCCTTCATTTACTCTTGGAGGAACTGGGGCGGCAATTGTTTATCATAAAGAAGATTTTGATGAATTATTAACGAGAGGTTTAGAGGCTTCTCCTATTCACGAAGTCTTAATTGATAAGGCTTTGATGGGCTGGAAAGAATACGAGCTAGAGCTTTTAAGAGATAAAAATGATAATGTAGTAATCATTTGTTCGATCGAAAATATGGATCCTATGGGAATTCATACTGGAGATTCAATAACTGTAGCGCCAGCAATGACTTTATCTGACACTACTTTTCAAAGAATGCGTGATTACGCCATCTTGATGATGAGAAGTATTGGAAACTTTGCAGGTGGTTGTAACGTGCAATTTGCAGTTTCTCCTGACGATAAAGAAGATATTGTAGCGATTGAAATCAATCCTCGTGTGTCGCGTTCATCTGCATTAGCTTCAAAAGCAACGGGTTATCCAATTGCAAAAATCGCAACTAAATTAGCTTTAGGATACAATCTTGACGAATTACAAAACCAAATTACCAAATCAACTTCGGCATTATTCGAACCAACTTTGGATTATGTTATTGTGAAAATTCCACGTTGGAACTTTGATAAATTTGAAGGAGCAGATCGAACTTTAGGTCTTCAAATGAAATCTGTAGGTGAGGTGATGGGAATTGGACGCTCTTTTCAAGAAGCGCTTCACAAGGCAACGCAATCATTAGAAATAAAAAGAAATGGTTTAGGTGCTGACGGAAAAGGCTACACAAACTACGAACAAATTATAGAGAAACTAACTTTTGCGAGTTGGGATCGTGTTTTTGTAATTTATGATGCAATCGCAATGGGAATTCCGTTGAGTCGTATTCACGAAATTACAAAAATTGACATGTGGTTCTTAAAACAATACGAAGAACTTTATACGTTAGAGAAAGAAATTTCTAACTATAAAGTAGAGACTTTGCCAAGAGAACTTTTGCTAGAAGCGAAACAAAAAGGTTTTGCCGATAGACAGATTGCACACATGATGGGATGTCTTGAAAGTGCAGTACATACAAAACGTACTGAGATGGATATTAATCGTGTGTTTAAATTAGTGGATACATGCGCGGCCGAATTTAAAGCAAAAACACCTTACTATTATTCTACTTTTGAAGCTCAAATTGAGAAAGCTGATGGTACACATTATGTAGATAATGAAAGTGTAGTCTCTGACAAAAAGAAAATAATTGTTCTTGGATCAGGTCCAAATAGAATTGGTCAAGGAATCGAATTTGACTATTCTTGCGTGCATGGAGTGCTTGCTGCAAAAGAATGCGGATACGAAACAATCATGATCAATTGTAATCCTGAAACGGTTTCAACTGATTTTGATACAGCTGATAAATTGTACTTCGAGCCTGTTTTTTGGGAGCATATTTATGACATTATCAAACATGAAAAGCCAGAAGGAGTAATAGTTCAATTAGGTGGGCAAACAGCTTTGAAATTAGCTGAAAAATTATCTAAATATGGTATAAAGATTATTGGAACTAGCTTCGACGCTTTGGATTTAGCTGAAGATAGAGGTCGTTTTTCTGACTTGTTAACAGAGTTAGAAATTCCTTTCCCGCAATTTGGAATTGCTGAGACAGCTGATGAAGCTGCTGCATTAGCAGATACTTTAGACTTTCCTTTGTTGATTCGTCCTTCTTATGTATTGGGTGGTCAAGGAATGAAAATTGTAATCAATAAGCAAGAGCTTGAAGAGCACGTAGTAAACTTATTGAAAACCATTCCTGGTAATAAATTACTATTAGACCACTATCTTGATGGTGCGATTGAGGCTGAGGCCGATGCAATTTGTGATGGAGAAAATGTTTACATTATAGGAATCATGGAGCACATCGAGCCATGTGGAGTTCACTCGGGAGATAGTAATGCTACATTGCCTCCTTTTAACTTAGGAGAGTTTGTAATGCAGCAAATTAAAGATCATACTAAAAAAATAGCCTTAGGGTTAAAAACAGTAGGATTAATAAACATTCAGTTTGCTATCAAGGATGATACAGTTTACATTATTGAAGCAAACCCTAGAGCGTCTCGTACGGTTCCTTTTATTGCAAAAGCATACGGAGAACCTTATGTGAATTACGCTACTAAAGTGATGTTAGGACACAATAAAGTAACTGATTTCACTTTTAACCCACAGTTAAAGGGATATGCAATTAAGCAACCTGTTTTCTCTTTCAGTAAATTCCATAATGTGAATAAAGCATTAGGACCAGAAATGAAATCAACAGGAGAGAGCATCTTATTTATTGATGACTTGAAAGACGATCAATTTTACGAACTTTACTCTAGAAGAAAAATGTACTTGAGTAAGTAATCGCAATCATACTTTTAAAAAGCCCCATGTTAGGGGCTTTTTTGTGTTTAAAAAGGAACGAATTTATATCTAATTATTTTCAAAATAAATTGGTCAACCAATATTTCTATGAGCTAGTTTTTTGCTAAATTACAAGTAATTTAAATTAATACTTGATGATACGGATAAATTTGATAGCGCTATTTACTTTTTTAATAGTCACTAATGCAACAGCGCAAGTAGTTGTTTGGAATTTAAAAAGTTTAAAGGAAGCCAAGGAAAAAAACAGCCCAAAAATTCGAATGATAATCAAAGAAGCTGATAGCAAATTAGACAAAACTTTAATTACCGTCGTTGATAAAGAGCTGACTCCCTCTAGCGGAGACAAACACGATTACATGAGTATGGGAAGGTATTGGTGGCCTGATCCTACAAAAATTGATGGTGTACCTTATATTCGAAAAGACGGAAAATCAAATCCAGAAATTGAAAAATTAGACCGTTATCCCTTAAGCGATTTTGCAACAAGTGTTGAGTCGCTTGCATTAGCATATTATTTAACGGACAATGAAAAATACGCTGAGAAAGCTGTCACTAATTTAAAAATATGGTTCATTAATGAGGATACGAAAATGAATCCAAATATGAATTACGGACAAACAATTCCAGGTATTAATAACGGTTTAGGTAGGGGAGAAGGAATATTAGATACCTATTCTTTTTTCGAAATGTTAGATGCCGTAAAAATTCTAAAAAAATCACAAGCATTTACTATTGAAGATCAGCTGGCAATTGAAGATTGGTTTAAAACGTATGTTAACTGGTTACAAACTGCGCCTGTAGCAGCAGAAGAGCAAGCAGCAAAAAATAATCATGGAACTGCTTATGATGTGCAACTAGTGCGCTATGCAATCTTTATAGGAAACAATCAGCTGGCTAAGAAGATTGCAAATAATTTTGCTAAAAACAGACTCTTCACCCAAATAGAAACTGACGGATCACAGCCGCTGGAATTAGCAAGGACCACGGGTTTAGGATATTCGACCTTTAATTTGACTCATTTCTTAGATATGTCGCAAATGGCTAAAACATTAGATATTGACTTGCTCAATAAGGAATCTCAGGATGGACGAAGTATTTTAAAAGCTGTAGATTATTTAGTTCAATATGTCAACAAACCACAATCAGCTTTTCCTTATCAGCAAATCAAGGATTGGGAAGGAGTTCAAGAAAAATTACGTTGGCAACTTTATCGCGTGGATAAAATACTAGGGAAGGCCGTATATCAAAAATATTATAAGGATAAACTTAAAATAGTAAAAAGCGGCATAGTAGTGTATTAATATTCTATTTTCTCCATTTATGAAGAAAGAAAACCCTTGATTGGGAATTTCATTTTCAAAATTAATCTATGATTTTTATTTCATGAGCATTATTGATCCCATGGTTTCCATACCGTCAAATAAATTTTGAAGGCGGATGTTTTCGTTTTCAGCATGTTGGTTATTATCGTGATTTGCAATAGGGACCGAGATAGTTTTGGCCTTAAGAATCTTTTCAAATAAGTACAATGGCAAACTACCACCCATTGTTGGCTGTAATACTACTTGCTCATTAGTAGTTGATTTAACTGCTGCGATTACTTTCTTAATTATCGGTAAATCCATAGAAGTGCGTTGTGCATTTATCCCACTCTTATTTGCGATTATTTTTATAATTTTTGGATGTTGTTTTCTTTCTTCGTCTGTAGGCTCACTGCTGGTAACGTAATACCCTTGTTTGATAATGTGATCAATAACTTTTTGTTGTTGTTTTTGCCATTGATTACCTAGCACTAATCTTAAATCAAGTACAGCTGTTGCAGTAGTTGGGATTTGGTTAGAAGCCATTTTACCTGTGTTACCACTTTGCATACCATTAATATTTAAAGAGGGTAGGTTGATGGCTTCACTTAATGATATCCCTTTCATTTCGGGATCACCCATTCCCAATTCTGACGTCATTTGTTTATCGACAGAGGGCACTTCTAACAAAGTTGCTTTTTCATAAGGGCTCAATGGAATAACGTCATCATAGAATCCTTTTACGAGTACGCGTCCATTTTCATCTTTCATAGAAGCTAATAACCGGGCTAACATCATTGCTGGATTTGGTGCCCAATTCCCATAATGTCCGCTGTGTAAAGGTCTTTTGGAGGTGTAAATAGTTAAATCAAGATTCGTATCTCCACGAACACCAAAATAAATTTGTTTTCTCCCTGATTGATGCACTGGACCGTCGCAAATTATCCATAAATCAGATTGTAAAAGAGAGGCGTTTTTTTCTAAAATTTCATCAAGGTGTGTTGATCCCTCTTCTTCTTCACCTTCAAAGAAGAACTTAAGGTTGTAGATGGGTTTTAATCCGCTCTTATTTATTGCGTCGTATGCATTTAAAATAGCACCAACTCCTGCTTTGTCATCAGAGGCGCTTCGAGCATAGATTCTCCAGTCGTTATTATATTTCCCGTCTTTAGGGAAAGGTATGTTAGCCCCATTTTTATCGATAGCCCCTGTATAAAGTTGAGGCGTAAAGGGACTTAAATTTTTATTCCATTGTACTGGATTTACAGGCTGTCCGTCATAATGAGCATAGAAAATTAATGTTTGTTTAGCACCTGTTACTAATACTTCTCCATATACTGCGGGAGTAGCATTTTTAGTTTTCCCTTCGAGAAGTTGGACGTTTTTAATGCCTTTTTTAGTCATCATTCCCATGATGAAATTAGCGTTTTCACGCAAGCTTACAGGGTTTTCCGCAATATTTGGGATTGTCAAGAAATCAGTAAACTCGTTTATTATTTCTTTTGCGTTTTGCTGAGTTTGCTTTTTTATTTTTAAACTTTCAGGGGATTGTGCGCTAATCAGCTGTATTGCTAAAATAGAAAGGACAATTATTTGGTTGAATTTTTTCATAGCGGTTTTTTAGTGCCACTAATTTAATGAAAAAATGTATTGAATGTGGTAATTACTTATTCCTGAGTTAATTCGATAGGGAAACGATCAGGAACTAAGTTGAGTTCAATGTTGTGTTCTAGATACGCCTTCAAACCTGCAAGAACAAGTGTAAAGCCTTCTGTAGTGTCCCTAATTTGAGAACATAGTTCTTCAATTGTTCCCGTAATTCCATTAAAGGTAATTGTTACAAATGTTTTGCTTTCGCCCAAATCATTGAATTCCCATTCAACAATATTTTCCTCATCATCACCCCATTGAACTGTGATTGATTCGTTTTCTTTGATTGTTAATACCTTTATTGTGACACTGTGATTGCCGTACATTTCCCAGGTCCAAGTAACCGACTTTCCTTCCTCAAGATTGCCAGAAGATTTTGTGAACCAAAAGTGAGCGGTAATTTCGGGATTTATAAAGGCTTGAAATACGGTTGCGACTGGCTTATTAATTAGCATCGCTGCTTCTGCGTAAGTAGAATTTTCTATTGTCATCTTTTTTTTGAGTTGGCTAAAACGATTTTCATGTGGTAATGTTTCATACCCACTTCAATAAATGGATCGTCATAAATTTGAAAACCCAAGCGCGTGTAAAAGGGTGCTGCATTTTCTCTAGCATGACATACAATTTCTTGTATATTATTTGCTTTTGCAAAAGCGATTAATTCATTAACAAGCAATTTACCAATGCCTTTTCCCTGCTGATTTGTCTCAACTGCCATTTGCATTAACTGTGCTTTCGTTTTATTTTCATTCAAGGGATTTAAAACAACGCAACCTACAATAGTTTTATCTGCCGTTGCTACAAAGTGCCATGATTTAGCATCGTGCATTTCCCAAGCATGATCAGGGATACATATTGGTCTTAATAATATTTTATTACGCAGCTCCTGTTCTTGAGGATACAACGGATGTTCCAGATGGATCATTTGGATTGAAATCATTGTGTAAAATTCTATTTCGCGGAAGCGTGATCTGATTTCTTTTTAAATAATTTCTTTAAAGGAGTTACAACCGCAAACGCAAGTAGTCCTCCTATGATACCTAAAACAAATTCTTTCAACATATCAGGCCAACTCGTTAGCATGTGATGAACAGCTTCAATTTTATGAGAAAAAATTCCCCCAGCAACTAGCAATAATGCGATTGTACCCACAAATGCTAGTAGCTTAATTACTTTTGGTAATGACTTGATTAAAAGATCACCTGTCGCCTGTACAATTTTACTTTTTGTTCTTTTTAATACACGCCCAAAATCGTCCATTCTAACGATTAAAGCAACTACACCATAAACACCAACTGTTGCAAGGACTGCAATAAAACTCACAACCAAAATTTGATTTAAGATTAGCTCTCCTTCAACCGTTCCCAAAGCTATAATTACAATTTCGATCGAAAGAATAAAATCAGTTACAATAGCCGATTTAATTTTGTCTTTTTCAACTAATAAAATATCAGCTTCACTTAGTGCTACTGTTTCGATTACCTTCTCTGTATCGTGGTGAGGGAAGATATATTCGTGTATTTTTTCTATTCCTTCATATGCTAGGTAAACTGCTCCTAATATCAATATTACCGAAATCACCGCAGGAACAAAGGCACTTAATAAGAAAGCAAAGGGTAGAATAATTAACTTATTTAATAGGGATCCTTTGGTAATTGCCCAGAGAACCGGAATTTCTCTAGAGGAAACAAATCCAGAAGCTTTCTCGGCATTTACGGCTAAATCGTCTCCTAAAATTCCAGCTGTTTTTTTTGTAGCGATTTTACTTAAAACAGCAACATCATCCATAAGTGCTGCAATATCATCTAAAAGGGCAAAAAATCCTGAGGCCATGTGTATTTATATTTGTTAATTATTAGGATGCAATAAACTACTTTTTGAGTTTACTTAAGTTATTTAATTATCTAAATAGTTTGTGATTTTAACTATTGTGTTTATTCTAAAATTGCAATTTATCTCAATAGAACTTTGCTATTTCCGCTAATTCTTTTCTATCTAAATCAGGAACCCAACAATCTTCAGCAGGATAACCTACGGGAATTAATAGAAAAGGTTTCTCATTTTCAGGACGTTCTAAAAGCTTCGTTAAAAAATTCATCGGACTTGGTGTGTGAGTTAGTGATACCAATCCTGCATTGTGAATTGCCGCTAGTAAAAAACCGCCTGCTAGCCCCACACTTTCTTGAACATAGTAGTTGTTCTTCTTTTTACCTTCTGGTCCAAATTCGTAAATCCTTCTAAATACCACAATTAAATAAGGAGCGATTTCGAGAAAAGGCTTCTTCCAATCTGTGCCTAGAGGTTTCAAGTCGTTTAGCCATTCATCAGACATTCTGCTTTCATAACTTGCATATTCTTCCTCTTCAGCAGCAATTCTTATTTGCTTTTTAATTTCGGGATTTCCGATTACACAAAAGGTCCAAGGTTGCTTATGTGCTCCTGATGGTGCTGTCGAAGCAGTTTTTATAATATTTTCGATTACTTCTCTAGGAACAACCTGATCAGAAAATTCTCTTACTGATCTTCGCGTATCCATTATTTCATAAAAGGACTGAGATAGTGCAATTGATTTTGCATCAGATAGTACTGGTTTCTCATATTTTACATAAGGATAACCATCGATTAATTTAGTTTCAGGCATAAAATTATTTTTTTACAATTTCAAATATAACCATATTATCGGATTTATAATAGCTTTTTAAAGAAGGTAAATTTTCTCGATTGCAAGTTCTAATCATCTAGTAAATTAGGATGAGAGTGTGAATTAGAGTATAATTTTTGTTCGAAATGTTCACCCTAATAACAGCATATAAAATTTACAAATCATTTTTGTCTAATTTTACTCCGTAATAAGTACGTAATATGGCAGCACAAGAAGGAGTAAACAATAAAGCAATTGCGGATAAAAATTCAGGTTTTGGAACGAATTCTAGTAATTACGGCGGACGCTTTATTAATAAAAACGGTAAGGCAAATGTGGAGAAGGTTGGCATGCATGTTTTTAATCGAATAAGCTGGTACCATACAATGATTGATATGCCCAGATGGCGGTTTATGGGAATCATTCTATTGTTTTACATCACCATCAATTTTATTTTTGCGAGCATTTATTACGGAATAGGAATGGAGCATCTCGATGGTATTGCTGCATCAGATAGTGAAATTGTGCAATTTGGGCAAGCCTATTTTTTTAGTGCGCAAACATTTACAACGGTAGGATACGGACACATAAGTCCCACAGGTTTTTTAACAAGTGCACTTTCTGCTGCCGAAGCTTTGATGGGACTTTTAAGTTTTGCTATTGCAACGGGATTATTCTTTGGGCGTTTTAGTAAGCCTACCGCATTTTTAAAATTTTCTCATAATGCAATCATTGCTCCTTATGGTGAAGGAACTGCTTTGATGGTTCGACTATCGCCTTTTAAGAATACCAACTTTACAGATGCCGAAGCGCAAATGACATTAGGAATGAGTGTTATGGAAAATGGAATAATGGCAAATAAGTTTTATCAATTGGATTTAGAGTTAAACAAAATCAGCGCCTTGTCGTTGAGCTGGACTTTAGTACATCCCATAACCGAAGAGAGTCCGTTGTTTCAATTTGATCAAAAAGACTTTAACGAAATTCACGGTGAAATTCTCGTTTTTATTAAAACCTTTGATGATATGTTTAGCGCCACAGTGGCTACTAGGACATCTTATACTTTTGAAGAAGTCATCTATGGAGCAAAGTTTGTCTCTATGTATACACGAAGTACAGACAACTCTAAAACTGTTCTAAATCTTGATAAATTAAATTTATTTGACAAAGTTGCTTTGATGTAAACGAATATTTTTACCAAAAATAGTCGTTTATACCATAATTTCGTTTACATTTGTTTATCAAATATTCAAAAATGATAAACAATATAAAAAACGTTTTTAGCATTAAAGATTTAGAAAATCTCTCTGGTATAAAGGCGCATACTATTCGAATCTGGGAAAAGAGATACAATGTATTAGAACCTATGCGTACTGATACAAATATACGTTTGTATGATTTAGCGAGCTTGCAAAAACTTTTAAATATTACTTTACTTCATGAATATGGCTACAAGATATCTAAGATTGCAGCGTATAAGGAGGAAGATATTCCAGTTTTAGTAAAACAAATTACTTCTTCTAAAAATGCTAAAAATCACGCTATCAGTGCTTTTAAGATGGCAATGATGAATTTTGATCAAGAGCTATTTTTTAACACTTACGATTGGTTAATAGCCGAGAAGCCTTTCAAAGAGGTCTTTCATCAAGTTTTTATTCCGTTGATGAATGAAGTAGGTGTCCTCTGGCAAACAGATACTATTTCTCCAGCTCATGAACATTTTATGAGCTACCTTATCAAACAAAAATTAGTTGTTAATATAGAGAAATTACAAACTCAAGCTGCGACTCGTTTAGAGCGTGTTTTTGTATTGTCGTTACCCATGAACGAAATTCATGAATTGGGATTGATGTACATTAATTACGAAATATTACTGAAAGGATTTAAGGTAATTTATCTTGGTGAAAGCATGCCTATCGAAAATTTAAAAGACCTTAAAAAACATTTCAATACGATTACTTTTATTTCCTACTTAACCGTGCAGCCAGATCGTAGTGCTGTAGATGAGTATGTGTCACAAATGACTGAAGAACTGTTAGATGATAGCACACAATTGTGGTATATTGGTCGAATGGTCGAATTTATAAACAAAGAAATAGTTCATGAAAATGTGAGTACGTTCAATTCAATAACAGAATTAGTGAACGAACTTTAATGTTTTGTTTAAACAATTTGTATATTTGCTAAACAAATGAAAAAGAAAATTACAATTATAGGTTCAGGATTCTCAGCTTTGGCTGCCTCTTGTTACTTGGCACAAAGCGGACACGATGTAACCGTATTTGAAAAAAACGATTCTATAGGCGGTCGTGCAAGACAATTAAATAGTGATGGTTTTACGTTTGACATGGGACCAAGTTGGTACTGGATGCCTGATGTTTTCGATCGCTTTTTTGCTGACTTTGGAAAAAAAACAACTGATTATTACGAGTTGGTAAAACTTTCTCCCGCGTATCGCGTATATTATGGTGTTGATGATTTTATTGCCATCGCTGATAATTTGCCAGAGATTGAGGTAACCTTTGAAAAAATTGAAAAAGGCAGTGGTAAAATTCTGCACGATTTCATGATGGAAGCGCAAAGCAATTACAATATTGCTATTAAGGATTTAGTTTACCGTCCAGGAGTTTCTCCGTTAGAATTAGTAACGGTGGAGACTGCTAAAAAGGTAGGACAGTTTTTTAGCAATATTAGTAAAGACATCCGCAAGAAATTTAAGAACGAACAGCTAATTCAAATTTTAGAATTTCCGGTATTGTTTTTAGGAGCGAAGCCTTCTGATACACCTTCGTTTTATAGTTTTATGAATTATGCTGATTTTGGACTAGGAACTTGGCATCCTAAAACAGGAATGTTTGATGTGGTTCGTGCTATGGAAAATCTAGCTAGAGAATTGGGAGTGAAATTTCAAGTCAAAGCGAGTATTGATAAGATTATTGTCGAAAATAAAAAAGCAATGGCAGTTGTAGTTAATGGCAAAAGAATTGATTCGGATATCGTTTTAAGTGGTGCTGATTATCACCATACAGAAACCTTATTAGATTTAGAACACAGAGCATACTCTGAAAAATATTGGGAAAGTCGCGTGTTTGCACCTTCTTCACTGTTATTTTATGTAGGTTTTGACAAGAAAGTTGAAAATATATCGCATCACGCCTTGTTTTTTGATGTCGATTTTCAGCAACATGCCAAGGATATTTATGATGAACCAAGATGGCCAAAAGAGCCATTGTTTTATGCTAACTTCCCATCGCTTACAGATAAGTCTGCTGCGCCCGAGGGAATGGAATCTGGATTTTTCTTAGTGCCATTGGCACCTGGAATTACTGATACAGAAGCATTAAGGGAAGAGTATTTTGATAAAATAATTACTCGTTTTGAAACTTTAACACAGCAAAGTGTTAGAAATAATATTATATTTAAACGTTCCTTCTGCAAGAATGATTTTGTTACAGAATACAATTCTTATAAAGGAAATGCCTACGGAATGGCAAATACACTTTTTCAAACGGCCTTTTTAAGGCCGAAGCTTAAAAGTAAAAAAGTAGAAAATTTATTTTTTACAGGACAATTAACCGTGCCAGGACCTGGGGTTCCTCCGGCTTTAATATCTGGAAAATTAGTTTCAGATTTAATAAATAAGCAATCTTAGAACAATAATTATGAAGCAGTTATTTGACGATGTATCTTTTAAGTGTAGTAAACTAGTAACAAAAAACTATAGTACGTCTTTTTCTTCGGCAGTATATATGCTTTCACCAAGCATACGAGACGCTATCTATAGCATTTATGGATTCGTTCGTTTTGCTGATGAGATTGTGGATACCTTTCACGGATTTGATAAAGAAGAATTAATAAACGATTTCGAAAAAGAATATTATAAAGCCTATAAATCGGGTATTAGTTTGAATCCTATTTTGAATTCTTTTCAGTTTACGGTAAAAGAAAACAATATCTCTGACGACCTTATTCAAGCTTTTTTAAAAAGTATGAAATTAGATTTAATAAAGTCTGATTATAATAGCAAAGAGGAATACGATGATTACATTTATGGCTCGGCAGATGTCGTGGGATTAATGTGTTTAAAAGTCTTTGTAAAAGGAAACAACACGCGTTACGAACAGTTAAAAGGTGAAGCAATGCGATTGGGTTCTGCTTTCCAAAAAGTGAATTTTTTAAGAGATTTAAAAGACGATAATTTAGTTTTAAACAGGAACTATTTTCCTGGAGTTGATTTAAATTCCTTCGACGAAAAAGCAAAAGCACAAATTATTGCTGAAATTGAGGAAGATTTTAGAGTAGCTTATGAAGGAATTAAAAAGCTACCAATCGAAGCAAAATTTGGCGTTTATACTGCCTATGTTTATTATAGAAAATTGTTGAAAAAATTAGCAAAAACGCCTTGTCACGAGATAGGTAATGCTAGAATTCGAGTTTCTAATTATACCAAAGCCGGATTACTTGCACAATCATTTGTAACTTACAAATTGAGATTAGTTTAGTAATCAAAACCAAATTAACTGATTAAAAAATATTAAAATACAGCACAATGATTTCCTTTTTAATTTTCATTAGCGTTTTCTTGGTTATGGAATGTGTAACTTGGCTTACACACAAATACATTATGCACGGTTTAATGTGGTACTTTCATGAAGATCACCACCAACCAAAATACGCACATCCATTTGAGCGAAATGACATTTTCTTCGTCATTTTTGCCATACCTAGCATTGTTCTTTTTTACTATGGAGTTCAAGGCGGAACGAATTATTTATTCTTCATAGGATTGGGAATTACAGCTTATGGAATGTGTTATTTTATGATTCACGATGTTTTAATTCATCAGCGTTTCAAGTGGTTTAAAAACACTAAAAACAAGTACTTAATCGGACTTAGAAAAGCCCATAAAGTACATCACAAACATTTAGGTAAAGAGCACGGTGAGTGTTTTGGAATGTTGTTTGTGCCTTTCAAATACTACAAAATGTAATATAATTTTGGCGTGCCCCATCCCGATAAAAATCGGGAAGGGTCGGGCTTTACGGCTTTATCTCTACGCTGCGCGGATATCGCCTGCAATCCCTCACGCAGTAAAAACTGCAAATAAATCTCATTTTTAAAGAACGATATCATGAAGCTTTACAAAAAAGAATCGGTACAGTATGTAAATGCGAGCTTAGAAGAGTGTTGGGCTTTTTTTTCAAGTCCGCAAAATTTGCAAAAGATTACTCCGGAAAGCATGGGTTTTAAAATCACTGATTTTGATGGAAAAAAGATGTATCCAGGCCAAATTATACAATACAAAGTAACGCCACTAGCGGGAGTTAAAATAGCTTGGACTACAGAAATTACTATGGTTAAAGAAAATAGTTATTTTATCGATGAGCAACGTTTTGGTCCATACTCTTTTTGGCATCACAAACATTTTTTTGAATCTACACCTCAAGGGGTAAAAATGACTGATGTGGTGCATTACGGCTTGCCTTTAGGATTTTTAGGACGTATTATGAATAGTTTAGTAGTAGAGGGAAAGCTAAATGAAATCTTTGCACACAGAGAGAAAATGGTAGACAAACTTTTTAACGGGAAATAATAATGAGTAAACAAAAAGTCGTTTTTTTTTGGTTTCGTCGTGATTTGCGATTAGAAGATAATGTTGGACTTTTTCACGCTTTAGAGATTGATTATCCAGTTATTCCACTATTTATATTTGATACTGCAATCTTAGATAGCTTGGCAAAAAATGATGCTCGCGTTACTTTTATACACCAAACTCTAAATAAAATTAATACCGATTTAAATGTGGTAAAAAGTTCTCTATTAGTCAAAAATGGAGAGACATTAGCCGTATGGAAATCACTGTTTGAAGAATTTGATATTCAAGGCGTTTTCTATAATAAAGATTATGAGCCGTATGCTATAAAAAGAGACCAAAAAATTACTGACCTAGCTAAGAAAAATAACGCTGAGGTATATGCTTTTAAGGATCAAGTAATATTTGAAGAGCTTGAAATTACAAAAGCAGATGGTTTACCGTATACTATTTACACCCCTTTTAAAAATAAGTGGTTGGATAAATTTAAAGAAAATGGTGCATTTCCAGGGTACAGTGAGAAAAAGCAATTTTCCAAATTTTATCCTTCTAATTTTAAATTTCCCACACTCGAAGATATTGGTTTTGAAGAAAGCAAAATAGTAGTTAAACCACACAATTTAACTAAGATTTCAAATTACGGAGAAACTAGAGATTTTCCAGCCTTAGACAGTACATCTTATCTTTCTCCGCACTTGCGTTTTGGAACAGTAAGTACACGAAAATTGGTAACTTGGGCTAACAAAAAGAATGCTGTTTTTTTAAGTGAATTGATATGGAGAGAATTTTTTATGCAAATTCTTTTTAACTTCCCTAAAGTGATGACCGATAATTTTAAATCAGCATACGATGGGATCAAGTGGCGCAATAACGAGGCTGAATTTAAAAAGTGGTGCAAAGGAGAAACTGGTTATCCTATGATTGATGCCGGTATGCGACAATTGAATGAAACGGGTTATATGCACAATCGTGTGCGAATGGTCGTTGCTAGTTTTTTATGCAAACACCTGTTGATACAATGGCAATGGGGTGAGGCTTATTTTGCCGAAAAGTTGTTAGATTATGATCTATCGGCTAATGTTGGTAATTGGCAATGGGCTGCAGGTACCGGCTGTGACGCCGCGCCTTATTTCAGGGTTTTTAATCCGGAAATACAATTAAAGAAGTTTGATGGAAAAGGAGTTTACATCCGTCAATGGATTCCTGAATTTGATTTGGGATATAACGAACCTATGGTAGAGCACGCTATGGCAAGAGAAAGAGCAATCGCGACATATAAAGAAGGAATAGTCAAATAGATTTTATTTTTATCGAATACTGATATACCATTAAAAAATTGAGTATAGTTAGGTGTAGCACTTAATGAACTTCATTTTTTATTGGTTTTTTTATGTCGTAAAGTAATGCTGGATTTAAGAAAATGCTGTCTTGCAAATACTAAACTTCTAGCCCAGATAGTAGCGGCATCCATTTATTTTTTATTTTTAAAAAAGAAAAGATATAGCGGATAGCGGGAAAAAGCTCCTAAAATAAATTACTTGATTAATTTGCTCAACATTCCCTCAAAGATAAATCCGTGGAAAGGTAAAACGGCGTACCAATATAATTTCCCCCACATACCACGCGGTTTAAAAGTTGCTGACTGATACAAGGTGTTGCCAATGATTTTAAACTCTAACCAAGCTTCACCTGGGAGTTTCATCTCGGCAAAGAGAATCAGTTTGCCTTCTTCTTTATTGGCATATAAAACGCGCCAAAAGTCTAGTGCATCACCGGCATGAATAGTGTGTTTGTTTGTTCGCCCTCTGCGAGAACCCACACCGCCATAAAGTTTATCGATAAAGCCGCGTAAATCCCATAGCCAATCTCCATAATACCACCCCGTTTCACCACCAATAGACCAGATTTGGTTTATAGTAAAATCACGATCTATAATTTCTTTTTTTCTTCGATCAATAAAGCAATCTTTTTTAGGTACTTTCAAATAGGCGGAAATATTCGTCTTGAAACGACCGCTTACTAAGGAATCCTTCCAACTTGAGAGCACATTATTTTCTTGTACTTTTAATAAAGCACGCGATAATGCCATATCATACGTCATGGGAGTTACGTTCAATATTTGATTGATTTTTGTATCGCGACAAACTACCTCAACTTTCATGCTACTGACTAATGCTGCAGCGAGTTTGTAAGAAGTAGATGTAACGAAGTACAACCAATAAGAAGAGAGTTTGGGGGTCATAACAGGCACGGTAAAAATCCATCTCTTTAATTTTTTTGCTTTGGCAAATGCCAATAACATCTCTTTGTAAGTTAGAATATTTGGTCCGCCTATATCAAAACTTTGGTTGTAGACTTTTGAGTTTAATAATGATTTAGATAGAAATTCTAATACATCATTTATTGCGATAGGTTGGCATCTTGTATTTAACCATTTTGGCGTGATCATCACAGGAAGTTTGTTAACTAGGTCTCTTATGATTTCGAAGGAAGCGCTACCAGATCCCACAATTATGCCCGCACGCAATGTGGTCATAGCATAAGAACCAGTACTGAGAACTTCTTCAACTTTTTTACGAGAAGATAAATGTTTAGATAATGAGTCGTCGTTGATGATACCGCTAAGATAAATGACTTGTTGTGCTTGTGTAGTATTTATTTTAGAAACAAAATTCTCTGCCGAAGTTTTTTCAAGTTCATCATAATTTGATGCTGAGCCTGCCATGGAGTGTATCAAGTAATAGGCAGCATCAATGTTTGAAGGAATAGTGTCAAGAGTCTCTTTTTTCAAAAAATCAACTTCTATTACGGTAATACTATCTGCATATTCTAAGGGAATGTAGAATCTATTTTTATCTCTAACGCAACAAATTAAATCGTGACCTTGATTAACAAGGATAGGTAAAAGTCTTTTTCCGATGTAACCTGTTGCGCCTGTTAAGAGAATTTTCATATAGTAGTTTTTTAACTCAATTTACTCGAAATTAAGCTTATAAATTCTTTTCTAGTCTTATTTTTTTCAAAAGCACCAGTAAAAGAGGATGTAGTTGTAAATGAGTTTTGTTTTTCGATACCTCTCATCTGCATGCACATGTGTTGCGCCTCGATAACTACTGCAACTCCAAGTGGCTGTAGCGCTTCCTCAATGCAATCTTTAATTTGGTCAGTAAGTCTTTCTTGAACTTGCATTCTTCGTGCATAAGCGTCGACAATCCTAGGTATTTTACTCAAACCAACGATCTTACCATTTGGTATGTAGGCAACGTGAGCTTTCCCAAAAAAGGGCAGCATATGGTGTTCACACATTGAGTAAACCTCAATGTTTTTTACTACGATCATTTGGCTATGGTCCTCTGTAAACAAAGCTGACTTTAATATTTCTAACGGATCTAAGTCGTAACCATGCGTTAAAAACTGCATCGCTTTTGCTGCTCGCTCTGGAGTTTTTTCTAGTCCTTCTCTTGTGACATCTTCACCTATGCCTGTGATTATTTTTCTGTAATTTTCCGCTATTGCTGTTGTTGCTTCTGTATTGTATAATTCCTTTTTTTCGTAGTTTTTCATGTTCGCTGATCACTTTTAAAAAGTGGTATAATTATTATTTATATTTTGAATGATACAATGCCGTAGTCCATTTCGAATACTTGACCTGAAATAGATTTTGCTTTATCAGAAATTAAGAAGTCAGCCATTCCTGCAACTTCAGTAGCTTGCAGGTATCCTTTCATAGGGTGACGTTCCACCATATTTTCTTTCATTCGATCGTTACGCAAAATTCCCGCGGCCAATGTTGTGTCTGTAATTGTAGGAGCAATGGCGTTTATACGTACCGCACTAGCTAGCTCAGCACCTAATGATTTTACCAATCCCTCAACTCCAGCTTTGGCAGTCGCAATGCTAGCGTGAAAAGGCATCCCTAGTTTTGCTGCTACCGTGCTAAACAATACTATTGAAGGATTTGTTCCTTTCTTTAAAGTGGCTAAATATTTCTGAATTACTTTTACAGCCCCAATAACGTTGATTTCAAAATCGTTTCTAAAATCGTCAATACTCAAACTACCAATGGGTTTTAAATTTATCGATCCAGGACAATAAATTATAGTGTCTATTAATTCAATTTCTGGTAGCGCATCCTCTAAAACATTTAGAGAAAAATGCACCAAATTATCATGCGTTACTTCTGGAGCATTTCTACTTATATTGTACACTTTGTTTTGCTCTAACTGCTGTAGCAAAATGGCATTTCCTATTCCTTTACTTCCTCCTACGATTAAAATGTTCTTCATCTTATGGGTAAAATATAATTATTATCTCTTCGAAATTTTATTGTTATTTATTTGTCTTTGACGGCTGCATTTGAATCTACCTTCATCAAAAGTGCGTAATTTTTCATGCTTGGTTTTCCTGCCCTGAACTCGCGCTCTCCACATTCTAAAACTTGAAGGTTTCATTTCGAGGCGCATTAAATCAATGACTTCTTGTTCTTTTATACCAAACTGCATTTGGATAGCCTCAAATGTGGTGCGGTCTTCCCACGCCATTTCAATAATTCGATCTTTTTCTAAATCAGTTAATTCTAGTTTCATGCTTTGTATTTTGTATATTGACTTACAACAATCTTTGCTTTTAAATCAAACATTAAATTGTAAAGTCCAAAAAATGTTCGGTTCATGTATATAAAATGTTTCGATCCACGATTACCATTCATTTTTTTAAGATTCGTATCGTTAGCGAAACGCTCTCCTAGTTTTGCAATATTTTCGAAAAACACCTCGTTTGAAAAATCAAAGGTTTCTTCTTGAAATGGCATTGTGAAAAGTGAAAGTAAATCATGAAACATTTGGGTGAAGTAAGTTACTTCCTCCGCAGTATCATCTTTTCTTAAAATTTCTAATTCGAATAATTTATCGCTAAAAATTTTTGGGTCGTTGATTACTTTCGGGTCAATTAATTCAAAATACGGAATGTAGAATTCATTGGGGATCGTTTTCATGCATCCAAAATCGAGTGCAACCAACTCTTTATTTTCATTTACCAAAAAATTTCCTGGATGCGGATCAGCATGTACTTTCTTTAAAATATGAATCTGGTACATATAAAAATCCCATAATGCTTGCCCTAGTTTATTGGCTACAGCGGGATCATTATTTTTAAACTCTGACAAATGTACACCGGTCATCCAGTCCATCGTGATTATTTTCTCAGATGAATATTCTGGATAATAATTAGGGAAAGTCAGGTTTTCAATTTGGTTACAAGCAGCAACTACAGCTTGGCTTTGTTCTAATTCTAATATATAGTTAGTCTCTTCGATTAACTTATCTTCAACTTCCTTAAAGTATTTGTCAGAATCTTTTCCTTGCAAATTGAACATACGAATTGCAATAGGCTTAACCAAAGCCAGGTCAGATGAGATACTGTTTGCCACACCTGGATACTGAATTTTAACTGCTAATTTCTTTCCATCTTTTACAGCAAGGTGCACTTGCCCAATACTTGCTGCGTTGACAGAGGTAGCATTAAACTCATCAAAGATTTCGTAAGGTGTTTTTCCTAAATTAGATTTGAACGTTTTTAAAACTAGAGGTGCAGACAAAGGTGGCACTGAAAACTGGGACAACGAAAATTTCTCCACATATGCTTGTGGTAAAAAACTTTTATCCATGCTTAGCATTTGTGCAACTTTTAAAGCACTTCCTTTCAAGCTTTTCAATCCATCGTAAATGTCTTCGGCGTTATCTTCATTTAATTTATCACGAGTTAGGTCACTGTTGACCATTTTTTCTCCATAATACTTTAAATAATTCACGCCCACTTTTGCTCCAGTTTGAACTAGTTTTGTTGCTCTTTCAATTTTAGAGGTAGGTATATAGTCTATTGTTTTCATTATCTATTTTGTATTTTTTCTTTAAACATGAATTTCCCAAAATCGATTAAACTATCAATTGGAGCAATATTCATCAGTTCAAAACTTAGTTTCACAGATTTTTCGATATAGATATCTGTCTTTTCAAATGCAGCCGAATCATCTTCCAGCCAAAACTTCATTGTCATTAAAAATTGAATCCATGAGCTTTCTTGTAAAGCTTTCTCTTGCATCTTTTGTAGTTTCTCTTGCTTGATGCGGTACTCATCTGAGATAATCGAAGTGACATAATCTAGAAACGCCACTCGCAGACCTGTAAGTTGTTTTAGATTCTTTAATTGATTTTTATCTGCAGTTAAACTTTGTGAGACATAACTTCTATTTGCAGTCAGTAATTCAAAGAAAGTAAAGTAAAAGCTAAGCATCTTACTCTTCATATCATATCCATGATAGTTAGGATCCATTTGAAGTAATGCAACAGTTTTTTCTAAGAACATTTTAAAAATCTCCTTTTCTATGCTTTCTATGGTGCCAAAAAAACTATAGAATTCTGCTTCACTAAAATTATTTTGCTTGGCAAACAAGTATACTGATTTTGGTTTTTCATTGTGTTCCAAAGTATATTCCATATAAAGTGAAACTATTTTATCTTTTGTTATCATCGTTTTCTTAATAGCCATTGGTTGTGTTTTTAAATGAGAGTATAAAGATAATGAATTGTTTAACAAAAATACGTTAAAGTTAAACAAAATTAATTGTACATTTGTTTAAGCTCAAATTTTAAGCAGATGAAAAAGAATGTTTTAATTACAGGAGGTACGGGTTTCGTAGGTAGAAGTTTAACAGCTCTCTTAATAGGTAACGGTTTCAGTGTGTCTATATTAAGTAGAAGCAAGCGACAAAATAAAAAAGACATATCCTATTATATATGGGATATAAAAAATCAAACAATTGAAGATGCGGCGGTCAACAACGCAGATTACATCATTCATCTCGCTGGTGAGAATATTGCGGGAGAACGTTGGACAGAAAAACGTAAAAAAGCAATTGTTGCTAGCAGAGAGGACTCAATAAAATTAATTCGCAATGTGCTGGCGAAGCAAAATCATAAGGTTAGTGCCTTTATATCGGCATCGGCGATTGGTATTTATGGTGCTGTAAATGGAGAAGCTATATGTAATGAATCAACTCCACCAGCTTCTGATTTTTTAGGAAGAACTTGCCAAATTTGGGAAGCTGCCGTTGACACTATTGGACAATTAGGAATTCGGACGGTAAAAGTTCGCACGGGACTTGTGTTAGGCGAGGGGGATGGTTTAATTAAAAAACTAAAACCAATTTTTAAATATCGTTTGGGCGCGCCATTAGGATCAGGCAAACAATACATGCCTTGGATTTATATAGATGATTTGTGCGAAATCTATTTGAAAGCAATAAATGATGATACTGTTCGCGGACCTTATAATGCCGCGATACAAGACGACACAGATAATATTGCATTCTCGAGAACATTTGCAGCGGTGTATGGCTATAAAATGTGGCTGCCTCATGTTCCTGCTGCCATTATTAAATTGGGTATGGGACAAATGTCAAAGATTGTCTTGACAGGTCGTAGAGTTTCGTCAGAAAAAATTAGGAAAACAGGATTTACCTTTAAGATTACAGATATCGAAGAGGCATTAAGAAAAGTAATCTAATACATTTTATTTAAGTGAAGCTATGACGGCTACATTTACTTTTTTTGCAATTTTGCTTCTTACCATAAACGGAATTGTGATATTGAAATCATCTGTGTTTAAGGAAAAGTCAGATTTTATAAGTATTCCTTCTTTTGTTTTTGTGATAAAAGCAGGGACATTTATTCTTTTTGACTTTCCATGTATTGTAATTTTTCCGCTGATCCAATGTTTTCTTACAGTGGCGTCGATATTTTTACTGTCAAATTTATCTATGACACCTTTAAATACGGCTTTTGAATACCGTTTGCTCTCTAAATAATTTTCGTTGAAGTGTTGCTCCATTAAGCTTCTTTCAAAACGAAAATCAGTTATATGGGCGGTAAAATAGATTTGACCACGAGAGATATTAAGTGTGCAAATTACATTGTTGTTTTTTGCTTCGACTGCTTCAAAAAAAGCTACCGAAGCTTCAAAGGTTATTTCGCCTTTAGAAGTTGTAAGTCGCTCCTGTGCATAAATCGAATTTGCTAAGAGAATAAATAATAGGAGTAGTTTTTTTATCATAACTTTTACTTTTGAGCTTCTCTTAAAGTTACGAAAAAAGTTGCATTTATCTGCTATAGAGCGACCTATACTTTTATTCTTATCTAAAATATTATTTAACTCACTAAAATCGATATTTTGATGCCATTACCCCAATTCAATTCTGACATTATATTTTTCTAAATTGGCCAAAGCTTCAATAGAACTATAATTAAAATTTTCTTCGTGACGGTCTTTTTCTTTTTTAAGCGAAATTTGTTTTAAACAATTGGTAAAACGGCGCACCTCTTGCAAATTAGAAAGTACTAAGCCAGGAACGCGAGCATTTGAACCATCCTTATCTTTTGAGACCATAGTAAAATAAGAAGAATTACAGTGCTTGATGTATCCTGTTTGTATATTTTCGGATTCCACTCTAATTCCTACGATCATGGAACTTTTACCCACATAATTTACACTTGCTTTCATAGTAACTAGTTCACCTACTTCGATAGGTTTTAAAAAGTTTACCGTGTCTACAGATGCAGTTACACAATAATTACCACAAAACTTTGAAGCACATGCAAACGCAATTTGATCCAGTAATGATAATATATATCCTCCGTGAATTTTTCCACTAAAGTTAGTATGCGAAGGCAACATTAATTCAGATATGCTAATATTTGAGCTAGCGACTGTTTTAAAAGTAGTATTCATAATTAATTAAATTTTAAAGGTGAGTTCTCTTTACGCACAGCCGTGACATAATATTTTGTGTCTCCCCACCATGGAAATGTTCTATAACGCTCAATGTAACTTAATTTTACATATTGACCTTCCATTTCTTGCAAATCAGCTATTACTTGCTTGTCTTTGTCGAGTATAGAAAACGAAAATATTTGTGATCCTGATAGTCCTTGACTAATTTCTCCTTCCCATGTTTTGAAAAGCATTCCCTTGTGGCTAATTTTTATAAGGTGACCAGATCGTGTTCCCTCGCTATACGTTGCGTAATAAGTCACTGTAAAATAGCCAACAATAGCTAGAATGAATATTGCTGTTGTAATCCCAATGATTCTTCTCATCTTATATAATTTAATTTTGGTTTTGGTCTTGATTTGTTTCCTCAGCTTGCAGCAACACTTTTTCAGGTAAAGCCTTCTTAGCTTTAGCACCCATTTTCTTCAATTTTTCAACGCTAGTAATTAAGTTTCCTTTTCCTTCTACAAGCTTGTTCATTGCACTACTGTATTCTGATTTACTCTCGTCTATCTTCTTGCCTATTTTAAGCAAGTCTCCCACAAATCCTTCAAACTTGTCGTATAAAGCACCGGCTTGTCTTGCGATTTCATACGCGTTTTCTTGTTGTTTTTGGTTGGTCCACATACTATCAATTGTTCGCAAAGTAGCCAGTAGCGTAGCAGGAGTTACAATTACAATGTTTTTTTCGAAAGCGCTGTTATATAAATTAAAATCTTGGCTTAAAGCCAGAGCAAAAGCAGGCTCAATTGGGATAAAAAGTAACACAAAATCTGGACTCTCTATTTGGTATAAATCATGATAGTTTTTATTGCTAAGCTGTTCAACATGACGTCTAATAGACATGACGTGATCTTTTAAATAGGTCTGTTTTAAAACGTCATCTTCTTCATTGCTAAATCTTTCATAAGCAGTCAAAGAGACTTTAGAATCGACAATCATCTTTTTACCATCAGGAAGATTGATTACGACATCAGGATAGACGCGATTGCCTTCTTCAGCGGTAAATGACTGTTGAACATGGTATTCTCTTCCTTTTTCTAAACCAGATTTTTCCAGCACACGTTCAAGAATTAACTCACCCCAATTTCCTTGCATTTTGCTATCACCTTTCAATGCCTTGGTTAAATTGATGGTTTCCTTGCTCATTTGCAAATTCATTTCCTGAAGCCCTAAAATTTGTTGGCGCAAAGCGGCATGGTAATCAATACTCTCCTTATGAGTGTCCTCTACTTTTTTCTCAAATAACTGAATTTTATCCTGCAGTGGTGACAGGATATTTTTCATGTTTTGGCTATTCTGCTCGGTGAATTTAGTTGATTTCTCTTCTAATATTTTGTTTGCAAGATTTTCAAATTCCTTTGTAAATTTCAACTGCAACTTCTCTACTTCGTCGCGCTGTTCTTTATTCCGTTCCCACAAATTATCAAAGTCGGCTTCCTTTTTAGAAAGATGCATGGCGTAACTATCTTTCTCATCTCGCATGCTTTCTTTTTCGCTATTAGCTAACGTAATTCTGTTTTCTAAAATTGCTCTATCCGCTTTATTCTGCTCCTTTAATTCTTGATGAGCCGTGTTTAATGCTAGTAATTTTTCTTGAAGACTTGTTTGTTCTAATTTTGATTTGCTCGAAGCGATGATTTTTCCAATGAAGATTCCTATTGCTAGTGCAACAATAAATAAAATTAAAAATGAAGGTAACAGCGTAGGCATTTTGATTTTTTTGATTCGAAAGTAAAAATAGCGATAATATATATGGCTATCATAGGAAACATTTAAAAACTATAAACATCCTATTTTTAATGCCTAATTTTAGAATAGTAAAATAAAAAAGTTGATCACTCAAAATTATTGAGCAACCAACTTTTCACTTTAAAACACCACTTTTAAGGCTTTATCGCTACGTTATAAACGTATCGTTATTTTATTCTTTATCTTCATTGAGCTTCGAATTCCCTCTATTGATATGATTTTCAGGATGAGAAGCAGGATAACGTTTTGCAGTAATGTCAGAGTTTAAATCTTCATTTTCAACCGTTTTCATAGCTTCCTCTTCTGTATCCACGCCACGACTCAAGCTTTCATTTTCGTTCCAAGTGCGATCTTCCTCACGAATCAAAGCAGCTGATCCATCGGCATTGCGTGCGCGATCTACCACTTTCTCATTTCCGTCTTCGTCAACTTCTAGTTCTTTATTCAACATCGGGTTTTCTGAAGGTTTCTCTTTACCTACATAATCACTGCTGAATCCTTCGTTTTGCTGTTGTTTATCTTGATTTGCTTTTTTATTTTCCATGATGTAATTTTTATTTTAAAATTACCTAAATACTACGTAATCTATGTTATGACTTTTTAAGGAAAACTTATAAGACTTCATTACTTTTTGATTTTGAGATCTCTACCTTATCATAGCGTTTTGTTTTTTTATTTTATTCGAATAATAAGTTGATTTTGTTGCTGCCAAAACAACGCTATCTTTGCACCTCAAAATTACTCAGCTTTTACAAATGGCACACTCACATTTTATACTACACAAACCGTATGGTTATTTAAGCCAGTTCATTTATGAATTAAAAAGGAAGAAAAAACTTTTAGGTGAGTTGCACGATTTTCCAGAAGGGACGATGGCTATAGGAAGGCTTGATGAAGATTCAGAAGGTTTATTACTGCTAACAACCGATGGAAAAATGAGCGAAATTATTCGTTCGAAAAAAGTCGAGAAGGAATATTACGTTCAAGTAGATGGTGTCATGACTGAGGAAGCGATTTCTAAAATAAAAGAAGGAGTCGAAATAGGTTTTGATGGTGGAAAATATCTGACCAAGAAATGTGAAGCGCGCTTGATTCCCGAAATTCCAGATTTTGGACCGCGAGGAAAAAAAATTCGTGATGAGCGTCACGGACCCACTTCTTGGGCTGCAATTACGGCAAATGAAGGCAAATTTAGACAAGTGCGTAAAATGACTGCCGCTGTTGGTTTTCCAACCTTGCGACTTGTTCGTGTGCGTGTTGGGAACGTATATTTAAACGATTTAAAAGCTGGAGAAGTGCTGCAAGTTTCTAATTTTGATGCTTCTTAAAATAATATATAGAAATAGATAAAAATGTTAAACATAGTATTAGTAGAACCGGAAATCCCTAACAATACCGGAAACATAGGTCGTTTGTGTGTAGGTACCGAAAGTAAATTGCATTTAGTGCATCCTTTTGGTTTTGTCATCAATGATAAAAATTTAAAACGTTCCGGTTTGGATTATTGGGTTCACCTTGATGTAACCGAATATCAAAATGTAGCCGAATGGAAATCGCAAATTCCAGATGTATCACGCGTATTTTTAATGAGCTCGCATGCTGAGAAATCGTACTTAGAAATTGAATTTCAAGATGGTGATTGGTTGGTTTTTGGGAAAGAAAGTAAGGGATTGAGTGAAGAAGTATTAGCGCAATTTGAAAATCATTTAAAAATACCCATGTCGACTAATATTAGAAGTTTTAATATAGCAAATTCGGTGGCTTTTGTGATTGGAGAAGCAAAACGTCAAATTACATTGAAATAATTTCATACACTCAGGTCTCTAGCCCAGATAGCAGCGGCATCCCTCAATATTATAAAACAAGGCATTTTGCCGTAGCTTTTATCATTGAGGATATAGCGTATAGCTGGAAATTGCTCCTTAAAATTAGAGTTAGCTTATAATGAACTTCCCTTTTTGATTATCAAAGAGAATGTTTTCATCGTTAAAAAGTCGGTTAAAACTTCCATTAGCAATAAAATTACAAGGCATGTCTTGGGTGATAGATTCGGGAGTCATTAGGATCATTTCATCACTAAGTTGGATGGCCATATCGATATCATGTGTCGAAAATAAAATGCATTTATTAGTTTCTTGTGTCAGTTTTTTAAGCAATTTAAACAACGCAACCTTGTGTAATAAATCAAGGTGAGTGGTGGGTTCGTCCAGTACAATTATAGGACAATCTTGTGCCAATGCTCTTGCTACTAATACTTTTTGCAATTGTCCATCACTAATTTCGTAATGCTTTTTATGAGCTAAATGTGTGATTTGACTGCGCTCCATCGCTTCATTAATTTTTGCAATATCGATTTTACTTAATGTCCCTATCCAGTTAGTGTAGGGCTGACGACCTAGTGCAACCAATTCAAAAACGGATAGATTACTTGGAGGTAGTCGCTCTGTTAAAACCACGCTGAGGTGCAATGCTAAAGCTGCAGGATTCATCTTGTGAATATCCTCTCCATTAATAAGGACGGTTCCTGACAAAGGTTTTTGGATTCCAGTAAGTGTCTTTAGTAAAGTTGATTTTCCTATTCCGTTGGCACCTATTAAAGCCGTCAGTTTGCCAGCACCTAAATTTAAATTTAGATCTTTTGCAATGACAATTTCGTCTTTTTTAGATTTGTAACCAATGCTCAAATTTGAGCTGCTTAAAATAGTGGAATCCATCCTTTAGTTTTTAATAATAAATAGTTGCCGTCTTATCCCATCATTTTTTTCTTTCTAACAAGTAACCAGATAACGATAGGTGCACCAAATAGCGAAGTGACCGCATTGATAGGTAGGCTAAAATCTTGTCCTGGAACTTGAGCAATACTATCACAAATTAGCATGATTATAGCCCCAAAAAGCACTGTGCTCCAAAATAAAATCTTGTGATTACTAGTCTGGAAAACGAGTTTTGCAATATGAGGAACTGCTAGTCCTATAAAGGCAATAGGCCCTGCAAAGGCGGTAATACTTCCCGCCATAATACTAGTTGCAAGTATAATAAGTAAACGTGACTTTTTATAATTTAGCCCCATACTCTTAGCATAGTTCTCACCTAAAAGTAAAGCGTCTAATGATTTTATACTAATAAGACTTAGCGATAATCCAATTAAAACAGCGATAAAAAGTATTGTAATGGCTGTCCAAGATAGGTTACCCAAACTTCCTAAAGACCAAAAAGTGAATTTTTGTAATTCCTCAGCAGTGCTAAAATAGGTTAGCGTGTTTACCACGGCGCTCGTTAAACTGCCAAACATTAATCCCACGATTAAAATTGCCATCGTATCTTTTAAGCGATAGGAGACTGCCAATACGGCGAGTAAAACAAGAAAGCTTCCCAAACTGGAGGCAAGTACAATTCCATAAGATGATAATAAAAAGGCACTCACAGAAACTGGTAATAGCGACGCTCCTAGAATAATCATTGCAACACCTAAACTCGCTCCAGAACTCAATCCTAAAACGTATGGTCCTGCCAGTGGGTTTCTAAATAATGTTTGCATTAGCAATCCGCTTGTCGCAAGTCCCATGCCTACTAGTACAGCAGTAATCGCTTTTGGTAATCGGTAATTGACAATGATATATTGCCATGTTTCTTTACTGGCTATAGAGCCGGTGATACTTTTAAAAACATCTTTTAAAGGTATTGCTATCGATCCCAAGCTAATGTTAATAATAAATAACGCAAAAGCGGCTACTATTAAAATTATAAAAAGAATGCTATTGCGTTTATTTGCCTCCAAATTATTGTAATTGTTGGTAAAAGTGAGTAGTATAGTTTGGTAATAATTCAGGATGAAGAATTTTGATCAAATCTTTTAAAACCCAGTCAGGTCTTGTAGGAGACCATTCGAAGAAAACAATGCCTCCTTTTGCTCCTTTATTTAAAGCATACGAATATACTTTTTTATTTTTGAAAGCCTCAAACTCGGTGTAATGGGGGTTACTATCTGCTAGTTGTTGTAGCGAACTAAAATCTCCAGGGGCAATCCAAAAATCGGCTTTTTGAGCTTTCTCTAATACCACTTCAAAAGGTAAAGGCAATCCACCAGTTCCTTTAGTATCAGACCATAAGTAATTGGCTTTGGCATCTTTTAAAAATAGTGACGCCCAGCTTTCCCCTTGTGGTACATACCATTGATCTTGATACATTGTTCCTGACATTACTGTGGGTTTTGTAGCTACTTTTTCTACAAGAGCTATGGCTTGTTTGTATTCTTTTTCTATCTCGTTAAAAGTAGTGTTGGCTTTGTCGTCAAGGTTGTAAAGGGCACCAAAAAACTTAATCCATTCTGCTTTTCCTAAAGGGGATTGCTCGGTCCAGTCTCCATTGAACAGCACTTTTAAACCACTTTTTTCTAAAATATCTAGCGAAGGATTACTGTCGCTCAAACCAAAACCTACGATAGCTTCTGGAGAAAGATCAATAAGAACTTCAGTATTTAAGTTTTCGTTTTTACCAACTTCGCGCACCTTTCCCGCGTCAATGTTTTTTCTTGTTTTTTCTGATGAGATGTAATCAGTATTAGGGAAGCCTACCAAACTTTTTTCGACACCTAAAATCTCTAAGGAAGGAATGTGCGTAGTCGACGTAACAACGATCGATTGAATAGGTATTGTAACAGTAGTAAACTGCTTTAAACTATCTGGGACAATGGTGTTTTTCTCTTTTAGGACATAAGTAAAAGCCTTCTTGGCATTAGGCCAAGGCTGAGTCACTTTTAATATAGAAAACCCATTGTATTTATAAATTTCGAATCCTTTTGCATATTGAATTTCGTTTTTTACAGCTGTATTTTCATGCTGTTCAGTTGCCTCTTGATTTTTACAACCAAAGAGTATAAATAAGACTAAAAGCAAACTTAAATGCGCGGAATTCCATTTCATAAAATAGCGTTTTTGATTTCACAAAGGTATATTTAATCCTTTTTAAAAATCAAATTTAATTTTTTATTCGAATGTTAAACCTATATTTGCACCCGAATTAAGGTTGTGATTTAGCTTTTCTGAATCACATTAAAAGGGAATTAGGTTCAATACCTAAGCTGTTCCCGCAACTGTAAGCTATTAAGCTTGTTGTTAACTACAAAGCCACTGAGTAGAGGGAAATTTTTTTTCTAAACTCGGGAAGGTAAACAACAAGACGCAAGCCAGGAGACCTGCCTTTTTTCGTAACAAATATCGAGCTTTCGGGAAAAAAGGTTCAGAAATTATGACTATAAAAAAACACATTTTATTCGGCCTTCTATTTTTGTGTCAATTTGCAATGGCACAAAATGATTCTATCAATAGACTAGAAGAAGTAATTGTATCTGATAGGCAATTAAAGGGAACTTCAAACACACAATCGGTACAACGGTTGAGCGATACAATTATTAGTAGGAATCAATCTTCACTAACCTCACTTTTAAATTACAACACTGTTATTTTCTTTAAAGAAAACGGATTGGGAATGGTCTCGTCTCCTTCGTTTAGAGGAACTACAGCGCAGCAAACGGTTGTAGTATGGAACGGAATCAATATCAACTCGCAACTTTTAGGTCAAACAGATTTTAATACAGTAGCAACTCGTGGTTACAATTCAATTGATGTAAAAGCAGGAGGAGGTAGCATCATGTATGGAAGTGGTGCAATAGGAGGGACGATTCACTTGAATAATGATTTGAAATTTTCAGACACTTTTAAAAGTGATTTACAAGTATACTACAGAGACTTTAATACACTAAGTGCTGTTTACGGCATTACTGCAGCTACTGAAAAAATTAGTGTTGATGCTAGTTTTAATCGAAATAGCTCTGATAACGATTTTAAATTTGTAGGACGGAATGGTAGAAATACTAATGGGCAGTTTTACAATAACGCATTAAATGTTGCTTTTGGTTATAAAATCAATGGGAATAATAATGTCAAATTGTATAGTGAAGTGTATGACGGAGAGCGCCATTTTTCGATAACATCACCAAATGCGACCCGCACAAAATACCAAGATTTTAATACTCGAAATTTACTTACATGGAGTAGTAAGTTTGATGATTTTGCCACTGATTTACGATTGGCCTACATCACTGAGCATTACAATTATTTTGAAGATATCAATCGAGAGGGATTTACTGGCGGTGGTGTGAAAAGTTTTATTGCTAAATACAATCTTGATTATACTTTTTCCAAAAATAGTATGGCTACAGTAATTTTAGATTACACTAAAAATAATGGTGAGGGAGACGGAATAGGTGCTAGTACTCGTCAAATAGGAGGTGTAAGTTTATTTTATAAATACAATGTAAGTGACCGCTGGAATACTGAGGCTAGCATTCGAAAAGAAATCTCAGATGTTTACAAAAGTCCCATCCTTTTCTCTGTAGGTTCAAAATATTCTTTTACAAATTTTTACCAACTAAAATTGAATTTTTCGAGAAACTACCGTATTCCAACATTCAATGACTTGTATTGGGCGGGTAGTGGAAACAAAGATTTGAAACCTGAAAATGCCTATCAATTAGAGGTAGGAAATGATTTTAAATTCAAACAGCTGCATTTTTCTGTAACAGCTTACGGCTCTAAAATCGATGATATGATTCGCTGGTTGCCTACAAACGCAGGCAATTGGTCGCCTATAAACACAGACAAAGTGACAATTTATGGTGCTGAGGTTTTGCTAGGGTGGAGCAAGAAACTTAATAATCACTATTTTGATTTGAGCGGAACTTACGCCTATACAGTCTCCAAAGACGAGCGTACCCAAAAGCAATTGTTCTATGTTCCTTATCATAAACTTACAGGTTCTTTATCTCACAATTATAAAAAATTTGCAAGCTATTATCAGTTGCTGTATACAGGTGAAGTTTTCACTACTTCAGATAATAACCCAAAAAATATTCTAGACGGATTTATGGTTTCTAATATAGGAGCCGATTATAACTTTAGTAAAAACAATACTTTTAAGGTTGGCGTTAAAGTAGCCAATCTATGGAACAAAGAGTATCAATCACTGCCTAGCCGATACATGCCGGGGCGAAACTTTACAATTTATTTAAACCTTAATTATTAAAACATGAAATTCAAAAATCTTTATTTAGGACTTGCTGCTTTTGCACTTTTATTTACTTCTTGTAGTAACGACGACGATACAATAATAGATATTCCATCTGGTGCTTATATTGACGGTGTATTTATTTTAAATGAAGGGAACTTTGGAACGCCTAATGCGTCAGTTTCTTTTCTATCAAATGACTTGGTAACTTTTCAAAATGCAATTTTTTCGACAATGAATCCTACAGAGACATTAGGAGACGTAGCGCAATCAATGTCTTTTTATAATGACAAAGCATTTATTGTTGTTAATAACTCAAATGAAGTAAGAGTTGTTGATCGTTACAGTTTTAAAAATGTAGCTACAATTTCCGCTAATTTAGAAAACCCACGCTATAGTGTGGTTTACAACGGATTTTTATATGTAACAAATGCGATTTCTAATGCGGTGACTGTTTATGACGCTTCAACATATGCCTATGTAAGAACTATTGAAGTAGGAAAGACTTCTGAACGCATTGTTGAATCGAATGGGAAACTATATGTAATGAATGGTAGTTTCGGGTCAGGAAATGAAGTTTCGGTTATTGATTTAGGTACAAATAAAGTATCTAAAGTGATTACAGTAGAAGAAGGAATTAATTCAATCGAAGCTAGTAATGGTAGTGTTTATGTATTATGTGGAAATGATACTAGAACTAAATTATTCAAAATCAATGCTGCAACAGATGTTGCGACATCATTTGAAACTACGAGTTTGACAAATTCTATCAATATGGATATCGATGGTTCAAAGATTTATTATACTAGCGGAACAGGTATATATGTAATGGATTTAACGGCAACTACTTTTACAGAAACTCCTTTATTTAATGTTACAGCCAATAGTTGGTCAACATTATATGGATTTGCAGCAATCGACGGAAAGATATATACAGCTGATGCTGCAGGATTTATCAATGATGGAAAGGTAGTAGTATATTCAGCTACTGGAGAAGCTTTAAAAACGGTAGAGGTAGGTATGGGACCAAACGGTTTCTATGCTAACAACTAATAAACAGGTTTACAATTCTGTTTTTGTTCTTTGAAAGTGGTATTTCTAAAGGATAAATAAAAAGCCAGTGAAATTTTCACTGGCTTTATTTTTTGCTCTAAATTGTTTTTTACAAAGCTTTTTGCAATCCTTCGGGTGCTTTTTCTATGAACATTTGGTTTTGACCATTCATCGCTTTAGTATCTTTAAAAAAGAGGGCAGCTTTTTGATTGCTTGGAGCGCTAAATCTAGCTGTAGAACCTGTAATCTTGTTGATGGCTGTTTTTAAGAAAGGTTCCTCTGTGTCACCAAGTACTCCTAAATTTAATGGTGTTTCATTAATTGCAATATCGGGTAACAGCCCGCTAGTATACTCTCCAAAACCGTCCGCATTCACAATTCTCAACACCAGAGGTTGCATAGCATAGCGGTGATTAGGGTTTAAATTCTCTTTACCAAAAGTAGGAGAGTCATACAACGTGATAGATCCTACGTTTTTACCAACAGTTGTACCACCTATTTGCACTACTTCAATATAAGGCTTCAATCCATTAATTACTAGTTCACTTGCAGAAGCAGTGTTTCCAGTAGTCAAAATATAAATCTTCTTAATATTTAAGCTGTTAATTGGCGTGGTGTCAATTTTGTCAGTAAAATTATTGTTTAATTGTTCAGGGTTATTCGACTTAAAGTAATCATTTATTTTTGCATTCCATTCTTGCTTAGCAAAAATTTTACCGGTGCTCTGTCCGTGAATCATGCTGGCTAATCTTGTTGCTGTAAGCACAGATCCACCACCATTATATCTTAAATCTAAAACTAAGTCGGTAACTTGTGCACTTTTAAATTCACCAAAAGCGTCGTTTAAAGCCAAATCGTATTCGTTAAAGAAACCATTATACATTAAATAACCTATTTTATGAGTACCTACTGTAAGTACTTTTTTAATAAAAATAGGATTCTCAGCAACAACTGATTTAGTCAAAGTGATTGATTTTCCATTTGGAGTTAACACACCATCTTTAATATCAGCTAAATTTAAAGTATACGTATCATTCGATAGTAAAGAATTATAATTGCTAACATTTAATTGGGTGCCATTAATACCGTAAAAGATTGTCCCACGGGTTACATTTTTTGCAGCCGCGTCAGAGTTTGGTAATACGTAGCGCACATAGCCGTAGATATCATCGCTACCTTGTGTTTTATAGGCTAATTGAAAGTCTAGACCATTGTTTTCTGTGATTCCGCCTAGTGCACCTTCAAGATCGCGATAATCGTCAACAATCCAGCTAAATCTATCGATAGACTTATCAACACGTAGCGCTTGAAATAAGTCTTCAGGATCAGTATAACCTTTTAAAAATACATCTAGTGCAGCTTGGTTTGCAAAGCGGTCGTCAGCTAAGTTGGGAACATCAGCTTGCCATAAGTAATATTGGTTCATGCCTTTCCACACAAAATCTTGTACATCTAAGTCTGTTGTTGCAATCACGTCGTCATTATCTTGGCAACTTTGAAACAATAGTCCGCTTAAAAAGATAAGTAAGGCAAATTTGTAGGTCTTTTTCATAGGTGGTATTTTATAACTATACTAACGTAAAAATAGGATGTTTAGTTTTGATAGTTATCACGATTTATTAAAATAATGATAAATTAATTGAATTTATTTTCTAAGTATTTTTAAAAGCAGTAAAGCGCATTTGTTTAGTGTCAAATATTCGATGTAGTAGCTCTTTTATTTAAGGATGACACAAATATTAATTTAGTAGCTTTGTTTCGAGGAATAATTCCGTAATCTATAAAATATAGTACATTGTATAATCTAAGGCGTTTTAAGAGCAGTGCTGTTTTGATTGTTATTACATTTGCTCTTGGTGTTTGCTCATGCAATCAATCAAAGAGTCAGGCTGAAAAAGATTTAGGGACTTATGATAGTCCCGAAGAAGCGCTGCGGGAAACCAAACAAGCATTAGAGAAGTTATCTACTAATGTTAATACTGGCATAGAAAGTGTATTGTATGTCGATGAATACGATAAATCAAAGAATTTAATTTTTAAAACAACTAAATAAATCATAATGAGAAAGTTTCTATTTTTAACTACCATAATACTATATAGCAGCAGTTTTTTTGCACAAGCAAGTTTTGACAAGTACAACGATCAAGATGATATTAAAACTGTGGTAGTCAATAAAAAAATGTTTGAGTTAATGAGCAAGGTTCGGGTTGATGCTAGTGATGCAGAAACACAAAGGTATATGACGCTTATAAAGAAATTAGACAATTTAAAGGTGTACACTACTAGAAACAGTAAAAGAGCGCAGGATATGAAAATTACAGCTGATAAATATGTTAGTAGCGCAGGGTTAGAGGAGCTAATGTTAGTTAATCAAGATGGGAAAAATGTAAAGATATCTGTTAAGTCAGGTGCGGGAAATTCTATCAACGAATTATTAATGTTCATTGACGGAGCAAATAGTAGCGAAGAAACCGTCTTGATGTCTTTAACTGGTAATTTCTATTTAAACGAAGTATCAGCGCTAACAGATAAAATTAAAATTCCAGGTGGTGTTGATTTAAAAGATGTGACTAAAGCTAAGTAAAAATTAGTAAAACATAATTTAAAATACCTTACAATTGATCCGACTTCCATAAAAAGTCGGATTTTTTTTTGGAGCTTTTTCCAGCTTTCCGCTATATTTCTTAAATAGTAAAGCAATATTAAAAAATCTTGCCTTACTATTTAAGAAGATGCCGCTTCAATCTGGGCTAGAATCCCCAATAGCTAGCGTATTATTTTTAATTTAGAACAATATATTAAGGACTAAAAAGATGTTTTTGTAGTAAATTCTTACGATTACGATTCGGAATCCAAATTATTTTTATTTGCTTAGTATTCACAATCAGTGAGTTGGTTTTTAAAGTAAAAAAAAGCAATTAATAATCAAATAAAGTACTTGTAATATCCGACTTCTGTTGTATCTTTGCCACCGCAATAACAGTGGGTCTGGTAGTTCAGTTGGTTAGAATACCTGCCTGTCACGCAGGGGGTCGCGGGTTCGAGTCCCGTCCAGACCGCAATATTGGTAAAGCCTTTCAGAAATGAAAGGTTTTTTTTATGCCTAATTTTTACTTCAAATTTTAATTCCTGTTTGTCAGTGAATCTGTTTATATTTAGTTTTTTTAAGGTTACCACTATTGGACTTGCAGAGTTGTTTAATTGTAATGTTATTGAGTGATTAACTGCATTAGATCCAAGCTAATTATTTTATCTATGAAGAGTTTCTTTCTGTCGCTTTCAATTGTGAGTATGTATCTTTTAAATGCTCCTGTATCGCGAGATCTAGATCATACTACAAATATTGTAGCTGTTTATATTTGTGTAAGTAAAACGGCTTCTAAATATCATTATTCGCAATCTTGTACGGGATTGAACCGCTGTTCTCACAAGATTGAAAAAGTAAGCATAAGTGACGCTAAAAATAGGGGCTACAGTCTTTGTGGTTTTGAGGATTAACTTTAATGATCGGTATTAAGATGAAGTAAGATTTGCTTCTTCTATTTTATCACCTACATGTGTAAATTGTTATTTTGAGATTTTCATTGCTTAAGGAGGAGGGATATGTTGTTTGAAGTGATTGTTTAAGCTTTGTTGAAAATTTTTGAGTTGAGTCCAAAAAAAAATGGTTAAGTAAAAATTACTTAACCATTTTTGTGACCCGACTGGGGCTCGAACCCAGGACCCCATCATTAAAAGTGATGTGCTCTACCAACTGAGCTATCGAGTCATTATGTATTTCTAAAAAAGGATAATTGGTATTGTCCTTCTCGTATTTTATTGTCATTATTTTGTGACCACGGTGGGATTTGAACCCACACGCCCTTGCGAGCACCACCCCCTCAAGATGGCAAGTCTACCGTTTCTCCACGTGGCCGTGAAAATAAAATGGTCAAGTAGTTAATACTCGACCATTTTGTGACCCGACTGGGGCTCGAACCCAGGACCCCATCATTAAAAGTGATGTGCTCTACCAACTGAGCTATCGAGTCTTGCTTTCAAGTAAGTTATGTGTTTGATCACTATTTGTGACCCGACTGGGGCTCGAACCCAGGACCCCATCATTAAAAGTGATGTGCTCTACCAACTGAGCTATCGAGTCATAATTTCTTTGCTTGAATGCGGGTGCAAATATAAGGACTTTATTTGATGTTTTCCAAAGTTTTTTGCTTTAAATTTGTCTTTTTTTATCAATTAATTATAACGGTCTAACTTATAGGGATTTATTATATGAAGAAAATTGTGCTATTAGGATACATGGGGTGCGGAAAGTCTACAATCGCAAAAAGTTTGTCTCAAAAAAAACAAATTGCTTTTGTGGATTTAGACGAATATATAGAGAAAAAGGCCAATCTATCAGTGAAAGATATATTTGAGCAACTGGGCGAAATCAAATTTAGGAGGATGGAGCACGAAGCTTTTGTCGAATTATTACAATCAGAGGAATCTGTTATTATAGGTTTAGGAGGGGGAACACCTTGTTATGCAAATAATCATTTGTTATTAGCTGCAGATAATGTCGTTTCGATTTATTTAAAGGCTTCTATAAATACATTATTTAATAGACTGTCGCCTAATAAAAGCAAAAGACCCCTTATTGCTCATATGGATGATGAGCAGATGAAGGAGTTTATTGCAATGCATCTTTTTGAGAGAAGCTATTTTTATAATCAAGCGCAACACGTCGTTTCGGTAGACGAAAAGACGATAACAGAAACTGTAATTGATATCGAATATATTCTAGCTTAAATAAGCGTAGTTTTGATCGTTTTCATCAAAAACTACCTGTACATGTTCAAGCAGTGAAGTAGAAAGAGAAATCCCCTTGAAATCCGCTTTCACGGGGTATTTTTTATGGTTGCGATCAACTAACACCGCCGTTTTAAATTTCTTTAAAGGAACGTCTAGAAAATGGCGTACTGTATATATAAGTGTGGTTCCTGAGTTTAGAACGTCATCGATTAATATTAAGCCTTTGTTTGCGTATGCTTCTTTACAAATAGAAGTGGTGATTGCATTTTCGGGATGAACTTTGTCAATCGACACTTTGCAAAGTAAAACTTCGAGAGGCGAAATCTTTTTTAACTCTGCAGCTATTTTTTCAGCAAAAATATATCCATTTACGGCAATTCCTGCCAACACAACTTCTTTTTCATCTACAAAGGTTTCATAAATTTGATAAGCAATTCTGGTAATTTTGTGTTCGATCTCTTGATGTGTTAATATGATGTTTTTGCTCATAGTTTTAGTGTTGGTTGCAATTGCATTTAAATTTATTCTGAATCTTCATCTTCATTGTGAATTTCGTTTCCGAATTCGTCAATGTCCCTACGGTCTTTTTTGGTAGGTCTTCCGGTACCGTTTTTTCGGTAATGTTCTTTAGACAACTTAAGCAACTCTAGGTGTTGGTATGCTTCTGCTGGCGTTTCGTTTTTTCGATACATATCCACCAGTTTAGCACCCACGCGGCTTTCTGGAATATCTAAAACAGTTATAATTTGAGTAATTTGATCTTTTCTGAAAGTAATTTTATCAGTAGGGAAAACCTCCTTAGAGGGCTTGGCTACTTGACCGTTTACTGTTACATGATTTTTCTTGCATGCCTCGGTAACCATGTTTCTAGTTTTGTAATATCGGACACACCATAAAAATTTATCTATTCGCATAAAAAATATAAAATCAGAGTTAAATAGTTTACAAAAATAAATCAATATTGTATCTTGCGCACTTAAAAATCAGCTATAATGAACAAATTTAAGTATTATTTTATTTTATCAATTACAACACTCTCTTTATTTTCATGTTCGAAAAGTGATGATACGATAGAATTGACTCCTGCAAGAGAATACAGTGAACAATATCCTACAGATCTTAGCGATATCGAAGAATATTTAACTTCTAATTATATCACCATTACTAATCACCCTGGTTTTTCTGATGACCAAGATGTTACCATAACTCAAATACCAACAGGAGGAACACAGCCTTCTATAATGTCATATTTAAATAAAACTACTTTCCCTAAATTGCTAGTAAGAGAGGTGAAGTTACATGACTTGACATATAAATTGTATTATCTGGCTTTAAGAGAAGGTAGTGGAGATAAGCCTAGTAATGTTGATAATGTACTAACATCTTACAAGGGAGTTTATTTAAGTAGAGTAACAGGAACAGATGCTGTTTCTACTTTGACATCAACTGATTTTGAAGAGCAAAAATTTCCTCAAAGTACAAAAAGCTTATATGGAGAAACTAGAGGGTTGAGAGAGGTTTTTCCACAATTTAGAACAGGTACTGCAACAGGCACTACTGATGGTACAGTTTCATATAGCGATTTTGGTGCTGGTGTGATATTTATTCCTTCGGGTTTGGGTTACTATGCTACAGGCACAAGTTCAGTTCCGTCTTATGCTCCTCTAGTATTTAGTTTTAAATTATATGCTCTGGTAAGATCCGATTTAGAGATTAGAAATGTTGGTACTTCAATATTTTCAGATCCTGATGGTATTTTATCTTATTTGGAAGATATTGATGGCGATGGTTATGTTTGGAGAGCAGATGAACTACCTACAGATGCTGTAAACCCAGATGATACAGATGGTGATGGTGTTCCAGATTTCTTAGATATCGACGATGATGGGGACGGATTCACAACTAAAGCAGAACTTGCTGCTGGTACAAATTACTTAGACAAAAACAGTCATCCATAATACTGAATTCATAGCATACAAAAAAAATCTCATTTCGATCGAAATGAGATTTTTTTTTGTTCTAACAATTATTTGTATTCCTAAATGTTTAGTGGCACTTTTTCTATGCTAGAGAATGTTTTTTCGAATAAAATAATCTACACTAGTATTTTGTTGTAGATCTAGAGTACGGTAGAATTGCCTTGTTTGATTGATAATTCTCTATATTCTTTTACTACAATACTGTTTGCAGTATGGGTATTGAAAAAGCCGCTAAATCATCGATTTAGCGGCTTTTTATTATGGTAATGAATATTATTTTCTAGCAACTACTTTTTCAGCAGCAGCTACAATAGCTTCATTGTTCAATTTATATTTATCCATTAGTTGTGCTGGAGTTCCTGACTCTCCAAAGCTATCATTAACCGCTACAAACTCTTGTGGAGCAGGAGTGTTTAATGCTAATACTCTAGCTACGCTTTCTCCAAGACCTCCAAGAATGTTATGTTCCTCAGCAGTAACTACACATTTAGTTTTAGCCAACGATTTTAGAATTGCTTCTTCATCAAGAGGTTTAATTGTATGAATATTGATAACCTCAGCAGAGATACCTTTAGCTTCTAATGCTTCTGCAGCAATAAGAGCTTCCCATACTAAGTGACCTGTAGCGATAATTGTTACATCTGTTCCTTCACTTAATAGGATTGCTTTTCCAATTACGAAAGGCTCATCAGCTGGCATAAAATTGGGTACAACTGGACGTCCAAAGCGTAAGTAAGCTGGACCGTGATGATCAGCAAGAGCTAATGTAGCTGCTTTTGTTTGGTTGTAATCACATGTGTTGATTACAGTCATTCCTGGCAACATTTTCATTAATCCTATATCTTCTAGAATTTGGTGTGTTGCTCCATCTTCTCCTAACGTTAATCCTGCGTGTGATGCACAAATTTTTACATTTTTATCAGAGTAAGCTACTGATTGACGTATTTGGTCGTACACTCTTCCTGTAGAGAAGTTAGCAAAAGTTCCTGTAAAAGGAATTTTACCACCAATAGTCAATCCTGCTGCAATCCCAATCATGTTTGCTTCTGCAATACCAATTTGGAAAAAACGCTCTGGGTGATTTTTCTTGAAATCATCAAATTTTAATGAACCAATTAAATCGGCACATAAGGCAACAACATTTTCGTTTTTTTGACCTAATTCAGTCATTCCCGCTCCAAAACCTGAACGAGTATCTTTACTTCCTGTATTTGTATATTTTTTCATTCTTTTAAATTCAAAGATTTAAATATTTAATAATTGAAAGATTTTGAGTGGTAATTCAAAATTTACAATTCAAAATTTAAAATTATTAATAGTCGCCTAAAGTTGATTGATTTTGCCCTAATGCATTTTCTAGTTGTGCATCATTAGGTGCTTTACCATGCCAAGCATGTGTGTGCATCATGTAATCAACTCCGTTACCCATTTCAGTATGTAATAATACACAAACTGGTTTTCCTTTTCCAGTTCTTGATTTTGCCTCATTCATACCAGCTAAAATAGCTTCTAGGTTGTTTCCTTCTTTGATGTCGACAACATCCCAGTCAAAAGCTTCAAACTTAGCGCGAATACTTCCCATTGCTAGTACTTCATCCGTAGTACCATCAATTTGTTTTCCGTTAAGATCGACAGTTGCAATAAGGTTGTCTACTTTTTTAGCAGATGCATACATGATTGCTTCCCAGTTTTGACCTTCTTGTAATTCACCATCACCGTGAAGTGTGTAAATCAAGTGGTTGTCGTTATTTAATTTTTTTGCTTGAGCAGCACCAATTGCTACAGACAAACCTTGACCAAGCGAACCAGATGCGATTCTAACTCCTGGAAGATTATCGTGAGTAGTTGGGTGACCTTGCAATCTTGTGTTGATTAAACGAAATGTCGCTAATTCTGAAACTGGAAAATACCCGCTACGTGCTAAAACGCTATAGAATACAGGAGAAATATGTCCGTTTGATAGAAAGAATAAATCTTCTCCTATACCGTCCATATCAAATCCCTCTTTGCGTTCCATAAGGTTTTGGTATAAAGCTACTAGAAATTCAGTACAGCCTAATGATCCTCCAGGATGTCCTGAATTTACGGCGTGTACCATTCGAAGAATGTCTCTTCTTACTTGGATAGTTAAATCGTTTAATTGTTGTGTGTTAGGCTTCATTTTGTGTGTAAAAGTTAAACTGTTACAAATGTAATTTTTATTTTGGCGTAAGACAAATGATTTACGATTTTGTTACCATTGCGATAGTGCACTTCAACTGAAACGATTAATACTATTTGATAGTTTTTTTATTCGAAAAAGCATTGTTTTTTAAAATAACATTTTTTTAATGAATGCTGAATTATTACCTTGCCAGCATGTATGAACAACTAGAAAAAAGTATCCGAGAAAAAGTCAAAATTTCAGCCGAAGAATTTGAACTTTGTAAAACTTTTTTTATCCCGAAGAAATTAAGAAAAAAACAAACATTACTTCTAGAAGGAGATGTTTGCACTTACAATGCTTTTATCGAAAAAGGAATCTTGAGATCGTATGCTACTGACGAAAAAGGAAATGAACATGTCATACAATTTGCCTTTGAAGGTTGGTGGATTAGTGATCTTGCCAGCTTTTTACAAGGAAGCAATTCTACACATACTATTGAAGCAATTGAAGACTCGGAATTATTGTTGCTTACTTACACTGCCCGTGAAGACTTGATGAGTAAATTACCAGTATTTGAAACTTATCAAAGAATACTTTTACAAAACGCATTTATCGCCTTTCAATCTCGTGTTAATGCGGCACTTAATTCTTCTGCCGAAGAAAAATACCTCAAATTGACTAGCGCTTATCCTGATATTATAGCTCGTGTACCACAACACATGATTGCTTCTTTTTTGGGTTTAACCCCAGAAACATTGAGCAGAGTTAGGAAACAAATTAGCTTGAGAAGGTAACTTGATTTAGATCAATACCATTTCTTAATCTACCTCAACAGTAGGTTATCGCTTATGGTTGTAGTTTTGCAGTATTAAAACTGATAAAAATGCAAAACATAAAAACAATCGCCGTTATTGGTGCCTCAGATAAAAGAAATTTATCGGTATTGAATGAGTTAGCTGCACGCTACCAACTTTTATTATTCGATAAAAATATAAATGAAGTCAATAAGATTCAACAATCTCTTTTGACAGAAAATCGTTATGCTTCTATCGAAATAATGCCTTGTGCTACAAACGCAAGTTGGGAAGCCGATATGATTATTCTTTCTGGTTTTTGCATTAACGATGATACCGTTGTTAAAACAATTAAAGAGGTAGCTACTGCAAAAATCATCGTAATAATGGAAAATGATGACGAATTCACAAAGTCAATCAATCATCAAGTTAGTTTTGACTTGTTGTTTCCTCATTCTAGAATTATCGAAGTTATCAATATAAATACTGACGATCAAGCCGAAAAAGAATTTTTGCTTGAAGGTCATGATTCTTATGCATTAGATACTGTTTCAAGTATTTTTGAAGGCATAGGTTTCAATACGTACGTTTCTCAAATCAATTAAAAATTAAGCACAACAAATTATGAGTGATATCACCTTATTAAAACCGTATACATATCAAACTGAAAAGTACAACAACCGCATGGCTATGGCGCCTATGACTAGAAGTCGCGCTGGTAACGAAGGGAATTTGGCTACTGAACAAATGGCTATTTACTATTCTGACCGTGCAGATGCTGGTTTGCTAATCACAGAAGGTACTGTTGTAAGTAAAAAAGCAGTTGGATTTATCAATGTTCCTGGACTTTATAGCAAAGAACAAACAGAGAGCTGGAAACAAGTTACAAAGGCAGTTCATGATAAAGGCGGTAAAATCTTTGTTCAATTATGGCACACAGGAAGATTATCTCATCCTGAGTTACATAATGGTGAATTACCACACGCTCCATCGGCAATTAATCCTGAAGCTAAAGCATACGTAGAAAGTGGTTTTATCGATACAGTTACTCCTAAGGAAATGACGGTAGGCGAAATCAAAGCTACAATCTTAGATTTTAAAAACAGTACAAAAAATGCTGTAGATGCTGGTTTTGACGGTGTAGAATTACATGCTGCTAACGGATATTTATTCCACCAGTTCTTTAACGGAACTTCTAACACACGTACTGATGAGTACGGAGGAAGCATAGAAAACAGAGCTAAAATATTGTTTGAAACTCTCGATGCTTTAAAAGACGTAATTAGTTATTCAAGAGTGGGTGTTCGCTTAAATCCTTCTATGCACGGTGTTCAAGGGATGACTGTTGATAAAGATACTATCGCAACTCACGAATACATTGTTAAAAAATTAAACGATTACGGTTTAGCTTACTTGCACCTTACGGAACCTTTTACTGATGTAAGCGAAGTTCCTTATGCAGTTACTGAAGTTGCTAAACATTTTAGACCTATGTACAATGGTTTATTGATGATCAATAAAGGATTTACTAAGGAAACTGGAAATAAAGTGATTGAAGACGGAGATGCAGACATGGTTGCTTATGGCGTACCATTTATAGCAAATCCTGATTTAGTAAAACGTTTTGAAATAGATGCACCGCTTAATGCTCCAGATCAAAGTACATTTTATACTTTCACTGAGAAAGGATATAATGACTACCCTAAATTAGGCGAATAATTTAAAATTTAATTTGTGAATGAGATTTTATTTGTAAAACAATGTTTGTGATGCAATGCAACAGAGAGTTACAAAGTTATAAATCTCATTAAAATACAAAAGTCCCAACATTATGTTGGGACTTTTTACTTTACAAAACTCTTGTATTTATATTTTATTATTTAGGCTGCTCCAGTTACCACCGTTATAAACTTTTTCATAACCAGAATTTTTTAAGATGTTTTTTGCTGAAGCGCTTCGCATGCCTGATGCACAACAAGTGATAACAATACTATCTTTCTTAATTTTCGAAACTAGTTTCTCTAGTTCGTTTAATGGCATATTCAATGCTCCCTTAATATGTCCTTGCTTAAATTCGGCAGGAGATCGTACATCTAGGATAACCGCTGACTGTTGCATTAACTCAGCGTATTTTGTTGCTGGTCCTACTCCCAATATTTTTTTTAAAAACGTGATCATCTACTGGTGTTTTATTTTGATTTGTAATAGTTTACGTCAAGCCATGAACCGCCATTATAACATTCTATTCCTTGTTGCGAAAGGAACTGTTGCGCCTGGTTAGATCTATTTCCTGATGCGCAACAAAGTATCAAAGGCATCGTCAGGTTCTTTATTTCTTCCAATCGCTCTGGTATTTCATTTAACGCAATGTTTATTGAGTCGACTACATGGCCACCCATAAACTCTCCATAAGATCGTACATCGATAATGGTTCCTAAATCTTTTTTTATAATTTCTTCTACAGTCATATTCTTAAATTTTAAAATTCCGCTACTTTGAAAATAGTTAGATAAAGGTAATTATTGTCACGGCAAACTACAGTAACATTTGTTACACAACATTTTTTTTGTTTTCTAGCCACTACTATATTTAAAATTATGACTTCATTTCTTCTAACATACGCATGATTTTATCTAGCTTTTCAACCTCAATACTGTTTAATTTAGCAGCAAGCGCTTCAATTTCCAGTTTGGCGTCAATATTAGTTTGGTAATCTGCTTGTGCTTGCACACGGTCGCGCTCATTCTGTCTGTTTTGAGACATCATAATAATAGGTGCGGCATAAGCGGCTTGTGTCGAAAATAATAAATTGAGTAAAATAAAAGGATATACATCCCAATGTTGTACAAAGGCAACTAAATTCAATCCCATCCACAATACCACTAGAACTGTTTGAATAATTATAAATTTCCAAGATCCCATTCCTTTAGCAACTGAATCTGCGATGCGACTTCCGTAGTCTAAATCGTCTCGGTGTTTCTGGTGCCAATTTTTAGATTTCAACATAATTAGTGCTTTTGTTAGATTTATTTTCGAATAATAAAATAACGCACAAAAAAGAGGAAGCTCTACTGAGAAATCTTGCTGTTTTTTTGTTGCGAAATCAGAACAAAAGTAATCATTAACAGCAAACAAATAATACTGGCTGTACCAGTTCCTATTGCTAATCCACCTTTACTAACCGCCTTAGTTAAAAAATCTCCAAAGGCGGCACCAAATGGTCGTGTAAATACAAAGGCGATCCAAAAAAGTAGGACAGTATTAATCTTTGTTGTGTAATGTAAAAGCATTATAAATAAAATTATTGTAGCCGTTATAATAGCAGCTGTAAGATAGCTTAAACCCATAATATCACTTAAAAAATCTCCAAAGGCGGTTCTTAAACTATTTGAAAATGAAATAGCAATCCAGTACAATAATTCTCTAGTCGTACCGAGTAATGGATAGACGTAAATACTTTTAAAAACAGCTTTCCACAATCCTAGAGTTGTAAGTAGCCCCGCCAATAATAAAGAGCCTTCTGCACTACATCCCAGATGTAGACTGCGATCAAGAAAATCAGATATTTCAACCACTTTATTGATGGTCTTCATCTTAAAATTTGTGTGGTTAGTTTAGGGGAAAATTCACTCACAAATGTAAAATGAAAACGCAATATGGTAGATTAATGTTTGATTAAGACGTCTATTTACCGTTCGTCTACACTTATTAAGACCTTTAACGTTACATACTTTGGTTTGGTCTAAATGATTACTAATTAGCTTTTTAGTTGTAGTATCTTTGAAATGTCAATAGTTCAAATATTTATTTTAATTGGTTATTTTTATAAATGTATAAAAACTTTGATATTATAATTGAATGTGATGCGATAACGTTGATTTTGTCGGTCAACTGATTATTCAGCAGCACAGTTTTATAAAGTTTGTTTTAGTTAGTTTTAGTATGTTAATTGAAAAGGGAGGGTTAGTTGTTCTCATAATTAGCCCTTAAAAGCAGTCTTAGTTTCATATCTAAGGCTGTTTTTTTTTAATTAATTTCGGCAATCAATGCGGTAAGTATTTCTTGACCTTCTTCCCAATTTTTTAAATCAGAAGCTGTATTCAAATGTCCTTTTAACCCAACGTTTACAAATGTACTTCCCCATTTTTCAGCAAGGAACTTCGCTCTTTCGAAGGAGATGTAAGGATCATCTTCTGATGTTACAACAACAGTAGGGAAGGGCAAGATGTTTTGTACTATAGGGGCAAAATTCCTCGTTTCGGGAGGAGTATGCGTAGCCGAGTCTACATCGGCGGGAGCGACAAGCATTGCTGCGATTACCTTTTTATCAAAGTTAGTCGTAGTCCATTGATTTACTAATATGCTACCTAAACTGTGTGCAACCAGCACAATTGGTCCATCAATAGTAGCAATTTTTTTGTTTAAGGCTTCTAGCCAATTTTCAAGTTGTGGCTCATTCCAATTTTCTTGAATTACTTTTTGAGCGTTACTAAATAATTTAAGCCAATACGTTTGCCAGTGTTGCACTCCTGAATTACCAAGTCCAGGAACGATTAATAGGGTGTATTCCATTATGTCTCTATAATAAGTTTGTATTTCTTTTGTAAAAATAATGAATAACCGTCAGTATACAACAGATGTTAATAGTTCTATAATTTAAAACAAGCCATTCTTTGTTTTTTCTCATTATTAATATATTTGTTAAAAAACAACATGCGATACAGCTTTACGATACTAACATTAATTAGCATCTTTTTCTTAACAGGATGCAGTTCTAAAAAAATTAAAGACCAATCTTTTATGACTTCTGCAGTAGTAGATTCTGTAGAGGCACCCAAATTGAATATTTTTCAGCCTGATAACAAAAGTGTAGCGGCTCCTGTTTTGATATTTATACATGGAGGAAACTGGAATAGCGGTAATAAAGACACCTACAATTTATTGGGACGCAATTTTGCTAAGAAAGGTGTCGTAACTATAATTCCAGATTATACGTTGAGTCCTAAAGCAAATTATGACGATATGGCTAAGGAAGTTGCTGCAGCAATAAAATGGGTGCAAGCTAATGTTAAAAGTTTTAATGGTGATGTAAATAAAATTTACGTGACTGGACACTCAGCAGGAGGGCATCTTGCAGCCTTAGCAGTAATGAATCCTAAATACGGAATCGACGAAAAAAGCATAGCTGGAATTATATTAAACGATGCGGCAGGGTTAGATATGAAAAATTATTTAGAGCAATATCCTCCAACCACTAAAGACGATTACCTGGCTACTTGGACTGCAGATCCAGCAAAATGGAAAGATGCTTCTCCTATTTATTTTTTAAATAAAAATACACCTCCTTTTTTAATTTATGTAGGAGACAAAACCTATCCATCAATTACAGTAGCAAACGATCGGTTTTTAAAAGCTTTGAAACCGTTCCAACCTTCAGTTGAACTTATTCATATCGACAAGAAACATGTACCTATGGTGACGCAATATTTCTGGCCATACAGCGATCGATTTGATGAGACACTTGATTTTATAAATAAAAACAAAAAATAAAAAAAGCAGAGAGCGATTTGTATTGAATCGCTCTCTGTTTTTTTATTTTAAACTATTTCTAATAGTTCTTTTTCTTTGATCTGTCATAAACTTTCTTGCCGCCCACGTAGGTTTTAACAACATACACCTCTTTGATTTTTACAGGATCAATCTTAGTAATATCCTGACTCAGGATAACAAAATCAGCTAATTTACCAACTTCTAAAGTTCCTTTTGTTTTTTCATCAAAAGACGCATAAGCACCACTTTTAGTATAAGCCGTTAAAGCTTGCTCTACAGTGATTTTTTGTTCTGGATTCCAACCATTTGGATTTTTACCATCTAAGGTTCTTCGAGTAGTAGCGGCATAAATACCTAGTAAAGCAGAACCTGGTGCTACTGGCCAATCACTACCAAAACTTACTTTAGTTTTGGCGTCGAGTAGTGATTTAAAAGCATAGGTCGTTTTCATGCGTTCCGCACCTATAACTTTCTCTGCCCATCTTCCATCGTCGATAGCATGGTAAGGTTGCATACTTGCGATAATACCTAATTCTGCAAATTTAGGGATGTCACTTGCAACGATGTGCTGCGCATGCTCCACTCTAAATCTTCGATCTTTTGTTCCAGTTTTTTTAATTATTTTGTCATAACCAGACAAGATAGATTGCACTGCGCGATCACCAATGGCGTGAACAGTAATATTTAAATTGGCTTGATCTGCACTAGTAATCCATTCACTTAAAGTAGCTGGATTTGTGATTAAAAAGCCTTTGTCTCCAACATTGTCACTGTAATTATCAATAAAAGCGGCAGTGTGCGAGCCAAGCGAGCCGTCAACAAATCCTTTAAGCAGTCCGCGTTTTAACCATTTATTATTTTTTAAATCGGCATTTGCCAGTTCGATCCATTTGTCTAACGGACGCGAACTATATATTCGCAGCGTTAAATCACCCTTTTTTTTAAATCTCTTTGCAGTTTTGTAGCTTGATAAACTATCTAAATCGTGCACTGATGTCACACCATTTGAGGCAAAATATTTCATAGCTGCTGCCAAGGCAGCTTCTTTTTGTTTCCTAGTTAATTCGGGTATTTTGTCTACTATTAAAGGCATGGCATTAGTCTTGAAAATCCCTGTAGGATTGCCTTCTTTGTCTCTTACGATTACACCATCTTTTATATCAGCAGTATTTTTATCGATACCAGCAAATTTCATCGCAGCAGAATTTGCAAAAACCATATGTCCATCTAGGCGATAAACTACCACCGGATTATCCATGGTATATTTATCAATCCATTCCTTTGTGGGTAATGTTCCTCCCCACAGTGTATGATCCCAATTTCCTTCAAGAATCCATTCTCCAGCTTGTAATGTTTTAGCATAATCCCCAATTCGCTTAGCAAATTCTTCGGGAGTCTTTGCATCTCGTAATTCAACATTCAACAAACTATTACCACCTTGTAGTAAATGCACATGAGAATCTATGAAACCTGGAGTAATAAATTTGCCATAAGCATCAACTATCTTAGTCTTCTTACCTTTGTATTTATTGATCTCTTCTATTGTACCTATTGCTACAATTGTATCGGCATCAATTGCCATCGCTTGCGCCGTCTTTTGATTTTCATTTCCGGTCCAGATAACAGCATTTGTAACGATTAAATCGGCTGTTTTTACTTTACTACACGAAATCAAAGTGGATAGCAATAGTATGAACGCAATTTTTAAATACAAAGTGGTTTTTATATGTGGCATTAAGTGGTAGTTTTGAATGTTTTAAGGTAGTTGTTTTTCAGTTCATTACGGTTAAAGAACTAAAAAAGATGGTACCGCTTTCGCGAAATAATAATTAGCCAGAATTAATGGGATACCATTTTTAATCCGACAATTGATCCAATTAAGGTCATTAGAAAAAAGATGCGCCAAAAGTGCACAGGATCTTTGAAGAATAAAATTCCAACTAGCACTGTGCCTATCGCACCAATACCTGTCCAGACAACATAGGCTGTACCCAAGGGCAAACTTTGGGTTGCTTTTATCAATAAAGTCATACTTAGTGTTAAGGTGATTAAAAAACCAACATACCACCAATTAGCTTCAGCACCGCTAGTTTCCTTAGCTTTACCTAAGCAAAATGCAAAAGCCACTTCGCAAAATCCTGCTATAATTAATATGATCCAATTCATTGTTTGTAATTTTTATGCAAATATCTGTAACCCAAACGGGAATTAATTACAATCAGTCATTTTTATCTTCAGTTTTTTATAAAAAAAAAGATTTTGAAGTTTTGTTATATTTTTATCTGCAGTATGATGCCATTGCATGAAGGATAGCAGCGGCATCGCGCGCTTTAGAAAAATAGGACTTTTTAGTCCTAATTTATCTTAGCGGGAATATAGCGAATAGCCTGACCGGCCCAGATGCTAATCAGGGAAGGGCATGCCCAAATTGTAGAAATGAGACATACATTGTGAATTTAAATACAGTTTATGACAACAAATACTAAATGTTATTTAATTTTTTGAATTATCTAATTCTCTAGTTTTCAAATTAACCTATCTTTGCCCGCCGAACAATCGGTAGAAAAATGGTATTATGAAATTTGATTTATTAAAAAAAGATCCGCTATCTAAAGCCAGAGCGGGAAGTATTACAACAGATCACGGAGTTATAGAAACACCAATTTTTATGCCTGTGGGTACTGTTGCCTCTGTTAAAGGAGTGCATCAAAGAGAATTAAAACAAGACATAAACCCTGATATTATTTTAGGGAATACGTACCACTTATACTTGCGTCCACAAACTGAAATTCTTGAAAAAGCAGGTGGATTGCATAAATTCATGAACTGGGATCGTAATATTTTGACAGATTCAGGAGGGTACCAAGTGTATTCGCTTTCTGCAAATAGAAAAATTAAAGAAGAAGGGGTAAAGTTTAAATCACATATTGATGGATCGTACCACTTTTTTACTCCTGAAAATGTAATGGAAATTCAGCGTACTATAGGTGCTGATATTATCATGGCGTTCGATGAGTGTACGCCGTATCCTTGTGACTATAATTATGCTAAGCGCTCGATGAAAATGACGCACCGCTGGTTAGATCGTTGTGTAAATCACCTTGAAAAAGTACCGGTAAAATACGGATATGATCAAGCCTTTTTTCCCATTGTTCAAGGGAGTTGTTATAAAGACTTACGCCAGCAATCAGCCGAATATATTGCAAATTCGAATCAAGTAGGAAATGCGATTGGTGGACTATCAGTTGGAGAACCTGCAGAGGAAATGTATGCAATGACCGAGGTTGTTTGTGAAATATTACCAGAGGACAAACCACGATACTTAATGGGAGTGGGAACGCCTATTAATATTTTAGAAAATATTGCGTTAGGAGTAGATATGTTTGATTGTGTGATGCCTACACGTAATGCTAGAAATGGGATGCTGTTTACTGCAAACGGAACCATCAATATCAAAAATAAAAAATGGGAAGCCGATTTTTCTCCAATAGATGAAATGGGACATACCTTTGTAGATACAGAATATACAAAAGCCTATTTGCGTCACTTGTTTGCAGCTAATGAATATTTAGGAAAGCAAATTGCTACAATTCACAATTTAGGTTTTTACATGTGGTTAGTGCGTGAAGCAAGAAGACGTATTATAGCTGGAGATTTTAGAGTTTGGAAAGACATGATGGTGAAAAATATGAGCCAACGCTTGTAATCTTTCTGAGATCATTGAGAGAAATATATAGCTGGTAAAATTGTAATATGACAAAAAAAACAAATAGCAAATTGCCCAGTAGGGGATTTTTAGGCTTGACGATTATAGATTTATACATCTTGAAGCGTTACTTGGCTACATTTGCGGCTATGCTGTTGATGTTTATTCCTATTGGGATTATCATAGATGTATCTGAGAAGATCAATAAAATGATTGCTAATGAAATTCCTTTGATCGAAATCGCAATTTACTATTATCATTTTACTATTTATTTTGCGAATTCCCTATTTCCTATATTTTTATTCTTATCCATTATTTGGTTTACATCAAAACTGGCTAACAACACAGAAATTATAGCAATCTTAAGTTCGGGTATTTCGTTTACACGTTTTTTAAGGCCATACATCATAGGTGCTTCAATTATCTCTGTTTTTGTTTTAATCATGGGGTTTTACGTAGTCCCAAAATCCAGTGAAGGATTTAACTACTTTAGGTATACCTACTTAAAAGGAGGTGGCAAGCAAGCCATGATGGGAAATAATACCGATGTTTATAGACAAATTAACGCTAACGAATTTATCTATGTTAATAGCTTTAATACCGATTCTAAAGTTGCATTTAATTTTGTTCTAGAGCGCTTTGAAAAGGATAAATTAGTTTCTAAGATTACCGCTAGTAGAATTAAGTGGAATCCAAAAGACAGCACGTACACTATGTACGATTATAGCAAAAGAACAGTAGGTGCAATCAATGATAAAATCGAAAAAGAAACAGAAAAAGTTGCCAAGTTTTCTTTTGATTTAGAGGATTTGACTCCGGTGGTGTATATCGCTGAAACGTTGAGCTTAAATAAATTAATTGATTTTATCGACAAGCAAAAAAAGCGAGGTTCCTCTGATATAAACGTGTATATGGTGGTTCTTTATAAAAAGTTTAGTGTTCCTATCTCGGCCTTTATATTGACAATTATTGCCGTTTCAGTTTCAGCAATGAAACGTAGAGGAGGAATGGGAATGAATTTGACTATTGGGATCGCGATTGCATTTGGTTACGTCTTTTTTGATAAAATCTTTGGAACGATTGCTGAGAAATCGACCTTTTCACCTTTTCTAGCCGTTTGGTTCCCTAATATGTTTTTTGGAGTACTAGCAATATTTTTACTACGCAATGCAAAACGATAAGCTCAAAAGTTACCTAAGCCTACATTTAATAGTTTTTATTTGGGGTTTTACTGCCATCTTAGGCGCATTAATTACAATAACTGCCGATGCCATCGTATGGTATCGCATGCTTTTAGCAGGAGTTTTTCTAGGAGCATTTATCATTTACAAGAAGAAATCGTTTAAAGTGCCCACGACCGCTTTTTTAAAGTTGGTATTTGTGGGTTTACTAATTGCACTGCATTGGGTTACCTTTTTTCATGCGATTCAAGTTTCTAATGTCTCTATTACACTTTCCATCTTCTCTTTGGGAGCTTTTTTTGCTTCTTTATTAGAGCCACTATTTTATGGCCGAAAGATTTTGTGGTATGAGGTTTTCTTTGGTCTTGTTATTATCGCAGGTCTTGCTATGATTATGAAGGTTGAGGTAAACTACTATGAGGGAATGGTATTTGCTCTTATTTCGATTTTGTTAGGAGTGCTTTTTACCTTAATGAACGGAAAATTAATCCATAAGCATGATCCGTCTGTAATTTCTTTCTATGAGTTTCTCTCAGGGGTGTTTTTTATTAGTATTTACTATTTGATACAGCAAAAATTTAGTGTCGAATTTTTCGAATTGACAACAAATAATTGGATTTTGATTCTAATTTTAGCATCAATTTGTACAGCTTACGCATTTACGGCTTCAGTAAAAGTGATGGAAAAATTAAGTCCGTATACAGTAATGTTGACTACAAACTTAGAACCTGTTTACGGAATTATTCTTGCTTATTTTATCATTGGAGGAAAAGAAAAAATGAGCTTTTCTTTTTACGTAGGTGCTGTAATAATTATTATAACCGTTATCCTAAACGGAATTATTAAACACAAAATGACACCGAAAGAGACTGCTGTCGCAAAAGAACAAGCTTCGGCAGATATTTTATAACAGTATCACATTTACATATCCTTATCCTGATTTGGGATTAAAATAAAAATGAAAAAAATCATTTACTTAAAGCCCTTGTTGAATTTTTTCTTCCTGGGTTTATTGATTACAACAATTAGCCGATTTGTACTTTTTATTATTTACAAAGATAGAGTCGTTCAAACAGCGGATTATTGGATGATTTTTCCTATCGGGCTGCGTATGGATTTGATTTTGTTGTCCTATATTTCCTTTCTACCAGCTCTTTTACTATCAGTTTTACCACACTATTACTTAGAAAAAATCAAGAAGTTTTTTGCTTGGTATTTTTTGAGCTTTCTATTTTTATTACTATTTATGGAGCTTGCTAGTCACGACTTCATTAACGAATATGACACTCGTCCTAATAAATTATTTATAGATTACTTGATCTATCCCAAAGAGGTTTTAGGGACATTATTTAAAAGTTACCTAGGTTCGATGATTTTTTCTTTCATACTTATTGCAGCCGCTTTATATGTTAGTATTAAAAATGTGTGCTTTATATTTTATCCAAAATACAGCGACTACAAAACCAAGTTAATTTTATTTCCACTGGTTGCATTTTTACTGTTTTTTGGAGCACGTTCCAGCTTGGTTTCTAAACGACCATTTAATGCGAGCAATGCTATTTTTTCAACAGATCAACTGACAAATAATCTAGGTTTAAATTCTCTTTACACTGTTGGTTATGCTTTGTATTCGATCAAAAACGAAGGAAACGCAGAGAAAATGTACGGTAAAATGGATTCTCAAGAAGCGCTAGCTCGTGTTAAAAAATATATGAATGTCGCGGCAGGAGATTTTCTTGATGATGAATTGCCATTGTTTCACATTCAAAGAGCAGATACTATTCTTGAAAGGCCGTATAATGTTGTTGTTTTTTTACAAGAGAGCTTAGGAGCAGAATATGTAGGGAGCTTGGGAGGCTTACCGCTAACTCCAGAGTTTGATAAACTAACTAAGGAAGGACTGCTATTTACTAATTTATATGCAACAGGAACACGCAGTGTGCGCGGTATCGAAGCAGTGGTTACCGGTTTTTTACCATCGCCATCTGAGAGTGTAGTGAAATTAAGTAATTCTCAAACAGGTTTTTATACGCTGGCGCAAAACTTAAAAGAATACGGCTACGATACTAGTTTTATATATGGTGGAATGGCGAACTTTGATAATATGGCAGCTTTCTTTAATGGTAACGGGTTTAAAACTATCATAGACGAAGCAAATTATAAAGATGATAAAACGGCTTTCAAAGGGACTTGGGGTTATTCTGATGAAGATCTTGCTGTAAAAGCTAATGCTTATTTCAAGTCAAAAGCTGACAAACCTTTCTTTTCATTGATGTTTTCTACCTCTAATCACGAACCTTTCGAGTTTCCAGATGGCAGAATTAAATTGTATGATAAAAAGAAAAACACGGTAAACAACGCGATGAAATATGCTGACTTTTCGATTGGTAAATTTTTCGAAATGGCAAAGAAAGAGGCGTATTATAAAAACACGATTTTCTTGGTAATAGCAGACCACAATACACGCACTTACGGGAAGAATCTTGTACCTATAAATAAATTTCACATTCCCGCTTTGTTAATTGGGCCAAATGTTCCCAAAGGCATGGACTATGCAAAATTGTGTAGCCAAATTGATATTGCTCCCACGGTCTTAAGTTTTATAGGAATGGATGTTAAAAATCCAATGCCTGGACGTAATTTAATGAAGTTACCAGAAACAACAGCGGGAAGAGCGATCATGCAATTTCATAATAACAACGCATTTAGAGTAGGAAATGATGTTGTGATTTTGCAACCAAACAAAGAGCCTTTACAATTTAAAATGCAAAATGATACCGTGCTATTGCCCACGAAACTCAATCCGGAAATGGCAAAAGATGCATTAGGACATATAACTGCTGCATCTTACTTATATCATGAACGAAAATATAAAATGAAAGGGCAAAAATAAGGAGGGATTTCGTTGTTTAACTTCTGATTTTAAGATGTTTGTATTTTTAAAAATCTTTTAACATCAAAGTGTAAATTAGGTCGTACCTTTAAGCCTTGTTACTAAAGTAAAAAATATCGGGTTGTAAATCATTTAATATTTTATATTTGCAGTCCAAATAAATAACAAAAACGCACAGTTACTATGGAATATTTAGATTTTGAGCTTCCAATTAAAGAACTAGAAGATCAGTTAGATAAATGCCTTGTTATTGGTCAAGAATCAGATGTTGATGTTTCAAATACATGTAAACAAATCAACAAGAAGCTTATAGATACCAAAAAACAAATTTATAAGAACTTGACAGCATGGCAACGTGTACAATTATCAAGACATCCAAGTAGACCTTATACATTAGATCACATTAAAGCATTATGTGGCGACACTTTTCTAGAACTGCATGGTGATAGAGGTTTTGCTGATGATAAAGCGATGATTGGTGGATTAGGAAAAATAGGTGGGCAGTCATTTATGATTGTAGGACAGCAAAAAGGATACAACACTAAAACACGTCAATATAGAAACTTTGGGATGGCAAATCCTGAAGGATACCGTAAAGCTTTGCGTTTAATGAAAATGGCAGAGAAGTTTGGTATTCCTGTTTTAACTTTGATTGATACTCCGGGAGCATATCCTGGATTAGAAGCAGAGGAACGCGGACAAGGAGAAGCTATTGCAAGAAACATTTTTGAAATGGTTCGCCTTAAAGTGCCTATCATCACAATCATTGTAGGTGAAGGAGCTTCTGGAGGAGCTTTAGGAATAGGTGTAGGAGATAAAGTTTACATGTTAGAAAACACATGGTATTCAGTAATTTCACCAGAATCTTGCTCGTCTATTTTATGGAAAAGCTGGGAGTACAAGGAACAAGCTGCAGAGGCTTTGAAACTGACTTCATCAGATATGAAAAGACAAAAATTAATTGATGATATTATCCCTGAGCCACTTGGTGGAGCACATTATGATAGAGAGACTACTTTTAAATCAGTAGAGGAATATATATTGAAAGGATATAAAGAATTGAAAGACTTATCAACAGAGAAGTTAATCGCTCAAAGAATGGACAAATACAGTAATATGGGTGAGTTCAAAGAGTAAATTCTTACTAAATATAAAAAAATCCGAAACCCCACAGTTTCGGATTTTTTTTTGGTTATCAACAAAAATTGGGTGCTTATAAACAATTATTTATGATAACTCAAGAACAATGTTTTTTAAATTTATAGTACTTTCGCAATATGGAAAACTTCAAAAATATAAATCCTGTAAAGGTCGATAAAACTACAATAATCAGCCTCGAAAAAGGAAAATTGCCCCCACAAGTTTTAGAACTTGAAGAAGCAGTTCTTGGAGCAATGATGATTGATAAAAAAGGGGTTGATGACGTTATTGATATCTTACAACCTGATGCTTTTTACAAAGATGCACACAAGCATATTTTTGAAGCAATTGTACAGCTGTTTACTGAGACCCAACCTATCGATTTACTAACGGTGTCGGCACAGTTAAAAAAGAATGGAAAACTTGATTTAGCGGGAGGAGATTTTTACTTAATTCAGCTTACGCAAAAGATTTCGTCTTCTGCACACATAGAGTTCCACTCGCGTATTATTCTACAAAAATTTATTCAACGTAGCTTGATTCGTATTTCATCTGAAATTATCGAAGATTCCTATGACGATTCAGCAGATGTATTTGATTTATTAGATAAAGCCGAATCCAAATTATATGAGGTTACTCAAGGAAACATTAAGCGTAGTTCAGAGACTGCACAAAGTTTAGTACTGCAAGCTAAGAAACGTATAGAGGAGATTGCTGGTCAAGAGGGATTGAGTGGAGTAGCAACTGGTTTTGAAAAACTAGATAAAATTACCTCAGGATGGCAACCTAGTGATTTAATTATTATTGCTGCAAGGCCTGCGATGGGAAAAACAGCCTTTGTACTTTCAATGGCGCGTAATATGGCAATCGATTTTGGAATGCCCGTAGCACTATTTTCTCTGGAGATGGCATCAGTTCAGTTAATCACTCGTTTGATTTCATCTGAAACAGGATTGTCATCAGAAAAATTACGTACAGGAAAATTAGAAAAACATGAATGGGAGCAATTAAGTACTAAAGTTAAGAACTTAGAAAAAGCGCCATTATTTATAGATGATACCCCATCGCTATCTATCTTTGATTTAAGAGCAAAGGCTAGACGTTTAGTGTCGCAACACGGAATCAGGATTATCATTGTAGATTACTTGCAATTGATGACAGCAGGAGGAAATGGAAAAGGTGGAGGAAACCGTGAACAAGAGATTTCGACTATCTCTCGAAATTTAAAGGCTTTAGCCAAAGAACTTAATGTGCCTGTAATTGCACTTTCACAGTTATCGCGTGCTGTAGAAACGCGTGGATCTAGTAAACGACCGTTACTATCTGACCTTCGTGAATCTGGAGCAATTGAGCAAGATGCAGATATTGTATCGTTCTTATACCGTCCAGAATATTACAAAATTGATGAATGGGATGACGATGAAGCATCTCCTACGACAGGTCAAGCTGAGATTATGATTGCAAAACACCGTAATGGTAGTATAGAAAACGTGAGACTTAAATTTATAGGACATCTTGGTAAGTTTGACAACCTTGAAGATTTTACAGGAGGCTACGATGATTTGCCTTCTTCGATGAATCAAGACGATAATTCGTTCATTACAAAAAATCTTCCCTCCGCAAATGAGGCTTTTGGAAGCAATTTAAATGACGATGACGATGATGAAATGCCATTTTAACACAATTAAGCCTGCTTTTGCAGGCTTTTTTTATGAATAAATACCAAATACTACACTGTTTACGGATAATTTGGAGGTCAAACCTCTTAAAAATTTGTAGCTTAGCGCAACAATTAACATTTGTATTCTAACCACTTAAATTAACCACGTAATGGAAGAAGTAAGAAAACCAAAGAATGTCTCTGTGCCTTTAAAAACTGCTGAGGTATGGACAAAAAACTATAGAGATGATGTAAGTAGCGACCGACCTAATAAAAAAGTCGATTCCTATTTAATAAATCGAGAAACACTTGAAAAAGTACTGGAATTAAATACTTCTAAAGTGAGAGTCTATGTAGGTGTGAATGATAAAAAGCAAAACACTTTGATTTTTGTTGGTGCTGAGCTGGAAGAAAAAACAGCTATCTATCGTGATGTTTTTGGTACAGATGAAAACTGTGTTGAAGGTGAAGACTCAGAAATAGTTTTTGATTTTTCAGAACCTAATCCTCCAGGTAAAGGAGACAACAAAAGTCCCTTAAACTAAGTAGCGCTTTGCATTTTTATATCATAAATTTTGGCTACCTAATATTATTTATCAACTGTATCGTTTATAGTAAAAATTATGTTCGTGCTGATCGTTCTTTTAAAATCTTTGCTATTTATTTGCTAGGTACTGCTGTGATTCAATTCCTCTCAAAAATTTTAGTGGAAGTGGACATTAATAATTTGTTTCTATCACATTTTTATTTTATTGGACAATTTGTTGCACTAAACTTATTTTTTAAAAGTTTATTTCAATTAAAGGCGCAGCAAAAAATAGCAAACTATTTATTATATTTTGGTTTAGCTGTACTAGCAATTCAGTATGTTCTTCAACCAGAAGCATGGTTTAGATTTAATTTGTTCGAAATATTTATAACAGCATTTTTATCCATTGTGTTGGCTGCGATGCATTTATTTAATATGCTGACAAGCGTTAAAAAGTTTTATTACTGCACTATTGGTATTTTATTCTATTTATTCAGTAGCACGGTGCTATTTATTGTTGGTAATCTTACTGTTTTTTTAAGTCGAGAATACCAACTCTTACCTTGGACTTTAAACGCAAGCATGGTTGTAATCTATCAACTTTTTATTCTATTTGAATGGAAGGTTAGTTTTTACAATCAAAAAAATAATACTCTATTATGAAGCTAAACCGTGCATACGAAACCGAAATTGTAGCTGCCATATTATATACCTCGCTCTTTTTTGTTATCCTATCGATAGGACTAATAGTTTTCTTTTATTATTCGAGAAAGAGAATTATTAAAAATGAATTAGAAAAAAAGGACTTAGAACTCCATTTCCAGCAACAACAATTATATGCTGTATTAGTTACTCAGGAGGAAGAACGCAAGCGTATTGCTCAGGATTTGCACGATGATATCAGTGCAAAACTGAACATAGTTTCGTTAAATAGCCATTTGTTAAATAGACCTAATTTAACTATCTCAGAAACAGAGGAAATCACTGCAAATATTGTAAATTTGACATCAAAGGCGCTTGAAAGTACTAGAAGAATTGCACATGATTTGCTGCCACCTGTACTAGATAAATTTGGATTGCACGCTGGTATTGAGGAATTGTGTGCAGATTTTAATAGCAGCAAATCAGTTAAGGTCGTTTATGAAAATAATATAACTTTTGATCCAGCCGATAAAAGCAAACATTTGCACGTTTTTAGAGTACTGCAGGAATTACTGAATAACTCTTTGCGTCACGGTTTAGCTACGCAAATTAACATTGCATTTAGTCAAGAAGAAACGTTGACTGTTTGCAATTATAATGATAATGGTTGTGGTTTTGATGCGTCAGATGCGCAAAACCAGCATGGACTAGGAATGAAGAATATATCCAGTAGGATAAGTTTTTTAAATGGTGTGATCAATATTCACTCTGAGCAAAATAAAGGGGTTCAGATTATTTTTAAATATTAAAATATGGCAGAAACTATAAAGGTACTCTTAGTTGATGATGAAATTTTGTTTAGAAAAGGTGTTCGCTTCATTTTAGAACGGGAGCAGGACATTACCATTTTGCATGAAGCCGCAGATGGTGTCGAACTGATATCGTTTTTAGAAAATAATGATACGCACCCTGATGTGATTATTACCGATTTGAAAATGCCGCATCTTAATGGTGTTGAGGCTACAAAATACATTCACAATAATTTTCCTAAGATAAAAATAGTTGCCTTGTCAAGTTACGATAGTAAATCTTTTGTAGCAAATATGATTGATGTTGGGGCAGTATCTTATTTGATAAAAAATGCAACTCCACAAGAATTATTAAAAACGATTAGGGAAGTTTATTACGTAGGGTTTTATTATAATGACTACGTAATGGAAATTATTAAAGAAACAATCACCCACAATCTTAATATAAAGTCACTAGAAGTAAGCTTAACAACTAGAGAGAATGAGATTTTACAATTGATTTGCGAGCAAAAAACCACTGCTGAAATAGCAGATCAGCTTTGTTTAAGTCCACGTACGGTCGAGGGACATCGCAACAATTTATTATTGAAAACAGCTTCCAAAAATATTGCAGGATTAGTTGTGTATGCGATACAAAATAAAGTTGTTCTCATTTAGGAGTTAACTAATCATGAAGTGAATCGCGAGTGTAAAGTATATGATAATGCATATTATAAGGAGACAAACTGCTCCTTTTTTAAACATTTTCACGTATTTATTTTCTAAATTATTTCTGTAATTTTCCATTTGCCCTTGGTCTACTTTAATAAGACTCAAATTTATTATATTTCCTGCTTTGGCGTAAGCGTATTTATACCCTATTATAATTTAAGTTTTGCCAGAAGGCGCTTAAATTTTAATCTGTAAACAAAGAGAATAGTAAATTCTATACCTATCTTCTCTGTATTAAACACATAATAACAATGAAATTAAGACTATCTATTTTACTATTTCTTGTACTTGCTTTTTCAATGCGTGCGTCATATATACTGTTGCCTATGGATGAAAGTTCGCAAAAAAATCATTTAAAGGCTTACGGAATTACGTTTTGGAGTTTGTCAAAAAACTACAAAGCAAGTTGGTTACTTAATTATCGTGGTGGCTCGTTCTTACTACCAGACGCTAGTGAAATTAGAAAAGAATGTCAAATAAGAGGTGTTAGTTTCGAAATTTTATCAGATGCTCAACAGGAAAAAATAAGCAATGAAATAGCAAGTCCTTCTCAAAATATGGAAACGGTTATACTGGAGCGTGTGCCTAAAATAGCTGTATATACTCCTAAAGGAAAGAAACCTTGGGACGATGCAGTTACATTAGTTTTAACGTATGCTGAGATTCCGTTTACGGCAATTTATGATGAAGAGGTATTAAGCGATCAACTGCTGTTGTATGACTGGTTGCACCTGCACCACGAAGATTTTACAGGTCAGTACGGAAAATTTTTTGGTGCTTATCGAAATACACCTTGGTATGTTGAACAAAAAAAAGAAAGTGAAGCTCTAGCACAGAAATTGGGTTTTAATAAAGTCTCTGAAGAGAAAGGCGCTGTCGCAAAAAAGATTAGAGATTTTGTCATAGGTGGTGGTTTTATGTTTGCCATGTGCTCTGCTACTGATAGCTTTGATATTGCTCTTGCGGCTGATGGGATAGATATTTGCGAACCAATGTTTGACGGCGATAACAGTGATGCCAATTACCAATCTAAATTAAACTACGGAAATTCATTTGCTTTTAAAGATTTTATTCTTGAAAGAAGACCTGAAAAGTATGAGTTTTCAGATATCGATAATACAGACAGTCGCATCGTATCCCCAGATAAGGATTATTTTACTTTAATGGAATATTCAGCAAAGTGGGACCCTATATCAAGCATGCTTTGTCAAAATCATACGCAACTAGTAAAAGGGTTCATGGGACAAACAACGGCCTATAATCCAGATCGAATAAAATCGAATGTTTTAGTGATGGGGACTTGTGAAATTAACGGAGAAGCTAGGTACATTCATGGAGAAAAAGGCAAAGGCATGTTTACGTTTTATGGCGGTCACGACCCAGAAGACTTTCAGCATCGAGTGGGTGATTCTCCCACGGTTTTAGACTTGCATGCTAACTCACCTGGATATCGCTTGATATTAAATAATGTGCTTTTTCCAGCTGCACGAAAAAAGAAACAAAAAACCTAGACCTTTCACGCTCAAACTGCTTATTATACAATGGACTACAAAAGAATATTACAAGAAATAACCACCGAGTTAAAAGACCACGTTTCAACAGGCGCTGTTACAAACACGATTCCTGAATTAGCGAAGGTTGATCCTAAAAAGTTTGGCATGCATCTTACAACAATTAATGGTGCAAACTATGCGGTGGGAGATAGTCAAGACCGATTCTCTATTCAAAGTATTTCAAAAGCTTTGACGGTTGCGCTTGCTTTTTCTTTTAGTGGTGAAAAGATTTGGAAGAGAGTAGGAGTCGAGCCGTCAGGAACTGCTTTTAATTCGTTGATTCAATTGGAATACGAAAAGGGAATTCCACGTAATCCCTTTATTAATTCAGGTGCAATTGTCATCGCAGATATGCTCGTTTCATGTTTAGAAAATCCAAAGGAAGATTTCCTGCGTTTCATACGTGTGATTTCCGGGAATCCAGAAATCACATTTAATCTTGCGGTTGCGCAGTCAGAGAAAGACACTCGTTTTCGTAATGCGGCTTTAGCTAACTTTCTAAAATCGTTTGGGAATATTGAAAACGATGTTGACGAGGTTTTAGATTTTTATTTTCACCAATGTTCGATCGAAATGAATTGCTGCGAACTAGCAAATGCTTTTTTCTTTTTTGCTAATGAAGGAAAGACGCGTGAAGGAAAAGCTATTTTGACGGCGAGTCAAGTAAAAAGGCTAAATGCAATTATGCAAACATGCGGGTTCTATGATGAATCAGGAGAGTTCACTTATAAGGTAGGTTTACCTGGTAAAAGTGGCATAGGAGGTGGAATTGTTGCTTTGTATCCTAAGGAGTTTGTTGTGGCTACTTGGTCACCCAAATTGAATAAAAAAGGAAATTCAGAGCTAGGGATGCATGCCTTAGAATTACTTACTACAAAAACAGAAATGTCGATCTTCTAATTTTAGCCCAGATGGAAACGGCATCCTTTTTTATTTATTCTTATAAATGAAAAAGATATAGTGTACAGCTGGAAATAGCTCCTAATATTTCTTAAAGTAACTCAAACGTGAGCCAAATTGGAATATGGTCTGAGATTTGACGAGCAAGTAAAAGTGAATTAAAATGGGTATAAAAATGTAGTACACCCGCTTCAATTTTCTGCACTTTTTTAGTAAGATAATAAATATTATCGAATTCGGAAGCAAGACAATTTCCATCTTTACAACTGCGTTTTAGAGATGTTTTTTGATTTACAAAACTAGGTAAGTATCCCATTTTTTTTATTGGATTAAAAACAGAATGCGATTGCGGACAATTAAAATCTCCTGCAAATATGAGATTCAAACTAGGGTATTCTTGAGGCAAGAATTTGAAATACTTAATTTCAGTTTCTGGCTGTTTGCTCTTAGTTATCGCATGAAAATTCACTACAGTAAATGTTTTTCCTTGCTTACTGAAAGTAGCAAAAAAAGGTTCTCTATCAATTTGGTTTTGGAATTTAATCTCTAGCCACGACTTGCCTATTTTTTTAACCTTGCTTGGCTTCCATAAAAATGCGTAGCGTTCTGTTTTATACGCACTGCTCACCGTGGGAGGGCTTACTTCATAATTCCATTGACTCCCTTTGCGGTTCAGTGCATCGACTAATTTGGCTACTGCTTGAGCACCTCCATAACCGGCAACGACTTCTTGAATAGCGACTATGTCAAAATTGCGAATAGTTCCTGCGATATATGCTATTTCTGCATCGGTTTTAGACTTTCCTAAGTTTTCAATATTCCAAGAAAGTAGTTTGACTTGTGAGAATACCGTAGTGCAAATTATAAATAATAAAAAGGTGAAGTTTTTTCTCATTTTAGGGATTGGGCTCTTTTTAAAAATGACTGCAAAGTTGAATTTGTAAGTGATGTCAGTTAAATAGTAATTTGTATAAGTCAACTTGTTTTTGAAAGCACCATGTTCTATAACAAAATAATCTTCTAGGAAAAACAACTTAGGTACATACTAAAAGGACGGTCAGCGAGTTGCTAACCGTCCTTCTAAATTATATATTGAGTGCTTTTATTTATGCTTTTTTCTTGGCTGTAAAAACAAAGTAAAGTCCGATTACTATAAAAGGAATACTCAACCACTGTCCTGTTGAAAGTATGTTTCCTAAGTCGCTTTCAAAACCACCTTGACTTTCTTTAACAGATTCTACAATAATTCTCACAGTAAATAATAGGGTTAAAAATAATCCAAATAAATATCCTGATTTTAAACGAGCATCTGTCTTCCAGTATAAGAAAAACAATGTTGCAAAAACAAATATATAGCAAAACGCTTCGTATAATTGTGCTGGATGTCTTACTGGAACTTGCGCAAGAATTGCAGAAAATTGTGGGTTGTTAGCAATAGCTCCGTATGCAGCATTATAATCGTTAATTTGGGTAAGTTTCATCGCTTCTAGAGGTGAAAACTGTTCGCGTAAAAATTTAATTCCGAATGCAGAAGTAGTTTCTTTTCCAATGATTTCAGAATTAAAAAAGTTTCCTAAACGAACAAATATAGCACCACTCGCTACAGGAATTACTACTCTATCCAAGATCCATAGTAATGGTTTATTTAAAACTTTTTTACTAAAATAGTACATCGCTAGTATGATGGAAATAGCTGCTCCGTGGCTTGCTAATCCTTGAAAACCTGTAAACTCCCAGCCGTCAATGAAACCAAATAATGTAGCGTTTACATTTTCTCTAATTGGTAAAAAGATTTCGACTAAGTGATTTCTAAAATATTCCCAATCATAGAAAAGTACGTGTCCTAATCGCGCACCAATTAACGTCGCAAGAACAGTCCATATAAATAATGAATCTAATTTTTCAATCGACTCACCCTCACGTTCAAAGATGTTTTTCATGATATACCAGCCTAGTCCGAATGCAATTACGAACATAAGACTGTAAAAACGAATCACAAAGAAACCTAAGTCGATTCCTTCCATTGGATTCCAAACAATATTTAAAGCGTGTGTCATTATTTTTAATTTTTGGTAAAAATACATTATTTGTTAACAGTGCAACATTTTAGATGATGAATAGTTTAAATGTCTTATAAAGAGAAACTCATCAGTGGTTGCAATTTTTTTTAGGAACGGGATCATATCCTGTTTTTCCCCATGGATTGCAGCTTACAATTCTTTTTAATCCTAAAAAGCCACCATAAAATAAGCCATGTTCCTTGAGTGCTTGAATCATATAAGTAGAGCAAGTCGGTTCAAACCGACATGAAGCAGGTGTTAATGGTGATATAACTAGCTGGTAAAAGCGCACAATCACTAAGAAAGGAAATATGAGAATCTTTTTCAGCATGGATTTTTATTTCGAAAATGTTTAAACCGAAAACGTTGTGCCTTCTTTACCGTCTTTTAATTGGATTCCTAAAACAATTAACTGATCTCTAATTTGGTCAGACAAAGCGAAGTTTTTATCCGCTCTCGCTTGATTGCGCATCGCAATCAACATGTTCACTGTCCCTTCAAGTCTATCCGTATTGCTATCTGCTACTTTTTCGTCTTCTAATCCTAAAACATCAAATACAAAAGCTTGCATTGTAGTTGTTAATATCGCTAAGTCAGTTGCAGTAACAGTCTCTTTATTGTCATTGATTAAGTTAATGTATCGCACACCCTCAAACAAGTTGGCAATTAAAATAGGGGAGTTAAAATCATCGTTCATTGCGTCGTAGCACGTTTGTCTCCAATCTTCAATGGCTAGCGAACTCGTAGCACTACTGTTTAAGTTTTTCAAAGTGTCTAATGCTTCCATCAAACGTTTGTATCCTTTTTCTGCAGCGACAATAGCATCGTCAGAGAAATCTAAAATACTTCTATAATGAGCTTGTAACATAAAAAAACGAGCTACTGATGCAGAAAATGCCTTGCTTAAAATAGAGTTTTCTCCTGTCAAAATTTCTCTAGGTAAAATATTGTTACCAGTAGATTTTGCCATTTTCTTACCATTTAAAGTCAGCATGTTTGCATGCAACCAGTAATTAACGGGAGTCTGACCTGTACAAGCTTCGTTCTGTGCAATTTCGCATTCATGATGAGGAAACTTTAAATCCATACCGCCACCGTGAATGTCAAAATGATTTCCTAAATATTTTGTGCTCATGGCAGTACATTCAAGATGCCAACCAGGGAAACCGTCGCTCCATGGTGAAGGCCAGCGCATAATGTGCTGTGGTTCGGCTTTTTTCCATAGGGCGAAATCTTGTGGATTTCTCTTGTCTGTTTGACCATCAAGATCACGAGTATTTGCTAGCATGTCCTCAATATTACGACCGCTTAAGCGACCATAATGATTGGTTTTATTAAATTTAACAACGTCAAAATATACTGATCCATTTGCCTCGTAACCAATCCCTGAATCCACGATTTTTTTAATAATCTCGATCTGTTCAATGATGTGTCCTGTAGCTGTAGGCTCAATACTTGGAGGCAGAAAATTAAATGCTTTTAATATATCATGAAAATCGATCGTATAGCGTTGCACAACTTCCATTGGTTCAAGTTGTTCTAGTCTTGCTTTTTTTGCTATTTTATCTTCACCATCTTCTTGATCGTCTACTATGTGTCCTACGTCAGTAATGTTACGAACATAGCGTACTTTGTATTCTAAATGCAATAAATACCTAAACATTACATCAAACGACATAAATGTTCGCACGTTACCTAAATGCACATTGCTGTAAACTGTAGGTCCACAAACATACATACCAATATTTCCTTCGTTGATGGGTACAAATGTTTCTTTTTCTCCAGAAAGGGAGTTGTATATTTTTAGTGTTTGACTTGTATATAAAGGCATGAATTTATTCGTTTAATTGTTTGAATTGTTTATTTGTTCAGTTGATTGACTACGAAATAAATAAACGATTTAATATTTATTGTTGAGAAAGATAGTATTTCTTTAAGCTATTGATTTGATTGCAATTTTTTTCAAGTTGCATTCTGCATAGTAAGTATTCCTCTTATGATATATAATTTAAGTCTTTCGAAATTATTAAATGATTTAATGTTTCTGTTGCTGAAGAATATGAAATAGTGAGAAAGTGAGCTTTATCTTTGTTAGTATTCCTTGAAGTGCCTTCTGCTATATTTTTTGCAATTGATGCAGAACTTCTTTTTATTTGTGTAGTTATCCCGTAGATTTCGCTAGACGGAAACTTAACTGTCATTTTATATATTGTTAATATCAATTCTCTCGGATTTTTCCAAACATCAAGTTTTTTAAATGAGAAAATATACATAATATTAAGTTTAAACAATTAAACAAATTGACAGTTAACCACTTATTTAGAATTTTGTCTCCAATTTAATGTAGTCCAAAAATTCTCTTCTTGCTTGTGGGTCTTTAAATTTTCCACCAAATTCAGAAGTTACGGTGCTACTTTCGATATCGTTAATTCCTCTAGAATTCACGCAAAGGTGTTTTGCATCAATGACACAAGCAACATCTTCAGTACCTAATGCTTTTTGTAATTCTTGAACAATTTGCATTGTCAAACGCTCTTGAACCTGCGGTCTCTTTGCGTAATATTCAACAATACGATTCATTTTAGAAAGTCCAATCACTCTACCGTTAGAGATATAAGCAACATGGGCTCTACCAATAATAGGTAGTAAGTGGTGTTCACAAGTAGAATACAAAGTGATGTTCTTTTCAACTAACATCTCTCCGTACTTATAATTATTGTCAAAGGTAGAAGCCTTCGGTTTTTTAGCAGGATTTAGTCCGCCAAATATTTCTTTTACAAACATTTTTGCAACACGGTTTGGTGTTCCTTTCATGCTGTCATCAGTTAAATCCATTCCTAGAGTCAATAGAATGCTTTCAACGTCTTTTTTTATTTTCTCAATTTTTTCGTCATCAGTAATATCAAATGCATCTTCTCTTACTGGATTTGTTGCACATGAAGCGATATGGTTATCACCTATTTCATCATGTAATTCGTCATTATTTATCATTAAAAGCTACTGTTATTGTGTGGATATTTTTAGGGCGTAAAGATAATTAATAAAAACCAAACAATTTGTAAAGGTTTTATTAATTAATGATCTCTTTTTAGAGCCGGTAAAATCAAACCAATTAAAAAGTTTTATCGAATGTAAAAAGGCAGTAACAAATGGATTGCTACTGCCTTTATTTAATTCTAAACATCGATATTTCAACTACTTTCGATGATTTTTTTATTCTTATAAGCTAAAAAAATATTATCTCGCGTTGTATGCGGTAATTGCTTCTTTTAAAATATGAACAGCTTTGATTAAGTCTTCTTTTTGTAAAACATAAGCAATTCTTACTTGATTCATACCTACACCAGGAGTAGAATAAAAACCAGCAGCAGGAGCGACCATTACAGTTTCTCCATTATAATCGTAGCTTTCTAATAACCATTGAGCAAAAGTATCTGCATTATCAATTGGCAGTTCAGCGATGCAATAAAAAGCTCCTTTTGGATTTGCTACTTTAACACCTTCGATTTTGTTCAATTCAGCTACTAGAGTGTCTCTACGTTCTCTGTATTCAGATATTACTTCGTCAAAATAACTTTGTGGGGTGTCTAATGCAGCCTCACTTGCAATTTGTGCAAATGTAGGTGGGCTCAATCTCGCTTGTGCAAATTTCATTGCAGTAGCCATTAGTTCTTTGTTCTTAGAAACAATACAACCAATTCGTGCGCCGCACATACTGTATCTTTTAGAGACCGAATCAATCATGATTGCGTTTTCCTCTAATCCAGGAATGTTCATTACTGAATAGTGAACATCACCATCATAAGTAAATTCTCTGTAAACCTCATCAGCGATTAAAAATAAATCATGCTTCTTAACTATTTCTGCTAGTTGCATCATTTCCTCCTTCGAATACAAATAACCTGTAGGATTCCCTGGGTTACAAATTAAAATTGCTTTGGTCTTTGCTGTAATTAACTTTTCGAAATCTGCGATAGGAGGTAAGGCAAATCCAGTATCTATAGAGGAGATAACCGGCACCACTGTAACACCTGAAGCAGTAGAAAATCCATTATAGTTTGCATAAAACGGTTCCGGAATAATGATTTCGTCCCCTTGATCCATTGTACTTCCCATTGCAAAAAGCAACGCTTCTGAACCTCCTGTTGAAATAATGATGTCTTCAGGATTGATAGGCAAACCTGTATTTATATAAAATTGTGATAATTTGTTTCTGTAGCTTTCAAAACCAGCAGAGTGGCTGTATTCTAATATTTTGATATCAATATTTTTTACAGCTTCAATGGCAACTTCTGGAGTTTTAATATCCGGTTGACCAATGTTCAAATGGTATACTTTGTTTCCTTTTTTCTTAGCAATCTCTGAGTAAGGTACTAATTTACGTATCGGTGATTCAGGCATTTGAGCACCTTTGTTTGATATTTTCGGCATAGTTATAATTGTTGAATTGCAAATTTGCGATTTTTTTTTCGAACTAAGTAATCGTTATCATTGTAAATATTGTTAAAATAAAATATATAGTGGTATTTATTGTTAACTTTATGAAAATGAACCATTATGAGACTTCTTGCCTTTATTGTTTTGTTATTTTTTATAAAATCTTCCTCGCAGGCACAATCAGATTTTGTTTTTAAAAATGAAAATAAACAGGTAACTATTCCTTTTCAACTTATAGACAATCTTATTTTTATTCCTTTGCTAGTAAACGGTATCGAACTCACTTTTCTTGTAGATTCTGGTGTCGAAGAAACTGTTTTATTTAGCTTAGAAGATAAAGCCGTTGAGCTTAAAAATAGAAAAACGATACGCTTGGTAGGATTAGGTAGTAAGGAAGAAGTTGAAGGATTAAAATCAGTGGGGAATACTATCGAAACTAAAAATTTTCGGTCCACTAATCATTTAGTGTACGTTATACTAAATCAAGATTTTAATCTCTCTTCACATGTGGGAATTCCTGTGAACGGTATTATTGGTTATTCTCTCCTTAAAAAGCATTTAATCGAAATCAATTATAAGAAGAAAAAAATTTTCGTGTATAATGAAAACAGTAAAATTAAAAAGAAGTTAGCTCGTCGTTATACGCAAGTACCGCTATCTATCGAGGCGTCAAAACCATATGTGTACGCTAATATAGCATTAAACAATGAAATAACGCCAGTAAAGTTGCTGGTTGATTTAGGCAATAGTGACGCTTTGTGGTTGTTCCACGACACCGAAAGCAAAATGCAAGTGCCTAATAAAAATTTTGACGATTATCTTGGGCAAGGATTTAGTGGAGATATTACAGGTAAACGTGCAAGGATTACGGGTTTTGAAATTGCGGGTTTCCAATTTAACAAACCTGTTGTAGCATTTCCAGATAGCGTTTCAACTAAACATGTAAAGATAGTTGCTGATCGAAAAGGATCTATTGGAGGAGAGATTTTTAAGCGTTTTAAAGTAGTATTCGATTATAGTAATAACAATATGTACCTTAAAAAAAGTGGTAATTTTAATCTGCCTTTTTTTTACAATAAAAGCGGAATCGAAATTAAACATATTGGAATGGAGTGGGTAGAGGAGACGGTAAATCTAAAATTTGAGTCGGCTACTTCAAGGTATAAAACAATAAAAAGTGACGATAGTAATTACAGAATTAAATTTACATTGAAACCTATTTATGTTGTGAGCGGTTTTCGACCTAACTCGCCCGCAGCAAATAGCGGACTCATAAAGGGAGATATTCTAGTACGTATAAATGGCAAAAAAATCAATCACTATTCGTTGAAAGAATTGAGTTCGCTGATAAAAACTCACAAAGAAAAGTGGCTTGTAGTGGAGGTTAGTAGGAACAATCAATTGTATAAAATCACTTTAGAACTAAAAGATTTATTATAAAAAAAGCTCTTTGAATTTGAGTTCAAAGAGCTTTGTAATTTATTTCCTATTTTGTACTAGTTGGCAACAACTTCACCTTTTATTTTTAAAGGAATTCTACCCTCGGGATAATTTACAGCGTTAGATTCTACTGTAATCGTTTTTCTAATAGGTCCCGGCACCATGTTATATTTAACTTCTATTTTTCCTGATTTTCCTGGTAATACAGTATCATTTTGCTGTGATAAGATAGTACAGCTCGATGTCGATTGCACTCCTGAAATCAGTAAAGGTGCATTTCCAGTGTTTGTAAATATAAAATAGCGTATTCCGTTGTCTTGTCCTTTTTTAACAGTTCCGTAATCAAGGGTGTTGTTATTTTCTTTAAATTCTATTTTGGCTCCGCTTTGTGCAAATCCAATACCGCTAAATAATGCTACTGCTATTACTGTGGCTATTTTTTTCATTTTTATTGTGTTTATATAGTAAATATAGTTTGTTTTAATTACTGCACAAATTTTTATTTCCCTTTTTATAGTGTACTTAATTATTTACTTTTGTTCCCACTAAGAATTACAATAATTAGACCAAAGTAAAATAAGATGTTGTTTAGAACATTTATTTCACTGTTAGTTAGTGAATTAGCTTGCTAATAGGTCGCCAAATTAATGATTAATCGAATCCAAGATACAATGACAATCCCTGCACAATTTGACGCTAAAACAATTGAAAATAAATGGTACGACTACTGGATGGAAAACAATTATTTTCACTCAGAGCCAGATCATAGAACACCTTACACCATTGTAATTCCGCCACCTAACGTGACTGGAGTCTTGCATATGGGGCACATGTTAAACAATACTATTCAAGATGTTTTAATTCGTCGCGCGCGTCTTAAAGGATTCAATGCTTGTTGGGTACCTGGCACAGATCACGCTTCGATTGCTACTGAGGCTAAGGTGGTTGCCAAGTTAAAATCAGAAGGAATCAACAAAGCTGATTTGACACGTGAAGAGTTTTTAAAGCATGCTTATGACTGGACTGACAAATATGGTGGGGTCATCTTAGAGCAGTTAAAAAAACTAGGAGCATCATGCGACTGGGAGCGCACCAAGTTTACTATGGATCCTGATATGTCAGCATCTGTAATTAAATCTTTTGTTGATTTGTACAATAAAGGAATGATTTATCGTGGATACCGTATGGTAAACTGGGATCCTGAAGCAAAAACAACTTTGTCTGATGAAGAAGTAATTTTTGAAGAAAGACAAGGTAAATTATATTTTATCCAATATAAAATTGAAGGATCGGAAGATTTCTTGACAATTGCAACGACACGACCTGAAACTATTTTTGGAGACAGTGCTATTTGTATCAACCCAAATGACGAACGTTTTACCCACTTAAAAGGTAAGAAAGCAATTGTCCCTATTTGTGGTAGAGTTATTCCTATTATCGAAGATGAATATGTTGATATCGAATTTGGAACAGGGTGCCTGAAAGTGACTCCTGCTCACGATATGAATGACAAAACGTTAGGGGAGAAGCACAATCTTGAAATTATTGACATCTTTAACGAAGATGCTACAATGAATAGCTTTGGTTTGCATTACCAAGGAAAAGACCGTTTTATAGTTCGTGAAGAAGTTGCCAAAGAGTTAGGAACAATTGGCGCTCTTGCAAAAACTGAAACACATTTAAATAAAGTTGGAACTTCTGAAAGAACTAAGGCGGTGATCGAACCAAGATTATCAGATCAATGGTTCTTGAAAATGGAAGATTTAGTGAAGCCAGCAATTCAATCTGTACTGGTTGATGGAGATATTAAACTACACCCAGCTCGTTTCAATAATACCTATGCACACTGGTTAAATAATATACGCGATTGGAATATTTCACGTCAATTATGGTGGGGACAGCAAATACCGGCTTATTTCTACGGAGATGGTAAAGAGGATTTTGTGGTTGCTGAAAATGCGGAAGAAGCTTTAGTTCTAGCAAAAGAAAGGACTAAAAACGAGAATTTAACAAGCCAAAACTTGACGCAAGATGTGGATGCCTTAGATACTTGGTTTTCTTCTTGGCTTTGGCCAATGTCGGTTTTTGGTGGAATAATGGATCCAGAAAGCGAAGACTTTAAATACTATTACCCTACAAATGATTTAGTAACGGGTCCAGATATTTTGTTTTTCTGGGTAGCGAGAATGATTATTGCAGGTTATGAATATACCGATAAAAAACCTTTTACAAATGTATATTTGACTGGTTTAGTTCGTGATAAACAAAGACGTAAAATGTCTAAGTCATTAGGAAATTCACCTGATCCTTTAGACTTAATCGAGAAGTTTGGTGCAGATGGTGTACGTGTAGGTTTACTTTTAAGCGCCTCTGCAGGAAACGACATTATGTTTGATGAAGAGTTGTGTAATCAAGGAAAAGGGTTTACTAATAAAATTTGGAATGCATTCAAATTAATCAAAGGATGGGAAGTGTCTGATTCTATTCCGCAACCAGAATCATCTAAGGTTGCTATCGAATGGTATGAGGCTAAGTTGCAACAAACTTTAGTTGATATTGAAGACAACTTTGAGAAATATAGAATTTCTGATGCTTTAATGGGTATTTATAAATTAGTTTGGGATGATTTCTGTTCATGGTTTTTAGAGATGATCAAGCCAGCATACCAGCAGCCTATTGACAGCGTAACTTTTGCGAAAGCCATAGAAATGCTTGAAAACAACTTGAAATTATTACATCCATTTATGCCGTTCTTGACAGAAGAGATTTGGCAAATATTAGCGCCAAGAACAAAAGAAGAAGCACTTATCGTTTCAACTTGGCCGGAGATGAAACCGTTTAACGCGGCTCTAATTGCTAATTTTGAAAACACAATGGAAGTAATTTCTGGAGTAAGAACGATTCGTAAGGATAAGAATATTCCGTTTAAAGATGCTATCGAGTTAAAAGCAATCAACAACGATAATGTATCTACATATTTTGATTCGGTTGTTACCAAATTAGGGAACATCACCGCATTAGAATACGTTACTGACAAAGTTGATGGTGCGTTATCATACCGTGTGAATTCAAACGAGTACTTTATTCCAATCACAGGAAATATTAACGTTGAAGAGGAAATTGCTAAACTGACAACAGAATTAGAATACACAAAAGGATTCTTAAAATCAGTTCAAAATAAATTAGCAAACGAGAAATTTGTAAACGGTGCGCCAGAGAAAGTATTGGCAAACGAAAGACAAAAAGAAGCCGATGCCTTAGCTAAAATTGAAACTATTGAAAACAGTCTTGCCGGACTAAAATAAGTCGTCAAAACTAAATTTTTTGAAACCCCTTTTTACAAGCGTAAAAAGGGGTTTTTTTATTTGTAGAATGAAGCTAACCAATAGTAAAATGAAGCTATTAGCTTAAAAATAGCACAAAGTAAAGGGTGTAATTATCCATTTTAGTGCATTTTAAAGAGTATTTATTCTTTTAAACGATATAAGAGTTGTGAGACGACTTTGGTATGTACTTTTGTAGCCTTATTGTTAAATATTACCCAAGTATTTATGAAAAAAACATATGATGCAACTGATAGAAAAGAGTATTTAGAAGGATACGCTATGGGCTTGAATCCCTTTTTATCGTTAAAGCGAAAAATGAGTAAAGCAACAATTGCTGGTTTCAAATCAGGACGTATAGATTATGAAGATAGGAACGGTCGTATTAGTAACGGAATTCCGAAACGCATCGTTACTGAAAAAATTTTAGAAGACTTTCTAATTGCAGGAATGTTTGGTTTTGATATTGATGTTGAAGGGTATACTACATTTCAAATTAATACCATTTCTAAATGGTATCAAAGTGGAACTGAAAAGTATGACCCAAAGCAATACGATAATCTGTCTGCATTATTGAATCGTGACGAAATCATTATGAGTATTGAGTAAGCTTTACTTTCGAATAAAATGAAATGAAAAAGTCCGTGAAAATGTAAACATCTTCACGGACTTTTTTGTAATAAGTCGTTATAATTGGACAGGTTATTTTAAACTATTCGTTCAATTAAAATTGGTATTTTAATGAAGTCATTACTTGTCTTGGTGCGATAGGATTAGCACTGTAGTTCTCGTGAACAGTATAATTCAATGTATTTGCAATGTTAGATAATTTGCATAATATTGAGATCTTTCTCCATGTGTATCCAGCAGAAACATCTACAGTCGTGTAACCATCGATAGGTACTTCACGGTCGTTGATAGAAGTTGCACCAGTAGCTGAATCAATTACTACTTGATTGTTCCATCCACCTACACGATTTCCTATATAATTAGCACTAGATCCTAAAGATAATCCTTTTAAAACTCCTGAAGGCAATGTGTAAAAGAAACTTAAATTAGCCGTATTTGATGGCGTTCTAGCCAAACGGTCTCCTTCAATAAAACTTCCGTTTAAACCTGAAGTTTTTGTATAACGCATGTCGTTGTAGCTGTATCCAGCAATAATGCTTAGTCCTTCCACAGGTTTAGCAGTAATATCCACTTCTACTCCTTTACTTTTTGTTGCGCCACTCAATACTTTAATACTTGAATCACTATTGAATGATCCGTCTGCTTTAAATTCTGCAGTTTGTGCAAGATTACTGTTTTCGATTTGGTACACAGTAACGTTTGTTGAAATTAGTCCACTCAAGAAATCTTTCTTAATACCTAATTCGTATTGGTCGATAACAGATGGCTTGATCACTTTTAAATCCACTGTCGTTCCTGAGTTAGGAGTGAATGAATTAGCATAACTAGCAAATAATGATAATTCAGTTGTTGGTTGGTACACTAAACCTACTTTTGGAGTAAACGCTTGATCAACACGATTTGCATCCTGTTTACTAGTAGATGGGGTAGTTGTAAGGTCTTGTGTGTTCACTTTTGCTTCTTGCCAAGACCAGCGTAATCCTGCTAAAACTTTAAACTTGTCTGTAAGTGAGATTAAATCTTGAGCATACACTCCAAAACGATTGGTATCTGTTTTTACGATTTTAGTTACATCGGCATCTGGAATTGCACCACCTTGATCAAAGTTGTCAAAGTCAAATATGTTTCCGCTACCGTAAGTAGCAGGTGTGAACTTGAAAGTATAAGCAGTGACATCAGCATTTTCAAAATCAACACCTGTAAAGATTTGGTGTTTGATACTTCCTGTAGTCACATTTCCTATAAAACTTAACTGCTCAGAGATAATTTGTTCTTGGTTTTTATTTTGCCCTAAAGGTCGGCTCCAATCACCATTTGCAGCTGGTTGCACTCTTTCTGTTCCCTTAGATGTTCTCGTATAATCTTGAAAAGAGGAGTTAAAGTTCAATTTCCAGTTAGCGTTAAAATCGTGGTTTATTAAAGCAGAAACACTACTTTGTTTTGTTTGCCCATTCGACCATGTTGCACCTAAATAGGTGTTTCTAGGTACATCTGCAGTTTCTTCACCTATAATCCCTGTACCAAAATCTGGTGTCCAATCATCATGAAGATAATCTCCTTGTAGTGTAATATCTGTTTTAGCATTTACTTTAAATAGTAACGAGGGATTTACATAGTAACGTTCTTTTTTAACGACATCTCTAAAACTTTCTGAATTCTCATAAGAACCAATAAAACGATACGCAATATTGTCATTTAAAGGACCATATATATCAATCGATGGTTTGTAAAAAGCGTAGCTTCCCATTTGCATACTAATTTCTCCACCACTTTCAAATGTTGGTTTTTTAGTAACCATATTTAAAATTCCTCCTGGAGCAACATTTCCAAATAAAAGAGCAGCACTTCCTTTAAGTAATTCAACGCGCTCTAATGAAGAAACCTCAGGAATCGAACCATTAGTAAAACGGAAGCCATTTTTAAACATATTGTTTGATGACATATCGTATCCTCTAGACCAAAAAGTCTCTTGAGAACCACCTCTAGCTGAACCTACATAAACACCATTGGCATTTTTTATCACGTCACTCAAACGAATAGCTTGTTGTTGTGTGATCACTTCACTACCAATAACTTGTACGCTTTGAGGAATATCCATTGGCTTCAAACCAGAGCGAACAGCATTAATTGTTCTTTTTTGTTGATTAGCTCTTACTAGTACTTCTTTCAACGATTCTCCTTTTTTATTTTTGATGGTGTCAAAAGGCGAATTCATTTGTTGAGTTACTGTTGGGGTATCGCTATAAGATGTTTTAGAAGATTGTGCTTTTACTGTTGACAAGCTAAGTAATGCAACTGTAGATAATATTAAAGCTTTCATTTTATTTAGATTTATTTAAAATAACTGCGCAAAAGTACGCGCTTTTTTGGATTGTACAAAGCTTATTTAGAATAATTAAACATAATATTTTTAACAAGCTATTTATGAACTTATTAATAGGAATTAGGTAAGGATAATTTGAAATGCTATTAGCGGTTTTAAGCATATTACTGGCATATATTCCGTGATATATAGCATCCTTTAATTTTAAAAAACTTTAACATACTTATTTAGACTAAATATCAATTAAGCTTGTATGTAAGCAAATAAGTGTTTAAATTTGCAGCATATTTATATTGAAAACATGGAGTGCATCAATCAAAGTAATGATTTATTGTTCGAAAATAAAAAAGGGTACAGTTACCAATGTGAACTGACCAATACTATTGTCGTTAATTTTGACGGAATAATTACTTCGTATAAAATTAGAGACTTTTTGATTTTTCAAAGAATGGTGAATAGTGTAAACGTATTAGATATGCTTTACAATCTCTCTGATGAAGGAGATTACAAATTAATTGAAGCTACTAAAAGAAACTTTTCAAAAGAGCTTACTATATGCGAAATCGTGCAACTTCGCGATTTGCTAAATGGTACTAAATTCACCCTTGTATTAAACTCAATGGTACTCGAGGTCTTAAGCGACACGGTTGTTTACTAAGTATTTAGCAGTTTTTTATTTATTTAGATTTAATTCAAATGTTAGCTAATTAAGAATTCTTTAGCTTCTTACGATAACAATAGCCGTATCTTTGATTTATCATCAAAAATTAAGCGCTATGAAAGATTTACTACGCACACATACTTCACTTCAAGAAGGAATAGAAAAATTATTAAACTTACAATCAAAAATAGAAAGTGATGCATCAGCTAAATATTTAGCAATGGCATCATGGTTAGATAGAAATGGTTTTGAAAATACTGCGGGTTACATGTACGACCAAGCAGAAGAAGAAAGAAGTCATTTCTTGAAAGTTTTTAAATATATTACTGATATGGGAGGGATAGCAATTACTCCTACAGTAAACGAAGTACAACAAGAATTTTCTTCTTTTAAAGAAGTTTTTGAAATCGCATTACAAAACGAAATCGCAGTTACACATGCTGTAAATAAAATTATTGCAAAATGTAGATTAGAAAACGATTATGCAACTGAGGAATTCATGATGTGGTACGTAAGAGAACAAAGAGAAGAAGAAATTAATGCACGAAGAGCATTAGAATTCTTTGAATTAATTGACGAAAATACAGCTGCAGGTAAATTTGAATTGGACAAGCAAATTGCCAAAATAGGAGCTACAGAAATATAATTAAAATGATAATATATTAAAGCCTTTACTGTTAAAGTAAAGGCTTTTTTGTTTTTAAATCAAACTACTTCTATTGATATTGACGTCTGCTTTTCTTTTTCCTTCCCCACCAAATCAATGTTCCAGTAACAGGTAGACTAGCGATTAATAAACTTATTAAGAATGCAAAAATCTTCCCGGCTAAGCCGAAGATTCCTCCAGTATGTATATCGTAATTCATTTTGAAAAGGCGGTCTGCAATTTTATCATTTTTTGTACGACCCCAAAGATGGTTCACTTCAACCTCCTGTAAAGTATATTGGTCAAAGTAGCGATAATCAGCAGTATGATACGTGTTTTTATTGTCATTAGCATTGGCTGCTATTGCGGCGCTATCTGTCTCTGGTGGATGAATTTCTATAGATTCTGCTTTAGGGTATTCCTTTAGCATTTTTAACCAAATCGCATCTAATGGAACTAACTCGAATTTAGTATCTGCTTTTTTTTGAGAAATAGGTTCTATGTACAATAGCGATTTTTCTCCTCCAAGAACGGTGTAATAAGAATACGCAAACCATTGAAATCCCCACACCAGTCCAGTTATTGCAAAGATCAGGGCTATGCTTAAAACGTAAAAACCAGTGACATTATGCATATCGTAATTTTTCCGTTTCCATTTCATCCCTTTTTTCCAGTTGAAAGAGAAGCGTTGTTTAGCGGCACTTTTATTTTTAGGGTACCATAAAATAAACCCTGAAATAATCAACAGTAAGAAAATTAATGTAGCAACTGCTACAACTACTTGGCCTATATCTTGAGGCAACCACAGATAGAAATGTCCGTCTAATATAAAATGAAAAAAACCTGTTTCATTGTTTACTGTTTTTAGAACGTTTCCTGTGTAAGGATTAAGATATGTGGTATAATAATATGTAGGTTGATAGTGATAGAAAATAGCTTCAACGGCCTCATTTTTACCATTGTATTTCAAGGCATGAATGTTTTTTGTAGGTAATTCCCGTTGAGCTATAGGCAGCAATTGACTTGGTGGTAAAAAAAGATTGTTTTCTTCCTTGACAAAACGGTAGTCCTCCGTATAATTAGAAATTTCTTGCTGAAAAGCATATACACAGCCCGTAGTTGCGATAATAAATACTATAATTCCTGATGGTAATCCTAACCACAAATGTAGTATGCCTACTATTTTTTTTAAATTTTTATTTTTCATCTTAAAAGAATAAAACTCCCCCTCTAGATGCTAGATGAGGAGTTTAGTGAAACAAATAAACAAAATCAACTAACTCAAAATTTGTACCCTACCGATAAACGAAAATTTGTTCCGGCTTCCGTCTGCCAGTAATACATGTCACTATAACCGTAATAACCTCCAGAGTATAAATATTTATCTAATATATTATTTACGGTTACATTCACAGTAACCTTATTTTTTTGGTAGGAGATTCCTCCATCAAGTCTAAAGTAATCTGGTAATCCTGGAGTGTCTCCCGTTGAAATATACCAAGGAGCTCTTTTCACTTGGTACTGGTATCCTAATGATAAACCAACACCGTTTAAAGTTCCTCTATCAACCTTATAATTTAACCATGCATTGTGAATATGCTTTGTTGTTCCGGGAACTTGTGTTCCTATAACTGATGCATCGGTATCTTTAGTTGTTTTACCTTCAGTAAAGGCATAATTCACAATCAAATCTAAGTTTTTAAAAACTTCACCTCTTATATCAACTTCAAGCCCTTTTGTACGTTGTTGCCCGCTTTCTCTGCTGTATTGCATCGCCCCAGTAGAATGTTCTGCATCATTTGTAAGTACATTGTTCTTTGTAATTTGATATACAGAAACAACTGAATTCCATTTTCCATTAAGCCAATCTCGTTTTAAACCAAATTCTATGTTACCACCGGTTTCAGGATTAAAAGACTTTCCTTCCCAGTCTGTACCATAATTTTCATTAAAAGATTGGTCGCTTACAAAATAAGCAGCTGTGTTTTTATTTATTGAATAACTCAATCCAACTCTTGGTGTGAATCGCTTATTTGATGTGGCTCCTGAATAATAATTAGCGGCCTTCAATAATGTGTATCTCCCTGCTAATGTTAATCGTAAAGTGTTTTCAAAAAAGCCAAGTTCGTCTTGAACATACAAAGCTTTGTAGTTGTTTTGATATTTAACACCACGATCTTCAAGACGCTGACTTCGATCAAAAATAGGAGAAACAGCAAGGTTACCATACACCGGATTATAGATGTCTAAATCAGGTAGTGGCGCTGTTTGTGAGAAATCATGGTAGAATGTTTTATCGCTTAAATCAAGACCAGATAGAATTTTATGACTGATTGCTCCTGTTTGAACTTCTCCATTTATAAAAGCTTGTCCAACATAAATTTTACCTAAAACATCCCAAACCGAGGCACCTCTTTTCAAGATTGCTGTATTTTCAGGATCAAAACCTGTTGGCCATAAAGACATGCCTTCTTGTTGGTAGTTTAAATACGAACCTTGTGCTGTAAATTTCCAGCGGTCGTTTATTTTATGATCGAGTATCGCTAAGATATTGCGCTCTGTCATATCAGTAGGATCTAAATTCGCTTCTGAAGTAGTGAAATTTCGGGATAAATCAGCATATCCTTCTTTCGAAAAAGAATAGTTGCTTCCTATGGCATTTACTTTCGAATATTGTTGTGTGTACTCTAACGTAACTGCAGTTTTATCAGAAAATAAATACTTCAATACCGGTGCGATTGTGTACCTGTCATTAAAGTCAAAATCACGATAGCTTTTCTTTTTTTCTGCCATTGCATTAAAGCGATACAACAATTTACCGTCTTTTGTCAATTTGCCATCGAGATCTAGTGTAGCTCGAAACATATCAAAACTTCCGTAGGTTAAACTTGCTTCTCCTTTATTACGTCCGCTAGGTTTTTTGGTGACAACATTGTAAAATCCACTCGGATTTCCGTTGGCAAGCATGAATCCTGCTGGGCCTTTTACAAACTCGATTCTTTCTACCATACTCATGTCCTCGGTAAGTGGTCCCCACGTTGAACTTATATTCATACCATTTCTAAAGGCTGCAACTTGGCTTCCACGCATAGTTATGTTGGCATAGTTGTCCCAATGTTCAACACGTGTCGCTCCACTTACATTACGAGTAACACCCTCAAGCATATTAAATATTTGTTGGTCATTGATCAACTTACCTGTTATCACCTGAATATTTTGTGGAATTTCATTTATAGGTGAATTTAAACGTAGCGACGATGAAACACGATTGGTTTTAAAAGCACTTTTATTACTCAAAATCACAACTTGATTTAATTCAGTGTTAGATAAAGATAACGTGATATCGACTGTTATAATTTTATTTTTTTCGACAATTACCTGTTGCTGATGATCCTGGCTACCCACTAGAGAAACAATTAGTGTATACGTTTCTGGACTTAAATCGTTTATTTCATAATAACCATCATTGTTAGTTACTGTTGTTCTGTTTTTCCCTTTTAGAGTGATAGTAACTCCTTCAGCGGGCGTTTGATTATTACTAAAAATGGTACCCTTAATTGCTGTTTCATGCTTTTGAGCTGTTGCAAATTGTATACAAAAGAGGCATAGACAAATAGCAAGAAAATAAGTTTGTATCTTTTTATAAATATAGAACATGATAAATTAAAATTAAATATTATTTAGAATCGTTAAGAATAATGCAAATGTATATTTTAATTTAACTTTAACAAAACTTATTTAGATTTAATAAAAATAAAATTTTTAGGAATCTCTATTTTAGGGGTTTATAGTCATAAAAAAAACCTTGCGGTCAGCAAGGTTTTAGATTAATATATTTGTAGGTTATTTAATTTTCTTCATTTCGTATTTCTCTGTACTAGCTTTTCCAGATTGGATACCAGATAATTCGGTTACTAGACTCCCTTTCTGATTTTGCGAATAGATAATTTTCTGGGGATAATCATTAGCTTTATTTTCAAATACAACTTTGTTTTCCTGATAATCTATCAGCATAAACGATATAGGTTTATCATTGTTCTGCCCTTTGATAATTGTAGTATAAGTTAAAATATCTCCTTTTTGTTTTAATTGAATTTTTTCAGAATGGATAGTGTCTTTAGCTTTAATAAAATAGGACTGTCCATTGTAAACACTGTCATTCTGCTTATCCCATAATTCTTTCAAGTGACCGTCTTGTGTACTCATTTCCCAGTTTCCAATGAGAAAACGAGCAGCTTTCATTTTTTCTTTTTCATTATTGCTGTCTTTCCCTGATTTGTTGCAGGCTATAAATGGTAAAATAAGTAAGAGTAAAGTAATTTTTTTAATCATAATGGCTTATTTGATTTTGGTTTGACTGTGACAAAATTAGCTAAAATAAATTCAATTTGTTTAAGTATCTGCAATCTGATTATTAAATGAATCCCATGCAATTTTATTGAAAAACTTAAAAACTATCTTTTAAAATCTGATGTACTAATTCTTTAGTAGCTTTTTGATCTTTTAATTTTTCTCTCACAACATCAAATGAAACTTTAAAATCGCAACCTTCTTTATATCCGCTACAACCGTATGCTGAGTTTCCTTTGATGATAGCGCCTTTTTTGCATTTAGGACAATGCAATGGAGCATTGTCTTGACTAGTTTTAGATGATACTATCGCAGTTTTCTTGGGTTCAAGAACTATTTTAAAAGCATCGTCGAAGCGCAGCAGACCTTCAACCGAATGACCATCGATTTTAAAATCTTTCAAGTTTACAGTTGATCCTTTTTGAAGCAATCTCAAATATTGATTTTCAGATATTTTCTTATCAGCAAATTCAAAAGGCAATTTAAAATCACAACCTACCTTATAATTGGCGCAGCCATAAGCCGACTTTCCTTTAATAATTGTGCCTTTTTTACATTGAGGACAAATCTCAGCAGTGATGCCTTGCGTTTTTTTCTTGACTGCTTTTTCCTCTTTCTTTTGGCTATTTTGTGAGTGTGAAATATTGGCATGCTTGGTTTCGCTACGTACTTCATAAACAAGAGCATCAACCATCTTTTTCATATTATTGATAAATGCAGCCGCGCTAAAAGTACCTTTTTCAATATCTTTCAATTGTTTTTCCCAGGAGCCCGTAAGCTCAGCCGATTTTACTAAGTCGTTTTGAATCGTATCGATCAATTGAATTCCGGTAGGAGTTGGTAGTACTTGTTTTTTATTTCGAATAATATATTGACGCTTAAAAAGTGTCTCAATAATATTAGCGCGAGTAGAAGGACGGCCTATACCATTCTCCTTCATGAGCTCACGCAAATCTTCATCGTCAACTTGCTTGCCCGCCGTTTCCATCGCGCGCAGTAAAGTTGCCTCAGTAAATTGATTGGGTGCCTTAGTTTCCTTTTCAAGAAATGAAGGTTGGTGTGGTCCCTTTTCCCCTTTTACAAATTCAGGTAGTAAATCAGGTTCCTTTTCTTTTGCATCTGGATTTTCAAAGACAATTTTCCAGCCTTTTTTAATGATAATTTTTCCAGTTGCTTTAAACAATACTTCTGCAGCCTGTCCCATAACGGTAGTATTTGCAACAGTACAGTCATCATAAAATACAGCAATAAAGCGTTTGGTAATGATATCGTACACCTGTTGCTGGTTGTATTGCAAGTTAGACTGAATGCCAGTGGGAATAATAGCGTGGTGATCTGTTACTTTTTTATCATTGAAAACCTTTGCTGATTTTTTTATTTTTTTTCCTAAAAGCGGTTCTGTTAGAGAGCTGTAATTGGTCAACTTTTGTAGAATTCCCGGTACTTTAGGGTAAATATCATTGGGTAAAAAAGTAGTATCTACTCTAGGGTAAGTAACTACTTTTTGTTCGTATAAGGTTTGTACTATTTTCAAAGTTTCATCTGCAGAAAAACCAAACTTAGTATTGCAATATACCTGCAATCCAGTAAGGTCAAATAGTTTAGGGGCATATTCATTTCCCTGCTTTTTTTCGATAGAGACAATTTCGAAATGACTTTCTTTAACTTTATTGGCTAATACTTCTCCATCTTCTTTTTTCAAAAAGCGGCCGTCTTCATAACTAAAAAGTGTTTCTCTATATAATGTTTGTAATTCCCAATACGGTTGCGGTTTAAAATTTTCTATTTCTTTCCAGCGATCCACAACCATAGCGAGCGTAGGTGTTTGCACTCTGCCAATTGACAAAACTTGCTTATAACCACCATGTTTTACAGTGTATAAACGGGTAGCATTCATGCCTAATAGCCAGTCACCTATAGCCCTAGAAAAACCTGCATAATATAAATTATCGTAATTTGCAGAGGGTTTTAAGTTGTCAAATCCTTCTCTAATGGCTTCTGTGGTAAGAGACGAAATCCATAATCGCTGCACCTCACCTTTGTACTTTGCTTCATTCATTACCCATCTCTGAATCAATTCACCTTCTTGTCCAGCATCCCCGCAATTAATTACTAGAGTAGCTTTATCAAATAATCCTTTTATAATTTTGAATTGCTTTTGGATACCTGAATTTTGAACAACCTTGGTTTCAAATTTTTCAGGGAGCATGGGTAAATTATTCAAATCCCAGCTTTTCCAGTAGGGTTTGTAGTCGTTTGGTTCTTTCAAGGTACACAAATGTCCAAAGGTGTAGGTCACCGCGTATCCATTGCCTTCATAATAGCCATCATGCTTAGTATTAGCTCCTAAAACGGATGCTATTTCTCGTGCTACACTTGGTTTCTCGGCAATACAGACCTTCATTTTATTACTATTTTTGAGGGTGCAAATTAGGGATTTAGAATTTGGTATTAAAAGGAAATCGCCATGAGTTTTAACGGTTAAAATTGTGAGGATTACATTTATTTTCGAATAATGAACTTTCCATCTAATTTGGTTTTTGGGTTTGCAGCCCTTCATTAAGTTTAAAACAGTAGTTTTTAAACTTAATTAAAAATAGCTACTAGATATAGGTTCGAACATTTCCCTAATCAATAATTATATATGGATTTTAGACTGTTTGTGGGTGGTAATAAAAGGGAGCTTTGATCAAGCTTAAGTAGAAAGAAATATTTGTAGACAAGTAGTAGAGAAACAAAAAAAACCGCTACACTACTGTAACGGTTTTTAAAATTAAGATGAATTAAAACCTTATTTTGGCATAACTACAGTGTCAATGGCGTGAATAACTCCATTAGAAGCAGCTACATCAGCAAGAATTACTGTTGAAGTTCCTCCATTTGCATCTGTCAACATCACTTTACCATCATTTAAGCTCAACACAATAGTTTCACCTTGTACAGTAGTTACACTATACTTTCCATTATTATCTTTTATAGCATCAAGTACGGCTGCCGAATCAAATTTTCCTGCAACTACATGATAAGTTAATACAGATTTTAATTTCTCTGCATTTTCTGGTTTCAATAAATTTTCAACCGTTCCTTCTGGAAGTTTTGCAAATGCTGCGTTGTTTGGTGCAAAAACTGTGAAAGGTCCTTCGCTACTCAAAGTTTCGACTAATTCAGCTGCTTTAACTGCAGCTACCAGAGTTGAAAAATCTTCATTTGAAGATGCTACACCAACAATATTTGGTGTATCCACGACAACAGTGTCCATTGCTACTTCAGTTGAGTCACCCATCTCGTTAGATTCTGCTCCTTTTTTTTCTCCGCAAGAAATTGCTACTATTCCTAATAGTGCTAGTGCGCTAATTTTTGTTACTAGTTTCATAATCATTATTTTATGTTAGAAAAGTTAATTAATTCAAATATAAACATTAAAAGCATTTGTTTAATCTTTTTAACATTTAATTAAACAAAATATTTTTTTTACATTTCTTAAAATTCGGAAACCCCAATGAAAAATTTTAATTTTTTCAATAATAATGTTTGCTAAAAAAGTACTCTACATTCTTCGATTAGGACAAGCATTCCCAAACTGCTAAGGTATAAGTCCAAAAGATTTACAAATACATTTAATACTCGTTGAGTCGATTTATTTTGACGAAAAAAAAAAGCCACGGTTTATAAAAACTATGGCTTTGCTGAAAAAATAAATGGTATTTGATTATTCTATAATTTCCTAACGCTTTTTCATGGCAACAAAAAACATAGTTGTTACTAGAGCAGTTAAAATGATACCAATCCAGTTTGATGTGGCCACTGCCATACCAAAACCAATTGTTGGGTCATAAAATAAATAAGAGAATATTACAGAAGTAATAAAGAAAGCCGGTGCTAAGGCAATCATGTAATGTGTTCGTTTTTGATATAAATACACAGCTCCTATCCATAAAGCAATAGCCGCAGTTACTTGATTTGCCCATGAAAAATATCTCCATAGCAATTGAAAGTCCATATTTGTTAAGATATACGAAATCACAAATAATGGAACTGCAACCATAAAACGATTCTTCAAAGCTTTTTGATCGATTTTAAGGTAATCAGCAATAATCATTCTAGCCGCTCTAAATGAGGTGTCACCCGAGGTAATAGGCAGCACAATTACACCAAGAACAGCAATTGTTCCCCCTACAGTTCCTAGAAATACAATAGCTATTTTATTTACTACAGCTGCAGGACCTCCATTTGCAAGTAAAATGCTCAAATCCTCTCCGTTCATTAAACTCATCGCTGCTGCTGCCCAGATCATGGCAATCACTGCTTCAAGAATCATCATTCCGTAAAATATTTTTCTTCCGTCTTTTTCGTTATCGATAGTACGCGAAATAATAGGAGATTGTGTAGCGTGAAATCCCGATAGGGCACCGCATGAAATCGTTAAGAAAATCACTGGATAATAGGGTAAGCCTTTTGGATGTAAATTCTCTAATGTTAGTTCAGGAATTGGATTACCATATATAAACATCCCTACACAAATTCCAACAGCACTTACAATAAGTAAAAATCCAAGTACGGGATATATTTTACCAATCACTTTATCAATAGGTAAAACGGTGGCAATGATATAATATATGAAAATGCAAAATACGATGATAGTTAGCACACTGCTGTCGTTACCTATTAATTCATTAATCATTTTTGCTGGTGCAGAAACAAATACAGTTCCAACTAACAACAATAGTAATAGGGTAAAGAAGTTTACTACATGACTAAAAGATTTTCCTAGAAATCGAGAGGCTAATGCTGGTAAATGAGCGCCGCCATAACGTAGCGAAATCATTCCGGTTAGGTAATCGTGAACGCCACCAGCAAAGATAGAACCAAAAACAATCCATAAAAAAGCAGAAGGACCGTACAGTGCTCCTAGAATAGGACCAAAAATAGGACCTACTCCTGCAATATTTAAAATTTGGATAAAAGCATTTTTACTACTATTCATGGGAACAAAATCAACACCATCGGCATGAGTATGCGCAGGGGTTATTTTATTAGCGTCAGATTTGAAAGTTTTGTCTACAAACTTTCCATAAGTCAGATAACCCAAAAGTAAAAGAATAAGGGCAACAATAAATGTAATCATAGCGGTGGTGTTAAATTGGTAAAATGATAATATTTTTTTAAATATAATGCTTTACCAATAATAAAATAACAATATTATTGTCTAATTCGTTTTTTGTGATTTTCATTGAGAATTACGGCTCAAATCCTGTTAAAAAACCGAAATCGTAATAGTAATTCCACTTTGCAAGCATTTATAAAAGCAGAATTAATGAATAGTTGCATTAAAAAAAAGGCAATGAGTAGAAAAATTTCACTCATTGCCTTTATGTAAAAACTTGTTTCTTAAAACGGTAGTGTTTTTAGTGTTCCTTACTGTAATTAGATTCAAAAATTCGGTATTTGAATAATCCAACCACAACGGCACCGCCAATACTGTTTCCTAATAATGCTAAAATCAAAAACCATAGATAGTCTAAAAAGCCAATTGATGGTGAAAATAAATAAGCCCCAAAAACTTCAATGTTTCCCACAATACTGTGGTGGAAACCACCAAAACCAATTACTGCCGTAATCATAAAGATTAGAAAAATACGTGTTAGCGAATTTTTGGCACTATTTAAAAGCCAATTTAGCAAACCCATGAGCCAGCCCGCAGCAATTGCGCTTAAAAACAGCACCCAGCCTTCATGATCCAAGACGTGACTGCCTATAGTAACCATCGTTTCCTGGGTGAATAAATTAAGATGAGGAGCAAGTACACTAATGAAAATCGCAAACAACATCCCTCCAACAACATTTCCTAGGATAACTAGTCCCCAAATACGAAGTAGTTCACTAATCTTGCGCTGCCCATTTAATACGGGAAGTGTCAAAACCGATGTTTGCTCTGTAAACAAAGCCGACTTCCCAAGAATAACTAATATGAAACCTACCGGATAAACAAAACTAAAAAGTTTAAAAATAGTACTTTCTTCTACCTTGCCTTGTAATAAATGATGTAACGCACAAAGCAGCATATAACTAAAACCAATCTCGAGACCGGCAATAATTGCACTAAGTGTAATCGCTCTATTTTTTATTTTAAAAATCTCTTCTCCCTCATGGATTACGCGACTTATAATATCTCGGTATTCATTGACACCGTCGACCTCCTTTGAAGTTTCTTCTAACTCCTCTTGATATTTTTCTTGCTCTTTTTCTTCAGATTTCATAAAGACTTTTTTGTTACCATTCTCTCATCTAAAAATAAGTTTTGTATCCTATTTATTAGTAGCAGAACTACTGTGAATGTAAAAGACCATCTGTCCTGCTGTACGCTGTATTCCCGCTAAGTAAACTACGGCAAAAATACCTTGTTTACCACTCCGGGCGATGCCACAGCCATCAGGGCTAGGGGAGTCTGTTTTTATTTTATAATTAAATATAAAGAGAACTGTTAGTTAGTCGTTCTCGTCAACAAGTAATTTTAGGGAATTGATATAATCAGTATCAAATTCGATTACTCTTACTTTACTATGCTTAAAACTCATTACACCTTCAAATTCACCCTCCGGACTTAAAAAATCCATCACCAACTCTTTATCTGTGAATTCCATTAATTTTCCTAGATAAACCGCCTTGTCTGATTTTTTGGCAACTTGAAAGATTTGGTATTTATTCGCCAGAAAATTAATGATTGACTCTAAATTAGTCAAAGGAATAATTTCTTCAGCGCTAGTTTTAAGGCCTTTTAATTTGATGACTTTTTCTGTGAACTCATGATCTTTATCTTGAATAATTGCTTTAATATTTTTGTTTTTTAAAATAGTAAAACCATCAATAATAAAGTCCACCGGATTATTTTTTAAAAGTATCCAGTCTTCCGTCCAGTCAATTAAAAAACCGGTAAAAATGTCTTTTTTATCTTCAAACTCAATCGAAATCAATTGACGTAAATATTTTTCCATAATGTGATGCCGCTTTAATGAACAGATTTTATAACTGTTCTCAATATTTTTTTAAAGTCTCAATTTAAGAATATAATTGATAGTAACAAATTTAATTGCAATAGCTGATAAAAGAGTAAAAGCATCTTAATGTTACTAATTATAGGCAGAATATTGAAAACCTAAATCAAAATATTTAAGTCGCTGAAACACAAAAATGCTGATAAGCTTTGATTTAGCAACCCAAGAATCAAATAGAAAAAATGGTTAATACACTAGTTTTATCAAATTTGAAAACTTTTTGAATTTAAATGGTCACTCAATCGAATTTCCGATGCAATGATGATTGATTACTCACTCGAACAATATTGTCACTCTGAAAGAGTTTTAGCAAAGTAACTCGACAAAGAAAAGATCATTAAGTAAATGGACGTAATACTACTAGTCAATCTTGTCACTCTGAAAGAGTCTTAGTCAAGTAACTCGACAGAGCAAAGTGCACAAATACTCGACAATGCACTCCAATCTTGCCACTCTGAAAGAGTCTTAGCAAAGTAGCCCGACAAAGCAAATTCTACAAAGACTTCAGCCGGAAATTAAACCCATGTTCATCCGATTTTTTTCAAATTCAAGTAAGTTGGTATGTAAGGAATTTAACATAATAAACCATAAAGCTTCTTACTTCATCGGGATTCTAGCTGTGTTAGCTTCTTAGGTGAGACGCTTTCAGCGTGACAATATTGAGGAGCTTTTTGAGAGAAATAGTTTTAGCATTGTTTTATACTTAATACTTTACAAAGTATAATCGTCGAATTTTTTCAAGATAACGATTTCTAGTGTTTTTTAAGAAATGTCAATGAGTAACAGGAATTACTTCTCACAATTTATGAATTACCAATCTTGTCACTCTGAAAGAGTCTCAGCAAAGTAACTCAACATAGCAAAGTACACCAATACTAGACAATGCACTCCAATTTTGTCACTCTGAAAGAGTCTTAGCAGAGTAACTCGACAAAGACTTCAAATTAGCGTTACACTAAGAATCATCCGAGCTTTTTTAAAATTCAAGTTCAAAAAATACTGTAGGGCAAAATGATTAATAAAATAAACCAAAAAGCTTCTACCATCGCAAGGATTCTAGCTGTGTTAGCTTCTTACGTGAGACGCTTTAAGCGTGACAATATTGAGCTGATTTTTATTAGTAAACGAATCTTTTATTTTGTAACACCGCAATACCGCGTGAAGGATAGTAGTGAAAATCCTTTTTATTATGCAGCGATAGCGGAATCATAAAAAGATTGTAGCGAATAGCCTGACTGCCTTTTTTTGGCAGGCACGCCCTAAAGAATTTGAGTTTTTAAATAGGCAATTTTTAGTTGGATTTTAAGCTATGAAAAGTAGGAGATGTAATGGTGAAATTTTAAACAAAAATTTCGTAATTTTGCACTCCAAATAAAGGACTAAGATTATGTTAGATAGACTTCAAATAGTAAAACAACGTTTCGATGAGATTTCGGATTTGATTATTCAGCCGGATGTTATCTCTGATCAAAAGCGTTATGTGCAGTTGAATAAAGAGTACAAAGACTTGAAAGCATTGGCTGAGAAAAGAGATGAATATGTTCTTTTAATGGCAAATATTGAAGAAGCAAATGAAATTATAGCTGATAATAGTGATGCTGATATGACCGAAATGGCCAAGATGCAACTAGAGGAAGCAAAGGATAGATTACCAGAATTAGAGGAAGAAATCAAATTCATGTTGATTCCTAAAGATCCAGAAGATGCTAAGAATGTCATGGTGGAAATTCGTGCCGGAACGGGTGGGGATGAAGCGAGTATATTTGCAGGAGATCTTTTCCGTATGTACACTAAATATTGTGAAAATAGAGGTTGGAGAACTTCTGTGGTTGACATGAATGAAGGTACATCTGGTGGATTTAAAGAGGTGATCTTTGAGGTTACTGGTGAGGATGTTTATGGTACTTTAAAGTTTGAGGCGGGTGTTCACCGTGTGCAACGCGTACCGCAAACAGAAACACAAGGACGTGTGCATACTTCTGCAGCGACCGTGATGGTTTTGCCAGAGGCTGAGGAATTTGACGTGCAAATTGATATGAACGATGTACGTGTAGATTTCTTTTGTTCGTCAGGACCTGGTGGGCAATCAGTAAATACAACCAAATCAGCAGTACGTTTAACGCACGTTCCTACGGGATTAGTGGCGCAATGTCAGGATCAAAAATCACAACACAAGAATAAAGATAAGGCATTTATTGTATTGCGTTCTCGTTTATACGAACAAGAATTAGCTAAGAAACAGGCCGAAGATGCCAGCACGCGTACCTCTCAAGTGAGTTCAGGTGACCGTTCGGCTAAGATTCGTACTTACAATTACGCTCAAGGTCGTGTGACGGATCACCGTGTAGGTTTGACTTTATATGATCTAGGGAATATCATGAATGGAGATATCCAGAAAATTGTCGAGGAGCTTGCTCTTGTAAACAATATGGAAAAACTAAAGGAAGCTAGTGAAGTTTTCTAAATATTAAGCCTCATTTATTGAGGCTTTTTTTTGGAGCTATTTCCCGCTTTCTCCTTTATCTCTTCGTTGCACTACGAGGATATCGGTTCAATCGGGGCTAAAAAACAATTGTATATAAAAGAACGTAGCGAAATTTGCGATACATTTTGTAAAATTCGCTTTTAAATAGACAACATGACTACAGACCAACTAATCAGCCAAATCAAACTTAAAAAATCATTTCTAGCCGTTGGTTTAGACGTTGATTTAGATAAAATCCCACCGCATTTATTGCAACTTGAAGATCCCATTTTTGAGTTTAATAAAGTGATTATTGATGCGACCCACGATTTATGTGTGGCATACAAACCCAATATCGCCTTTTTTGAAGCCTACGGAATTAAGGGTTGGATGGCACTCCAAAAAACAATTAATTACATCAACGACAACTACCCTGATATTTTTACAATTGCCGATGCTAAACGTGGTGATATAGGAAATACGTCGTCGATGTATGCTAAAGCTTTTTTTGAAGATTTAAATTTTGACAGTATAACAGTAGCACCTTATATGGGGAAAGATTCTGTAGAACCATTTTTGGCTTTCGAAAATAAACATACAATCATGCTGGCACTAACTTCTAACGAAGGGGCTTTTGATTTTCAAACATTAGAGGTAAACGGAAAAGAACTTTATAAGCAAGTATTAGAAACATCTAAATCGTGGAAAAATAGTAAAAACCTGATGTATGTTGTAGGAGCAACAAAGGCGGAGTATTTTACGGAAGTCCGCAAAATCGTTCCAGATAGTTTTTTACTAGTTCCAGGTGTAGGTGCGCAAGGTGGTAGTTTAGCTGAAGTATGTAAATACGGAATGAACGATAATATCGGTTTGCTAATTAATTCTTCTAGAGCCATTATCTATGCATCAAAAGATACAGATTTTGCCGAAAAAGCAAGAGCAGAGGCTTTGAAAATGCAAAAGGAAATGAGCGGAATTGTTAGTTTAAAGTTGACTTAGATAGTCTGTGATTTGTTTAAAGTTTAAGGTTGATGCTGATTGTGCTTAAATTGTTTCAGGTTTAAAGTTGATGCTGATTGTGCTTAAATTGTTTCGGGTTTAAAGTTTCAGGTTTAAAGTTTCAGGTTTAAGGTTGATGCATATTGTGCGTAAAATGTTTCAGGTTTAGAGTTTAAGGTTTAAGGTTGGCTTTACTTGGTTAAAAAATTGTTTAAAATTGACTTTGATTATCTCAAGCGATATATATAAGTAAAATATTATTTTTTCAACCACAACATATTTAAACACAAATTCGGATTCTAGACATTTTGCAAGCACTGCACAGTCTAACTTTAAACTTTAAACAAGGAAAACTTGAAACTAATTATCTACCACTGCACAGTTTAACCTTAAACTTTAAACAAGGAAAACTTGAAACTAATTCTCTAACTTGAAACTAATTTTCTTACTTTAAATAAAAAAACTTGAAAACACTTTCTTTAAAAGATCAAATAGGTACGGAACATATTTTTGAAGCCTCGCCTCAACGAATCATCTCTCTTGTGCCTTCGCAAACAGAGTTACTTTATGATTTAGGTCTGGAGGCAAAGATTGTGGGGATTACCAAATTTTGTGTGCATCCTTATCATTTTAAGTCAACTATAAAAAGTGTTGGTGGTACTAAAAAAGTTAATTATCGAAAAATAAAAGAGCTACAGCCCGACATTATTATTTGTAATAAAGAGGAGAACACACTAGAAATGGTGGAGCGCTTGCGCGAAATTTGTCCAGTATGGGTTACTGATATTGTTACTGTAGAAGATAATTTCCAAATGATAAAGGATTTTGGTCAGCTTTTTAATGCAAGAACAGAAGCTAGAAAATGGAACGACAAATTAACCTTTGCTTTAAGTGATTTCAAAAAATTTATTAATGATATTCCAGTTAAGAGGGTAGCTTATTTTATATGGAAAAAGCCATATATGGTAGCCGGTTCTAATAATTTTATAAATGAATTATTAAAGCTAAATCATTTTGAAAATATTTACAGCACGAAGGGACGCTATCCCGAAGTAGCGATTGAAGATATCGTTGCTGAAGGGGATCCAGATTATATATTTCTATCTTCGGAACCTTATCCTTTTAAAAAAGAGGATGGATATGAGATAAGTAATTACACTGAAAATACACAAACTGTGCTTGTTGATGGGGAGATGTTTTCTTGGTATGGTAGCAGATTGTTAAAAGCTTTTGTTTATTTCAAAATGTTACATTCGAATTTAGGGAAATAATTCTTCGTGTTTTTTTAATTCGTATAACGTTTAGTTATCTATAAAGCGTTTTTCTTTTTTTCTTGATAAAAAAAGAAACAAAAAAATCAAGTCAGTACGTTCTCGTCGGTCGAACTGGTTTTAGACCACTAAAATAAAAGAACACTCCGCCGCGGGGGATCAAACAGCTTTTCTTTTTATGTGTTTTTCAAACATTCGACGCCCGACTGCGGCAGTAAAGACTTCTGTATTATGCAAAGAAAAACCCCTTTAAAACTAAGAGTGCTTAGTTTTAAAGGGGTTTGAAAATTGTGTTATTTTTACTTTAGAATAAAAATTCCAAAGTGGTGTAAAATGTTCTTTTGTCTGATGGTATAATTCCAGGTCCTGGATAGCCAGTAGCTCTACGAGTAAAATAACTGTTGTTTGTAAAATTGGTTACACCGGTTTCTAATTTCCAGTTTTTCCATTTGTAAGAGCAAGAAATATCTGCTACGTAATAAGAAGGGATTGTTCCTGAAATTCCAGTTGAAACATTATTTGAACTGTTGCTACTTGCGCTTGACAATTGCGATGAGATATAGGTAAACTGAACACTTGAAAGGAAGTTTTTATATCCAACACTTGTTCCTGTTTTGAGATTATATAACGGAACAAATTCTACTTTGTATCCCTTTTTAATAGTAGGGATATCAGATTTTAAATAACTTGAACCTGTTATGGCAGAATTTGTAAATACATTCCAACTGAAATTTTCATTGTACTCAAAGTATGTTTTAGCAATATTCCAGTCTAGTAAGGTTTCAAAACCATAGGTTAGTGCAGTACCTGTATTGGCTCTAATTTTTACTATTTGATTAGAAGAGTTCGTACTGTCGTAATCACCAATTTTATCATTGTAATAGAGTCCGAAAATGCTTGTGTCAAATGTTAGTTTGTTATTAATATGACCTCTTACACCAATATCAGAAGTGTATCCTTTTTCGTCAGTAATATTTTCATCAATTTGTTGACTTGGATTTACTGTACGAATATCACTAAAAGTTACTGAACGATAATTTTGAGATACATTTCCGTAAAATTCAATTCCGTTTTTAGGTTTATAGCTTAATCCAACTCCAAGTAGTAGTAGATTTCGATCTTTTATATTGTTCTCAGTTTGAGTTTCGTCAAAAATAACATTGTTAGCTAAGTCACGATTAATCACTCTATAACTTCCATCAGCTTGTGTTTTGATTTTCTCTATTCTGAAGCCAGGCGTAATAGTAAAAGTATTGCTAAGCTTAAAGATGTTCTCACCAAAAAGAGCTAAATTCAAATTTGGAAATGTAAAATCAGACTGGTTTTTATAGAATGGAAATTCGTCGATTGCGATATTAAAATTAGCATCGCTACCTGAGCTTCCAGGACCCTGTTGTTGAGTATTATTAGATTGATAATATTTTGCTCCAATTAAAAAAGCACTTTTTTGTTTACCAATATAATATTGTTTTAGATAACGGGCTTCGGCACCCCAGTTCACAAAATCTCCAAGGATTAAGTCACGCTCTCCCATAGGATCTGGTGTGGTGATTCGATTGTCTCTAAATCCTAGTGCTTTTCTACTTGCGTCTAATCCAAACAATTGCAATGAGAAGGTATTGTCCTCATTAAATTTATGCTTTAAACGCAATGCAAATAAATTCCAGTCAACTGCAAACCAGTTTCTAGTGCGATTACTTTGTCTAGGATTCTCTTCAAACATAGCATCTGTTAAACCTCCAGCTTGCTGTGCTAGGTAGTTATAATAGGTATAATCAAAATGTAAAGATGTTTTTTCGTTAAATTTGTAATTTAAGTTTGCAAAATAATTTTTACTCTCAAAATCTGAATTGGGCCTATATCCATCTCCTTTTTTATAATTGAAGAAAGTGTAGTAACTAAATTTACCGTTTGTACCGCTTAATGAAGTGAAATTAGTATACAAGCCATAAGAGCCTAAAGTATTTCGGGTGATAAATTCAAAAGGCTTTGTAGTAGGTGTTTTTATCTTAAAATTAATCAAACCTCCAAACTGTGTACCATATTGCAATGACGCAGCACCACGTATAATCTGGATTTCTTCTAATGCTTCAGTAGGTGTAGCATAGTAACTTTCAGGATAGCCTAGAACGTCAGCACTAATGTCATAACCATTCTGGCGAGTATTGAAGTTAGCTGTTCGGTTAGGGTCTAATCCGCGACCACCAATGCTTAATTGCAAACCACCATCTGAACTTTCGTTAATGGTCAAACCCACAACCTGAGCAAATACTTGGCGGGCATTATTCGTTGCTTTATTAGCCGTTAATTTACTTATGTTGACAACCTCTGTTTTTTTACCTGCGTATATTGCTGTTTCTTCAATGTCTTTTAACTTATATATCGCAGATAGTTTTTGGTTTTGCTTCTTAATAATTACCTCTGTTAGATTATTAATTTTATTCAAAACGATTTTGATAGCGCTGCCCGTTGAGATACCGCTTTGCTCTACAATACTGTAACCTTCTTTAAAAAAAACAAAATCAAAACTTGCTGATGTTTTTTCGTTTATTTCGAATACTCCAGCTGTGTCGGTAAAAATTTTGGTATTGGTAGACTTGTTGTATACTTCAACACCAGCTAATTTTTTTCCGTTTCCATCTGTAACCGTTCCCGAAATTTTATTTTGAGCAAAGCTTAGTAATGGCAACAGCAAGAAAAGAGCGAGTTTAAAATCCTTTAATAGTGTCATTAAAAGGGAGTATCCAGGTTTTGTGTTTGAAACTTTCATTTTCGTTAGCTAAATTTATTTTTGAATCTATATATTTTTGGCTTAATCTTCCGTTTAAAGCTACGTAGCTTTCTACATAAACTTCGGGTGCATTAATGCCTTGATTGAGGTAGTAATTGTGTAAGTAATGGGCATACTCTAAAATGAAATCGGGCTGAAATGCCATTTGTTTTTCTTGAAATTTCGTCAAGAAATGGCTATTATTTACTCTAATTTCTTTTTTGGTGATAGCATCTATAACTGTAAAAGTGGTATATCCTGCCTTTTCCATAAGCATAACACGCCATGAAAAGCGAAAACCTTCCTCGGTCCAAAAGAGTTCGTTAGGGTAACAAACGTACCTAAACGGGAATAGCAACTGAAACAATACAAAAACACTAATAAAATTAATTTTAGCTTTATATAACATCGTAGGATTGACTTGTTTTTCCTTTCCGTTTTCGAAAATAGTGATGCTTCTTGAAGCTATTCTTGAAATGAGATTTAATACTTTTTTATGAAAGCTGGTATCAAAAAAGATTAATGAACTGATAATCATTACATAAGGAAAAACTCCTATAGGGAATAATATTTTAGTTAAAATGTGGAACACCACAACTAAAATAAAACCAAATAGTCTCGTTCTTTTATAAAGTAGTAAAAATACAATTGCAAGATCATAAATCATTCCTGTCCAGCTAAATGCATAATGAACCCAATTCTCATTTAAAAAGCTACCTATTAAAGGTAGGTTTGAATTATTAGGCAACCAAATTTTGAGAGGCATTGCCTCTATAAGCCAATCAGAATTTATTTTGGCTAAGCCTGCATAAAAATAAACCAGCGCAAGCAGTAACTTGAGAATATCAATATTCCAGGACGGAATTTTTTCGAATCTTAATTTTTCATCTTTATATGCATCAACTGAATAATAGCAATTTGCAGGTAGGAATAAAAAAGTAAAACTGATAAGTGTAATAAAATAGTAATGGTTTAAATAGGTCGTTTTATCCATTAACTCAATGTAAGTAAAACTCAAAAAAAAAGTTAGGATGGCCCATTTGTATTTGTACCCTATAGCGACAAAAAAAGCCGCAAGTCCAGCAATGACAAACAAGAGATAGGTATAGTTGCCAATAGGTTTGACCCATTCAAAACCATAGTAAGTAAAGTGGAATTCAGGGGTGATATAAAACTTTTTAATCCAGCCATAACTGGCAAAACGGATCAAACTCAATAGCATCATTAAACCAAACGCTAGCCTATAAAAGGCTAGCGTCGCGGCTGAACTATGTTGTTTTAAATAATTTTGTATCATTGAGAGTAAGATGCTATTTGTAAATCTGTTTTGATAGTCAGATTTAATTAATCTCCATCACCATCAACGTAGTCAATTGTAATATCTAGAGCTTGCATCATATCTAATTTTGTGTAGATAACATTTTGCTGTAACACATCATATGCAGTAATCATCTTAGTATTATCAGTAGTAATCTGCTTAGAAAAACTAGTACTCAATGTTGCATTTGAAGTCAAAATTGCATCATATTGAGTATTTATGATCGTACTTAATTTTTGACCAGAACGGGTAGCATTTACATAATCTAAATAAGACTGGAATCCAGCACCAGTAGAAGTACCATTGAATTTTTTTCCGTTAAAGAAATCTTTAGATGCTTGTACAGCTGTATTCAATAAATCTCTAGAAACATCGTTTTTGTAAAAAGCTTCAACTTTATCAGGGAATAAGGTTCCGCCTGAGAAAACTCCAGCAGGAATTCCTATTTTACCTGAGCGAACATCTTTTTCCAAGTTTTTAACAAAATTGTTTGTTGTGATATTTACTGATGAAGTAACTGATACGCCGTTGTTAGCAATATATGTTGCTCTGTATGATGAATTCCAATCAGTAACCACTGCGTCAGCGCTAGTTTGCAAACGTGCAGTAAGGTCAGTTAAATACCTTTTGTATTTTGCAGCATTTGTATTAGTTGTGTAAAAAGTAACGATTGCTGCATCTGTGGTTCCTAAACCATTAATCATATAATCTAAAGCAGGAAAACCTTGCTTGTCAAATTGCGAAATCAAACTTAAATTGTAGTTACCAGCAGTGATATTACTTTGTATTCCAACTGTATTCGAAGGATAAGTATTAGCACTTTCTTTAAGATTAATTTCCTCTGATTTACCAAAATTATAGATAGCTACATATTGATACGCTTTATATGCCTCTAACCACGAAGTTCTCACATTTACAAGATTTGCTTCGGTAGTAGTTGTATTAAAAACAGTGATACTAGCATTCAAAGCTTGAATTTTTGACTGGTAGTTTGTAAAGCTTGGAATAATAATGTTATCTGCCCAGTTTGTCAAAAGAGCTGTTCTGTCAAAATTGCTTCCGCCAGTTGATTCGCTTCCGCTATCATCACTTGATGAACAAGCTACTACAGTGGCGATTACACCAAAAAATATTAATAATTTCTTTTTCATTTTATCTTCTTTTTTTGCAAAAATACAAAACCAATTGTACTTATCTGTATTTATTCTAAATTAATTTACTGTTGTAGCTTGAGCTACTGTAAAGTTAAATTTGGTAGCTATTTGTAAAGAAAGTGCATCTAGTTTTGTTCCTAATGTGTCAATGTCCCATAGACCATTTTGTCCACTAACCATTGTAGCTAACATGGTATCTATCTCTGATTTTGAAAAGTAAGGACTATCAGTTCCAGGCTTGTTTGTGTAACGTAATGAAATAATAAATCCGTAAGCTTCAGACAATGCGTGAAACGCTTTTGCTCCATTATCTGTAACTAACTTTGCTTTTCCTTCTTGTAAGTAGTAAACTGCTCTAACAGCTGGAACTAATGCTAATTTAGATTTAATGATATCAATTTGAGCATCACGAGTTGCATAATCATTTGCAACTATAGCGGCTCTACCAGTACGAAAAGCTAAGTCTATATCATTTTTAAGTGTATTGAAATCAGCATCAGCATCGACCTGATTGATGTAACTACTCCAGTATTTTACAACTGCCGGCGAAGCTGTCAAGTCATCACCACCGTAGATGTAACCGTATGCCTCATCCCAAGCATGTTCCATAGTAGTGTATGATTTGCTGGTTTCTACAATTTTATTCGAGTTATTAGTTCTATTACTTCCTTCGTCTAATTTATTTTTGCTTAAGTAATTATTGACTACTTGGTCTAAAAATCCAGCACCCATCATTCCTTTTAAAAGAACTTGTTGTGGCTCTAAACCGTTAGCTGCAAACAATCTTGCACTTGAACCATCAAGATATACTCCTGCAACGCCAGCAGAAGCATTACCAGCTAAACTTGCTTGGTTTGCTAGTATTAATTGATTTTCAAAAAAGGCTTGAACAGTAGTTTTTTCAGTGATACTTCCACCACCTAGATTTAATTCGAAATAATCTTTTGAAGCAGCAGTTTTATCTTTCAACTGTTTTCCAGAAATATTTAAGGTAGAATTTGTAAAAGGATTGTTTGTATTTGAATACATGTTGCTTAACAACGTAAGATCGGCAACGGTACCATTTGTAGCGGCTACTTTGATTACGTTCCCCATTTCTTCTAACATTAGTAAACGATTCGTTTGTCCTGAAAATTCAACAGTCGAAGCATTGTTTCTTTCAAAATTATAGTTTGTAGGAATGCTGTAATTTGTTGCTTGATCATCATTGTCATTCGAGCATGATGTTGATACTAATGAAGCAATAATAGCTGATGTGAAAATTAGTTTAGAATATTTCATGTTGGTTATTAAGATTAAATAAAAATAATTTGCGCAAAGATAAGACTCAATATTTATTAAGCAAATTTTGTTTAGATTATTTCTAAATAATATCTTAATATTTTAAGTTACTATATAATTTAATTACAAATAAATACGGCTTGCTGAACAGTATTAGACGGTAATGCTTTAATAGCTAATGTATTGAAAGCTAAAATGTTAAAACGGTATATTTAAGTAAATCTAAAAATTATCTAAAATTTTATTTAAATTTATTCTAAATAAAATTTGTTTTTAAAAACTAAGCATATACTTTTGCCTTAAATTTAATCATTCTAAATAAATATAAAATGAAGAAAGTGCTTTTAAGAACATCAATGATTTTATTAATGGGAACATTAGCGTTTTCATGCAACAACTCTGATGACAACGCGAATCAAGTTGCAAATGTTACTAAAAAAGAAGTAATAGCAAATTATGCTGATATCGCTTATGCAAATTATAAAGCAGCTTATGATGATGCAGTTGTACTTGAGACCGCAATTAATACTTTTACTGATGCACCTACACAAGCAAACTTTGATGCAGCCAAGGATAAATGGAAACAATCAAGAGAAAGTTACGGTACAACCGAAGCTTTTAGGTTTGCAAACGGACCTATTGATGATGAAAATGGACCAGAAAGTTTGATGAATGCTTGGCCTCTTGACGAGAACTATATTGATTATGTTGAAGGAGCTAGCACATCAGGAATTATTAATGATCCTATTACATTTCCTATTATTGACAAAGCTTTCTTAGAAGCTCAAAACGAAAATGGTGGCGAAAAAAATATCAGTGTAGGATACCATGCTATTGAATTTTTACTTTGGGGTCAAGATTTGACTGCTCCATCGGAGAAAAAAGCGGGTTTAAGACCTTATACAGATTACGTGGTAGGTTTGAACGGAACTGCTAATTTTCAATTACGACGAGCAGCTTATTTAAAAGTATGTGCTGACTTGCTTACAGATCATCTAGATTACATGGTAAATCAATGGAAAGTAGGCGGAACGTATAGAACAGTATTTTTAGCATTGCCTGAAGATAAAGCAATCCAGAATATGTATTTGGGGATCACAACTTTAGTATCTGCTGAATTACCTGTTGAGCGCATGTACGTTGCTTTAGGAAATGCTGATCAAGAGGATGAACATTCTTGTTTTAGTGATAACACGCATAGAGATATTGCTTTAAACTTACAAGGTGTTATTAATGTTTACCAAGGTAAATATGTTAATATTGATGGCGCTTCACTTGGAGATTTGGTTAAACAAGCTAATACAATAGTTTATAACGATACTGAGGTTGCTGTTACTACGTCATTAGCTAATGTTGCTGCAATCATAACTCCGTTTGATTTGGCTATTTCTGGAGGAATTGATTCTGTAGAAGGGGCAAAAGTGAACAAAGCTGTAGTTTCTCTTAAAAATTTAGGAGCAAATTTATTAGCGGGTGCTGCAAAAATTGGAATTGTAGTTAACGGATAATATAAATAACAAGTTTAACTAAAGTGTTCTTTTTTAAGGACACTTTTTTCTGTTTATAAAAATGAAGAATAGTATAAAAATTTTGTTACTCGTCGTGGGAATGCAATTGTGTAGTTGCAGTGATACTGATGAAAAGTACATGGATTTAGTCGCTGAAGAAGGGGAGCAATTTTCGGGAGGTGAGACCACTTTTTTTAATGCCACCGAAGAAGCTTTTGGTTTCTCAGCACCAAATCTAACATTCGATGAGCAAGGTGATTTCGGTATAGGGAATTCTTTTTTCAGACAGAGTTGGGTAACAGCTCCAGCTTCAACGACTGCCAGAGATGGTCTTGGTCCTTTTTTTAATGCTGTATCTTGTTCTAGCTGCCATTTTAAAGACGGTAGAGGTAGAGCACCACTGTTTGATGGTGAGACTGCGCACGGATTATTACTGAGATTGAGTACAACTGGAACTGCTGCAAACGGTAGTGCTTTTGCTGATCCAGTTTATGGTGGACAAATGCAAGACAATGCGATATTAGGACAAACTCTAAAAGGCAGGTTCAATATTGTTTATCAGGATATAAATGAAACGTTAGCAGATGGAACTATTATAGTACTCCGCAAACCAATCTATCAGTTCAATTCCTTAGGTTACGGATCACTAGCAGCTGATGTTAAAGTTTCTCCTCGTGTAGCCAATCAAATGATTGGTTTGGGTTTGTTAGAAGCTATTGATGAAAGTACTATTTTGGCTTTCGCCGATGCAAATGACGCAAATAATGACGGAATTTCAGGGCGACCAAATTATGTTCATGATTTTGCTTCGAATACTAAAAAGTTGGGTCGATTTGGATGGAAAGCCAATCAGCCCAATGTACGCCAGCAGGTTGCTGCAGCTTTTTCAGGAGATATAGGAATAACTTCTAGTTTGTTTCCAAATGAAAATTGCCCACCTGGCGTTGACTGTAACTCGATACCAAATGGAGGGTCTCCCGAAATTACAGATGCTAATTTAGATCGTGTAGCTTTGTATTCAAGCACACTTGCTGTTCCAGCGAGACGTAATTATACAGATCAAAATGTTCTAGAAGGAAAAAAAATATTCGAAACAATTAACTGTACAAGTTGTCATATTCCTAAAATAATGACAGGAAAGACACATGCAATCACTGCATTGAGGACTCAAACAATTCGTCCTTATACTGATTTACTACTTCATGATATGGGAGCAGGTCTCGCGGATAATGCACCAGATTATCAAGCTTCAGGAAATGAATGGAGAACCCAACCTCTATGGGGAATTGGTTTAATTTTTACTGTGAACGGTCATACAAACTTATTACACGATGGACGAGCTAGAAATGTAACCGAAGCTATTTTATGGCACGGTGGGGAAGCAGAAAAGTCTAAAAACAGTTTCAAACAGCTCACATCTGCTGATAGGAATAAACTTTTAGACTTTATTAATTCGCTCTAATTTTAATATATTTTAGGCAATAGAGAAGGACACCATATGAGTGTCCTTTTTTCATTTTTAAGGCTCGCTAACAGTTGATTGAAATTAAGAAATATTACATTACTTTTGTAAAAAAAAAATAACTTGATCAATTATACTATTTACGAAAATAAGAGCAGTACCCAGTGGGTAACCTTCGTTCATGGAGCAGGTGGTAGTTCGTCAATTTGGTTCAAGCAAATCAGAGACTTTCAAAAACAATACAATGTGTTATTGTTAGATTTGAGAGGTCATGGAAACTCAAAATCAACGATTAGAAAAGCGTTTAAACCCAAATATACTTTTTCGGCTTTGGCTAATGATATTCTTGAAGTTTTGGATCATTTGGCTATTGAAAAATCGCATTTTGTTGGTATTTCATTAGGAACGATTTTAATTAGGCAGTTAGCCGAAATGCATCCTCATAGAGTACAGAGTATGATATTAGGCGGAGCAATTCTAAAAATGAATTTCCGTTCCCAAATATTAATGAAATTGGGTAACGCTTTTAAATACGTTTTACCATACTTAGTTTTATATCAGTTTTTTGCTTTTGTGATCATGCCAAAAAAGAATCACAAACAATCTCGTTTACTTTTTATAAATGAAGCAAAAAAACTATATCAAAAAGAATTTATAAAGTGGTTTAAACTAACTGCCGAAATCAATCCTGTTTTAAAATGGTTCCGTCAAGTAGAGTTAAATATTCCAACATTATATGTTATGGGTGAAGAAGATTATATGTTTTTGCCTTCAGTACGTAAGGTTGTGGCAAGTCACTATAAGTCATCAAAGTTATTTGTAATTAAAAATGCGGGTCATGTGGTTAATGTAGAACAGCCTATAGCATTTAATAATGCAGTTCTCAATTTTATGAATACTGCTAAATAAAAAAATGCCGACATCCTAAGATATCGGCATTCATTTAACTAACCAAAACCAAATAATAAATAACCAGTTTATTACTCCTGCAAAGTTCGACCATAAGCAGGCATATTGCTGTTAAGGTTTTGTTATTACTTTGTTGAAATTAAGTTAAGTTTTTTTAACAGCTTTTATGTCCTCATTAGTGGCCGCATTTTACGATTATATTAAGTGAAAATAATTGTTTTATTACTGTAGGTCATCACCCTTCTTTCAGAATGTAATTTAATTGCTCGTGCCAATACTACTCGTTCTAAGTCACGGCCTTTCATTATAAAATCCTCAATCGAATTAATGTGAGAAACTCGTGTAATATCTTGTTCTATAATAGGACCTTCATCTAGTTCTTCTGTCACATAATGACTTGTTGCTCCTATAATTTTAACGCCTCTTTTAAATGCTGAATGGTATGGTTTTGCACCAGGAAAAGCGGGTAAAAATGAATGATGAATATTGATGATCTTATTTTTGTACAGTGCGATTAATGATGGTGTAATAATTTGCATGTATCGCGCCAAAACTACAAGAGTGATATCGTATTTTTTCAATAATGCAATCTGAGCTTTTTCACCTTCTTCCTTGTTATCTTTTGTGAAAGGAACATGGTAAAACGGAATTGCGAATTGGTCAGCGATGGGTTTTAAATCCATGTGATTACTAATGATTAACGGAATTTCAACAAACAACTCTCCTGCGCTATAACGACCTAAAATGTCATAGAGACAATGTGTATATTTCGAAACAAATAAAGCCATCTTCGGCTTGATATCATTATTATAAAAATCCCACTGCATATTGAAGTTCGCTGCAATAGTATCTTTAAACTGATTTTTTATTTGTTCAAGTGAAAATGCTGGATTGTTTAGTTCGGTTTCTAGACGCATAAAAAACACGCTTTGTTCCCGGTCAACGTGTTGGTCAATATAGGTAATATTGCCCTCCACGCTAACTATAAAGTTAGTAACTGCAGCGATAATTCCCTTTTGATCCTTACATTGAATAAGTAGTGTGATTTTTTGCATGGTTTTGATTTTTAATAATTGTATGCGGTTTATTTTTTGTCCTGCATAGCAAAGACTGATTGTAATAATGGAGATGTTCTAGCACTAATATTAGTACGAATGTTTTGCTCTTCGACAGCTATCATTTTAAAAACGCCATTCATCGCTTGATTAGTAACATAATCATTAAGATCAGGATTAACTTTATTCACCAGCGGAATGCTGTTGTACTTATTGATGATATTTGTCCAAACTTTATCGGCACCTACTTTGCTAAAAGAGTTTTTAATCACTGGATTAAATTTGGCGTACAAAGCGGTAGAAGTACTTGTTTGTAAATATGAAGTAGCCGCTGTATTGTTCCCTAGTAAAATCGATTTCGCATCATTAAATGACATGTTTTGTACCGCACTCACAAAAATCGGAGTCGCCTCTTTTACAGCGTCTTCGGCTGCTCTATTCAAGACTTTTAAACCCTCATCAGCAAGAGAGCTCAACCCAATAGCTCTAAGTCCTGAATCTACTTTGCGTAATTCCTCAGGTAGTAAAATTTTGACTGCAGCATTAGTGTAAAATCCATCTGTGGCTGTTAATTTAGTAACTTGTTTTGTAATACCGTTATTAAGGGCTTCTTTCAAACCACTTGCTATATTGATATTGTTGGCAGCGCCTATTGTGGGATATTGTGTTGCAATTTGTTGCAATTCGGCACAACTTGATAATGAGAACACAGCGAGTACTAATAGATATTTTTTCATGATTTGATTTATTTATTTCAAAAATAGCATTTATATCATGTCTAGTAGCATGTTTTTTACTGTTGCTACTAACTTTATGTTATATTTATCAATCTTCCGTACTGATTTTAAGCCTCTGCGCTTTTAAAATTTTATTATTCGCAAATTATTACAGTAGCAATCAAAAATGCTATTAATGAATTTATTTTGCTTTTTTATCAACATAGTGGCATAACTTTCATCTGTCATTAAAAATTTTTGTAAATTGCACACTTAAAATTATCATATTCTCAAAATGAATCCACAAACACCGTATATTCCTAAGAATAAAGTAAGAATTGTAACAGCAGCTTCATTATTTGATGGGCACGATGCTGCCATAAATATAATGAGAAGAATTATCCAATCTACTGGAGTAGAAGTAATTCATCTTGGACATGATCGTAGCGTTGAAGAAGTAGTAAATACAGCTATTCAAGAAGATGCTAATGCTATTGCAATGACATCGTACCAAGGAGGTCATAATGAATATTTTAAGTATATGTATGACTTGCTTAAAGAAAAAGGAGCAGGACATATTAAAATTTTTGGTGGTGGAGGAGGAGTAATTTTGCCTTCTGAAATAGCAGAATTACATGAATATGGAATCACTAGAATTTATGCGCCTGATGATGGTCGATCTATGGGATTGCAAGGAATGATTAATGACTTAGTACAACAGTCTGATTATCCTACAGGGGACAAATTAACGGATGAAGTAGCGCAATTAGCTTCAAAAAATCCAACTGCAATTGCAAGAGTAATTTCGGCAGCAGAGAATTTTCCTGAGGTAGCTAAGCCAGCTTTAGATGCGATTATTAAAATAAACGAAAACTGTAAAACCCCTGTTTTAGGAATTACAGGAACAGGTGGAGCAGGAAAATCATCACTTGTTGATGAGCTGGTACGCCGTTTTTTAATTGATTTTCCTGAGAAAACGATTGGTTTAATATCTGTAGATCCTTCAAAACGTAAAACGGGTGGTGCCTTATTAGGAGATAGAATCCGTATGAACGCAATTAACAATCCTCGTGTTTACATGAGATCATTGGCTACACGTCAATCTAATTTGGCTTTATCTAAATATGTTGCCGATGCGATCCAGGTGATCAAAGCGGCGAAATATGATATTATCATTTTGGAGACTTCTGGAATCGGGCAGTCAGATACGGAAATCATGGACCACTCTGATGTTTCTTTATATGTTATGACGCCAGAATTTGGTGCAGCAACACAATTAGAAAAAATCGACATGCTTGATTTTGCTGATTTAGTAGCACTTAATAAATTTGACAAACGCGGTGCATTAGATGCGATTCGCGATGTTAAAAAACAATACCAACGCAATCACAATCTTTGGGATGTAAATCCTGATGAAATGCCAGTTTTTGGAACAATTGCTTCACAGTTCAATGATCCGGGAATGAATACGCTTTACAAGTCTATCATGGACAAAATTGTAGAGAAAACAGATTCTGAGCTGAAATCAACTTTTGAGGTAACGCGTGAAATGAGTGAGAAAATCTTCGTTATTCCACCACATAGAACACGTTATTTATCTGAAATTGCAGAGAGTAATCGTAAGTATGATGAAACCGCTTTGAGTCAGCAAAAAGTAGCTCAAAAGTTATACGGTATTTTCAAGACAATTGAATCGGTTTCAGGAAAAATGCCCGCTATTACAAAAACCGGACTTGATGATACCACGGTATATTCAGCTAAAGAGCAAGATGAAGATAAGGTGTTTTTAAATCTTTTACTAAATCAATTCGATAAAGTAAAAATGGACTTAGATCCTTACAATTGGGAAGTAATCTTGACTTGGGACGAGAAAGTTAATAAATATAAAAACCCAATCTATTCCTTCAAAGTGAGAGATAAGGTTATCGAAATAAAAACACATTCAGAGTCGTTATCACACTCTCAAATTCCGAAAATCTCTTTACCAAAGTATGAAGCTTGGGGAGATATTCTAAGATGGTGTTTGCAAGAAAATGTTCCAGGAGAGTTTCCTTTTACGTCAGGTTTATACCCATTTAAAAGAGAGGGCGAAGATCCATCGCGTATGTTTGCTGGAGAAGGTGGACCTGAAAGAACTAACAAGCGTTTTCATTATGTAAGTGCAGGATTGCCTGCTAAGCGTTTATCAACAGCTTTTGATAGTGTGACGTTGTACGGTAATGATCCACATTTACGTCCAGATATTTACGGAAAAATTGGTAATGCTGGGGTTTCTATTTGTTGTCTTGACGATGCTAAAAAATTGTATTCAGGTTTTGATTTAGTGCATGCATTAACATCAGTAAGTATGACAATTAACGGACCAGCGCCTATGTTGCTTGGTTTCTTTATGAATGCGGCTATCGATCAACAATGTGAATTATACATTAAAGCAAATGATTTAGAGAAAGAAGTTGATTCTAAAATTAAGGCGATTTACAAAGAAAAGGGTGTCGCTCGTCCTGTTTATAATGGTGCTTTACCGGAAGGGAATGATGGTTTAGGATTATTTCTTTTAGGAGTTACTGGAGATCAAGTATTGCCTCTGGAAGTTTATAACGAAATAAAAGTGAGAACGCTTTCACAAGTACGTGGAACGGTTCAAGCTGATATTTTAAAAGAAGATCAAGCGCAAAACACTTGTATTTTCTCTACAGAATTTGCGTTGCGTTTAATGGGTGACGTTCAAGAATATTTTATTACTAATAATGTTCGAAATTTCTATTCGGTTTCAATTTCAGGATATCATATTGCTGAGGCGGGTGCCAACCCAATTACGCAATTGGCATTCACACTTTCAAACGGATTTACTTATGTAGAGTACTACTTAAGTCGCGGAATGAGCATCAATGATTTTGGACCTAATTTATCATTTTTCTTTTCAAATGGTGTAGATCCAGAGTATGCAGTTATTGGTCGTGTAGCACGTAAAATTTGGGCAAAAGCCATGAAGAATAAATACGGAGCAAACGAAAGAGCACAGATGCTGAAATATCATATTCAAACCTCAGGACGTTCTTTACATGCTCAAGAGATTGATTTTAATGATATTCGTACTACTTTGCAAGCCCTTTACGCAATCTATGATAACTGTAATTCATTGCATACCAATGCGTATGATGAAGCGATTACAACACCGACAGAGGAATCTGTACGTCGTGCGATGGCAATTCAGTTAATTATTAATAAAGAATTAGGTTTAGCTAAAAACGAAAACCCAATTCAAGGTTCGTTTATTATCGAAGAACTAACAGATCTAGTAGAGGCAGCTGTTTTACAAGAATTTGATAGAATCACCGAGCGTGGAGGAGTTTTAGGTGCCATGGAAACAATGTACCAACGTTCTAAAATTCAAGAAGAGAGTTTGTACTATGAAACCTTGAAACATACTGGTGAATTTCCAATTATCGGTGTAAATACATTTTTAAGTTCGAAAGGATCGCCAACAGTTATTCCAGCTGAGGTAATTCGAGCGACAGAAGAAGAGAAGCAATTCCAGATTCAAACTTTAGAAAACTTGCATATAGCTAATGCGACGCAAGTTCAAATTCAGTTAGATAAAATTCAAGATGCAGCCATCAAAAATGAAAATTTATTCGATCATTTAATGGAAGCGACAAAAGTGTGTACACTAGGACAAATCACAGCCGCTTTATTTGAAGTAGGGGGTCAATATAGAAGAAATATGTAAGCAGAGAACCAATTTTTGCAAGGCAAAAATTGTGTGAATCGCTTATCCCGATTTTTATCGGGATCTAACAAACCACTGTGTGCAAAGCAAAAATAGTGTGAATCGCTTATCCCGATTTTTATCGGGATCTAATGAACCACTGTGTGCAAAGCAAAATTTGTGTGAATCGCTTATCCCGATTTTATCGGGATCTAGAGAATCTTAAAACAAAAAAAATGCGGAAAATAGTTTCCGCATTTTTTTGTTCTATATCATAAGGATTATACCTGTGGTTGGTGTTTTCCTTCTTTAATTTCTTCTACCATTTTCTTATTGAATGCTGGTAAATCATCAGGATTTCTACTTGTAACTAATCCCTTATCTACAACCACTTCTTGATCATGCCAATCAGCTCCTGCGTTGACTAAATCAACTTTTACCGAAGGGTAAGAGGTCATTTTTCTACCTTTTACTAAATCAGCACTAATTAAAATTTGTGGTCCGTGACAAATTGCAGCTACAGGTTTCCCTGCTTCAAAGAAATCCTTAATAAATGATAAAGCATTTTCGTCTGTTCTTAATTTATCAGGGTTTAAAACACCACCAGGTAAAACTAAAGCGTCATAATCTGATGCTTTTACGTTTTTTAACTCTTGGTCTACTGTATAATCTTTACCCCAATCTGTCGAAGCCCATGACTTGATGCTTCCGCTTTCTGGACTAACAATATCTGCTTGCCATCCTTGTTTTTCTAAATATTCTTTTGGTGAACTTAATTCTACTTCTTCAAAACCGTGTGTTGCTAAAATTGCTATTTTCTTTTCCATAATGTTTTAGTTTGTTTGTTAATATTTTGTTTGATATAAAATTACAAATCATTAGTAGGAGTAAATCACAACAACCTATTAAAAAAGGTTTAAATTGTGTTAAAGGAATTTCAGTGCATTGATATTTTAAATGGAAGACTGGCTTAATTTATTAAGTGTTAAATATCCTAAGTGTATTTCATCTTCAGGAGTTGGTAAGACGCACGGACTAATTACTATTTTATATTGTTGCTTTATAATAGGAGACAACAGGTCATCAATATTGTGAATATCATCTACGTCTACGCCATATTGTTCATCAATATGAGATGGAGCTCCAGCAATGTTGCAATGTTTGTAAAAAGTTGATTTTTTAGCTTGCTTAATTGCTAGGCTAGTATTTTTTGCGATAGCAAGAGTCCTATAATGGTATTCTTCAAATTCATTTAATCTATAACCACCTAAATTCAAGAAAAAGAGCTTCTCATCGTCATAGTACCTTTGTTCCTCTCTATTAATTATTCGAATAATGTGATTGTCTACTTTTGTAATTTGGCGCCAAGCATCAATATGAATTTTACCTTTGGCTTCAGGCCAAAACGATTTGATATCGCGAACTAAATCTTTGAGATTTGGAGCAATTCCAAAAAAAACATCGTGCTGTTCTGTTAGCCTGCCCTCCGGCGTGCAGCCTAGTAAAAGCATATATAGGTTTACTTCTTTTTCCATGATATAAAGCTACAATGTTTTCTCGAATAATGTTTTGGCACAGTTAATGAATAGTATCAAAAAGCAACCTTTAAAAAATAACATTATGAAAAAGATATTTACTTTATTAGCAGTAGTATCTGCTTTAACGCTACAAAGTTGTACAGTGTCTGACGAAATTTATGTAGACAATACTCCTAGAAATGAAGTGTATGATGTGCCTACATCATTTACAGCTTCAAATAATTATACTAAACAAATTTTCTTTGATAGTGAATTGTATAATAGTGATGAAGTTCTAGTGTATAGATTGACAAGAAGCACGCAAAGTACTGATGTTTATGAATTGTTACCAGAGTACTATTATTTCAATGATGGTTCGTTAGATTTTGGTTATGAATACGACTACACTAACCGAGATGTTAGCATTTACTTAGTTGGAAAGAATTTGCAAACAGTACCTACCGCCTTCAGGTTAAACCAAATATTGAGAGTAGTAGTAGTTCCTGATAGTTTTGCTAAATCTATCAATAGGAAAAATTACCAAGATGTAATTAATGCTTTGAATATAAAAGATAGTCAAATTAAGACGATCACTTTGTAGTTTAGTATTCGATAAAAAAAAAGGGAGTCTTAATTAAAAGTACTCCCTTTTTTATGTCTTATTCAGATTCATCGATTGTTGATGGTTTGTTCTTAACTAGTGAAATGATAATTCCTACTACAAGTGAAAGGGCGATAAACCCTAGTGAAGCCCACTCGGGAATCTCAATAAAATCATGAAGTAGCATTTTAAGACCTACAAAACTTAGGATAGCGATTAAGCTATATTCTAAGTAACTGAATTTTTCTAACATGTTTGCTAGGAAAAAGTACATTGAACGCAATCCTAAAATTGCAAATATGTTTGAACTAAACACTAAAAATGGATCACTAGTTATTGCTAATATCGCAGGTACACTGTCTAACGCAAATATCACATCCATTACTTCGATTACTAGTAGCGCTACAAATAGCGGGGTTGCAGCATTTATGTGCTTCCTTTTTACAAAGAAATGTTCGCCTTCTATTGTGTTAGTTATTGGGATGACTTTTTTAATCATTCTAAAAGCGAATGACTTTTTTGGGTCAAATTGATCTTCATCTTTTGAAAACAGCATATTAATAGCGGTATAAAGCAGGAAGAGACCAAATATATAAGTCGTCCAAGCGAATTTGTTAATTAACATCACGCCGAAGTATATCATGAGACCTCTAAAAACGATAGCTCCTAATATTCCCCAGAACAAAACTCGGTGTTGGTATTTTTTAGGGATTTTAAAGGCTGCAAATATTATTGCGATAACAAAGATATTATCGACACTTAATGACAATTCGATCAAGTAACCTGTAATAAATTTCATGGCGGCCACTGTAGGTTTTAAACCGTCAGGGTTGGCAATATAGGCATTGTCATACAGCCAATAAATAACTCCAGAAAACACAAATGAAATGCTAACCCAAATTGCGGTCCATTTACTAGCTTCCTTTGTACTTATCACATGCGGCGTTTTATTAAAGACTCCTAAATCTAACGCCAAAAACAATAAAATAGCAACGATGAAACAACTCCAAACTATCATAGGGAACAATTTTAAATTTTACAGTTACAAAGATACCTTTTGATTTCAAAGTTAGAAAATAAAAACAGGAAACTTGGTGATTAAGATGGGAGTGCTGATTTTAGGCTAAATACGATAATTGTAATAATTGTCATTAAAACACACCACTTTGCCAATTTTCCCCAATGTTTTTGTCAATATCATAAATTTAGGAGATATACCCATAAAAACAGGAGGTAAGTTTTTAGTAAAGTGATAATTATTTTATATTTGCGCTCTATTAACGGGGGTTTAATCAAAAAACAAATTATGTCGACAATACGTTTCCAAGCTTTAAGAGAAGCTTCAACTAGAAAACCAGTACAATTTGAAGAAAACGGTAGAAAATCTGCTATTTTCGGGGCCAATGTTTTTAATGAAAAAGCAATGAAGCAATATTTGACTTCAGATGCTCTTAAGGGAGTTCAAGGTGCTGTTCAGCATGGAACTAAAATTGACAGAAAATTAGCTGATTATATAGCGATGGGTATGAAAGAGTGGGCCCTTTCAAAAGGTGTTACTCATTATACACACTGGTTTCAACCATTAACCGGAGCTACAGCCGAAAAACATGATGCTTTTTTTGAAACATCTTACGATGGGAGCGATCCAGTTGAAAAATTTGGTGGAGCTCAATTAGTGCAACAAGAGCCAGATGCATCTAGTTTTCCTAATGGAGGAATTAGAAACACATTTGAAGCTAGGGGTTACACAGCATGGGATCCTACATCACCTGCGTTCATTTATGGTACAACTTTATGTATCCCTACAGTTTTTATTTCTTATACTGGAGAAGCATTAGATAATAAAATACCATTATTAAGAGCTTTATCAGCAATTGATGATGCTGCTACAGATGTTTGTAGATATTTTGATAAAAACGTGAAGAAAGTTACTGCTACCCTAGGATGGGAGCAAGAATATTTCTTAATCGATAGATCATTAGCAGAGTCACGTCCTGACTTAATGATGACAGGAAGAACTTTACTTGGTCACACCTCTGCAAAAGGACAACAATTAGATGACCACTACTTCGGTTCGATTCCTACACGTGCGTTAACGTACATGAGAGATTTAGAGCAAGAATGTATGTTACTAGGAATACCAGTTAAAACACGCCACAATGAAGTTGCTCCAAACCAATTTGAGTTTGCACCAATTTTTGAAGAGACTAACTTAGCGGTAGATCACAACTGTTTATTAATGGATGTAATGCAAAAAGTGGCTGAACGTCATGACTTAAAAGTATTGCTTCATGAAAAACCATTCAAGGGTGTTAACGGTTCAGGAAAACATAATAACTGGTCACTTGCAACAGATACTGGAGTAAACTTATTGAGCCCAAGTAAAACGCCAATGACGAATTTACAGTTTTTAACTTTCTTCATCAATACAATTAAAGCGGTAAATGATCACGAAGCTTTATTGAGAGCAGCAATTGCTACAGCAAGTAATGATCATAGATTAGGAGCTAATGAGGCACCACCTGCAATTATATCTGTATTTATTGGAGCGCAATTAACTAAAGTATTAGAAGAATTAGAAGGCGTAACTACAGGGAAATTATCTCCTGAAGAAAAAACTGACTTAAAATTAAACGTTGTAGGTAAAATTCCAGAAGTAATTCTTGACAATACGGATAGAAATAGAACATCACCATTTGCCTTTACTGGAAATAAATTTGAGTTTAGAGCGGTGGGTTCTACTGCAAACTGTTCTAATGCAATGACTACTTTAAATACAATTGTTGCAAAACAGTTGAAAGAATTCAAGAAAGAGGTTGATAGTTTGATCGAAACTAAAGACATGAAGAAAGACGATGCTATCTTTAATGTATTAAGAGAGTACATCAAACATTCTAAGAAAATTCTTTTTGAAGGTGATGGATACAGTGAAGCTTGGGAGCAAGAAGCTGCAAAGAGAGGGTTGAGTAACTTTAAAACTACGCCACAAGCATTAAAAGCTAGAGCCTCTAAACAAGCATTAGACTTATTCTCTGATATGGGAATTATGAATCATGTGGAAGTAGAAGCACGTTACGAAATTGAATTAGAAGAGTACACTAAGAAAATTCAAATTGAAGGACGCGTTTTAGGTGATATTTCGACTAATCACGTAATCCCAACAGCAATTCGTTACCAAAATACATTAATCGAAAATGTAAAAGGATTGAAAGATATCTTTGGTGATGATTTTGAAACAATCGCTAAAGAGCAAATCAATATTATCAAGTCAATTTCAAAACATATTGAAGGAATTAATTCTAAAGTAATGGAAATGACTAATGAAAGAAAGAAAGCAAATGTATTAACAGACGCTCAAGAAATGGCTGAAGCTTATTGCGATAATGTTAAACCGTATTTTGAAGTTATTAGAGAACACTGTGATAAATTAGAATTACTAGTTGACAATGAACTATGGACATTAACAAAGTATAGAGAGTTACTATTTACTAAATAGTATTAATAATAGTTTTATTTGTAGTGCCGCTCCTTTATGGAGCGGCTTTTTTTTAGTCTATAGCCATGCTACTGAATGTTTACCAATAGTTTTCAAATAAATAGGAATGAAGAAAAACACTAAATATTTATAAATTATAATGATAAAATGTCTATTTAGTATTTAATAGTTTATTTATAATAGGAATCTTTGTTATTTTCGTTATGTTTTAACAACTGATTAGTTTTAATAATTTTTTTCTGATAGCATAACTTTTCTAGTGTCGTAGTTGGTCGTTAAAAAGGCACACTTCATCGAAAAATGTTTATATTACTGGAAAACAGGTATTTATACGGGGATGCTACTTAAATATCTTTTCTATCTTTGAAATGTAAAACAAACGAAAAGCTGACTATTAATAGTTAAACAAAACAGTTTTATTACAATTGAAAAGATTCCCAAATCGTTTTCAAACCTACATAAGATGAAAAGTTTTCCCCAAGACTTTTTTGAACCTACATAATAACTTGTATTAATAACCAATTAAATATATGTATTATGAAAAAAGTAATTTTAAGCATCTCCGCGATGCTATGTGTAGGAGCAGTTTCTTTCGCTCAAAACAACATGTCTAATGTGAATCAAGTAGGAAACGCAGATGTTTCTACTGTTATGCAACACGGTCACAACAACATGTCAGACGTCGATCAAATTGGAAACAGCAACACTTCTGAAGTTTCACAAGGTATTAATCCAGGATCATGGGACGCAAGACGAAACTCTGCAGAGGTATTGCAAGATGGTAACCGAAATACCGCTTTTATTTCACAAAGCAACAAGGACAACGAAGCTTTCCAAACTCAAACTGGTAACAACAACAAAGGAACAATTTGGCAAGATCAAATTAATGGAGCACCAGCAGCAACACGTGGATCTGATTTGGGAATTCAAGTACAAACAGGGAATAGAAACGTAGCTACAATTGACCAAGGTACTAACGGAAACGAAAGACCTACAGGTACAGCAGTGTTCTCATCTGCTCAGATAGCAGCTGTTAACGCGGTTCCGGTTCCTGTGTCACCAAATTTCAATAATGATGCAACTCAAACTCAAAATGGAGATGCTAACACTGCTTATGCTAGTCAAGGTGGGGTAGAAAATCATTCTTTCCAGACACAAACTTCTCCAGCAGGAACAGGTATGGCAGCAGGAAACGTATCTAACCACTATCAATATGGAAGAAACAATACTGCTACTTTAATTCAAGATGGTACTAGATTATTAGACAACACATTGCAAATTGGTAACAATAATAATGCAATGATCACTCAAAATGGTATGGGACATGAAAGTGTAGCTTACTCTAACGGTAATGGTAACTCTATCACTGTATCACAAAATAACGGAATGTAATATCTTGTAACTATTTTAAAATGAGATAACCATAAAGGTTATCTCATTTTTTTAATTTAAAAACTCATAAGATGAAAAAGATACTATTAAATTTTATGTTGCTTTTATTCCTTTCTAGTCCATTATTTGCTCAAGAGAAAGAGTCAAATTCTATTTTTAAAAATTACAGTTCTTCATTGTTTGATCAAAAAGAAAATGCCTTAGGATTATTTTTTCCAATAGAAAAAAAACAGCTTAGCACTTCTACTAATTTGGCAACTCAAAATTCCTCTGTCAACATTGAACAAATAGGGAATTACAATGTCACAACTATTGCTGCAAGTAGTAATAAAGCAACAATAAATGTAAATCAAAACGGTGATAATAATAAATATTACTTAACTGCCTATGGAGACGATATCACAAAGGATATTGTTCAAAGGGGAAATAATAATAAGATTCAAGATTACTCAAATGCTAGTAATTACAGTATTAATACTCAAATAATCCAAGATGGGAATAATCAAACTATAAGGAATTTTGGCTCTAATTCATTGTCTCAAAATATGAAGGTGGTGCAAAAAGGAAACGATGCAGCAGTTGTAATTATAAATTATAAGTAAGATGATAAAAGCGAAACCATTTCTAACTTTGATTTTAATCTTAAACTCCATAGCACATTATGCACAATTGTCTAATACTGTAGTGAAAGCCAAAATTGAAATTGAACAAGCTAATGGAATGATTAAAGTGAAAGGTGTGTCAGAAAATTTGAGTGCTATTGTTCAAAGTTTTTCTTATAAATTAACTGTTATAAAGAAAAATTTTAAAAGCAATAATATATCTGACAATTCACAAGAAGGAATTGTCACCTTAGATCCAAATCAAACCAAGATTTTATCGGAGACTCAATTGAACTCTTCGAACGAAGACGAAATTACGATCCTTTTGCTGTTCTATGATGAAAATAAAACGCTAATAGGAAAAGATCGTTTTGTGTTAAATCAAGAAAAAAAAAAGTAGCAATTAAACCTGCTGATGGTTTCTCTTTTAAAGGAGTTATTGTTGACGAGACTAAAACTAAAATTGGGAAAGAATTTTATGATTTATATTACTATAAATACAATGAATACAATATTAATAGTGCTAAGATAGTAACTATTATAGAGGAATTAAGCTTTGGTAGAAATACTAAAATTATGATTAGCATAGATAACAATGTAGTTTATGAGTTTCTTGCGAGACCTGATCAAGAGTATATTGAATCTATGGTTCAGTCATCTGTATATCAAACCTATCAATATTTAAGGCAGCTCGAAAATCAATTAAAATCTTTTACGCAGTACTAATTTAAATTAGAAACTATGAAATCACTTCTACTTTTAGCATCACTATTTCTTACCTATGTATCAAGTGCTCAAGACTTAGTTTATAAGCCTAAAAATCCAGCTTTTGGTGGAGATACTTTCAACTATCAGTGGCTTGCGAGTTCTGCTGAATCACAAAATAAATTTACAGCCAAAGAAGTGACAACAGTAGAAAAGACAGAATTAGAACAATTTAGAGATCAACTAAATTCACAACTATTAGGTCAAATATCAAGATCATTATTTACACAACAATTTGGAACAGATGCATTATCTGCTGGGAGTTATACTTTTGGTAGTCTAGCTGTCGAAATTTATCCATCCTCTGGCGGATTGACAGTTGATATATTAGATACCAAAACTGGAGAACAAACCCAAGTAATCATACCAAACTGATATTATGAAATTAAGATCCTACTTATTAATTCCTACAGCATTTTTACTGATAAATTGTGGTGCCTATTATAATCAGCCTACCGGTATAGAGAGGGCAGTTATTGGGGAGCCCACTCCAGCAACAACCGTTCTCACTGGATTGCCTAAACCTGTAAAGCCAGTGGTTGTAGGGGTTTATAAATTTAGAGATCAAACTGGGCAGTACAAAGCTTCAGAGAATGGAAGCAATTTTAGCACTGCTGTCACACAGGGTGCAACTTCTGTATTAATCAAGGCCTTAGAAGATTCAAACTGGTTCATCCCTATCGAAAGAGAAAATATTGGAAACTTGTTGCAAGAGCGTAACTTAATACGTTCAACTAGAGAGGAGTATACGCAGGGAGATAAGCCCACAGCTCCACAAATAACGCCATTGTTATATGCAGGTGTTTTATTAGAAGGTGGTATAATCTCCTATGATTCAAATATTATTACAGGTGGTTTTGGTGCTAGATATTTTGGAACTGGTGGTTCGGTAAAATACAGACAAGACCGTATTACTATTTATCTTCGACTAGTTTCTACAGCAAATGGTCAAATACTTAAATCAGTTTACATTTCAAAAACAATATTATCCCAAGCAATTGATCAAAGTTTATTTAAGTATGTAAATTTTAAAAGATTATTAGAAGTTGAGACGGGATATACAACAAATGAACCTGTACAAATGGCCGTTACAGAAGCAATTGAAAAAGCTGTTGCTACATTGATAATTGAAGGGATTAAAAAAGATATATGGCAAGCTAATGCTTCCAAAGAAGCCCTTAATGCTATGATAGCTGATTACGATCAAGAAAATAAAGAAGCAAATAATACAGCAATTTACGCTAGAGAATTAAAAGATAGAAGAACACGTTTTGCAATGGAATTATCGGGAGGAGCTACTCTTATGGATGGTGATTATCCTAGCGCTTCTTTGCAACCCATGGCTCGTGGTGCCTTGAAATATTTAATTACGCCTTCTTTAAGTTTGAGTGCTTCTGCTAATGTTTTGAAACTAGCAAATAAAGGATATCTTAATGCAGGCTACGTCACTCTTGATTTAAATGCGGAGTGGATGTTACTCCCAAAAGATCGATTTAGTCCATTTGTTTTTGTAGGGGGTGGATTTGGATTCAATAAAAACGTTGAGAATACACATCTAAAAGTTCAGTTTGGAGCTGGTTTAGAATATATGGTATCTGATAATATAGGCATCAAAGTTTATGGCGAACAAAATGTAAATTTTAGCGATAATATCGATTATTTAGATCGCGGAGTGCGGGACGATTACTACTACCGCTTTGGTTTAGGCCTGACTTATTATTTCCCAAATAGAAAATAAATATTAATTCATCAAAACCGCTTCTAGATAATATCAGCTAGTTATCGCAACCAATCTAAAATGTATTATAATGAAAAATCTATATATAAAAATTTGCTGTATTTTGTTGTTGGTACTTTGCTCGTGTAGTGAAGAGAAATTTGCAGGAGAAACCTACGGTAGTATTGAAGGTAAGGTAGTTAGTGCGATTGATTTTAAGCCTTTAGCAAATGTGAAGGTCTTCTCTAGCCCTAATTCCAGCATTGTATTTACTGACGAAGAAGGAAAGTTCTCAATTCCTAACGTAAAAGTAGGTGATTACTCCTTTGAAGCTCAGAAAGATGGCTATGTATCCAAGTTTGAAGCTGCAACAATAAATGAAGGTCAGGCAACAACAGTTGTATTCGAATTAAAATTATCAACTTCAAATAATAAAACACCATCAACACCTGTCTTGGTCTCACCTACAGACAATGCGGTAAACCAGGCATTAGAACTTGCGTTAAGTTGGACCGCTACAGATCCTGAAAAAGATGCATTAACGTATACTATCACTCTTAGAAAAGAGAATAGTAGTGATGTAGTTACTTATAAGGATATTGCTGAGACAAGTTTCACCATCAAAGAATTAACATATAGTACAAAGTATATCTGGCAAGTAGCGGCGTATGATGGCATCAATGAGCCAGTTTTGAGTGCGATTGGTTCTTTTACAACGGGTTCATTTGTAAACTCAAGATTTTTATTTGTTCGAAAAATTAATGACAATAACGTTATTTTTTCAGGTAATGAACTAGGTGCAGAAGTGCAAATTACTAATTCAGGTACTAATAGTTGGAGACCAAGAAAAAGTAATGAAGCTGGCAAAGTAGCATTTATTCGTTCTAGTGGCGCTCAAAATCATATTTATACGATGAATGCCGATGGGACTGATATATTTAAAGTTACATCTGCAGTACCAATAGCTGGATTTAACTCCGACTTTCTTAACTTTTCGTGGAATGCTTCAGGTAGCCAAATTATATATCCCTATTTTGATAAATTGTATCGTATTAACAAAGATGGGAGTGGCCTTACTATGATCTACGAAACATCAAATGGTAAGTTTATTTCGGAGTGTGACTGGAGTAAAGATGGAACTAAAATTGCATTGAAAACAAATGACGCAACTGGTTACAACGTAGAGTTGTATGTAATCAATACAAGTGGGGCAGTGGTCAATCAAATCGCAAGCGGTGATCCCGGTGCAGCTGGTGGACTTAATTTTACAGTAGATGGAAAAAATATTATTTATACTAAGGATGTGTCAGGATTTCAAGGAGCGAATTACCGACAATTAGACACACGAGTTTTTCAATATATTTTAAGTTCTAAGGTTGTAGTAGAGATTGTGAGTGGTAAGCCTTCAGGAACTCTCGACTTAGATGCGCGCTATTCTCCTAATGAGGCCGAACTGATATTCACAAATACATCAAATGATGGCTTGTCTGTTAAAAATATTATTCGCTACACACCATCTTCTGATAGCTCTGGTGCTTTAAGAACCATTCTGTTTGCCAATGCAAGTATGCCAGATTGGGAATAGTTTATATATTTAGTAGTAAGAAAGCAGCCATCGTTATTGATGGCTGTTTTGGTTTTTATGTGCTTTAATATCGCTACACAACTTCTAATTCTTACTCTTTTACTATACATAAAACCCGAAAAAAATATTTATATTTGCCCAAACAACCCAGTTGCTAATTTGCAACTTACACAACTACACTACATGAGTTCAGATACTTCAAAAAGATATGCACAACGCGGTGTTTCGGCATCAAAGGAAGATGTGCATAACGCCATTAAAAACATTGATAAAGGTTTATTCCCACAAGCATTTTGTAAAATTGTTCCAGATTATTTAACTCAGGACGAGGACTATTGCTTGATCATGCATGCTGATGGCGCAGGAACAAAATCGTCTCTTGCTTATATGTACTGGAAAGAAACGGGAGATATCTCTGTTTGGAAAGGGATTGCTCAAGATGCCTTAATCATGAATATCGACGATTTATTATGTGTAGGAGCAACAGATAATATTTTACTTTCATCAACGATTGGAAGAAATAAAAATTTGATTCCGGGCGAAGTTTTATCAGCAATTATCAATGGAACAGAGGAACTAATAAAAGAGCTCGATTCTTTTGGCGTAACCATTCATTCTACAGGCGGTGAAACAGCTGACGTTGGTGATATTGTACGCACTATTATTGTAGATTCTACTGTAACGGCGCGCATGAAACGTTCAAAAGTAATTGATAATGCCAAAATTAGAGCTGGTGATGTTATTGTAGGTATGGCTTCTTTTGGTCAAGCAACTTATGAGAAAAGTTACAATGGCGGAATGGGAAGTAACGGACTTACATCTGCTCGTCACGATGTTTTCGAAAAATATTTAGCTACTAAATATCCTGAAAGTTTTGATGCTGCAGTTCCTGAGGATCTGATTTATTCAGGTCAAGTAAAACTGACGGATGCTGTCGAAAATTCCCCTATTGATGCAGGGCAGTTAGTGCTTTCTCCTACGAGAACCTACGCACCTATTATCAAGAAAATTTTAGATAAATACTCATCTGATGATATCCACGGAATGGTGCATTGTAGTGGAGGAGCGCAAACTAAGATTTTACATTTTGTAAAAAACCTACACATTATAAAGGATAATTTATTTCCGGTACCGCCACTTTTTAAATTGATACAAGAGCAATCAAAAACAGATTGGAAAGAAATGTACCAAGTATTCAATTGCGGGCACCGTATGGAAGTTTATGTTCCTGAAACTGTGGCGCAGGATATTATTGCAATTTCTAAATCATTCAACGTTGATGCACAAATCGTAGGTAGAGTCGAAGCTGCCAATGATAAAAAGTTAACAATCAATAGTGAATACGGGACTTTTGAATATTAGCAAGCGGGCTACATGTAGTAAATGAGAGATTTTTAATCTTTCAATTTTTCAATCTTTCAATTTAATAAAATGTACGAATTAGTATTTTGGAAATATTTAGAAGAAGTATACTTGAATCACCACGAGATTTATGAATATATTTCTGAGGAACAAGTAGTCATCGAAGGTCTTGAGGAACTTCCTGTTCAAGTGATTTTGAATAGAATAGCATCAGTATTCTCAAAATGGGAAAAAGTAGATGATAAAAGTTGGAAGAACAATGATGGAGTAGGTGCTTTTCAAGTGCGTACTACTCCGCAGAGCATAAAGATTGACTGCTACGGTACACAAGGTACAACGATGGATAAGTTGGTAAGTGTGATGGAGGAATTCAAATGTCCGCTTTACGATCCTCAAGTGCCTGAGCGTTATGACGAAATGAGCGAATAATCATTTTCTGAAATGTATAATTACATAAAAGAGACAATAGAAATACGTATTTTTATTGTCTCTTTTACTTTAAAGGAAAACAGCAAAGTCACATTTGAACGAATATAAAATAGTTGATATGGAATTTGATTTCTCACATAATATTCATTTAGAAAATGATGCTGTGCTGTTGCGTCCGCTACAACATTCAGATATTGATCATTTACTTAATTTTGCAATCAATCAACCGGATACTTGGCACTATTCTCTAGTTAGAGCAAATGGCGAAGAAAACATGATTAATTACATTACATCAGCTATAAAATCTAGGGAAGATAAAACGCAGTTCCCATTCATAGTTTTCGATAAGAGGACAAATTCATATGCTGGATGTACGCGTTTTTATGATATTAATTTCAGTCATAAAACATTGCAATTGGGCTATACTTGGTACGGAAAAGAATTTAGAGGAACGGGTTTAAACAAACACTGTAAATTTTTGTTATTACAATTTGCATTCGAAGAATTAAATATAGAACGCGTTGAATTTAGAGCTGATAGTAACAACGCGAGGAGCATAGCTGCAATGAAAAGTATTGGCTGTGTGGTAGAAGGGGTAATGCGTAGTCACATGCCTACTTATGATAATCCTACTCGTAGGGATACAATTGTATTGAGTATTTTAAGAAACGAATGGTTTGAAACCGTAAAACAAAATTTACAAGCAGCTATCGCAATTATAAATTAGTACTTTGAAACAAGTATTTAATAATTTATAGTTCTATAAATAGCGTGATTATTAAAAACTTTGCGAACTTTGCAGCGGCAGTAATTGGCGGTTACACAATAGTAATATGGTAAACGATTGCTATTGCTTCATAAGAATAATAAAATAAAAAAGATGAAAATAAATTTAAAAAGCGGAATTGATAAACTCATTTTCGGAATGAAACAAAATGATGTAATTACTATTTATGGTAAGCCTGACAGAAATTACAAAGATGAAGATGATAATGTTATTTTCTCTTACAACGCACTTAAAATTCGTTTAACGTTTTACCATGAAGAAGATCTTAAATTAGGATATCTAGTTGCTTCTAGCGCTGATTTAGAGTTATTCGAAAATAAGATTATTGGAAGAAAAATAAAAGAAGTAAAAAAAGATTTGTCTCGCAAAGGAATTGCAAAGTTTACTCAAGAAGAATTTGATACTTTTGAGAATTACTTTAATGAAGACAACTGGATCATCTTGCAAACTGAATTTGATGAGGTTGTTAAGTTTGAAATAGGCGCTATCATCAATGAAAAAGATGAATTTGACTGGAAATTTGGTAAAAAATAATTTAAGCTACTTAGTTACAGATTATCATAAAATTAAAAAACCCGATAAGTAAAGTACTTATCGGGTTTTTAATTGTTTTGTAGTGCTTAATTATCTTGTTTTTCAAACATCTCTAATTCAAAAATTAGATCAGTGTTGGCAGGTATCACATCACCAGCTCCCTTTGCTCCATAAGCAAGATTAGCTGGTATAAAGGCAACCATTTTATCGCCGTAGCTCATTAAGTTTAATGCCTCCATAAATCCAGGAATCATACCGTCTTTTCGGCCTGCTTGAAAAGGTAAGGGTCTGTATCCGTTAGCGGCAGCTCTTCGCTCGTCAAATTTCCCATAGTCTTTGCTAACATCTTCATAGCTGCTGTCAAATAGATTACCATCTTCAAAATATCCTGCGTAGTGAAAATAAAATGTTGATCCTGCAATAGGTTTTACATCTGTTCCTTTTTTAATAATTTTATATGCAAAACCAGAGGTTGTCGTTGTTGCAGTAGACTTCATTGATTTGAAGTATGCTGCTTTCTCTACTATCATTAATTTGCGGGCTGCTGCTTTTTCCTCTTCAATTTTGATAAGCGCTTGTTTTTTCTCTTCGTCGATGATTGCTTGTTTTCTAGCGTCTTCGGCTTTGTTGTTAAAGTAGTTAGCAAAAACCTTATCGGCTTTAAATTTCTTTGCTGCTTTCCCTGTGCGAGTGATTGTTACTTTATTGATAACATCTTCTTGTGCGATTGCATTAACAACGTCCATGCCGCTGACAACTTGACCAAAAATAGTGTGTTTGCCATTAAGCCAAGGCGTTTCTTTATGAGTGATGAATATTTGGCTAGAATTAGTTGCAGGTCCAGAGTTTGCCATTGCAAGCACTCCTGCTTTATCAAACTTTGCGTCTCCAAATTCATCTTTAAAACTATATCCTGAACCACCGCTACCTGTACCTAGTGGATCACCAGTTTGAATCATAAAATCTTTGATAACTCTATGAAATTTCAAGCCATTATAAAACGGTTTCTTTATAAGGGCTTTATCAGTAATGGATTTGTTTTTACCTTCTGCCAAAGAAACAAAATTAGCAGTTGTTACTGGAGCGTTTACGTAGTCTAAAGAGACGATGATATCTCCTTTATTAGTTGAGATAGTAGCATAAAGTCCATCATTTTCTTTCAATGAGAAAGGTATTTCTACTTTTTTACTCTCAGCAAGTGCTGTAGAAGTTTTTTTTATTGTTTGCGCTTGTAAATTGATAACACCAAATAGTACAAGTCCTAAAATTTTAAAATTCATTGCTGTAGGTATATTGATAAAACTTAATTGTGACGTTATTGTGGATTGGCATCCATTAATTCTATTTCGAAAATGATGTTTGCATTTGGTGGAATCACGTCACCAGCTCCTCCAGCTCCATACGCTAAGTGCGACGGAATAAACAGAATTGCTTTTTCACCATATGATAATTTTTCTAAACCTTCGATAAAACCAGGTATCATTCCTTCTTTGCGACCAGCTTGAAAAGGTATTGGTTGATAGCCGTTTTGATCCGCTCTATTTTGATCAAATTTCCCAAAAGTAGCGGCTACATTTTCGATGCTACTATCAAATAATTGTCCGTCTTCTAAAAAACCAGCATAGTGAATAAATACTTGTGTTCCATTTGCAGGTTTTTTGTTTGCAGTTTTTTTAGTAATCACATATTTTAAACCTGTTGAAGTTCTTGTTACTTTACTCTTTAAAGCATTAAAGTATTTTACTTTGTCTTCACGAACATCTTTGTATTTTTCGTCATAGACTTTCTTTTCCTGAGCTTCTTGTGCTAAAATCTTTTTTTGATTTTCAGACTCTACTGAGAAATAGTTAAAAAATGTTTTAACAGCGTCGAATTTTTTTGCTGCTTCACCATTTCTGATAATCGTTACTTTGTTCAAGTAGTCGTTTTGCTGAATTTTATTGACAACCTCCATACCATTTTCGACTACGTGTCCAAAAATAGTGTGTTTGCCATCTAACCAAGGTGTTGCTACATGTGTAATAAAAAATTGACTGCTGTTTGTTGCTGGTCCATTATTAGCCATTGCAAGAACACCTCCTTTTTCAAAACGTAAGTCAGAGAATTCATCCTTGAATTTATAACCTCCATCTCCAGAACCTGTTCCTAGTGGATCTCCAGTTTGGATCATGAAATCATTAATAACACGATGAAATTTTAAACCATCAAAAAATGGTTTTCCCTTAAGGTTGTTATTTGTGACGAAATCGTTCTTACCTTCCGCCAGAGTCACAAAATTAGCCACTGTTATTGGCGCTTTTTTGTAATCTAAAGCTACAATAATTTCACCTTTACTAGTTTCTAATTTGGCGTACAATCCATCAGGAAGGTTGTTGTTGTCTTCCTTACATGATGATAAAGCAATTACTGCTAGTAGTACAAATAGAATCTTCTTTTTCATATCAATAGTATTAACTTAATTTATGGTGTCTCTTTCTGGTTTTGCAGCTACTGGTTTGAGAGGTAGTGCTTTTTCTGCTTTTTGTTGAGTCGCTATTGGTGCAGCTGCTGTAGTTCCCTTGTCGTAAACTGCCTCAGGCATAAAATTATTTAAAGTAACGGTAACTTGCAATGGTACGTTTGGACCTATCTTTTTATTATCACCATGATACCCATAAGCAATGTGTGAAGGAAATAGAAAACTTATCTTCTCTCCTTTACGCATCAATTTAATAGCGTCTCTCAATCCCATCATGATTTCTTGTTTATCAACATAATATACTTGAGGTCTAAGCTCGAGTTCATTGTAAATAATGTTTCCTTTTAGGTCTTTTACCTCATAATTGAATAAGGCTACATCACCTCTTTTAGGTCTCAAAGTGTCGTTTGTATTTGCTATCTCGTAAGTGTACCAATATCCTTTTGCAGAAGCTGTATATTTTTTTGAAGCATTATTCTTGATGATTCCTTTAATAACATCTTCTTCTGTAGCGACCAATTTTTTATTACGCTCTACAGATTTTTTCATGAACGATCCTGAACTTTGAGATAAGGGTCTTCTTGCTTCTTGCTGTTGCTTACAACTTGTTACTGCTACCATAGCAAAAGTTAATAATGCGATTGAGTGCCTTAATTTCATTGTTTATATCGTTAAGTTAGCAACTAATTTTTCGAATTTTTGAATGGTTTCTTCCATTGAAACCTCTGATCTTCCACCAGCTGCATTTTTATGTCCGCCTCCATTAAAATGGTCTCTTGCAAACTGGTTAGCATCAAAATCACCCTGAGATCTAAAAGATATTTTGATGATTTTTTCGTCTTTGTTTTCGATAAAAATCGCAGTAAATACGATTCCCTTTATACTCAAACCATAATTTACAATTCCTTCAGTATCCCCTTTTACATATTCAAAAGTGTCTAATTCCTCTTGCGTAAGTGTAGTATAAGAAGTTTGATACTGATTAAAAACTTTCATATTTTGAAGTGCTCTCCCTAAAAGTTGCAAGCGTTGATATGAACTATTTTCGAAAAGTAGGTTTGGTATTTTAGTGTTTTCTACACCCAAATCTATTAAGTGTGCAACAATGCGGTGTGTATTTCCATTTGTGCCAGGAAAGCGAAACGAACCTGAATCAGTTAAAATTCCGGTATAAATGCAGGTACCAATCGTTTTGTCTAGAAATTCTTTCTTTCCTAGAAATTCGATGAAATTATAAATCATTTCGCATGTAGAACCAAAAGCGGTATCACTGTACATGTAAGCAGCATAATCATCTGGCTTTTGGTGATGATCAATCATAATGAACGTAGTATCCAAGGATGCCAAAGCTTTTTCCATTTCATGACCCACACGATGAAAAGCATTAAAGTCTAAAGTAAATACGATATCTGCTTCATTTAATATGCTTGTGCAGTTATCTTTATCTTTTTCGAAAATTTTCACTGTTTCAGAGCCAGGAAGCCAAGCTAAAAAATCAGGAAATTCGTTAGGCGCGATAACTACTGCGTCATGGTTAAATTTAGATAAAAAATGGTACAAGGCCAGTGTTGATCCCATAGCATCTCCATCAGGACTTCTATGCGGTATAATTGCAATTTTTTTTGGTGTTGCTAATAACAACGCTATAGCTTCAATATCTTGTTTTTTCATAGTATGCGAAATTACATTTTTTTAATGTAAAGTTTGAAATCATTTTTAAATAATCAGATTAAAGAGTGTTTAAAGTGATGCTCTTTTTGTTCGTTTTAGTTTTTGGTATAAATGGTATTTAGCTCCTTTAACGATTTGTGCATGATATATTCCCACTGAGCCAGAAGCTAGATAGGCAATAAAGCAAGCAATAGCGATGTAAATTCCGCCTTCAGTTCCAAAGAGTTCTAACCCCATTACCGTACAAGCTATAGGAGTGTGTGTGGCTCCTGAAAATACAGCTACAAATCCTAAGCCAGCTAAAAAAGCAATAGGTAAAGGAATAATCAAGGATAATGCACTTCCTAATGTCGCTCCGATAAAAAATAAGGGAGTCACTTCACCTCCTTTAAAACCAGCTCCTAAAGTAAATCCCGTTAACAAAATTTTCCAAAGAAAATCATAGTACCCGCTAGGAGTTGAAAAGGATTCAACAATAGTAGGTACGCCTAAACCAATGAATTTTGTTGTTCCCATTAAAAATACTACCGTTGCAATTATTATGCCGCCCACAAATGGACGTAATGGAGCATAAGTAAAATAAGTTGCAAACAGCTTGCCCCAAAAATGGGTACTTCTCGAAAATAACATAGCAGCCAAACCAAATAATAAGCTTGCAGGAATAATCCAGCCTAGTGTTGTGAGTGAAAAATCAGGAACAAACGGAATAGCATATTGAGTATGGTGTACTTGCCAAAGTTCTACCGTATAATAGGCGAAATAAGCTACTACAAAAGAAAGAGCGGTGCTTTTTAAACTAATTTTGCTAAAATAGACTACTTCAAGAGCAAAGATTGCTCCGGCTAAAGGTGTGCCAAATACAGAAGCAAAACCAGCACTAATTCCTAATATGATAATCGTTTTTCTATCGGGTTTGTCTAGTTTAAAAAAGGAGGTAAACTGGTCGGCAATTGCACCTCCCATTTGCACTGCTGTACCTTCGCGTCCAGCTGAACCTCCAAATAAATGCGTGCCAATAGTCCCAAACAGAACTAATGGAGCCATGCGAAGCGGAATTTTGGCTACCGGTTTTTCATATTCTTCCAGTAATAAGTTATTCCCTCTAACGGCTATTACTCCATAATAATGGTAACTCAGCCCAATTAACAACCCGGCTATTGGCAACAGCCAAATAATCCAAACAGTATTCTCCCTTGTTGCAGCAGCCCATTCTAATGCAACAAGTAGAAAAGCAGATGCTGACCCTGAAAAAAAACCGATTAAAGCACAAATAAGAACCCACTTAAATAGGAGAACGATAACTGTTTTTATTGTAGATAAATTCATTTTATATTTTGCACGAGCTCACCGTAATAAGTTAAAACTCGTATTTGTAAAAATTATGCGAGCACTGCAGTGAATTCAATTTCGACTAAATACTCAGGGGCTACCAGTTTACTAACTTCATAAAATCCGGTAGTCGGTTTAATATCCTTGAAAAAAGTAGCATGTGCTTTTGCGACAGCTTCAAAACAATCGATATTTGTGGTAAAGATGCGTGTCCTAATTACATCATCCATGCTTGCATTAAGATCTTGTAAAACAGTCGAAACACGTTCAAGAATATTTAGAGTTTGAGCATAAGCGTCATCTGCTTTTACAGTGTTATTGTCGACAATAGCAACAGTTCCAGATACCTCTATAATATTACCAATTTTGACAGCGCGACAATATCCCATTTTCTCCTCCCATGCTGAACCACTCAAAATATTTTCTCTTTTCATATAATATAGTTTTATGATAAGCTATTTACGGCTACCAAATTACTTTTGGTATATTTTTTGCAATTTAGCAAAAATAACAAAACAGATGTCTTTATCATCAGATGTTTAATTGTAGGTTATGATACTTTTTTATTTTATTGGATGTAATAAATGTTAAAAAGGATAGTTATAATAGTACGTTAAATTATATAGTGGTAGGACAGTATTTAATTTTGGTTTTTTTATTTTTAAAAAATTATCAGACGAGTCAACAACGACATTATGAAAAAAATATTTTTTCTCTTATTAATAGTAGGATTTGCTACTGGAGGTTATGCTCAAAATGAATTTAGTAATAAGTTTAAAGCGATTCCGCCAGTGGATAATAGTTACACCCCTAAAAAAGCAGAAATTAAAAATAATGATCCAGCGGTAATCACTGCTCCAAATATTTTTAAAAAGCCAGACCCGCTGATGCCCGCAGCTAGGCAGTACACCATAGGAGCGCCTAAGGAAATGTCAATGGTTAAAAAAGATGATTTTGTAAATCCAGGTGACGAAATAGTAGAAAAATTTAATAAAAAAGAAGACAATCCTGAAGCAACGATTTATAGAAGAAATCAAAATTTAGGAGATTTTAAAACAGCATCAATTACAGCAAAGGTCATGTATAGAGATGCAGCTTATGTCGATGGGGACCAAATTAGAGTCTATCTAAACGATAAAGTAATTCAATATCAAGTTAACCTAGACAGTAGTTTTAAAGGTTTTGAAATCACACTAGTTAAAGGATTTAATAAAATAGATTTCGAAGCTTTAAATCAAGGAACTTCTGGTCCTAACACCGCTGAATTTAAGGTGTATGACGACAAAGGTGTTTTGATTAATGCTAGTCAATGGAATTTAGGGACCGGATTTAAAGCAACTATTTTATTAGTAAAAGAATAATTTTTATTAAAAAGGATCTGCAGTGACTTTAAACTTCATGTTTGCATCTATTGTGATATCCTTAGTTACTGTTTCTTTTAAAACAGCTTTTGTTCTAATTTTATAACTTGAGGCCTTTACATATTTATCAAGTTTAGCTGTATTTGGAATTAAAGAGATAGTATTAGCAGTGGTATTGATATCCTCTAAATAAGCTAATTCTATTTCATCACTTGAATCAGTTGAGATATACAAACGCACAGATTTTAAAAAGCTGAAACTTTTACCACTAGGTTCTGTGATTGTCAAGTTCAAAGAGTTAAGCTTGACATCTTTTACTAAATTTGCTTTAGTATTATTGTTCTCGAATTCTTTACTAGAATTAGTAGTGATGTCAGGAGTGACGATCTCAAATACACCTCCTACAGGCAAACCACTTTCTATTTTGATAGTTGCTGTATTGGAAATAGTGAAGGTTAACAATTTATCTACTACACTGCAAGAGCTGATTGCAGTTATTAGGACTATTATAACGATGCTGCTTTTTAATCTTAAAGTCATGATTTAGATTTTTATTCGAAAGGGATTCTTTTATAAGTGGTAAAGCTACAGTTTTAAAACTTGATAGTGATAACCAGAATGATTCCGTCTTCAGTTATACGTTTAGTGCTTTTAAAAATTTATTATTTTAGTACTATTTTCGAAAGGGCTTACCTCTTAAAATTGCTATTATTTTAGTAGCTGAAAAAAAATCCAAAATTTTCAAAATTCAACTTTTCAGTTTAAAATATAAAAAGTATTTTTGCGCATGCAACACAACGTACTTATTTTAGACTTCGGATCGCAATACACTCAGCTTATTGCGCGTAGAGTTCGCGAATTAAATATATTCTGCGAAATTTTCCCTTATAATCACATACCGAGTGATTTATCTAGTTACAAAGCCGTAATTCTTGGTGGAAGCCCATTCTCTGTTCGCGGAGAAGATGCTCCTCATCCTGATTTGTCGCAAATTAGAGGCAAATTGCCTTTGCTAGCCGTATGTTACGGAGCACAATATTTGGCGCATTTTAGCGGAGGAGAAGTAGCTGCATCAAACACAAGAGAGTATGGTAGAGCTAATCTTTCATTTATTAAAGAAAACGAAATATTCTTTGAAGATGTCGCTGTAAACAGTCAAGTATGGATGAGTCATAGTGACAGTATAAAAGCATTACCTACAAATGCTGTAAAATTAGCAAGTACTCACGATGTAGAATTTGCTGCTTACAAAATTGAAGGTGAAACTACCTATGCTATTCAGTATCACCCAGAAGTATTTCACTCAACGGATGGTTCAAAAATGTTAGAGAATTTCTTAGTGAAAATTGCTGAGGTTCCTCAAACTTTTACTCCAAACGCTTTTGTAGAAGAGATGGTTGCCGAATTAAAGGAGAAAGTAGGAAACGATAAAGTTGTTCTAGGATTATCAGGAGGTGTTGACTCAACCGTAGCGGCTGTTTTATTACATCAAGCTATTGGAAAAAACCTTTACTGTATTTTTGTAAACAATGGTTTGCTTCGTAAAAATGAATTTCAAAGTGTACTAGATCAGTATGAAGGAATGGGCTTAAATGTAAAAGGAGTAGATGCTTCTGAACGTTTTTATGCTGCTCTAGCGGGAGTTACTGATCCTGAATTAAAAAGAAAAGCGATAGGAAATGCTTTTATCGAAGTTTTTGATGCTGAATCACAGTTAATCGAAGATGTTACTTGGTTAGCCCAGGGAACAATTTATCCAGATGTTATTGAGTCGGTTTCTGTAAAAGGGCCTTCTGCTACAATAAAATCGCACCACAACGTTGGGGGATTACCTGATTATATGAAATTAAAAATTGTAGAGCCTCTTCGCATGCTTTTTAAAGACGAAGTACGTAGAGTAGGAGCTTCATTAGGAATCGATCCAGAATTATTAGGAAGACATCCTTTTCCAGGACCTGGATTATCTATTCGTATCTTAGGAGATATTACATTAGAAAAAGTACAAATCTTACAAGATGTAGATGCTGTTTTTATCGATGGTTTAAAATCTTGGGGATTATATGATAAAGTATGGCAAGCCGGCGCTATTTTACTTCCAGTAAATAGTGTAGGAGTTATGGGTGATGAGCGTACTTATGAAAAAGTCGTAGCTTTACGTGCAGTAGAATCGACTGATGGTATGACTGCTGACTGGGTACACTTGCCTTATGAGTTCTTAATGAAAGTATCAAATGATATTATAAACAAGGTAAAAGGTGTGAATAGAGTAGTATATGATATTAGCTCAAAACCGCCTGCAACTATTGAGTGGGAATAATAATTTAAACACATATTAGGCATTTATTAAACTAAAATGCAATAAATTTATAAAACGGTATCAGATTTTCGGAATAAAATTTGATACCGTTTTGCTATCTTTGATATATTAATAATTAAATACATATAATGAAATATTTTTTTGCTACTTGTGCTACTTTTTTGTTTTTAACGGGTTCTGTTTTTTCTCAAACTAAAACTTTGACTCATAAAGTTGAAAAGGGGGAAACGATTACTCAAATTGCACAAAAATACCAAGTGACGCCTTTTGATATTTATCAATTAAATCCTGATGCACAAACTGGACTAAGAGCAGATAGTGTATTGTTGATTCCAGCTAAGTCTGATGGTAAATCGATACTTACTAGCAGTAAACCTGCAACAGTAAGTACTGCGGCTTCAGCGGCGGTTGCGGGTACGACACATTTAGTGATGCCTAAAGAAACCCTTTATGGTATTAAAAAACAATACAATGTGTCAGAGCAAGCATTAATCGAGGCCAATCCTGAGATTCTCGTTGATGGATTAAAAATAGGTATGTTGTTGAAAATACCATCAAAAGGAGCAATAAAAGATGATGTAAAAGGCACTACAAGAAAACAAGAGAAAGCGATCAAGAAAGCGGAGGAAACTGCTGTTTATCATGACGTATTACCAAAAGAAACAAAATATTCTATTTCAAGACAATACGGAATTACAATTGAGCAATTAGAAAAATTAAACCCAGAAGTGGTGACCAATTTGCCAATTGGTTATAAATTATTAATAAAAGGGAAACGTTCAGCGGTAATTGATTCAAAAGTTATTACTGCACCAACAGACGTGTATAAAGAAGCAAAAACTAATGCTGTTGTAAAAGATAGCGTGCCACAATATATTGCTTATGAGGTTCAACCAAAAGAAACTTTATATAGTCTTTCAAAGATGTTTGATATTTCTCAGAGGGAATTATTAGAGTTGAATCCGGAGTTGAATGCTGGAGTTACGATTGGTATGTTTATAAAAGCACCTACAAAAAATTATGTAACGGCGGTAGAAGGAAAAAAAGAGTATGTATCATTAAATAAGAATATAGCAGTGGGTAAGCGTAAAAGGTTGGCAATGTTGCTACCTTTTAATGTGTCTGCGGCTGATGAAGATGTAAATGCTTCTGGTTACAGTAGATTAAAAAAGGATAAGTTTTTAAATATGACTCTTGATTTTTATGCTGGAGCTTTAATTGCTATTGATTCTGCCAAAACACTAGGATTGCCTATTGATGTTGAAATATACGATTCTGAAGAAACTAAAAACAGCTCTAATGTACTAGCATTAATTAAAGCGAATAATTTACAAACTGCAAATGCAATTGTGGGGCCTTTTTATCAAAGTAATGCTGAGGTAGCTGCTCAGGCTCTTGTAGAAAACAATGTTCCTGTTGTTTCTCCTTTGTCTAAGGATGTAGGAAATGCGTTTCCTAATTTGTATCAATCGATACCAAATAATGAAACTGTAAAGAATACTATGTTCAATTACATGCGTTCTCAAAACGGAAACATTATGGCAGTTGTTGATAAAAAGAAAGAATCTATTTTATCTTATTTAAGAGAATATCAGCCAGGAGTTCCTTTAGTAGCATTTAAGGATAATGGAAGTGTTTCTGCAGAAAGTTTGAAAGGTATGTTGGTCAAAGGACGCATGAATTATGTAGTTATGGAAACTGCAAACACATGGATGATTAAAACTACTATTTCGGCTATGTTGAGTTCGATGTTAAGTTACCAAGTGCAATTAGTGATTTTAGAACCTAATGAAACTTTAGATTTCGAAGAAATTAAGTTCACAAATTTGACAAAGTTAAAATTGATGTATCCGTCAGTTACTCGTGATAATGTTTCACCAGAAGCAGCAATTTTCGATAAAAATTACAAAAAAATAAATAATGTATATCCTTCAGATTATGCGACTCGTGGTTTTGATGTAACTTTTGACACTATGATGCGTTTAGTTCAAAATGTGAAATTTGAGCAAACAATAAAAACTGTAGCTACTGATCGTATCGAAAATAAATTTGAATATTATAAGAAGAATGACGGTGGTTACACCAATAAAGGAGTGCACATCATGTATTATGATACGGATCTAATAATAAAAGAAGCAAAATAATGACATCAAAAGTAACTTATTTAGGTGATTTAAGAACATCGTCAACTCATATTCAATCTGGAACAGAAATTATATCTGATGCTCCAGTAGATAATAAAGGAAAAGGCGAAGCTTTCTCTCCTACAGATTTAGTTGCTAACGCTCTCGCTAGTTGTATGATTACAATTATGGGGATTAAAGCTGCCGAATTGGGAGTTGATATGAAAGGTACAGTTGCTGAAGTAACAAAAATAATGAACGCTGAACCAAGAAGAATTGGTTGTGTCAAAGTTGATTTTAAATTGGTTGGTACCAATGATGATAAACAACAAACTATTTTAGAACGAGCAGCAATGACTTGTCCGGTGTTTTTAAGTTTACATCCAGAAATCGAAAAAGACATTATTTTTAATTGGAAATAAAGTAAAAGTTGGGTTAGAAACGAGACAGTGTTTTAATTACTGTCTTGTAAACTAATCTAACTGATCAAAAATAAAATGGATCAAAATCAAAAAGAGCTAATTAAATTAGCACATACAAAAATGCCTTTCGGTAAATACGAAGGGCGTTTTCTTATCGATTTACCAGAGTACTATGTGGTTTGGTATCACAATAAAGGTTTTCCAAAAGGGCAGTTAGGGGATCAATTAAAATTAATTTATGAATTGAAATTAAACGGTCTTGAAGAGTTGATTCGAAATATTAAAAAGAGGTATCCAAAAGAGCAGTAACTAGCTAAGTTGCTGCTCTTTTTTATTTGTAGGTTACTTAACTGTAGAGAAATATAAATCGTTGCAGTTGATTACAAGTTTTAATTTTTAATTTTCTTTCGAAAAAGCAGACATTAGGCTGTAGTTAATTGCAGTTTTATGGATTAATAAGATATTATAGCAATCTATGAAATTAGTAATCAATAACTTAAAAACAAGAAGTTATAGTTAGGGATAATTGGCAATTTCGAAAATTATCTCTTTTTTAAATTAGCATATTCTCAATTTATAATCGTATTTTTGCCAAGTTTTTTACACAACTACAATACAAACTACAACATAATGAATCAAACAAAATATATTTTTGTTACCGGTGGTGTGACTTCTTCTTTAGGAAAAGGAATTATAGCAGCATCCTTAGCAAAATTGTTACAAGCAAGAGGGTATAGGACAACAATTCAAAAATTTGATCCGTATTTAAACGTTGATCCAGGAACATTAAATCCTTACGAACATGGGGAATGTTATGTAACTGATGACGGAGCTGAAACTGATTTAGATTTAGGTCATTATGAGCGTTTTTTAAATGTTCCTACTTCTCAGGCAAATAATGTTACTACGGGGAGAATTTATCTTTCGGTGATTGAAAAAGAGAGAAGAGGAGAGTTTTTAGGGAAGACTGTTCAAGTAGTTCCTCATATTACAAACGAGATTAAGGATAGAATGCAGTTGCTTGGTAAATCAGGTGATTATGACATTGTTATTACTGAAATTGGTGGTACTGTGGGTGATATTGAGTCTTTGCCTTACATCGAATCTGTGCGTCAATTAGTTTGGGATATGGGAGAGAATAACGCTATTGTTATTCATTTAACATTGGTTCCTTATTTGGCAGCAGCAGGTGAGTTGAAAACAAAACCAACACAACACTCTGTGAAAACTTTAATGGAAAGCGGAATTAAAGCTGATATTTTAGTGTGTAGAACAGAACATGAAATTTCTGATGAGATTCGTAATAAATTAGCACTTTTTTGTAATGTAAAGAGAGAAGCTGTTATCCAGTCTATCGATGCAAAGACAATATATGAGGTTCCAAATTTAATGCTTGAAGAAGGATTAGATGTAGTTGCTTTAAAGAAACTTGACTTGCCTAAGAAAGCAGCTCCAGATTTAAAGACTTGGAATACTTTCTTGAAAAGACTAAAAAATCCAAAGCATACTGTTAACATTGGTTTGATTGGGAAATATGTCGAAATGCAAGATTGTTATAAATCTATTCTTGAAGCATTTATTCACGCGGGTGCTACAAATGAGACTAAAGTAAACGTAGTTTCAATTCATTCAGAGCATATTGATAGTACAAATGTTGCGGATAAATTTAAAGATTTAGATGCTATTCTAGTTGCACCAGGTTTTGGTGAAAGAGGAATCGAAGGGAAAATTGCTGCAGTTCAATACGCACGTGAAAACAAGATGCCTTTCTTTGGAATTTGTTTAGGAATGCAAATGGCAGTAATTGAATACTCTCGTAATGTATTAGGATATGCAGATGCAAATTCTACAGAAATGAATGAGAATACAGCGCATCCTGTAGTAAACTTAATGGAAGAGCAAAAAACCATTACTGATAAAGGAGGAACAATGCGTTTAGGGGCTTGGAAGTGTGACATTAAACCAGGTACACTAGCTTATAAAGTTTATGGTGAAACAGCAATTAGCGAGCGTCACCGTCACCGCTATGAATTCAACAGTGCTTATGCAGAGGCTCTTGATAAAGCAGGATTAAAAGCATCAGGTACAAATCCAGATACAGGATTAGTTGAAATAGTAGAGATAGAAGACCACCCATTTTTTATAGGTGTACAGTACCACCCAGAATACAAAAGTACAGTTGCAAATCCGCACCCACTTTTTGTGGATTTCGTCGCAGCAGCAGTTATAGCGCATAAAAAATAATAATACGCATAAAAAAAGCCTCGAAGTTTAATAGTAAACTTGGCGATTAATAATAATTATAAGTAATGGAAGAAAAAAAGTTTGACCCTAATTCATTAATTGGTTTTATACTACTTTTTGGTATCGTTGTATGGATGTGGTACACACAACAACCAACAGATGCTGAAGTTGCAGCAGAAAAAGCGAAAAAAGAATTGGTAGTTAAGGAAGAAGCAAATGCTGTAAGTAGCCCAAAATCTAATGAGAGTAGTGTAGTAGCTGCTTCAAATGATACACTTCAAACTGCAAAATTGCAGAAGACTCTTGGGAATTTTGCTTACTCAGCGGGACTTCCTTCAGCTAAAGGTGGTGTTACTACAATCGAAAACGACTTAGTTATCTTAAAGATTGCTAATAAAGGAGGGTACATTGTTGAAGCGACTTTAAAAAACTTCGAAAGATTTAAAAAAGGATCTGGAGAACTTGTTAAATTAGTTAATGATAACAATGCGAGTTTAAATATTCAATTGTTTACTAATGACAACCATACTTTAAATACAAAGGATCTTTATTTTGAGCCTACATTAACTAAAAATGGTGAAGACCAAATTTTGTCAATGCGTTTAAAAGCAGGAGCTAATGAATATTTAGAATACAAATATGTGCTAAAGGCTAACGATTATATGTTGGACTTTGATATTCAGTCTCAAGGGTTGAATAAAGTTTTGAATACAACTAAGCCGTTAAACTTGGAGTGGGATTTAAAGACCTTCACTAATGAAAAAAGTATCACGTATGAAAACCGTTATTCTGAGCTATACTATGAGCATGAAGATGGTAAAAGTGACTATTTAGGATTAGGAAGTCAAGAAGACGACGTTGTGCAAGATGTATCTTATATCGCATACAAACAACACTTTTTCTCATCTATCTTACTGACGAAAACTGCATTTGAAAAAGCAGAATTGCAATCGACTAATTTAGTGAAGGATAGTGCAATTGATACTACTTTCACAAAACAGTTTAAAGCAGTTGTGCCTTTGGCATTCAAAAATGGTGAGATTGATCAAAGTATGAATTGGTTCTACGGACCAACAGATTATAAATTATTAAAATCTTACGACAGAAACTTAGAGGATATTGTTGCTTTAGGTTGGGGGATTTTTGGATGGATCAACCGTCATGCTTTTATTCCAATGTATGGTTTCTTGAGTTTATTCATTTCGCATGGTTGGGCAATTGTACTTTTTACAATTTTAGTAAAATTAGTATTATCTCCTATTACTTATAAATCATTCTTGTCTCAAGCAAAAATGAAAGTATTGCGTCCTGAAATAGCTGAACTTGGTGAGAAATACAAGAAAGAGCCAATGAAGAAACAGCAAGAAACAATGAAGTTGTATAATAAGGCAGGAGTGAACCCTATGGCGGGATGTGTACCTGGTTTGTTGCAAATGCCAGTATTCTACGCTCTGTTTCAATTCTTCCCTTCGGCGATTGGTTTAAGACAACAATCTTTTTTATGGGCAGATGATTTGTCTTCTTTTGATTCAATTTATCAATTACCATTTACCATTCCAGCCTACGGAAATCACATTAGTTTATTTCCTATTTTAGCTTCTATTGCTATTTTCTTTTACATGAAAATGACAACTGGAGATCAGCAAATGGCAGCTCCACAACAAGAAGGGATGCCAGATATGGCTAAAATGATGAAAATTATGATTTATATCTCTCCATTGATGATGTTGATCTTCTTCAACGGATATGCCTCAGGATTGAGTTTGTATTACTTTATATCGAATTCTATTACTATTGGAATTATGTTAGTTATTAAAAACTACATCATCGATAGTGATAAAATTCATGCTCAAATTCAAGAGAATAAATTGAAAGAGCCTAAAAAACAAGGTAAGTTCCAAAAGAAATTACAAGAAGTAATGGAACAACAAGAAGCGGCAAAAGCGCAACAGAAAAAGAAATAAATAGTTTATGAAATTAAAAAAGCTTCCAGTGGTGGAAGCTTTTTTTTGGTACAGTTTTTCTAGACTTATAAAGCAGGTAATAAAACTTTATTTAAAACGTGTATAACACCATTTGAACATTGAACATCTGTAGCGGTAATTGTAGCGGTTCTACCACTAGCGTCTTTAATTTTTGCGCCACCAGTCAATTCTAATGTAAATGATTGATTTGCTAATGTTGGTACAACTTGGCCTTCTGTTAGGCTTGCTGCCAATACGTTTCCAGATACTACGTGGTACTGTAATACTTTTGTAAGATTTGCTGCTGAAACTCCTGCAATTCCTCCTGGTGCTAATTCAGCATCTAAAGAAGTGAATGCGCTATTGTCTGGTGCAAATACTGTAAATGGTCCTGTTCCGCTCAAGATAGAAACAAAGTCAGGTTGCCCAGAAGCTGTTAATGCTCCAACTAATGACGAAAAATTAGGGTTTGCTGTAGCATGAGTTACAATTGTTGGCAAAGTAATTACAGTATCAACAGAGTGAATTACTCCGTTTGAAGCCATGATATCTGCTGTTTTTACCGTTGCAACACCATTTAGTTTTACTGCTGAATCTGCTGTGTTCACAAACATGCTCAAGTTGTTTGTAGCAGATGCACTTCCTTTGGCCATAGTTTTGATGTATGTTGTGGTCAAATCTGCAGATTTTAATGTCCCACTAATAACATGGTTTAATAAAATCTCTTTTAATGCATCTTTAGGTACATCATTGATCGATGCAAACCCAGCAGCAGTTAAGAAAGAGGTGAATGCTGCATCTGTAGGTGCAAATACGGTAAAGTTCCCATCTGATTGCAATGTAGCAGCAAGTTCGGCTCTAGTTAAGGCTTGGACTAAAATCGAAAAATCAGCATTTGCTGAAGCAATCCCAGTAATTGTATTGTCAGTAGTTGGTACCACTACATCGTCATCATTGTCACAAGAAGTTGCAAGTAGCGCCACTGATGCGAACATCGTTAAAAACAAAGGTTTTAAAATTTTTCTCATAATAAAGTTTGTTAATTGTTGTTATTAATTTCGAGCAATTTAATGTTATTTTGTTTATTAATTTAACTCAAACGATAAACAAAACTATATTTTAGTATTTTTTTAATATTTGTTTAATTTCTTGATAACGTAGTAGTTGTGTTTATTTTAATGCATGTCTAAATGTTTGTGGGTGCTAGAAATTATTAAATTGCTTTTAATTTACTTATAAATTTTAAACAGAATTAAGAGTTTTTTTGTAGGATTACGTCTTTATTTTTATATGTTATAATATTTTTGATGTCATCTGGGATGAAACGATAAATGAATGCATTAATTTTACAGCTCGAATAATACAATCCAACAAATCAAAAGTTATGAAAATATTAAATAGACTCGCCATTATTGGAGCATTATTGATAAGTACTGTCGCTACATCTCAAGCAACATTAAATGCGGTAGATGCAAATGGAAAGAAAGATGGTCCCTGGAAAGGCAATTATGAATTTTCAAAGCGTCCGCGTTATGAGGGTACATTTATAAACGGAAAGGAAACTGGGACTTTTAAATTTTTTGATGATACACGGGCAGGTTCAGTAATAGCGACAAGAGAGTTCAATGAGCAAAACAATAGTGCTTATACTATATTTTATGATCAGTCAAAAAATAAAGTTAGTGAAGGTGTTGTTTTAGATAAAAAATTTGAAGGACCTTGGAAGTATTATCATAAAGCTTCTACTGTCGTAATGACTTTAGAAAATTATGAAAAAGGCCAGTTAACAGGAACGAGAACGGTTTATTATCCTAACGGTAATATTGCTGAAGAAGTAATGTACGCTAAAAACAAGAAAAATGGTAGCTGTAAAATTTATTCAGAAAACGGTATTGTATTAGAAGAAACCATTTATAAGAATGATAAATACAATGGTCTTGCTATCTTTAGGAATGCTCAAGGCGAAATGGTTTCAAAAGGGAACTTTTTTAATAATAAGAAAGTAGGTTTTTGGGAATTTTTCGAAAAGGGAAAGAAGATAAAAGAAACCAATTTTGATTTTCCGCAAAACAGTTCTAAATAGTGCGTTAATTTAAAAGAGGGCGGCTACGATAGTAAATTAAAACATTGTAACTTTGCAGTCTCAAAAAAATAAAAAAATGAAGCGAGTTGTAGTAGGACTTTCTGGAGGTGTAGATTCGAGTGTTGCAGCATATTTGTTGCAGCAACAAGGATATGAAGTGATTGGTCTTTTTATGAAAAACTGGCATGATGATTCAGTTACTATTTCTAACGAGTGTCCTTGGTTAGAGGACAGCAACGATGCGTTGCTTGTTGCTGAGAAATTAGGTATTCCTTTTCAAACAGTTGATTTAAGCGAAGAGTATAAGGAGAAGATTGTTGATTACATGTTCAACGAATATGAAAAGGGACGAACTCCCAATCCAGATGTACTTTGTAATAGAGAGATAAAATTTGATGTTTTCATGAAGATTGCATTAAGTCTTGGTGCTGATTATGTTGCTACAGGACATTACTGTCGTAAAAGTGAAACTACGGTAAATGGAGAAACTATTTATCAATTAAAAGCAGGTGCTGATGTAAATAAGGATCAGTCTTATTTCTTATGCCAGTTATCACAAGAGCAATTAGCTAAATCTCTTTTTCCTATAGGTGAATTGACTAAACCTGAGGTTCGTGAAATCGCAGCTGAAATGGAATTAGTAACGGCTGAGAAAAAAGATTCGCAAGGTTTGTGTTTCATAGGTAAGGTACGTTTACCTGAGTTTTTGCAACAAAAATTGCAGCCTAAGGAAGGGAAGATTGTTCAAATTGATAAAGATGACGCGGTTTATGCTGTTGCTGAAGATACTGGAGTAACTGTCTTGGATAAACTAAGGCAGAATGCCACTAAAATTAATTATACTCCAGAGATGGGTAAAGTTGTAGGTCAACATCAAGGGGCGCATTACTTTACAATCGGACAGAGAAAAGGATTGAATGTAGGAGGGACAAAGGATCCACTTTTTATCATAGGAACAAACGTTGAGACAAATACCATTTATACAGGTTTGAGTAGTCAGCATCCTGGATTATTTAGAAAAGGGTTGTTTATAGAGAATTCAGAAGTACATTGGGTACGTTCTGATATGGCTTTGGCCAATGGTGAAACAACAGAGTTGATGGTTCGTATTCGTTACCGTCAACCGTTACAAAAAGCTACTTTACATCAATATGAGGACGGAATGTATATTGTTTTTGACGAACCTCAATCTGCAATTACTGAGGGGCAATTTGCAGCTTGGTATTTAGATGACGAATTAATAGGTTCAGGTGTGATTTCGTAAAAATACTTCTATATAAAAATTAAAACCAGATAAGAGTTAACATGCTTTTGTCTGGTTTTTTTTATGCTGTAATCCCATTTAGATTTGGTTCGATGAAATTAAATTTTAATCAGTGTCGAAGAATCTGAGATGTCCTTTACTAATTATTTAGAACTTAAAGTGGTTATCGTCTAATCAATTCATTTTTTGAATGAATTAAGGAATACATATAATAATTACTTTTTTTCTGATTTCACTTAATTTTCGATAAATTTGGTAACATGATTTTGATCAAAAATATGAATTTCTAAATTTTCAACATTTTATGAATATAATAACCAAACTATTTAATATTCAGTACCCAATAATCCAGGGGGGAATGATTTGGGTAAGCGGATATAAACTTGCAAGTGCAGTAAGTAATGCTGGTGGCTTAGGGCTTATAGGTGCTGGATCAATGTATCCAGAAGTTTTGCGTGAACACATTCAAAAGTGTAAAAAGGCGACTAGTAAACCTTTTGGTGTTAACGTTCCCATGCTGTACCCCAATATTGAGGAGATTATGAATATCATTATTGATGAGGGAGTGAAAATCGTTTTTACTTCTGCAGGAAATCCTAAAACATGGACTGCTTTTTTAAAGGAAAAAGGGATTACGGTAGTGCATGTAGTTAGTAGTTCCGCTTTTGCTCTCAAGGCCCAAAATGCGGGTGTAGATGCTGTTGTAGTTGAAGGTTTTGAAGCCGGCGGACACAACGGTAGAGATGAAACCACGACACTTACATTAATCCCTATGGTTAAGGAAAAAATTACCATCCCGGTTATTGCTGCCGGAGGGATTGGAAGTGGGAGAGGAATGCTTGCTGCAATGGCATTAGGTGCTGATGGAGTACAAGTAGGCAGTAGGTTTGCGGCATCAATTGAATCTTCTGCTCACGATCATTTTAAACAAACAATTGTTGCAACAGAAGAGGGTGGTACTCAACTTACTTTGAAAGAATTAGCGCCTGTACGATTGATTAAGAACAAATTCTTCAATGATGTTCAATCACTTTATGATAATAACGGCAGCAAAGAGGATTTAGTAGCACTATTAGGTCGTGCTCGTGCAAAAAAAGGAATGTTTGAAGGAGATTTAATCGAAGGAGAATTAGAAATAGGCCAAATTGCAGGACTAATTCATGATATCAAATCGGCAGAGCAAATAGTAAAAGAGATGATAGCTGAATTTAAAGAGGCAAAAGAAGCGTTAATAAATATGGATTTTTAAACTGTATTTTTTTGGCGCACATAAAAAAAGGTGGACATTACTGTTGTAGTGTCCACCTTTATATTTGAATGTCTAAAATACATTAAACATTGTATGTTTTATTAGAATTGCTCTCTTCCAGCAAAATGGAAAGCACCTTCAATAGCTGCGTTTTCATCACTATCTGAACCGTGAACAGCATTTTCTCCAATTGAAGTAGCGTATGCTTTACGGATAGTTCCTTCAGCAGCTTCAGCAGGATTAGTAGCTCCAATTAAAGTTCTAAAATCTTCAACTGCATTTTCTTTTTCTAAAATAGCAGCAACGATTGGTCCTCTTGACATGAATTCAACTAATTCTCCGTAGAAAGGTCTTGCAGAGTGAACTGCGTAAAATGCTTGAGCATCAGCAATAGTTAACTGAGTTAATTTTAAAGATACGATTTTGAATCCTGCATTAGTAATCATTGCAAGAATGTTTCCGATATGTCCGTTTGCTACTGCATCCGGTTTAATCATTGTAAATGTTCTATTAGTAGCCATTTGTTATTTTTTAAATTTTGTGCAAAAATAGTTTATTTTGTTTAATAATGTGCTAATTTCTTAAAGATACCACTGAAAAAAAATTATATGGTAATAATCTCGAATGTTTGATCTAATGGCTTTAACGTAGCAATTAATTTGGGAATCAAACTTGTACCAGACTCCAAGTAAAATTCAGAGAAATTAGCTTGTCTTTCCTGCAAACTTTTGTTTGGAAATAATTCATTTTGAAGGTCGGTAGCGCGCTCTATTTCTTCTGAGAACTTTCTTTTCTGCGCTTTTAATAAACGTTTCTCTAGATTTTCCAAACCTTTTATTTGCTTTTTTTCCTGCGCTTTCACAGCACCCGTAAACGATTTATCTGTTTGAGCGGCTAATGCGAACAAATCTGCAAATTGCTGCTGTAATTGTAGTTTATAATTTGTTAAGTCAATAGGAAAAGCAGAGTGATCTTCAGTAACTTTATTTTTAAGCATTTCCTGTTTAGAAAATAAGTCACTCCAAGATAAGTTGAGTTTGTCAATTTTTTTAAGCTGTTTTTCTGTGGCTAATAGAACTGAATTTCTAAGCAACAACATAGGAAAAGTGATTTGTACTGTTTCAAAAAAAGATTTAAGTTCTAACCAATATGCAATTTCTCCACCTCCACCTATATAACATAAATTAGGTAAAATGACCTCTTGATACAAAGGTCTCATAATTACATTAGGACTAAATTTTTCAGGATTAGTTTCAACAAGTGCTATTATTTCAGCTTCTGAAAAAACTAAATTTGTGTGGTTTACTTTGTAATTGTTATTTTCGAAAATAATGCGTTCGCGTAGATCGTCTTCGATATAAAATAAATTAATTTCACGCGGATTCACTTGTATGTTGTACTGCTCTAAATGAGAAGTAGTTTCGATAACGGCTTTGTGAGATTTTTGATGTAATAATTCCTCCTTAATATAAGGAATAAAATTTCGTTTTAATTCGCTGTTGTCTGCATCAATAATTACTAGGCCTAATTCTCCAAAAAGGGCGTTAGCTAAGTGCCTTGTTGCATCGGCTAAATTATCATGCTTTAAGTAGGCTTCTTCGAACATTTTTTTAAGAGCCGAGGCATTTGTACTAGTCCCTAACTCTTGCTGATAAATTGTAAAAAATTCGGCTAAACCTTCGGTTGATAAACGGCCAACAGGACCTGTACTCACTTTATTCCACCTGAATTTTTTCCCCTTAAAGTTAAAGTAATTTATCTCTTCAAAATCATGGTCTTCAGTTGCCATCCAATAAATTGGCACAAAATTAGAAGCAGGATATTTTGCTTTTAATTCTTTGGTCAGATTAATAGTTGATATTATTTTATACAAAAAGTAAAGTGGGCCGCTAAATAAATTGAGTTGATGCCCCGTGATAACTGTAAAAGTATTCTCAACCTTTAAACTTTCGATATTTTGTTGTGTCAAATAAGATGATGGAACTCCTATATATTGTTCGAGTAGAATGGTTACAAGCTTGGGTCTTGAAGCGTTATTAAAGTTGGCTTGTTTTTCAGCAATTTGCGCTTCAAAATTTTCAATTTTTGGAAAGCGGTTGTATAGTGATTTTAAGTTTGATTTTTCGTCTAAATAATCATTCATCAAAGGCGAGAAATAACCAGAATTTTGATAGCTGATACAGTCGGTTGGCATAAGTGTGAATTTCTAAATTTATTGCTAAAGTAGTAAAAAGTAAAGTTACACATTTTAGGTTTATGAAAGCTTTGTGAATTATGGAAAATACTAGAATTGTATCTTGTGATTGGTATGTAAAAAAAAGAAGGTTGCTCATGACGAGCAACCTTCTATAAAAAAAAACAGTATTAAATTTTACTGAAATGCGTAAGTTGTTAATCTAAAATTACTAGAAGCACTAGTGAACGTGTAAATTGTGTTGCTAAAGTTTATTTTGAAAGTCTCTTTTTTGACGTACAACCCATTAGGGTCTAATAGTTGGTTATCAATAGCTTGTAAGAATGTAGGTGGAGTTGCAACTGACCACCCGTCGTTAGATAACTTAATCGTTTTATTAACTGGATCTTCAGTTACTTTGACAAAATGATATACAGCTGCACGGCCACCAGTAAAAGTGTAAGCGATGTAGCTACCATTAGCTCCATCATTAAAGTAAAATTGGATTCTATTGATTTTCTGCGTTGAAGGCAGTGATGCATTTGCTGCATTTAGTAAGCTATTTGTAAAATTAGAATTTGAAGCTGCCGTAGATAAATTAGCTGCAATGTATGCATATATGACAGTTGGATTACCAGGTAGTAATGGTTTATAGTCATCAGTTAGAACAAGCGGTTTATTAGAGTATCTAATAGTTGCAGTCACTCCTCCTGTACCAGCTGCATTAAAACTTCCGGTGTTAGCATCGTAAACAAAATCTGTTAAATCTTGAGTTCCTACCTTAATTGCAGGTTTTACAGTAATTCCAGTTGCAGTATAAGCAATACCGACATTATAAGAAAAGCTAGAGCCAGCTACAATTGAGTTAGCCACTGCATAACGAGAGGCAGGTGTAAAAGTAAAATCAAATTGATTAATTTTTGAACCGTCGTTAGTCTCTAAAAGTCTAAAAAGTGGTCGAGATGATGCTCCAACAACATTAGGAATCATCGCTCTAGCTTTGGCTAGATTAGTCCAGTCAGCCGCAGTTGCTTTAACAAAACGTAATTCTTCAAAACTTCTATTAGTTCTAAAAATGATTTCGCCATTTTCTTGACCGTAGTAAAGAAATTGAAAATCTCCTTTGTACCCTTTTCCTCTTAATGCAGCTGTTGGAGCGTTGTTAGAATCAGATAATAAGTGTATTCTATTGCTTGTACTAAAAAGTAAACTTGTAGTACTTCCTAACTCAATAGAATATTCACTTGAATATACAGAAGTGTCATCATCAAAGTCAGAGGCCATATCTACTTTTCCATCTTTAAATTTAAAGACGTGCGTAAAACCACCTAGTTGGGTAACATCGGTAAAGTATACTGCTTTCCAACCAAATTCAGATGATTCTAATAAGTCGTTAAGCTCTTTTTGCTTAGCATCTAGGCGCTCGGCTGGCGTGGCCCCAAAGGGCGATTCTAAAGTTTCTTTGTTATCGCAAGAAACTAATTGTATTGCTAAAATAGCAACCAATATATAATTAAATATAGATTTTAATTTCATAGTGTTTGTTATTATTTACTTAGTAAGTTCGTTAGTGTTTTTCTCAGCCTCGTCTCTTAATTTGTAAAAATCCATATTAAAAGCGTCTTTAAAGTATTTTACCACGACTGCTTCTTTAGCTTTGATATTAGCTACAGCTTCCTCATCTTCAATTCCATCTAAAATAGCTTGATATTCTGCTTTAGAGTTAATCAACATAGTTGCTGCCATTTCTGCAAAATCCTCATTGATGTTAGATCTTGCATAGTCAGATATAAAACCTTCTTCATTAGCCACAGCCGTAGACGTAGCATACCAGTTTGAAGTATATCCTGTAGGTGTTATTTTTGCCAATGTCTTTTCGTCAAACGGTTTTGTTTGGTTCAAGATGTGAATGTATTCGTGTTGAATCGTTTTTATAAAACGCTTTACGTTTTCACGATCAGTTTTGTTGACTTTGTCTGTTTCAAATAAAGTAATTCTCTGTCCAGCATCTGCAAGTCCAAGTGTAATGGTACCTGTAGTGTTTAAGTTAACACCACCTACCAAAACAAATTCTCTTGGAGCAATTTTTTTAACAAAATCAGCTCCTCCAATAGTAGAATAACTTTGTAACCATATTTTTTGCACGATTTCTAATGCTGGCTGTACTTTTGTTTGTGTTGGTGGAAACAAGTAACGATTGTTATCTACTACATTTTGATCCCACTTGTATTGCACATTGATATTGTAAGGTGTTAAGAAATTAGTATCTATCCAATTGTCTAATGAAGATTTTACAGGGACAGTAGTATCTAAAATACTCTCGGTTAATGGTTCGTCACTAGCGCAAGCTCCCAGAAATAAAACAGAAGATAGCACTAATACATTTTTATATAATTTGAATTTTTTCATTTGATTTAGTTTTAGCGTGGGTTTTTCTCTACTCCAGTGTTAGTTACATGTAAAGGCAATTGAATAGCTTTACGTAAATCATTTTTAGTTAGAACGTTGTCTGGCTCGTTGTATGATTTATGCGTAATTGACAGTGCAAACCTTTTAATATCTAACCATCTTAAACCTTCGTGAACAAACTCTCTTCTTCTCATTTCGGCAACGGCTTTAATGTATGATGTTTGCACAGCAGTCATAGTGTAAAATGGAGTGTATTCATTTGCAATCACCGGATACTTAGCTACAATTTTTGCCTCAGAAACTTTATCTGTGGTAGTGTTGTAAGCCGTTATTCTTTGCGACAAGAAATAATCAATTTCCTCGTTAGCAACTGCTAATTGATTTGTCATAATATGCGCCTCGATTCTATTCAAGAATAGCTCATCATTTGATAAAAGAACTAAAGCATCAAATGGTTGACCAATACCTGCATTTACATTTGTATATCTAAAATACTCTACAAACTTGGGTACAAATATGGTGATTTGGCCATTGTATGATAATGGACGATATAGATATCCTTTGTTAGCTAAATTTGTTGCTGCTCCAAAAAGCACATCTCTATCTGCACCAGTCATCTGAAATCTGTTACGACTGAATGTTCGTGAGTAAACAGATGATGCCGAAGCAATAAGTAAATTTGTATTCTCACTTTCTTGAGAATATTTACGTTCTCCAGTGTTGAAATCTAGATCAAGATAAGACTGATAGTCTCTTAATTCTCCTACTGGTCTATTTCCTAAAGCATTTGATACAGCGATTACTTTTTCCCATTTACCAATAACAGCATAAAAACGACTCGCAAAAGAGTTTGCAGCTGCTACATTAAAGTGAAATTTAGGTTGTGCATAATCGTTGTTCACATATTTCAAACCTTCTTCAACATCTGATTCGATAAAATTGTAAACTTCCTCGATTGTGTTTCTCTTGTACTCCTTAAGCAATGTTGTTTCAGGAGATAGTACGTAAGGAATTCCTAATTCAGACTTAGCAGTTGTAGGGTCGTATCTTTGAGAGAACAAGGATACAAGCATAAAGTGCGAGTATGCTCTAGCTAATAAAGCTTCTCCTTTTTGTGGTTGCAAATTTGCTGGATTTCCTAATTTATCTATAGCGTCTAGTGCTTGATTTGCATGTGCAATTGCACGATAGCAAGCATCCCAATAATCCGAAGGAGTATCTTGTTGCGTTTCTATTTGCATTTCCCAATTGTAGTCCAAAGAATTTTGAACGTTTGAAAGTGTTAAATCGCCACTATCAAAAACATTATCGGTCATTGTTTCTGCAAATAGCATATAGTTTGCTTGTGGATATGCTTCTACAAGAATCTCTGATATTTTTTCTGGACTATCTAATTGTGTTCTGTTATCTGGCGTTTCAGATAGGAAGTCGTCACAACTAGTAAGACTTAAAAGTACGAGTAGTGATAAGGTTATATTTATTTTTCTCATGTCTTTTATAATTAGAATGATACGTTAAGTGAGAATGTGTATTGGCTCGTGATTGGTTGAGAAACTCCTCCAGTTCTATAAAACTCAGGATCTTGACCATTTAATTTTTTATCTGAATAAATCAACAGTGGATTTGCAGTAGATGCCTTCATAGAAAATCTACTTAATCCTATACGTTTCTTGAAATCAGAAGGAAATTCATAAGTTAATGACACATTTTTAAGACGTACGAATGCTCCGTCTGCAACACGCTCATCTGAATAATTGTAAGCGTTGTAAGCTCTTGTCAAACTTCTTGATTCGGCTGCATAATTTGCAATTAATCTTTGGTCAGCAATTACTGGAATGTTTGTGAATGCCTCATCTCCTGGATTCAACCATCTATTTGTGAATTCTTTTGTGAAAACAGTTAAATCGTCATAACTGCTAGAATAAATAGGATTTAAACGAACCTTGTTTCCACCAGCTGCAACTATAAATACATTTAAAGACCAGTTATCATAAGTGAATGTATTCGAAATACCTGCTGATTTATTTGGTTCGATTGATCCTTCATATTTCAAATATTTAGTAACATCTTCTGAATCTTGGAAGTTGGCACCTGCAATGTTATCACTTTCGCCTTCTGGCATAATGAAAGTAGGTAATCCTTGATTATTTAATCCTGTGAACTGGTATGAGTATAATGCGTTTCTAGGATGACCTACTGCATTTCCTCCTGTACCGTCAACTAATCCTAAAACTGTTGGTACATTTGCAAGCCTTGTAATTTCTTGATCGTAGATTGAGAAATTAAAAGTAGTAGACCATTTTAATCTTGAATTATTCAAGTTTTTAGTAGTTAACGATAGTTCGATACCCTTAGTCTCCATGTCGGCATTGTTACCTAATTTTAATTTTTGTCCACCAATTCCTGATGTAGTAACAGCATCAACTAGATCAAAAGCTTTTCTGCTGTAAATATCAGTCGTTAATTGGATTCTATTATTAAATAAGCCTAAATCCAATCCTATATTCGTTTCAAATTGCTTTTCCCATGTTAAGTCACCATTTTGAAGATCATCAATGCTCAAACCAGTTTCTCTATCGTTAAGATTCAGACGGTCAGTGATAAAACTTCTATAAATCGCTAATGAGTTTGTAGCTGGACCAGCAGTTGCAGTCAAACCATAGGAACCTCTTAAACTTAAGTTGCTTATAGTTGCTGCATTTTTCATGAAATCTTCTTCCATAATGTTCCATTTTCCACTAAAAGTGTAAGTAGGCAGCCATCTTGATGAACCACTATTTCCTTGTCTATTTGATCCATCATAACGACCTGTGATAGATCCTGTATAACGGCGATCATAAGTATATCCTAATTTAGTAAAGAAACCTACCGTTCTTTCTCTTTCTTCAGAAAAAGCGTAGTACGATTCTCCTCCGTTGATTACTTTTTCTAATAATCTAGGATCAGTAAAAGCAGTTAACCCTCTGTCATACTGTAAACCGTATGCAGTAAAGTTGCTACTGTTTCTATCTACAGAACGCATTTCTTGTCCAAAAAACGCATCTACTTCATGCTTGTCATTGAAAACATTTTTATAGTTAAAACTATTTCTAATGTTGTATGAAGTTAAGTCGTTAGAGAATTTTCTTAAAATACCTCCGTTTGGCAATACAGAAACTTTAGGAGCTGTTAAGTCATCTGGGTTTTCATATAAAAAGATGTTTGCATCCCTTACAATTGTAGTTTCTTGTGCGTTGTAAGCTCCTACGATATTAGATTGCTCTAGTATGTTGTGCTCTCTAATAGTATTTGCATATCTCGCATTAGCTACAAAATTGTATGTGAATTTAGGTGAAATTTTATACGATAGATCAGCTTGAAAACGAATATCTTTTACTTTGATATCCATGTAATTATTTTTTAACTCTTCAACAATATTAAGAGGAGCCCAGTTGTTTCTATAGTATTCATAGTTTCCGTTATCATCATATGGTCGTAATGCTCTGTTTGTATTTAAAACATAGTTGAAAGGGTTGATGTCAAAATCTCTGGTAGTACTACCGTTAACACCATCTCTTAAACTGTCATAACTTCCAGGAGCTTGTTGATCTCTTATCGAAGCTTGAGTAGACAAGGTAATGTTCAATTTATCATTAACGTAAAAGGTATTCTTGATATTTGATGTTAATTGGTTTACTTTATCAGCTGTAGTCCATCCTGGATCACTGTAAAATCCAAGTGAAGCAAAGTATCCATTGTTTTTACCTCCACCAGAAAAACTCAAAGAGTGGTTTTGTGTAATAGATGGTCTAAACAAAGTTTTGAACCAGTTAGTGTTAGATAACTCGTATTTTTTTAAGAATTCGTTTCTTCCAGCTTCATCATTTCTTACGCCGTATGTTCCGTTTGTAGCGTCGTAAGTATTAATAGCATTAGCAAGGATGTTATAAACACCACCGTAACGACCTTGAGCAGTTGCAGGTAATCCTAAAAATCCTTTAGCTTCTACCTCTTTTAAGATTCCCATTGTTTCTTGAGAATTTAAAATATCGTATTGATTGTAGCTAGGTACAACACGTGCTGTTTGTTCAAGTGAATAAGTAACAGATAGTGGAGACTCACGTCTACCTTGCTTAGTAGTCACTACCACAACCCCGTTCAATGATCTTGATCCATAGATAGATGTTGCAGAAGCATCTTTTAAAATTTCGATACTCAATACATCATTTGGATTTAGTCCAGCAATTGACGAACTCAAAAGTGTTTCAGAGTTACCTGATGCCAAATCTGCGAAAGATAAATTCACAATGTCTTCTTGCACGATTCCATCAATTACCCATAATGGTTTTGTATCTCCAAAGATTGAAGACGATCCACGCACAGTGATTTTTGGTGCAGTACCAAAAGTTCCTGTTACGTTTTGAACAGTTACACCGGCAGCTTTTCCTTCGATCATTCTACTAATATCCACTACACCTTCTACTAAAAGTTCTTTTTCAGAAATTCTACTAATAGCACCTGTAAATGTTCTTTTAGATGTTTTCTCATATCCTGTAGTGATGACAACTTCGTTTAATGCTTGTCCTGACTCATTTAAAGTAATTGTCATAGGAGTAGCTTTAACAGTGGCCTCAACTGTTTTCATACCTATATAAGTAACTACAATGACTGTAGTATTTGCAGGCATGTTGATGCTAAAGTTACCGTCCATGTCAGTAAGGACTGCCACTTTAGTCCCTTTTGCCATTACTGTAGCTCCAGGTAGTGGACTTCCATTTTCATCAAGTACTCTACCAGTAACAGTTGCAACCATAAAAGTGCCGCTAGTAGCATTATTTGGTAAAAATGCAGCTATTTTGTCGTCTAACTGCGGTGCTTTATTTTGTAAAACTATTTGATTGCTAATTTCAGAATACGCAATGTTTAATGGTTTTAAAATATTTGCTAAAATAGTCGCTAATGACTCGTCATTGGCGCTATAGCTTACTCTCTGGTCTAACTGGCTAATTCTAGAATTGTAAGAAAATTTTACTTTTGCTGATTTCTCTAGTTTGCTTAGAGCATTAGATAAAGTTAGGTTTTCAAGATCTAGTGTAACTCTAGTGTAACTCTAGTGTCTAGTTTCTTTTGACCATTAACGCTATTTGCCATTGTAACTGTGGAAAACACAAAGGCCAGCAGGAGTTGGAATAGGGTTATTTTCATGATTCGAAAGAGTAATCGTTGTTTAACAACAGGTTTTTTCATAATTTTGGTTTGTTTTAATTAGTACTTCTAAAGGGTATTGTCGAAACATCACAAATTGTTTTTTACAGAAAACAATTTGATTTCATTTAAGCGTCGCTAATGTTACAGCATTATCGGCGCTTTTTTATTTTTATAAATTCTTACATAGGCTTATTAATTATTCACAACCGTCAGAGGTGATTATTATTTGGTTGCCATTCATTTCATAGTTTGTATTGTTTCCTAAAGCTTTACAAATAATTTTAAGTTTCTCGGGTAATGGCATATCGTTAAGCGAGCTAGTTAAATGGCACTCTTTCATCTTAGCTTGTGGGTAAGCAATATTGATTAAATAGGCTTGCTCTAATGTTTTAAATATTTGGCTCACGGGAATATCGGTAAAGTCAAAACTTAACTGTTCTATATTGCTTAAAGAACTAATAAGTGCTTCATCTTTTGTGATGTCAGTTATTTTTTGAAATTTTAAATCTTTTCGAGTAAAGCGTACTGCTTCATTAGGAAGTAATGTGATGTCCTCGTCTTTAGAAGATGGCATGATGCTCTGGTTAGATTCGATTTTTACCTTTCCAGTACGCACTAATACTTCAATATTGGGATTCTTAGCGTAGGCACTAATTTTAAAGCTTGTTCCTAACACACGAGTTACAATTTCATTAGCATAAACTAAAAATGGTTTCTTAGGATTTTTACTAATTTCGAAAAAAGCCTCTCCTGATAAATACACTCTTCGTTCTGAACCGGTGAATATTTTAGGGTAACTTAATTTACTCTTTGGTTGTAGTAAAATAGAACTTCCATCTGATAGTGTTATGGTCTGTGCTTTATTTGAATTGTTTGTTTGTTCAACTAATCCTTCAAAGTTTTCATCTAAAAGTTCGTTATATACTTGTTGATCATCTAAAGCACTAAAGAAATGGCTATAGGTCCAAGTAGCGAGTATTCCAAAAACCAAAACTGCCGCTATAGACCTAAGCCAATTGCTATTCCATAAATTAATTTCTTTTTTATTGTTGGGTTGTTCGCGCTTTTCTATTTTACTCCAAGTAGCAAGTAAAGCTGTTTGAATTTTTGCTGTAGTAAAATTAGGTTCGGGAGTTTTAGTAGCCAATATCCATAGGCGTGCATCTTGTACAAGCTTGGCTCTAACTGCAGTTTCTAAGGTCCATTCCTCCCAATTGTCCTGGTCTACGTTTGAACGTATCCATGTTTGGAAAGAAGCATCTGATAAAAACTCCTCAATTTCAGTATAATGATCGCGTATTTGCATTTATATATAGGATTACAAATACATAAAGGACGCTTTCTTTATTATATACTCACTAAATTATGATTTTTTTTTAATTTTTTTAATAAAATATTATAATATAGCCGGTGAGAGCACTAGCAGTAAGGATAGGCTCACATTCCAATCTTTTCTTAAATTAAGCACTGCACGGTGAAGCAGGTTGTTTGCAGATTGATAATTCACATCCATTAGTTCCGCAATTTGCTCTACACTTAATCCTTGATTGTATCTTAGATATAGCGCTTCTTTTTGTCTTGAAGGAAGCAAGTTGATAAGCTTATTTAATTGGTATACTTTATCAGCGGTTATTTCATCATTTATTAATTGATGCTCGATCGAAAAGTAAAATAAAAAGTTGACGACATCCGTAGAAGTGATTTTGTTAAAAATGCGGTCTCTTTCTTGTAATCGCGAAATTCTTTTTCGAACACTAGACAATAAATAGGCTTTTACATTTGTAGTTTCTCCCAAGTTATTTTTGTAAAGCCAAATATCTGCAAATACATCCTGAACACAGTCTTGTATCTTATCACTGTCATTAGAAAAGGAATTACCATAGCGAACCAATTGTTCATAATGTCTTTCAAACAGCATCGAAAAAGCTTTTTCGTCTCCTGCCTTTAAATCAGTCCACAATTGAGTGTCCTCAACTATGGGCTTGGTTATTTTTTGATTAGTATGCAAAATGGTGGTGGTTTTGTATATTAAGGTTTTGTTAAGATTTGTAATTGTACGTATAATAATATAGATACACAAATAATTGTTATAGTTGTGTGGCATATTAATGATTTTATGAATTTTGGTTTAAATTCTTTAATATAGAGTTGTAAAACTGTACAAGAATTGTATAATTCGCAATAGATATTTTCTTACATACTTTGACCGTATATTCCTTTGTTTTATTATATTCAGAAATAAATCATCATTAAATTGTTTTTAATTTATTTCTCCTTCTTCGGGCTTTTTTTAGTCTTCAAATATTTCGAGATTCAAATTAAATAGCTGAATTTTATTGAAAATTAAATAGCCTCAGAATGAATAATAATGTGAACAGTATAAAAAAGAATTCTCTTAAACATGTCCTTTTTGGAAGCCTCATAGGAACTACAATAGAGTTTTTTGATTTTTACATCTATGCTAATGCTGCAGTGTTAGTGTTTCCTCAACTATTTTTTCCTTCAGCAGATACTACAAATTCTGTTTTACTATCTCTTGCTACTTTTTCTATAGCTTTTCTCTCTAGACCAATAGGTTCAGCAGTCTTTGGGCACTATGGTGATAAAATAGGACGTAAAACTACCTTGGTAATAGCATTGCTTACTATGGGAATTTCTACGGTTTGCATTGGGTTTTTGCCAAGTTATGCGAGCATTGGTATTGCAGCTCCTTTATTACTAATGCTATGTCGCTTTGGGCAGGGCGTTGGACTAGGAGGAGAGTGGGGAGGAGCTGTTTTACTTGCCATAGAAAATGCCCCGCCAAACAAGAGAGCTTGGTACGGAATGTTTCCTCAACTTGGGGCTCCTATAGGTTTGTTATTGTCTGGTGGAGTATTCTTATTACTAACAGATACAATGACAGCCGAGGCATTTATTGATTATGGATGGAGAATACCGTTTATTGCTAGTTCGCTACTGGTTCTTGTAGGGTTTTACATTCGATTGAATATTACAGAAACGCCAGCTTTTGAAAATGCAAAAGAGGAAAAAAGCGAAATCAAAATTCCTTTCCTTACTTTAATTAAATTTTATAAAAACCAATTAATTTTTGGAACTCTTGCTGCAATGACCACTTTTTTATTATTTTATTTAATGACGGTTTTTACTTTGAGCTGGGCGACATCTGATTTAGATTATAGTAAAAGAGACTTTTTATTAATGCAATTATTCTCCGTTTTGTTTTTTGCCATGTTTATACCAATATCTGCTTTAATTGCTGATAAAATCGGACGTAGAAAAACTTTAATATATGTTACTGTCGCAATTGCTTTATTTGGTTTTCTGTTTTCGATGGCAATGAATAGTGGGAATACTGTAGTTGTAACATTATTTTTGTGCGTAGGAATGAGTTTGATGGGGTGTACTTATGGTCCATTGGGCACCTTTTTATCTGAATTATTCCCTACAAATGTGCGCTATTCGGGAACGTCACTGGCTTTTAACATGTCAGGAATTATTGGTGCGGCATTTGCTCCAATGGCAGCGATATGGTTAGCTACAAACTATAGTCTTACCTATGTTGGTTTTTACCTTTCAGCAGCATCGCTTGCTTCTGTAATAGCTTTATTAGTGATTAGTAAAAAAGAACATAAATTTTAAGGGTTCTATTCGAAAATAAATTTTCTAACACCAATTTTTTTTAAAGATTGCCCTTTAGTATGAATTAGGAGTAATATCCCTTATTTTTGCAGAAAAATTACTTCTTTTGAAAACCAAATTATTTTTAGTTACACCTCCGTTCACACAATTAAACACGCCTTATCCTGCTACGGCATACATAAAAGGGTTTTTAAATACAAAAGCTATTGAAGCTGTACAAGCAGATTTAGGTATAGAGGTGATTTTAAAATTATTTTCTAAAGGGGGAATTTCAGATTTGTTTGCTGTAGCAGCTCCACAATTTGAAGCTTTAAACAATAGTATTTCAGATAACTCAAAGCGTATCTTTGCGCTTCAAGAAGAATATATAAAAACCATAGATGCGGTAATCGCGTTTCTACAAGGAAAAAATCCCACTCTAGCATTACAAATTTGCCAAGAAGATTATTTGCCTGAGGCTTCTCGATTTGTGCAATTAGAAGAACTTGACTGGGCTTTTGGGACGATGGGAACTCAAGATCGTGGGAAACATTTAGCGACTTTATATCTTGAGGATATCTCTGATTTTATTGTAGAATGTGTAGATGCTAATTTTGGTTTCAGTCGTTATGCAGAACGCTTAGGGAGATCAGCAAATTCGTTTGATGAACTTTATAAAGCATTGCAAGAAGCTCCTACATATATTGATGCCGTTTTGCTTTCGACCTTAAAAGAAAAGATAGAATCAGTCCAACCAACATTGTTTTTAATCTCGGTTCCTTTTCCTGGGAATTTATATAGTGCTTTCAGGTCAGCGCAATGGGTGAAAGCAAATTATCCTAATATCAAAATCTCGATGGGAGGTGGTTTCCCTAATACTGAATTGCGATCCATTTCTGATAGTCGTGTTTTTGAATTTTTTGATTACATCACGCTAGATGACGGAGAAGTACCTATTGAAGAATTGATTTTAAACATCGAAGATTCTAATTATGGTGCTTTTAAAAGAACGTTTTTATTAGAAAACGGAGCAGTCATTTATAAAAATAATTCTGCAAAATCTGACTACAAACAATCTCAAGTTGGCACACCCGATTATTCAGATTTGCTTTTAGATAAATATATTTCTGTTATCGAAATTGTCAATCCAATGCACCGTATGTGGTCAGATGGACGATGGAATAAATTAACAATGGCACATGGGTGTTACTGGGGAAAATGTACTTTTTGTGATATATCACTTGATTATATAAAGATATACGAGCCAGTAGCTGCAAATTTATTGTGCGATCGTATGGAAGAAATGGTGCTACAAACGGGCGAGAATGGCTTTCATTTTGTAGATGAAGCTGCTCCGCCTGCTTTAATGCGAGCACTAGCGCTAGAAATTTTGCGCCGTAAATTATCAGTTACTTGGTGGACAAATATTCGATTCGAAAAAAGTTTTAGTAAAGATTTGTGTTTGCTGTTAAAAGCTTCTGGCTGCATTGCTGTATCTGGAGGTCTCGAAGTAGCATCTGATCGGTTATTAAAATTAATCGATAAGGGCGTTACTGTAGAACAAGTAGCTAAGGTAACTCGTAATTTCACTGAAGCTGGAGTTATGGTGCACGCGTATTTAATGTATGGTTATCCTACTCAAACTGTTCAGGAAACGGTGGACAGTTTAGAAATGGTGCGTCAACTTTTTGAAGCAGGAGTATTGCAATCAGGATTTTGGCATCAGTTCGCGATGACAGCACATAGTCCGGTGGGTTTATATCCAGAGAAATTTGGTGTGAAAAAAGAAACCGAAGCAATAGGTTCATTTGCAAATAACGATATAAATTACATCGATAGCACTGGAATTGACCATGATAAATTTAGTTTTGGTTTAAAAAAATCACTGTTTAATTTCATGCACGGCATTTGCTTTGACTACGAATTACAAGAGTGGTTTGATTTTAAAATACCTAAATCAAAAATACCTGATGATTTTATCTACAATGCTTTGACTAATGATGCTGACTTGAATATCAAAGCAAATGCAAAAATTGTATGGTTGGGTGGTAAACCATCCGTTAGTAATTTCACTAAATCAAAAAAAGGTCAATCATGGCAAATGATGGCTTTTACCTTTCATGATAAAAAGGAAAGCTTCGACATAGTGCTGAATGATCTAGAGGGGCAATGGTTACTAAATACACTTCCTTTAATTTCTGTTTCGAATAATAAAACTTTTGCCTTCCAAGAACTCAAAGCAAGTTTTGAAACTACGTTAGAAAATTTTGAACTCTTTTGGTATTCTAAACCCGTGAATACTTTGAGGGAATATGGATTACTAGTATTATAATAACTAAATACTAGCAGCAAAAAAAATAATTTTATAACAACGAAAACGTTTTCTTTTACTTATTTTTACGAGTAAAAAACTTGTAAAATGCGCGATAATTATAAAATTAGCGTCAATGACTCCTTCTTATTCGATATTAATAAAGAAGAAGTTTCTAAATTTGACGCAGTAAATACTGGAGGCGACGATTACCATGCTCTTCATAATAATGCTCCTTATAAGGCAACAATTGTATCTTCTAATTTTTATCAAAAGGACTATACTGTAAAAGTAAATGGTAACTTATATACTGTTTCAATAGCAGATGATCTCGATTTATTAATTAAAGAACTAGGATTTGAAGTAGGCCTATCTAAACAAATCAATGCTATAAAAGCTCCAATGCCAGGTTTAATACTAGAAATAAGTGTTGAAGTAGGACAAACTGTCAAAGAAAAAGATCCCTTGCTAATTCTTGAAGCTATGAAAATGGAAAATAGTTTCCAGTCTCCTCGCGACGGAGTTATAAAATCTATTGCTGTAAGTAAAGGAGATGCTGTCGATAAAGGACAACTTTTAATCGAATTTGAGTAAACTATAAAGTACAAGTAAGAAACAAGAAATTTGTTGCTAAAGCTGTACTACTTACAGTGGTGTAATAAAAGCGATGGTATTTCTTTTATCTATTAAAATATGAAAAAAATTTTAGTTGCAAATCGTGGAGAAATAGCCATTAGAGTTATGAGAACTGCCCAGAAAATGGGAATAAAAACAGTAGCCGTTTATTCTACTGTTGATAGAAATGCTCCCCATGTCAAATTTGCTGATGAAGCAGTCTGGATTGGTGAAGCTCCCTCAAATCAATCGTATTTACTAGGTAGTAAGATTATTGAAGTGGCAAAATCATTAAATGTTGATGCAATTCATCCGGGTTATGGATTTTTAAGTGAAAATGCTCAATTTGCTGAGGATGTTACCGCAAATGGTATCACATTCATTGGTCCAAAATCGAAGGCGATTCATATTATGGGTAGTAAACTTGCGGCAAAAGAGGCTGTGAAAAAATACGATATCCCAATGGTTCCTGGTTTAGACGAAGCAATTACAGATATAAAGGAAGCTAAAAAAGTAGCGACTCAAGTTGGTTTTCCTATTTTAATTAAGGCATCTGCAGGTGGTGGAGGTAAGGGAATGCGCGTTGTAGAAAACGAAGAAGAATTTGAATCGCAAATGAATAGAGCAATTAGTGAGGCGACTAACGCTTTTGGAGATGGCTCTGTTTTTATCGAAAAGTACGTAGCGTCACCAAGGCATATTGAAATTCAAATCATGGCTGACAGTCATGGTACGATTTTATACCTCTTTGAAAGGGAGTGTAGTATACAGCGTCGCCATCAAAAGGTAGTTGAAGAAGCTCCCTCTGCGGTATTGACTCCAGAACTTCGTAAAAAAATGGGTGAGGCTGCTGTGCTAGTTGCTAAATCATGTGATTATCTAGGAGCGGGTACTGTTGAATTTTTATTAGATGAAAATAATAATTTTTATTTTCTCGAAATGAATACTCGTTTGCAAGTGGAACATCCCGTAACGGAATTGATTACAGGAATAAATTTAGTAGAGTTGCAAATAAGAGTTGCTCGAGGAGAAGCTTTAAAAATAAAACAAGAGGACTTAAAAATTACAGGTCATGCGCTCGAATTAAGAGTCTACGCTGAAGATCCTTTGAATGATTTCTTGCCTAGTGTAGGTAATTTAGAGGTTTACAGTTTACCTGTAGGTGAGGGAATTCGTGTGGATAATGGTTTTGAGCAAGGTATGGATGTTCCCATTTATTATGATCCAATGTTAGCTAAGTTAATTACCTACGGTCAAACTAGAGAAGAAGCAATTCAATTAATGATCAAAGCAATTGATGATTATAATGTGGTAGGTGTGAGTACAACTTTACCATTTGGTAAATTTGTTTGCGAACACGAGGCTTTTAGATCAGGAAATTTTGATACCCATTTTGTTAAAAACTATTACGATGGTGAAAAAATGAAGTTGGAATTAAATCAAGAAGCTAAAATTGCTGCACTACTTGCTTTGAAAAAATATTTTCAAGATCAAAAAATTGTAAGACTACCAAATTCTTAAACTATGGACTCTAAGATAGATATATTAAACGATAAGATTGCCAAAGCTCATTTAGGTGGAGGAGAAAAACGTATAGCCAAACAACACGAGAAAAAAAAGTTAACAGCACGAGAACGTGTGACTTACTTAATGGATGAAGGTTCGTTTGAAGAGATTGGAATGCTAGTTACGCATCGTACCACCGATTTTGGAATGGATAAAGAAATTTATAACGGTGATGGTGTTATAACAGGTTACGGAACCATAAACGGAAGACTAGTATATATCTTTGCGCAAGATTTTACAGTATTTGGAGGTGCGCTGTCAGAAACGCATGCTGAAAAGATTTGTAAAGTCATGGACATGGCCGTAAAAATGGGTGCACCTATGATTGGTCTTAATGATTCGGGTGGGGCACGTATTCAGGAAGGTGTACGATCGTTAGGTGGTTATGCAGATATTTTCTTTAGAAACGTGCAAGCATCTGGGGTGATACCTCAAATTTCAGCAATAATGGGACCCTGCGCAGGTGGAGCTGTTTATTCACCAGCCATGACTGATTTTACCATGATGGTTGAAGATACAAGTTATATGTTTGTTACGGGGCCTAATGTCGTAAAAACGGTAACTAACGAAACAGTTACTTCAGAAGAATTAGGTGGAGCAAGCACACATTCGACTAAGTCTGGTGTAGCGCACATAACTTCGAGCAATGATATAGAGTGCTTAGAAGATTTAAAGCGTTTACTTAGTTATTTGCCTCAAAGCAATAAGGAAGTTACTAAAAAGTTACCCTATCAACTGAATGATGAGGTAAGAGAAAAATTAGCAACAATAATTCCTAATAACCCCAATAAGCCTTATGATATGCATGAGGTTATCAGCGGAATCATTGATGAGGACTCTTTTTATGAAATCCATAAAAATTTTGCTGAGAATATTTTAGTTGGTTTTGCTAGGATAGGAGGTAGGAGTATTGGTATAGTAGCTAACCAACCTTTATATCTCGCGGGAGTTCTTGATGTAAATAGCTCTATTAAGGCGGCCCGATTCACTCGTTTTTGTGATGCTTTTAATATACCGCTGCTGGTGTTAGTAGATGTTCCCGGATTTTTACCGGGTACAGATCAAGAGTGGAATGGGATAATCGTTCATGGGGCCAAATTACTTTACGCTCTAAGTGAAGCCACTGTTCCTAGAATTACAGTAATTACTAGGAAGGCATATGGAGGTGCCTATGATGTAATGAACTCAAAACACATAGGAGCTGATATGAATTTTGCTTGGCCTAGTGCTGAAATCGCCGTAATGGGCGCAAAAGGAGCATCAGAAATAATCTTTAAAAAAGAAATAAGTGAAGCAGAAGACTCTGCTGCGAAATTATTAGAAAAAGAAACTGAGTATGCTACTCTTTTTGCAAACCCGTATACTGCAGCTCAAAGAGGTTTTGTAGATGAAGTAATTTTACCGCAGGATACGAGAAGAAAATTAATAAAAGCATTTAGTATGCTCGAGAATAAAGTAAGTGTCACTCCTAATAGAAAACACGGAAATATTCCTTTGTAAATTATATATTTTACTGTAACTAAAAAAGCCAGCTCTCGTAGCTGGCTTTTTTAGTTATAAAGATATCGTAAAGAGTTTGAAGCTGTGATTGCTGATTAATCTATAAATGATTTTGATCTAAATGTAAAATTTTAAAAACAATTATATTTTGCTTAACCCCTATTAAACCATAGGGTGGTCTTTGTTTATTTGAGTTTTTTTATGGGTTATCACTGATTTAATGTAGGGGTTGCTGATGATTTTAATACTTTTTCCGCATTAATCTAAAAATCAGCGATGAATTTAATTTAAATTTAGTAGTCGAAAATTGAGAAATAATGTTTTTTGAAGTCTGTTTATTTCAAATCGATAATTATTCAAAAAACGAGTTCTTTTGTTACTCGAAATTTATTGTTACTTGATAAATGTTAATAAATTCGTACCGTATTCCTGCTGTAAATTAGGACAAAACGAAGAGCTCTCGTCAAGTTTTATCTTTTGAAAAAAAGATTTTTTACAGCTGTTTTACGTAACCAACCAAAACCAAAGAAATAACCAATACGATTATACATGAAAAAAGGATTAATCTTGATTGCACTGGTGTTTGCTGCCAATGCATCGTTCGCACAAAATTCACCATTAGAAATTTCGGGATCTGGAGATCTTTATTATAAATATGATTTTTCAAAAACAGCTAATATACCTACAAGTTTTGCATCTGATCAAAATTCAGTCTCATTAGGTATGATAGATATAGCTTTAAAGAAAACAACAGGAAAAGCGTCATTCGTAGGAGAAATATCTTTTGGTCCAAGAGGTCAATTTCAATCTATTTTAAACTCAGATGGAACTTATGATGAATTGGGAGCTAACTCATTTCACATTCAAAACCTTTATGCCACGTATGCAGCTACTGATAAATTAAGTTTCACGGCTGGATTCATGGGGACATTTATAGGATATGAAGTAATTTCTCCTTTAGGAAACTACAATTATTCAACGTCATACTTATTTACTAACGGACCATTTCAAAATGCTGGAGTGAAAGTTAATTATGCGATATCAGACAAAGTAGGTATTATGGTAGGTGCTTTTAATGATGCGTGGAATGCCTATACAGCAGATTCTTTAAAAGGATTGAACGCTGTAGGAGCACAGCTTTCGTTCACGCCAACAGATAAATTAAGTGCTTACTTGAATTTCATGGATGGTTCAGTAAGTGGAACAATTGTAGATTTGACAGCTTCTTTTCAAGTTTCAGATAAATTCAAACTAGGATTAAACGCTGCAGATTATTCTAATGAAGGAGATGTAGGATATACAGGAGCTGCGTTATATCCATCTTATGCAATTACTGAGAATTTTGGATTGGGTCTTAGAGGTGAATATTTTGATTATAAAGAGGGGTCAGGAGATACTTCATTCACTGCTTTTACATTGTCTGCAAATTTAAAAGCAGGCGGACTAACAATTATTCCAGAGCTTAGATTAGACAATGCTTCAGATGAGGTATTTGTAGACTCTGATTTATTAGCTACTAAAAATGCCGCTCAATTTGCAGTAGGTGTTGTATACGGATTCTAATAATTTCGATTAAAATATATATGTAAATACAGCTTGTATTTATAGAAGATTATTATTCCCCCTATATTTTTTTTTTAACTGCCAGAGTACTTTGTATGATGGCAGTTTTTTTTTATGCTTGTTTCAGTTTTGATTCTATTGAATAAAAAAAGGGAGTCTTCAAATAAATGAAAACTCCCTTTTTTATGTGATGCGTTAACTATTGCTTTTTATAAACAGCATAGATTGTATTGATTGTATTTTGATCTAATACTGAATTTACATCTCTTTGCATGTAATGTAACTTAAATGCTGATACAGCTGACCCTAAATTTTTTGTGTTATATCCTATAATTCTTAGGGCTAATTCTGGGTTGAAATTTAATGGAGCATCTTCCATAATTTCGTCATACCAAACTCCAAATCCGTTATCAGCTAATGTTTTCCAAGGGAAAAAGGCACTGGGATCTTGTTTGCGACTTGGAGCAATATCTGAATGACCTATGATGTTTTGCTTAGGTATCTTGTATTCTTTTGTAAGTCTATTTAATAAAGCCATTAAGCTACTTATTTGGCTTTCAGAGAATGGTTCTTTACCGTTATTATCAAGTTCGATACCTATAGATGAAGAATTGATATCAGTAACTTTACCCCAGCTTCCTGATCCCGCGTGCCAAGCTCGTAGATAGTCGTTTAGCATTTGAATAACTTCCCCGTTGTCATCAATAATATAATGTGCGCTAACTTGTGTTCTACTCAGCGTGAATGTGCGCACCGTTTGAGCAGTAGAGTCTTGAGCGGTATGATGCAAGATGATAAAATTGGGTTTTCGTAAATTAAAATTCACTGTTCCAATCCATTTCACGTTTCTATTATTATCAGCAGAACTAGCTGCAACGTTATTCAGGCTATCTTTAAACGTATATAATTGTTTCGAATACGAACTATCGATACTAATGGTGCTTTTAGAAACTGCTGGAAGTTCTGTAGGAACCTTATTAGAGATTGTCTCCGTGTATGTTTTTAACTTAGAATTGTATTCTGCTTCGCTTCCCTTATAAGGATTTGGAGAACACGATACAATCGTGCTAACAATAGCTAAAAAATATAAATGTTTTTTCATGTGATAACCTAGTTGACTACTTTTTTCTTTTCTTCTTTTTTGGAGATGTACGATCATCTTTCATTGCTTTGTACTTCTCAATTTGATCAGCATTCAAGAACTCTTTTATTTTTCTGTCTGTTGTTTCAGAGAGTGCTTGAAATTCTTTTAGTTTTTGTTCTTGATTACTATCGTCTTTCATTAAAATTCCTTGCGATCTAATGCTTTCAGTAATAACATTTGCAACCGCTATTTCTTGAAGGGCATCCAGTTCTAGCGAAGGTGTCATTCTTTCCATTATTTTGGCAACAGTCACTTCTACAGGTATTTCCTCAGGCTTTTGAGGTTCTCTGTTTTGGCTCATTTGATTCATGCTGTTTCCACGGCCGTATCCATTGTTGCCATAACCATTATTACCATATCCGTTGTTGCCGTATTGGGCTGACATTGTACTAAAACTTAATAATAAAAAATAAACAAATGCTGCTTGAACTGTTTTCATAGTAGTTATTTTAATTAGAGGTATAAAAATTAAAAATATTCTTTAAACTGGCTCTCCGTATAAATCAAATTCTGTTGCTTCAGTAATTCTAATCATAGCAAAATCAGCTGTTTTTAAATAATGTTTTGAAGCATCAATTAAAACTTCGTTATCTACATCAGGACTATCAAATTCTGTTCTTCCTACAAAATGACCACCTTCTTTACGATCAATGATACATTTAAAAACTTGACCAATTTTTTCTTGGTTTAAATCCCATGAAATCTGAGATTGTAATTCCATTATCTCATTAGCTCTTGCTTGTTTAACATCATCTGGAACATCATCTTCAAGTAGATAAGCATGCGTATTTTCTTCATGAGAATAAGCAAAACATCCCATTCTGTCAAACTTCATTTCTTGTACCCAGTCTTTAAGAATATTAAAGTCTTCTTGAGTTTCTCCAGGATAACCTACAATCAATGTAGTACGAATGGCCATTCCCGGTACTTTTTCACGAAAGTCTCTTAAAAGTTTAGTCGTTTTCTCCTGAGTAGTTCCACGACGCATTGATTTTAATACAGAGTCAGAAATATGTTGTAAAGGAATATCAATGTAATTACAAATTTTAGGTTCGCGATTCATTAAATCCAGAACATCCATTGGGAAACCAGTAGGGAAGGCGTAGTGCAAGCGAATCCATTCGATTCCTTCTACTTTTACTAGCGCTTCAAGAAGTTCAGCAAGATTACGTTTTTTGTAGATATCAAGACCGTAATATGTTAAATCCTGTGCAATCAAAATCAATTCTTTCACACCATCTCTAGCTAATCCTTCTGCTTCTTTTACTAATTTTTCAATTGGTTGAGAAACGTGTTTTCCTCTCATTAAAGGAATCGCACAAAAACTACACGGTCTATCGCAACCTTCAGCAATTTTCAAATACGCATAATTTTTAGGAGTAGTAGTCAAGCGCTCTCCTAATAATTCATGCTTATAATCTGCTCCAAGAGCTTTTAATAATTGAGGCAATTCAGTAGTTCCAAAAAATTGATCCACATTAGGAATCTCTTTTTCTAAATCAGGTCTATATCTTTCAGATAAACATCCAGTCACAAAAACTTTGTCAACTAATCCTTTTTCTTTCTTGTCTGCATATTCCAGAATCATATTTACTGATTCCGCTTTAGCGTTATCAATAAATCCACAGGTATTTATAACAATTATATTTCCCTCTTTATCAGCAGGAGCCTCATGTTCAACCTCTTTTCCGTTTGCACGAAGTTGACCCATTAATACTTCACTGTCGTATATGTTTTTTGAACACCCAAGAGTGATCACGTTGATTTTGTTCTTTTTTAAAGACTTGGTTCTCATAGATTTGTAAATTGGAGTGCAAAATTACAATTTTTATTTCGGGTAATGTAAAAGATTCCTATTTTTATGAAGCTAATCCTGCTGTACGCTGTATCTTTTTCTAGCAAAACAAAGCTAGAAAAAGGATGCCGCTACCATCAGGGCTAAAAAAAACCGTATAGCTTTAATATCGCGATACGGTTTAATAGTAGGAATCGTAAATTATTACAATTCGAATAAAAATGTTAATGACACATTATTTGATATGTTATTAATATTGGCTCCATCAGTAAAACCTTGTGTGAAGAAACCTTGTTGTGTACTTCTCTCTGCGTAAGCATAAGATAAATCTACTTTTGTAGAACCAAAATTATATCCTAATCCTCCAGAATAGCCAGTTAAATCACCTATTGTAGATTCATTTTTATACGGACTTTGCTCATAGCGATATCCTGCTCTCAAACTAAGTTCTTTTATTTTGTATTCAGCACCTATTCGCAATTCAGAGGTGTTGTCTAGAAGGTCTCCCATTGAATTATTAAGCGAGGTATAATAAGCGTCGTTCTCAGGTTTAAATTTAGTTTTGCTATAATCCTTGATTGCATAGTCTACACTAATCAATCCTGACTTTCCAAAGATGTAAGCTAAACTCCCCGTAACTTTACTAGGTGTTTGCAATTTATACACATCATAAACATTTGTTATTTTAGGATCTGCTAATGGGTTACCTCTATCAGGCCCAGTAGAACTGCTAGTAGTTGTGAATAAATCTTGAGTGAATTCGTCATTCAGTCGATACCAAGTAGGAGATTCATAGGCTAAACCTGCACGTAATTCATTTGTTACTTTTGCAATGGCACCTAATTGAAAAGAGAACCCTGATCCATAAGTATACAATTCATTATCAAAGCGTACATCTGTAATGGTGTAATCAGTTGACAGAGGGGCATCATTGATTTCGTAAAAACTAGAGAATCTTCTATAGTCTGTAAAATGTGAGTTTAAATTCAATCCTATAAATAATTTGTCTTTATAGGAAGTAGCTGCGTTAAAAGATAGTTTTCCATTATACCCTTCAGATCTTTCAGCATTTTGCTGGTAAAAGCTTCCACCACCAGGAACATTAGAGTTGTATAATGTCTCATTTTGATCATTACTGGCAGGATTGATTATGTAGGCATTGTAACCTAAATAAGCTTGTTGATCATTATTGTTTAGATTTCGATAACTATTATCTTCTAATACTTGTAAAGGGACCCCGTCAGCGTAGCTCAAGAAATAACCATCAATTGAATTTGTGGTATTAGTACCTGCAGAATAAGTGGAATTGTTGAAATTGTTAGCATTTTCGTAATTTACGCCAATACTAAATTTCTTCCAATTACTGTTGGTTCTTTGATTGTTAAAAACAAAAACTCCCCCAGCTTGATTAATATTGAAGTTGTTGTCTTTTTCAGTTGTTTTATTTCCAAAATAATCTGAATCATTCTTGTTGCTTACGTTATTCAAAGTAACACCAAACTGATTGTTCAAGAATATAGCAGAACCTGCAGGATTGACATTTAATGAAGATAAGTCTCCACCTAAAGCTCCAAAAGCCCCGCTCATTGCTCTATATCTTGCTGTACCATTTAAATTATCTTGAGAGTATCTCAAAGCATCACGAATTTCTTGTGCCTGCACGGCAGAAAAAGAAAGACCAGTTAAGAATATAAAAATATATTTTTTCATTTTTTGTCTACTAATAAGTTGTTGTATAAATGCTTAAAATTAATTGCCACCTCTTCTAGAGCTACCACCACTAGATCTTGAGCCTCCTGAATTTCCTGAGGAACTAGAACGACTACTTGAACCCGTCGAATAACTTGATGAATTAGGTCTGCTAGAATTTTCATTTCTAGAATAATTACTATTTCTATTAGTAGTGCTAGGTGTGTATGATCTGCTATTTGTGGATTGCCTTCTAGTATTAATTGTGTTAGAATTTGATCTTACCGGTTGGCTATACGTCCCATTTTGAGAATTTCTTCTTGAAAATGTATTATTAGAATTAGAGCTGGTAGGTCTTCTAAAATCAGTATTGTTATTTCTACCACTGCTCACTCGATTTGTAGAATAGCCATTTCTTGTTGTACTAATAGTGTTTCTATCTGATGACCCCCTGCGGCTTGAATTGTAAGAATACGTTCTGTTATTATAACGTGCTCTGCTGTAATTATTGTATCCGTAATTGTTAAAGTATGGATTGTAAAAATTTGAATAATAGGGATTGTAAAAACCTATAGTATTGTAACGGTATCCATAGTATGGATTGCTCCAACCAAAATTATTCCATCCGTAATTTCCCCAACCGTTGTTGTTCCAACCGAAATTATTGTATCCAAAATTGTTGTATCCAAAGCCAAAATTCGAATAACCTAATCCGTACCCACCGTAACCGCCTCCATATCCGTAGTTGTTAAGTTGGATTGTAGTACTAGTACTATTATCACCCCAACCCGCATAATTTTGAGCTACATTTTCATTATCTATATCGTCATCGTAATTATTATAATTATCAATGTCGGTAAAAATTTCAGTCGATTGATTGCCATTTTGAAGTGAACTGAAATAATCGCTATAATAATTGCTTTGATTATTGTTAGAATTATTGCTAATATATCGGTCGTCATAATTACTTTGGTAAGGTCTCTCTGCTGTATTCACCGCTGTACCACCGTAGATACCGTCATTGTCATAATAAGAGCTATTTTGATAAGACCCGCAGGCTGTCATCAAAAGGCTTATTATTCCAATAGTGGTGTATAAGATGCTATTTTTAGATGAAAAAATATTAGTTTTCATATCTCTAGGTTTTTTTATTGTTGCACATTACAAAAATAGTTAGTTTTGCTGAACTATTTAGTTAAATAATATAACGCAAAATTTATGCCAAACTATTCAATATGAGCAAGAACCTTACAACAAGATCAGAAGATTATTCTAAATGGTATAATGAACTGGTTGTCAAAGCTGATCTAGCTGAAAATTCAGGAGTAAGAGGGTGTATGGTTATCAAACCGTATGGCTATGCAATCTGGGAAAAGATGCAAGGGGAATTGGATCGAAAATTCAAAGAAACAGGACACCAGAATGCTTACTTCCCTTTATTTGTGCCTAAAAGCATGTTTGAAGCAGAAGAAAAAAATGCAGAAGGATTTGCAAAAGAATGTGCGATTGTAACACATTATAGATTAAAAAATGATCCGGACAAACCTGGAAAATTAATGGTGGATCCAAATGCTAAATTAGAAGAGGAGCTTATTGTTCGTCCTACAAGTGAAGCAATTATTTGGTCAACTTATAAGGGGTGGGTGCAATCATACCGTGATTTACCTTTGTTGATAAATCAATGGGCCAATGTGGTTCGTTGGGAAATGAGGACTCGCCTATTCTTAAGAACGGCTGAGTTTCTTTGGCAAGAAGGGCATACCGCTCACGCTACTAGGGAAGAGGCTGTGGAAGAGTCAGAGAAAATGATGAATGTATATGCTGATTTTGCTGAAAATTTCATGGCGATACCAGTTGTGAGAGGAATCAAGACAGAAACAGAGCGTTTTGCAGGAGCTGAAGAGACCTATTGTATCGAAGCCTTAATGCAGGATGGTAAAGCTTTGCAAGCAGGTACATCACATTTCTTGGGGCAAAACTTTGCCAAGGCATTTGACGTGAAATTTGCAAATGCTGAAGGAAAACAAGAATACGTTTGGGGAACTTCATGGGGGGTGTCAACGCGTTTAATGGGTGCTTTGGTTATGACGCATTCAGATGATAAAGGATTGGTTTTGCCTCCTAATTTGGCTCCAATACAAGTTGTTATTGTGCCTATTCATAAAACTGACGAACAGTTAGATCAAATTACTGCAGAAGTAAATGTTTTAACTGCACAACTTCAAAAGTTAGGGGTGTCTGTTAAATTTGATAATAGAACCACTCAAAAACCTGGTTTTAAGTTTGCAGAGTGGGAATTGAAAGGTGTTCCTGTGAGAATAGCAATTGGTCCAAAAGATTTAGAGAACGGTACTTTTGAAATAGCTAGAAGAGATACCGCAACTAAGGAAGTGGTTTCAAAAGATGGGATAGCAAATTACATCAGCGATCTTTTAGAGCAAATTCAGAAAGATTTATTCAATACGGCGTTAGAATATAGAAATTCTCATATTACTAAGGTTGAAAATTTTGAAGAGTTTAAATCTGTTTTAAATGATAAAGGTGGTTTTGTTTCAGCACATTGGGATGGAACAGCAGCTACAGAGGAGCGCATACAAGAATTAACAAAAGCAACTATTAGATGTATACCTTTGGATGCTGTAGAAGAGGCGGGAGCCTGCGTATTTACTGGGAATCCATCTACTAAAAGAGTGTTATTTGCGAAAGCGTATTAAAAAAGATTATTTTTTTTGTCTTAGCTATTGTGCGACTCAAAAATAGTTGTATCTTTGCATCCGCAATACAGAAGCAGGGCCCGTTCGTCTATCGGTTAGGACGCATGGTTTTCATCCATGTAAGAGCGGTTCGATTCCGCTACGGGCTACAATTCTGAAAAGCGCAAAAAAAGTTCACTGTTTAATGGTGACAATGGCCCGTTCGTCTATCGGTTAGGACGCATGGTTTTCATCCATGTAAGAGCGGTTCGATTCCGCTACGGGCTACAAATAATCACAATGATTATTATAACTAGAAGGATAATGGTCCGTTCGTCTAGGGGTTAGGACGCCAAGATTTCGTCTTGGTAACAGGGGTTCGATTCCCTTACGGACTACAAGTATAAAGAATAGTAAAGAAAAAAAAATATAATAAAATGGCAAATCATAAGTCAGCTCTAAAAAGAATTAGAAGTAACGAAAAGAGAAGAGTATTAAATAGATACCAACATAAAACTACTCGTAATGCTATCAAAGCGTTAAGAATAGCTACAGATAAATCTGACGCTACATCAAAATTATCTAATGTAATTTCTATGATTGACAAGTTAGCTAAAAAGAATATTATCCATGATAATAAAGCTTCTAACTTAAAATCTAAGTTGACTAAATTTGTTGCTAAGTTGTAATTACAACAATTAGATATACAAAAAAAAGGCCTCTTATTAAAGAGGCTTTTTTTTAGACGTTATGTGATAATTTAATTTATCTATGGAGGCATAGCTCAGCTGGATAGAGCACCTGCCTTCTAAGCAGGCGGTCGAAGGTTCGAATCCTTCTGCCTTCACTTTGAAAATCAAGCCCTTACATTTTTGTAAGGGCTTTTTTTATGCTTTGAAACGAACATTTGACTAACACTATAGGCAAACAAGGTATATAATACTCCGCTTATTTTTTCCTATTTTTGACAAATCTAAAATTAAAAGTATGGAAAATATTGATTTAATTTATTTTATATGCGGTCTTGTCTTTCTATTCGGAATATGGAGACCTTCATTTTGGCTATTGTCCTTATGCATTAACAAATCTTTTGCCTTGAAGATAGCATCTAAAGAGGCTATCCTTAAAACTTGGTTTTTCTTTATGTTTATTTTGGCTTTTATTTACACAATCTACATGATTAAATCAGGAGTTGCTATCTCAGTAATGAATATTAATTTTGATCAACAAACTGTGAAAACTGCTGGTGCACTCATCGGAATAGTTATAATGTTGTTTTTTATAATTATTCCAATTAAATATATTACAATTCAAGACGATATCACTAATAGTGGGAATTTGGTAAGAGATCAAGGAATTATTGATAACGATATCAATAGATCTGAGGAGGAAAGGGAAAGACTTAATCTAACCTCTCTTAAAATATCAGAACTTACTAGTGAAAAGAAAAATACATCTGAAGATAACGCGTTTGATTCTATCATTTTGCAGAGGGAGACAAATACTTTTAAACATTTTAAATGCTCTCATACACAAGATAGCGTTACCGATGAAATTTATATTAAAGGTAAATCTATGGAGTTGATGGGGAAACCTCAAGCACGAATAACTAAACAAATTTATTATAGAGGAGCTGATGTAATGCCTAATCCATTGCCTGATGAAGTTATTAAACAAAAATTAGATTCAATCCACGATAGATATTTATTTCACTGCGAAACAAATGATTTTATGAAATTATTGAAAAGAGAGGAAGTGACTAAGAAAGTATTATTTAAAAAAGCAGATGGCACTGAAGTAGCATTAGCAAAAGTTGACTACCTGAATTTTTTGTATTTTATATTTGGTAATAATTTACTTCAACATCCAAGTAATACAAAAATAATTGACTGGATCGATAAAAATTTTGATAGTAAAAATTTTGTTGGCAAGAAGATCTTTATTAAAGAGATTTCGGATTTAAGAGACCGCGCGAAGAATGGAAGTCTTGAAATTTAATGGAATTTGTTGTAATCTATTGTAACCTGATGTAACCTGATGTAATCAAATTGCCTCACTTTTTCTTTTTCGTTCCTTTGCTTCATGGTTCTCACGATGAGAAACTTAACGTTAAAAAAAGAAAACATGAGCAATGTACAAATCGAAGAAAAACTATTCAATATAGAGAGTAGTATTCAAAAATTAAGTCTGTCAGTTAAATCTATTCTATCAGCTGAAGAAGCTGCAGAATTTTTAAATATGAAGACGTCTTATTTATATAAGCTGACATCAGGTAGAAAAATAACATTCTTTCGTCCTTTAGGAAAGCTAATTTATTTTCACAGATCTGACCTTGAAGATTTTCTATTAAGAAACAAAATTGATGCAATAAGTGAAGAGGAATCAAATGAGAACCCTTGGAAAAAATAAACACAATAATCATAGCTAACGACTATGAAGATTGTGCTCTATTTTATTTTTAACTCATTTGTATCTCACAAAGATACAATAAAACTTTTATTGTATAATGAAAATTGCAATCCACAAAGACGCACCTACGAGCTTTGATGCTCATGCGTCAAATAAAAAACATAGAGAAGAAAAGGGCGATTTTTTTTATGATGATTTGCCGAAAAATATAACGGCACATTTCAATGACATTGAAAGTGATATTCGAAAGTATAAGATATTCATGTCTGACAACAAAATCTTTATTCGGCGAAAGAAAGAAAAAGGAGATGATGAATCTTATTACTTTCAAGAAATATCAAATTTTGAGATTAAAATTTTGCAGCACATTCAGGATGAAAAATTTCCCATCAAATTATTGAAGATAAAGAATGTTTTCAATCTTGAAAAGATTTTTGACATCCCTTCTGATTTATTTAATACTCTGGCAAGTTTTGAGAATAGTATTGCTCGGCAAGGAAACTTTTTGTTTACCGGCAGTGCCCTGGATTTTAAGATGTTGAAAGCTTATTTATTCGATAAAATGGGACACGGTCATAAGATTGATAGCTTAGGATATCAAATTGGATTTCAATTTTGGTTATGGAACAATAATGTTAACCTTTTAAATGGCGATAGCTTGGCAATAGATGAAAACGGCATATTTACACATGGCGGTAAGTCTTTTTACGTGCCTTCTGCTAACAAGATTTATCTAAATAATATGTCAGCTTATTTATCTCAAAAAAAGATGATATCTATTGATTCTGACGTGTCCATGGATATGTATTTTCAAATGATGATAGAGGTACATAAAGACTATGCGATTTCGGCTATCTTATTTACGATAAGCAGTTTGTTTCAAGATATTATTGTCAATGAAATAGGAAACTTTCCAATTCTGTTTTTGTATGGTCCAGGATCTAGTGGAAAAGACCAATTAGCTGAGTGTTGCCAAAGCTTCTTTGGAATACCACAATCAGCTATAAATCTTGAGGGAGGTGCTTCTACTTTGAAGGGTCAAATCAGGAAATTTGCGCAATTTACTAATATCATCTGCCATCTTTCAGAATATAAAAGAGGGGATAGCAAGTTAGACGGAACTATCAAGGGATTTTGGGACCGTAGAGGTTATGAGTTTGGAACTATTGAAAGTAAAGTAAGTACAGATACCGTTCCCATTTTATCTTCAACACTATTGACAGGTAATGAATATCCTGAATCTGAGGCACTAATTTCAAGGTTGTTATGGTTGGAGTTTCAATCAAAGACATTTACGCTTGAAGAGACAAAAAAGTATGATATACTGAAAGACTACACTAAGCAGGGAGTTAGTCATTTTACAGATTCTCTATTAATTAATCGTTCACTAGTTGAATTAAATTTCAAAAGTAAATTCAGGAATACCAAAGAGAAGTTTATTAGTCAATTTGAAGTAAAGCATACTCGAGTGATTAGCAATCTAGCTGTTCTAGGAGCTACGTATGAAATATTCAAAGATGTTGTGTCATTCCCTTTTACCTATAGCGAAATGATCAACCATTTTGAAAAATGTACCGACCACCAAACAAGAAAATTAAATTCATCTAGCATAGGTACTAAATTTTGGGATTGCTTTTTGGCTTCAATGCGTGGTAACAAAGACGACCGAATTGTTGTTTTCAGAGATTTACGTTTAGACGGTAATCTGCTTACATTTCAATTTACATCATGCTATAACAAGATTCAGAGACAGTGGATGCTGCAATATAGAGAAACAGCTCCAAGCAAAGTTGTGCTACAAGATTACTTGAAAAAAGATACTTGCTTTCAAAAAGAAGTAAGTAGTATCAAGTATGAGAAAGGCAAAGATGCACGAACAACCTCTGGTTATCAGATAGATGTGTCTAAATTGCTAATCCAAGACGAAATAATCAGTGCCATCGAATGGCAAATTTGTGAGCAATAATCCCTCCTTTAAAGCAATAATGGTTTCCTACACCTCCTATGTTTAGTTAAATAATTGATTATTAATGTTTTAATAGTTAAAAGTAGTAGGAAACATGGTAGGAAGTAGTAGGAAGGTGTAGGAAGTCATTTTTAAGTTTCCTACACCTTCCTACACAAACCTACTCTTTTTTAGCTTTTTTTATTTTTAATTGACTAGTAATCAAAAAAGTAGGAAGTGTAGGAAGTGTAGGAAGTGTTTTTACTTTAATAAGAAGGTTTTTTAGATAGTAAACTTCATTAAATAGACATAAGAGCGATGAATATTAAACAAGCAAAACAAATTCCCATAGAAATTATATTAAAATCTATGGGTTTAAATATCGAAAAAGAGTCAGGGAGTGATACTTGGTTTAAAAGTCCTTTTTCACCAACAGAAAAGAATGCATCTTTCCATGTAAACAAGCAAAATGGTTATTGGTATTGCTTTTCCAGTGCAATTGGAGGTCGAAATGGGATTGATCTCGTTATAAAGCTAAAATGCTGTACAGTTAGTGAGGCTCTAAATTTTTTGGAAGGACTTGATTCTTTTTCTTTTCAAAAGCAAATAGAAGGTACTTATGAAGCAAAAAAAGAGAATAACAGTAATAGTGTGGTAAAAATAGAATACGTTCAACATATCGCCTTAAAACAATACTTAGCTAGTAGAGGTATAACTAAGGCACAAATTATAAGATCTGTTAAGGAACTACATTACAAAATCAATGAGAAACAATATTTTGCCATTGGTTTTAAAAATAATAGTGATGGATGGGAGCTACGTTCTAAGTATACTAAAATTTGTATTGGAAAAAAAGATATTACACTTATTAAAAATCAATGTAGAAGTGTGAAAATATTTGAGGGGTTCTTCGACTATTTAAGTTTGCTTCAAATTAGTGAAGTGAATAATATAAATCACTATGACTATTTGATATTAAATTCGGCTGCATTAATAGTCAAGAATATGGGAGTTTTGAATCAATATGAAAAGATAGAATTGTATTTAGACCATGATATTACAGGTGATAAGTACACAAATTTTATTAGAGAAACATTTCCTAACGCAATTGATTGTAGAACTATTTTTAAAGATTACAAAGATGTTAACGAATGGATTTTAAGTATCTAATGTCCGTCTCGTTTTAGTAGTAATTGATCGAGATGTGCCAACGTGGTCACAAATTGCTGCGCATTTGAACCAAATTGGCCTCTCGTTTTTTCTCCCGAAGGTCGCAAAAAGAAAAATGTAAGTGCTTATATAAAAGCAATTCATTAAATCTTAAAATAACACGAATGAAAAAAGACATAATCAAATTTAGAGTCTCTAAACTAGAAAATTTAATCATAAAAAAGAAAGCTTTGGATAGTGGAATCACTGTATCGGAATTAATGCGAGGTCTCGTATTTAATTATAAGTTATCGAGTAAACTAACTTCCGAAGAAGTAGAATGTTATCAATTACTTTCAAAATTCTCAGATAATTTCAGAAGGATTTCGAATCTTTTTAAACTTGGTGATGTCGATGGATTTAAGAGAGAAACGTTAGAAGCAAGTAAAGAAATTAGAGCTCATTTAGCAAAATTCAAATAATTATGATAGGATTAGCAAAAGCATGCAGTGGTGGTGGAGCACTTGGTAACTATGTCATTGATGAAGAAAAAGGATATGAATTAGATAGGAATCTACTATGTGGCACAAATTCAAAAGAAATAATGGAGGAAATGAAAGATATTCAAAATTTAAATCAAAGGGCTACAAATAAAACTTTTAGCTTAGTTCTTTCACCTGATATCAAAGATGGGCAAAAACTATCTAATAAAGATTTAAAGGAAATGACTAGGGATTATCTCCAAAAACTGGGCATTGATACAAATAAGCAACAATATATAGCCTTTGTTCATACTGAAAAAGAGCATAAGCATATACACATTATTGCTAATAGGGTAAAGAGTAATGGTCAATTAATATCTGATCATCATATTGGTAAGAAAGGACAATGGGCAGCGCATGAAATTGCAAAGGACAGAGGCTTGATTTCAGCAAAAGAAAAAATGATTGAAAATATAAAAGCATTAGAATTGCAGCGAGGTAATTCTAAAGGGTTAAGAAAGGAGATATATGAAAAACATCAATTAGTTGTGAAGACGAAGCCTGCTAGTTATACCGCATATCGACAAGGAATGCAGAAACTTGGGATTAAAATTGAAACGGTTTTAAACAAACAAGGAAGAGTGCAAGGACATAAGTTAATTGATACGTTATCTAAAAAAGTTTTTAAAGCTTCAGAGGTACATAGGCATTTAGGTCTATCAGCGATGATGCAGCCACTAGCACCGATTCAAACTCCTTTGAAAGTCGCAAAAGCGTTATCAAAAGACAGAGGTGCGGAATATTAATTTATAGATAAATAATAATATATTTATGGGAAAAAGCACACAACCAAAACTTGCAGATAGCCTATCTGTTTTTATAGATCAAATTGAAAAAATAGAAAAGAATAATATAATTCTGCTGAGAGTTAATGAGCAGTTAAATCAGAAAATAGAGCAATTGTACAATTACGAACCAAAGTTGGATTTTAGGCCTTTGGAAGCTATAAATAATAGGCAAATCGAGCTGTTGGAAGACTTGAATTTTAATATAGGCAAAGTGCTAAAAGAACATACATTAATTCTAGAGAAAGAAAAATTGCAAACCAACTCAATGTTTAACCGTCTGCGAGCCTTAGTCATATTTTTATTTTTCATGACCATAATTGCTTGTTTAATTGCTATTAGTTTTTATAATCGAAAAGTTAAAAATTCAACTAATCAATCTCCAGTTGAGATATCTTCAGAGGCAGAATTGAAAATTAAGAATTAGTACTCTTAGCATGTTTATAATTATCATATTTAAACATCACAAACTTTAGAGCAACTACACTCAGGAGTAAAGCCAATCAGATATGATTGGCTTTTTTAGTTTTAACGGAAATAACTTTAGGAGTTAATATCAATATCACCCTCGATCACTCTCTTAATAGAATTACATTGGATAAATTTTTCATACTCAGATTTTAATATTAATCTATCGTTAAATTCGATCTGTGATAAGTTTTCGATATAAAAGTATATAGCTAAACATAATGTAGGTTGCAGTTTTTTATAGGTCAAGTAGTCAGAAAAGATATCATCAAGTACCGTATGTAGATCTTTATTTTCTTCTAAAGCTATATCCATCAGTTGACCATTTAAAATTAATGTACCAAATATGAAAATTACGTTCTCTTTATAAATTTTCATAATGTCATTACGTTCGGAAACATTGCACTCATCTAGGAACAAGGCTATGCAGTGCAAAAAGTGAATGTTGTAATAATCATCATCAATGTTGATTAAAGAATCTGTAAATTCCGGTGTTATTGGAATAAATTCAAGACCTTGATTTATTTCCTTTTCACCAGTTAAAATTAAATTCACCAATGATTTAATTGGGCTGTAAAATTCTTTGTTTTTCATAATGCCTTATTTGAAGTTAAAAAAAAGGCGCGAGTCTAATGTCAGACTGTTACAGAGGTACTGCGAAGAACCTTAAACTCAGAAAGACTTAGCCCACGCCCATATAAGGCACGGGCGTAAGTCTGACTAGTTTTAGAGTTTTAAAGAAGATTCGCAGTTTTCTGTAACTCAACTAATCAGCTTACGCTTGTTTGTTTGGCAAATTTACAAAATGTTAATGGTTGAAAAAGCTTCTTGATATAATTTAATTCCTCAATTAGATTTTTAATCAAATTCATCCATTAACAAAGTTATTTCCAAAAAATCCTTTAGAGCTTTTTGAAAGAGCTCAAGAATTTTTTAGAATAACTTTTCGACTAACATTTATTTTACTCATTCAATAATGCTAATAGGTTATAAGACAACTAAAAACTACCATTAGAAGCTAATAGAAAGAAAAAACACAAAGATTTTCCTATTACTTACAGTAATCCTAATTATAATTTAGGATATATTCTATACATTAGCAGTCATAAAATTCTTATTTAATACAAAAATTACACTTGCTTCATGGCAGCCGAACAAAAACAAAAATTAGAACAACAACTTTGGAATATCGCAAACACCTTACGTGGGAAAATGGATGCCGATGATTTTAGAGATTATATATTAGGTTTTATATTCTACAAGTACTTGAGTACTAAAATGGATTTGTATGCCAATACCATCCTTAAACCAGACGGAATAAGCTTTCAAGAAGTCGAAGGACACGAAGAAGAAACTGCTTTACTTGAAGAAATAAAACAACTTGCTCTAGATAAATTAGGCTACTTCTTATTGCCATCTGAATTATTCTCCGAGTTGGCACGAAGAGGAAACGCAGGTGGAAAAAATAATTTTATCCTTGGGGATTTATCAAAAGTACTCACGCACATTGAGCAAAGTACGATGGGATCAGAGAGTGAAGAGGATTTTGGAAACCTATTTTCTGATCTTGATTTGACTTCTCACAAACTAGGAAAATCCGAAGCGGATAAAAACGAACTAATTGTAAAAGTTCTTGTACATCTAGACGAAATCGACTTTGACCTTGAAAACACCGATAGTGATGTTCTAGGAGATGCCTATGAATATTTAATTGGACAGTTTGCGAGTGGCGCAGGCAAGAAGGCGGGAGAATTTTACACGCCCCAACAAGTCAGTAGCATCTTGGCACAATTGGTTACAGTTGGTAAGGACAAATTAAAAAGTGTATACGATCCTACTTGTGGATCGGGTTCTTTATTGTTGCGAGTAGCCAAAGAAGTCAAAGATGTTAGCGCCTTTTACGGACAAGAAATGAATCCCACCACTTACAACCTCTGTCGCATGAACATGATCATGCACGATGTTCATTACAAACGTTTTGACATCAAGAACGAAGACACTTTAGAGCGTCCACAGCATTACGATATGCGTTTTGAAGCTATCGTGGCCAATCCGCCATTTTCGGCTAACTGGAGTGCGAGCCCGCTACACATGACTGATGAGCGTTTCTCTGCCTACGGTAAATTAGCACCATCTAGCAAAGCCGATTTTGCCTTTGTGCAACACATGGTGCATCAACTAGATGACAACGGAACTATGGCAATCGTATTACCTCACGGCGTTTTGTTTCGTGGCGGTGCCGAAGGTCACATCCGCCAATACTTAATCAAAGAAAAAAATTACCTTGATGCCGTAATAGGCCTACCCGCCAATATTTTTTACGGAACCAGCATCCCAACCTGTATTTTGGTCCTAAAGAAAAAGCGTGAACATGCCGATAACATTTTGTTTATCGATGCCAGCCAACAGTACGAAAAAGTAAAAACCCAAAACGTATTGCGTACCCAGGATATCGACAAAATAATCGATACCTATAAAAACCGCACCCAAGAAGATGAATATTCCCATATCGCCGTTGCTACGTCAATTGCCGAAAATGATTATAATTTAAATATTCCGCGCTACGTAGACACCTTTGAAGAAGAAGATGCCATAGACCTGACCGCCATCACGGCCGAATTACGAGAATTGGCACAAGCAGGAAAAACCACCGATGCCACCATCCAAGGTTTTTGCACCGAATTAGGAATCGAAACCCCATTTTAATCATGAAAAACAATTTAGATACAAATGATTTGGGCGTTTCCCTATCGGGCCGGGCTATCCGTTTCAATCTTTTTTGCCCGAAAAAGGGCAAAAAAGGATTTCCACTTCAAATGAAATTCATTGAACACCTATGAAAAATAATATAAAAAGTGAAATAATCCCTAACGCAAAAAAATCCCTGCCATGAATAAAGTATGTATTCCAAAATTACGATTTAGTGGGTTTGAGGGGGAGTGGGAAGAGAAGAAGTTAGGCGAGATTGCAAAAATAACAACAGGAAGTACTCCTAGTACGCATATATTAGAATATTATAATGGTGAAAAATTATTTGTTTCACCGGCTGATATACAAGAGAACAGATTTGTTTTCAAGACAAAAACAACACTTACTGATCTTGGTTTCAGTAAAGGTCGAAAAGTAGCAAAAGGAAGTGTTTTATTTGTTTGTATTGGTTCAACTATTGGAAAGATTGGTCAAGCAACAGAAGAGTGTTTAACGAATCAACAAATTAATTCTTTAACTGCAGGAAAGGATTATGATAACAATTTTATTTATGAATTATTAGAAAAAAATGGGACTAAAATTAAATTGCTTGCTGGAGTTCAAGCGGTACCACAAATAAATAAAACAGATTTTTCAAATTTTAAATATTTCTTACCATCCCTCCCCGAACAACAAAAAATAGCCTCATTTTTAAGTTCGGTCGATGAAAAAATCCAGCAATTGTCCCGCAAAAAGGAACTCTTAGAACAATACAAAAAAGGCGTAATGCAACAATTTTTCTCAGGAAAATTGCGGTTTAAGGATGAAAATGGGGATGATTATCCGGATTGGGAGGAGAAGAAATTGGGGGAAGTTGCCGAGAAAAGAATAATTAAAAATAAAGACAAGAAAATAAATTTAGTTTTTACAAACTCAGCGTCGCAAGGAATAGTAAATCAAAGAGATTATTTTGATAAAGATATTGCAAATCAAAATAACCTTTTAGGATATTACATTGTTGAAAATAATGATTTTGTGTACAATCCACGAATATCGACGCATGCTCCAGTCGGTCCAATTTCAAGGAATTATTTAAATACAGGAATAATGTCGCCATTATATTCAGTTTTTAGATTTAAAGAAGGGAATTTAGATTTTATTGAATATTTTTTTAATTCTGTTATTTGGCATAAACACATGCAGGATATTTCGAATTATGGTGCTAGAGATGATAGAATGAGTTTTTCTACAGGAGATTTTTATAAGATGCCAATTCCTTTCCCGTGTAAACAAGAACAACAGAAAATCGCCAATTTTTTATCGGGCATCGATGATAAAATAGAAAATGTGGGTCAGGAAATAAATAAGATGCAAGGGTTCAAAAAGGGGTTGTTGCAACAAATGTTTGTGTAGTTATGAAGGAAATTATAGAGATAATCTCTTCAATAGAAGACAATAGTGTTTATACTAATATTAAACCGACCGAAATATATAATGAAGGTTGGATGACAAGATTATTAGTGCATTATTCCAAACAGCAAAATATTAAACTGAAGGAAATTGATTTCGAAAAAATAGATAACTGGACTTCTGAAGCATTACTATCTAGTCCTTTTATTAAAGCAGCTAAAATAAGAGAGGGCTATACTCATACGGATATAGCACTTGGAGATTTCAAAGTAAATTATAAGCAAAATGGAGTAGGAAGTGGTAAAATAATTATTAATGACCTTGCAAAAGTATTTGGAGTTATTGAAGCTAAGATGGGAAGTCCACTTAGCTCATTCACCTCTAATGCTAAGAATTATAATCAAGCAACTAGAACTATTACTTGTATAGCTGAAAATACAAAATTAAATTGTTTTACATTTTTCTATGTTGTTTTACCTGAATGTAAAGTAGATAAAAGGAATAAAAAAGGAATCACTATTAGAGATTTGGTAAAACCTGAAAATATTAAATTTCAAATAGAAAAAAGAATCTTGGATCATAATGAAAGTAACGATGTAAAATTAATAGAAAGAGATGTTTTTGATAAGGTAGATAAATGTATCGTAGGTATCATAACTTATGAAGAGTGGATAGAATTATTTTCAGATGTAAATATAAAAAGCACTCTAAATGATTTTTATTCGAAATGCAAAAAATGGAATAATATTTAAGATTTTAATAATTAACTGATAGTAAATAGAATGGCAGTAAATCACAGTTGGAGTATCGAAGATTGTTTGTTAGTTATCTCTGAATTTGTAAAAAGGTATAAAACAGAAGATTATAAAAAAATAGAAAAAGATGTAGCTAAGAAAATAGGAACAACTACCTCTTCCGTAATTTTGACTAGACAAAATTATATTGCACTGTTAGAGGGCAAATCAGAAGGTTTTGGAGCAAATGCTTCTAAAGCTCAAGAAGCAGCGCTAATTATTTTTTTAGAAAACAATAAAGATATTACCAGGCCTAAGTTAATATACATTCTTAGTAATTAGCTTTTACAATAGTCTAAAAAAATAAAATGAGTCATCAATCCGAATTACAATTAGAAAACAAACTCATCAAGCAATTGGTTGGTTTAAATTATTCGTCTGTACAAATTCTAGATGGAGACGCTTTAGTTTCTAATCTAAAAAGTCAGTTAGAGGTTTTCAATGAAACCATCTTTACCGCTAAGGAGTTTGATGCTATCTTGAATCACTTAGCCAAAGGCAATGTTTTCGAAAAAGCCAAAACGCTAAGGGATCGTTTTCAATTGGATAAGGAAGATGGAACTTCATTCTACGTTCGTTTTTTTAATACCGAAGATAATAGCCAGAATCTATACCAAGTAACCAATCAAATTTCCTTGGAAGGTAGTTACAAAAACCGCTTTGATGTCACGCTCTTGGTCAATGGTTTGCCTTTGGTACAAATAGAATTAAAACGCTCCGGAATCGAAATCAAAGAAGCCTTCAACCAAATTAACCGCTACCAAATGCATTCTTTTTGGAGCAATCATGGTTTGTTTCAATACGTGCAATTGTTTGTGATTAGTAATGGAGTCAATACGAAGTATTTGGCGAATAATAAATTGCAATCAGTTAAACAGACCTTCTTTTGGGCGGATGCCAAAAATAAAAATATTACAGATTTATCAGAGTTTGCAGCTTCATTTTTAAACCCAACTCATTTGGGTAAGATGATTGCACATTATATTGTGATCAATGAAACACACAAGGTAATGATGGTGTTGCGTCCGTATCAATATTTTGCTACTGAAGCAATTATCCATCAAGTCAAAAACTCAAATGACAACGCTTACATTTGGCACACTACAGGTTCGGGAAAAACATTAACCTCTTTCAAAGCCAGTCAAATTTTGATGGAACTGCCCGAAGTATACAAAGTTGTTTTTGTAGTAGACAGAAAAGATTTGGATTATCAAACCATGAACGAGTTCAATGCGTTCAAGAAAGACAGTGTAGATGTTACCAATAACACCCAGTCATTAGTAAGGCAATTAACGGATAATACCAAATTAGTTCTGACGACAATACAAAAACTAAACAATGCTATTTCAGAACGATTTGCGGGTAATATAGAAAGTTTAAGACACCAGAAAATCGTTTTTATATTTGATGAGTGCCACCGCTCGCAGTTTGGGGATACCCACGATCGTATAACAAAGTTTTTTGAGCAAAGTCAGTTAATAGGTTTTACCGGAACGCCAATTTTTGCAGAAAACGCTTCTAAAAATGAGTACGGAAAACGCACTACCAAAGACTTATTTGGCAACTGCCTGCACAAATATGTAATTACAGATGCAATCAAAGATCAAAACGTATTGCGTTTTGGGATAGAGTACATTGGTAAATATAAAAATAAGAGCAATACTTTTATTGATATTGAGGTCGAAGATATCGACAAGCAAGAAGTGTTGAATTCTGAAAAACGAATCTCTAAGATCGTAGATTATATTATTGCACACCATAGTCAAAAGACCTTCAATAAAGACTACTCCGCTTTATTGGCGGTAAGTAGTATTGATAACGTGATTAAATATTACGATTTATTTCAGCAAAAGAAAGCAGCAGGCGAACACGATTTACGTATCGCTACTATTTTTACTTACGGCACCAATGAAGATTCAGAAGAAGCACAGGATTATTTACCAAGTGACGAAGTTGATTTTGAAGTTTTGGCCGAAGGACCAACATCTTATCAAGCAAAGCACACTAGAGATAAACTAGAAAGTTATATAGCTGATTATAATAAAATGTACGGTACAAGCTTTTCTACAAAAGACAGCCAACAGTTTGAAAATTATTTCAAAAATATAAGCAAGAGGTTAAAAGATCGCGAAAAAGAAAGTTTCAATAATGACAGAGATCGCTTAGATATTGTCATTGTCGTCAATATGATGCTTACTGGTTTTGATGCTAAAAAAGTAAATACCCTTTACGTTGATAAAAACCTGAAACAACACGGTTTAATACAAGCGTATTCTAGGACGAACAGAATTTTAGGAGAGCAAAAGTCACAAGGGAACATCTTATCTTTTAGAAACTTAAAAAAAGCTACAGACGAAGCTATTACGTTGTTTTCGAATAAGGAAGCCATTGAAGTGGTTACTATGCCAAGCTACGAAGCCATAGCAGAGAAATTTGATCAAGCATTAGAATCATTGCGTGAAATTACGCCTACGCATCAAAGTGTAAATGATTTGGAAAGCGAAGAAGATGAAGCACAATTTGTGCAAGCTTTTAGGAAATTGATGCGTGCGATGAATGTCTTACAGTCTTACACTGATTTTGATTGGGAGGATTTACCTATTGACGAGCAGGAATTTGAGGATTACAAAAGCAAGTATTTAGATTTGTACGAAAAGGTAAAACGAGACACTGAAAAACAAAAGACTTCGATTCTAGATGATATTGATTTTGAGTTGGAATTAATCCATAGAGATCAGATCAATGTAGCTTATATCTTGAAATTGTTGGCACAATTGAAAGGAGAAAAAACACCATCAGCTGCAGCTGCTCAAAAGAAGGCGATTGTAGATTTGTTGGGTGGTGATATACAACTGAGAAGCAAACGAGACTTGATTCAGAAGTTCATTGATGAAAATATGCCTAATATCAAAGACAGCGACAGCATCGACGACGAATTTGAGAAATTCTGGCAAGATCAAAAAGTACTAGCATTAGGCAAGCTCTGTGAAGAAGAAAACTTAGACAAAGCACAATTTAAATCCTTAATCGACGCCTACATTTACAGTGGAAGAGAACCTATAAAAGACGAAGTTTTTCAATGTCTAGACAATAGACCAAGCGTACTGCAAGCCAGAACGATTGGAGACAGGATTATTGCTAAAATGAAGGAGTTTGTGGAGGTGTTTGTGAAAGGGATGATGGCTTAAGGTGAAGAGTCAAAAGATTTTATAGAAATAGAAAAATAGAATAAAATTTTTTTAAAAAAAATATGGAGATAGTAAAAAGGCATACTTTTTCATACAGTGAAAAATCGGTAAGACAGGTCGAAAATTTACTACCTCGTTTAAAACATTGCGTTTTACCAACGAAAATAATTCGTTGGTTGGAAAACTTTGACGAAGACGAGGTTGACTTGGCTATTGATTTATTGAGTGTTTACGAGTATATTCCATTTAATGAACTTATGTTTCGCCTTAATGATTTGTTATATGAGCTTTATAAAAGTATTCCAAAGGGAGATAAAATAATAATATTTCCCTATGGGAAAGTTGGTAAAAGTGGAACTTTAGTGACTTATCCATTAAAAAACACAAACGCCTTTAAAAAAAGAGAAAATGATATCCTTTTGACACATGATTACAAATATGTAACAGATCCTGGATCATACAATCATATAGTTTTTCTAGATGATTTTATTGGTAGTGGTAAAACATTTTATAAAGAATTTTCAAAACCTGATATCCAACAGTGGTTAACTGATAATAATATTGAAAACATATATATACTCTCTTCCATAATAATGGTTGAAGGAAAAAAATACATCTTGGATCGTTTCCCTCAAATAATAATTATTTCTGAAGAAAGGAATAAAATTTTTGACCCAACATTGTCTCCTCTTAATATTCTGGGGAATCTAAGTGATATTGAAAAAACAACACTAAAACATGGTAAAAATTTAAAAGTAGGACCTTACCCTTATATTTTTCCATACGGATTTGATAATAGTCAATCCTTGATTTCTTATTTTCATTGTACACCAAACAATACATTATCAATAATATGGGGGGGAAATAGGAATTGGACTCCACTATTTCCAAGAATGGCGAACATTAGAATGAGAGAAGCGCGTGAATTCAAACAAAACATAGCGTTTTACATAGGGATTTGTAACCGCTTGAAGATTGATTTATATTCTGGTAAATCAATTATAGAAAAGAAGGATGATAAATTTGTTAGAAAAATAAAATACAATTCAAAACTAAATCATTCAGTAATTGCATTATTGACTTTAAAAAATAAGGGATATGATAATATAATTATTTGTCATTTACTTGGATTAACTAGGTTAGAATTGAAGAAAGTTTATATCGAGAGCAAAAAATTAGGATTTATAAATACCCATTATGATTTAAATACTAAGGGAATTCAGTTTTTGAAAGAATTAAAAATAAAGACTCAAAAAGAAAATTTCAGAAAAGAAACAAAAGAAAATTTAGAAGTAAAAGATGTGTTATATTTACCCACAATGTTCAATGGATTGACATAGTTTATTGTTAGCAAATAACCCTTATAAGGTTTTCTCGGTGTAGTTCATCGAGAATTAATAAAGCTACTTGATAGCATGCTTAAGATTACTAATAATAATCTAATTTCGGTACCAACAAATCCAGTGGGTTATATTGGAATGTGACTGGAGTCAACCAAAATTAGATTTTCAAGAATATTATTTAACATTCAAGAAAAAGAGTAACAATTTATTATGTCATTTCCATTTGAACAATTTATTACACAAGCTAAAGAGCAAAATAAATCACAAGAATTTATTGAAGCTTGTTTATCTTATGCAAAAAAACTAGAAGAAAAAGAATTTCCTGTTATTTTTTCAATAGAACATCTATCAATACAAATAGGTATTCAATCAGATTATCTCAGAAACTTGATTGGAGATGGGAAATGGAATATCAATTATGAATATGAGCATAAATACCAAAGATATAATTATTTCAAATTAAAAAAAAGAGACGGTAAATTCAGAGAGATAATGTCGCCTGCTAAAGATTTAAAATACATCCAAAAATGGATTCTAGTAAACATATTAAGTAAATATGTTTTAGCAGATAGTTGTAAAGGCTTTAGAAAAGGTATTTCAATTAAAGATAATGCAAAGGTTCATGAAAATTCTGAAATTATTTTGAAAATAGATTTGTTAAAATTTTATGATACTATAACTGAAAAAAGAGTTTATACCGTTTTTAAATCATTAGGTTATGTTACTAATTTAGCATATTCGCTGGCAAAAATCACAACAGCCAAACATCGTGAAACTTATTGGCATGATTTTGATGAAAACTCAAGAGAAATTCTAAAAGAATTAGTAGATAACAAACCGCCTATATTACCGCAAGGAGCTCCGACCAGTCCAATCATTTCCAATATTTTAGCTACTAAGATGGATTATCGATTTGAAGCTTTGGCCGGTAAACTAAATTTTAGATATTCCAGATACGCTGATGATTTAACTTTTTCTATTGGAAAAATAGGAAAATTACCCTCTTTAAAATTGATTACTAAAATCATTGATGACGAAGGTTTTTTTATTAATAGTAAGAAAACGAAATACATGAAAAAAGGTTGTAAACAATATGTAACAGGACTAACAACAACTAATGGAACAAACGTATCTAAAGAGTACAGAAAAACAATAACCGAACATGTTTATTATTGTAGAAAATATGGGGTAAATAGTCATTTAGAAAGAAGGCATAAAGAGTTTCCAAAATACAATAATATCAAATTTCATAACTGGCTTTATGGCCACATGTGTTTCATTAAATCTATAAACGAAAAAGCGAGCAAAAAAATGCTTGAAGACTTTAATAAAATAAACTGGTACGTTTAAATAATTTAAATTATGGTTACAGATTATAAGAGATATTTTGAAGTAGCAAAAATATGTAAATCTGTTTATGGAAGTCCTGTTAGACAAGATTTCTTGTCGTACAACGGTAAAAAAATGTTAGGACAAAAGATTATTCACGGTTCTTATGGTAGAGGTTTTTGCAGACTATTTTGGAATGATGAAACATTAGTAATTGCTTTTAGAGGAACAAGAGAAAGAGTAGATTGGTGGGTTTCAAATCTTAAAATGTTTCCTGTTTTACTGAAAAACTGTGATTCGAATTCAAAAAAAATAAATGTTCATCGGGGGTTTCAAAGTACACTTTATTATATGGATAAGACTACAAAACTTAATAGTTTTGATGCAGTAATGAAACACATAAATGATTTAAATTTATTTACAAATAGAAAAATAGTTATTACAGGACATTCTCTAGGAGGCGCTTTAGCAACATTGTTTTCAGTTAAATTAAGAGCTAATTCACCAGTTGCAGTTAAAAATCAATTACAAGAAATAATCCTTTTTGGCGCTCCAGCAGTTGGTTTAAAAAAATTTAAAACTTTTTATAATGAACTAAATCAAAAAACGATCAGAATTATTAATGGATCTGACGTTGTTCCCTTTACTCCGCCAGTGTTTTATCACCATATTGGTCAAGAGCTATGGATAAGAAAAGATGAAATAAAAGAGAATAAAAGTTGGATTTCAAGATTATTTTATGCCTTAAAATTACCAATGAAAAATTTCATAAATGACCATGGCATGAAGAGTTACATGGAAAATTTAAAAGAATTAAAATAGAATAATGGTAAATAATCTTGTTTATATAATGAAAACAAAGGTGAAAAGTTATTAGCTAAGTGATTATAATATTAAAAATGCGGTAAATATAGTAATTATTCACCGCATTTTTTGCGGAGAATAATTACTATATTTACCGCATAAATTAATAGAGTTATGGCAATCTACATTCATCAATTAAAAACTTGGCCTCAATTCAACTGGAATGAAGAGGATTTTATTTTGCTAATAAGCGAAGTGAGAAATCTGCAGGGAAAACTTATGGGTAAAGTGGAGTTGTTGGGTTTCGATTTAAAAGGGGAAGCTAATTTAGAAACTTTAATTCAAGACGTCTTGCAAACTTCTGAAATAGAAGGGGAGATTTTAAATCCGGAATTAGTACGTTCTTCAATAGCAACTAGGTTGGGTCTAGAATATTCTGGATTAGAAAACTCAGATCGAAATGTGGATGGTATTGTAGAATTGATGATTGATGCCACGCAAAACAATGATAAAGTACTTACTGAAGATCGTTTGTTTAATTGGCATGCAGCTTTATTTCCCACAGGTAGAAGTGGTATGCATAAAATCGAAGTGGCAAAATGGCGATCAGGTGCAATGCAAGTTGTTTCAGGAGGAATGGGAAGGGAGCTGGTTCATTACGAAGCTCCAAAAGCTGAAGTACTGAATAACGAAATGAAACATTTTATAGACTGGTACAATAACGCACAAGAATTAGAATTACTTCTTAAAGCAGCCATTGCTCATTTATGGTTTATAACGATACATCCATTTGATGATGGTAACGGAAGAATAGCCAGAGCTATAACAGATATGCAGCTTTCAAAATCGGATGGTGTGAACCAAAGATTCTATAGTATGTCTACTGAAATAAATAAACAAAAGAAAAGCTATTATAGCATCCTAGAACGCACTCAAAAGGACGACCTTAATATCACAGAATGGATTATCTGGTTTTTAGGATGTCTTAAAAACAGTATAATCCATTCAAGTGTGATAGTTGATAAAGTCGTAGCAAAGCACAATTTTTGGATGAAGTTTGCTACTAAGATTAGTAATGACCGTCAACAAATGATGCTTAACAAACTCATGGACAATTTTGAAGGTAATTTAAATACAAGCAAGTGGGCTAAAATGACAAAGACTTCTCCAGACACCGCATTAAGAGATATCACTGATTTAGTTAATAAAGGTATTTTGATAAAAGCAGATTCAGGTGGTAGAAGTACACATTACGTTTTAAACGAAAGTTTTTAAAATGTGATGCAGCTTTTTGTAATTTAAATTGTTTCTGATACCTCAGTATTTCTCCAGTTAGCAAACACATCATCAATAATTTGATCTAGTTGTTTATTAGGTAGTTTGTTTAAATAGGATATCGTTGCCTTGATGTCCTTATGACCAAGCATTTCGCTAATAACATCAATAGGCAAATGTTTGAATTTTAAAAATGTGGCAAATGAATGTCGAGCAGTATAGAAAGTAATATTCTTGTTGATTTGTAATACCTCCATTATTTTCTTTAGTGCAGGATTGATTTGCCCTAGCAGTTTATGGCTCCTGTTCTTAATTTGCTCAGTAGTTAGCTCTTCTTTCAATAAAAGAGGGAATAAAAAGGAATTGTAAGATCGGAGTTTGTAGGTCTCGATTAATTTACGTGGATCATCAGTTAATTTGAAATCCAGTACAACACCTGTTTTAGTTCTAACATATACTAGTCGATCATCATAAAGGTTGGTGTTTGCTAATTTTAAAATATCAATAAAATTTATTCCTCTACAATAAAAACTAAAGAGATACATGTCTTTTGCAAATTGCAGCTCTTGATTTTTACTGAAGTCCTCCTTTATTAGTCTGTCTAACTCTTCTGTCGTTAGATATTCTTTTTTTGCTTCTTTTTTTAATGCTGATGTTTTATATTTATTGAATGGATATGTTTTATCTGAAATTATTTCGCGCTTTATAGCTTTATTAAAAACAGCTTTAATTGTTCGCATCTTAAAACTGATTCCACTATCACTCCCTCCATTACTTCTTAGAAATGCGTCGTGTTTTTCTAAGAATGTGAAGTTCAAGTCTTGAAACCTCAAATATGACTTTCCGCAAAATTTCTTGATGGAGCTTAAAGTCTCTTTATAAACTTTGGCCGTTCCAATTTTATCAGCTAATAGAAATTCTTCCATAATCTCTTGATGGAATTTTAAATAGTCTATTGCAGTTGCTTTCGATAGAGTTTCAGCTTTAATCTCATGCGAGATTTCAGCAATGGTGAAATCTTCATTAAAGCGACGTTTCTCTCTAATGAAATCTTCGATCTTCTGATTAGTTCTATTGATGAAATTGTTAATCTCATTGATCCTTTTCATTTCTTTGGCATTTTTGCTAATCTTTAATGAATGGGTTTCAAAGCTCCATGTCTCATAATCACAGGTGTAACTTGTAGCCATAGAGGTATTGCGTCTGTCCTTAATTAATACCAATATAATAGAGTGCTTGCCATCTTTATTTGGTGCTTTTTTTATTGTAAATTTTGTTGAAATCATGTTAAATATGGTTGCGACGAACATTTGACGAACATCTATATGACAAAAGTAAAATATAATAGTTCAAAAGAAAGAAAATTTAATTATAAATATCTAAAAATCAACAAAGTAAACAAAAAGAAATCAAACGAAAAGATAAATCGCCTATCTTCTAAGCAGGCGGTCGAAGGTTCGAATCCTTCTGCCTTCACTTAAAACCGATACTATATATAGTGTCGGTTTTTTTATGTTTAGTACGCTTTAGTTTTTTGCGGTCTTAAGTATTGGATTGTAATTTGGCATAAGTTAACTAGGAGCTATTTCCTGCTATTCGCTACAATCTTTTAAGTCTTCTCGATTGCCATCAAGAAGACTTAAAAGGATTTTCACTGCTATCAGGGCTAGGATTTATTGGTAAGGTAAAAAAGTTAATTTATAAATGAGGTTCTTTTATATATAACGTGCTTTGAAATTGTAATTCTTGAATGAGGTAAATACGATCTATTATATAGTAGACAAAGTGCTTTTACTTATTAAGGATACTGCGGACTAATGTGAATGAACCCAGTAGGAGTAGGCGAACAGGGTTTTGTTTATCGATTAATCTTACAATTTGAATTGCGATATAAATTGATGATAAGTCAATAGTAAGGTTTCCAGCTCATTAAAAGAAAATTGAAAATTAAAGAAAATAAAATTGTGTAGAAGGTATTGAATATGCGTTTAAACTACCTACTTTTGCACCCGCAACAGCGAATAAGTTCTTTACATGATGGCAAGCAAAACGAAATGAGTTGAAAATTTATTTTCAGATTATTTTAAAAAAAGCTTGTGAGAATTA